>CAVWEX010000001.1:0-954581 GCA_963754125.1 uncultured Gammaproteobacteria bacterium
GCGGGCGGCTACGGGATGCTCGTGGGTCCGGCGTCGACTGCGGAGGAACGCGACGCGTTCCGCGCGCGGATCCTGGCCACCCCGGACCGCTACATCGCGCAGCCGACGCTCGCGCTGTCGACGTGCCCGACGTTCGTCGGCTCCGGCGTCGCGCCGCGGCACATCGACCTGCGTCCCTACGTGCTGTCCGGCTCCGACATCGAGCTCGTGCCCGGCGGCCTGACCCGTGTCGCGCTGCGCGAGGGTTCGCTGGTCGTGAACTCGTCGCAGGGCGGCGGCACCAAGGACACCTGGGTCCTCGGCTGACGGATCCCTTCATGGCCGCCATGCTCTCCCGCACCGCCAACGAACTCTACTGGATGGCCCGCCACATCGAGCGCGCCGAGAACACCGCGCGGCTGCTCGACGTGACGTACCGGACGTCGCTGCTCCCCTACCAGCCGCAGGAGCCGGGACTCGCGTGGGCGGAGCCGTGGGCGGTGCCGCTCATTTCCACCGGGGGCGCCACGGCGTTCTACAAGAGCTACCCGGCGCTGACCGCCGAGAACGTGCTGCGCTTCATGATCCTCGACGCCGACAACTCGTCGTCGATCTTCTGCTGCCTCCGCGCGGCGCGCGAGTCGGCGCGCAGCGTGCGCGGCGCGATCACGTCGGAGATGTACGAGGACCTGAACAGCGCGTGGATCGACATGCGCGGCAAGGACTACCAGCGCGTGCAGTCGATCGGCGTCTCCGAGTTCCTCGACTGGGTGAAGATGCGCTCGCACCTGTTCCGCGGCGTGACGTTCGGCACGATGCTGCGGGACGAGGCGTACCACTTCATCCGGCTCGGCACGCACATCGAGCGCGCCGACAACACCGCGCGCATCCTCGACACCAAGTACCACATCCTGCTGCCGTCGGCCGCCGACGTGGGCGGCGCGGTCGACTACTACCAGTGGGCGTCGCTGCTGCAGTCGCTGTCCGGCTTCGAGTCGTACCGCAAGATCTACAGCGACGTGATCTCGCCGCGCCGCGTCGCCGAACTGCTCGTGCTGCGCGACGACATGCCGCGGTCGCTGCACAGCTGCCTCAACTTCATCAACGACACGCTGGAGCTGCTGTGCGACGACCACAGCGCCGAGCTCCGGCGGCAGGCGGGGGAGCTTCACGCGCGGCTGCACTTCGGGCGCACCGACGACATCATCCGCTACGGACTGCACGAATACCTGATGGACTTCCTGCAGCGTGTATCGCTGCTCGGCGACGAGATCAGCGAGCATTTCCTGGTGCCGTCGTATTGAACCGGCGCGACGGCGGCGATTCGGTAAAATGGCTGGTTTCGCGCGCCGTTGCGCGAACGCCGCCTTCGCCTGGACTCCCATGACCTACTGTGTCGCCATGTCGCTGGACGCGGGCATGATCTTCGCGTCCGACTCCCGCACCAACGCGGGGGTCGACCAGATCGCGCGCTTCTCGAAGATGAAGGTGTTCGCGGCCGAGGGCCAGCGCGTCATCGTGACGCTGTGCTCGGGCAACCTGTCGATCACGCAGAACGCGCTGTCCATCTTCGAGCAGAAGGCGCGCGCCGGCGACAACGAGATGCACCTGTGGAACGCGCAGTCGATGTTCGACGTGGCGCGCCTGCTGGGCGACTCGCTGCGCGAGGTCAAGACGCGCGACGGGCCGTACCTCGTGCAGAACAACGTCGACGCGTCGGCGAACTTCCTGATCGGCGGCCAGATCCGCGGCGAGCCGCCGCGGCTCTTCAACGTCTACGGCGAAGGCAACTTCATCGAGGCGACGCCCGACACCTGCTACTTCCAGATCGGCGAGACGAAGTACGGCAAGCCGATCATCGACCGTGTGATCAAGCGCACGAGCACGCTGCTCGACGCGACCAAGTGCACGATCGTGTCGTTCGACTCGACGATGCGCTCCAACATCTCGGTCGGGCTGCCGATCGACCTTCTCGTGTACGAGATCGACTCGCTGCGCATCAAGCTCTCGCGGCGCATCGAGGAGACCGATCCGTACTTCCAGATGGTGCACACGCAGTGGGGGGAGGGCCTGCGCCGCGTGTTCGCGCAGCTGCCCGATCCCGACTGGACGTAGGGCGCTAGCTCGACGATGGCTATCCGCGTAGCGCTGTCGCACCGCACGACCTACCGCTTCGACCGCCACGTCAGCCTCGGGCCGCACGAGATCCGGCTGCGCCCGGCGCCGCACTGCCGCACGCCGGTGCTGGGCTACTCGCTCAACGTCTCGCCCGAGCCGCACTTCCTCAACTGGCAGCAGGACCCGTACGGCAACTGGGTCGCGCGGCTCGTGTTCCCGGAGCGCGCGGACAAGCTCGAGATCGAGGTCGACCTGATCGCCGACCTGACGGTGATCAACCCGTTCGACTTCTTCGTCGAGCCCTACGCCGAGACGTACCCGTTCACGTATGCGCCGGCGCTCGCGAAGGAGCTGATCCCGTTCCTCGAGACGGCGCCGCTCGGGCCGCGGCTGGCCGCGTGGCTCGACGAATTCCGCACGACGATCCTGCCGGACGAGAATCCGGTGCTGCTGCTGGTGCGCCTGAACCAGCTGCTGCAGCGGCAGATCCGCTACCTCGTCCGGATGGAGCCCGGCGTGCAGCCGCCGGAGCGGACGCTCGAGAACGCCAGCGGCTCGTGCCGCGACACCGGCTGGCTGCTCGTGCAGATCATGCGGCACCTGGGCATCGCGGCGCGCTTCGCGTCGGGCTACCTGATCCAGCTCGTCGCCGACGTGAAGCCGCTCGACGGTCCGTCCGGCACCGATCACGACTTCACCGACCTGCATGCGTGGGCCGAGGCCTTCATTCCCGGCGCCGGCTGGATCGGCCTCGACCCGACGTCGGGCCTGCTGGCCGGCGAGGGCCACCTGCCGCTCGCGTGCACGGCCGACCCGGGCAACGCGGCGCCGGTGATCGGCTACACCGACGTCTGCGAAGGTCGAGTTCGACTTCGCGATGAGCGTCACGCGCGTGCACGAGGATCCGCGCGTCACGCGGCCCTACACCGACGCGCAATGGGAGGCGATCGACGCGCTGGGCGAGGCGGTCGACCGCGACCTCGTCGCGCACGACGTGCGCCTGACGCAGGGCGGCGAGCCGACGTTCGTGTCGATCGACGACATGGACGGCGCCGAGTGGAACTACACGGCGCTGTCGCCGAAGAAGCGCGAGCTCGCCGAGATCCTGCTTGCAGCGCCTGCGCGCACGCTTCGCGCCCGGGGGCTTCGTGCACTACGGCCAGGGCAAGTGGTACCCGGGCGAACCGTTGCCGCGCTGGGCGCTCGGCGTGTTCTGGCGCGTCGACGGCGAGCCGCTGTGGCGCGACGACGCGCTGATCGCCGACACGACGAAGCCCGGGCGCGCGACGCTCGCGACCGCGCAGGCGTTCGGCGAGCGGCTGGCGCAGGCGCTGGGGTTGCCGCCCGCGCTGCTGATCACCGCCTACGAGGACGTGCCGAAGCTGCTCGTCGCGGAAGCGGCGTTGCCGGCCAACGTCGATCCGCTGCGCCGCCGACCTCGCGAAGCCCGACGAGCGTGCGCGCCTCGCGCGCATGCTGACGGCCGGGCTCGGCGTCGCCGGCGGGTCTCGTGCTGCCGCTGCGCGCGGTGCCGGGCGCGGACCCCGCCGTCGCGTGGATGTCGAGTCCGTGGCCGCTGCGCCGCGAGCGGCTCTATGCGGTGTCCGGCGATTCGCCGCTCGGCCTGCGCCTGCCGCTGGGCTCGCTGCCGGACGTGCTGCCCGCGGACCAGGAAACCGAGTTCAGCGTCGATCCGTTCGCGCCGCGCGGTCCGCTGCCCGCGCGCGACAAACTGCGTGTCGGCGCGGCGCGCGTGCGCGCCGGGTCGGCGCGCGAGGTCGTCAAGACGGCGCTGACGCTGCAGGTGCGCGACGGCCACCTGACCGTGTTCATGCCGCCGTGCGAGCGCCTCGAAGCGTACGTCGCGCTGCTCGCGGCGGTCGAGGACACGGCGCAGCACCTGAAGACGCCGGTCGTCGTCGAGGGCTACACGCCGCCGCGCGATCCGCGCGTCAAGGTGCTGATGGTCACGCCGGACCCGGGCGTCATCGAAGTCAACATTCATCCCGCATCGCACGTGGCGCGATCTCGATCGCGACGACCGAGACGCTCTACGAGGAGGCGCGGCTCGCGCGCCTGGGCACCGAGAAGTTCATGCTCGACGGCCGCCACACCGGCACGGGCGGCGGCAACCACGTGACGCTGGGCGGCGCGACGCCCGCCGACAGCCCGCTGCTGCGCCGGCCGGACCTGCTGCGCAGCCTCATCACGTACTGGCAGAACCATCCGTCGCTGTCGTACCTGTTCTCCGGGATGTTCATCGGGCCGACCAGCCAGGCGCCGCGCGTCGACGAGGCGCGCGACGACAAGCTCTACGAACTGTCGATCGCGTTCCAGCAGATGGCGGCGAAGAACGAGCCCGGACGCGAGACGCTGCAGCCGTGGCTCGTCGACCGGCTGCTGCGCCACCTGCTGACCGACCTCACCGGCAACACGCACCGCGCCGAGTTCTCGATCGACAAGCTGTACTCGCCCGATGGCGCGACCGGGCGCCTGGGCCTCCTCGAGTTCCGCGCGTTCGAGATGCCGCCGCACTACCGGATGAGCGCCGTGCAGATGCTGCTGCTGCGCGCGCTGGTCGCGCGGTTCTGGCGCGAGCCGTACCGCGGCGACCTCGTGTCGTGGGGCACCGCCTTGCACGACCGGTGGCTGCTGCCGCACTTCGTGGCGGCGGACATCCGCGACGTCGCGGTCGACCTGCAGCGCGCCGGCTATGCGTTCGAGCCCGCGTGGTTCGAGCCGTTCGTGGAGTTCCGCTTCCCGCGCTACGGGACCGCGACGTACGCCGGCGTCACGCTGGAACTGCGGCAGGCGATCGAGCCGTGGCACGTGCTCGGCGAGGAGGTCACGCTCGGCGCCACCGCGCGCTACGTCGACTCGTCCGTCGAGCGCATGCAGATCAAGGTGACCGGCATGACGGGCGGCCGCCACGTCGTGACGTGCAACGGCCGCATGCTGCCGCTGACGTCGACCGGCGTGCCCGGGCGAGTTCGTCGCCGGCGTGCGCTTCCGCGCGTGGAGCCCGCCGTCGGCGCTGCACCCGACGATCGGCGTGCAGGCGCCGCTGACGTTCGACCTCGTGGACACCTGGGCGCAGCGCGCGCTCGGCGGCTGCACGTACCACGTCGTGCATCCGGGCGGACGCAACTACGCGACGTTCCCGGTCAATGCGAACGAGGCCGAGGCGCGCCGCGTCGCGCGGTTCTGGGCGCACGGCCACACGCCGGGCCCGATGACCGTGCATCCCGAGCCGCCCAATCCGGCCACGCCCGCCACGCTCGACCTGCGCTGGCAGCCGCCGCGCTGACGTCGTTGCGCCCGCCGGCGCCGTTCGGGACCTCCACGCCACCTCGACGCGCGCGCCTTCCCGTAACATCACGATCCCGGCGGCGCGGGCGCGCGCCCGCAGCCTCCGATTCCATGCCTACCGCGAACGCCGCGCAGGGTCCCGTGCGCCGGCAGCGCACGCGGCGCGAATCGATGGAGTGGTCCATGAGCCGAGCTTCGAACGATTGTCCATGGCCGCGTCGTCGCGGCGGCGCTGGCGCTCGCGACGCTGATTGCGCAGTCCGCGGCCCTCGCGGCCGATGCGCCGCCTCCGAGGGCTGCCGGGCGCGCCACCGCGCATCGGCCTCGCGCTGTCCGGCGGCGGCGCGCGCGGCATCGCGCACGTCGGCGTGCTCAAGGTGCTGGACGAGATGCGCATCCCGATCAGCTGCGTGACCGGGACCAGCATGGGCGCGATCGTCGGCGGCACGTTCGCCGTCGGCACGCCGCCGGCGCGGCTCGAGGAACTCGTGCTCACGGCCGAACTGGGCGGAGATCTTCCGCGACAAGCCGCCGCGCGACGAGATCTCGATGCGGCGCAAGGCGGACGACTACAAGACGCTGTTCGCGCCGGAGTACGGCGTCAAGGACGGCGGCCTCGCGCTGCCCAAGGGGGTGATCGCGGGCGTGTCGATCGAGGCGTTCTTCCGCGTGCTTGCGCAGCCGGCCGCGGGCATCGGCGACTTCCGCAAGCTGCCGATCCCGTTCGAGGCGATGGCGACGGACATCGAGACGGGCGACTCCGTCGTGCTGAACAAGGGCAGCGTCGCGCAGGCGATGCGCGCCAGCATGTCGGTGCCCGGCGCCATCGCGCCGGTGGAAATCGACGGGCGGCTGCTCGTGGACGGCGGCATCGCCAACAACCTGCCGATCGACCAGGCGCGCACGCTGTGCGCCGACGTCGTGATCGCCGTCAACATCTCGACGCCGCCGCTGAAGCGTGCGGATCTCACGTCGGCACTGGCGGTGGCCGCGCAGCTCATCAACTTCCTCGGCAAGCAGACGGTCGACCAGCAGTTGAAGAGCATGGGCCCCGGCGACGTGCTGATCGAGCCCGATTTGGGCGACATCTCGGCGGGCAGCTTCGAGCGTTCGAAGGACGCCATCCGCATCGGCGAGGAGGCGACGCGCAAGCTGGCCGCGTCGCTGTCCCGCTACAGCCTGCCGGCGGAGCAGTACGCGGCGCTGCGGGCCACGCAGGTCGCCAGGAGCGGCGAGCTGGGCACGGTCGCCGAGATCCGCTTCGAGGGGCTGGAGCGGACCAACCCCGAGGTGCTGCGCGGCTCTGGTGCAGACCAAGCCCGACGAGCCCTTGGCGGAGGAGAAGGTCAGCGCGGACCTGCGCCGCATCTACGGGCGCGGCGACTTCGAGAGCGTGAGCTACCGCATCGTGGGCGACCAGGGACCGCGCGCGATGGTGGTCACGCCGCGCGAGAAGCTCTGGGGACCGGACTACCTGCGCTTCGGTCTGGGTCTCGCCAGCGACTTCCAGGGCGAAAACATCTTCAACGTGCTGGTCCAGTACCGCAAGTCGTGGATCAACCGGCTGGGCGGGGAGTGGCTCACGGAGGCGCAGGTCGGGCAGGACACGCACCTCTTCAGCGAGTTCTACCAGCCGCTGCACGAGGCCGGCGTCTGGTTCGGGTCGCTGTACGGCGTGGCCGGGCAGACGACGCGCGGCGTGTTCGACGGCGACGACAAGGTCGCGGAGTACCTGATCTCCAGCGCGCGGGCAGGGGTCGACCTCGGCGCGACGCTGGGCACGTTCGGCAGCATGCGGGCCGGCGCCCAGTGGACGCAGGTCCACGCCCGCATCGACACCGGCGATCCGGTCCTGCCGTCGGTCAAGGAATTGACCGCCGGCGGCCGCTTCGGGTTCCTGGTCGATCAGTTCGATCAGGCGTGGTTCCCGCGGTCCGGGTATGCGGCGGAGCTGACGTTCTACGGGGCCACGAAGGCGCTGGGCTCGGCGGTCAACTACCAGCGCCTGTCGGCCAGCGGCACCTTCGTCAAGTCGTGGGGCCCGCATACGCTCAACGTCCGTGCCGACGGCGGCACCGACTTCGGCTCCGACATGCCGGCCTACGAATCGTTCTCGCTCGGCGGGCCGCTGCGGCTGTCCGGCTACCGGCTGGGGCAGTTCGCGGGCCGCGAGTACGCGTTCGCGCGCGCGATGTACTACCGGCGCGTCCTCCCGCTGCCGGACCTGCTGGGCTCGGGCGTCTACGCGGGCGCGTCGGCGGAGGTCGGTCGCATCAGCGATCGCGTCGACGCGCTGCCGACGCCAGGCACGCTGTACTCGGGTTCGTTGTTCATCGGCGCCGATACGTTCGCGGGTCCCGCGTACCTCGGCGTCGGCGTCGGCACCGGCGGCGCGTTCAGCGCCTACCTGCTGCTCGGGGCGCCCTGACCGGCGCTGGCCGAACCGTCTTGCAGCGGCGGCGCGCGCACCGGCGGGCGCGGTCCGCGCGTCGCGCCGCCGGCGCCGGCGGCCGCCGCTATCACGGCCTCCGCGCGCGCTACTTTGCCGCGCTGCCCTTCGCGCGTTCCGACTGCTTCTTGAAGAGTTCGAGCACGTCGCTCAGGTGCTTGGCGTCCTGCGAGCCGCTCGGGCGCTTCGGGTCGGCCACCGACATCACCGGCACGCTGCTCACGCCGTTCGGCTCGCAGCCGACGACGGCGCCGGTGCCCGACTTGGTGCCGGCGTCCGCGGACTCGAGGTAGATGCTGCACTTCGACATCTTGCCTTTCTGGTGCCACGAGTACGCGACGTCGTCGTCCTTCCGGTAGCGCGGGCTCGAGCATCTTCATCATCGCGAAGAACCGCTGCAGCGCGACGGCGTTGTAGTCCGGATTGTCGGGCCAGATGCGCGTCGCGAGCAGGACCTCGTTCTTCGCGTTGTCGCGCAGGTAGACGACGACGCTCACCGACGGGTCCTTGTCGGTCGGCACCCGGGCGGGCGCCGCGGTCTTCTTCGTCTGCGCGAGCGCGGTCGGGACGGCCAGGACGAGCGTGAGCAGCACCAGCATGACGGTCGTGCGCGACATCGATTCCTCCTCGTGAACGTGACGGCCGCGCGCGCTTGGGGCAGTCTGCGCTGCCTCCGCGACGACGCGGCGAACGCGCAATATAGAGGGAACCGTTCGCTTCGGGCAACTCGCGCGCCGGTCGCGGCCCGCGGAGGCGGCGCAGTGCGACGCCTGCCGCGCGAACGGGACGGCGCGCGCGTCCGGTAGAATTCGCCGTTTACCCTCCGGCGCATCCCCGTGAGCCAGGTCCGCACCCGCTTCGCCCCCAGCCCCACCGGCTACCTGCACCTCGGCGGCGCGCGCACCGCGCTCTTCGCGTGGGCGTATGCGCGGCATTTCGGCGGCACGTTCATCCTGCGCATCGAGGACACCGACGTCGAGCGGTCGACGCCAGCCGCCGTGCAGGCGATCCTCGACGCGATGGCGTGGCTTCGCCTCGACTACGACGAGGGCCCGTATCTACCAGATGCAGCGGATGGACCGCTACCGCGCGGTGATCGACGACATGGTCGCGCGCGGGCTCGCGTACCGCGACTACATGACCTCGGTCGAGTTGGACGCGCTGCGCGCCGACCAGATGGCGCGCGGCGACAAGCCGCGGTACGACGGCCGCTGGCGCCCGGAGAACGCGACGGGCAAGACCCCGCCGGTCGGCGTGCGGCCGGTCATCCGGTTCCGCAATCCGGACACCGGCACGGTGGCCTGGGACGACGGCGTGAAGGGCCGCATCGAATTCGCGAACAGCGAGCTCGACGACCTCGTCATCGCGCGCGGCGACGGCACGCCGACGTACAACTTCTGCGTCGTCGTCGACGACTGGGACATGCGGATCACGCACGTGATCCGCGGCGACGACCACGTGAACAACACGCCGCGGCAGATCAACATCTTCCGCGCGCTGGGGATCGAGCCGCCGCGCTACGCGCACGTGCCTACGGTGCTGGGCGAGGACGGCGCCAAGCTCTCGAAGCGCCACGGCGCGGTCAGCGTGATGGACTACGAGGCGGCCGGCTACCTGCCGGACGCGATGGTCAACTTCCTCGCGCGCATCGGCTGGGCGCACGGCGACGACGAGATCTTCACGCGCGCGCAGCTCGTCGAGTGGTTCGACCTGCCGGGCATCAGCCCCTCGCCGTCGCGGTTCAACGCGGACAAGCTGAACTGGGTCAACCAGGAGCACATGAAGCGGATGCCCGATGCCGATCTCGGCCAGCATCTGGTTCCGTTCCTGAAGCGCGCGGGGCTCGATCCGGCAGGCGGGCCCGATGCCGGTGCCGTGGCCGCATTGTTGCGCGACCGCGCGGACACGCTGGTCGCGATGGCCGACGCCGCGTGGTACTTCTACGCAACGCCGACCGTGCCTGCCGACAAGCTGGCCGAACAGGTCACGGCGGCGAACCGCGGCGCGCTGATCGCGCTCCACGCGGAGTTCGGGGCGATCGACTGGACGCGCGACGCGCTGACGGCGGCGCTGAAGGGCGCGGCGGCGCGGCACGGACTGAAGCCGCCGCAGATCATGATGCCGCTGCGCCTGCTCGTCGCGGGCACGCCATCCACGCCGGCGATCGATGCCGTGCTGGCGCTGCTCGGGCGCGACGCCGCGCGCGCGCGAATGGCGACGGCGCTCGGGATCGGCTGAGGCGGGAAGGCAATCCGAAGCGTCGAACCGCGAAAGTCGCGAAGCGCTCGAAGCAACCCCCGACGCGCGAGTCGCG
Organism: uncultured Gammaproteobacteria bacterium; assembly: GCA_963754125.1. Lineage (GTDB taxonomy): Bacteria > Pseudomonadota > Gammaproteobacteria > Steroidobacterales > Steroidobacteraceae > RPQJ01. Next base: position 10,170 of record CAVWEX010000001.1, read on the forward strand.
CTTCCTGCGCAGTCGGGCTGCCATGTCCTCGTGTTCGCCGCGCCCGCAGTGCCGAGGCCCTTGGTCATCGCGTCGACCAGGCTCCCACTCGTTTTGCCCAAAGGCCGACCATCGGGTAAAATGGGAATTTCCGGGACGAAAGAAATCATGACCAAGTTCGTCTTCGTGACCGGCGGTGTGGTCTCCTCGCTGGGCAAGGGCATCGCCGCGGCATCGCTCTCCGCGATCCTCGCTACCCGCGGCATCCGCGTCACCAATCTCAAGCTCGACCCCTACATCAACGTCGATCCCGGCACGATGTCGCCGTTCCAGCACGGCGAGGTCTTCGTGACCGACGACGGCGCCGAGACGGACCTCGATCTCGGGCACTACGAGCGCTTCACCGACGTGCGCATGGGGAAGCGCAACAACTTCACGACCGGGCCAGATCTACGAATCGGTGATCCGCAAGGAGCGCCGCGGCGACTACCTGGGCGGCACCGTGCAGGTGATCCCGCACATCACCGACGAGATCAAGAGCTGGATCCTCGCCGGTGCCGGCGACGCGGAAGTCGCGATGGTCGAGGTCGGCGGCACGGTCGGCGACATCGAATCGCTGCCGTTCCTCGAAGCCATCCGCCAGCTCGGCATCACGCTCGGCCGCGACAACGTCTGCTACGTCCACCTGACGCTCGTGCCGTACATTCCGTCGGCGGGCGAGATGAAGACCAAGCCGACGCAGCACTCGGTGAAGGAACTGCGCGAGATCGGCATCCAGCCCGACGTCGTGCTGTGCCGCGCGGACCGTCCGCTGCCCGACAACGACCGCAAGAAGATCGCGCTGTTCACGAACGTGCCGGAGGAGGCCGTGATCCCGGCGCTCGATGCCGACTCGATCTACAAGATCCCCGGCATGCTGCACGCCGAAGGCCTCGACGTCATCGTGTGCAGGAAGCTGCAGCTCAATCCGCCGCCCGCGGACCTGTCGACGTGGCACAAGCTCGTGGACGCGCTCGAGCATCCCGAGCACGCGGTGCACATCGCGATGGTCGGCAAGTACGTCGACCTGACCGAGTCGTACAAGTCGCTGTCCGAGGCGCTCACGCACGCGGGCATCCACACGCGCGCGAAGGTGCACATCCACTACGTCGATTCCGAAGTGCTGGAGAAGGACGACGTGGAGTCGCTGCGGAGCATGGACGCGATCCTCGTGCCGGGCGGATTCGGCAAGCGCGGCGTGGAGGGCAAGATCAAGGCGGTGCGCTTCGCGCGCGAGAACGGCATTCCCTATCTCGGCATCTGCCTCGGCATGCAGCTCGCCGTCATCGAGTGCGCGCGCGACATGGCGGGCCTCGCCAACGCGAACAGCACCGAGTTCGATCCCGACACGCCGCATCCGGTGGTCGCGCTGATCACCGAATGGCAGAATCGCGACGGGTCGATCGAGAAGCGCAGCGAGAACTCCGACATGGGCGGCACGATGCGCCTGGGCGCGCAGCCGTGCGAAGTCGTGCCGGGCTCGCTCGCGCACAGGATCTACGGATCGACGACGGTCGCCGAGCGCCATCGCCACCGCTACGAGGTCAACAACCACTACCTGGCGCGCATCGAGGCGGCGGGCCTGGCCGTCGGCGCGCGCGCGAAAAGCGCGGTCGCGGGCGACCTGGTCGAGATGGTCGAGCTGCCGGGGCACCCGTGGTTCTTCGGCTGCCAGTTCCACCCGGAGTTCACGTCGAATCCGCGGCGCGGCCATCCGCTCTTCATCAGTTTCGTGAAGGCGGCGCTCGAGCACCAGCAGAATGCGCGCGGCGACGCCGTGCATGCGGTCGCCGAGCTGGTCGCATCCATCTGAGATGAACCTCTGCGGCTTCGAGGTCGGCCTCGACCACCCGCTGTTCCTGATCGCGGGACCGTGCGTGGTCGAGTCGCGGCAGCTGCAGATGGACGTCGCGGGCGAACTGAAGGCGATCTGCGCGTCGCTCGGCATCCCGTTCATCTTCAAGTCGTCGTACGACAAGGCGAACCGCAGTTCGCATGCGTCGTTCCGGGGCCCGGGCATGGCGGAGGGACTCGCGATCCTCGCCGACGTCCGCAGGCACGTGGAAGTGCCGGTGCTGACGGACGTGCACACGGTCGACGAGATCGCGGCCGCCGCCGCGGTGGTCGACGTGCTGCAGACGCCCGCGTTCCTGTGCCGGCAGACCGACTTCATCCAGGCGGTGGCGGCCGCCGGCAAGCCCGTCAACATCAAGAAGGGCCAGTTCCTGGCGCCCGGCGACATGCGGCAGGTCGTCGCCAAGGCAAAGGCGGCGAGCGGCGCGGACAACATCATGGTCTGCGAGCGCGGCACGTCGTTCGGCTACCACAACCTGGTGTCGGACATGCGGTCGCTTGCGATCATGCGCGAGACCGGCTGTCCCGTGGTGTTCGACGCGACGCATTCGGTGCAGCTGCCGGGCGGACAGGGGACGTCCTCGGGCGGCCAGCGCGAGTTCGTGCCGGTGCTCGCACGCGCGGCCGTGGCGGCCGGCGTGGCGGGCGTGTTCATGGAAACGCACCCGCAGCCCGACAAGGCGCTGTCCGACGGCCCCAACGCCTGGCCGCTGCCGCGCATGCGCGAGCTGCTGGAGACGCTCGTCGAGCTCGATGCCGTGGCCAAGCGCCGCGGCTTTCCCGAACGCGACCTGCTGGCAGCAGCGTCCGCCTGACCACTTCACCGGAGTCCGCATGTTCGTGCATCTCGTCCTGATCAAGTTGAAGCCCGGCGTCACGCGCGCCGATCCCCGCGTGCCGGCGTGGCAGGCGAAGTTCGCCGCGCTCGAGCACAAGTGCGCCGGCATCGTGCGCTTCGAGCACGGCTGGAACACGACCGACCGCCCGGTCGCGTACGACTTCGGCATCAACATGGCTTTCGCGACGCGCGCCGACCTCGATGCCTACGGGCCGAACGCCGATCACCAGGAGGTGGTCGTCGCGCTGCGCGAGATCGCCGAGTGGGTGATCTGCGATTACGAGATCCCAGGCTGACACGAACTGTACCGCGCCTCGATGGCGCGCCACCGACCGGCACGCGCCACCGCCGCCTCTGCCATACCGACCTCTGACTCCTGATCCCTGAACATGAGCGCCATCGTCGACGTCATCGCCCGCGAAATCCTCGATTCCCGCGGCAACCCCACCATCGAAGCGGACGTCGTCCTCGAGTCCGGCGTGTCCGGCCGGGCGGCGGTGCCCTCCGGCGCGTCCACCGGCTCCAAGGAGGCGATCGAGCTGCGCGACGGCGATCCCGCGCGCTACCTCGGCAAGGGCGTCACCCGTGCCGTCGAGAACGTGAACACCGAGATCTGCGAGGCCATCCTGGGCCTCGACGCCAGCGAGCAGGCGTTCATCGACCACACGCTGATCGGGCTCGACGGCACCGAGAACAAGGCGCGCCTCGGCGCCAACGCGATCCTCGCGGTGTCGTGCGCGGTCGCGAAGGCCGGCGCGGAGGAATCGTCGCTGCCGCTGTACCGGTATCTGGGCGGCGCCGGCCAGATGCAGCTCCCGGTGCCGATGATGAACGTGATCAACGGCGGCGCGCACGCGAACAACGCGATCGACCTGCAGGAGTTCATGCTGCGTGCCGCTCGGCGCGCCGAGCTTCCGCGAGGCGCTGCGCTATGGCGCCGAGGTGTTCCACACGCTCAAGAAGATGATCGACGCGCGCGGCATGCCGACGACCGTCGGCGACGAGGGCGGCTTCGCGCCGAACCTGCCGTCGAACGAGGCGGCGCTGCAGCTGCTGGTCGAGGCGATCGACAAGGCCGGCTACACGCCGGGCACCGACATCGCGCTCGCGTGCGACTGCGCGGCGAGCGAGTTCCGCAAGGACGGCAAGTACGTGCTCGCGGCCGAGAACCGCGCGCTGACGTCGGAGCAGTTCGCCGACATGATGGCCGACGTGGTGCGACAAGTACCCGATCATCAGCATCGAGGACGGCATGGCCGAGGACGACTGGGCCGGCTGGAAGTACCTGACCGACCGGCTCGGCAAGAACGTCCAGCTCGTCGGCGACGACCTCTTCGTCACGAACACGAAGATCCTGAAGCAGGGAATCGCGAAGGGTGTGGCCAACTCCATCCTGATCAAGATCAACCAGATCGGCACGCTGACCGAGACGTTCGCGGCGATCACGATGGCCACGCGCGCGCGCTACACGTCGGTGATCTCGCACCGGTCCGGCGAGACGGAGGACAGCATCATCGCCGACATCGCGGTCGGCACGAACGCCGGGCAGATCAAGACCGGATCGCTGTCGCGGTCCGACCGCATCGCGAAGTACAACCAGTTGCTGCGCATCGAGGAAGACCTGGGCGAGGCCGCGAGCTACCCGGGACGCGACGCGTATTTCAACATCGCGTAGCCGCTCCGTCGCGTGCGCTGGCTCGCGTTCCTCTTCGTCGCGCTGATCGCCGCGCTGCAGTATCCGATGTGGCTCGGCAAGGGCGGCTGGCTGCAGGTGCGCGAGACCGACCGCCAGCTCGCCGCGCAGCGCGAGGCCAGCGCGAAGCTCAAGGCGCGCAACGAGGCGCTCGACGCCGACGTGCGCGATCTCAAGACGGGATCGGAGGCGATCGAGGAGCGCGCGCGCGCGGAACTCGGCATGATCCGCTCGGACGAGGTGTTCTTCCAGCTGCAGCCGTCCGGCGTTCCGCCCGCCGCGGCGGCGCCTGCGCAGGTGCCGCCGGGCTCCCCGGCGCCGGTCCGGCGCTGAGCGCCACCGGCGCGACCATCGTGCAGCGCGTCTCGTCGCGGAACAACCCGCGCGTCAAGGAAGCCGCCAGGCTCATCGCGTCGTCGCGCGACCGGCGCAAGGCCGGCCGCTGCGTGCTCGAAGGCGAGCACCTCATCGGCGTCTATCTCGATCGTGTGGGCGCGCCGGAGTCGCTGCTCGTCGTCGACGAAATGCTGGGCGAGCCGCGGATCGCCGCGCTGCGTGTCGCGCGTGCGCGGCGCACGACGTGGTGGCGGTTCCGGCCGCGCTGTTCGCCGAAGTCAGCACGCTGCCGGTGGCGATCGGCGCGGTGGCCGTGGTGCCGACGCCCGCGCCGTCGCTCCCGCCGCCGGCCCGCTTTCACCTGCTGCTCGACGATCTGCAGGATCCGGGCAACATCGGCACGATGCTCCGCACCGCGGCGGCCGCCGGCGTCGAGCAGGTGCTGCTGTCGAAGCACTGCGCGTTCGCGTGGTCGCCGAAGGCGCTGCGCGCCGGGCAGGGCGCGCACTTCCTGACGACGATCGTCGAGGACGTCGACCTGGCCGCGTGGGCCACCGCGTTTCGCGCGGCGGGTGGACACGTCGCGGCGGCCGTTGCGCGCGACGGCCGTGATCTTTACGCGGCCCCGCTGCGCTGGCCGCTGGCCGTCGCGATCGGCAACGAGGGCGCCGGCCTGTCGGCGGCGCTCGCCGCGCGCGCCGACCTGCGCGTGACGATACCGATGCCGGGAGGCATGGAGTCCCTCAATGCCGCCGCAGCGGCCGCGGTCGTGCTCTTCGAGGCCGTTCGCACCCGTCGCGCCGCGCGCAACGGGTCGTCATAGCGCGTGCTACAGAAGAACGGCCGAAAAATAGCCCGTCTCGATGCAGCCATTGCCGACGTTGGCGATCCATTGACCCTCGATTCCTTGCGCCGTCGCCTTCACCTGCGTCACGTTGGCCGTGGTTGAGAGCACCGTGCCGCATACGTAGGAAGCGTCGGGAATCCGGAACAGAACGCCGTCCTGTACCGAGTTGCCGGCAAACAGGCACGATCCCAATCCCGAGGTCTGACCGTTGACGAAGAACTCGAGCGACAACGCACCGCCGGTGGTCTGCGTGGCCTGCACGTCGACGAACAGGCGGCCAGACCCGTTGTCGTTGGGGTTGTTGCAGCTGTTGTAGAACGTGGCGGCACCGCCACGATAGAGTCCGCCCAGAGGGATCGTCGTCAGCGTCAGCCGGGTGATCTGCTTCGTCACGTTGACCGCCCCGACGTTCCACGTCAGGGTCCCGCCATAGGACGACGACGGCGTGAACGTCGCGGTGCCGACCTGCAGCGTGTTGGTCTGGTCCTTGTTCCACGATGCCCCGAAATACGACCCGGTCGTCCGATAGAGCGGACCCGACCAGACGCCATTCGCGTCGACGGTCATCTGCCCCGTGTACCAGTCCGGCTGCAGGTTCACGTCATGGAGATAGAACGTCGCGAAAATGAACTGGTCGGACTGCACGAAGTTGACGCCCCAGCCGACCTCGGGAACCGCCCACCAGATGTCGGTCCAGTCGACCGCGGCCGCCGGACGGACGAGTGCCGCCGACAGCAGCAGGGTGGCGGCCAGAGCACGGGCGCAGGAACGGAGTCGGGGAAGCAGGGCCATAGGTTGAAGGTCTCAGGTTGTTAACGAATTATTCTAACAGAATCATGAAGTTGCCGGAGTCTTGGCCGTGGGCGCATCGTGCTGCGCGCCGTCGTGCATGCATGCAGCTGCACGCGCCCGCTCGCCTTCGGCGAGCGCTGTGGACGATTCGCTGCCGCAGTCCAGCGTCGCCGCAAACGCCGCTGCGAGCGCATCGCCGGCGCCGTCGTGTCCACGGGTTTGACGACAGGCGGCGCCGCCGGTGCAAACTCGACCTCGCCGCGCTCCGGCTCGTCGCGTCACGCGCACCCAACGGAGGGACAACCGCGACGCCGAATCGTTCCGCCATGCGCGGACGAAGGCGGCCGGCGTCGAATTGCCGAACGCCGCCGCACCGCTCGTGCCGCCGGAGGCGGCGCGTCGGCGCAGTCGCGCCCCGCCCGGCGTCAGTTGAGGACCGCCGAGAAGTAGCCCCGATCGACGCAGCCGTTGCCGATCTGCGCCACCCATTGTCCCTCGATGCCCTGCTGGGTCGCCTTGATGCCGGTGACGATGGCGGTCGTGTTGATGCCGGTCGTGCACGTGTACGACGCGTTCGGGATGCTGTACAGCGAGCCGTCGAGGTAGTACCTGCCGGAAAGCGTGCAAGCGCCGTTCGCGACGGCGAATTCGAGCTTGAGCTGGCTGGTCGACTCCGCCGTCGTCTGTGCGACGGCGAATTCCGAGTAGAGGCGGATGACTCCGTTCTCCGACTGGTTCGCGCAGCTCGTGAGCTCCCGGTAGATCCCGCCGTAGTAGTCGCCTCCGATCGGTATCGTCGTCAGCGTGAGCCGCGCGATCTGCTTGGTCACGTTCACGGTGTTCACGTTGTAGGTGAGCGTGCCGCTCCACGAGTTCGCCGGCGCGAACGTGACGCTGCCGACCTGCAGCGTCGCGGATTCGTCCTTGTTGTACGGCGCGCCGAAATACGAACCGGTCGTCCGGTACAGCCCGCCGGACCAGACGTTGGTCGCCGGGTCGCGCGTCATCTGCCCGGTGTACCAGTCAGGCTGAAGATCGGGCCCGTGCACGAAGAACGTCGCGAAGATGAACTGGTCCGTCTGCACGAAGTTGACGCCCCAGCCTACCTCCGGCGTCGCCCACCAGATGTCGGTCCAGTCGGTGAATGCGGCCGCCGGCCGGATCAGCGCGAGCGACACGAAGACGGCGGCGGCCAGCGTGCGCAGGGTGGACTGGAGGGTACGAACGATGGTCATGGATGCGCTTCGGCGGAGAGGTTGCAGAAGACATGATGCTAGCACCATCAATCGCTTCGGGCGAGGCTTCACGATGTCGCCGGCCACCGCTGCGCACCTGCGTGCGTGCACGCGAGCGCGCCCGCCGCGACGCCCGCGGCAATCGCATCGTCGATCGTGGCACTGCGGTGAAGCGCTGCAACGAACGCACCCGCGAACGCGTCGCCCGCACCAGTCGTGTCGATGGCCGCGATCTCCGGCGGCGAGACGCGCACGACCCGGCCGGCACTCGACGTCATGGCTCCGCGTGCGCCGAGCGTCACGACGGCGCAGAGGCCGAGTCGTTCCGTCGCGGCGGAAACGAACGCCGCCGGCGACGCGGGCAACCGCCACGCGGCCGCGTAGGTCGCCGCTTCGCTTTCGTTGACGATCAGCACGTCGACGGCAGGCAGGATCGTCTCCGGCAGCGCGAACGGCCGGTGCCGCGTTGAGCACGACGGTCGCGCCGCGCGCATGGGCACGCGCGGCGAGCGACGCGACCTCGGTGACGGGTACCTCCAACTGCATCAGCAGCGTGACGCCACGCGCCAGCAGGTCGTCCGGAACAGCGGCTGCCTGCGCGAGGGCGTTCGCGCCCGGAATCACGGTGATTGCGTTCTCGCCGTCGTCGGCGACGTTGATGAGCGCGACGCCGGTGGGCGCCTCGAGGGTCGCCACGCCATCGAGCGCGACGCCGGCGGCGCGCAGGTTCGCAAGCGCCGCGGTCGCGAACGTGTCGGCGCCGACCGCGCCATACAGTGCGACGGCAGCGCCGGCGGCCCGTGCCGCGAGAGCCTGGTTGGCGCCCTTGCCGCCCGGCAACGTGGCAAGCGTGCGGCCCGCGATCGTTTCGCCGGGCGCCGGAATGCGCGGCACGCGCGCGACGAGGTCGAGGTTGATCGAGCCGAAGACGACGACCATCGCGTGCTCAGCGCACCGGTGCGTAATTGTTCACGACGCCCTTCACGAGCAGAAGATTGCCGTACTTGCGCATCTCGCCCGTGCGCACGACCGCGTACGCCCGCCGTGCGCGCTCGTAGAACGCGTGGCGCTCCAGCTTGCCGATCTCGACGCCGGCCATGCCGTACCGTGCGAACACGTCGGCGAACGCGGCGACCGGCGCAGGCACTGCGGCGGGGTCGCCGACGACTGCCATCGTGAACGCGGCCGGCGCTGCCGGGGCGTCGAGCGGAAACACGGTCAGGATCGCGGCCAGCGCCTGCGGCGAATCCGCGCCCGGCAGGGGGATTACGCGCCGGCCGACGGACGCTGCCGGGAAATTCGCGTCGACCAGCGCGATCTCGTCGCCATGTCCCATCGACGCCATCGCGTGCAGCAGGTCCGCCGTCAGCAGCGGGTGGATACCGATCAGCACGGCGTCCTCCCTGCACGCGTCGCATCCACAGGATCGCTCATTGCGCCGCCTCCGCCTGATTCTGCGCGAGACCGGCGGCCGCCAGCGCTTCGCGCAGCGCGCTGCGCTGCGCCGCGTCGAGGCCGGTGAGCGGCGCGCGCACCGGCAGCCAGCCAGGATCGCGCAGGCGGTCGGCCAGCAGGCTCTTGAAGCTCACGAGGAACGGATGGCGTCCCGTGACCTCGATGAACGCCGCCATGCGCGCCTCGTCGTCGGGGGTGACGCCGGGCGCGAGCAGCGCGCGCACGAGTCCCGCGTGGACGTTCGCGACACCGCAGATCGTGCCCGCACCGCCCGCGCGCATGAGGCGCGGCAGGTGCGGCTCGTGGCCGATCACGATCGCGAGTTCGGGAACGCGCGCCAGCAGCGCCGACGTGTGCGCCCAATTGCCTTCGCTGTCCTTCACGCCGGCCACCACGCCCGGGAACGCCTCGGCCAGCCGTGCGACGAAGTCGACCGACAGCGGCACCGCGGACACCTGCGGCAGGTGGTACAGCATGAGCTTCAGGCGCGGGTCGCCGACGCGCTCGATCAGCGCCGCGTACCACGCGAACAGGCCGTCGTCGGACACGCCTTTCCAGAAGAAGGGCGGCAGCACGAGCGCCGCCACGCAGCCGGCGGCGACCGCATGTTTCGTCAGCATGACCGTTTCGGGCAGCGCCGTGCAGCCGGTGGCGGCGACGACGCGCGCGGCGGGGATGCCCGCGGCGAGCAGCGCGTCGAGCCCCGCGCGGCGTTCGTCGAACGAGAACGACTGGCCTTCGCCGGTGGTGCCGAACGGCGCGATGCCGTCGACGCCCTGCGCGAACAGCGTGCGCACGTGCGCGGCGAAGCGGCGGTCGTCGATCGCGCCGTCGGCGGTCACCGGCGTCAGCGTCGCGCACCAGAGGCCGCGGATGACGGAGGGAGACGTTGTCGTCATGGTTATCCTGCGCAGAGAAGTTCTAGAGTCCGAGCGCGCGATTGCGCGCGTGGGCGAGGTGCGCCTCGAGCGCGGCGACGGCGCGCTGTGGATCGCGCGTGCGCAGCGCGGCGAGCAGCGCGAGGTGCTCGCTCCATCGCGGGCGCGAGCGCGTCCGCCGTGAGCGTGACGCGATCGAGGCGGATCAGCCGGATGCGCAGGCTGTTCACGCGGTAGACGGCGGAGACGATCTCGTTGCCGAGCGCGTCGATCATCATGTCGTGCAGGCCCCAGTCGACCGCCTGGGCGCGATCGAGCAGCGCGGGCGTGACGCCCCGCGCGGCCTGCGCGACGATGTCGCGGTGCGCGGCGTCGAGCGCGGCGAGCTGCGCGTCGGTCGCGGCCGCGGCGAAGTGCGCGGCGGCCTCGCGCTCGAGGATGAGCCGCAACTGGAACGCGTTGCGCACGAGCTTCACGTCGACGTTCGCGATCTGCAGCCCGCGTTGCGGGATCGTGACCAGCAGTCCTTCCGCTTCGAGCCGCGGGATCACTTCCCGGATGGCGCCCAGCGGCAATCCGGTCAGCGCCGCCAGTTCACGCTGCGACACGAACTGGCCGGGCCGGATCCGCGCCGCCAGCAGTTGCTGCTGGAAGCGGTCGTACGCCTGCCAGCGCAGTTGTCGCGGCGCCGTCGTGCGGGCGCGTGCGAGGACCCTAGCCATCGACTCGCCGCGGCAGGCGGCGGACCGTGGGCGGCCAAGAGGCGACGACGACCGCCGGCGCCGACCGCTGCGGGCGAAGCAGCAGCAGCGCGCGCGCAGCGACGGCTGGCATATCGACGACGGGACTTCGGCACGGGTTTCCTCCCCGTGGATGCACGCGACGGCGCAGGCACCGCGCGGTCGAGCCGGCGCTGCGCACGTCGCCGTTGCGACGCTGCGCGCGGGTCGCGTACCATGGATGGGAGTGTAGCACTGACATGTCAGCGTGCAAATCCTTCGCCGGGTGCCGGCCGTGGTGCCGCGCTCCCGCGCGCGCGGCACCGGAGGCACCATGCCGCTGACGGCCGCATTGACCGCGCGGATGCGCGCGGCGCCGGTCGCGCTGGGCGGCGCGCCGATCGGCAACCTGTTCTCCGCCGTCGCGGACGCGGAAGCCGTCGAGGTCGTGCGCCATGCGGTGCAGGCCGGCATCGCGTACTTCGACACCGCGCCGCACTACGGCAACGGACTGTCGGAGCGTCGTTTCGGCGCGGCGTTGCGCGACGTGCCGCGCGACCGTTACGTGCTGTCGACGAAGGTCGGCCGCCTGCTCGAGCCGGATGCCGCGGCGCCGCGCGACCAGCACGGGTACGTGGAAGTGCCGCCGGTCGTGCAGCGGTACGACTATTCGCGCGCCGGCGTGCTGCGGTCGCTCGCCGAGTCCCGCGCGCGCCTGGGGCTCGCGCGCATCGACGTCGTGTACGTGCACGACCTCGACCGCGCGACGCACGGGAGCGACTTCGAGCGCCACTTCCGGGACCTGCTGGACAGCGGACTCCCGGCGCTCGCGGAACAGAAGTCCGCCGGGGTCATCGGTGCGTACGGCATCGGCGTCAACGGCGTCGACGTGAGCCTCGCGACGCTGCGCCACGCCGACCTCGACGTGATCCTGCTCGCCGGACGGTATACGCTGGCGGACCAGTCGGCGCTGCCGGAACTGCTGCCCGAATGCGTGCGCCGCGACGTCACGGTCGTGCTCGGGGGTCCGTTCAATTCGGGTATCCTCGCGACCGGTACGCGAACGCGCGACGGAGCGCCGCCGTACTTCGACTACGCGCCGGCGCCCGAGGCCGTGCTCGCGCGGGTACGCGCACTGGAGGCCGTGTGCAGGACTTTCGACGTGCCGCTTGCCGCCGCGGCACTGCAGTTCCCGGCGGCGCATGCGGCCGTCGCGGTCGTGCTCGCGGGCGCGCGCAGCGTCGCGGAAGTCGACGCCATGCTTGCGCTGGCGCGCGTGCCGATTCCGGGCCCGTTCTGGACCGAATTGCGCGAGCGCGGGCTCGTCGACCCGCGCGCACCGCTGCCGGCCACGCCGACGAACGCACGATGACCGCAATGACCGACCACCTCCGCGATCACTCGAGCACCGCCTCGTAGCATGCCCGGCCACGTCGACGCCCATCACCATGTGTGGTCGCTCGCGCGCGGCGACTACGACTGGCTCACGCCCGCGCTCGCGCCGATCCATCGCGACTACACGCTCGCCGACCTCCGCCCGCTGCGCGAGCAGGCAGGCGTGACCGACACCGTCCTCGTGCAGGCGGCACCCACCGTCGCGGAAACCCGCTATCTGCTCGGCGTGGCCGAGCGCAGCGACGGCGTCGTCAAGGGCGTGGTCGGCTGGGTGGACTTGGGCGACCCGTCCGCGATCCCGACGCTGACGCACCTCGCGCGCAACCCGCTCTTCAAGGCCGTGCGTCCGATGCTCCAGGACGTGCCCGACCCCGCATGGCTGCTGCGCGCCGAAGTCGGCCGCGCGCTGGCCGCGTTGCCTCGTCTCGGACTGCGGTTCGAAGCGCTCGTGAAGCCCGCGCAGTTGCCCGCGCTGCTGACGATGCTCGACCGCCATCCGGATCTCGCCGTCGTCATCGACCACGCGGCGAAGCCGGACATCGCGCACGGCATGTGGGAGCCCTGGACCCTGCACATGCGCGCCGCTGCCGCGAATCCGCGCGTGCGCTGCAAGCTTTCGGGACTCGTCACCGAGGTGGGCCCCGGCTGGACGATCGACGTGCTGCGCCCGTACGTCGACTTCCTCGCGGAGACCTTCGGGCCGCAGCGCCTGATCTGGGGCAGCGACTGGCCCGTCGTCAATCTCGCGGGCACCTACCAGAGCTGGTTTGCGGCGACCGTGGCGCTGACGTCCGATTGGTCGCCCGACGACCGCGCCGCGCTGATGGGGGGTGCGGCACGCCGGTTCTACGGTCTGTAGGACGGGCGCCCGCAGTCTGCGCATGCGCCGACGTCGCCAGACGTCGACGTGCGGTGGCGCCTGACCGAACTGCTGCCAATGTCCGACATCGACGTGCACGCGATCCCACGCCGTTTTGGGAGGCCGCCGATGGCAGTTCGCCGGGCCGGACGCCACGAGCGCCCCATCACCACAAGGACTGCCCATGCGCGCTACCGCACCGACGCCGCGGGCCGCGCGTGCGACAAGCGTTCATGGGCGACACATCATCGGGAGTACCGGAGGGTCTCCGCGTGGCACTCGCTGCCGCGGTGTCGGGGACACTCGCGTAGTTCCGCATGGCGCAGGCGGAGATCTTCGCGACGATCGTGGTCAACGACCATGCGCTCGTCGAGACTACGCTGGCGTTGCCCGGCGGCACGCCGCCGCCGAAATTCCAGTACCTCTTCGCGCCCAATGCGCGCTGGAAGGGGCCATTGCAGTGGAAATACAACCAGCGCACGCGCCGGAGCCGCTGGCCGGGGACAAGGTGGCGATCGTCGCCCAGCTGGCGCAGTCGTTCGAGAAGTGGTCGTCGCTGTGCGCCATTACCTACGTGTACGACGGCGAGACGACCGTCCCTTCGAACAGGGCCACCGGCGACCCCGAGCCGGAGCCGCTGGCGGACGGCGTGTCCGTCGTCGGCTGGGGGAAGCTGGAACCCGAACTCAGCGGCTGGGCGAACGCGTGGTATCGCCAGGACGCCGGCGAGCGCGTGATCATCGAAGCCGACATCACGTTGAGCGCGACCAACGTCGCGACGATGGGTGACCTCGACCGGCTGATGACGCACGAATGGGGCCACGCTATCGGGCTCGATCATTCGAACACCGAGTCGGCCATCATGGCCGGCCCGCCGTCGACCCACTACAACGCGCTCGTGACGCCGCAGCCCGACGACGTGCGCGGCTGCCGATGCGCGTACGGACTGCCGCCGGGCATGAGCGCGCCGTACGTGTGCTCGTTGCCGCCACACGTCGACTTCGGCGAGGCGACGGTCGGAACCGAGGCGCCCGTGCGGCGGGTCACGTTCACCAACAGCGGCAACGCGCCGCTGTCGATCGAGGATTCGACCGTCAACAGCACGCAGTTCCGGCACGTCGCCGGCTGCGAGCCGGGCACCCTCGTGCTGCCCGCGGCGAGCTGTACGCTCGAAGTTTCGGTCACGCCCGTCGCGGAGGGCGCGTTCGCGGCGCAGATGGCGCTCTATACCAACGACGGGTTCTACGAACTGCCGCTCGCGGCTACCGGGGTATCCGCGACTTCGGAGGGGCCGGTGTACAGCGGCGCGGAAATCGTCGACGTCGTCGAGTATTACAACGCGACGCTCGATCACTTCTTCATCACGTGGATCGCGGCGGAGATCGCGAATCTCGACGCCGGCTTGACGCCGACCCCGTGGACGCGCACCGGGCAGTCGTTCAGGGCGTACGCGACGCCGCATCCGGGCACGAGCGAGGTCTGCCGCTTCTACATCCCCCCGGCGGACGGCGACTCGCACTTCTTCGGCCGCAGCGCCGCCGAGTGCGGCGCGTCCGCGCTCGCGCACCCGGGCTTCGTGCTGGAGGACCCGCAGTACATGCACCTGCAGGTGCCGATAGCCGGCGCATGCCCGGCGGCGACGCGCCCGGTCTATCGCGCCTTCAACAACCAGCCCGATGCGAACCACCGGTACACCACCGACCGCGCGGTGCGCGACCAGATGGCGGCCGCCGGATGGATACCGGAGGGTGACGGCGACGACCTCGTCGTGATGTGCGCGCCCGAGTGACCGGCGTCCCGGGACGCTTGCGCCAGCGTGCGCGATCAGAACACGTGGCGCTCGAGCTTCGCGCGATGCAGGATCGTCGTCGCGATCTCCTCGATCGACTTGGTCGTCGTGTCGAGCGTCGGGATCTTCTCGCGGGTCATCATCGCCTCGGCTTCGCGCACCTCGTACCGGCAGTTGTCGAGCGCCGAGTACTTGCTGGCGGGGCGGCGCTCCTCGCGGATCTCGCGCAGCCGTTCCGGCTGGATCGTGAGGCCGAAGAGCTTGTCGCGGTGCGGCACGACGGAGGCGGGCAGCCTCCGGTCCGTGAAGTCGTCGGGCGTCAGCGGAAAGTTCGCGGCGCGGATGCCGAACTGCAGCGCGAGGTAGAGCGACGTCGGCGTCTTGCCGCAGCGCGACACGCCGACCAGGATCACCTGCGCCTTCGCGAGGTCGCGGGTCGTGGCGCCGTCGTCGTGCGACTGCGTGAAGTTGATCGCGTCCATCCGCGCGAAGTAGACGTGGCTGTCGGCAATGCCGTGCGAGCGTCCGGCCGCGTGCGAGCTCTTGGCGTTGAGTTCCGCCTCGAGCGGCGAGATGAACACCTGGAAGAAGTCGAGCGTCAGCGCGTTGGCCTCGCGCCGGATGCGGGCGCTCATCGCTTCGTCGACGACCGAACTGATGACGATCGGCCGGCGGCCCTCGGGGTCCACGGTCTCGTTCACCTGCCGGATCGCGTCGGCCACGCGCTCGTCGGAATCGACGAACGGGATCGTCACGCGCCGGAACTCGAAATCCTCGAACTGCGTCAGCAGGCTGTTGCCGAGCATCTCGGCCGTGATGCCGGTGCGGTCCGACACGAAGTAGACGGTTCGGCGATGGGGCAAGGGAGATCCTCCGCGGTGGTTACCAACGGGTCCAGACGGGGTCGACGCCGGACGGCAGCGGCGGCAGGCCGCCCAGGTCGATGTAGCTTTCGCCGGGACCGTGATAGTCGGACCCGGTGGACGCGAGCAGGCCGTATGCACGCGCATAGGTCGCGTACTCGGTGAACTGGGCGGCGGTGTGCGACGACGAGTGCACCTCGATTCCGTCGCCGCCGGCATCGCGGAACTCGGAGAGGAGCCGGCGCATGCCGGTCGCCGTGACCCGGTAGCGCCCCGGGTGCGCGATGACGGCAAGACCTCCAGCCGCATGGATCCACGCGACCGCGTCGGGCAGCGTCGCCCATGCGTGTGCGACGTACCCGGGCTTGCCCTGTGTCAGGTAGCGCTTGAACACGTCCCGGGTTTCCCGCGCATGGCCCGCCTCGACGAGGAATCGTGCGAAGTGCGAGCGCGAGATCAGCCGGTCGCTCGTGACGAAGCGGCGAGCGCCGGCGTAGGCGCCCGGAATGCCCGCGCGCGCCAGCGACTCGCCCATCCTCACCGCGCGAGCGTCGCGCCCGCTGCGGATCGTCGCGAGGCCGGACGCGAGGTCCGCATTGTCGGCGTCGACGTTGAGTCCCAGCACGTGAATGGTGTGGACTTCCCAGCTCACCGACAATTCGGCGCCGGGCACGAGCGTGATGCCCGCGACGCGAGCGGCATCGGCCGCGTCGGCCAGCCCGCCGGTGTCGTCGTGGTCGGTCAGCGCCAGCACGTCGACGCCGCGCGCAGCGGCGCGTTCGACGAGCGCCGCCGGCGTCAGCAGGCCGTCCGAGAACGTCGAATGAGCGTGGAGGTCGTAGCGGAGCATCGGAAGGCACGCCGACCAGCGCACCGCATGAGGTGCGCGCGGCGGCGCCAGGCATTCGATTGATGCTAACAGACGGACCCGGCCCACGCATGGCGGACCCGGACGGCGTCGTGCTGCGCGCCGCAGACCGCGCGAAATGTTGGAACCGCGATCGCGCGCGTGACGTCCGGATCGCGCGACGCGCCACGCCCACGGCCGGAAGCGGCGAGGGCGGCGACTTTCACCTTGGGACGGCAATGGCGTAATCTACAACGTTGCGCCGGCTTGTCGCGTTCGTGCCGCGTTTTGGATCGATTTGCTGCCGTTCGTCCGGTTTGACTTGCGCCGTCGGGGAATTCGGTCAAAAATATGCCATTGGTATAGCAGCGGTCCGGTCCGTCAGTCGAACGCCCCGCTTGCGCCCATCGCGCCTCACCTAAGGTCCGCCCACGTGAAAATCCTCGACCGTGTCCTCAATCCCCGCGAAATCCGGCGGCGGCTCGGCATGAACCAGGAGCAGTTCTGGACGCAGATCGGCGTGACGCAGAGCGGTGGTTCACGCTATGAAAGCGGACGGGAAATGCCCCGTCCGGTCAAGGAGTTGCTGCGCTTGGTTCATGTGGAACAGCTCGATCTGTCGCAAGTCAAGCGGGTCGACTTCGAAATCATCAGCTATCTCAAGGAGTCGCACCCGGACCTGTACCGCACGCTGCGCCGCGCGGTGAAGAGCCGGCATCGCCACGGCCCCGATACCGGGGTGAACCTCGCGGGCGATGGCGAAGGGCACGCGTACGACGACCAGGACGACATCACGACGCTGCAGCCCGGCGAGCCGCCGCGCACCTGACGGTCACTGCGCCGCATTTCCCGAAAACGGCCGCTGCGTGCGGCCGTTTTTCATTGTTTGCGCCAACGCAGGTTTTGCGGTGCGGCGCCGCTTGGCGTGCGTGCGCCGGGCGGTAGAATTGACGTCGTCCGCTGCGGATTGTCGCAGCGCGTCAATCCTTTCCTTCCCTTTCCATGACCATGACGAACGAAACGCCGCGGGTGATCCCGTTCGAGCGGCTGCGCATGACCGACCTGGCCCAGGTCGGCGGCAAGAACGCCTCGCTGGGCGAAATGTGCGCCGCAGTCTCGAAGTCCCGGACCCGCACGGCGCTCGCGCGTCTTCCAGCGTCTGGGCATGGCCGCCGCCAGCGAGCGCCAGCAGAAGCAACATTGAACGGGCGAAAAGGGCGCGTCGCTTCATCAGGCGGTGCCGTACTTCGTCTCGACCTTCACGCCGATCGAGTTGAGGAATGCCGTTGGCAGGACGCCGCCGGCGCTGATGATCACGGCGTCGTTCTCGAGCGCCACTTCGTCCTCCACGAGTCGCAGCAGCACCTTGTCCCGCTCGATGCCGAGCACCTCGGATTTCAGGAGGACCTGGACCTTGCCTGCGTCTGCCGCGGCCCTCAGGCGCTCGCGGTTGGCCGGTTTGACGCGGCTGAAGGCCTCTGCACGGTACGAGAGTGCCACCCTGGAGCCCGGGACCTGGCTGATGGTGGTGGCGGCCTCGACAGCGCTGTCGCCGCCGCCCACGACCAGCACCTGGCGGTTGCTGTACTGCTCGGGCTCGATGAGCTTGTAGGTGACCTTGGTGAGGTCCTCCCCGGGCACGCCGAGCTGGCGCGGCGTGCCCCGTCGCCCGATGGCGAGCAGGACGTGCCGCGCCAGGATCTCGCGCGTGCTGGTCTGGACCCGGAAGCCAGTCGCCCTCCCGGGTGACGGCCACCACGCGCTCCTTGAAGCTGATCGGCACGCCGGTTTCGCGCTGCACCTTCTGCCAGTAGGCGAGCAGCTCCTCCTTGCTGGTGCTGCCGAAGTTGACCTTGCCCACCAGTGGCAGGTGCGCGGTGCCGGCCATGACCAGCTTGCCGCGCGGATAGTGGGACACCATGCCGCCGAAGGAGTCCTGCTCGATCGTGACGAACCTGAGCTTGTGCTCCATCGCGGCCAGCGAGGCGGAGAAGCCCGCGGGCCCGGCGCCGACGATGACGACGTCCACGGCGGAGCCGTTCTTCGGCGCGGGATTCCGCGCGATGTAGCTGATGGCCTGCCGGCCCTGCTCGATGGCGTTGCGGATCAGGCCCATGCCGCCGAGCTCGCCGGCGATGTAGATGCCGGGCACGTTGGTCTGGAAGTCCGGTCCGACGTCGGGGATGTCCATCCCGCGACGCTCCGTGCCAAACACCAGGGTGATCGCGCCCACCGGGCAGGCGGTGCGGCAGGCGCCGTGGCCGATGCAGTCGCTGGGCGAGACCAGCTCGGCCTTGCCCCGGATCATCCCGAGCACCTGGTGCCCGGGCATTTCGGGGCAGGCGTTGATGCAGGCCTTGCAGCCGATGCAGATGTTCGGATCGATCACCGGGTGAATGGCGGGCGGCTCGATCATCCCCGAGGCGTGGGAGGCCTCGAGCACCGCCGCGCTCCGCCGGTGCAGGCGGTTCTGGAACCAGCCATACGTGACGACGATTGCCATCGCGGGCAACAGATACGTCAGTACCGCCATCGTCGAGTTCATGGCTTCATTTGCCCGGAGCCTGGATAGGCCGACCCCATCGACGGCCCGGATGCATTCTCATGGTCCTGCCGGGCACCAGATGTGCGCCGCTTCACAGTGCCGGCGTCGGGGCGCCGCTAATGTGTGCGAACGGGCGCAAAGGCGCTGACCGGGGTTTGACATAAAGCGAATCCTGGGGGATGCAATCGACCGCTGTTGTGCATAAGATGCACAACTGAGTGCGGAAGTGCAATTCGCGGGTCCTGCTCGCGGGCCGGCGGGTCGTCGCCATGTCCGCGGATCGATCCGGCGACAGTCGTCGATCGGGGCGAGGAGACAGGGATTGAGTGGAGTATCGGCAGCCGTGCGGGCGACCGACGGCTTCGACGGACGGACGGGCGGCCCTGGAAAGTGCTGCGTTCCCTGTACTCGCGCTACGGGGCGCTGGCGGGCTACGCGATCGCGGCGCTGGCCGTCTATGTGGGATGGATCGGCCGCGACCAGCGCAACATCAATGGCGAATACGGGCTGGGCTATGCCCTCGGCATCGTCGGCGGTTCGCTCATGCTGATCCTGCTGCTCTACTCGCGTGCGCAAGCGCGTGCGCTGGCTTGCGCGCTTCGGCGAGACCCGGCACTGGTTTCGCATCCACATGATGCTGGGGATCGTCGGACCCGTCCTGATCCTGTATCACTGCAACTTCGAGCTTGGGCGACCTCAATTCCCAGGTGGCGCTGTACTGCACGCTGCTCGTGGCCGGCAGCGGCGTGCTTGGCCGCTACTTCTATGCCGGCATCCACCACGGGTTGTATGGCAGCAAGGCGACGCTCCAGGACATGGTGGGAGTGCTCGAGAAGTCGGTCTCCGGTGGCCACGCGAGCGCGTTGATCGAGCCCATCCGCGAGGAACTGGTGGCACTGGACAAGCGCGTGCTCGCCCCGTCGGTCACCGTCATGGACAGCATCATTCGCCACCTGACGATCAGCTGGCAGACGCGGCTGACCTACAGCCGCCTGATGTCCCGGACCCGCCGCGCACTCATGACCAAGGCCATGACCTCCGCGGTCGTCGACCAGCACGCCGACCGGCTCGAGGCGACGATACGCAAGTACCTGCGGGAGCACCTGAGCCAGGTGCGCCAGGTGGCCCGCTTCAACTGCCTTCGAGCGGCTGTTCGCGCTCTGGCACGTGGTGCACGTGCCGTTCTTCCTGATGATGATCTTCTCGGGACTGTTCCACGTCTTCGCCGTACACCTGTACTAGACGGGCATCCGGACGTGGCGCCTGGAAGGAAACACGGGCTGGCGGCGCTGGTCACGCTCCTTCTGTGCGCCTCGCGCCGCTGGCCGCCGGAGCCGTGGACTGGGAAAGTCTCGTCATGCCCGGCCCGGTGATCAGCGGCCATGCCGACATCGAGAAGCAGTGCAAGAAGTGTCACGCGCCGTTCGCGCGGGACGACCAGCGCAAGCTCTGCCTCGATTGCCACGACAAGGTGGACGCCGACATCAGCAGGAAGTCGGGCTTTCACTGGCGATCCGAGGCGGCCCGGACCGGCCAGTGCCGGAACTGCCACACGGAACACGAGGGCCGGGCCGCGGACGTCGTCCGCCTGACGCCGCAGACCTTCAATCACGCCCTGACGGACTATCGCGCTCGAAGGCGGCCACAGGAAGGTCGCGTGCGCCGACTGCCACGAGCCCAAGGTGAAGCACCGGGATGCGCCGTCCACCTGCATTGGCTGCCACGCAGAGGACGATGCGCACAAGAAGGCTCTGGGCGACGACTGCGCCTCATGCCACAGCGTCGAGTCCTGGAAGCAGACCAGGTTCGACCACGCCAAGGCGAGCGACCCGAGCTACCCGCTGACCGGCGCCCACGAGAAGGTCGAATGCGGCCTGTGCCACGCCGGGCAGCGCTACAAGGACACGCCCACGACCTGCGTCGCGTGCCACCGGATCGATGACGCGCACCAGGGCCAGCGTGGCACGGACTGCGAGTCGTGCCATACCACCGCCGAGTGGAAGGAGCAGACGTTCGATCACTTCAGGAAGACCGGCTTCGCCCTGACGGCCGGCCACTCGGGCCTCGCCTGCGTGGCCTGCCACGCCGGCAATGACTTCAAGAAGACCGACGGCAAGACGTGCGTCGACTGCCATCGGAGCGACGACACCCACCAGGGCCGCAACGGCGTCGAGTGCAAGACCTGCCACACGACGAAAGCCTGGAAGGACGGGAAGTTCGATCACGCGAAGGAGACGAAGTTCGCCCTGAACGGCGCCCACGCCGAGCTCGGCTGCGTGGCCTGTCACAAGGGCGCGGCAAAGACCGAGAAGCTCGAGACTGACCTGCGTGTCCTGCCATCGGGGGAACGACCCGCACAAGGAATCGCTCGGCACCGACTGCGGCACCTGCCATGGCGAGAAGACCTGGCAGGCCGACGTGCGCTTCGATCACGACCTCACGGGCTTCCCGCTCGCGGGACTGCACGCCACCACGTCCTGCGAGTCCTGCCACGTGGACAAGAAGTTCGCCGGCACGAAGTCGGCGTGCATCGACTGCCATCGGCCGGATGACGTGCACAAGGGCAACCTCGGCGACAAGTGCGCCGACTGCCACACGCCGAACGACTGGCGCATCTGGACCTTCGATCACAACGCGCAGACGGACTTCCGCCTCGACGGCGCCCACTCGGACCTGCGCTGCGTCGCCTGCCATGTCCGGCCGCCCGGCGAGGGCCGCGGCAATGGCCCGGGACTGCGGCAGCTGCCATCGCAGGGACGACAGGCACAACGGCCAGTTCGGCACGGATTGCGCCCGCTGCCACAACACCCGCACGTTCTCGGGTGCAAGGAGAAGGACGACAATGAGCGTCATCGCCACCGTTCGCCGCGCCGGGCTGGCTGTTGCCGCCGTGCTGGCCTTCGGCGCCGGGCTCGATCGACCCTGGCGTTGCCCAGACACCGTTCGACTCATCCTTCGATCACATGTCGACCGGGTGGCCGCTGGAAGGCTCGCACCGGAACGTCGATTGCGCGTCATGCCACGTGGGCGGAATCTTCGAGGGCACGCCCCGGCAATGCGTGGCCTGTCACTCGCGGGCGGGACTGGTCAAGGCGACGGCGCCGTCGATCACGCACATCCGCACCACCGACGAGTGCGATGCCTGCCACCGGGAGACGACCTGGTCCTACGTGAGGCCGGTCGATCACAAGGCCGTCGTCGGCACCTGCTTCAGCTGCCACAACGGCCTGACGGCAACCGGGAAGCCGCCCGATCCACATCCCGACCAGCAGCGACTGCGAGGCCTGCCACTCGACGCGCGCCTGGACGCCGGCCGGCTGAACTCCCGTGAGCATCATCCGCAGTCTGTCGAGCTCGCCTTGCTGGTGCTGGCCAGCGGCGTGCTGCCGCGGGAGCGCCGGGCGAGATCGCTTCCGTCCTGATCTCGAGAACCGGCGGTACCGCCGACATGGAGATCCGGTTCGCCTGCCCGAACCGGCTGCTGGGACGTCTCGCCGGGAGCACCGCGACAGCATCGAGCGAGATCACGCTCGTCGCGAACGGACGGGTGCCCCGGCGCGGATGACTCCATCAGGGACGCCACGCGGCCGGCCGGCCGCGAGCTTGCCGCACTGGACGAGGTCGAGTACACGGCCCGGCCCGGGACCGACGCCACGTTGCGCCTGCGCTTCGATCGCCCGGTGCTGGTCAGCGGTCGAGCAGGCCGGCGACCTGCGCGGCCTGCAGCGTGCAGCGTCCAGGTCGTCGCCGGAGCCGAGGCCGGACGCGCCGGCGGCCGCCGACTGCCCCAGCCGTCTCGCCGCCGTCGGCCCGGCCGGGACCGACCCCTGAGCAGATTGCCCGCGCGGAGGAGCGGGCACGGCTGGCCATCGCAGCCGAAGCAGGCGCCGGCGGCGACCGCGGCGCCGGGCTTCGTGCTGAACCTGCGCTCCGCGACCGACGCCGATCGACCCGGGCGCGGAGCCCACGGGGCTCGCGCGGCAGGGCCAGGTCACTCTACGTCTCCGATCTGCAGGTGGACGACCAGCTGTGGCATCGGCTGCGCCTCGGCTTCTTCGCCACCGAGGCGGATGCGAACGCCGTCCTCGCCGGCCTGCGGTCGCGCTATCCGGACGCCTGGGTGACGACGGCTTCCGCCGCCGAACGCCTGGCCTCCGGCGCCGGCACGACGGCCGCGCCGCAGGGTCCGGTCGGCGGCGACGGCGGCGTGCCGGCCCGGTGAGCGGCCCGCTGACCGATGCCCAGGCGGCGGAACTGCTCGAGCAGGCCCGCGGCGCCATCATCGATCAGGACTATCCGCGGGCCATCGACGTCACGACGCGCATTCTCGCGGCGCCGCCTCGCGCCGAGACGGCGGAGGCGCGCGAACTGCTGGGGCTCGCGCGGGAGCGCAGCGGCCAGGTCACGCAGGCGGTGGCGGAGTACCAGCGGTACCTGGCCGACTACCCCGATGGCGATGGCGCGCTCCGCGTCCGGCAGCGGCTCGCGGCGCTGACGACGGCGCGCGAGCAGCCGAAGGAATCGATCCGCGGCCAGGCCGCGGCGCGCGACAGTGCCTGGGATGTCTACGGCGGAATCTCCCAGTTCTATCGCCGCGATTCCATCGACTTCGGCGGCGAGTCCGGGCTCGGTGGATCAGTCCGCCATCTTCTCCGATGCGGAGGTCGTCGCCCGCCACACCGGCGAGCGCTTCGATTTCGAGTCGCGGGCCAACCGTTGGCTACACCTACGACATGTCCGGCGGCGACGACGATCCCGACAACGAGACGCGGATCTACAACCTGTACGTGGACCTGAACGACCAGTCCCTGGGCGTCTCCACGCGGCTTGGCCGGCAGACCCTGCGCAACCAGGGCGTGCTCGGCCGCTTCGACGGCGGAATCGTGTCCTGGCAGGTGGCGCCGTGCGTACCGGCTGAACGTGCTTGCCGGCCTCCCGGTCTACAACCCCAACGAGAACGTCGAGACGAGCCGCACGTTCTACGGCTTCAGCGTCGACGCGCTGAACCTGCTGGACCTCTTCGACGTGAACGTGTTCATCAACATCCAGGACGTCGACGACGTCAACGACCGCGAGGCCGCGGGCGCCGAGATCCGCTACTTCGGCGGGAACAGGTCGCTGATCGCGTCGGTGGACTACGACTTCGGCTACAGCGAGCTCAACAGCGTGGCGGCGCTCGGCAACTGGACCTTCGACAACAGCCTGACGGTCAACGGGCGGTTCGACTGGCGCAACTCCCCGTACCTCACCACCGAGAATGCCCTGATCGGCCAGCCGGCGTCGAGCATCCAGGACCTGTTGCTGACCTACACGGAGGGCGAGATTCGCCAGCTGGCCCTGGACCGTTCCGGCGCCATGCAGAGCTTTGCGCTGGGCGTGTCCCGCCCGATCTCGGAGCGCTTCCAGATCAGCGCGGACGTCACGGCCTCCCAGTACGACGGGACGCCCGATTCGGGCGGCGTGCGGCGAGACGCCGGATTCCGGGACGCTGATCTATTCCTACCTCAGCCTGGTCGGCACGAGCCTGATCACGGGAAGGGGATATGTCCGTCCTCAGCCTGCGCTACTCCGACAGCGGGACGTCCAAGTCCACCGCGATGTTCCTCGATACCCGCTTCCCGCTGAGCCAGGCCTGCGGCTGAATCCGAGGGTGCTGGTGTCGCACCGGGAGATCACGACCGGGCGACGCGACGGAACTGCTGGTTCGGCCGGGCCTCCGCGTCCTGTACCGCATGACACGCCAGTTCCGCCTCGAGTTCGAGGGCGGTGGCGAGTTTGGCAGCCGCGACAGCGGCGACGAGTCGAACAACTCGACCGGGCTACTACCTTTATATGGGCTACACGGCGGACTTCTGATCATGGGCGCAGCAGCCAATCACGATAGTCCTGGCGGCGAGCGGTTGCGGTCGCGCTCGTCGCCTCCTGCGGGACTGCTGCGCCCAGTCGGCGTGCCGTCGGATTATCTCGATGACGCGACCGGTGCAACGATCACCCGCGTCGACCAGCCCTTCGTCCTCTTCAGCGACGATCCGGCCCGCGCGGCCAATGCCCGCGACTACATCTCACGCGGCGCCGCTGGCGGTCAACCAGTCCGGCAAGCGCTCCTGGTGGCTGTGGCTCGGCCTCTGGAGCAGCATCGACCGCGGCGTGTCCGTCGGGGACGCCCGGCTGGCCGGACGTCGCGGCGAGTACAGCTCATCGTCGACGGCGAGCCCATGGAACTGGACATGGACGGCGCGTGTGGACAGGATTCCCGGCGTCACGCGCCTGCCCTACGCGGCGCCGGTCGCCACCGCGGAAAATCTGATCCTGCCACTCACCGGCAGCCAGGTGACGCGGCTCAGCCGCGGCGCCAGCATCGTCATTCGCACGGAGATGACGGGCGGCCCGGCCCTGCTCTGGCAGCCGTGGATCGGGAGCGGCACCTGGACGGGTTTCGCCGAACTCGCGGCGGCAGATACCGGATCGCCCCGCGTGACCGGCCGCGGGCGGCCCGGCAGCTGCCCGACACCTCCGGTCCTTCGACTACACTCTCGGTGGAGTCCTGATCCCGGAGCACTCGCCCATGCAGTCCCGTGCCGCCATTGCCCTTGCCGCCGGCCAGCCTCTCGTCGTCGACACCGTTGAAGTGGATGGTCCGCGCGCCGGCGAGGTGCTGGTCGAGATCCGCGCCACGGGCGTCTGCCACACGGACGAGTTCACGCTGTCCGGCAAGGACCCCGAGGGCCTGTTTCCCTGCATCCTCGGCCACGAGGGCGCCGGCGTCGTCGTGGACGTGGGCCCCGGCGTGACCTCGCTGAAGAAGGGTGATCACGTCATTCCGCTGTACACGCCGGAATGCCGCCAGTGCAAGTTCTGCCTGTCGGGCAAGACCAACCTGTGCCAGGCCATCCGCGAGACCCAGGGGCGGGGCGTCATGCCGGACGGCACGAGCCGCTTCACGGCCCATGGCAAGAGCGTGCTCCACTACATGGGCACGTCCACCTTCTCCAACTACACGGTGTTGCCCGAGATCGCGGTGGCGAAGATCCGGGAGGACGCGCCCTTCGACAAGGTCTGCTACATCGGCTGCGGCGTCACCACCGGCATCGGCGCGGTCATCAACACGGCGCAGGTGGAGCCGGGGGCGAACGTCGCCGTCTTCGGCCTGGGCGGCATCGGCCTCAACGTGCTGCAGGGCGCGCGGCTCGTGGGCGCCGACATGATCATCGGCGTGGACACCAATCCGGCGAAGCGGGCGATGGCCGAGTCCTTCGGCATGACCCACTTCATCAACCCCAACGACTGCGACAACGTGGTGCAGGAGATCATCCGCCTCACCGGCGGCGGCGTGGACTACAGCTTCGAGTGCATCGGCAACGTGCAGGTCATGCGCCAGGCGCTGGAGTGCTGCCACAAGGGCTGGGGCGAGAGCATCATCATCGGCGTGGCGCCCGCGGGCGCGGAGATCAGCACCCGCCCGTTCCAGCTGGTCACGGGCCGGGTCTGGCGCGGCTCGGCCTTCGGCGGCGCCAAGGGCCGGCGCGACGTGCCGAAGATCGTCGACTGGTACATGGACGGCAAGATCCGCATCGACGAGATGATCACCCACACGATGCCGCTGAAGGACATCAACCGGGCCTTCGACCTGATGCACTCGGGCGAGTCCATCCGGAGCGTGGTGACCTTCTAGAGGGCCGCGGCTAGAGGAATCCGACCCGCTTCCGCCGCCTGCGCTGCCTGAGCTCCCGGTGGAGCGGCTCGGGGTCCAGGATGGATGCCGCCCGGCCAGACGAGCAGGTTCTGGCTGCGGTCCAGCCGGAGGCGCCGGAATTCGCGCAGGTCCCGGAGGGCTCCAGGGCACCAGGTCGCCAGCTGGTCCTCCAGGTCGACGCGCGCCTTCGGTGCCGTCCGCGTAGGCGAGCCAGAGCTGGAAGCGCTCGAGGGGCCAGGCAGCAATCAGTCGCGCAGTCATCGCCGGAATCCTGCGCCGCGCGGGCGCGCGGCAACAACCCGCTAATCTCTGGCGAAGAGACCGCTTTTGTAGGAGCGCCTTCAGGCGCGACCGGACATTGGCGGTCAGACTGCTGTCTCCTAAGCATGCCGGAAATAGCAGTCTGACCCCAATTCCCGGTCGCGCCTGAAGGCGCTCCTACAGCGTCGCGCGCCAGCGGTCGACGCGGTCGCGGACCAGCGCCTCGATCTCCTCCCAGGTCGCGGCGCCGGGCCCAGGCAGATCCCGGTTCGTCGAATTCCGCACCACGATGGTTTCGTGGCCGCTGGCGCGCAGCGCGCGGATGTTGTCGGGGCTGTCCTCCAGATAGAGGTCGGCGCCGACGGCCGCCTTGTCGCGCATGAAGCACAGGTCCCAGTAGGGGATGCCGTGGCGCTCGAGCCAGTCGGTGGTCTGGCGGATGGCTTCCTTGTGGAACCAGTGGATGTAGAGGCGATGGGTGATGATGCGGATGCGGATTTCCGGGATCGTGTCGAGCCGGCGCAATGCGGCCGGTGCGCCGTCGACCGGCGGCAGGCGCGCGAACAGTTCGCGCTCCTTCACGGCGAAGCGGTGCAGGGCGTCGTAGCCGCCCGACGGCGTCGAGGCCCCACTCGCCGAAACCGTAGCTGATCTCGTCCGTCAGCGCGGCCTCCGGGACCCCGAGCCACTCGGCCGCGATGGGCTTCAGGCCCCGGGCGAAATCCGCGACCACGCCGTCCAGGTCGACGCCGAGGACGAACTGCCTTTCACCTCTCGCGACATGCCCGCGGCTGTCAGGCCGACCGCCGGGTGATTTCGATCAGGTGGTAGCCGAACTGGGTCTGCACCGGGCCGTGGACCTTGCCCACGTCGGCGCTGAACACCACGGTGTCGAATTCCCTGACCATCATCCCCGGGCTGAATTCGCCCAGGTCGCCGCCCTGCTGGCCGGACGGGCACTCGGAGTACTGCTTTGCCACCTGGGCGAAGTCCTCTCCGCCCTCGATGCGGGTCTTGAGGTCGTGGCAGGTGGCCTGATCGGCGACGAGGATGTGGCGGGCAGTGGCTTTGCGCATGTGGCTGGTTCCTGGAACTGGGGCCGCGAGAGTCTAGCCGATGCAGCCCGCCACACGACATAAGGGACAAGCGGTCGCTGCGCCGACGGGCGGCCATAACAGACTGAAAGATATAGGATTTTTACGGGAAATCCGGAAATCGCGTCACGGTCTTCTCCGCCCCGCTCACCTATCGTTCCGGCCATCGCAAGCTGTGCTGGAGACGAGCCCGTGATGTGCCGCTACCCCCCAGGTCTGATCCGCAACCGCGGCATGACGGCGGTGGAGCTGCTGTTCACCATGGCCATTGCCGCCCTGGTCATGGCGCTCGCCGTACCGAACTTCCGCGACTTCGTCCAGAACAACCGGGCCGCCGAGGAGGCCAACGCGCTCGTCGGCGCCCTGGCACTCGCCCGGAGCGAGGCCGTAACCCGCGGCGTCCCCGTCACCGTCTGTTCGTCCGACCGACAACGAGACCTGCGCCGACGTCAACGGTACCGACTGGAGCACCGGCTGGATCGTCTTCACCGACGCCGATGCCATTGGCGAGGTGAACGACGATGACGTCGGTGCTCCGCGGCGCTGCCAGAGCTGCGCAACGGCTCCGAGCTGACCGCCGATGCCAGCTTCGTTTCCTACGGGCCGAGCGGCTTCCTGACGCAACGCCGCCGAGCGTCACGTTCGACCTCGACATCCCGGACTGCACCGGCAATCACAACCGCACGATCACGGTGAACCTGCAGGGGCGGGGCGCCGTGGCCAACGCCGCCTGCGATTGAGAAACCTGGGCAACGACCATGCAACAGAAGTGCTCCACAGCCAGAGCCAGCCAGGCCGGCACGACCCTGATCGAGGTCCTGATCACCGTCATCCTCGTGTCCGTCGGCCTGCTGGGCCTCGCCGGCCTCCAGCTGACGACGGTGCAGAACACCAACAGCGCGGCCGAGCGCTTCGAGGCGACCACGCTGGCCCGGGACATCCTCGAACGCATGCGGGCCAACCGGCATGCGGGCGCTGGCCGGCGGACTACGACCTGGCCATGGGCTGCGGCGCCGGCGGGCGCGGACCTGGCCGGCGACGACCTGGACGCCTGGATGGACGCGCTGGCGCGCTTGCCGAACGGCGACGGTGCCATCGACGTGACGACGGTGACGGCGGGTGTCGTCACGATCGAGGTGAAGTGGACGGATGCCTCGGACGACAACGCCGACATCAACGCCGACGGCGACCTCCGCGACATGTCGATCTTCCTGAGGACGGCCCTGTGATGACGATCCGCACGAACCATAAGGCAGCGGAGGCGCGCCAGCGGGGCGTCGGCCTCGTGGAGATCATGATCTCGCTCACCCTGGGCCTGATCGTCACCGGCGCCATCGTCCAGATCTACCTGACGACGAAGCGCCAGAACGACATGCAGACCAGCCTGACCGGCCGGCAGGAGTCCGCGCGCTTCGCCGCGCAGATCATCCAGCGGGATGCCCAGATGGCGGGCTTCCGCGGCTGCCTGCGGGACGTCGGCACGGTCGTGAATACGCTGAATACGCCCGACGACTTCCTCTACGACTACGACCAGCACGTGGTCGGTTTCGAGAATGCTGGCGGCCTGCCGCCGTCCATCACGGATGTCGTCGCCGGCACGGACGTCCTCACCCTGCGGACCGTGGACGACCCGGACATCGTCCTCACCGCCAACATGCCCACGTCGGCTTCCGATCCGGTCACGACGGCCGGCCTGGGCGTGGATCCGCCGCCCCTGGCGGACGGGGACATCGCGCTCCTGGCCGACTGCAGTGGAGCCGCCATCTTCCAGGTGAGTACCTACAACGATGCGACCGGAGCGATCGAGCACCTGCAGGGTGTGGGCGTGCCCGGCAACGCCAGCCTCAATTTCGGCACCATGCGCTTCAACGCGGGTGCCCCGGTCTACCGGATGCGCACCACCACCTACTTCATCCGCCAGAGCGACAGCGGCACCGGCCCGGCCCTCTGGCGCCGCGTCGGGCTCGCTGATCCCCAGGAGCTCGCGGAGGGCATCGAGAACATGCAGGTCCTCTATGGCGAGGACATCGACGCGAACCAGTCGCCGGACTTCTACCGCACCGCGGACGCCGTGGGCGACTGGAGCCAGGTCGTCAGCCTGCAGGTCGCCCTGCTGGCCGCGGGCACCCAGGACCGGGTGGCAGATGCCGACCCCAGGACGTTCAACCTTCTGGGCGTGGAAGTGGACCCCACGGCAGGCGGCGCCAATCCGTCCGACGGACGGCTTCGCCGGGTGCTGACCTTCACCGTAGCCATGAGAAACCGAGTGTCATGATCGGCAAGCCATTCATCTCCGGACTGAAGCCCCGGCGCGAAGCAGGCGCCGCGATGGTGATCGCACTGGTAATGCTCCTCGTCCTGACCCTGCTGGCCACTGCCAGCGCCCGGATGACGCTCATGGAGGAGCGCATGACGGGTAACACCCAGGACCGGAACATCGCCTTCCAGGCCGCCGAGGCGGCCCTGCGCGCGGGCGAGGACCAGGCGCAACTGCCAACGCTGCCGGACTTCGATGCCAACGAGGAAGGCCTCTACACGCCAAACGGCCCGGGCGACGATCCGGTCTGGGAAGAGCGTGGACTGGAGCGACGCCGACGACGTGTTCGTCTACGAGGAGCTCGAGGACGCGCCGGGCATCCTGTCGGAGGCCTCGGCCAGCTTCCTGGTCGAGCAGCTGCCGCGGGTGGTTGCGCCCGGGCAGAGCCTGGCGGTGGATACCAGCGTCGATGACGCCACGTTCTATCGGGTGACTGCGCGCGGCGTGGGTGTGAGCGGCAACGCCACGGTGACGCTGCAAACCACTTTCAAGCGTTGAGATTGACGACCAGTTGAGATCGGGTTGGAGAGAGAACATGGATAGTTCGAACCGGACAAGGATGTCCGCCCTTCTTGGCGGCCTGCTGCTGACGATCAGCCAGGCGGGGCAAGCGGTAACCATCGCGGAGACGCCGCTGTTCATCGCGACCAGCGTCACGCCCAACGTCATGCTGATCGTGGACAACTCCGGGTCCATGGAAAGCATCATCTGGGACGAGGACTACGACCCCACGGTCACCTATCCGGACTGGAGTCCGACCCGTCTGGTGGGCGGCACCTGTGCCGGCGGCACCAATTTCGCCGAGGGGTGGACCTCGGTCACGGGCTCCGTCACCTGGTCCACGCTGGACACCTCCCGCTACCGCGGCACCTGCGATGGCGTGGCCGTGACCCCGGTCACCTGTGCCGCCGGCACGGCGCGGGGCGTCAGTGCGGACGGCCTGACGACCAAGTGCCTGACCCTGCCCTCTCCGGCGGGCGGCGCCGACCCGTTACGCGGGCAACTACCTCAACTTCCTCTTCCAGACCTACGCGGGCGGCACCAACCTGACGGCCGGCCAGATCCCGAACGACTACCGGATGAACGTGGCCAAGAACGTGGCGACGACCGTGGTCGATGAGAACGCCAACCTGCGGCTGGGACTCACGGCCTTCAATACTAACCAGGGAGGCCGGGTGTTACAGAACTGCGCGACGGGCAACACGGCTGCCCTGAAAACGGACATCAGTGCCCTGACGCCATCCACCTGGACGCCGCTGGGCGAGGCGCTGTACGAAGTCACGCGCTACTTCCGTGGCCTGGACGGCTACTACAACGACGTGGACTACGACAGCCCGATCCAGTACCGGTGCCAGAAGAACTTCGTCATCGTGATCACCGACGGCTATCCCACCCAGGACACGGACTTCCCGGCCGACGATCCGGCGGATCCGGACGGCCTGCTCCCCGATTGGGACGGCATAGCGACGCCCACCACCGCCGCCGAATACCCGAACTTCCTTTCGGGCTCCGACGGCTTCCAGCCCAGCGGCGTCAACACGGACGAGGGCTTTTCCCTCTACCTGGACGACATCGCCAAGTTCGCCTACGACATCGACCTGCGCACGGGCGAGGACGACGACACCGACGTCAGCTTCGACGAGGCGCCGTTCGAGCAGCAGAACCTGGTGACCTACACCGTGGGCTTCGCGGTGGCCAACCAGATGATGGACGATGCGGCCACGAACGGAACGGGCCGGTACTACCAGGCCAACGATGAAGCCGAACTGACCGCGGCGCTGCAGGCGGCCCTCGCCGACATCGAGGCCCGCACCAGCTCCGCGGCCTCCGTGGCCACCAACTCCACCCGTCTCGCCTCCGACACCTTCATCTACCAGGCGCGCTTCTCGACCAGCGACTGGGGCGGCCAGCTGCTGGCCTATCCCATCGGTGCGGGTGGCGAGGTCGGCGTGCTGGCTGATGAGCCGGGTGCCGTGCCGGAGCTCCCTGGCCGGTCCGGCTGGGACGCGGCGCAGGAGATCCCGGCCGCGGGCAGCCGGAACATCTACACCTACGATCCTGCCACGAACTCCGGCATGGACTTCCAGTGGGCGTCCCTCACCGATGACCAGCGGACCGAGCTGGATGGCGACGGGAACGGCGAGAAGCGCCTGGAGTACCTGCGCGGCGACCAGCAGTTCGAGACCCCGAATGCGCCGGGTTTCCGCCGCCGGAGCTCGATACTCGGCGACATCATCAATTCGGACCCCGCCTACGTCGGCAAGCAGAACTACGGTTTCGAGCTCCTGCCGGGCGACGAGGGCTCCACCTACAAGGCCTACCGGAAGAGCTCTGCCTACCAGGACCGGACGCCGATGGTGTACGTCGCCTCGAACGACGGCATGCTGCACGGCTTCAGTGCCACGACCGGGGCCGAGCTGCTGGCCTTCGTGCCCAACGCGGTCTACCCGGAGCTGACCGCCTACAGCGACACCAGCTTCAACCTCAACCACCGGCTGATCAACGACGGCACGCCGCGGGCGCTGGATGCCTACATCGGCGGCGCCTGGGGAACGGTTCTCGTCGGCACCCTCGGTGGTGGTGGCAAGGGCGTCTATGCCCTCAACGTCACCAACCCGGACGGCTTCGACGAGAGCGACGTCCTGTGGGAATTCACGTCGGAAGACGACTCCAACATGGGCGTTGCGATCCCGGAGGCCACGATCGGCCGGATGTACAACGGCATGTGGGCAGCCGTCGTGGCCAACGGCTACAACAGCGGGGGCAACGCGACCCTCTTCATCCTGGACCTGGCGACCGGCGACAAGCTTGCCGAGCTCGACACCGGCGTGGGCGATGACAACGGCCTGTCGAGCCCGACGCCCGTGGACGTGGACGGTGACCGCATCACCGACTACATCTATGCCGGCGATCTCAAGGGCAACATGTGGAAGTTCGACGTCACGAGCGACGACCCGGCTGACTGGGAAGTGGCGTTCGAAGGTGAGCCGCTGTACACGGCCTGCAGTGAGGACCCCTGCACGGACGACAACCGCCAGCCCATCACGGCGCGACCCGAGGTCGGCATCAGTCCGCCGGCCGGCTACTTCGTCTACTTCGGCACCGGCCGCTACTTCGCCGTCGGCGACAACGGAGTGGGTACCGGGGACAACACGGTCTATGCGATCCGCGACAAGAACGCGAAGGGCACGCCCTCGCCGGTCCTGCCGACAGCCGGGAGGAGCACCCTGCTGGAACAGGTCATCGAGACGGAACAGCTGATCACGTTCGGAGCCTATCGCGAGTGGATCCGCACCTCGTCCAAGAACACGATCTCCGACTACCAGGACGGCTGGTACCTGGACCTGCCCACCACCGGCGAGCGCCAGGTCAGCAACACCCTGCTGCGGGCGGGGCGGCTGATCTTCACCACCGTGATTCCGTCCGGTGATCAGTGCTCCGCCGGCGGCGAGTCCTGGCTGATGGAGATCGACGCCCTGACGGGTTCGCGTCTCACGGAATCGCCCTTCGACTTCAATCGTGACAGGGCCTTCGACATCAAGGACTGGGTGCCGAAGGATCCCAACGATCCGGATGGCGAGAAGATCCCCGCCAGCGGCCGCAAGGGCTCCCAGGGCATCATGAAGGGCCTTGGCATCGTGGCCGACGGCGACACCATTGAGTACAAGTACGGTTCGGGCAGCCTCGGTGGCATCGACACCACCATCGAGAGTGCCGGCCGGCTGCGGGGCCGCCAGTCATGGCGCGAGATCCAGTGAGGAGTGACAGCATGCGCAAGGCAGTACTGACCGCGGCACTGGCGTCCCTGGGACTGTCGGCGCAGGCCGCAACCCCGCCGGAGACGGTGGCCGCCCGGATCGAGACGGTCAGCCCGGCAAGCCGGGAGTTCGTCGCCGACGGGATGACCTGGGCATTGTCCAGCACGGCCGCCGTCCGGATCCCGGGCGTGGCCCGCGCGTCGCTCCGGGACCTTCAGCCCGGCATGCACGTCCGCCTGGTGCTGGTGCCCACGGATGGCGAGGTCACGGTAGTCAGCAGCATCACGGTGCTGCCGGATTGAACGCGGTGGCATTAGGGAGAACACAGATGCACGTCCACGCGCCGAACCGGGGCTTCACCCTCGTCGAGCTGTTGATCGTCATGATCATCGCCAGCGTGCTGGCGATGATCGCGGTGCCGAGCTACCAGGCCAGCGTGATCAAGAGCCGGCGCGCCGACGGCAGGGTGGTGCTGAACGACACGGCCCAGCGCCTGGAGCGGTGTTACACCCAGTTCGGTTCCTACGATGCGGGCGATTGCGCCATCGCGGATGAAGAGGAGATCACGTCCCAGGAAGGGTTCTACGTCCTGACCGTGGACGTCCAGGACGCGGCGAACTACGAGCTTACCGCCGCCCCCGCCGGGCCCCAGGCCGATGACGAGGACTGCGGCAGCCTCAGCCTGACCAATACGGGCGAGCGGACCATCACGGGGGACGGCGACATCGAGCGTTGCTGGTAGGCGGCGTCCCGCCGCCGGTCAGGGCACGTAGGCGTCTGCCTCGATCTCCACGAGTATCTCCGGGCTGATCAGCTTCGCGACCTCGACCATCGCGGTGGCCGGCCGGATCTCGCCGAACACCTCGCCGTGGGCCCGGCCCACGTCCTCCCAGCGACTGATGTCGGTGAGGTAGATCCGGGTGCGGACCACGTGCTCCGGGCCTGCGCCGACGGCGGCGAGGGCCTTGCTGATGTTCGCCAGGATCTGGCGGGTCTGGGCGTAGGGATCGTCGATGCCCACGATGTTGCCGTCGGGCCCGCTGGCCGTGGTTCCCGACACGTAGATGAATGGGCCGGTCCGGACCGCGCGCGAGTACCCGATGATCGGTTCCCACTTGCTGCCCGTCGAGTGATTGATGCGTTCCATGGTGTCTTTCCGTTGCAGGTCTACTGGGTGAATCGTCGCGCCACGGCCTCCAGGGAGTCCAGCGGGCTGTCGCAGGTGGTGCCGCGGCACGCGTAGGCGAGCACCGACGAGGGTGACGTCGGCGGGACCTTCGACGCAAGCCCGGCCGGCAGTTCGCCGGCATCGGACGGAATGGCAAACACGAGCCGCCGCGGATCGTAGGCCGCGCCCAGCGTCGCCGCCCACACGCCGGCCTCCCGCGCATCACCCCGGAGGATGATGAGCTCCGGCGGCTGCAGGTACTCATCGAGGGCGTTCAGCAGCGAGCAATGCCCGTGGGGGAACTCCTGCAGGCTGCGCCACCCCGCCCGCAGGGTGCGCCCGGCCGCCTCCAGGTAGCGCGGTCTCCCCGAGCAGGTGGCCGAGACGCTGCAGGCGCGAAGGCGGCAATGCCGTTGCCCGACGGCACGGACTCGTCGCCCATGGGCTTGGGCCGGTGGATCAGGGCCTCGTGGTCGCGGGCCGTGAACCAGAAGCCGCCGTGCCTCCGGGTCCTGGAACTGGTCCGAGCAGGACCTCCGCCAGGTCGATCGCAAAGTCGCAGGTCGGCCCGTGGACCAGCGGGTCTGCAGCAGCTCCAGCACGGCGTCCAGCAGGTTGGCGTAGTCGTCCAGATAGGCGTTCAGGTGGCCCTTGCCGTCCTTGTAGGTGGCGAGCAGGCGCCCGTCCCGCCACAGGGTCGCACGGAGGAAGTCCAGCGGCGGCCTCGGCGGACTCCAGATAGTCCGGCCGATCCAGGACCCGGGCGGCGCGCGCCATGCCCTTGATGTCGAGCGCGTTCCAGGCGGTCAGGACCTTGTCGTCCAGCCCGGGCGGACGCGGCCGCTCGCGCTCCGCGAGCAGCGTGGCCCGGCCGGTCGAGCAGGCGCCTGCACGGCGTCTGAGCTCCGGCCCCTGGTGCCCGGCGACGTCCTCGGCGGTCCGCCAACCGTGCAGGTGCCAGGCCGACCCTCGAAGTTGGCCGGCCGGTCCAGCCCGTAGACGGCGGCGAAGAGGGCGTACTCGGCGGGGTCAGCAGGGCCCGGACCTGCTCCCGGTCCCAGACATAGAAGCGTGCCCTCGTCGCCCTCGCTGTCGGCGTCGAGGCTGGAGTAGATAGCCGCCCTTCCGGGGACTGCATCTCGCGCATCAGCCAGTCGGCGGTGTCGCGGGCGGCGTCCCGGAAGAGCGCGTCCCCGGTGATCGGAACATCGCAGCACAGGGCGAGCAGGGGCCCGTTGTCGTAGAGCATCTTCTCGAAGTGGGGGATCTGTCCAGAGGTCGTCCACCGAGTAGCGGCAGAAGCCGCCGCCCGAGCTGGTCGTTGATGCCCGCCGCGGATCATGCGCTCCAGGGTGAAGCGGGCCACGATGCAACGCGGCCTGGTCCGGCTCGCCTAGTCGGCGGAGGCTGCGCACAGTGGCGCAGCAGGAGCTCCAGGTTGGTGGCGTGGGGGAACTTGGGGGCCCGCGCCGAAGCCCCCGTGCTCGGCGTCGAAGCTGTCGGCGAGCTGGCGCAGGGCGGCGCCCAGGAGTGAGCCATCCGGCAGCGGACGCTCGGCCGCCCGCGGGCTCCAGCTCGCGAAGGCGGCGCATCAGGTCGCCGGGTCTGGGCGTCGATGGCCTCCTTCTGCTCGCGGTAGGCGCGCTCCACCCCCTCCAGGAGCTGGGTGAAGGCGGCAGTCCATGGCGCGGCTCCCGGGGGAAATAGGTCCCGGCGAAGAAGGGCTGATGCTCGTCCGGGTCAGGAAGACCGTCAGCGGCCAGCCGCCGGCACGGCGGGCCAGGAGCTGGTGGGCGGTCTGGTAGATCTTGTCCAGGTCCGGGCGCTCCTCCCGGTCCACCTTGATGTTGACGAAGAGCCGGTTCATCAGCTCCGCGGTGGCCGGGTCCTCGAAGGACTCGTGGGCCATGACGTGGCACCAGTGGCAGGCCGAGTAGCCGATGGAGAGCAGGATCGGCCTGTCCTCGATCCCGGGCCAGGGCCAGGGCCTCGTCGCACCAGGGCCACCAGTCCACCGGGTTGTGGGCGTGCTGTTGGAGGTAGGGGCTGGTGTCGTCGGCGAGTTGGTTGATCGGTTCGCACACTACCCGATTTCCGGCCGATTTCGGTACCATGCCGGCCATGCAGATCGGCCCGCACCGCATCGACCCGCCCGTGATCCTCGCGCCCATGGCCGGCGTCACCGACAAGCCCTTTCGCCAGCTGTGCCGGCGCCTCGGGGCCGGCCTCGCCGTGTCCGAGATGACGACGTCGGAGCCGCGGCTCTGGGGCACGCGCAAGTCCCGGCTGCGGATGGACCACGCGGACGAGCCCGGACCCGTCAGCGTGCAGCTGGCCGGCACCGACCCGCAGGTCCTCGCCAACGCCGCGCGCCACAACGTGGCGCAGGGCGCGCAGATCATCGACCTCAACATGGGGTGCCCGGCGAAGAAGGTGTGCAGCGTCGCCGCGGGCTCGGCATTGCTGCGGGACGAGGAGCTCGTCGGGCGGATCCTCGCGGCCGTCGTCGAGGCGGTGGACGTGCCGGTCACCCTGAAGATCCGCACGGGCTATTCCCGCGCGGAGCGCAATGCCGTCCGGGTAGCGCGCATCGCCGAGGACTCGGGCGTTGCCGCCATCGCCGTGCACGGCCGCACGCGGGAAGACTTCTTCACGGGCGAGGCGGAGTACGACAGCGCGGCGCGCGTGAAGTCCGCCGTCCGCATTCCGGTCATCGTCAATGGCGACGTGGACAGCCCGGAGAAGGCGGCGGCGGTGCTGCGCGCCACCGGGTGCGACGCGCTCATGCTCGGCCGTCCGGCGCTCGGGCGGCCGTGGATCTTCCGCGAGATGGCCCACTACCTGGCGACGGGAGCAGTTGCCCGCCGCCCGGAGCCGGGCGAAGTCCGGGAGATCCTGCTCGGCCACCTGGCGGCCCTGCACGATTTCTACGGCGAGTACCTGGGCGTCCGGATCGCCCGCAAGCACCTGGGTTGGTACTGCCGGGAGCTGCCCGGCGGGCCGGCTTTCCGGGCTGCCGTGAACCGGGCCGAATCGGCCGCGGCCCAGGTGGATCTCACCCGCGTTTTCCTGCAGGGCCCGGCGGAGCCCCGGGGGGACGCGGCTCCGCCGGGCGACGTCAGGCCGCCGTGGGCGGCCTGACGGCAGGTTCCTAGAATTCGCCGAAACGGTAGGTCGCCCGGACGCCAACTACGCGCGGTGGCGGGAGGAAGGCGAAGATGACTCGTCCCGCGGCTGCGCGCCGCTCCCGCCGTACATGCCGTCGCGGAAGTCCTGGTAGCGCTGGGCCCAGCGGACCGTCTCGTCGTCGAAGAGGTTGTCGGCGTAGAGCTGCACCGACCAGGCATCGGCCTGGATGCCCACCTGCAGGTCGACGATGGTGTTGGCTTCCACGTAGGCGGTCCTGATCTGGTCGGCCAGGGCGCGCTTGCCGTCGTACTGGACGGTGGCGTTCACGAACCAGTCGAGATCGCCGCTCAGCGGCGCGGTGTAGTCGCCGCTGCAGCGGTCGCGGAGTGCTCCGGCACACCGATGATCCCGGCGCCGCTGCAGTCGCCCTCGGCGTTGCCGCAGATGGCCACGTCCTTGCGGGTGGGAATGCCGATGGGGAGTCTTCATCCGCGCCGTCAAGCCGCGGATGTCAGGTGTAGTTGAAGTCCGTCCACTCCGCATCGGTGTAGGCGTAGGCCAGGCGCAGCGTCAGCTCATCGATGGGATGCCACAGCAGGTCCAGCTCGAGGCCCTTGGTTTCGGCGCGCCGGCATTGACGACGCCGGCCGAGGGGAAGCGCCGACTGGGCGTCTTGGGATGGTGATGCCCACCTGTCGGTCCGAATAGTCGTTGAAGAACAGCGCGCCGTTGGCCTGCAGCCGGCCGTCGAGCCACTGGGTCTTGCCGCCCAGTTCGTAGCCCCACAGCTGCTCCTGGTCGATCCGTGCGCAGCTGCGGGACGGCGAACTGGGCGGTGCCGAAGCCCGCCGGCTTCGTGCCCTTGGCGGCCGACGCATACACAAGGACGTCGTCCGTGAGCTTGTAGTCCACGGCAAAGCGGGGATTGATGGTGTCGGAAGTCTGGCTGTCGGTGGCCGGCAGCGGGTACTGGACCACCGGCCGGTTGAGGAAGTCCGGGTCCAGGGCGAGTAGCGCCTGGCCAACCCGGTCCACGGTGGTGTTGGTGGACACGGTCGATCTCGTCCCGGATGTAGCGGGCCTCGGCGGTCACCCGGAGCTGGTCGGTGATGTCGTAGCCCACGAGGGCGAACATCGAATAGCTGTCGTGTCCCGGTGCGTCTCCTTGGGAAGGGCCCCGAGCCGCACGGAGTCCCGGTAGTTGCAGGCGGCGTCCAGGGGCTCGGTGGCAGGGCAGTAGGTCGGGAATGCCTCGGCAATATTCGGGGCATTCAGCCAGAACAGGGAGCGGTCGTAGTTGTCTGTCCGGTCCCAGAAGCCCGACGCGCCGACGAGCCAGCGGCCCCGGTCCCAGTTGCTGGACTCCACCGTGAATTCCTGCTCGATGTACTGGGTGTCGGTGCTGTCCAGGTAGTCGTTGTCCAGCGAACCGTAGGAGCTGGCTCCCGACCGGACGAAGGGGGTGCCCACGCCGTCCTGGAAGTCGACATCCTCGTGCAGGAATGCGTCATTGGTCAGCAGGCTCGTCTGGGACTTGAACGTCACCGTCTCGCCCGTCCAGTCGGCCTTGACGTAGCGCGAGCCAGGTGTTGTCCGAACTCCCCGCGAATGGCGCGTCATTGCGCTGGGAGCGGGACAGGGCCACGTCGTTCTCGTTTACGCTGCCAACGGTGCCGAGCCACTGGCCAAAGTCCATGACGAGGTTTTCCGTGAAGTCCGGCGCCGTGCCGGGCGGCAGGGCCACGCCGTCCTTGTAGAAGGTGTTGCTGGGACCGACCTTGGCAACCGCGCGCGGGTCTGACTCATTCTCCGAGATAGACTGATCGCTGGCGAGGACGTTGACGGACTCGCTCGGCGTCCACAGCGCAGCGAGTCGCAGGCCGTTGCTCTCCCCGCCGCCAAGGCCGACGTTGGCGACCGGGTCGGTGGGGTTGTGGTTGCTGTAGTAGCCATCGCTGCTGTAGGTGCCGGCGTTCAGGCTGAGGGCAAGCGTGTCGGCGACGACGGGGCCGGAAATCGAGCCGCGCACGTCATAGATCGTGTAGTTGGCTGCGATGTCGCCCGAGGTGTTGATGACCAGGCCGTCCATCGACGGCTTCCGGGTGATGTAGTTGATGGCGCCGGCGAAAGCGTTGCGGCCGTAGAGGGCGGACTGGGGCCCCTTGACGACCTCCACCCGCTCCAGGTCGAGGAGGCGGGAGTTCAACAGCGAGGACCCGCCGCCGGAAGTCACGTTCTCGCCCGAGACGTCCACCCCGTCCACGAGGATGGCAACGCTGGTGCGGCCCCGGGAGCTGTTGATGCCCCGGATCGAGATGCGCGTGTCAGCCGCCGAGAACGCCTGGTCGAACTGCACGCCCGGAATCAGCGCGACCACGTCGGCTGTCGACGACAGCCCCAGCTTCTCGATGGTGGCGGAATCGAACGCCGCGACGGACAACGGGATGTCCTGGAGGCTCTCTTCGGTCTTGCGGCTGGTGACGACGATCTCCTCGATCTGCGCCCAGCCGGCCACCGGCGCCAGGGAGGCAGGCAGGGCGACAAATGCCGTCGCTGCTGCCGCCAGATATTTAGTACGCCGAAACGTCATCGTCTTGCCCCTGCATTGGTGGAGGGTGAACGGTACGTGGGTCACGCCGGATTGCCTCGTCGGGCGGCACGCAGCCTCCGCCACTGGCGGCGCATTGCCGCGCCGGCCGACGCCAGGAGGCCGCCGCCGAGCAGGGCGCCGGCGACGGGGAAGGACTTCGCCACCGTCACGACCACCTGGTCAGTGGTCGCCAGGGTGCCGTTGCTCACGGTCAGCCGGATCGTGTAGGCGCCCAGTTGATCGATCGCAGTGATGTCGAACGTGGGGGTCGCGGTGTCCGCTCCGACCAGCGCGGCCGCATTCGCCGGAGGGTCGCCGGAGGCAGGCTGGAACGAGAGGATTTCCCAGGAGTAGGTCAGGGCGAGGCTGGAGGGATCGCTGCTGCCGGTGCCATCGAGGGTCACGGTCGTGCCGTTCGCCACGAAGACGACCTCCTGGTCGGGTCCCGCGTTGGCAACGGGCGCCGCGATGCTGGCGACTGTCACGAGCATCTGGTCCGAGGAGCTGAGGCTGCCGTTGTTTACCGTGAGCCGCAGGGTGTACTGGCCGAGCTGGTCGGCCGCGGTGACGGCAAATGATGGATTGACGGTGTCCGGGTTTGCCAGGACGACCTGGCTGGCGGGCGGGATGCCTGACGAGGGGACGAAGGACAGGATTTCCCAGGCATAGGTCAGTGGCAGGCTGGACGGATCGGAGCTGGCGCTGCCATTCAGCTGCACCGTCACGCCCGCCCCGCTGAAGCTGACGCCCTGGTCCGGGCCCGCATTGGCCACCGGGGGAGGGACGCCGGCCGTCACCGTGACGGTGTCCGTGCCGGTGCTGTCCGGGAAGGCGTCGGCGACCGTCAGGCGGATGACGTAGGAACCGGGGACGTCGGGCGTGAACGTCGGGTTGACCGTCGTCGCGCCGGACAGGCTGGCGCCTGATCCCGCGGGCCGGGCGTCGAATTCCCAGGAATAGGCGAGGGTATCGCCGTCCGCGTCGGTACTGCCGCTGCCGTCCAGGTTAACCGGCGCCTGGGTGAACACGGTCCGATCCGGGCCTGCGTTCGCAACGGGAGCGCTGTTCTCGAGGTTCGTCCGGGGCGCGCCTGGTCCACCGTCGACGCAGCCGGAGGCCAGGGCCAGGGAGGCCAGGATAGCGACCAGCCCGGGCAGGCGCCAGGGACCAGCCCCGTGCTCCGCCGGCCTCCGGCCGCTTTGCGGAGAGAATCTAATGGTCATGGTTGTCGGCGCTCCAAGGCAGCGAACGAACATAGGGGTGGCATTATCATTATTCCCCGCGCAAGATCGGGTCAGCGGCACCGGGAGTCCTGGAGGATAGAGTGGGCAGTCCCCCCGGTGCCGCATTCCCTTTCTGTCCAATCGATCGCCGTCAGTCCTGACCGCTGTCGATGGGCATATTTCGACCGGCCTGCCAGGCAGGTATTTCCCCCGCCACCCGGCACGCCGGCTCAATCTTCACGACCTTCACGCTGAGCTGGACGGTCCTACGCCGCGCTGGCTTCAGCGGTTGTTCCGGTGTCCGGCTGGGGCGTCCTGAAGACCGCCACGGCGGCGGCTCCGAATACCAGCAACACGCAGAGCATGACGAGGCTGTACTCCAGCGGCTTGACCCAGACTTCCGGGTACAGGCCCCAGCGGGAGAACCCTTCGATGGGCAGCCAGAGGATGTTTCCCGTGGGAATGGCGTAGCGGAATGCGGGCCCGACACCGCGGATCTTCACCAGCTTGCCGACCAGGTAGATGCCCCAGGCCAGGAATCCCAGCGTGATCAGCATCGCCGCCGTGGAGTCGTAGCGGATGAGGCGCGGGTCGTTGATCGTGATCGCGCAGAGGTAGATGAACCAGATCAGGAACACGGTCTCGATGGCCGTGGTCCGCGCGTGCTGCCGCTGGTAGCCGGGCGTCATGCGGCCCGGGCGCAGCCGGAAGTTCCGGTGAAACCACATGAACATCCGGCAGCGGGTGTCCTTGTTGGCACCGAAGAAGATCAGCAGGACGATCACGATCAGGGACGTGGCCTGGATCATGAGCAGCCCGGGCATCAGGATCGGGATGCCGTTGTCGGTGACCGGCTCGAGCTTCAGCCACTTGCCGAAGTAGTGCCACGTCCACTCGAAGAAGCCCACCCAGATCAGGTTTCCCCCGAGGTAGCCCAGCAGCGTCGCCTGGTTCTCGGACCTGCTGAGCCCCGCCCAGACCAGGCAAACCCCGGCGGTTCCCAGGGCCATCGAAACCGCGGTGTCGAGGAGGGCGTTGCCGGCCGTTATCTGCCATTGCAAAACGACCAGGGTGTGGCCCAGCGCCAGCCCGCAGAAAACCGTGAGCAGGCACAGCAGGGCGCTGACGGCGGGCTTGTCGATGTCGAGTGCAAGGCGGGGCATCGGGATTATGTACTTTTCGCGCTCGGCCATGGGTTTCCGGAGAGCGGCCATGAAACCGGCACGCCGCACCCCCTGCAAGTGGCTTCGCCCGGAAAGTTCCCGGACGTGCCGGAAACTTCCCCGATGCCGGTTCGGGATGCACGAAATGGACCTCGCGTGGCGCGAGTGCTAAGGTCAATTGATGTTTGGCAAGGGGCAACTGGCGGCCGCCGCGGACGACCCCATCGGGAGTCCGCCCGATGCGACCGGCGGGCGCTGGCTGCCGTTCCGGGACTGGGACTGGCGGCACTTCCTGTTCTACGTGGGATTTCCCGGGGCCATAGCCACCTACGCGGCGCTGAACAACTGGACCATCCTGCAGATTTCCGGTTACCAGACGACCCTCGCCTTCTACGCCGGCCATTCATTCCTGCCCTGGTGGACCAGCGCGGGCGCCACGGGCCTGTGCATGCGCCTCCTGAAGCCCTGGAGGCCGCCGCAGCTGGTGCTGCTCGGCCTGGGCAGTTTCGTCGCCTGCCTGGTCGTCCTGCCCTATTCGAACTGGCTGACGGAGTACTTCGCCGTCGGCTGGGTGAGGGGTGACCCGGACGGCCGCCTCTCCGCCTCGCACATCTACAGCCAGATCGGGTTCTGGACCTTCACGGCCCGGGCGACGGTCATCTGGATCATCGCCAACGTCGTGTTCGACCGCTTCCTCGGCCTGCCGCGGTATCGCTACGATACGGCGCCCGTCGCGGGGCACGGTCCCGCGTTGCCGGCGACGGATGTGTCCCTGACGGTCCCGCCGTTGCCGCCGCCGGACGCGGCCACCGCGGAACCCCGGCAGGCGGGGACCGGGGACGGGTCCCTGCGGTTCCTGCAACGGCTGC
Organism: uncultured Gammaproteobacteria bacterium; assembly: GCA_963754125.1. GTDB lineage: Bacteria > Pseudomonadota > Gammaproteobacteria > Steroidobacterales > Steroidobacteraceae > RPQJ01. The sequence continues at coordinate 54,398 of CAVWEX010000001.1, forward strand.
CGGCCACCGTCACGCCGGACGAGGTCGTGGCGCTGAAGGCGGAGCAGCATTACATCAAGGTCTACACGGCCAGCCGCTCCTTCATGACCCTGTACCGGTTCAGCGATGCCGTGGCTGAGATGGACGCCGGCGCGGGTCAGCAGGTGCACCGCTCCTACTGGGTGCGGTCCGCCGCGATCCGCGCCGTCCGGCGGGAAGGCGGCAAGTATTCGGTGGAACTCGCCAGTGGGCTTCTGGTGCCGATCAGCGCGGCGAACCGGGGCCTGATTCGCGAGCTCGCGAGGACCCGCGGCATTCCCGTTCATCCGCCGCTCTGAGCGGTTGCGCGTGGCAATGTCCCGGGCTCGGGACTAACATCACGGCCCGCAACCGGGGCCTGGTGCCCCAGGGCAGGCACCATGACCCGCACCACTGCTTACCGGATTCGATCGCCGTGGCTGCTGCTTGCGGTCGTCGTGTTCGCCACCGGCTGCGACTCCCCGCAGGAGAAGGCCGCCGGCCACCTCGAGACTGCCCGGCAGTACTACGAAGCCGGCGACCTGGTGCGTGCCAAGCTCGAGGTGCGCAACACCCTGCAGATCGATCCCAGAAGCGCCAGGGCGCGGTACCTGATGGCCCTGATCATCGAGCGGGACGAGGATTACCCCGGCGTGCTGGCCAATCTGCAGATGGCCGTCGAGGCCGACCCGAAGTACGTGGATGCGCGGGTCAAACTCGGCAACTACTACGCTGTTGGCCGGAAGGTCGCCGAGACCCGCGAGCAGGCCGATGCCGCCATGGCGCTGGCGCCGAACAGCCCCTCGGTAAGGCTGCTCAATGCCTGGGCGTTCTACGTGGCCGGCGAGCGCGACAAGGCCCGCGACGAAGGCCGCAACGCGCTGCGGCTCGATCCGAAGCGTCGCGATGCCGTCACCCTCGTGGCAAGCCTGTACGCGGAGGAAGGCCGCTTCGAGGAGGCCCTCGGCGTGGTCGACGAGGGCATCAAGGCCGTCAGCAGCGACGACGCCGAACACCTGCGGCGGGTGCGCGTGACCCTGCTCCTCCAGGCGGACCAGTCAGCGGCGGCAGAACAGGAACTGAGGCTCCTGGCCGAGAATCACCCCGGGTCGCCCGCCTATGACATCGCGCTGGCGCGGCTTTTCGTTTCCCAGAACCGGATTGTTGAGGCCGAGGACCGCATCCGGTCACTGATCGTTCGCGATCCGGACGACGCGGCGTGGCGCGTGCAACTGGCCGGACTGCTGGTCAGTGAAGGCAAGCTTGGCGATGCGGAGGCCACGCTGAAGCAGGCGGTCCGGGAGAACCCGGATTCCGGCGCGATGCGCTTTGCCCTCGCGGGCTTCTACGAGACCAACCAGCGCCCGGGCGACGCCCTCGGGATCTATTCGGCGATGGCCGGCGCCGATCCGGCAACGGACGAGTCCCTGGCCGCCCGCAACCGGGTCGTCGCCCTGACGGCGCGCACCGACGAAAAGAAGGCGCGGGCTCTCCTGAAGGAGATCCTGGTCGATGCCCCCACCAACGTGGACGCGCTGATCTTCCGGGCAGCCTTCAGCCTCCAGGACGACAAACCCGGCGAGGCCATTGCGGACCTCCGCTCGGCTCTGGTGAGGCAGCCCGATTCCGAGCGTGCTCTCCTGCTCCTGGCCAGAACCTACGTGCGCAGCGGCGACCCGGCCCTTGCCGAGGACGCCTACCGGCGGCTCCTGACGGTCAATCCTTCCAGCAGCGCGGGCCGCCGGGAACTCGCCGCCGTCGTCAGCGGCCGTGGCGAGCTCGGCGAGGCGGAGGAATTGCTGCGCGAGGCGCTCCAGCTGGCGCCAGGCGACGAGGCGTCATCCGGTGACCTCGTGGCGGCGCTCATGGGCCAGGGCGATCTCGCGGGCGCCGAGGCGGAAGCCCGGCGAATGGCCAGTCTCGAACCCGGGTCGGCCCTGGCCAACTACCAGCTCGGCGTGGCCCTGCAACTCCAGAAGAACGAGGACCAGGCCATTGCAGCCTACAAACAGGCGCTGAAGCAGAGCCCCCTGGCCGATCAGCCCCTGACCGATCTGGTGCTCCTGCTGGCACGGACGGGCAGGCGGGCCGAAGCCGAGGCCTACCTCGACCAGCACCTGGAGTCGAACCCCGGCCACGTGACGGCCAGGATCCTGCTTGCCACGGTCTACCGGGACAGTGGCCGGGCTGACGCGGCGCGCGAGACGCTCCGGGACATCGTCGCCACCCGTCCGGACGCGGTCGGCGCCTACATCGTGCTTGCGGGCCTCTATCCGCCGGATTCCGCCGAGCGGCTCTCGGCGCTGGCGGAGGCCCATGCGCGCAATCCCGCCGATCCCCGGATCGGCCTCGCCCTGGGTGCCGCGCACGAACGGCGGCAGGCGTACGAGGATGCCATCCGCGTCTACGACGAAGTGCTCGCGGCGGGCGTCCGCAATGACTACATCGTGAACAACCTGGCCGTCCTCCTCCTGGATGTCCGGTCGGACAAGGCCAGCCATGCGCGCGCACTGAAGCTGGCCGAGGGCTTCGCCGAGGGTGCCACGCATCCCTTCAACCTGGCCGTGCTCGGCTGGGCCTACTACCGCAACGGCGAGTACGGCAACGCTACCCGGTTCCTCGAGCGGGCGGTCGCCGCGAGTCCTGACGTGAGCCCCCAGCTGCGCTATTACCTTGGAATGGCCTACCTGAAGTCCGGCAATACCGCCGGCGCGCAGCGGGAGCTGAAGCTGGCCGTCGAGTCGGCGGTGGCCAAGGGGACCCTTTTCACTGGCCTGGACACCGCCCGGTCGACGTTGCAGTCATTGCAGGAGCAGCCGGGCTAAGCAGGGCCTCCAGGGCGCGCCGCCGCGGCGCCGGGCAACGGCGCTTATGTTGAAAAGGACTTCCCCGGCGGATGGAAGTGTGCGTATATTCGCCGCGTCTGGTCCACAACGAGAAAAGCCGGACCCGGTAACACCGGGCTTCGGCAGGCGACGGATCTGCTCTCAGGCTGAGGATAGCCAGAGTGGGGAGCACGAAGGTCACGATCCGGGGCCGTTTACTTGGGGCCAGGCCGAGGCGTCTTCCGTTGTCGCTTGTTTGCGACGGTAGCCGCGTGGGGAACTCAGCCATACACACTCTGGAGTACATAATGAAAAAGCTACTTGCCGGGCTCGTGCTCAGCGCCTTCGCTGGCCCAGCCTTCTCCCAAAGCGTCATCTCCTTTGACGTGGTTTTCGACACGGTCTACGAGGCCTCCGGTGCCTTCGGCCCGACCCTGACTCCGGTGCAACCCGGGCCCTTCAACGCTGGCCCGATCGCGGCGCCCAATCTCACCGCGACAGTAACCCTGAGTTCGGTGGCCAGTGGCACCCAGCTGACCAATGCCAACGGGGCACTCAACCAGATCACGCTGAACGGGAGCTTCTCCACCACGAGCGGCTACTCCCCGTCCAACGGCTGGTCGACGCACACCTTCAACAACGCCACCTACGACCTCTACAAGCCGAACAGCTACTTTGCCCTGGACTTCGTGTCGAGCCCGACGGACTGGCCGATCTTCACGGCAACGGCGGCGAACGGCACGTTGTCTGATCAAGGCCCCGCGTCGATCTACGGCGGAACCTGCCCGACCTTCAGCTTCCCGGGTGTGAACTGCGCCAGTGCCCAGTCGGCGGGGACCGGTAACGGCACCAGCCCGGCCGCCCTCTTTGCCCCCGGTACGCAGATCTACAACGGCTCGGCCGTGTTCCCGACTCTGGCCAATGCCGGCAATTACGCGCTCATTGGTGGTTCCTACAGCCAGACCAACGCGGGATCCGGCCTCGGCTTCGAGAACGGCATGGACGCCTTCGCCTTTCAGGGCGTGCTGGACACCGCCAACACGCAGGGCCTGGGCGCGTCCCAGCCCTACCTGGACGGCGTGAACGGTTACCCGGGCAAGGTCCGGTTCCTGACCTTCTCGACGTCGGGCAACACCGCCTACATGGTCGAGGGGCACATCGTTCCGGTGCCTGCTGCCGTGTGGCTGTTCGGCTCCGCGCTGGGGATCCTCGGCTACGCGCGTCGTCGCGCAACGGCCTAGGTTTCACGCGGCTCGTCCCCAGCTCCGGGGATCGACCGTGCTTAAGCGACAAGGGAAAAGGGGCCTGCACGCGCAGGCCCCTTTTCTCGAAGTCCTGGTTTCCCGGTCGGCCCGGCTCCCGTACTGTGAACTACCTGAGGAGTAGCCAATGCGCCCGGCACATGCCGCGGTTGCTGCAGTAGCGGTCGCCTTCTGCGCCAACCCTGCCCACGCCGTCAGCTTTTCCAATATCAACGGAATCAGCGTCGAGTTCCCGGCCGGTGCCCTCTCGTTCGCCGACGAGCTCGTGGACTTCTCGCCCGGGATCGTCTTCGACGCGGCGCGGGGCCTGACCATTCCCCTGGCTCCCTACCTGGACGGCGGCAACGCGCTGGGCGCGCCGGACATGGACCTCCTGCAGTCACTCAGCTGCTTCGACGGCACGCCAACGACCCAGGACTGCCGGTTTGCTTCCCTCGGGTCCGGCGGGTCGCTGACGGTCCGGTTCACGGACAACCTGCTGACGGGCAGCGGGACCCCGGCCCCCGACCTGTGGGTCTTCGAGGCCGGTCCCGCCGACCTGACTTTCGTGGATGTCAGTGCCGATGGCAGCAGCTGGTTCGCCGTCGGCACGATTGCCGGCTTCACGGGCGTGGACCTCGATGCCTTCGGCTTCGGCGCCAGCGACCTCTTTGCCTTCGTGCGCCTCCGCGACGCCCCCGGCGGGCAGTCCAGCGGCGACACGCTCGGGGTGGATGTCGATGCCATTGGCGCGATCAGTACGGCCAGCCCGGTACCCCTGCCGGCCTCGGGCCTGCTTCTGGGTTCCGCCCTGCTGGCGCTGGCCCGCCAGCGCAGCCGCAGCGGCCGCTGACCCGGCCCCGGCCGCGGGAGAAATTGCCGCGGACCGCGCCTGGAGTTTCGCGTATATTATTTCGGCTGCCTGACTACGCCGACCCGGGCATCTGCCCGGGGGAATACCACGATCCGCTCTCACGCTGAGGATAGAGACGGTTTCTGGGGCACTGGGTAACGATCACCGGGAATTCCGCAAAAGAACAAGTCGTTTCCGCGAATCCGGAGGTCTGTGTCATGAAGAAGGTTCTAGCTGGGCTGGTGCTCGCTGCGTCCGCGGGCGTCACCAACGCCCAGAGCGTCATCGCATTCGACGTGGTTTTCGACCAGGTTTACGAGGCGTCGGGCGCGTTTACGCCGAACCTCAAGGCTGTGGAGCCAGGACCCTTCAGCGCCACGATTCCGCCGGTGGAGCTCACGGGCCGGGTGGTGCTGAGCGCCGTTCCCGGCGGGACCCAGCTCACCAACGCCGGTGGAGCCCTGAACCAGATCACGCTGAACGGCAGCTTCTCGACGCAGAGCGGCTTCTCGCCGTCCAACGGCTGGTCCGTCCACAGCTTCGACAACGCGGTCTTCAATCTCTACAAGCCCGGCAGTTACCTGGCCATCGACGCGGCAACCAACCCCAACGACTGGCCGGTCTTCTCGGCGACCAGCACCAACGGCACGCTGTCTGACCACGGCCCCGCTTCGAACTACGGTGGCAGCTGTCCGTTCACCGCCGGCTGCCTGAGCGCCGCGTCGGCGGGCACGCCCGACGGGACGGCGCCCTATGACCTCTTCGATGCCGGGACGCCCGTCTTCCTGGGCACGGCCCTGTTTCCGGCCAGCTTCAGGAATTCCGGGAATTACCCCCTGGCCTCGGGTTCGGCGACCCAGACGAACGCCGTCCACGGGCCTCGGCTTCGATAACGGCATGGATGCCTTCGCCCTGCAGGGCGTCCTCGACGTGACGAATTCCCAGGGCAATGGCGCTTCCCAGCTTTACCCGGATGGCGTCGGCGGCCGTCCGGGCATCGTCCGCGTTGCAACCTTCTCCAGCACGGGCAATACGGTTTACGTGGTCGAGGGCCGCGTGGTCTACACGACCCCGGTACCGGGGCCGGCCACGGGCTGGCTGCTGGCTACGGCTGTTGGAGTCGCGGTTCCGGTGCTGCGCAGGCGCCGACGACCGCCCGGCTGACCACAGGCTGGCGGCGGTCCCGATGCGCATCCGCGAAACCCCGCTTTGGCGGGGTTTTCTCTTCCCGGTAACGCTGCTTGCGTTGCTACTTCCCGGCGTCCCGGCGCCGGCCGGGGAGCAGCCGCAGGAACTGCCGCGCGTCCAGCTGGGCGCCGGCATCCATGTCATCCAGGCCCAGGTCGCGTTGACGCCGTCTCAACACCGGACCGGGCTGATGTTTCGCCAGACCATGGCCCCCAGCGAGGGGATGCTGTTCATTTTTCAGGGGGCGCGCCAGCAGTGCCTCTGGATGAAGAACACCCTGCTGCCACTCTCCGCCGCGTTCGTCGCCGATGATGGCAGGATCGTGAATATCGAGGACATGGTGCCAGGATCGCTCGACAGGCACTGCTCGACCGCGCCGGTGCGCTTCGTGCTGGAGATGAATCGAGGCTGGTTTTCCCAGCGGGGCATCGGCCCCGGGTTCCGCCTGCAGGGCGGTCCCTTCCCGGGAGCTGGCCAGGCCCCGTAGTCCGTCACCGTGCCGCGCAGAGGTTGCGCGGCACGGCGACGGGGCAGGCAATTGAGTTACGGACCGGCGCCCGGGCCCGGGGTGAGCCGAGTCGGCCGCGGAAGAGCGTGGTGTCCTGGGCATTCACGCTGCCATTGCAGTTGATGTCACCCTTGTTGAACGTCGGGGCAACACTGGGCGCGCCGAGAAGCTGACGGTAGAGCGTCGTGTCCTGGGCATTCGTCGACCCGTTGTTGTTCATGTCCCCGTCGCAGCGATTGCCGAACCCGTCGTTGTCGGAGTCGCACTGGGCGGCTGCACCACTGTTGTTGGCCAGCGTGCGGCAGTTGTCGCAGGCATTGCCCCGGGCATCCCCATCGGCGTCGGCCTGGTTCCAGTTGGACACGGCAGGGCAGTTGTCGAGGCTGTCGGGAACGCTGTCGACGTCCGCATCCACGATGGGCGTCACGATCTTGCCCTCGATCATGTACGCGGTGTTGCCCGTGCTGGAGACCGTCAGGAAGCGGACGATGCCCGGATTCCCGTTGACGCCGTTGACGTACGGTTGCGACGCGCCGTTGCCCTGCGAGTTGGTGGTGTCGAGCACCCCCTGGAACGCGAAGGCATCGATGCCGTTCTCGAAGCCAAGGCCGGTGCTCGGAACCGTCTGGCTGTAGGTGCCGCTGATCAGCGGATAGTTGCCGGCATTCGCCAGCGTCGGGAACGAGGGGAGGCTGGTGCCGGTATTGAAGATGTTCGTTCCCGTGGCGTACAGGCCGAAGGCGCCCGCGCCGGTGCCGTTACCGGCCGGCTGCGCGCTCAGGCAGCCGAAGAAGTACGGGCAGGTGCCACCGTAGCCGGCGGCCGGACCGTGGTCCGACAGCAAGCCGTTCGCCGACGTGGAGATGAAGGTCGGCCAGTCGTTGGGGTTGGTGACGAAGTCGATGGCGAAGTAGCTGTTTCCAGGAGTCTTCAGCAGGTTGAACGTCGCGCCATTGAACGTGTGCACCGACCAGCCGTTCGACGGCGAGTTGCCGCTCTCCGTCGAGAACGTGCCGTTCAGGGTGATGGTGTTCACCGCGGTCAGCTGCGTGCCGCTGGGAACGGCGCTCATGATGACGCGGGCCTTGAGGTTGGGCGCCGCGATCGGACCCGGGTTGAAGGGGCCGGGCCCGACCGGCGTGAGGTTCGGCGTGAACGCGCCGGATGCCTCGTAGACCTGGTCGAACACGACATCAAAAATAAGCACGCTCTGGGCATTCGACGCGGCCGCACTCAGGCCGAGCGCGAGCCCAAACAGAAACTTCCTCATGGCAGAGACCTCCGGAATTTGAGATGGGTTGCTTTGTGTCGTCTAGTTATGCAATTCCCCGGCGGTCAGTTCTCAGTGCTCCCCCAGGCTGTTTCTATCCTCAGCGTGAGAGCGGACTCGTGGTTCGAAAGCCGGGCTAGCGGCCCGGCACGGCACGGCAGGTCAAAATATACTCCGATCCGGGCGGCGGGCCAGCCTCGGCAGCGTCTGATTTCGCCCGTTATGTCCAATTTCCCGGGTCGATTGGCGACGTTCGCGCCGGGCGATCCCTGGCGGCTTGCTGGCCGTCGCGCTGCAGGCTTGAGACCGGACCGACTTGTAATTACCATCCATAAAGGATTAATAGTTCGAAGATTGCGGATGGATCGTGGTCACCCCCACCGACAGCGCTGAAGCCCTGAACGAGAAGCGGCGGCGTGCCGTCGAGCTGCGCCTGGCCGGCGCCTCTCTGGCTGCAATCCGGGGTGCCACGGGCCTCAGCGCCCCGACCGTCATTGCGGCCTACAAGGCTTTCGTCGCGGGCGGCTGGCCGGCCGTTCCCGTGCAGGCCCTGGGCAGGCGGGTTGGCCAGGGGCGCCGCCTTCTGGACGCGCAGGAGCGGGAACTGCACCGGGCAATCTTCACGTCGGCTCCCGAGGCTCACGGACTGCCCCATGCCCTCTGGTCCGTGGCCGCGGTGCAGGCACTGCTCCGGTCCCGCTGGAACGTGTCCCTCGCCGAGACTTCGGTGCTCCGCTACCTGACTGGCTGGGGGATGGACCTCCGGCCTTTGCGGGACGTCACCCCGGCGAGCGGCGCCGAGAAGCGCTGGTTCAGTGCCGAGCTTCCCCGCCAGCTGAGGCGGGCCCGGTCCCGGCGGGCGAAAATCTACTGGGCGGGGGAACTCAGCGTTGGCGCGCCCGCGGTGCGTATCCTGTGCGGCACGAACCTCCGGGGCCGGCCCTGCTGGCTCGTGCTCCCGGCCCCGAACCAGGTGGACGGTTACCGCGACTTCCTGGAGCGGCTCGTGAAGGAAGCGGCGGGCCCGGTCTGCGTCCTGCTCCACGGGGTCGATGCGTCCCACAGTCCCGATCTTGCCGCCTGGATCGGGACCCGGAGCGACCGCCTGGCAGTGGTCCCGTGCCCCATCAGCCTGACCCGCGCCCTCCAGCACGCTGCGGCGCTATCGCCCGACAGGCCGCGCGCTTCCGGTCCGCCAAGACCCTCGCGGGCTCAACCCGTTGCCGTCAGAGATTCCTCCATGCCGCTAACCCACCTGCAGCGCCTCGAGGCCGAGGCGATCCACATCATGCGCGAGGTCGTTGCCGAGGCCGAGAAGCCGGTGATGCTGTACTCGATCGGCAAGGACAGCGCCTGCATGCTCCGGCTTGCGCAGAAGGCGTTCTTCCCGGCGCCGCCACCATTCCCGCTGCTGCACGTGGACACGACCTGGAAGTTCCGGGAGATGTACGAGCTCCGCGACCGCGTCGCGCGGGACACGGGGATGGAACTCATCGTCCACCGGAACCCGGAGGCCCTGGAGCAGGGGATCAACCCCTTCGACCACGGCTCGCAGATCCACACGGACATGTGGAAGACCCAGGGCCTCAAGCAGGCGCTGGAGAAATTCGGCTTCGACGCCGCCTTCGGCGGCGCCCGGCGCGACGAGGAGAAATCCCGCGCCAAGGAGCGGATCTTCTCGTTCCGCAATGCCCAGCATCGCTGGGACCCCAAGGCCCAGCGCCCGGAGCTCTGGCGCCTCTACAACTCGCGCAAGCGGCAGGGCGAGACGATCCGGGTGTTCCCGCTGTCGAACTGGACCGAGCTCGACGTGTGGCAATACATCCACCTCGAGAAGATTCCCGTCGTGCCCCTGTACTTCGCGCAGGAGCGGCCGGTCGTGGAGCGCGACGGCACGTGGATCATGGTCGACGACGAGCGGATGCCGCTGAAGCCCGGCGAAGTGCCGGTGATGCGCAGGATCCGCTTCCGCACGCTGGGCTGCTACCCGCTGTCGGGCGGCATCGAGTCGGCCGCGGATTCCGTGCCGGAGATCATCCGGGAAATGCTGCTGGCGCCGGACCTCCGAGCGCCAGGGACGGCTGATCGACCACGACCAGTCGGCGTCGATGGAAAAGAAGAAGCAGGAGGGGTACTTCTGATGGCCCTGCACAACGCCCTCATGACCGCCGACATCGAGCGCTACCTCCGGCAGCACGAGACCAAGAGCCTGCTGCGCTTCATCACCTGCGGCAGCGTGGACGACGGCAAGAGCACCCTGATCGGGCGCCTGCTCTACGAGTCGAAGATGCTGTTCGAGGACCAGCTCGCCGCGGTCGAGGCGGATTCGGCGAAGTGGGGCACCCAGGGCCGCGACATCGACTTCGCCCTGCTGGTGGACGGGCTCTCGGCCGAGCGCGAGCAGGGCATCACGATCGACGTGGCCTATCGTTACTTCTCGACGGACCGGCGGAAGTTCATCGTCGCCGACACGCCCGGCCACGAGCAGTACACCCGCAACATGGTCACCGGGGCATCGACGGCCGACCTGGCCGTGGTCCTGGTGGATGCGCGACGCGGCATCCTCACCGCAGACGCGGCGCCACAGCTTCCTGGTGTCGCTGCTCGGCATCCGCAAGGTGGTGCTCGCGGTCAACAAGATGGACCTGGTGGGCTACGCGGACGACGTGTATGGCCGGATCGTCGACGACTACCGGGAGTTCGCCCGGCACCTCCACCTGGACGAGGTGACCGCCATTCCCCTGTCCGCGCTCCGGGGCGACAACATGCTCGAGCCGAGCGAACGCACGCCCTGGTATCACGGCCCGACGCTGCTCGGCTACCTGGAGACCGTGGATACCGGCAGGCAGCAGCAGGCTGCGGAACCCTTCCGCCTGCCCGTGCAGTGGGTGAACCGCCCCAACCTGGATTTCCGCGGTTTCGCCGGCACCGTGGCCAGTGGCACCGTGCAACCGGGCGATCGGGTCCGCGTGCAGCCCTCCGGCCGGGAAAGCCGCGTCGCGCGGATCGTCACCGCCGATGGCGACCTGCCGCTGGCGGTCGCCGGCCAGTCGGTCACGCTGACCCTGGACGACGAAATAGACATTTCCCGCGGCAACGTCATCTCCCGGTCCGATGCGCCGGCCGAGGTCGCCGACCAGTTCGAGGCGACCCTGGTGTGGATGGCCGAGGAGCCGATGTTCCCGGGCCGCGCCTACCTCCTGAAGATCGGCACCGAGACCGTCACGGCCACGATCACCCAGCCCAAGTACAAGCTGAACGTGAACACGCTGGAGCACCTGGCGGCCCGGAAGCTCGATCTCAACGAGATCGGCGTGTGCAACATCGCCCTCGACCGCGTGATTGCCTTCGACTCCTACGAGGCCAACCGGGAGACCGGGGGCTTCATCCTGATCGACCGGCTGACCAACCACACCATCGGCGCCGGCATGCTCCATTTTGCGCTCCGCCGGGCCCACAACATCCACCTCCAGCACCTGGACGTGGACAAGGCGGCGCGCGCCACGCTGAAGGGGCAGACGCCCTGCGTCCTGTGGTTCACCGGCCTGTCGGGCGCCGGCAAGTCGACGATCGCCAACCTGGTCGAGAAGCAGCTGCTGGCGATGGGCCGGCACACCTACCTCCTGGACGGCGACAACGTGCGCCACGGCCTGAACAAGGACCTCGGCTTCTCCGAGACCGACCGGGTGGAGAACGTCCGGCGCGTGGGCGAGGTTGCGCGCCTGATGGTCGACGCGGGCCTGATCGTGCTGACAGCGTTCATCTCGCCGTTCCGCGCGGAGCGCGCGCTGGCCAGGAGCCTGCTGGCCGAGGGTGAGTTCCTCGAGATCCACGTGGACACGCCGCTGGACGTGGCCGAGAGCCGCGACGTGAAGGGCCTCTACCGCAAGGCGCGCCGTGGTGAGCTCCGGAACTTCACCGGCATCGACTCGCCCTACGAGGTGCCGGAGGACCCCGCACTGCGGGTCAATACCGCGAACTGCAGTGCCGAGGAGGCGGCCGGTCTGGTGCTCGCACTCCTCAGGGAGAGGGGCCTGATCAGCTGAGCCGGCGCCGCCGCGCCGCCGGTGCGGCAAATTGGCGCGTAAGGGATAGTCCAGATGGACTTTGGAGGCCGGGGGTGGCTATAGTCCGTGCGGACTATGAACCCCCGGAAGCCAGCTGACGCGCGCACCCTGATGGTGCTTGGCCTGTTGCAGGACGGCCCGAAGCACGGCTACGAGCTGCACCGGATCCTGGTGGCGCACGGCACGCTGTACGCCGAATTCAAGAAGCCCACCCTCTATCACCTGCTGCACCGGCTTACCGTCCAGGGCGCGGTGAAAGTCCATTCCGAGGCCGGTACCCGGGGCCGGCGCGGGGAGCGCCTGGTCTTCGCCATCACGCCGGCCGGCCGCGACCAGTTCCAGGAACTGCTGCGGAGTGCGCTGAGCACCTACGACCGCGTCGAGACCACCTTCGAGATGGCTGCCGCCTATCTGCCGTGGATACCCGCGCGGGAAGCGCAGTCGCTCCTGACCAGGCGCCGCCGCGCCATCGAAGCCCTCCACGCCGACGTGGCGCAATGATATCGATCACCTGACCGCGCAGCCGGCCAGCAAGATCCTGGCTGCCCGCTCGCTGGCGACCGATCACGCCCTCAGCCTCCTCGAGGCGGAGCTGGCCTGGCTGGATCGCGCCATGCGCCATCTTGCCACCCCAGCGGGCCGCACGACGCTGCTTCAACGCCCCGGACCTGCCCGGCATCGGGCGACCGTCAACCCGACTACGTCCTTAACCAGGAGTTAACCACCATGAACAGACGACAGCTGTCCTTCACCGCCGCACCAGCGCTTGCGCTGCTCCTGTTTTCACGGGGCTTGCGCCGGCCGTTGCGGCCGACACGCCAAGCTTCGCCGGTACCTGGGTCCTCAACACGAAGAAGGGCGAGAACCTCGGGATGATGTCGGCGGTCAAGGAGACCACGAAGATCACCCAGACCCCCCAGCAGCTGAAGATCGAGTCCTCGGCAGGGTTCATGGGCACGACCAGCGAGCGCACGGTCACCTACGACCTGACTGGCAAGACCGTCAACAACGAGGGTCCGATGGGCAGCCGCGGCGACACCGTGGCGAAGTGGGATGGCAAGAAGCTCGCCGTCACGTGGACCGAGCCCAGCGCGATCCCCGGCAGCAAGATCCAGAAGGTCGAGACCCGAGAGCTCTCCGCCGACGGCAACACGATGAGCGTCACGACGACCCGCGGAACCAAGCCCCCCATGGTCATGGTCTACGAGAAGCAGAAGTGAAGCCAGCTGTCGTCATTGCGGCCGGCGTTGCGGCCCTGCTGCTCGCCGCGGGCGCGTGGTGGGGCTGGACCCGCATGGCCGCGGACGACGGCGCCGTGGCGGAGCGCAGCTTCGTGACACCCGAGAAGCGGAAGGTGGGCGCCACCGTACTCGCCACCGGCATCCTCCGGACGCGGGTCGGCGGCGAAGTGCGGGTGGGCGCCCAGCTCTCGGGGATAGTCGAGAAGCTGAACGTGGTAGTGGGCTCCAAGATCCGCAAGGGCGATGTCATCGCCACCATCGACGCCCGGCCGCTGGAGGCCCGCCTGGCCCAGGCCCGCGCGCAGATCGCCGTCAACGAGCAGGAACTGAAGCGGGCGGAAGTGGAACTGGCCCGCAGCGAGCGGCTCGACCAGCAGCGTCTCGTGGCCCGGTCCGACGTGGAGGACAAGGCGCTGGCCGTCAGTGAGGCCCGCGCCCGCCTGGAGAAGGCCCGGCGGGATGCCGCCGTGGTCGAGACCGACATGAACTACGCCGTGATCCGCTCGCCGATCACCGGGACGGTGGCCTCGGTCACGACCCAGGAGGGCGAGACCATCGCGGCCAGCTTCAGCACGCCGACCTTCGCCACCATCATCGAGGACGGTGCGCTGGAACTCATCGCCCTGGTGGACGAGACCGACATCGGCAACGTCGCGCTGGGTAACCCCGTGTCGTTCACCGTCGAGTCGTTTCCCGCCCTGGAGTTCGCGGGGCGCGTGGAGCGAATAGCGCCAAAGGGCACCATCATCTCCGGCGTCGTCAACTTCGAGGTGATCATCAGCATCGACTCACCCGCCGAGCAGCTCAAGGCGCAGCTCAAGCCCGACATGACGACGAACGTGTCCATCCGCACCGCAGAACGGGAGGCGCTCGTGCTACCCAGCGCGGTCATCCAGAAGGACGATTCGGGCCGTTACGTGTGGGTCGACAGGAATGGCGAACTGCAGCGCCGGACCGTGACGGTGGGCGCCCGGGACACGGGCTTCACCGAGATCCGTGAGGGCGTGGTCGCCGGCGACCGCGTGCTCCTCCGTCCGCTGCCGGCAACCGCCGTCGCCCAGGAGGCCTCATGATCGAGCTCGAACACGTGGTGAAGACCTACCAGCGGGACGACGGCACGCCCGTGCCCGCACTCCGGGACATCACCTGCCGCATCGACGCTGGCGAATTCGTCACCGTCCGCGGCTCCTCCGGGTCCGGGAAGTCGTCCCTGCTCAATATCCTCGGCTGCCTCGACACGCCTACCAGTGGCGTCTACCGGCTGGCCGGCGAGGATGTATCCCGGTACACCGACCAGGAGCGTTCGGCGGTGCGCGCGCGGCGGATCGGCTTCGTCTTCCAGGCCTTCAATCTCCTGCCCCGCACGACGGCGGTGGAGAACGTGGAGGTGCCGGCCCTCTACAGCGGCGGCGACGTGGACCGGGGCAAGGCCCTGGCCCTCCTGAAGCGGGTGGGCCTGGCGGAGCGGTCCGGACACTTCGTCACGGAGATGTCCGGTGGCGAGCAGCAGCGCGTGGCCATCGCCCGGGCGCTGATGAACAGCCCGCCGCTGCTCCTGGCCGACGAGCCCACCGGCAACCTGGATTCCGCCGTCGGCGATTCCATCATGGAGCTGCTGACCGACCTGAACCGGGACGGCCTCACGATCGTCCTGGTGACCCACGACGAGCGGGTCGCGTCCTACGCCGCGCGGGAACTGCTGATACGGGACGGCGTGCTGGCCTCCGACCGGAAGCAGGGGCCGCGGCCCGGTTCGGCGCCCGCTGCCCGGGGAGTCGAACATGTCGTGGGCTAGGACGCTGGCGCTGGCACTGCGCACCCTGCGGCGGAATCCGCTCCGGAGCCTGTTCATGCTGCTGGGCGTGGCCGTGGGGATCGCCTCGCTGGTGGCCATGGCGTCGGTGGGCGAGGCCACCCGCCAGGAGACCATGCGCCAGTTCAAGCGCATGGTGGGCACCTTCGACCGGATCAGCGTGCAGCCGGGCTCGGCGCGCACCCGGGGCATGCCGTCCCTGACGTCCGTCGAGCCGACCCTGCGCTTCGAGGATGCGGATGCCATTGCCGCGGAGATCCCCAATGTCCGGCGAGTCTCGCGGGAGCAGAGCGCGTTCGACATCGACGTGCAGGCCCGGGACAAGACGGCCACCACCTCCATCTGGGGCATCTCGGCAGAATGGATGGAGATCCGCGGCGACGACGTCACCGTCGGCCGCGGGATCAGCCCCGAGGACGTGGAGACCCTGGCCCGCGTTACCGTGATCGGCGAGGACCTGCGCAAGGAACTCTTTCCCGACGAGGATCCCATCGGCAAGACCATCCGCATCGCCGAGGTGCCGTTCACGGTGCAGGGCGTGCTGATACCCCGGGGCGCCGGCCCCGGCGGTTCGAGCCTGGACAACCTGCTGCTCATCCCCGTCAGCACCGCCTCGAAGCGGCTCTTCAACCGGGACTACCTGACGACGATCACCGTGCAGCTCGAGGACCCTGACCAGTACGAGCCTGCCGTCGCCGCCATCACCGCGCTGCTGCGCGAGCGCCACGGCATCGTGCCCCCCGTGGAGGACGACTTCACGGTCAGCAACCCGCGGGCCGCGATGGAGCAGGTGCAGGAGGTCGATACGACCCTGTCCTCCGTCCTGGTCGGGATCGCGGTGATCGCGACGCTGATCGGCGGCGTGGTGATCATGAGCCTGATGCTGATCGCGGTCTCGGAGCGGCGGCGGGAGATCGGGGTGCGCCGCGCCGTTGGCGCCACCCGGGGTGACGTGCTCCGGCAATTCCTGGTGGAGGCGGCGCTGATCTCCGCGCTCGGCGGCATCGTCGGCGTCCTGCTCGGCGTGGCCGGCGCCACGGTGGCGGCCTGGCAGCAGCAGCTGGCCCCCGCGTTCCTGTGGGGTGCCATGGCCGGGGCCGTCGGCCTCGCCACGCTCATCGGACTCGTCTTCGGCCTGCAGCCCGCCTGGCGGGCTGCCAACGTGGATCCCATCCAGGCACTGCGGTCGTGATGCGCGCCCGCAGTGGCTGACGTGACGGACCACTGGCGGCGCCTTCTGCCCGGCATCGGCCGCCAGCTCTGGCGCTACAAGCTGCGGTCGGGCCTCGTCATCCTGTGCGCCGCACTCGGCGTGGCCGGCGCCACCACCGCGGTCAACTACGCCTCGGGCGGCCGGGAGCAGGTGCTCACCCAGATCCGCCGCCTGGGCAGCAACGTGCTGACGGTCAGCGCCGAGCAGAGCAGGGGCGTCGCCGACCGGGCCCGCACGGGCGCCATCGTCACCACCCTCGTGCCGGCCGACTACGCCGCGATCCGCCGGGAGACGGCCGGCATCGTCCGGTCATCGGCCCGGGTGTCCGGGTCACTGCGGCTGAAGGCAGGCTATCTTTCCAAGGTGGCACCGGTCGTCGGCGTGGAGCCCGACTGGTTCGCCATGAAGTCCTGGGAGCTCGCGCAGGGTAGCCTGTACACGGCCGACGACGAGAAACGCTCGGCGCGCGTCGCCGTCATCGGCGCCACCGTGGCCCGGGACCTCTACGGCGACGAGTCGCCGGTGGGCGAGCGCCTATTCATCAACCGGGTGCCCTTCGAGGTCGCGGGCGTCCTGCGGGAGAGGGGCGCGGGCCTGGACGGCAGCACGGAGGATGGCCAGGTCTACGTGCCGCTCAACACGGCGATGCGTCGCCTGCTGAACGTGGACCATTACGGTGCCATCCTGCTGGAGGTGGAAGGTCCGACCCGGATGCCCGTCGCCATTGCCGACATCACCGCCCTGCTGCGTGAACGCCACCGCATGTCCGAGCACCGGCCCGACGACTTCCGTGTGCAGAGCCAGACCGACCTGATCAACGCCCAGCTGGCGTCGGCCGACCGGCTTGCCTTCCTCGTGCGCTGGATCGGCCGCAGCGGCCTCGCCGTCGCCGGCCTTGGCATCCTGGCAATCGCGTGGATCACGGTCCGCGACCGCACCCGGGAGATCGGCACGCGCCGCGCCCTGGGCGCGACTGCGCCGGACATCTTTTTCCAGTTCGCGGCGGAGGCGGGCCTGCTGGCCGTCATCGGGGCCCTGGCTGGGCTGGCAATTGGCGTGATCGCGTCGCGGGTGCTGGCGAGCCAGGCGGGACTTCCACTGGTGGTCGATGCCGGCAATGCCCTTGTTGCCCTGGTGCTCGCCATCGCGCTGAACCTGACCTTTGCCAGCTGGCCGGCATTGCGCGCGGCGCGCATGGACCCGATCCGGGCACTACGCCACGAGTAGGGCGTCCTAGCCTCCGATCCGCTTCCAGAGGTCGCCGCCGGCGTCCGCCACCGTCGCGCCCGGGTTGGCCGTGCAGTAGTCCAGCACGTGCCCGCCGATGCGGTCGAAGGTCCACTGGTCGCCGCCGGGGATCCCGGCCAGCCAGGCGTCGATCGCCTTGCCGCTGCGGGCATGCACATAACCCTGGAACCAGTACAGCACGGCCTGGTTGAAGCCGGTCGGGGCGTTGGGGTGAATGTAGGCGTAGTAATCGCATTTGGTGGCGCCGATGTCCGCGACGCCGCCCATGCCCTCGCGCAGCCGGATCGGCCCGCCCGAGGCGGCAGCGCTGGCAATGACCAGTGCGAGGACCGGCGCGCACCGGAGGGAATGGCGACTCTTCATGGGCTGGCTCCTCAGTCGACCAGGCGGTCGCCGGTTTCGGAAGGCTTCTTCGGCGCGTACACGATGAGCCCGGTCATGATGACGAATGCGAGGCAGATGAGGCCCACTTCCGGGAGGTACTGGTAGGGCTCGACCCAGACCTCCGTGAGCAGGCCCCAGTGCGAGAATATCTCGGCGTTGATCCACAGGATGTTGGCGGTTGGGATCGCGTAACGGAGCGCGCTCGACGTGCGCCGGTACCTGATCAGCCGGCTGAAGCAGAACCCGCCCCAGGCAATGGACAGAACACAGGTGCAGCGCCTCGGCGATGAAGGCGCTTTGCCCCACGCCCACGATGGAGGCGTCGAAGATCAGCAGGTTCCAGGCGTACATGAACCACGTCACGTAGAAGGTCTCCAGGAACGTGATGATCGCGTAGTTGCGGTCCTTTGCCGTCTTCGTGCTGGGGCCCAGCGCCTCCCGCAGGCCAAGACGGTTCTGGATCCACACGAACATGTTGCAGCGGGTGTCCTTGTCGAAGGTGTACACGCAGCACATCGTCATGAGCACGCCGATAGTGGCCGCCATGATCATGTATTCGGGCTCGCGCCGACCTGCGCCGACGACGGGGTCATGGAGGCGGGGCAGCATGCCGAAGTTCTTGCGGCCGTAGTACATGTAGAAGAACTCGACCCAGGTCATCCAGACGATGATGCCGGCGAAGAAGCCGGACCAGGTCGCGAAGTTCTCGCTCTTCGACTTGACGCCGTACCAGAGGAGCGACGATGCCGCCGAAGCCGAGGAAGATGGAGACCGGGTAGGTCAGGTCGCGGCCCAGGCCGTCCTCGATGAAGGTCATCACGGCGTGGCCGACGCCGACGCCCACGAACATCAGCACGCATGGTGAGGATGCCGACCCAGGGCGGGCGCCAGAGCTTCGAGGCGACCGACTGCGGTGGAGGTACTGGCGGGAGCGGTGGGAGTCGTCCATGAGCGTTCCTCTGGCCGAGTGGTCCCCGTAAAAGGCAAGGATGAAAATTAGAACGCACGTTTGTAGTAAGAATACAAGCCTGATGACCGCCACCGTTCGCAAGCCCCGCCGCCGTGGCGCCGTAACCAGCACCCGCGTGCTCGACCGCCGCGGCCGGGTCTGGGACCAGATCGTTGGGGTGGCGGGACGCCTCATGGCCGAGCAGGGCATAGGGGCGGTCAGCGTCGAGCAGATCCTGCTCGGCGCCGGGGTGTCGCGCGGCTCGTTCTACAGCTATTGCCGCAACAAGACGGACCTCGTGGTCGCCATCATCGCGCCGGTGTTCGACGAGGGCATTGCCGTCCTGACACCGCTCGCCAGCGCGCCGGCTACCGAGGTCGTGCCCGGCATCGTCACGCTCTACCTCGATCTCTGGCAGCGCCACCGCCATGCCCTGATGCTGATTCCGGGTATCGATGCCACCGCCTTTGCCCGCCTGCGGCCCCGTCATCTCGCGTTCACGGGAGCGATGCGGGCCGCCCTCCAGAAGGCGGCCGCGGCCGGCCAGCTGCGCAACGGCAGCGCCGACTACAGCTTCCGGGTCATTGCGCGCACGGCGGTGCCGCTGCTCCGCGTGTACGGCGATCACCCGGATGCCGCGCGGCTGTACCGTGACTCCCTGACTGCGCTGCTGGCCGGCTAGCCGGTGTCCTCCACTGGCAGGCAGTCACCCGTGCGGATCCTCGACGGCTGAGTGGCGGTGCGGCGCAGGGGCGACAAAACGCCGCGTTGTTGCGGGGGGCGTCCGAAATAGACTGGATTCCTGTTGTCGGTCGCAGTGCCGCTGAGGAGTCCTTATGTCCACCGCCGTCGCCACTCCCGGACCCGCCAAGTCCAAGCTCTGGAAGCCCCCCGTCGTGGGGCTCGTCACCTTCGTGCTCATGTTCGTGGGCGTGGGCCTCGCCCACACCTTGATGGTGCTGATCGAGCACAACCTGGGGCGGGAGACCACCCTGGCCGTGTCGCCGCTGCTCGGCTTCACCGGCATCATCCTGCTCTGGTACGGCGTGAAGTCGAAGAACGAGACCTTCCAGACCTGGGTCGGCTTCTTCGGGGCCCTGATCGTCTGGATGTGCTGGGTCGAGTTCTTCTACATGTGGTACGGCCGCATGAACTTCGGGATGCTGCCCCGGATGTCGGGTGCGGACGGCCTCGAGGTCAGCGGCACCTACCCCGAGTACATGCTCATGGCGTCCACCGTGGGCACGCTGCTCATGATGCTGTGCTTCTACACCTTCGACAAGGACACGCGCTGCAACATGTTCCTGTGGTTCCAGGACAAGCTGGGGCTGCGGGAGGGCCTGGGCCCCAGCACCAAGACGGCGAAGGACCGCAACTACGCCATCATCACCTTCATGGAGACCTTCTTCGTCACCTGGTTCTGCTACGCCTGGAACCTGCTCACGTTCGATCCGGCCCTCATGGGCAAGGGCAGCCTGTTCGTCGCCGTCAACCTGGCGTCCGTGTTCA
This sequence comes from uncultured Gammaproteobacteria bacterium, assembly GCA_963754125.1. Classification (GTDB taxonomy): domain Bacteria; phylum Pseudomonadota; class Gammaproteobacteria; order Steroidobacterales; family Steroidobacteraceae; genus RPQJ01. The sequence continues at coordinate 74,704 of CAVWEX010000001.1, forward strand.
TCGCCGTGGTCTGGGCCGGCTTCTGCCTCACGCGGCTCATCCAGTTCAAGCGCACGGCCACCGCCCTTCGCTACGCCATCCCGGTCGGCAACATCGCCTGGGTGAACGTCGAGATCCTGGAGAAGCTGAACCTGATGAGCCACGCGGTCTTCATCGATCCCTGGAGCTACAAGCTGGAGGCGTCGGTCCTCTTCGGCGCCTTCCTCACCCTCATCGCCCTGCTGGTGATGGCGCCCAAGAAGCCCTCGGAAATCGGCGCGCCGGCGCGTCAGCCCCGCGGCGGAATGATGGACGGATACGGTCGCATGAAACTGAAGTGCCATTTGCCCGCCGCCCGGTGCGCCGGGCCGGTCCTGGCCCTGCTGCTCGCCTCCGGCGGGGCAACCGCGGAGAAGCTCGTGATGCCGGCCGGCATGGGTGGCGTCCCCGACATCGGCGCGATCCCCTGCGCGCTATTCAACGACATGACCCGGATTGCGCCGCTCGGCACCCGGCACTCGCTCATCACCTGGGTGGCCGGCTACCTGCAGGCCACCACGGGCAAGCCGTTGCAGGAAGTGGTGAACGCCGCCGACCGCACCGGCCCGCCGTGGACCTACGCCCGGCTGGGTGACAGCCTGGTGGAATTCTGCGCGGCCAACCCGAAGTCGGGTACCCGCGACGCGGTGGCCAGCGTGGCGACGGCGCTGGGGGCTGTGCCGGCGCCCTAGGCTCTCTTCGGCGGGCCAGCCACAAGGCGCATTGCGGCGCGGCCGCCGGGGGTCGAGCGGCACCGGGGCAGCGGCTACACTGGGTTCCGTTACTCAAGCGAACCCGTCATCCGCCATGAACCGACGCGCCCTCGTCATTGCCATCGTCGCCATCGTCGCCGTCGTGGCGGCCCTCGCCGGCTTCAAGTACTGGCGTGTTGCCTCGATGATCGCCGCCGCGTCGGCCTTCGGCGAGCCGGCCGAGACGGTGCAGGTCGCGGCGGCGCGGCCCATCACGTGGCAGGCGGAGACGAGCGCCGCCGGCACCGTCGTGGCCCGCCAGTACGTCACCCTGCGCAACGAGCTCTCGGGCACCGTGGCGAAGGTCCACTTCCGCTCCGGCCAGATCGTGGAGGAGGGCCAGCCGCTGCTGGAACTCGACACCCGCACCGAGCGCGCCGAACTGCGGAGCGCCGAGGCGGACATTGGCCTTGCCCGCCTTACCGTTGAACGCACCCGGAAGCTCGTGGAGCAGAAGGCGGGCACCCAGGCGGAGGTGGACCGTGCGGAGGCCCAGCTCACCCAGGCGGAGGCGCGGCGCGACGTGATCGCCACCGCCATCGCGCGGAAGTTGATGCGCGCCCCCTTCCGGGGCCGCATCGGGCTGCGCGGACATCCACCCCGGCCAGTACCTTGCCGAGGGCACCGAGCTCACCACGCTCGAGAGCGTCGCCGACAGCGTCTACGTCGACTTCCGCCTGCCCCAGGAGTCCGCGGCCCGTCTGGCGCCCGGTGCCGGGGTGAAAATTGCCGGCGGGGCCCTGGCGGAGCCGGCCGCGGCCACGGTCCGCGCCATCGATGCCCGCGCCGACGAGGCTTCCCGCACCGTGCGCGTGCGGGCCGAGGTGGAGGGTCTCGGCGAGGTGCTGAAGCCCGGCACCTTCGTCGACGTCACGGTCAGCGCCGATGAACCCCGGCCAGTGCTGGCCGTGCCGCTTGCCGCCGTCCGGCGCGCCGCCTACGGCGACCACGTGTTCCTGATAGGTGATACTGCCGCGGGCGAGAAGGGACCCCGCGCCCAGCAGCGCTTCGTGCGCACGGGTCCCGTGGTGGGCCGCGACATCATCATCCTCGACGGGCTGGCGCCCGGCGACCGGGTCGCCACCGAGGGTTCCTTCAAGCTGCGACAGGGTTCGCTCGTGCAGGTCGACGACGGCAAGCCCGCCGGGCCGGCCTCGTGAAGGGCTTCCTCGCCACCTTCATCAACCGGCCGGTGCTCGCCGTGGTGGCGAGCCTCGCCATCCTGCTGGTTGGCGGCCGCGCGGCGCAGAACCTGCCGGTCCAGCAGTTCCCGCGCATCGAGAGCGCCGCCATCCAGGTGCAGACCGTGTATATCGGTGCCAGCGCCGAGGTGGTGCGCGGCTTCATCACCACGCCGATCGAGCGCGTGCTCGCCACCGTGTCCGGCGTGGATTAGAAGCCGGGCCCGATGGCGCTCGTGGCCATCAGGAACATGGCGCCGAGCAGCGGGCCGCGGGCCGGCTTCGAATCGTTCTGTGCCGCCATCGCGCCTCCACGCCTTAGGGCGCGTAGCCTCGGCCATGGCCGGGGTGGCGCGCAAGCCGCGGGCTTGACGCCGCCGCCTGCGACCGTCCACGGTACGGCCCATGTCGACGCTCGGGAAAATCGGAATCGCAGTGCTCGGGCTCGCTGCCGCACTCGTCGCCGTGGTGGCGCTTCGAACGATCACTTATCGCGCGCCCGCCGCCTTCGATCCGTCCGTGGTGCAGCTCGCCGAAGCCGTGCCGGTGGATTCCGAGCGCGCTGCCCGCCGGCTCGCCGAGGCGGTGCGGATCCGGACGGTGAGCCACCAGGATCCAGCCAGCAATGAAACGGCCGAGTGGGCACGGTTGCGCGTCTGGCTGCAGGAGACCTATCCCGCGGCGCACGCGGCGATGCGGCGCGACGTGGTGGCCGGGAACACGCTGCTCTACACCTGGCCCGGCAGCGATCCCGCGCGCCGGCCGATCGTGCTCATGGCGCACCACGACGTGGTGCCGGTAACGCCCGGCACCGAAGGTGACTGGCAGCACCCGCCGTTCGACGGCGTGGTCGCGGACGGCGCGGTGTGGGGCCGCGGCGCGGTGGACAACAAGGGCTCGCTGGTGGCGATCTTCGAGGCACTCGAGGCGCTGGCGGCCTCCGGCTTCACGCCGTCCGCGAGCGTGATCGTGCTGAGCGGCCACGATGAGGAAGTGGGCGGCACCGGAGCAGCGGCGGCCGCGGCCCTGCTCGCCTCGCGCGGCGTCGAAGCCGAGTTCGTGCTGGACGAGGGCCTCGCCGTCGTGGCCGACTTCCCGTTGCTCGGCCGGCCCGCGGCGCTCATCGGCATCGCCGAAAAAGGCTACGCGACGCTCAAGATCACGGCGCCCGCCAAAGGCGGCCACTCCTCCGCGCCGCCGCCCGAGACCGGCGTCGAGACGCTCGCCCGGGCCGTGCTCGCGATCACGGGGCAGCCTTTCCCGCTGCGCTTCGAGGGACCGGCCGCCGACATGGTGCGCGCGCTCGCACCCGAGGCAGGCTTCGGGGTTCGAATGGCGGTCGCGAACGCCTGGGCTTTCGAGCCGCTGCTGGTGAGGAAGATCGGCGCGACCGCGGCCGGCGCGGCGAGCCTGCACACCACCATCGCGCCCACCATGCTGCGCGGCAGCCCGAAGGAAAACGTCCTGCCGCAGGACGCCGCGGCCTGGATCAACTACCGCATCGCGCCCGCCCAGACGTCTGCGGAGGTGATCGAGCGGGCGCGGACCGCGACCCGCGGCCTCGCGGTCGAGATGGACTGGGTGAATCCGCCCTCCGAGCCGTCGCCCGTGTCCTCCACGACTTCGCGCGGCTGGCAGTGGATCGCCGCATCCGCGGCGGCGGCGGGTGACTGGCCGGTGGCACCGGGCCTCGTCACGGCGACCACCGACAGCCGTCACCTGACGGGCGTGAGCGCGGACATTTACCGCTTCCAGCCGATCGTCGCCTCGGTGCGTGAATTCGAGATGATCCACGGCACGAACGAGCACATGACCCTCGACAACCTCGCCCGCCTGACGGAGTTCTACACCCGCCTGGTCGCAACCGCGGCCCGCTGAGCCGAAGCGGAACGCGACGTGGATCGCAGCGCGGTCGCGGCCACGCGTCCCAGAATGCGGGGGTACCGGCGCATCACTACACTGCCGGCGACGGACAAACGAGGAAGCGGCATGGGCGCTGCGGACAACCGCGTCTCGGAACTGCTGGACCAATGGCTGGCGAGCGTGGAGTTGCACGCCCGCTACCTCGCGCTGGACGACGCCGCCTATGCGAAGGTGCAGGACTGGCCGCGCCACCAGCGCCCGACACGCTGGATCGTGGACCTGGCACGCTCGCGCTGCGTGGAACTCAAGCGGCAGCTCGCGGAGCGCGGGGCCCGCGGCGACGCGAGCTTCGCCGACGCCCTCGAACTGATGGCCTTCCTGACCAGCCTGCTCGGCTCCGAGCACGTCGAGCGCTTCATCCCGTTGGCCGTGGAGGGCAAGGGCAAGCCGGTGCCTGCGGAGCCGCCACCACGGCCCGCTGCGGCCGCGGCTGCGGCCGTGGCCACTCCGCCGCCGCCCACGCGAACGCCGCCGTCCCGGGCCAATCCGAAGTCGAAGACGGCCGCGCGCAACCCGGGGCGCGCCGCGGCGCAGCCGCGCGCGGCGCGCCGGAACGAGGCTTCGGCCCCGGAGCGCAAGGCACCTGCATCACACGGCCGCGAAAGCGAAGCCGGGCGGCCACGACGCCAAGTCCGCCACCGTCATCGCCGACGCGGTCCGGCTGCTGAACTGGGGTCGCCCCTGGCCGCAACTCGCGAGCCTGATCGCGCGCCTCGCCGACCGTCCCGCCGAGCCCGAGGTCTGGACGATCCTGCGGGCGCACCGCGCCGAGATCGACGCGCAGGCGACTCCCCCGTCGGAGTGAACCGGCCGCGCCGTGGCTGACAGGCGCCGGACGCCTGGGTTAAGGTCCGCGCTCCCGACCCTCAAGCCCACGGAGTGGACTCCCCATGCAGCCGACCCGCGCGCAGCGCCTCGCCGTTCCCGCCCTGCTCCTCGCCCTCGCCTGCGGAGCCGCGCAGGCCCAGGGCCAGCCCACCAAGGGCGAGCAGGCGCTCAAGTACCGCAAGGCCGTCTACCAGGCGATCGCCTGGAACTTCGCCCCGATGGGCGCCATGGCACAGGGCAAGGCGCCCTTCGACGCCAAGGAGTTCGCCATGCGCGCCGGGCGCGTCGCCGCGCTGACGCCCATGCTCGCCGAGTCCTATTCCCCTGAGACGAAGGACGTCGACGGCTCGAAGGCCAAGGCCGAGCTGTGGAGCAACCGCGCCGACTTCGACGCCAAGATGAAGGACCTCGTCGATCGCAGCGCGACGCTCGCCACCGTCGCCAAGGGCGGCGACGAGGCCAAGACCAAGACCGCGTTCTTCGACACGGCGAACACCTGCAAAGCCTGCCACGACGAGTACAAGGCCGACTGACCGCCCTCGCGCCGCAGCGGCGCCGGACCGAGGCGGACCGGCCGCTTCGGTCCGGCCTCAATAGAGTGCGATCGTCGCCTCCGGCGCGACGCGTACGGCGAGGGCGAGCGCCGCGGCCAGCACGGCGACGATCGCGATCGCGAGCCCGGTCCGCGAGCCTGCGATCGCCTGTTCGGCGGGCACGTCGTGCCGCGGCCTTGCGGCCGGTGAACATCGCCCGCAGCAGCGGCCGGCGCCGGCCGAGCACGTGCCAGGCCACGGCCAGCACGTGCAGCGCGATCAGCACCAGCATGGCGTCGGAGCTCAGTCGGTGCAGCGTCGTGATTCGATTGCTGAGCGCCGGGTCGATCCAGCCGTAGAACGGCCCGGCGTTCATGATCTCGTCGTTGGAGAACACGCCCGTCGAGGCCTGCACGAGCAGCACGCCGAGCAGCGCGACCACGCCAAGCGCCCCGAGCGGGTTGTGGCCGACCGGCAAGGCCGCCGTGCGGCCGCGCAGGTAGTCCACGATCGCGCGCGGTCCGCGCAGGAAGCTGCCGAACCTCGCGTGACGCGTGCCGACGAAGCCCCAGGCCACGCGAAAGGCGGCCAGCACCAGCACCGCGTAGCCGAGGCGTCGGTGCCAGGCGAACCACTCGATGCCGGCGTAGTGCGTGGCCCAGCTGCCCGCCACCGCCAGCACGATCAGCCAGTGCACCAGCCGCACCGGCAGGTCCCAGACGAGCCGCTCGTCGCGTTGAGTCATGTCCCCGGCGTCCCTCGCTCGCCTGCGATTCGATCGCGGAATCTTAGCAACGGCCTCCGTGACTCCGGCGGGCGATTCGAATACCGTTGCGCACCTCCCCGGCCGCTCGGCACGACGAGACATGCCCACCCTGGATCCCGTGATCTGGTTCTTCGTCCTCGGCCTGGTTGCAGGCGTGGCGCGCGCCGACCTACGCCTGCCGTCGGCCATCTACGACTTCGTGAGCACCCTGCTGCTGCTCGCCATCGGACTCAAGGGTGGCGTGGAACTCGCCCGCGACGGTGGCGGGCTGCCGCTGCCGGAGCTGGGCGGCATCCTGCTGCTCGGCTTCCTGCTGCCCCTGCCCGCGTATGCCGCGGCGCGAGGCATCGGCCGGCTCAACCGCGCCGATGCGGCTTCGCTCGCCGCACACTACGGCTCGGTCAGCGTCGGCACCTATGCGGTGGTCATCGGCTACCTCGCGACGCGCGGCATCGAGTTCGAGGCGCGGGCCCCGGTCTGGGTGGTGCTGCTCGAGGTCCCCGCCATCGTGGCCGGCATCCTGCTGGCGCGTGGCCTGTCGGGCGGATCTTGCCTGGGGCCGTCTGCTTCGCGAGCTGTTCCTCGGACGCAGCATCGTGCTGCTGCTCGGCGGGCTCGCAATCGGCTGGGTCGCCGGTCCCGACGGCACCGCGTCGATCCAGCCGCTGTTCTTCGATCTCTTCAAGGGCATCCTCGCGCTGTTCCTGCTCGAGATGGGCCTGATCGCGGCCGCGCAGCTGCCCACGCTGCGCCGCCACGGCGTGTTCATCGTCGCCTTCGGCCTGTTCGCGCCGCTCGTGTTTGCCGTGGCGGGCGCGCTGCTCGGCCACGCGCTCGGGCTGTCGCCGGGGGGCGTCACGGTGCTCGCGACGCTGGCGGCAAGTGCCTCCTACATCGCCGCGCCGGCCGCGATCCGTACCGCGGTGCCAGAGGCGAATCCGGCGCTGTCGCTGACCGCCTCGCTGGCGGTCACCTTCCCGTTCAACATCATCGTCGGAATTCCGCTGTACGAGCGCCTCGCGGCGGCGCTCGCGGGCTGAGGAGTCAAGGCCATGGAGCAGTTCCCCCGTCGCCTGCTGACGATCGTCACCGAGGCCGCGCTCGAGCGCGAACTCCTCGCGGAGTTCGACACGCTGGGCGTGCGCGGCTACACGATCAGCGACGCCCGCGGCAAGGGCGGGCGCGGCCGCAGGCAGTCAGACTGGACCCAGCAGGGCAACATCCGGATCGAAATCGTGTGCGATCCGGCCCTCGCCGAACGGGTCGCGACCCGGCTGCGCGAGCGCTACTACGATCACTACGCCATGATCCTGTTCATGCAGGACGTGGACGTACTGCGGCCCGAGAAATTCTAGGCACCCGGTGAAGTCCATGCCCGACGAAGCGTCGCTACCCGCCGGCCTGCTGCGCCGCCTTGGCGCGATGCTCTACGACGGCCTGCTGCTGCTGGCGCTGCTCATGGTCGCGACCGGACTGTTCCTCGCGCTCACCGGCGGCGAGGCGATCTCTCCGACGGAGAATCCACTGCTCGAGCTCGTGTACCGCGTGGTGCTCGTGCTGCTCACCGTCGGGTTCTTCGGGATTTTCTGGACGCGGCGCGGCCAGACGCTCGGGATGGCGTCGTGGCGCGTGCAGGTCGAGCGCGAGGACGGCGGGCGGCTCAGCTGGGGCGACACGATTCTCCGGCTCGCGGCCGCCCTGCTCTCGTGGCTGCCGCTCGGGCTCGGGTTCCTGTGGATCCTCGATCGACCCCGGGCGCCGCGCGTGGCACGACCGCCTGAGCCGCACCCGCGTGGTGGTGGTACCGAAGGCCGGCCGGCGCGGTTGACGACGGATCAGCGCGTGCGCGCGAGCAGCACCCCGGTCAGCGCCGCCAGCAGCACGGTCGGCCCCCAGCCCACGACCAGCGGCGGCAGGTCGAACAGCTGCCCGCTGCTCTCGAGCGTCTGGCTCAGCAGCACGAAACCCGCGCCGATCAGGATGCCGATGACCGCCCGGGCGCCCTGGCCGGAGGAGCGCATCGGCCCGAGCGCGAACGGCAGCGCGAGCATCACCACGAGCACGAGCGCCACGACCCTCGAGATGCGCGACCAGAGCGCGATCTCGAACGAGGCCGAGTCGAGGTCGTTGCGTTGCAGGTGCGCGATGTAGGAACGCAGGTCGCGCAGCCCCAGGGCCTCGGGCTCGACCACGGCGAGCCCGAGCAGGTCGGCCGACAGCGTCGAGCGCAACGGTTGCAGCGGCGTGCTTCCCACCTCGGTGCGGCCGTCGAGGAATCGCGTTTCCTCGAAGCCCTCGAGGCGCCACTGATTCTCCGCGTCCACGCTCGCCGACTCGGCCCGGCCCACGCTCAGCAGGCGCCGCCCGGGATCGAAGCGGAACACCTGCACGCCGCCGTAGGTCGATCCGGCCGACTGCTGCTGCACGCTGATGATGGTGTCGCCGTCGCGCAGCCACGCGCCGCGGTTGCCGGCGAAGCTGAAATTGCTGTTCTTGCTGAACACCTTGAGCTGCCGCGCGTACTTCTCGAGCGGCGGCGCGACGAATTCGCCGAGGCCGACCATCAGCACCGCGAGGATCAGGCCCGGCCGCGCCGAGCCAGCCGCAGAACCGCAGCGTCGAGATGCCCGCGGCGCGCATCACCACGAGCTCGCTGCCGCGCGCCAGGTTGCCGAGGCCGAGCAGCGTGCCGATCAGCGCCGCGACCGGCAGCAGCTGGAACAGGTAGCTCGGCAGGTTCAGCACCACGAACAGCATCGCCTGCGTCGCGGTGTACCCGCCCGTGCCGATGTCGTCCTGCTGTCCGATGAACAGGAACAGCGCACCCAGCGCGAGCAGCACCATCATCACCAGGGCGGTGTAGCCGAGGACGGTGCGGACGATGTAGTTGGCGAGCAGCCGCATCTCAGGCCCCGGCGCGGCGCCGGCGCCACAGCGGCCCCGGTCGCTCCTCGCGCCACAGCAGCCAGGCCGCGAGCGCGAGCGGCAGCAGGTGCACCCACCACAGGCCGAATGCACCGCCGGGACTGTCCTTCTCGATCCACACGCGCACGGCGGCGACGAGGTTGGAGTAGATGAAATACGCCAGCACCGCGACGCCGACGCGGGCGAAGCGGCCCTGCCGGGGGCGCAGCTTGGCAAGCGGCACGGCCAGCACCATCAGCACGGCCGCCATCACCGGCACGGCGATGCGCCAGGCGAGTTCCGCACGGTCGGCACCCTCCGCGGAACCGATCAGGTCCCGGGTCGGCCGCAGCTCGCGGCGCTCGCGCTTCGGTGTGTACTCCGGCATGCGTACCGGGATGCCGTGCTCCTCGAACTCGACCACGCGCCACTCGGTGCGCCCGGGAACGCCCTCGTAGCGCAGCCCATCGAACAGGACGAATACCTGCTCGGGCTGTCCGGCGCCGCGCTGCTCGGCACGCGCGGCGACCGCGATCTCGACCCGTTCCTCGTCGCGGCGCTGGACGAACACCCCTTCGAGCTGACCCGAGCGGCTGACCTTCTCGGCATAGAACACCGCCTCGCCGCCGGCGAAGGTCCGGAACCGACCGGCCTCGAGCGCACCGAACTGCGCGGCACGGAGGGCCTCGATGCGGATCTGCTGGGCGCGGACGCCCGCGTTGGGCACGACCCGCAGCGACAGCAGCGCGAGCAGCACCACGACCAGCAGCGTCAGCACGGCGATGGGACGGTAGATGCTGAGCGGCCCCACGCCGCAGGCCGTCATGGCCGTCATTTCGCTCTCGTGATAGAGCCGGCCGAGGGCGAGCACGATGCCGAGGAACAGCCCGATGGGCACCAGCACCGTGAGCTGCTGCAGGGTCGTGAGGCCGATGAGCGTGACGACGATGCTGCCCGGCAGGCCCGTCTGGGCCGCCTGGCCGAGGACGCGCGCGAACTGGTTCGACAGCAGGATGACGAGCAGGACGCCGGTGACGGCGACGAAGGTCACGACGACTTCGCGAAGCAGGTATCGGTCTAGCCGGCTGAGCACGGGTGCGGCTCCGGACGGGAAACGGTAGACTTCGGCGCTCCTGCACGCTCGGTGGTACCGTCCCGGCGATCCCGGCCGTCCCGCGCAGGTCCCAAGTCTATCAACACGATCCAACAGGGACAGCATCGATGCGTTTCTACGCCGTCAGCGGCTCGGCCGCGCAACAGCGCACGGACTGCGCCATCGTCGGGCTCTACGAGTCCGGCGCCCTCTCCTCGGCCGCCACGCAGCTCGACGCCGCGCTCGGCGGCCGCATCGCCCGCCTGGTCAAGCGCCGCGATGCGCGCGGCAAGGCCGGCGAGACGCTGCTGCTCGACGTGGAGGACGGCCACTGCGAGCGCGTCCTGGTGGTCGGCCTCGGCAAGAAGGACGCGTTCGGCCGCAAGCAGTACAAGAAGGCGCTGACGGCTGCCGCGGCTGCGCTCGTGCGCACCGGCGCCCGCGACGCAGTGAGCTACCTGTCGGTCGAGCCGGTCACGGACACCGACGCCTATTACCGCGGGCGCCTCGCCGCCGAGGCCGTGGGCGGCGCACTCTATCGCGTGCCGGCGATCCGCAGCTCGCGCCCGCCGACCGCGCCGGCGCTCAAGAGCTTCGGCGTCGCGGTGTCCCACAAGGACCAGAAGGCCGAGGCCGAGCGCGGCCTCGAGCACGGTCGCGGCATCGCCGCCGGCGCTTCATTGACGCGCGATCTCGCCAACCTGCCGGCCAACGTCTGCACGCCGACCTACCTCGCGAAGCAGGCGCGCGAGCTTGCCAAGGCTTACGGGAGTATCACCGCCGAGGTGCTGGACGAGCCGGAACTGAAGCGGCTCAAGATGGGCGCGTTCCTGTCGGTCACGGCCGGTACGGACGAGCCTGCGAAGCTGATCGTGCTGCGCCATCGCGGCGGCGCCGCGGGCGATGCGCCCGTCGTGCTGGTCGGCAAGGGCGTCACCTTCGATTCCGGCGGCATCTCGCTGAAGCAGCCGCCGGGCATGGACGAGATGAAGTTCGACATGACAGGCGCGGCAAGCGTGTTCGGCGCCATCAAGGCCGCGGCCGAGATCGGCCTGCCGCTCAATCTCATCGCCGTGGTGCCGTCCTGCGAGAACATGCCGAGCGGCCGGGCCACCAAGCCCGGCGACGTCGTGCGCAGCATGTCCGGCCAGACCATCGAGGTGATCAACACCGACGCCGAGGGCCGGCTGATCCTCTGCGACGCGCTCACCTACGCCCGCCGCCTCAAGCCCGCCGTGGTGGTGGACGTCGCGACGCTCACCGGAGCCTGCGTGATCGCGCTCGGCGCACACACGAGCGCCGTCATGAGCAACGACGAAGACCTCGCCGCGGAGCTCACCGCCGCGGGTCGCCGCGCCGAGGACCGCGCCTGGCACATGCCGATGGCCGAGGAGTACCACGACCAGCTCAAGAGCAACTTCGCGGACTTCGCGAACGCCTGCGGCCGCGAGGGCGGTGCGATCACGGCCGCGTGCTTCCTCGCCAAGTTCACCGACGGGCTGCGCTGGGCGCACGTGGACATCGCGGGCACGGCCTATGTCTCGGGCAGCCACAAGGGCAGCACGGGGCGCCCGGTGCCGCTGCTGATGGATTTCCTGATCCACCGCAAGCCGTGACCGCGACCCAGGTCGACTTCTACCTGCTGAGTTCGAGCGACGCGCGCTCGCGCCTGCTGACCGCCTGCCGCCTGGCGGAGAAGGCGTTCGACCAGGGCCTGCGGGTCGCGGTCCGCACCGCGAGCCCCGCGGAGACCGCGGAGCTCGACGACCTGATGTGGACCTTCAGCGACCGCAGCTTCGTGCCGCACGCGGTCTGGCCGGCGGAGCCCGCGGTGGCCGAGCAGACGCCGGTGCTGATCTCGAGCAGCGGACTGCCCGACTCGCACCGCGACGTGCTCGTCAACCTCGCGGCCGAGGCGCCGGCCGGCTTCGAGGCATTCACGCGACTGTGCGAGATCGTGACGTCGGACGAAGCCGCGCAAGCGTGCCGGCCGCGTACGCTGGCGCAGCTACCGCGACGCGGGCCTCGAGCCGCAGTCGCATTCCCTCTGACCCCGCGCTCTGAACCCGAGGACGCCATGAGCCATCCGCTGGAAGCCATCCCGGTACTCACGGACATCGTCGAGGACGCGCCGGACGCCGCCGCGCCGATCGACCGCACGCTGCTGTTCCTCGGCGACCTCGAGCTGCGCCTGACGACCGCGATCCACGACCACGCCGACGAACTCGTGCACAACGCCTGCCGCGAGCTCGAGGCGCTGCTGCTCGAGCAGGTCTCCGACCGCCTGCGCGCGGAGCTGCCCGCGCTCGTCGCGCGCATCGTGGACGAGCACTTCCACGGCCCCGTCCGCGCCGACTGAGGGCCCGATGGACAAGGGCTACTCGCCGCGCGACATCGAATCGCGCCTGTACGCGACCTGGGAGGCGTCCGGCTGGTTCGCGCCCGCGGGCTCCGGCGCGCCGTACTGCATCATGATCCCGCCGCCCAACGTCACGGGCACGCTGCACATGGGCCACGCGTTCCAGCACACGCTGATGGACGCGCTCACCCGCTTCCACCGCATGGAGGGCGACCGCGCGCTGTGGCAGCCGGGCACCGACCACGCCGGCATCGCGACCCAGATGGTGGTCGAGCGGCAGCTGAACGGCGAGGGCAGGACGCGGCAGGATCTCGGTCGCGAGCGCTTCGTCGAGCGCGTGTGGGCGTGGAAGGAACAGTCGGGCGGCACGATCTCGAACCAGATGCGCCGCCTCGGCGACTCGGTGGACTGGTCGCGCGACCGCTTCACCATGGACGACGGACTCTCCGCGGCCGTCACCGAGGTGTTCGTGCGGCTGCACGAGAAGGGCCTCATCTACCGCGGCCAGCGCCTCGTGAACTGGGACCCGGTGCTGCACACGGCGCTGTCCGACCTCGAAGTGGTCGCCGAGACCGAGGCCGGCAGCCTCTGGCACCTGCGCTACCCGCTCGCCGACGGCTCGGGCCACCTGGTCGTTGCCACCACCCGCCCGGAGACGATGCTCGGCGACACGGCCGTGGCGGTGCATCCGGAGGACGAGCGCTACCGGCATCTCGTCGGGCGCGAGATCCGCCTGCCGCTCACCGACCGCGCGATCCCGATCATCGCCGACGACTACGTCGACCCGGCCTTCGGCAGCGGCTGCGTCAAGATCACGCCCGCGCACGACTTCAACGACAGCGAGATCGGCAAGCGCCACGGCCTCGCCGTGATCAACGTGCTCACCGCCGACGCCGCGATGAACGACGCGGTGCCGGCCGCCTACCGCGGGCTCGACCGCTTCGAGGCGCGCAAGCGCGTCGTGGCCGACCTCGAGGCCGCGGGCCTGCTCGAGAAGGTCGAGCCGCACACCCTGCCGGTGCCGCGCGGCGACCGCAGCGGCGCCGTGCTCGAGCCGTGGCTCACCGACCAGTGGTACGTGCGCATCGCCCCGCTCGCCGAGCCCGCAATCCGCGCGGTCGAGGACGGCCGCATCCGCTTCGTGCCGGACAACTGGGCGAAGACCTACTTCCAGTGGATGCGCAACATCCAGGACTGGTGCATCAGCCGCCAGCTCTGGTGGGGCCACCGCATCCCCGCCTGGTACGACGACACGGGGCAGGTGTATGTCGCGCGCACGGAGGCCGAGGCGCTCGCGGCCGCCGCCGCTCGCCATGGCCGCGACGTGCCGCTCACCCGCGACGAGGACGTGCTCGACACCTGGTTCAGCTCGGCGCTGTGGCCGTTCTCGACGCTCGGCTGGCCGCAGAAGACGCAGGAACTGGCGGGCTTCTACCCCTCGAGCGTGCTCGTGACGGGCTTCGACATCATCTTCTTCTGGGTCGCCCGGATGATCATGATGGGCCTCGAGTTCATGGGCGACGTGCCGTTCCGCGAGGTCTACATCACGGGCCTGATCCGCGACGAGCACGGCCAGAAGATGTCGAAGTCGAAGGGCAACATCATCGACCCGCTCGACCTGATCGACGGCATCGAGCTCGAGGCGCTCGTCGCCAAGCGCACCACCGGCCTGATGCAGCCGCAGATGAAGGCCGCGATCGAGAAGGCGACCCGCAAGCAGTTCCCGCAGGGCATCCCAGCCTACGGCACCGACGCGCTGCGCTTCACCTTCGCCTCGCTCGCCACCATGGGCCGCGACATCCGCTTCGACCTCGGGCGCGTCGAGGGCTACCGCAACTTCTGCAACAAGCTCTGGAACGCGGCGCGCTTCGTGCTGATGAACACCGAGCCCCACGCCGAGGACACGGCCGGGGGCGAGGCCGAGCACGCCGTGGCCGACCGCTGGATCCGCGGCCGGATGGGCGCCGCCGTGCACGAAGTGCGCAAGGCGCTCGACGGCTACCGCTTCGACCTCGCCGCGCAGGCGGCCTACGAGTTCGTGTGGTACGAGTTCTGCGACTGGTACCTCGAGATCGCCAAGGCGGCGCTGCAGTCGCCCGATGCGTCGCCCGCCGTGAAGCGCGGCACGCGCCGCACGCTGGTCGAGGTGCTCGAAGCGACGCTGCGGCTGCTGCATCCGTTCATGCCCTTCATTACCGAGGAGATCTGGCAGCGGGTCGCACCGCTCGCCGGCCGCGCGGGTCCGAGCGTGATGCTCGAGCCGTACCCGCGGCCCGCGGACTTCCCGATGGACGAAGACGCCGACCGGCAGGTCGCGGCGTTCAAGGCCGTGGTGCTCGGCATCCGCCAGATCCGCGGCGAGCTCGACGTGCCGCACTCGCGCGCCACGCCCGTCTTCGTGCGCTCCGACCGCGCCGGCGACGGCGCGGCGCTTGCGACGCTCGCCCCGGCGATCGCGCGGGTCGCCAACCTCGAATCGCTCACGGTGATCGCCTCCGAGGCCGACCTGCCGCCCTGCGCCATCGCCATCGTGGACGGCGTGAGCGTACTCGCGCCGTTCGCCCGGCTGGTGGACGACGTCTCCGCGGAGATTGCGCGCCTCGACAAGCGCCGCGCCAAGGCCGGTCAGGAACGGGATCGCTGCGCGGCCAAGCTCGGCAATGCGAACTTCGTCGCCAATGCGCCGCCCGAGGTCGTCGCCCAGGAGCAGGCCCGCATCGCCGAGTTCGAGCGACAGCTCGCGCAGCTCGGCGAGCAGCGCCGGCGCCTCGCCGCGCTGCAGCCCGACGGGAGCGCGGCATGAGCGCGGCGGCCCCGGGCGCGACGGCCGGCCGCGAGGACGCGGTGCGCCTCGCCGAGACGGCCATCGAGCGGCTCGGCGAGATCATCATCGGCAAGGAGCAGCCGTTGCGCCTGTGCCTCGCCTGCCTGCTCGCGCGCGGCCACCTGCTGATCGAGGACATCCCCGGCGTCGGCAAGACCACGCTCGCCCATGCGCTCGCGCGCACCCTCGGCCTGTCCTACCAGCGCATCCAGTTCACCAGCGACCTGCTGCCCGCCGACATCATCGGCGTGTCGGTGTTCGAGCCGGAGAGCGGAAGCTTCCGCTTCCACCGCGGCCCGGTGTTTTCCCAGCTCGTGCTCGCCGACGAGGTGAACCGCGCGACGCCGAAGGCGCAGAGCGCCCTGCTCGAGGCCATGGAGGAGCACCAGGTCACCGCGGACGGCCAGACCTACCCGCTGAGCGAGCCGTTCTTCGTGATCGCGACGCAGAACCCGCTCTACCAGGTGGGCACCTTCCCGCTGCCCGAGTCGCAGCTCGACCGCTTCCTGATGCGCATCGAACTCGGCTACCCGGTCCCGGCGCTCGAGCGGCAGCTGCTGCTCGGCCGCGACCGCCGCGACCTGCTCGCCTCGCTCGCCCCCGCGCTCACGCCGCAGCAGCTGCTGAGGCTGCAGGGCGAGGTACCGCGCGTGCACGTCTCCGAGGCACTGCTCGACTACGTGCAGGCCGTCGCCGCCTACACGCGCCAGTCGGCGGATTTCGAGGCGGGCCTGTCGCCGCGCGCCGTGATCGCGCTGCTGCGCGCCGCGCAGGCGTGGGCGCTCATGCACGGACACGCGGGCGTGCTGCCCGAAGACGTGCAGGCCGTGCTCGGCCCCGTGGTCGGTCACCGTCTTGCGCCGCGCGACGAGTCGCGCTTCCGCGACGCGGGACAGGTGGGCCGGCACGTCCTCGAAGCCGTCCCCGTTCCCTGAGACCCGATGGCTGAACCGTCCCGCGGACTGCGCTCGGCCCTCGACGCGCGCGTACAGGCGTGGATCCGGCGGCGGCAGGGCCCCGACCCGGACCCCGTGCGCCTCGACCGGCGGCGCATCTACATCCTGCCCACGGCGCCCGGCCTCGGCTACGCGGCCATGGTGTTCGCGATGATCCTGGGCGGCCTCAACTTCGGCAACAACCTCGGGCTCGGCCTCGCCTTCCTGCTTGCGAGCATCGGCCTCGTCGCCATGCACCACTGCCACGGCAACCTGGTCGGGCTCGAGCTGCGGCTGGCCGCCGCGGAATCGACGTTCGCCGGCGGCGAGGTCGCCTTCCGGTTGCTGCTCGAGAATCCCTCGGTCGTGGCGCGACCCCAGATCGAACTCGCCGCCGGTGCCGCGCCGCCGCGCGTGGCGGACCTGCCGGCGACCGGTCCGGCGACCGTCGAATTGCGGCTGCCGGCGCCACGCCGCGGTCGCGTGCCGCTCGCGCGCTACACGGTGGCGACGCGGCATCCGCTCGGGCTGTTCCGGGCCTGGGCGGTGGTGCACGGCGATCACCACGCGATCGCGTGGCCGGTGCCCGTCGCCCGCGGCCGCACGCCGCCCGGCGTCGAGACCGACACCGGCGGCGCGCAGGACCGCGCGCAGGGCGAGCACGACTTCGCCGGCTTGCGACCGTTCCAGCCCGGCGACTCGCTGCGCCGCATCGCCTGGAAGGCCTATGCGCGCGGCCAGGGCCTGCTCACCAAGCAGTACGCCGGCACCGACGTCGTGTCGCACGTGTTCGACTGGGACGCGCTCCCGGCGCTCGGCACGGAGGCGCGGCTCGCGCAGCTGTGCCGGTGGGTGCTCGACGCGCACGAGCGCGGCGAGGCCTACGGGCTGCGCCTGCCCGGGGTCGTGATCGAGCCGAACGTCGGTCCCGGGCAGCGCGAGCGCTGCCTCAACGCGCTCGCGTTGCACGAGGACGGCCGTGGCCGCGCCTGAGCCGGGCGCCACTTCCGGCGCTGCATCCGGCACCGGGCCGTTGCGCGGGCTCGGCTGGATCCTGGCGGCGCTGCTGGTCGCGCTCGGGCCGCACCTGCCGTTCCTGCCGCCCTGGGCGACGCTGCTCGTGGTCGCGGCCTGCGCCTGGCGCTGGGCGGCCGATCGCCGCGGCTGGCCGCTGGTGCCCCGGTGGCTGCGGATCGTCGTGCTCGTGATCGTGCCGCTCGCGGTGCTCGGTTCCTACCGCACGGTGAACGGAATCGAGGCGGGCACCGTATTCCTCGCGCTCATGGCGGGCGTGAAGCTGCTCGAGACGCGCGCCTCGCGCGACCTCACGGTGCTCGCGTTCATCGCGTACTTCCTGCTGTACGCGGCCATGCTGCGCGACCAGCGACTGCCGCAGCTGCCCTACCTGCTGGCCGGCGTGGCCTTCGTCACGGCGGCGCTGCTGCGCGTGCACGCGGGTGCGGGCGGCAACTCGCCGCGCGAGGTGCTGGTGCGCGCCGGCGCGCTCTCGCTGCAGGCGCTGCCGCTCGCCGTGTTGCTGTTCGTGCTGTTCCCGCGGCTGCCGGGGCCGTTCTGGGGCGTGGCGGCCGGCCAGTCGGCACGCACCGGGCTCGGCGACGAGATGACGCCGGGCGAGATCTCCGACCTCAGCGCTTCGGGCGAAGTGGCCTTCCGCGTACGCTTCGACGGCGCGCTGCCGCCACCCGCCCAGCGTTACTGGCGCGGCCCCGTGCTGCACGAGTTCGACGGCCGCACCTGGCGGCGGCCGCGCGCGCAGGCCTTCCCGGAGCAGGCGGTGGTGATGCTCGGCGCCCCGGTGGACTACCAGATCACGCTCGAGCCGACCGACCGGCCGTGGATCCTCGCGCTCGACATCCCGGCGCAGTGGCCGGAGCGCGAGGCGTACCGCACGTACGATTTCCAGCTCGTGGCACCGCGACGCCTGACGGAGGTCTCGTCGTTCCGGCTGCGCTCCTACCCGCGATTCGTGGCGGGGGCCGAGCTGCCCCGGTCACTGCGCCGCAAGGGCCTGCAGCTGCCGCCCGAAGGCAACCCGCGCAGCCGCGCGCTCGCGGCCGAGCTGGTGGCGCGCCATCGCGACCCGCTCGCCGTCTCCGAGGCACTGCTCACGATGTTCCGCGAGCAGCCCTTCGTCTACACGCTCGACCCGCCCCGGCTCGCCGACAACGCGATGGACGAGTTCCTGTTCGAGACGCGACGCGGCTTCTGCGAGCACTACGCGGCTGCGTTCACGCTGGTGATGCGCGCAGCCGGCGTGCCGGCGCGCGTGGTCACCGGTTACCAGGGCGGCGAGTTCAATCCGCTCGGCGGCTACCTGATCGTGCGCCAGTCGGACGCGCATGCCTGGTCCGAGATCTGGGTCGAGGGACGTGGCTGGCTGCGCGTGGATCCCACGGCCGCCGTGGCGCCGGAGCGCATCGAGCGAGGCCTGATCGGCGCGATGGACGAGTCCGAGCCCGTGCCCGGCCGCCTGCGCGACGCGAGCGAGCTGTGGGCCCAGGTGACGCTCGGCTGGGACACCGTCAACGACTTCTGGAACGAGCGCGTCGTGCGCTTCAACGCGACGCGCCAGATGAACCTGCTCGAGCGGCTCGGCATCGACGACCCGGACTGGCGCACGCTCGGCCTCGGCATGGCCGCGAGCCTCGCCGCCTTCTTCACGTCGCTGTCCCTGTACCTGGCGTGGCGCTTCCGTGGGCCGCCGCGCGACTGGCCGGCGCGGCTGCACGCGATCGTGACGCGACGCCTGCGCCGCCGCGGGCTGGTGCCGGGCCCGACCGAAGGGCCGGTGGCGTTCCTCGAGCGCGCGGCGGCAGCCTGCCCCGATCTCGCCGTCGACCTCGAGTCGATCCGGGGCCTCTATGCCGGCCTGCGTTACGGCCCGCGCCCGACCGACGCCGACCTGCGTCGCCTCAAGGAACTCGTCAACCGGCTGCGGGCCTGATCCGTGGGCTCGGGTATGCTGGGACGGGTCGAAAACCAGGGGATGAGACGAATGCCGGACCTCAACAAGCAGTTCGAGACCGCCGTGGCCGACGTCAAGACGCTCACCAAGCGTCCCGACAACGAGGACATGCTGCGGCTGTATGCGCACTACAAGCAGGCGACCGCGGGGGACGTGACGGGCGATCGTCCCGGCGCCCTCGATTTCGCCAATCGCGCCAAGTTCGACGCCTGGACCAAGCTCAAGGGCACGGACTCGACGAAGGCGAAAGAGGCCTACGTCAAGCTGGTCGAGCGCCTGAAGAAATCCTACGGCTGAGATCGCGGTGACGCCGATCGTCGCGATCGCCATCGTCGCGATCGGCGTGCTCGCGTGGCTGGTCGCCGCGCCCTGGTGGCGAGCGCGGCGTCGCGCGGCTCGCATGGCCGAGCCCTTGTCGGCCGGCGCGCGCGCGGCCATCGAGCGCAATGTGCCCGCCGTGCGAGGACTGCCGCCCGCGCTGCGGACACGCCTCGAGTCACTGATGGGCGCGTTCGTCGCCGAGAAGGAATTCATCGGCTGCAACGGCCTCGTGGTCACCGACGAGATCCGGGCCACCCTCGCCGCCCTCGCCTGCCTGCTGGTGCTCGGCCGGCGCGGCCACTACGACGCACTGCACTCGGTGCTGGTGTATCCGACCGCGTTCTGGGTCGAGGACGAGATCGAGGACGAGGCCGGCGTGATCGAGCAGCGCCGGCGCGTGCTGTCCGGCGAGGCCTGGGAATCGAGCCGCATCATCCTGTCGTGGGACGACGTCCTCGAAGCGGCGCGCGCCCCCGGCGAGGGCTACAACGTCGCCCTGCACGAGTTCGCGCACTATCTCGACGCCGAGGGGGCGGGCCTCGCCGGGGGCGGCCGCCCCGTGAGCGCCTGGGCCGCCGACCTCGCGCTCGAGTTCGATGCGATGCTCGATGCGGTGGATCGCGGCGAGTACACGTTCCTCGATCCGTATGCGGCCGAGGACGAGGCCGAGTTCTTCGCGGTCGCGACCGAGGACTTCTTCGACCGCGCCGCCGAACTGCGCGCGGCCCATCCACGGCTCTACGCGCTGCTGCAGGAGTTCTACGCGCTCGATCCCGCGGCCTGGGGCTAGCCGGCCGTGCGCCCGCGTGGCGCAGTCCGGGCCGAGGCCGCATAATCGCGGCCCTTTTCCGCCCCTGCAGCGAAGCCCCAGCCCATGGCCCAGTTCATCTACACCATGAACCGCGTCGGCAAGATCGTGCCGCCGAAGCGCGTCATCCTGCGCGACATCTCCCTGAGCTTCTTCCCGGGCGCCAAGATCGGCGTGCTCGGTCTCAACGGCTCGGGCAAGTCCACGCTGCTTCGGATCATGGCCGGCGTGGACAAGGAGTTCGAGGGCGAGGCGCGGCCCCAGCCCGGCATCAAGATCGGCTTCCTGCAGCAGGAGCCCGGGCTCGACGCGTCCAAGGACGTGCGCGGCAACGTCGAGGTGGCGGTCGCCCACATCAAGGACGCGCTCGCGAAGCTCGACGCGGTCTATGCGGCCTACGCCGAGCCGGATGCCGACTTCGACAAGATCGCCGCCGAGCAGGCGAAGCTCGAGGCCATCATCCAGGCGACCGACGGCCACAACCTCGAGCGCCAGCTCGAAGTGGCCGCCGACGCGCTGCGCCTGCCACCCTGGGACGCCGACGTCACGAAGATCTCGGGCGGCGAGCGGCGCCGCGTCGCACTCTGCCAGCTGCTGCTGTCGAAGCCCGACATGCTGCTGCTCGACGAGCCCACCAACCACCTCGACGCAGAGTCTGTGCGCTGGCTCGAGCACTACCTCGAAACCTACCCGGGCACGGTCATCGCCGTGACCCACGATCGCTATTTCCTCGACAACGTCGCGGGCTGGATCCTCGAGCTCGACCGCGGCCACGGCATCCCGTGGCAGGGCAACTACTCCTCCTGGCTCGAGCAGAAGGAGGCGCGCCTCAAGGTCGAGGAGCAACAGCAGGGCGCGCTCAAGAAGATGCTCGCCCGCGAGCTCGAGTGGGTGCGCCAGAACCCGAAGGCGCGGCAGGCCAAGAGCAAGGCCCGTATGCAGCGCTTCGAGGAACTGCAGTCGCGCGAGTTCCAGGAGCGCAACGAGACCAACGAGATCTACATCCCGCCCGGACCGCGCCTCGGCGAGCTCGTGGTCGAGTCGAAGGGCCTGTCGAAGGCCTACGGCGAGAAGCTGCTGTTCGAGAACCTGGACTTCAACCTGCCGCAGGGCGGCATCGTGGGCATCATCGGCCCGAACGGCGCCGGCAAGACGACGCTGTTCCGCATCATTACCGGACAGGAGGCCGCCGACGCGGGCGAGATCCGCATCGGCCCCACCGTGCAGCTCGCCTACGTGGACCAGTCGCGCCAGACGCTCGACGACAAAAAAACGGTCTGGCAGGAGATCTCGAACGGCCTCGACCTGCTCAAGGTCGGCAACTACGAGACGCCCTCCCGCGCCTACGTCGGCCGTTTCAACTTCCGTGGCGCACAGCAGCAGCAGTCGATCGGCGAGCTGTCGGGCGGCGAGCGCAATCGCGTGCACCTCGCCAAGGTGCTGAAGGAAGGCGGCAACGTCATCCTGCTCGACGAGCCGACCAACGACCTCGACGTCGAGACGCTGCGGGCGCTGGAGGAAGCGCTGCTGTCCTTCCCGGGCTGCGCGGTGGTGATCTCGCACGACCGCTGGTTCCTCGACCGCATCGCCACCCACATCCTCGCCTTCGAGGGCAACAGCGAGGTGGTGTGGTTCGAGGGCAATTACTCCGAGTACGTCGAGGATCTCAAGAAGCGCCGCGGCGAGGACGCCGAGCAGCCGCACCGCGTTCGCTACCGGTCGCTGCATGCCTGAGCGCGGTAGACTGCGCCGGGGGTAACGGCATGCCGACCGTGACGACAAGCAGGTCCGTGCTCGAGATCGACGGATCCCGGCTCACGCTGGCGGTGCTGCGCGACTTCGAGTCGCAGCGGCCGCGGCTGCGGCTGGCGAAGGCGGCGCGCGCGCGCATGCAGGCCTCGGTCGAGGCCGTCGCACGCGCGGTCTCGGGCGGCGCGGTCTCCTACGGCATCAACACCGGCTTCGGCGCCTTCGCCAACCGGGTCATCCCGGCCGCCCAGACCCGCAAGCTGCAGCTGAACCTGATCCGCAGCCACGCCTGCGGCACCGGCGAGCCGCTGCCGCCGCACGTCGTGCGCCGCATGCTGCTGCTCAAGGCCAACAGCCTCGCGGCGGGCTACTCCGGTGCGCGACCGCTGCTCGCCGAGATGCTGCTCGCGTTCCTCAACGCCGACGTGCTGCCCGTCGTGCCCGCGCAGGGCTCGGTGGGGGCCTCGGGCGACCTCGCGCCGCTTGCGCACATCGGCCTGGCGCTGATCGGCGAGGGTGAGGCGCTGCACGATGGGCGGGCACTTGCGAACGAAGCCGTGCTGCGCGCCGCCGACCTCGAGCCGTTCGCGCCGCAGGCCAAGGAAGGACTCGCGCTGCTGAACGGCACGCAGTTGAGCCTGGCGCTGGCCCTCGAGGGACTCTTCCAGGCCGAGCGGCTGCTCGACACCTCGATCGTCGCGGGCGCCCTCACCGTCGAGGGGCTCGCCGGCAGCCACGCGCCGTTCGATGAACGCATCCAGGACGCGAGTCGCCTGCCCGGGCAGGTCGCGGTGGCCCGCCGCCTGCGCAGCCTGCTCACCGACAGCGAGATCCGCCAGAGCCACGAAAACTGCGAGCGCGTCCAGGATCCCTACGCGGTGCGCTGCATGCCGCAGGTGTTCGGCGCGGTCGAGCACACGCTCGAGCACGCGCGGCTGGTGCTGGGTGCGGCCGTCAACGGCGTGTCCGACAACCCGCTGATCTTCGGCGACGAGATCCTCTCGGGCGGCAACTTCCACGCCGAGCCCGTCGGGTTCGTGAGCGACTTCCTCGCGATCGCGGTCGCCGAGCTCGCGAGCATCTCCGAGCGCCGCATCGACCTGCTCGACCGCCGCGTGAACCCGAACCTGAACATGTTCCTCGCGACCGAGCCCGGCCTCGAGTCGGGATTCATGATGGCGCACGTGACCGCGGCGGCGCTCGTTTCCGAGAACAAGACCCTCGCGCACCCGGCCTCAGTGGACAGCCTGCCGACCTCCGCCGGCCAGGAGGACCACGTGAGCATGGCCCCCTGGGCCGGCCGCAAGCTGCTCGTAGTGTGCGCGAACACCGCGACGGTGCTCGGCATCGAGCTGCTCGCGGCGGCCCATGCCGTGGACTCCATGCAGCCGCTCACGACCACGCCCGAGCTGCAGCGCGTGCACGCGCTGATCCGCGAGCACGTGGCGCTGCAACGTCAAGACCACCGGCTCGACCGCGACATCGATACGCTCGCACGACTCGTCCGCGCCGGGGTCTGGTCGCGCTTCCTGGCCTGATCATGAGCGCATCGCTGCTCGTGCTCGCCGGCTTTGCCCTGGTCACGGCGCTGCTCGCCTGGAGCCGCTGGCTCGCGGGACGACGCTGGGCCGCGGCCGGCAACCTGCTGCTTGCGGTCGCGGCGACGGGATTGCTGGGAACCGCCTGGTCGGTCGTGCGAAACCTCGAGACCTACCAGCCCATGCGGCCGAACCAGACCGTGGCGGAAGTGTTCTTCGAACAGGCCGGCGTGCGGCGCTACCGCGCCACGCTCACGCGGCTGCCGTCCGGTCGCATGCAGGTCTTCGAACTCGAGGGGGATGAGTGGCGCCTCGACGCCCGAGGACTCGACTGGACGCCGCGCGCGGCCGCACTGGGTCTTCGACCGATCTACCAGCTCGAACTGCTCGAAGCCCGCACAGCTGAGGCCGCCGGCACGCCCGTCGGGCCGTCGAGCCGCTTCACCCTGCACGAAGCGCAAGGCACCGACCTGTGGTCGCGGCTCGGCGCAGGCTCGCGCTGGTCATGGGCGGCCAGGGCGCTGTCACTCCCGGGTTCGTGGCAACCCATGGCCCACCGTCAACGGTTCCACGTACGGCTCGACGGTGCCAACGCCCTCGCGGTCGTCGCCGGCCCGTCGCCGGTCGTCGAGCGCACCGCGCCTGCTCGCTGAGCGCTCCGTCGCGAGCCCCGTGCCGCACGAGCGGGCTTCGGCTACACTTGCGCTGGTCGCCAGCCCACGAACGCCGCCCAGAACGCCTCACATGTCCGTCTACATCGACGCGAACAGCCGACTTCACCACGACCAGGAGCGCAGCCTCGCGCTCAACTGCCCGCACTGCCAGGTGTTCTCGCACATCACGCCGGTGTCGGTGCCGCAATTTGCCGAGCTGGCCGCGTCGCGGCCAAGCCACGTCGGGCTCGTGTACCGCTGCGACTCGTGCAATGCACCGATCTTCCTGCGCTTCGCCGTGAAGATCTACGGCGCGAGCCGCGTCGAGCTCGCCAACACCTTCGTCGAGCTCGAGCGGGCGCGCGAGAAGTTCAACTTCACCTACCTGCCCGAGGACATCGAAAAGCTGTTCCGCGAGGCGCTCGCCTGCTACTCGGCCGGCCAGTTCAACGCCTTCGCCTCGATGTGCCGGCGCACCGCGCAGACGGTCATCCGCGAACTCGGCGAGAACGGCCGCCTCCGCATCTTCAACCAGCTCGCCGAGGCGCGCGAGATGGCGGACATCGACGCCGAGACCTTCGCGACGGTGAAGAAGGTGATGTTCGGCAGCGACGCGGACCCGTGGCCATCGATGCCGGAGATCGGCGACTACGAGGCCGGCGTGCTGCTCGAGCTCGTCAAGGACGTGCTGTACGAAGCCTACGTGCGCCGCGGGAAGCTGCAGCAGTCCATGATGGTGCGGCGGTTTTTCTCCGAAGATTCGATCGACAAGATCACACAGATCGGCAAGGCCGCCGGCGCGGAGTGAAGCACTCGGCCGGCCGCCTCGCGACCGGGGACAGCCGCGCCGCCAAGGGCATGCTCGCCGACCTGCTGTCGGCCAGCTCGGCGTTGGACAGGACGCCTTAACCGTCGGCCTTGAAATCGAAGCAGGATGGGCTGTCGGCGAAGGCATGGACGTCCGCCGCCGAATCCGGCTCGCTTCAGGCATTCGCTCATTCGCCATAATCGATCGCATCACCCGTGGTGATCTCGTATGAGCACGAGCCGCTCGGCGCCCCACAATTGGTAGCCCCTGCGGGGCAAATGGATGCTGCACCCAGGGCTTCGACGCTGTACGACGCGCCCACGACGCCGATGAAGTCGACCGTGAGCGCACCGCCTCCGAATAGAAATGGATAGCTCGGCTCGGGGAGCCCAGGGTTTGGATAGCCAAAGACACTTCCCAACCCCTCAGTGACGTTGCCCGATCTCCTCAACGCGCTGGTACTTCCTCCGCTCGCGCACTCGAGGCGCACGCGGATCGGCACGGGCGCCGTGGTGACGGTGAACTGTACCCGCGTCTCGGCAACCGAATAGCTGGCACCCGCGCTCCAATTGACCTCGGCCGTCCCGGCCAGCAAGCCGCCAACCGGGCTTCCCTCGAGATCGTGCGAGAAGCTTGCGGAGCCTCCGGCCACTGCGGTGTAGGAGTTCGGGCCGTACGTTCCCAGCAGACAGGCCGCGGGATTCTGGCCGAAGCCGCACGTATTCAAGTATCCATCGCCGGCCTCGTTGGGTATCGGAGAATTCGAAGTCGCTCTTTCCCGCCGACCCGTGAGCCCCAGCCTGCCGATCGCACCCCGGAAACCGGAAACGCTCGCGGCATCGTAGATCTCAGCGCCGGGCGCCCGCCGCGCCTTAATGCCGATCGTCATCTCGTTGCTGTCGATTGCGAGCCTCGCGGTCGTGCGCAGCTCGCCCTGCGCGTTCGTATACCCCGTGAACGCTCCCAACGTGCCGCCCGTGGCTTCCAGTTCGATGTAGACATCACTGTAGGGCGAACCGCTCGAGGAAAGCGCGCGCACGATGAGCGGAACCCGCGCGTTGCCCGGCATGTGGCTGGTGAACTCCACGCCGAGCGTCGGCAGCGATCGGTAGAAACTCACCGCTGCGCCGGACGCCACATCGTCGTCCCCGACGACGGTACGCACCTCGATGGTGTGGCTCGCCGCCGAACCGCCGCTCAGTCCAACCTGGAAGGTGGCCGTGCCGTCATCGTTGGTGAAGACCACATCGCTGTCGGAGCGTCCGGCATCGGCGGTGACCAGAACCGGTTCCGCGGTTGTCACCAGCAATTCCAGACCCGGGTCAACCGGTCCGGGCGCAATGGCTGTGGTGTCGTACGGACCCACGACGTGAGCATGTACCGTAAACGGGCCGTCGCCGTCGACCGAAAAGCCCTGGTTGGTCGCGTTCACGCGGCCGAGCCCGACGTCCGTTTCGAGCAAGATCTCTATCCAATTGGGATGCAAACGCAGGATGTCGGATATCTCTCCATCAGGTGAAGCGGTCGTGGCCTTGATCTCGAAAGTGACATCGCGGGTCACGTAACCGAAAGGCGATGTGTAGACGACACAGGCCTGACCGACACCGAGTGCATCGACGGTGACGGCACTGGTCGCGGAGAGGGTTCCCTGCCCCGTCAACTCGAACTCCACGGTCTGGCCGACCGGGGGGCCGACGGCCACATAGGCACACACTTCGACGTCTTCGCCGAGGCCTAGAATGGGGCGCGGGGCGGGATCGAGGTTCTCGGCGAAATAGATATCGAGCGAGCCTGCGGTGAAGCGCTCCTGCACCCGGAAGACGTCGGGGCGCGCTGCGTCCGTCTCGGTGACCACGACCTCGACGGTGGCGCGCAGGGGGCCGAGGGGGTCGCGATCGATCAGCGTTGCAAGCGCACCGCCAGCGCTGGTGTCGAGCGAGGCCTCGCCCGTGAGCCCGTCGCTGTAAGTGAGGGTAACGTGGCCGGGTACGGGCACGCCGGTGCCATCGGGAAGCGTGACTACGGTCGAGAACGATAGCGGCAGAGTGGTCGTGTCCGCGTCCAGGGACAGCGGGAAGGCGGTCTCGCGCAACTCGAGCGACACACAATACCTCTCGGGGAACAGCCGGAAGGTGGTCTCGATAGACGGGTGGTCTGCCTCGACGAACTCGAGCTGCGCAATGCGCAGCGTCTCGGGCACGCGCAGCCAGTCCTTCCATTCGGGCACGGTCGCCGAGCAATTGGGCCGCGTGTAGGCGTTGAAATGCGAGACGAGCACGCCGATCGACACTGCCGTATTGACGGCCCATCGCGCGCGAACATCTTCGCTGAGCTCGGGCGAGCTGTAGTCGAAGAATGTCGTGACATAGGCGAGCCAGGTCTCGAGAGCGTGGTGCGCGAGGATGGCGTCGGCCGGTGAGCGGCCTGCGTTGGCGATGAGCGGCGCGACGATCTCGTCGTGCCACTTCACTAACAGGGCGAAGAGCGCGGTCGTGTCGTCTGAGTCGAGATAGCGCTCGATCGCGGGGCCCCAATCATCTCGGAACGGCTCCTCGTCATCTATGAGAGCCGTCAAATCCGCGTACAGACCCTCGAGTTCCGATGGACCTGGCAATGCGACGCCGTAACCGGAGAAATGCGTGATCTCAAACGAGGTGCGCTTGCCGTCGGAGCTGCGCATTGCTTTAGCGACGGTGAAGGCGTTCTCGGCGCCCGACCAACCGAAGGCCGCGGTCACGCCAGCAGCCGTCGTGACAGGCGCAATGATCAGAAGGGCTGGCTGTGCGAACGAGAGTCCCGCAGGCAAGAGTTCGACCGCTGCGCGCAACCCCCCAGTGAGCGGGAGACCGCCGATCGCATCGACAGGCCGCATCGTGATCTCGATCGGCGCCGCGAGCGCGCCCGGTGGCACGACGAGACGGTAGCGCGAACCATCGGATGCCTGTGCGGAAAGCTCACCACCCGCGGCGCCTATCGTGAGCGTCGACTGCCGGCTTGCATCGACCATCGGCGTGAGTATGGGCTGCCCGAGCGACGACAATGGCTTGGTGCCGGGACCCGGGTCGACCGGCGGGTTGGCCGGCGGCCCGGCGACCGGCGGAACCGGGGGCGGCGGCCCGACTCCCCCGCCGCTGCCACTGCTGCTCCCGCAGGCCGCAAGGCCCAGCGCGGCCAGCATGACGGGCAGCGCGGCCCTTCGGCGGATCAATCCTGCGGTTCTCGGCATGGCACGGCCCTCCCCTGTGGACCGATGCTGCAAGCGGCGCCCCACGGCGACAACCCACAGATGACCCACACTCGCGGGGGCGGACCCGCTCGGGCATGATCGGGTCGAACCGGCCAACGGCACGACCATGACCCTGCACGCCCTCCCCCGCGCTGCTCAGCTCTCGTCGCCGGATGAGGCCGCGCAGGTCCTGCTGCGCGCCCATCTGGACGCGCGCAGCTACCGACCCTGCCGGGCCACTGCGACGGCTCTGGTCGTGCCCGCGGAATTGCACACCGATACGGATCTGCGGGCGGCCGCCGCGGTGGCGGTCGCCGAGACGTTCGGGTTGCTCGACGCGGAACGCGCGGCGGCGAGCGTGGCGCTGGTTCGCCGCGCGCTAGCGGGCGCAGCCGACGAGGCCCTGGAGCGGGCCACGCCGGACGCGGTGCTTGCGTGGTGCATCGCTGCGATCGAGTGGTGCGAGCGTAACGGCCTCGATCGCGAGTTTGCCGGCCTGCAGGCGCGCGCGGCGCGCGCCGATGCCCACCCTGCGGCCCCGACCTGGGCACGCGTGCACTGGCGCATCGCGGCGGCATGGCATCACGAGGCGTTCGGCCGTCGCGACGACGTCGTCTCCGCCCTCGAGCACGCGCAGGAAATCGCCGATCGATCCGACGACCTGACGCTGCAGGTGGCGACGTGGCTGAAACGCGCCCGGCTCGCACTTGCCCGCCGCACCCCGCAGGCCGCGCTCGAGCTGGCGCAACGCGCCGCCGCCCATGCCGACGAAACCGTTTCGCCGTTGTGGCTCGGAGACGTTGCCGACGTCACGAGCACGGCCGCGCTCGCCGCGGGCGACATGCACCGGGCGCTGCAGCAGTCGAGGCGGGCCGCCGGTCTCGCCGAGATCGCGCAGGCCACGCCGGCCTTCGCGTTCACTTACCGGCTCAACGAGGGTTATGCGCTGCTCGGGCTCGGCGCCTGGGACGATGCGGTGGCGCTGTTCCGGGAACTCGCCGCGATCCGGCTGCCGGATCGCCTTACGGGGCGACTGACGCTGGCATCCGAACTGGTGTCGCTCGTCCGGGACGAACGCAGCGGGCGCTGGGACGCGCAGAGCGATGTGTCGCTTTCACGCTGCATCAGCCGCATGCGCGAGCTCGACTACCCGGGCGTGCTGCCGCATTCGCCCGCCCACGTCGCACTGCTGTGGGCCCGGGCGCTGCGAGCCGGTATTGAAACGGATTGGGTCCACGCCTCGATCCGCAGCCGCAGGTTGCCGGCACCCGTGCCTGGCTGGCCTCGTGGCTGGCCCTGGCCGATCAGGGTGCGGCTGCTCGGCAGTTTTTCCTGCACCGGCGGGCGCGACGATTCAACGACCGCAGTAACCGGCAAGGCCGCCGCGCGCCCTCTCGCGCTGCTGCGTCGCGTCGCGGGTGAAGGCGGCTACGATGGCGTGCAGGCCGATGCGGTCGCGCGGGACCTTTGGCCCGGCGACGGTCGGGCAGGCCGAGAGAAGGCGCTGGAAACGACGCTTGCTCGGCTGCGACGGCTGCTCGGCCACGCCGAGGCCGTGCTCCTGCACGAGCGCCGGCTGCGGCTCAATCCGCAACTCGTGTGGCTCGACAGCGCCGCGCTCGCCCATGAGATCCGGAGCCTGAACGAACTCGACGGAGCCGCGTCGCCCGACGCATTCGAGGCCGCATGGCGGGAGATCTTCGAGCTCTGGCGCGGCCCGCCGCTCGCCGATGAACCGCCCTCGCCCTGGGTCGAGGCACTAAGATCACGAATTCGCGCGCAGCTCGCCGCAGCGCTGCTGCGCCACGCGCAGGTACCGGGTCATCGCCAGCGATGCCTGCGAGTCAGCGCGGCGGATCCGGCCTTATCAATCCTGCTCGAGCCCGGCGACTGAGCGGCGAGCGGACAGGCGAGCCGGTCGTCCGAATTCAGCCGACCCAGACGCGCGCGTTGCGGAACATCCGGAGCCAGCCGCCGTCCTCGCCCCACTCCGCCGGCCGCCACGAGTTCTGCACGCTGCGGAACACCCGCTCGGGATGCGGCATCAGGATGGTGGCGCGGCCATCGCGGCTGGTGAGGCCGGTGATGCCCTGCGGCGAACCGTTCGGGTTCGCGGGATAGGTTTCCGTCGGGCTACCACGGTTGTCCACGAAGCGCAGGCTCACGAGTCCGCTCGTGGCGCAGGCGGCAAACGCGCCGTCGTCGGCGAACTCCGCGCGCCCCTCGCCGTGCGCGACCGCGATCGGTATGACGGTGCCGGCCATGCCGGCGAAGAACAGCGAAGGCGTCGGTAGGATCTCGACGAGTCCCACGCGTCCCTCGAACTGCTCGGAACGGTTGCGCACGAAGCGCGGCCAGTGCTCGGCACCGGGCACCAGCGCCTTGAGCGCCGAGAGCATCTGGCAGCCGTTGCAGATGCCGAGCGTGAAGGTCTCCGGCCGCGCGAAGAACGCCGCGAACTGCTCGCGCAGCCGCGCATTGAACAGGATGGACTTCGCCCAGCCCTCGCCCGCGCCCAGCACGTCGCCGTAGGAGAACCCGCCGCAGGCGACGAGACCGCGGAACTCGTCGAGGTGCTGGCGCTCCGCGATGAGGTCGGTCATGTGGACGTCGTGCGCCTCAAATCCCGCGCGGTCGAAAGCCGCCGCCATCTCGACCTGGCTGTTGACGCCCTGCTCGCGCAGGATCGCGACCCGCGGCCGCACGCCCGTCAGCACGTACGGCGCCGCGACGTCCTGCGCAGGGTCGAAGCTCAGGCTCGCGGTAAGCCCCGGGTCGGTCGGGTCGATGGCGCGCGCGTATTCCTCGCGCGCGCAGTCCGGGTTGTCGCGCAGCGACTGCATCAGGAAGCTGGTCTCCGACCACGCGGCGCGCAGCTCGGTGCGCGATGCCGACAGCAGTTCGCCGTCGGGTCCGGTGAACCGCACGAGGTCCTGCGGCACGACCTGGCCGATGACACGCGAGACGGAACCGAGCCCCGCCTGCTGCAGTAGCTCCAGGACCCGCCCGACATCGGCCTCGCGGACCTGGATCACCGCGCCCAGTTCCTCGGCGAAGAGCTCGGCCGCGACGCCGGCGCGGCCCGACGAGCGCAGCTCGACCTCGACGCCGCAGCGGCCGGCGAAGGCCATCTCGGCGAGCGTCACGAACAGCCCGCCGTCCGAACGGTCGTGATAGGCGAGCGCGAGCCCATCGGCGCGCAGGCGTGCCATCGCCTCGAAGAAGGCGCGCAGCCGTCTGCGGGTCGTCGCAATCCGGCGCCTCGCGGCCGACATGGCCGAACACCTGCGCGAGGCACGAGCCGCCGAGCCGGTCGCGACCGCCGCCGAGGTCGATCGAGCACGAGTCGCGTGGGACCGCAGTCGGTGCGCAGCTCGGGCGTGAGCGTGCGGCGCACGTCGCCCACCGGCGCGAACGCCGACACGATCAGCGACACCGGTGCGACGACCTTGCGCTCCTCGCCCAGCTCCCGCCACGCGGTCTTCATGGACAGCGAGTCCTTGCCGACCGGGATGGCGATGCCGAGCGCCGGGCACAGTTCCTCGCCGATGGCGCGAACCGTGTCGTAGAGGTCCGCGTCCTCGCCGGGCTCGCCGCAGGCAGCCATCCAGTTCGCCGAGAGTCGGATGTCCTCGATGTGAGCGACGTCGGCGGCGGCGATGTTGGTGACCGCCTCGGCCACGGCCATGCGCCCCGAGGCCGCGGCGTCGATGAGCGCGAGCGGCGTGCGCTCGCCCATCGCCATCGCCTCGCCGCGGTTCGAGAAGTAATCGCTGGTCGTGACGGCGACGTCGCTCACCGGCACCTGCCACGGGCCCACCAGTGGGTCGCGACTTATCATGCCGCCGACCGAGCGATCGCCGATGGTGACGAGGAAGGTCTTGTCGGCGACCGTCGGCAGCCGCAGCAGGCGCATCGCGGCCTCCCGCAGCTCGACGCTCGCCGGGTCGAAGTCGTCCCCGGCGTGCGCCAGGCGCCGTACGTCCCGCGTCATGCGCGGCGGCTTGCCGAGCAAGGTCGCGAGCGGCATCTGCACCGGCGTATTGCCGAACAGTGGATCGTCGACTTGCAGTAGCCCGTCGTCCGTAACCTCGCCAATGACGGCGAACAAGCAACGCTCACGCTCGCACAGCGCACCGAACGCGGCGAGCTGCGCCGCCGCGACGATCAGCACGTAGCGCTCCTGCGCCTCGTTGCACCAGATCTCGAGCGGCGACATGCCAGGCTCGTCGCTCGGCACCTTGCGCAGGTCCACGCGCCCGCCGCAGTCGCCCTGCGCGACCGACTCGGGCACGGCATTCGAGAGCCCGCCCGCGCCCACGTCGTGGATCAACAGGATCGGGTTCTCCTCGCCGAGCGTCCAGCAGGCGTCGATCACTTCCTGCGCGCGGCGCTGCATCTCGGGGTTGCCGCGCTGCACCGAGGCGAAGTCGAGGTCGGCCGCGCTCGCGCCTGCGCCGACCGAGGAGGCCGCTCCGCCGCCGAGGCCGATCAGCATCGCCGGACCGCCGAGCACGACGATCTTCGAGCCCGGCACGATGGTCGCCTTCTCGACGTGCATGCGGCGGATGTTGCCCATGCCGCCGGCGATCATGATCGGCTTGTGGTAGCCCCGTAGCGCCGACCGGCCGGCGGACTCGACGCGCTGCTCGAAGCTGCGGAAGTAGCCGAGGATGCTCGGGCGGCCGAACTCGTTGTTGAACGAGGCCGCGCCGATCGGACCCTCCAGCATGATCTCGAGCGCGGAGGCGATGCGGTCGGGCTTGCCGAGGTCCTGCTCCCAGGGCCGCTCGGCGCCCGGGATGCGCAGGTTCGAGACGCTGAACCCGACGAGTCCCGCCTTGGGCTTGGAGCCGCGGCCGGTCGCGCCCTCGTCGCGGATCTCACCCCCGGAGCCGGTGGCCGCCCCGGGGAACGGCGAGATCGCAGTCGGGTGGTTGTGGGTCTCCACCTTCATCAGGATGTCGACGGGCTCATCGGCGGCCGTGTACGCCCCGCCCCCCGCGGGCGCGAACCAGCGGCGCCCGTGCCAGCCCTCGATGACCGCGGCGTTGTCGCGGTAAGCCGAGAGCACGCCGCGTGGGTTTCGCTCATGGGTGTTGCGGATCATGCCGAACAGCGACTTCGCGCTGCGCTCGCCGTCCACGATCCAGTCGGCGTTGAAGATCTTGTGCCGGCAGTGCTCGGAGTTGGCCTGCGCGAACATCATCAGCTCGATGTCGGTCGGGTCTCGCCCGAGCTCGCGGAACGCGGTGGCCAGGTACTCGATCTCGTCGCCGGACAGCGCGAGGCCGAGCTCGGTGTTCGCCGCCTCGAGCGCCGCGGCACCGGCGGCAAGCAGCGGCACCGTCCGCACCGGCTGCGGGGCCGCATGGCTGAACAACGCCGCCGCGCCGGCCGCGTCGCGCAGCACGCTTTCCGTCATGCGGTCGTGCAGCAGGGCACCGATCGCCGTCCAGTCCGCGTCGGCGAGGCGCTGCCCGCTCGCCACCCACCAGGCCACGCCGCGCTCGATGCGACGCACCGCGGCGAGGCCGCAGACGTGCGCGATGTCGGTGGCCTTGCTCGACCAGGGCGAAACGGTGCCGAAGCGCGGCACGACCAGCAGGGTCGCGCCGTCGAGTCGTGAGTCCGGTGCCGCCGGGCCGTATCGCAGCAGCGATTCGAGCACCCCGCGCTCCTCGGCGGTCGGCTCGCGCTCGAAGTCGACGAAGTGAAGGTAGCGTGCGTCGAGACCGGTGACGTGCGTCACGCGTTCACGAAGGGCCGCCAGAAGCTTGGCGAGCCGGAATTCGGAGACCGCGGGCGCGCCGCTGAGTATGAGCATGTTGTGGAGGCCGCCGCCGGACTGGCAGGGGCCCGAAATGATACCGGAGCGGGTCTCCGCCGGCGAGCCGACGGCCGCGTTACTTGCCGCGGGGCCCGGGCTCGCCGGGCGTGTACACGGGGAACGGGAACGGCGTGACGTTGGAGGATTCCACGGCCGACACCTTGCTCACGCCGCCCTTGCGCACCTCGTCGATGCGGATGACCGAATGCAGCGGCAGGTAGGTTCGCTTCACGCCCTCGAACTCCGCCTTGATCTTTTCTTCCGCGGGATCCACGACCACCGCGGAGCGCTCGCCGAACACGAGGTCCTCGACCTCGACGAAGCCGAAGAGGCTGCCGTGGCCCACCTTGCGGGCATAGATCTCGTACACCCTGCCCTGGGCGTGGAAGACAATCTTGAAGAGGTGGGTGGCAGCCATGTGACGCGATGCGCTTGCGGAGCGGTTCGAGCCATATTACAAGGGTGCCGCAACCATGGCCATCAAGCTCCGCGTCATCAGCGAACAATACCGTGAACTCGGCGAGAACCGCTCGCGCGTGTTCGGCGTGAACGGCGGCACCATCGGCCGCGCGCCCGACAACGACTGGGTGCTGCCTGATCCGCGCCGGATCGTCTCCGGTCATCACTGCGAGGTCGAGTATCGCAGCGGCTCGTTCTGGATCAGGGACACCAGCACCAACGGCGTGTTCGTGAACGAGTCGGAGGACCCGGTGTCCACCAGCGGCCCGCTCGAGCTGCAGGATGGCGACCGGCTGCGCCTGGGCGACTACGAGCTGATCGTGAGCGTGGACTCGCGGATCGATTTCCTGCCGGCCGCCGCCGAGGAACACTCCGCCGCCAAGCACCTCGATGCCGGCATTGGGGCCGACCTCGACGTCGAGAGCCTGTTCTCGCGTCCCGATCCCGACCCCTCCGGATCACTGCCGGTGCGCAACGCCTTCGGGCTCAAGGTGCCGCGCGACCGGCTCCTCGCCCGTGCGGCAGGCGCCCGCCCCGACCGCGCGCCGCCGCACGTGGCCGCCGAAGTCGCCGACGTCCCGGGTGCGCCGCCACCCGCCGAGGCGGCGCCGGAGTCGAGCCTGCCGGAGTCGAGCCTGCCGGAGTCGCCGCCGGACTGGGCGCTCAGCACCCGCGCCATCACCCGCCGTGAACTCGCCGACGCGATGGCGCGCCGCCAGAGCCGCATCGCGGCGCGGCAACAGGTCCAGCCTTTCCATCAGCAGGCGACGACCTGGAGCGATCTCAACTCCGCGCTGCAGGCGTTCTGCCGCGGAGCCGGCATCGAGCCCGCGGCCCTGTCACCCGAGGCGCAGGCGATGCTCCCGCTGGTCGCGGGCCAGTTGCTGCGCGAGGCGGCGGTCGGGCTCAACGACCTGGCGCAGGCACGCGCGAAGTCCACGCCGGCCACTGCGTCTGGACCGTCCGCGACGCCTCCCGCCGGGACCAACCCGCTGCGCAGTTCCTCAGGCGTGGACCAGGCGCTGGTGCGGCTGTTCGAGTCGCACGGTCGAGTGCAGGGCGGTCCGGTGGACTCGCTGCGCGACGTACTGCAGGAAGGCAAGGATCACGAGATCGCGATGCAGGCGGCCCTGCGCTCGGCGCTCGATGCCCTGCTCGCCCAGCTCGCCCCGGACAACGTGGCAAACCAGTTCGAGCAGGTCCGGGCCCGCTCGCTTGCGCCCGGGCAGGACGCGCGGACCGGCTACTGGGACTACTTCACCGAGTTCCATCGGATGCTTACGCAGCACCCGGTCGAGGGCCTGCCGCACCCGTTCGCCGAGGCGTTCGCGGAGGCCTACGCTCGGACGCGGGAAGAACTGCGCTCAGGCCGCCGCGACCGCGAGCCCGGGGCCTAGCGTCGCGCTCGACCGCGCGCCACACCGAGACCGGCGAGCCCGAGGCCCAGCAGCGCGAGCGAGCCGGGTTCCGGCACCACGCCCGGCTTGTCCGAGCCGAAGGTGATGTTGTCGAATCCGATGAAATTGGCCGCACCGCCGAAGTCGATCGACCGGGCGGTCCCGCCAAAGGCAACACCGATGGCCGTCCAGTTGCAGTACGCGCCCGTGGGGTCGCCCACGCACCGCTCTTCGAACTGGGCCACGAGGTCGAGGTTGGCCAGCAGGCCGCCCGTGGCATTGAGCCCTTCGTAGACACGCACGGTGCCCGCTTCCGCCGCGGAGTAGAAGAACGAGAAGCCGGTCGTGAAGCCCGCGGCGACGTTGAGGATCGCCTCGTCCGCTTCCAGGAAGAACATGACCGTGCTGTCCGAAGGCTCGTTGGCGAAGTTGCCGTTTCCGCCTTCATCGGAGTCGACGAGGGCCAGCGTCTCGGGCGAGAAGCTGATGCCATAGTCCGGTCCACCGTCACCGGCGTAGAACTCGCCGACCGGGTTGAGGTCGCCGACCCCTTCGAACGTCAGGACGATCACCGCCGACGACGCCATCGTGGGCGCGGACAGCGCAACGACGGCGACCAGACCCAACACGGACTTCTTCGACTGCTTCATGGTGCTTCCTGAGTGACGAGGCTCGGCGCTTTCGAAGGTAAGCAAGATTCCTGCCAATCAGATGTTCTCCAGTGAAATCAGCCGGTTGTCAGTGATATATCGCGCGGTCATGAATCAGGGTGTAAGGAAATTCGACAGCCTCTGGTCGGCTCGACGTGGCACGGCGGCATGCGATCCGGTCGAGCAACCCGCGTTGTCAATCGGGATCAGCGACGAGCACCGCGGTTCGAAGGCGCGTAAAAAGGAACAATGATTCCGACCCAACTGCCGACCGACCTCTCCACGGCGCTCCGATCCTACCTGCAGGCCTTCGGCCATCCCGTGCCTGCGGAAGTCATCGAGATGTACGCATCGCGTTCCGGGCCGCTGCTGCTCGAGATCCGACAGGCCATCGCGCTGCAGCGTCCCGTCAAGGCGTGGCTCGAGCGATCGAGGGTCGGCTAGATCCTCATCCCGCGCCGGCCGCGTCGGCGTCGGCCGCCGCGTCCAACTCCGCCCGATAGGTCAGCTCGGCCAGACGCAGCGTGGGAAAGAACCGGATGCCGGTCAGCACGCCGCTCAGGTCGCGGCGCGCGGCACGATCGGCCCATTCGGCATCGCGTCCGGCCGCGGCCACCACGATCCCGCGGTCCCGCAGCGAATCGAACGCGTCGCGGAGCGCAAACAGCCCGGTCGTGTCGATCATGCTGACCGGCAGCAGATCGATGACGAACCACCGGATCCCGGGTCCGGCTTCGGCCACCGCCCTGCGCACCGCCTTCTTGAAGTGCGGCGCACTGAAAAACACGATCGGCCCGTTGTAGCGGAACATCAGCATGCCGTCGGGCGACTTCGCCTCCGCGTGCCGCTCGATCGACTGGTAGCCGCCGTGCCCGGCGAGCTCGCCGAGAATCTCGACCTTCGGCCGAGCGGTCAGGCGCACGAAGCGCAGCAGCGCAAGCACGACCACGAACAGGATCGCCTGGATCGCCCCGAACAGCAGGACTCCCACGGTCGCGATGATCGCCAGCCAGAATTCCTGCGGCTCGATGCGGTGGATGGCACGCAGGTCCCTCCAGTTGATGATCGAGAGGCCGGTGACGATCAGGATCGCCGCGAGCGACACTGTCGGCACGAAGCGCAACGGCGCCGTCAGGAACACCAGCACGACCGCGACGAACACCGCCGACACCAGGCCCGCCACCTGCGTTCGCCCGTCGGCCGCCTCCGCGATCGCCGTGCGCGGTCCCGAGCCGGTCACGACGAAGGTCTGCGAAATCGCGGCGGCGAGATTCGCCGCGCCGAGCGCCGCGATCTCGCGGTCGGGATCGACGTCGTACCGGTTCTTGTCCGCGAAGCTGCGCGCGACCAGCATCATGCTCGAGAAGCTCACCAGCGCGAGACCCGCGGCCTCGGCGAGCAGTACCGGCAGCACGTTGAGTGGCACGCTGGGGATCGCCAGCTCCGGCAGGCCGCCCGGCACCAGGCCGATCATCGCGATTCCGGCACGTTCGAGCCGGAAGACCTGCGCGACCAGTGCCGCGACCACCATCGCTACCAGTGCCGCCGGGATGCGCGGCAGGTACCGCTGCGCCGCGAGCAGTGCCGAGAGCGACAGTAGCCCGACACCCAGCGTCGGCAGATGCGTGCGGGGCAGGCCGACGAGGAACTCGTAGACACGCGGGAAGAAGCCGGTCGATTCGAGCGAGATCCCGAACAGCGGCCCCATCTGGCCGAGGACGATGCTGAGAGCCAGACCGTTCATGAAGCCGACGAGGATCGGCTTGGAGAGGAAATCCGCGATGGCCCCGAGCCGCAGGAAGCTCGCGGCGACACACATCAGGCCGACCAGCAGGGTCAGCATCATCGTCATCGCCAGGTACTGGGACGGGTCGCCACCCGCCAGCGGCGCAATCGCCGATGCAACCAGGGCAGCCGCCGCCGCGGAAGCACCGATCATGAGCTGGGGCGACGTTCCGAAGGCCGCGTAGGCCACGACCGGCAGGATGCTCGCGTACAAGCCGGTGGCCGGCGACAGTCCCGCGAGCTGCGCATTTGCGATGCCCACCGGGACCGTGACGGCCGCTACGGCAATCCCGGCCCTGAGATCGTGCGGGAAGTCGTCCCGACGGTAGGCGAGCAGGCGTGCCAGCCCGGGCGCCATGCGCAGGAGCCACGCGGGGACGGTCGCGGTGGGCAATGTGGGGTTGCTGATGGCTCGGTCCGGGCGTCGCGATCCTGGGCGGGCATTGTGCCTCGCTGCGGGACGGCCCGCTACGCGCGGCAGGGCCGGCTAATCCAAGTTGTCCGTGATCGATCGGGAGGTCTTATCGGCCGCGTTGCCGCCCAGCCGAACGACGCCGGAGTTTCGATACCCGTTCAACGCGCGCTCGTACGCCTTGGTGCAATCCGTCGTTCGCCCGTCGACATTGCGGCTGTTCAGCCGCTCCATGAAATTGCCAAAGTCGACCTGCACCGCATCGGAGCCACAGCGGGCGTGCAGCCAGAGATTCGTCCCAAGGTAGACGTCGTCGGCCGAGGTCGCGACGAATCCGCTCAGCAGGGTCGGCAGGACGGCCGCGGACGGCACGGCCGAACAACATCGCAGCTGCCGTCCCGGGACCGAGGAGATGAAATGGAAGAAGGTCGTGCGCGTGTCCGCAAATTTCCGGAGTGCGCTGTAGTCGTACTGGAATCCGCCGGTGCTCGCGAACGTGTGGGGCTGATGGTCACCGAACACCAGCAGCACGAAGGGTCGACCCGTCCGAGACTCGATCCCGTCGAGGTAATCGACCAGGAAGCGCACCGCGGTCGTCGTGGAGCCGAGCCTCCGCAGATATTCGTGGAGCGCGCAGTTGGGCACGAAGTCCTCGGTGTCGGAAAAGCGAACCGGAAAATTCGACGTGTCGTCTGCACTGCAGTTGTGCGGGACGTGATTCTCGAGAAGCAGGACGTAGCCGAAGAACGGCTGCTCCGGGTCCGCACCGAGGGTCGCTGCCACGCTGGCGGCCATTTCGACATCGTTCTCGAGCCAGTCGCCTTTGCCCAGGTCGCTGCTGTCGAGGATGGTCTCAAATCCGTAGCTCGCGTACGCATTGCGAGCGTTATAGAAATCGCCTCGATGGGGGAAGAACGCCCACGAGTGATAGCCGTGGTCCCGCAGATACGTCGCGATGCTGTGATCGACGAAGGGCGACAGGGACGCGTGGGAGTACATTCCCGAGTACCCGAATAGCCGGGAATCAAGCCCGACGATCGTTTCGAACTCGGTGATCCACGTGCCGCCGCCGACGGCATTGACCCGCAGCAGTCCGCTCGCTGCAGTACGCTCGCCGGCACTGAACAGCTCGTCGTTCCACTTACCCGTCAGCCGGAACACCGCTCCCGGATCAAAGGTCGATTCTGCGAGCACGACCAGGATGTTCGGCAGCAACCTCGTGGCGGGATCCGCCCCGGACCCGAGGTCCATGTAGTTCAGGACGGCGCTGCGCACTTCCTCTGCGCTCGGAGGCAGGGAGTTGCCGTCGCTGCCGTAGATGTCACCCGTCGATTGCGACTCGAGGCGATACGAGTATGCGAGGAACGGCAGCACTCCCATGCGGTCTGCGAGTCGGGCCACGTTTTCCGGCTGCCAGGTGGACTGGTCACGCGCCGCCTCCGCATACACATTCTGCAGGTGCATGTGGATCATCAGGCCGAGGACGCACACGACGAGCACTCTCAGTGCATCGCCGGGCCCGATCCGCGCTCCCCGGGCGACGAGACGAGCACCCGCCGACAGCGCGGCAACGAGCAGGCTGAGTAACCCGAGGGCAACGACCGCGGTGGTGAGGTATCGGGTCCAGTGCGGAAGCCCCAGCGCGTCCCAGAGCCCGGACGGGTTCGCCAGCGCGATCCGGATGTCGAGCACCGTCACGGGCAGGCCGGTCAGGCCGGCCTTGACCCGGCTGATCCACGTCAGCAGCAGGTGCAGGCCGACGACGCCCAGCAAGCTCAGCCACCCGAGGGGACGCGGAAGGAGGACGCAGACAGCAGCGATGTAGCCCAGCAGCGTCCACGAGGCCGTCGTCCCGGGCGACACCGCCGCGAGTGCGAGCGCAAATGCAGCGAGGTACACCGCGACGCCCCAACGCGCGGAGGTGGCGCCGGATGCCGAAGTGCCTGCTGAAAGTGCGATGGCGGTGGCTGACAGCACCGCGCCGAATAGAAACAACAGTAATGGCCCGACCCCGACGTGCATCACGGCGGCGTCAGTCAAGCCGTCCGCGGCAAGCGCCGAAGGCATTGCGGCAACTCCAGGGAATCAAGTGGGACACACCACGTTGCGCCGCCGACCGGTCATCAGATCCTTGACGGACCGCATGGATTCTCTTTTGATGGCGGAGAGGGTGGGATTCGAACCCACGAGGGCCGTGAGGCCCCGCCGGTTTTCAAGACCGGTGCATTCAACCGCTCTGCCACCTCTCCGTCGCGTGCATCTTAATCCGACCTACCCGGCGACGAACTCCGCACCACCCATATACGGCTTGAGCGCGTCCGGCACTCGCACGCTGCCGTCCGCCTGCTGATAGTTCTCCAGCACCGCGACCAGCGCGCGCCCCACCGCGACGCCCGAGCCGTTCAGCGTGTGCAGGGGCTCGGGCTTGCCGGTCGCGGGGTTGCGCCAGCGCGCCTGCATGCGCCGCGCCTGGAACGCCTCGTAGTTGCTGCACGAGGAGATCTCCCGGTACTTCTGCTGCCCGGGCAGCCACACCTCCAGGTCGTAGGTCTTGGTGCTGCCGAAGCCGACGTCGCCGCCGCACAGCGCCACGACGCGGTAGGGCAGCCCGAGTCCCTGCAGCACCTGCTCGGCGTGGCCGGTGAGTTCCTCGAGCGCGGCGTAGGAGTCCTCGGGCCGCACCATCTGCACCAGTTCGACCTTCTCGAACTGGTGCTGCCGGATCATCCCGCGCGTGTCCTTGCCGTGCGAGCCCGCCTCGGAGCGGAAGCACGGCGTGTGCGCGGCGTACCTGCGCGGCAGCATAGCGGCCTCGAGGATCGTATCGCGCGCGAGGTTGGTCACCGGCACCTCGGCGGTCGGGATCAGGAAGTACTCCGACTCGCCGCCCACCACGCGAAAGAGATCCGCCTCGAACTTGGGCAGCTGCCCGGTCCCGGTGAGGGCCTGCCGCGACACGAGGTAGGGCGCATAGACCTCGGTGTAGCCGTGCTTCGAGGTGTGCAGGTCCACCATGTACTGGATCAGCGCCCGGTGCAGGCGCGCAACCCCGCCCTTGAGCACCACGAAGCGTGCGCCCGAGATCCGCGCCGCCGCCTCGAAATCCATCAGCGCGAGCTTCTCGCCGATCGCCACATGATCGAGCGGCGTGAAATCGAACTCGCGCGGCGTGCCCCAGCGGCGCAGCTCGACGTTGGCCGACTCGTCACGCCCGTCAGGCACGCTGTCGTGCAGCGTGTTCGGCAACCCCATCACCAGCTCGTCGAACTCGGCCGTGGCGATGGCCTGCTCCTGCTCGAGGCCCGTCAGCCGGGCGGCGAGCGCCTCGCCCTCGGCGAGCAGCGCGGTGATGTCCTCTCCCCTGCCCTTCGCCATGCCGACTTTCTTGGCGTGCGCGTTGCGGGCGGCGCGTGTCTCGTCGGCCGCCACCTGCGCAGTCTTGCGGCGCTCCTCGAGGGCGCGCAGGCGCTCCACGTCGAGCACGAAGCCGCGGCGCGCGAGGTTGCGCGCGATCGCGTCGGGATCGGTTCGGAGCAGCTTGGCGTCGAGCATGGCGGCGGAATCCTGTGGGCGCGGCGGGGGGGGCGGCGAATTGTACGAGAAGACGGACATGGCCTCACGCGCCACGCGTCCGCTACAGTCCGCCCATGGTCTCCGGTCTTTTCCTCTCGGTGCTTGCCGTCGCCTATCTCGGGCTGCTGTTCGCGGTGGCATTCTTCGGCGAGCGTCGTTCGATCTACCCGGGCCGGGCGCGCTGGCGGCCGTACGTGTACGCGCTCGCGCTCGGCGTGTACTGCACCACCTGGACGTTCCTGGGCGCCGTCGGCACGGCGGTGCGGGACGGTTGGTCGTACCTGCCGATCTACCTCGGCCCGGCACTGGTGTTCCTCGTGGGCACGCCCTTCCTCGTGCGGCTGGTGTCCGTCGCCCGCGCGCACAACGTCACCTCGATCGCCGATTTCGTTTCCTCGCGCTTCGGCAAGAGCCCGGCACTGGCGGCGCTGGTCACGGTGATGGCGCTCACCGCCGCCGTGCCCTACCTGTCGCTGCAGTACAAGGCCGTGGGCGCCAGCATCGACGTGCTGACCGGCTCCGACGGCGCACACCCGGTCTGGTACGCGGACACGGCGCTGTGGGTCGCCCTGCTCATGGCGCTGTTCGCCGTGCTGTTCGGCACGCGACGCCTCGACGCCACGGAGCACCACGAGGGCGTGATGGTGGCGATCGCCTTCGAGTCCGTGGTGAAGCTGCTCGCGTTCGTGGCGGTCGGCGTGTTCGCGCTGCTGCACCTCGACCAGGCGCCCGCGATCAGCGCCACGCGGCTCGGCGACCTGCAGGATCTCGCGAGCCCGTCGTTTGCGGCCTCGACCCTGCTCGCGGCCGCGGCGATCGTGTGCCTGCCGCGCCAGTTCCTGGTCGGCGTGGTCGAGTGCGCCGACCCGGCGGACCTGCGCAAGGCACGCTGGCTGTTCCCGGCCTACCTCGCGGTTTTCTCGCTGTGCGTGGTACCTGTGGTGCTCGCCGGCCTCGGGTCGGGCCTCGGCGAGCACCACCCGCCCGATGCCTTCGTGCTCACCCTTCCCATGGCGCACGGCGAGACCGGCCTCGCGATCCTCGTGTTCCTGGGCGGCCTGTCGGCGGCCACGGCGATGGTGGTCGTCTCGAGCATCGCTCTCGCGACCATGATCACCAACGACCTCGTGATGCCCGCGCTGTGGCGCAGCAGCTGGCTTGGCCCGGACACAGGCGCCGACGTGCGGCGCCTCGTGCTGTGGCTCAGGCGCGTGGCGATCGTGCTGCTGGCCGTGCTGGCCTATGCCTATCACCGCCGCACCGGCACGCCCGCGAGCCTCGCCTCGATCGGGCTGCTGGCGTTCGCCGCCGTGGCGCAGTTCGCGCCGGCGATCCTCGCGGGCCTGTACTGGCGAGGCGCCACGCGCGACGGGGTGTTCTGGGGTCTCAGCACGGGCTACGTCGTGTGGATCTACACGCTGCTGCTGCCGACCTTCGGCGCGGGGCCGTTCGTCGGCACCCCGCTGCTCGCGGGCGCGGCGCTCGCCACCGGTTGCAACGTGTTCGCGATGGTGGTCGTGTCGCGCCTGCGCGGTGTCTCTCTGCGTGAGCGCATGACGGCTACGGCATTCCTGCGCGGCGCGCTGCCGGTGCCTGGCGTGGCGGATGCCGGCGGCGCGCGCGTGGGCGACCTGCTGGCGGTCACCGAGCGCATCCTCGGTGCGGAAACGGCGCAGGCCGCGCTGCGCGATTACTGCCGGCACGCCGGGCGACCCATGCCGCGCCCGGGGGAACCGGCCGACCGCGGCCTGCTGCAATCCATGGAGCGCGTGGTGGCCGGCGCGATCGGCGCGTCGTCGGCGCGGCTCATGTTCACCCACGCCCTGCGCGGCCGAGGCATCGCGGCGGAGGACGTCGCCGAGCTGCTCGACGAGACGTCGCAGGAGCTGCGCTTCAACCGGCAGCTGCTGCAGGCGACCATGGAGAACGTCTCACAGGGCATCGCGGTGGCCGACGCGGAATCGCGGATCGTCGCCTGGAACCGGCGTTACCTCGAGATGTTCGGGTATCCGGAAGGCATGGTGTACGTGGGCCGACCCGTCGCGGACCTGATCCGCTGGAACGCCGAGCGCGGCGAGTTCGGCAACACCGATCCCGACGTCGAGGTCGACAAGCGGCTGACCCACATGCGCTCGGGCAGCGCCTACGTGATCCAGCGCACCCGGCGCACCGGCCGCGTGTACGAGATCCAGGGCCGCCCCATGCCCGACGGCGGCTACGTGAGCACGTACACCGACATCACCGACTTCAAGCAGACCGAGCAGGCGCTGCGCGAGGCGACGCAGACGCTGG
The DNA here is from genome assembly GCA_963754125.1 of uncultured Gammaproteobacteria bacterium. GTDB lineage: Bacteria > Pseudomonadota > Gammaproteobacteria > Steroidobacterales > Steroidobacteraceae > RPQJ01. The sequence goes on from CAVWEX010000001.1 coordinate 119,307, forward strand.
AGCAGCGGGTCGCCGACCGCACGCACGAGCTGGAGACGGCGCTCGAGGCGCAGCGCGCCGCCAAGCGGCTCGCCGAGGAAGCCAACGCGACCAAGACCCGCTTCGTAGCAGCCGCGAGCCACGACCTGCTGCAACCGCTCAACGCCGCGCGGCTGTTCGCCTCGGCGCTGGAGGAGCGCGCGGAGGACGACACGGTGAAGACGCTCGCAGCGCGCATCGACAGCTCGATGCGCGCCGCCGAGGAAGTGCTCGACGACATGCTCGACATCGCGCGGCTCGAGAGCGGCACGATGCGCACGGAGATCGCGGACTTCGACCTGGCCGAGATGTTCGAGGGACTCGAGCGCCAGTTCGCGCCGCTGGCGCAGCGGCGCGGACTGCGCCTGCGCGTCACGCATCCGCCCTGCCGCGTCCGCAGCGATCGCGTGCTGCTGCGCAGGGTGCTGCAGAACCTGATCTCGAATGCGTTGCGCTACACGCAGCGCGGGGGCGTGCTGGTCGGCTGCCGGCGCCGCGGCGCCTCGTTCGACATCGAGGTCTGGGACTCGGGCCCGGGCATTGCCGAGCAGCACCAGCGGACGATCTTCGACGAGTTCCGGCGCCTCGACCGCGGGTCGCCCTGGGGCGAACAGGGCCTCGGTCTCGGGCTATCCATCTGCGACCGCATCGCGCGCCTGCTCGACCTCGAACTCGGGCTGCGCTCGGCGCCCGGACGCGGCTCCGTGTTCCGTGTCCGCGTTCCGGTGGGGGAGCCGGCTCCGCCCGTGCCCGCGGGCGCGGTGCCCGAGCCCGTGGCAGCGGCACCGTCGAGCCTCGTGGGCGTCACCGTGCTGTGCGTGGACAACGAGCCCGAGATCCTCGCGGGCATGGACGCCCTCATGTCGCGCTGGGGCGTGCGGGTGATCACGGCCACCGACTCCGCGACGGCGCGGCGGCTTGCCGCCAGCGAGCATCCGGCGGTCGTGCTGGCGGACTACCGCCTCGCCGACGGCGACGACGACGGCCTAGCGCTGCTGCTCGAACTGTGCAGCACCGGCGCCGCGCCGCCGATCGGTGCGCTCGTCACGGCGGATCACTCCGCCGCACTGGGCGAGCGGGCACGCGAACTCGGCTTCCGGCTGCTGCGCAAGCCTGTGAAGCCCGCGGCGCTGCGCGCCCTGATGGGCGCACTGGCGAGCCAGCGTCCCGCCGCAGGCGCCTGATTCACTCCGCGTCGTCGGGCGGTGGCTTCACGCTGGAGCGGTCCACCGCGAGCCGCCCGGCCGAGAGCACCGCCTGCGTGCGGGTGGCTACGCCGAGCTTGCGGAGGATGGCCGTGACGTGCGCCTTGATGGTGGCCTCGGACACGTCGAGCTCGTAGGCGATCTGCTTGTTCAGGAGTCCCGAGCACAGCATGCCGAGCACGCGGAACTGCTGGGGCGTGAGTTCGGCAACCCGACGCGCGACCCGCAGGTCCTCGTCGGATCCGGGCTCGGCGCGCGGGGCATGGAATCCCGGTGGCGTGAAGATCTCGCCGGCCAGTACCGCCTCGATCGCCCGACCGATCTGCCCCGCCTCGGTCGACTTCGGGATGAAGCCCTGTGCGCCGTAGCGCAGCGCCCCGGCGATGGTCTGGGCGTCGTCGTCCGCGGACACCACCACCACAGGCAAGTCCGGCCGGCTGCCGCGCACGTGCACGAGTGCATTGAAGCCCTGCGCGCCGGGCATGTTCAGGTCGAGCAGCAGCAGGTCGACGTCGGGCTCGGACTCGAGCGCGACCAGCAGTGTCGCGACCGAGTCGGCCTCGACGAAGCGCGTGGCGGTCTCGAGCCGGCCGACGGCCGCCTTGAGAGCCTCCCTGAACAGCGGATGATCGTCCGCGACGATGATCTGGCGAGTCATGCTGTCCACAAATATACCTGTGTGGGAACGGACCGCCGGCCACGTACGACCAATGGCGAATACCGGGACCCGCGGTGGCGGGTGCAGCATCCACCGAGCCTAAACACGGGGGAATGGCTCATGCCCAGCAACAGCCGCAATGGCACCCAGCTGCGACGCCTGATCGCAGTCACGCTCGCGACCGCCGCCTTCGGGTTGCCCGTCGCCTCGCTCGCGCAGACCGCCAAGGAGCAGGAACTAGAGAAGCGGGTCGCCGAGCTCGAGAAGATGGTGCAGCAGCTGGTGGCAGAGAAGAAGGCCGCCGCACCGGCACCCGCGCCGGTCATAGTCACTGCCGGCGCTGCACCCGCGAAGCCCGCCCCGGCCCCGATCCAGGGCGTGTCGATCACGCCGAACGCCGCGCCCAACACGACGTTCGTGCTCACCGGCTTCGTGAAGGCCGACGCCAACTTCACCAACACGTCGGACGGCGAACTGGGCGACAGCGCCTCGGGACGCGATTTCTACGTTCCCGGCCAGACACCGGTCGGCGGTCTCGACGAAGGCACCGACCTGAATGCGCACGTCAAGCAGTCGCGCGTCAACTTCGGCACGGACACGATCCTGGAAGGCGGCGACAAGCTCATCACCCGCTTCGAAATCGACTTCTTCGGCTCTGCCCTCGGCAGCCAGAACGTCAGCAACACCTATGCGCCCGTGCTGCGTCATGCGTACGTTCAGTGGCGCAGCTGGCTGGTCGGCCAGACGTGGTCCAATTTCATGGACGTTGCCACGCTGCCTGAAGTCGCCGACTTCATCGGCACGACGGACGGCACGACCTTCGTCCGCCAGCCGCAGGTGCGCTGGACAAGTGGCGGCCTCTCGCTGTCCGCCGAGAATCGCGAGACCTCGATCACGCCCTATACGGGCGGGGTGCTGCCGGCGACCGGACCGGGCCGTTCGTTCAGCTCCGACGACGGCTGGATGCCCGACCTCACGGCACGCTATGCGTGGAAAGGCTCGTGGGGTCACGTGGCCGCGGCCGGCCTGCTGCGCGAGCTGATGCACGAGTCCACCGCCAATCAGTTCGGCACCACCGGGATCAACGCGCCGGTCGACGACAGCACCTGGACAGGCGCGCTCAGCCTGTCCGGCAAGTTCAACATCGGCAAGGACGACGTCCGATGGATGGCGCTGTACGGCAACCTCGGCCGCTACGTGGCGCTCAACTTCGCGAACGACGCCATCCTGGACAGCAATGGCAACCTGGAGTCCGTGGACGGCTACGCCGGCTTCGCCGCTTACCGGCACGTCTGGGGCGGGAGCGGCACCTGGCGCAGCACCTTCGCCTACGCGATGCAGTCCTACGACAACGACAACTCCCTGTCGGCCACGAGCAACGCCCACAGCCCGAACAAGTCGAGCTGGAGCGTGCTCGGCAACCTGTTCTACTCGCCGCTGCCCAAGCTCGACATCGGCGCCGAGTACCGGTATGGGGAGCGGGAGCTCGAGAACGGCACGGACGGCGATTTCAACCGCCTGCAGTTCACGACCAAGTACTCGTTCTGATCAGTCGCGCCGGGCGGACCGCCGCTCGGCGCGCACCACCCGCCACTCGTCGCCCTCGAGCCTGAACTCGAGGGCGACGTCGTGCACGTCCGCGGCCAGGTCGAATGCGGTCGCCCCGGCCGACTCGCGCCCGAGCGTGCCGACCGTGAGGCGCACGCGGGCGTAATCCTCGTAGGGAAACTCGAGGCTCTCGATGCGGGTCAGCAGGTGCACCGACGGGTGCATGACGAGGTAACCGCGCAGGGCGCGCTTCAACTCCTCGCGGCCGTCGCCTTGCCCGTTATCAAACCCGGGTGAGACGAGCGCCATCAGCGCGGCGAGGTCACGGGCCTCGGCAGCGCGCTCGGCCTCGGTGATCACGGCGCGCACCTGCGACTCCGCAGTACCATGCTGGCCGCAACCCATCGTCGCCAGCAGCAGCGCGCTTGCTGCGCCGACCGCAAATCCGCGCACGATTGCTGCCGCCTGTGTCAGCATCCCGGCACTCCATGCTTTCCCGAACTCCGCATTCTCCCATGCGCGCCTTCCGCTACCACGCCGCCCGTCCGACGACTCGACCCGCGGTCGAGGACGTGCCGATTCCGTCGCCCGCGCCGGGCGAGCTGCTGATTCGCGTGAGGTCGGCGAGCCTCAATCCCGTGGACTGGAAGATCGCGACGGGGAGCTTCCGCCTGCTCGTGCGGGGCGGCCTGCCGCGCACCATGGGCTCGGACTTCGCGGGCGAGGTCGCCGCGACCGGAGCGGGCGTCGCGGGCTGGTCGGTGGGCGAGCCCGTCATGGGATTCGTCGATCCCGTTCCAGCGCGCGCAGGGCACATTCGCCGAGTTCGTGCCGGTGCCGGCCCGATTCGTGTATCGGCGGCCGCCCTCGATCGACGATCGCCTCGGCGCGGCGCTGCCCTGCGTCGGCGTCACGGCCGTCACGATGTGCGATCTGGCGCACGTCGGTCGCGGCTCGAGCGTGCTCGTGAACGGCGCCTCCGGCGGCGTCGGCCATCTCGCCGTGCAGGTCGCGAAGGCGCGCGGCGCGCGAGTCACCGCAGTGGCGAGCGCGGGACGGCGCGACTTCGTGACCACGCTCGGAGCGGAGGCATTCATCGATTACCGGGCGACTCCGCCCGACCAGTGGCCCGGTGGGTTCGATGCAGTGCTCGACTGCGTGCCCAGCCTGCCGCGCAGCACGCATGCGCATCTGCTCCGGCGCGGCGGCCACTACGCCAGCACCTTGCCCGGTGCGGCGACCTACACGATCGATCCCTTCATCAACCGCCTTGGACGCCTCGTGCGCCGGGCGGTCATGCTGCAGCCGAGCGAGACCGCGATGCGAGAACTGCTCCAGTACGTCGAACAGGGTCGGCTGCGCTGCGAGATCGCAGCCGACTACGCGCTCGAGGATACGAATCGAGCCATCGAGGCTTCCCGCGACGGACACGTCGCGGGCAAGCTGGTCATCCGGGTCGGGTAACGCATCTCAGATGTAGGCCTGGACGTTCGAGACGGCGTGGGTCAGTGAACCGACCACGATCGTCACGGCGAGTACGAGGCCGGCCAGGACGCGGGTGGTGAACTTGTCGTAGGTCTTGCAGGTAAACATGGATGGATCCTCCGTTGTGTACGGAGGCGAAGTTACCCCTGCTGATTGGCCAGATAAACGGCACTATCCCGATTTGTCTATCCTGAATTTCAGGATAGTGCCCAGCCCGGCCCCGCCGGTCGGCCTGCCGTCCCGGGGTCAATCGACCCGTCGGATGACGCCGCAGGCATCGCGCGCGCCGCCCGCGCAGCCCTTCTTGAGATCCGATTCCTCATCGCAGTAAGTGTCCTGCTGCGCGTGCACGATGATGGAGCTGCCGTCGGCATCGAAGAGGCCGAGGCGCCCCGGCGCGAGCGTCACGCGGTTGGTCGTGTGCTTCAGCGTGCCCACGCCGCCCTTGACCTCGAGGTTGATCAGGTCGCCCATGTGGAACGGGTGGTTGATGTCAGTCGCCGGCACGGCGTCGCTGGCCGTATCGGGCCGTGGCTGCCCGGAAGGGCCCGGATCGTGGTGACCGCCCGCCGCCGCGCAGGGCTCGCAGCTGCCCACCTCGTGGATGTGCACGGCCCGCTTGCCGTCGGGGAGGCCGGTCAATCGCAGCTCGACCGTGACTTCCTTGACGCCTTCCGCGGTGACCTGCTCGACGAGCGTCGCCGTGCCCTTGATGGCGGCGTCCGTGCAGCCCTTCATGTCGGCCACCGCCCGCAAGCCGTCCGCGGCTGCAAGCGTCGGGGCGAGGAAAACCAATGCTACGGCCGGAATGAGTACGCGCATCTGGATGACTCCTCGGGATCGGCCGAAGCGGCCGGCTGCAGGATTATGCAGAAATTCGCCGGCCGTGCCGATTCAGTTCACTTGCACTTCGCGTACGGCGACCCCTTCACCAGCGCCTGGTGCCGGGCGCCGAGCGCCGGCCCGCCCTGCCAGCCCTCGTCGTGCGGCTCGACCGTCAGCACGCCGGCCTTCTGGTCTGGGTCGAACGCCATGATCACCGGGTAGCCGTTCGCACTGCTGAACGGGAAGAACCATCGGACGTTGCCCTGGTACTCGGGTCCACCGAAGCTCGCCGCGAATTCGAGCTTGGTCGCCTTTTCTGTCGCGCCCTTCAGCTCGACCGCAATTCCGGTCGCGTCCACCACGACGCGCGGCTCGCGCGCGCAGTCGCCGCCGGGCGCATAACGCCCGAACAACGCCTCGAAACCCTTCATGTCGCTGATTTCGACCGCACTGGCGACGCCGGCCGTCAGCCACACCGCCATGACCGTGACCACGGCCACCGCAGTCACGCGCAGTTTCCCGATCATGACCGTTCCCCCTGCTTGTATGGTGCGCGGCAATTGGGAACCCGTCGCCGGTCCCTGTCAATCGCGCCGGGTCCAGGCGTTACAGCGCCAGCGTCATCAGCACGAGTTCCGGGTCGTCGGGGTCGCGGCGCGTTGCGAAGCCGAGCGACTTCGACAGCTCGATCATGCGGGTGTTCTCGCGCAGCGTCACGCCTGTCATCACCTTCAGGCGCCGGTCACGCGCCGCCTCGATCAGCAACCCGAACAGGCGCCGCGCGAGGCCCTTGCCCTGCCAGGCGTCGCCCACCACGATCGCGAACTCGCAGGTCTCGCCGTCGGGCAGCGCGGTGTAGCGCGCCACGCCGATCTGCTGCTCGCCGTCGGGCGTGTCGATGACCGCGACCAGCGCGAGCTCCCGGTCGTAGTCGATCTGCGTGAATCGCGACAGCATCATCGGCGTGAGGTCGCGCAGACCGAACATGAAGCGCAGGAACTTCGACTGCTCGGAGAGCCCGTGCACGAACGCGGTCTCGATCGCCGCGTCCTCCGGGCGGATCGGCCGGATGCTGGCCGTGACGCCGTCAGGCAGCTCGACGGTGGCGTTCAGCGAGCTCGGGTACGGATGGATCGCCATGTGGTCGTACGGACGCGCCGCGGCGACGGTCGGCACGAGGCCGATCCGAGCATCGAGCACCACGGCCCCGGCGTCCGTGACGATCACCGGGTTCAGGTCCATCGCGCCGACGTTCGGCAGCTCGCACACGATCTCCGACACACGCAGCAGGATGTCGGTCACCGCTCCTTCGTCTGCCGCCGGCGCGCCGCGCAGCGGCAGCAGCGCCTGGCTCGCGCGGGTGCGGCGGATGAGGTCGCCGGCCAGGAACGCGTTCAGCGGCGGCAGCGCGACGGCGCGGTCGCGGATCACCTCGACGAGCAGGCCGCCGAGGCCGAAGCTGATCGCCGGCCCGAACACCGGGTCGCGCACCACGCCGATCATGAGCTCGCGCGCGTGCTGCCGACGGTACATCGGCTCGATCAGCACGCCCTCGAGCTCGGCGTCGGGCTGCGCGCGGGCAACCTCCTTCAGCATCGCCTCGTAGGCGGCGCGCACACCGCGCTCGTCGGCCAGGCCGAGGCGAACGCCCCCCACGTCGGTCTTGTGCGGGATGTCGGGGGAGAGGATTTTCATGACGACCGGGAATCCCACCTGGCCGGCGACGCGCGCGGCTTCCCGGGCCGATCGCGCCGGCACGCTGCGAACCACCGGCACGCCGAACGCCGCGAGCACGGCCTTCGAGTCGGCGGGATCGAGCCACTCCTGCCCGTTCGCCAGCGCCGCGTCGAGCACGGCCTGCGCGGCAGTCCGGTCCGGCGCGGAGGCCGGTTCGAGCGGCGCCGGCGCCTGCAGCAGCTGCTGCTGGTTTGCGGAGTAGAGCGCCAGCGCCGCGATCGCATCGACCGCCACCTCGGGCCGCGTGTAACTCGGCACGTTGTGCCCGGCGAAACGCCGTCGGCTCGCCTCGACGCCCTCGCCGCCCATCCAGCAGGTGAAGATCGGCTTGTGCCTCGGCCCGGCGACCTCGAGCAGCGCCTGGGCGATCATGTCGGGCTCCGTGAGCGCGTGCGGCACGAGGATCGCGAGCACGATGTCCACGCCGGGATCCTGCAGGCAGATGCCGGCCGCCTCGGCGTACTGCGCGGCGCTGGCATCGGCGCGCACGTAGACGGGATTGATGACGGCGCCGCTGGGCGGAAGCAGCGCTCGCAGCCGCGTGACGGAATCGTGCTCGAGGCGGGCGAGCCGCAGCCAGCGGTCCTCGGCGCGATCCACGGCGATGGCGCCCGGGCCGCCCGCATTCGAGACCACGGCGAGCCGCCGCGCGCCGACGCGCACGCCGGCGCCGAGCGTCGCGGCCGCCGTGTAGAGCTCGGAGAAGTCGCGGATGCGAAGCACACCGGCGCGACGCATCGCGGCGTCGAACACGTCGTCGCCACCGACGATGGCGCCGGTGTGGAAGGCGGACTCCGCCTCCGCCAGGCCGTCCTGCCGGCCGGCCTTCATCACCACGACCGGCTTGACGCGCGCCGCGGCGCGCAAGGCGCTCATGAACCGCCGCGCGTCGCCCACGCCATCGAGGTACAGCATGATGCTGTCGGTGCCTGGATCACGCGCGAGGAAGTCGAGGATCTCGCCGAGCTCGACGTCGGAGCCGATCCCGGTCGAGATCACCGTCGAAAAGCCGACCCGGCGCGTGTGTGCCCAGTCGAGGATGGCAGCACAAAGCGCGCCCGACTGCGAAACCAGTGCGAGGCGCCCGGGCAGGGTCGGTCGCGGGCCGCAGGACGCGTTGAGCCGCTGGTCGCTGCGGATGATCCCCAGGCTGTTCGGCCCGAGGAAGCGCAGTCCGTGGCGCCGCGCCCGCTCCCGCAACGCGGCCTCGAGCGCGGGACCGTCCGCACTGCCCTCGCGAAAGCCGGCCGACACGATGATCGCGCCCTGGACGCCGCGCACGCCGCAATCCTCGATGACGCCCGGGACACTCGCGGCCGGCGTCACGATCACCGCCAGGTCCACCGGCGCCGGCAGGTCGCGCACGCTGCGGAATGTGACCTGGCCGGCCACCGATTCGTGGCGAAGGTTGACGTAGTGGACCGGACCCTCGAACCCGGAGCCCGCAAGGTTGCGTCGGACGACGTCGCCCAGCGTCCCAGGCGTGTCGCTCGCCCCGACGAGGACGACCGAGGCGGGCTTCATGAGGGCGGCGATGCGCTTGGCGGTCATGGAAGGAGCGGGTGCGGGACGTCGATGTCGCGGCCCATGCTAGCGATATACTCCCGACGGTTCATCCCGGATCACCGCAGGCGGATTCTGCCCATGCCCGTGGCCTTCATCTCGCACCCGGCCTGCCGCCTGCACCAGATGGGCACCGGCCATCCCGAGCAGCCGGCGCGCCTCGACGTCATCGAGGATCTGCTGCATGCGCGGCAGCTGTACGACTTCCTCCATCACCACGAGGCGCCGCGGGCGAGCGTCGAGCAGCTTGGCCGGGTGCACCCCCGCTCGCACGTCGAGTTCATCTCATCGCAGTCTCCGGCCGAGGGCTTTGCGCGGGTCGACCCCGACACCGCCATGTGCCCCGACACGCTCGAGGCCGCGCTGCGCGCCGCGGGCGCAAACGTGCTCGCCACCGACCTCGTGATGGGCGGGACGGTGCGCCGCGCGTTCTGCAACGTCCGCCCGCCCGGGCACCACGCCGAACGCGCGCAGGCGATGGGGTTCTGCTTCTTCAACAACGTGGCAGTGGGCGCCGCCCACGCGCTCGAGGCCCACGGACTCGAGCGGGTCGCGATCCTCGATTTCGACGTGCACCTCGGCAACGGCACCGAGAACATCTTCCGCGGCGACCGGCGCGTGATGATCTGCTCGTCGTTCCAGTACCCGCTCTACCCCGGCCTCAACCCGGGGTCGGTGCCCGGCCACATCGTCAACTGCCCGCTGCCGCCGGGCAGCGGCAGCGAGGTGTTCCGCAAGGCCGTCAGCGAACACTGGCTGCCCGCGCTCGAGGCGTTCGCGCCGCAGATGGTGTTCATTTCCGCCGGCTTCGACGGGCACGCCTCGGACGACCTCGCCGAACTGCGCCTGACCACGGCCGACTACGCCTGGGTGACCGACCTCGCCTGCGGCGTGGCAGCCCGCCACGCGAATCACCGCGTCGTCTCGACGCTCGAGGGCGGCTACGAACTGGCGGCGCTGGCGGCCAGCGCGGTGACGCACATCGACCGGCTGATGGCCGACTGACAAGGCTAATCGATCGTCTAATGGTCTGCGGCCAGCCGGGCCGGTAGAAGAGTCGGGGTTGCGGACAGCCCGGGGAGATCGCCATGAGCCGTTACCACGCGCTGCACGCCCGTTCGATCAACGACCCGGACGGGTTCTGGCGCGAGCAGGCGACGCTCGTCGACTGGCACACGCCGTTCAGCCAGGTGCTCGACTACTCGCGCCCGCCGTTCGCCCGGTGGTTCGTGGGCGGCCGCACCAACCTCTGCCACAACGCCGTCGACCGCCACCTCGCCGAGCTGGGCGATTCGCCCGCCCTGATCTATCTCTCCACCGAGACCGGGCAGGAGAAGACCTACACCTTCCGGCAGCTGCATCGCGAGGTGAACCGCATGGCGGGGATCCTCGTGGGGCAAGGCGTCGGCAAGGGTGACCGGGTGCTCATCTACATGCCGATGGTCGCCGAGGCGACCTTCGCCATGCTCGCCTGCGCGCGCATCGGTGCGATCCACTCGGTGGTGTTCGGCGGCTTCGCGTCGCTGAGCCTCGCCACGCGCATCGACGACGCCAAGCCGAAGCTGATCGTGAGCGCGGACGCGGGATCGCGCGCCGGCAAGCCGGTGCCGTACAAGCACCTGCTCGACGAGGCGATCCGCCTGTCGAAGTTCCCGCCGGACACGGTGCTGCTGGTGGACCGCGGCCTGGCGGAGATGAAGTGCGTCGAGGGCCGCGACGTCGACTACGCGAAGCTGCGCGCCGCGCACATGAACGACGAGGTGCCGTGCGAGTGGCTCGAGAGCTCCGAGCCGAGCTACATCCTCTACACGAGCGGCACCACCGGCAAGCCGAAGGGCGTGCAGCGCGACACCGGCGGCTACGCCGTGGCCCTCGCCGCCTCGATGAAGCTCATCTACTGCGGCAACAAGGGCGAAACCTACTTCGCCACCAGCGACATCGGCTGGGTCGTGGGCCACAGCTACATCGTCTACGGCCCGCTGATCGCCGGCATGGCGACCATCATGTACGAAGGCACGCCGATCCGCCCGGACGGCGGCATCTGGTGGAAGATCGTCGAGCAATTCAGGGTCACGACGATGTTCTCCGCACCCACTGCCATCCGCGTGCTGAAAAAGCAGGATCCCGCATTCCTGCGCAAGTACGACCTCTCCTCGCTGCGGCTGCTGTTCCTCGCCGGCGAGCCGCTCGACGAGCCCACCGCGCGCTGGATCTCCGAGGGCCTCGGCAAGACGGTCGTGGACAACTACTGGCAGACGGAGACCGGCTGGCCGATCCTCGCCATCCAGCCCGGCATCGAGGCGCTGCCGGGCAAGTTCGGCTCGCCCGGCGTGCCTGTGTACGGCTACGACCTGCGTCTCTACGACGCGCTTACCGGCGAGGAAGTCGGCGCCGACACGAAGGGCGTGGTCGCCATCCGCGGGCCGTTGCCGCCCGGCTGCATGACCACGGTGTGGGGCGACGACCAGCGCTTCGTCGACACCTACTGGAACAGCGTGCCCGGGCAGCAGGTGTACTCCACCTTCGACTGGGGCATCCGCGACCGGGACGGCTACTACTTCATCCTCGGTCGCACGGACGACGTGATCAACGTGGCGGGCCACCGCCTCGGCACGCGTGAGATCGAGGAATCGATTTCTTCGCACCCGAACGTCGCCGAGGTCGCGGTCGTGGGCGTCCACGACCAGCTCAAGGGCCAGGTGGCGATGGCCTTCGCGATCGTCAAGGACACGAGCCTGATCGACACGCCCGAGAAGCGCCTCGCGCACGAGGGCGACGTGATGAAGCTGGTGGACAGCCAGCTCGGCGCCGTGGCGCGGCCCGCGCGCGTGCACTTCGTGACCGCGCTGCCCAAGACCCGCTCCGGCAAGCTACTGCGCCGATCGATCCGCGCGCTGTGCGACGGCCAGGACCCAGGGGACCTCACGACCATCGAGGATCCGTCCGCACTCGAGCAGATCCTCGCGGCGGTCAGGGGCTGAGGGGCGCGACACGCCTACGCGCCCGATCGGACGCCGCTAGCCGGCAGCGCGCATAAAGCGATAGTGCTTCGCGTGCACCCTGCGCGTCGCGAGCCAGTACCGCCAGGTGGACCACGGCCAGATGGTGAAGTTGCGGCCCTCGGCCGACTGGTACCAGCTCTTGCAGCCGGAGCTCCACACGGTACCCGCGAGCGCCGTCTGGACGCGCTCGTTGAAGCGCGCCTGCGCGCCGGGATCCACCATCAGGGTATCGGTGCCGCGGGATTTCAGCTCACGCAGGCACTCGAGGATGTAGTGCACCTGGCACTCGATCATGAAGATGACCGAGTTGTGGCCGAGCGCCGTGTTGGGCCCGACGAGCTGGTGCAGGTTCGGATAGCCACTCACCGAGATGCCGTAATACGCCTCGGCTCCCCCCTTCCAGTCCTGCGCGAGCGCGTGGCCCGGCAGCCCGGTGACCGGGAAGTCGCGCATGTAGATGCGCGGGTCCACGACGAAGCCGGTGCCGAGGATGATGCAGTCCACCGGCCGCTCGATGCCGTCGTCCGTGACGATGCCGTTCTCCGTGACCTCGCGGATCCCGTTCGTCACGAGTTCCACGTTCGGCCGGCGGAACATCGGGAACCACTTGTTCGACACCAGCACGCGCTTGCACCCGATCGTGTAGTCGGGGGTCAGGCGCCTGCGCAGCTCGGGATCCTCGACCTGCTGGCGGATGAAGAAGCGCGCATACGCCTCGAAGACCTTTGACAGCCCGGAGTGGAACACCGGCCACACCCGCGACTCATTGGTCCAGTACAGGCGCGCGCGATGCAGCTTGCGCCACCACGGCCAGCGGGCGAAGCGCCGCTTCGCGCCCTCGGAGTAGCTGCGGGTGTCGCGCGGGATGACCCAAGCGGCGGTGCGCTGGAAGACGTGCAGACGCTCGACCACGGGTGCGATCTCGGGGCAGTACTGGATCGCGCTACCCCCGGTGCCGATCGACGCGACGTGCTTGCCGGCGAGGTCGTAGCCGTGGTCCCAGCGGGCGGAGTGAAACACCTTGCCCCTGAAGCGCTCGAGACCCTTGATCCGTGGCAGCTGCGGCACGTGCAGCGGCCCGGTGCCGAGCACGAGGTGGCACGCGGCGAGCGACTCGCCGTCCTTCAGCCGCACCGTCCAGCGCGCCGTCGCGGCATCGAAGTGCGCGCCGCTCACCTCCCGGCCGAAGCGTATGTATGAACGCAGGCCGTATTTCTCCGTGGTGCCCAGGATGTACTGCTGGATCTCCTGCCAGCCCGCGTACCGCTGGCTCCAGTCCGGCTTGCCCGCGAACGAGTAGGAGTACATGTGCGACTGCACGTCGCACTCGGCGCCGGGATACGTGTTGTCGCGCCAGGTGCCGCCCACCTCGTCGCCCTTCTCCAGCAACACGAAGTCGCGAATACCCGCCTCGAGCAGCTTGATGGCGAGACACAGGCCGCCGAAGCCGGCGCCCACGATAGCGAATTCGACCTGCCCCGAAACTGGATCTTGATGCATTGCAGCGATGATACGGGAAGGCCGGCGACCGTCGCACGGAGTACGCTCGGCCACGGCACGCGCCTGCAAACGCCTACCGGTCGAGTGCCGCGTTACGTTACATTCCGTCGATCATCCACCCGGGGAGACGGGTCCCGCCGCCGCGGCGAAGCGACCCGCATGCGAAGGAGAAGATCATGCGTATGCAGTCCGTGTTCGTGGCGCTCTGCGCTGCGTCGCTGTCGTTTCTATCGTCGGGGATCAGCAACGCCAAGAGCGCCAAGCCGAGCTACAAGGTGCAGGTGCTGCGCACGAGCTACGGCATCCCGCACATCCGGGCGACCGAGTGGGGCAGCCTGGGCTACGGCTACGGCTACGCCTTCGCCCAGGACAACGTGTGCGTTCTCGCACGCGAGGTGCTGGCCGCCAATGGTACGCAGTCCCGCTACTTCGGCGGCGGCACGCTGAACTCGGACCGCGTGTACAAGATGGTCAACTCGGCGGCACGCGTGAGCGCCGCCTGGAGCGTGCTCGACGCCGAGACGCGCGACCTGCTCACCGGCTACGCCGCAGGGTACAACCGCTACCTGCGCGACACGGCGCCCGCCGCACTGCCCGCCGACTGCCGCGACCAGCCCTGGGTGCAGTCCATCGCCGGCGAGGACGTCCTCAAGGTGCTGCGCAAGCTGCTGGTGCGTGCCGGCACGGGCAATTTCGTCGCCGCGCTCGTCGCCGCGACACCGCCGCCGCCCGTCGCCGCGCTGAGTGACGACGTCTCTTCCGAATCGATGCTCGCGGAAGCGGTCACGGCCGTCGAAGCCCTCCCAGTCATCGACCCCGCGGAACTTCCGGACTTCAGCGTCGAGCGATTCGGCAGCAATGCCGTCGGCCTCGGACGCGACCTGACCGGCGGCGCCGGTGCCCTGCTCGGCAACCCGCACTTCCCGTGGTTCGGCATCGAGCGCTTCTACGCCGTGCACCTGACGATCCCCGGACGCTACGACGTCATGGGCGCCTCGATCTACGGCTTCCCGCTGGTCAACATCGGCTTCAACCGCAACGTTGCCTGGAGCCACACGGTCTCCACCGCGCGCCGCTTCGTGCTGCGCGAACTCGTCATCGTGCCCAGCAAGCCGACCTCCTACGTGTACGACGGCGACGTCGTGGACATGACGCCCGAGGTCGTGACGGTGGACGTCCGGCAGTCGGACGGCAGCGTGCTCCCGTCGAGCCACACCTTCTGGATGACCCGGTTCGGCCCCGTGCTGGTGCCGGCCGCTCCGGCCGCCTGGACGCCTGAGCGGGCCTACGCCCTCACGGACGTCAACCTCGAGAACGCGCGGGCCTTCCGCCAGTACCGGGAGATGGGCACGGCGCGCAATCTCGACGAGTTCGCGGCGGTGCTGCGCAGCCACGCGGGCCTGCCGTGGGTGAACACCATCGCCGCCGACAGCTCGGGCAACGCTTTCTACGGCGACATCGGTTCGATGCCCAACGCCTCGAACGCCAAGCTTGCCGCCTGCATCAAGCCGGGCTTGTCGCAGGCGCTGGCGCTCTCGCGTCTGTATGCGCTCGACGGCTCGACCTCGGCCTGCGATCTCGGCACCGACGCCGATGCGCCCGAGCCCGGCATCTTCGGCGCCGGCAACATGCCGGGCCTGATGCGCCGCGACTTCGTGCAGAACTCGAACGACAGCTACTGGCTGGCGAACCCGGACCAGCGCCTCGAGGGGTACTCGCAAATCATCGGCGTGGACGAGAACCGCCCGCAGAACTTCCGCACGCGCCTCGGCGTCACGCAGATCCGTGATCGCCAGGCGGGTACCGATGGGCTGCCCGGCCGCGGCTTTGACCGCCAGTGGCTGCAGGACGTGCTGTACGGCAACCGCCACTACAGCGCCGAGATCATGCTCGACGGCGTGCTGCAGCTCTGTGCCACCGAGGACCCCAACGTGCCTGTCGGCGCCGCGATGGTCAACGTTTCACAGGCCTGCAACGTGCTCGCGAACTGGGACCGTCGCAACCTGACCGCCAGCGTCGGCACGCACGTCTGGACGGAGCTGTGGCGGCGCGTGAGCGGCACCCCGAGCGCGGGACTCCCGGCCGTCGGGGCCGCGCTGTACGCGGTGCCGTTCAACCCCGCGGACCCGGTGAACACGCCGCGCGAGCTGGACGTGAGCAACGCCAGCGTCGTGACGCGGGTGATGGGCGAGCTCGGCCAGACGGTCAAGTACTTCGCCGACAACGGCATCCCGCTCGACCGGCCGTGGGGCCTTGTACACTTCGATACGCGCAACGGTGAGCAGATCCCGATCCACGGAGGCTCGGGCGGCTCGGGCGTGTACAACGCGATGGCGGCCTCCACGCTGATCCCGGGCGTCGGGACCACGCCGATCCTCGGCGGCTCGAGCTACATCCAGTCGGTGACGTTCCGCCCGAACGGACCGGACGCCCGCGCGATCGTGACCTACTCGCAGTCCACCGACCCGGCGAACCCGAACTACGCCAACATGACCAGGCTCTTCTCGGACTATGGCTGGGTGACGATGCCGTTCGCCGAGGGTGACATCCGCCGCGATCCGAACCTGACGGTCCTGAGACTGAGCGAACGGAACTGAACGACGCAAACCATGAATCGAACACTACGGACCATTGTCGTCGTCGCCGGTTGTATCGTGGCTTTCAGCGCCCGGGCGGCGGCGCAAGGGAACGGTGAGGGAATCGCGCCGCAAGACGCTGGGCATACCGCCAAGCCGCAATTCTCGCCCTATGCCGGCCAAAGCTATCCGACGCGCGTCTACTGGGGCGACACCCACCTGCACACGTCGATCTCGGTCGATGCCGGCACGATGAACCGGGTGGGCCAGGAGGATGCCTTCCGATTCGCGCGCGGCGAGGAGGTCACCAGTACCGGCGGACTGCGCGCCAAGCTTGCACGGCCGCTCGATTTCCTCGTGATCGCCGATCACGCCGAGATGTACGGGCTCATGCCGCAATTGCTGGGCGGCGATCCCGAGGTCCTGGCTACGGAGACAGGCAAGAAGTGGTACGAGGCCCTGACTTCCGGCAACCGGGACACGATCTTCGCGACGGCAATGGAGATCGTCGCCTCGCTGTCGGGCAAAGAGGCGCCCATCAAGAGCGAGAAGGCCGTGCGCAATGCCTGGCAGGCGTACACGGCCCTGGCCGACAAATACAACGACCCTGGGCGCTTCACCGCGATCATCGGCTTCGAGTGGACCGCAATCGGCGGGGACAACCTGCACCGCAACGTGCTTTTCCGCGGTAATTCGAGCGTTGCGAACCGCACTCTTCCGTTCTCCCAGTTCGACAGCCAGAACCCCGAAGATCTTTGGAGGTACATGGCCGAGTTCGAGAAACAGACCGGTGGCGAGGTGCTGGCAATTTCCCACAACGGCAACCTGAGCAATGGCCGCATGTTCACGGTGGAGACCTTTGACGGCAGGCCGCTCACCAGGGAATTGGCGTTGTTGCGGGCCCGGTTCGAGCCGCTCATCGAAGCCACCCAGATCAAGGGCGACAGCGAGTCGCACCCGTTCCTGTCGCCGAACGACGAATTCGCCGGCTATGAAAAGTGGGATCGATCCAACCTGAACGGTACCGAGGTCAAGAAGCCCGAGATGCTGCAATACGAGTACGCGCGCGAGGCTCTCAAGAACGGGCTGTTGCTCGATCGGAATATCGGCGCGAATCCGTTCAAGTTCGGGATGGTCGGCAGCACAGACGCACACACGTCGCTGGCAGCGGTCGAGGAAGACAATTTCTTCGGCAAGCATTCCGGCGTCGAGCCCGAACCGCATCGATGGGAACACGTCGTCATCGAGGCGCCGGATCCAAAGTACAGCGTATATGGCTGGCAGCAGGCATCCGGTGGTTATGCAGGCGTCTGGGCGACCGAGAACACGCGCGAAGCGATCTTTGACGCCATGAAGCGCAAGGAAACCTATGCCACGACCGGACCGCGCATGGTCGTGCGCTTCTTCGGCGGGTGGGACTTCACCGCGGACGACGCCCAGTCGCGTCTCCCGGCGAAAGTGGGTTACGCCAAGGGTGTGCCGATGGGCGGTGACCTGCGCACGGCCCCGGGCGGCAAAGCGCCAAGCTTCCTGGTCGCGGCGATGAAGGACTCGTACAGCGGCAACCTCGATCGCATCCAGATCGTCAAAGGCTGGCTGGACAAGGACGGCAGGACGCACGAGAAAGTCTACGACGTCGCCTGGAGCGGCGACCGTAAGGTGGGCCCGAATGGCAAGCTGCCACCCGTCGGCAATACGGTCGACGTCGCGAAGGCGACCTGGCAGAACACCATCGGCGCACCGGAACTCAGCACCACCTGGATCGACCCGGAATTCGATGCGAGGCAGCCTGCCGTCTACTACGCGCGCGTCATCGAGATTCCCACGCCACGCTGGACTGCGTATGAAGCGTTGCGCTACGGAGTGAAGATGTCGGCCGACGTGCCGATGACGACGCAGGAACGCGCCTACACATCGCCCATCTGGTATTCGCCGTAGGGACGGATCGCGACGCCGCTCGCCCTACACCGCAGCTACTTGCGTGCGGCCGAGCGCCGTCGTACCCGCGCCGCCGAACCGGCCTTGGCCGACTTCGAGCGCTTCCGAGCCCCGGCCACCGTGGCTGAGTTTGCCGACTTCGCGGTCCTGGTCGTCTTGATCGCCCGGGCGGGCCCGGCGCTGGACTTGCGTCGCACCACCGCTGCCTTCTTCCCCTTCGCGGCCACCGTACCCTTCGCGAACACGGCCTCGATCTCGTCGAGCGCCTCGCCCGTGTACACCGCGAGGCGCTGCACGCTCGGCACCCGGTCGGCACAGGCCGTGAAGCCGAAATAGAGTCCGCCGGCGTAGCTCAGGACCGTGATGTTGAGCGCCTGACCGTGCGCGAGCGCAGAGATCGGGTAGTAGGCCTCCATTTCGGCGCCGAGGAAGTACAGCTTGCCGCGCGGACCCGGTACGTTCGAGATGATGACGTTGTAGATCGGCGGCACGCGCGCGCCGATGCCGGGCACGCGGGTGAGCATCTGCGGCGAACTGATGAGCACCGTGTAGTCGATCAGCGCGGTCTGGGTCATCTGCTTGAGGTAGTCCCGACCCGCCACGCTGCTGCGACGGATCAGGTCGAAACGCTCGCGAACGTCCGCGACGTCGGTGCCGAGCCGCACGTTCGCGAAGCTGATCGCGTTGCCGCCCGCCTCGCTCGCGTCGCGCGCCAGCGCCACCGGCACCGAGCACACCAGCGACTTGCGCGGCAGCTTGTCGATCTCGATCAGGTAGCGCCGCAGCGCTCCGGCGCAGGCCGCCAGCAATACGTCGTTGACGCTGCCGCCGGCCGCCGCGCCGATCGCCTTCATGCGCGCGAGGCTGGTCGCCTGGGTCGCGACGCGGCGCTGCGGCGTCACGTTCGCGTTGAAGATGGTGCGCGGGGTCTCGGCCAGCGAGGTGAAGTCCGGGTTGTCCTTGAGGCCGAGCGCCGCCTTCGCGGAGCCGGCGAGGCCCTGCAGCAGGCTCGGCAGGGCCCGGGCCTGCGCGAGCAGCGCCGATGGCAGCACGCCGAAGGCCCCGTGACCGGCCGCACCTCCGCGTCGTTTCGACGCGCGCTCCGCCGCCCAGATCGGAGGCGTGTGGCTCGACGTCGGGTCCGTCGAGAAATTGAGCAACCCGACGCCCGAGACGCCATCGGCGAGCGAATGGTGCAACTTGCAGTACAAGGCGAAGCGGCCCGCGTGCAGGCCCTCGATCAGGTGGATCTCCCAAAGCGGGCGGTCGAAGTCCATCGGGTTCGAGTGCAGGCGCGACACCAGCACGCCGAGCTCGCGCTCGCCGCCGGGATACGGCAGTGCCGAATGGCGCAGGTGGTAATCGAGGTCCACTTTCTCCACTTCCTCGAACGCCGGCAGCAGCCGGCGCGGCCCCACGCCGCGCAGCCGGTAATTGAACGGCGCGGCGGTGACCGGGAAGCTGCGCAGGTATTCGTACACCTGGCGCGGGTAGTCGCGCGGCGCGTCGGGCGGCGGCACGAAGGTCTGCAGTCCCGCGACGTGCATCGGCGTCTGGCGGGTTTCCATGAGCACGAAGCTCAGGTCGAGCAGGTTGAGCGGCTTGCTGTACGGCATGAGCGATTCCCCTTTTCGACGCGACTATAGGCGAGCACGCGGCCCGGCACCATGGAAGCGCGCCCGTGACCACCGGGGTGCCGGGCGACGGGCCGAGCTCGCGCGGGCGTGCCTCCGACCTGCATCTGGACTGCCGCCTCGCGCGAAGCCGGTTAATATCTTGCAGTCGCCGCACAGCGGTGCAACCGATCAACGATTTCCAGGGGAAACGAATATGCAGCTCACGGACATCCTCGCCCAGATGGGCGGCCTGCAGTCGATGGCACGCGAACTCGGCGTCAGCGAATCGCAGGCGACGGCCGGCGCCGCGGCGTTGATCCCGGCCCTCCTCGGCGGCTTCAAGAAGCAGGCGCAGCCGACCGGCCTCGAGGGACTTGCCGGCATGCTCGGCGGCCTCGGCGGCGGCAGCCTGATGGACGACGTGCTCGGGCCACAGCCCACCAACGTGGCCCGCGGCAACGACGTCCTCGGGCAGATCTTCGGCTCCCCCGACGTGAGTCGAACGGTCGCACGGAGCGCCTCCGCACAGTCCGGGCTCGATCCGGCGCTGCTCAAGAAGATGCTGCCCATGCTCGCCATGCTGGTCGCCGGATTCATGGCCAAGCAAGGTGGCGTGCGCGCGGCGGCACCGCAGGAAAGCAGCGGTGGCCTCGGCGGCGACCTCGGCGGCCTGCTCGGGGGACTGCTCGGCGGTGGTCAGGGCACCGGCCGCAGTTCGCAAGGGGGCCTGGCTTCGATGCTGGATCTCGACGGTGACGGCAACCCGCTCGACGACATCCTCGGCATGGCCGGGAAGCTGATGCGTTAGTCGGAAGTCGGGGCGGGGGCGGGCCTCACCTGGCGATTCCCGTGAAGTCGTAGTGCCATGGCTCATCGGGGCTCTGCAACGGACCCGAGAATCTCCCGCCCGCGACCCTGACTGCGTCCTGCAGCTTTCCGCGCCACCCGAGCGCGTCCCAGACGGCTGCAACCTCGGTCATGCTGGCGCTGGCCACCAGCTCGCCCCCTTTCGCGATCTGGAAATCCACCGCGTCCATGCGCCCGTGCAGCGACAGGCCCGGCGCGGCGAGTGGCGCTGCCGGCTCGGGCTCGTAGGCCAGCAAAGCCTGGCTGAAGGCCGTGCTCGCGCCGGCCTCGTCCGGACCCGGAAAGCCGCTGGCGCTCACCTTCGCAAGGATCGTGGCCCGCATCGCCTCGCTCGCTGCGCCCACCGAATCACTCCGGTTCCACTGATCGAGCTGGATCTCCAGGCTTCGGACCTGCGGATTGACGTACAGCGTGAATCCCGGATTGGCCGCCTCGAACGCCGCGCGCACGCGCTCGATCTCCGCCTCGAGCAGCGCTTGTTCGGGCGAACCCTGGTAGGCGTCGATCTGCTGCTGTGACCAGCTCCATCGTTCGGCGAGGTGACTCGCGCTGCGCAGGTAGGATCGGGCGGCAAGCAGCCGACGGCCTGGACCGTCCATGCACTGCAGCGCGGCCACGGCACGCTCGTCGAGGTCCACCTTCAGCAAGGCGAGGTAGCGCTCCAGCAGCGCCTCGTCGCTCGCCGCCGACCAGACGGGCTGCGCGCCGAGCGCGAGCGGCAACGCGCAGGCGACGACGATCCAGGCTCCCAGGCGGTGGGCAGACGATGCGGGCACGGGGCACGCCGCGCCGCTACACCGGCCTTGCACCCGACCCTCGCCCACCGCGCAGCTCGTACTCCTGCGTGCCGCGGTGGTAGATGTGGTCGGTGTCGAGCGCGGCCGTCTTCGCGTACTGGAACGAGGGCGCCAGCGACTCGTAGATCGGCTCGAACCCGCGCTGCTCCGTGAGGTGGAACAGCTCGCGGAACGATTCGATCACGAAGTAGGTCGCCTGCAGGTCGGAGATCGTGTAGTCGGTGCGCATCACGCGGTCCACCGCGAGGTGGATGCGATTCGGCGAGCGCCCTTCGAGGGAGAACACCGTCTCGGTGGGCCCCGAGAGGATCCCGGCACCGTAGATGCGCAGCGCGTCGTCCTCCAGGATCAGCCCGAACTCCACCGTGTACCAGTAGAGCGCCGAAAGCGCCTTCAGCCGGTTGTACTTGAGCGCCTTCCATCCGGCCCGTCCGTAGGCGGCCATGTAGTCCGCGTACACCGGATTGGTCAGCAGCGGCACGTGACCGAACACGTCGTGGAACACGTCGGGTTCCTGGATGTAGTCGAACTGCTCGCGGCTGCGGATGAAGTTGCCGGCCGGGAAACGGCGATTGGCGAGGTGGTAATAGAAGACGTGGTCCGGGATCAGCATCGGCACCGGCACCACGGACCAGCCGGTGAGGCCGCGCAGCTCCTCGCTGATCGCGGCGAAGTCCGGAACGCCGCCGCGCCCGAGGTCGAGCCGCTCGAGGCCGTGCATGAACTCACGGCAGGCGTGGCCCGGCATCAGCTCGATCTGGCGCGCGTAGAGGTCGTCCCAGATGCCGTGTTCCTCGACGCTGTAGCGGCGCTGCGCGGGCTCGAGCCAGTCGTCGCCGAGGCCCGCGGGCTTTCGCAGCGGAGCCACGTACACCGAGGCCGGCAGGTCCGGGATGCGCGTGTAGTCGAATTGGGTGGTCATGGAGAGGGAATATACCCCGGTGCCCGCTGAGCCAGCGACCGCCGCGCGCCGCCGCGCGGTTGGCGCACGGACCTCGCAGCGAAGATCGCTTGGCGACCGCACGCGCTGCCATGCACAATGCGGCCAGCACCAAGCGGACCGGAAGCCGCACACAGATGCGCATCCGGCACCGCACGACACACGGGGGAGTCCGCATGCCGATCTGGTTCGCGACGGCGATCGCGCTGGTCCTGATGTCCGGCGCGATGGCGCCGTCCGCAGGCGCGCGCGAGGCCGAGAAGAAGCCCGAAGTCCCGGCGTGGCTGGCCGAGCGGATCGGGGCCTTGAGCGAAGCGCAGCGCGAATTCTTGCTGTCGGACGAGGCGGAGGGCTTCACGGGCACGCGCGAAAAGCTCTACCAGCGGCTCAGGGACAAGTCTCCGGAGGAGATCGCGGCCTACGTGGACGGCATGATGACCGTCGTGCAGGCCCGCAAGTTCAACCCGGCGACCGACCTGGCCGCCATCCCGCTCAATACCGAGTCGTCCGACTTCAATTCGTGGAAGGTCCGCAAGCCCGCGAACTTCAACCCGAAGCGCGAGCCCGGCCCGTTCACGCTCAGCTACTACGCGAGCAATCGCCCGGCCATCCGCACCTTCGCCAACGCGCCCGTGGCCATCTACCCGGAGGACCTCGTGGCGGGCAACGTGG
This sequence comes from uncultured Gammaproteobacteria bacterium, assembly GCA_963754125.1. Classification (GTDB taxonomy): domain Bacteria; phylum Pseudomonadota; class Gammaproteobacteria; order Steroidobacterales; family Steroidobacteraceae; genus RPQJ01. Next base: position 142,254 of record CAVWEX010000001.1, read on the forward strand.
ACGTCGCCATCGTGGGCGCGCCGCTCGACATGGGGTCGTACTACCGCGGGCAGCGATTCGGACCGCAGGCGATGCGCAACGAGTATGGCGCGGGCGGCATCGACATGAACACGATGGTCAATCCGACCAAGGAACTGAACATCGTCGACTACGGCGACATCGCCGTGGACAACATGAGCACCGAGATCACCGTGCACCACGTGCGCGAGCGCGTCGCCGAGATCGCGCGCACCGACGCCCTGCCCTTCATCGTGGGCGGCGACCACAGCCTCGAGTACCCGAACATCGCGGGGCTCGCCGACGTGCACGGCAAGGGCAGCTTCGGCGTCGTGCACTTCGATGCGCATTTCGACGCCGGCAAGGACCAGCCGCACTTCATCACCCACGGCCAGCCGGTCTACCGGGCGGTGAAGGAAGGTCACGTGCACGCCCGGAACTTCATCCAGGTGGGCCTGCGTGGACCCTGGCCCGGCCCGGAAGGCTTCGAGTGGATGCGCAACAACGGCATGCGCTACCACACCATGGCGGAGGTCGAGAAGCGCGGCTGGCCCGAGGTGATGAAGCGCGCCCTGGCGGAAGCCCGCGAGGGCGGCCGGAAGCTCTACATCTCGTTCGACGTGGACGTGCTCGATCCGGCCTACATGCCCGGCACGGGTACGCCGGTGCCGGGCGGCCTGACCATGCGCGAGGCCGTTCCCATCGTTCGCGCGCTGTGCGCCGAGAATGACATCGTCGGTTTCGAGATCGTCGAGCTCGACCCCCTGCTCGACAACAGCTACCGCTCCGCGCTGAACGGCAACTTCATCCTGCACGCCTGCATGACCGGCGTCGCCATGCGCAAGAAGGGCATCACGTCCCCGGGCTTCCTCTCGGAACTCACGACCGAGCACATGCAGCCCGACGCCGGCCTGCAGGGCGAGCGTGAGGGCAAGGCCGAAAAGGTGGACCCGCTCTATGGCACGGGGCGCAAGCCGAAGGACTGACACCCCGCGCACCCGCGCCGAACACGCGCCCGGAAGCACCTGATGCTCGCACGGTTGATCCGCGATCCGCTGTTCGCATTCGTCGTGGCCGGCGTCGCACTGTTCGTCGTCTACGACGTCGTCCAGTCGCGCAGGACGGAGCCGCTGCGACTGACGGCGACGACTCGCACGACGCTGATCGCGGATTTCGAGACGCTCACCGGCCGCTCCGCCCGTTCCGACGACATCGCCCGCATCGAGCGCGAGTACGTCACCGACGAGTTGCTGTTCCGGGATGCCATCGACAGCGGCCTGCACCTGACCGACGGCGAGGTCAGGCGCGCAATTGGTCGAGACGATGCGCCTGCGCGTCACCGGCCCGCTGCCGGACCCGACCGACGAAGAACTCGTGAATCACTACGCCGGGAACGTCGATCGCTATCGATCGGAGCCGGCGGTGAGCTTCGAGCAGGTGTATTTCCGCAGCCTGCCGCCGGACAGCGAGAACGTCCTCACGCGCCTGCGGAACGGCGAAGCGATCGCCGGCGAGCAGTTTCCACGGGGCCGGACGTTCCCGCGCTACGGGCGGCAGCATCCTCCGCGGCATGTTCAGCCAGCCGTTCGTGGACGCACTCTGGGCGGCACCGCTCGGCGAATGGAGCGGCCCGCTGGAGTCGCCGCACGGCTGGCACTACGTCCGCCCCACCGGGCGCCTGCCGGCGGCCTTGCTCGCCTTCGATGCGGTACGCGAACAGGTGGAAAACGATTATCTCGTCGCACTGATCGAGCAGGCGGTCGAGCGCCGTGTCGCCGAGCTCGAGCAGCGCTACGAGGTGACGATTGAGCGGTGAGTCACTCGCCCGTGCGGCTGTCGCGCTGAGGCTGACTGCCGGTCCCGCATGCCATACTTTGCCGCGATGGCCCGCTACGCCGCCTTCATCAGCTACAGCCACGCTGACGAGCACTGGGCGCGCTGGCTGCAGCGCTCGCTCGAGCGCTACCGGATCCCGCGCAGACTGCGGCGCGTGCCGGGCGCGGGCAAGCCGCTGCCGTCGCGGCTCTACCCGGTGTTCCGCGACCGCGACGAACTCGCCTCCTCGAACGACCTCAGTGCCGCAATCGAGTCGGCACTCGACGACTCCGATGCGCTCGTCGTCATCTGCTCGCCGTGCCGCCGCCGCATCGCGGTGGGTGAACGCCGAGATTCGGCGCTTCCAGTCGAGCGGACGCGACGGGCGCATCTTCACGCTGGTCGTTGACGGCAGCACCCATCGCGCCGCACCGGACTGCGCGTTTCCCCCGGCGTTGCTCGTCACGGAGGACGGCCGGACGCTGCCCGAGCCGCTCGCCGCCGATCCCGCCGAGCACGCCGACGGCCGGCGCGGCGCGCTGCTCAAGATCGCCGCCGGACTGCTCGGCGTCGGCATCGACGAGCTGCGCCGGCGCGATGCGCAGCGCCAGGTGCGCCTGTGGTCCGCGGTCGCGGCCGGCGCGGCGACCGTGGCCGCCGTCACCATCGGCCTCGCGATCGCGGCGCAGTTCGCACGCAAGGAAGCCGACCTGCGCCGCGGCCAGGCGGAGAAGCTGATCGGGTTCATGCTCGGCGACCTGCGCGCCAGGCTCGAGCCGATCGGCAAGCTCGAGGTGCTCGACGCCGTGGGCGACGAGGCGATGGCGTACTTCTCGACGCTCGGCGACCGCGCCACCGACCCGGAGCGTCTGAGCCGCGCGATGGCGCTGCGCCAGATCGGCGAGGTGCGACGCAGCCAGGGCCTGCTCGACGAGGCCTCGGCCGCGTTCGAGGAATCGCTGCGCCAGGTCGCCCGGTTGCAGGCGGACTCACCGCACAACGACGACTTTCTCTTCGAGCTCGGCCAGTCCGAGTTCTGGGTCGGCCAGACTGCGTTCGAGCGCAACGACCTCGCGACGGCGGCGGCCGCACTCGGCCGCTACATGGAGCACAGTCGCACGCTGGTCGAACGCGAACCGGGCAACGCCGACTTCCAGCGCGAATTGTCGTACGCCTACAGCAACCTCGGCACCCTCGCCCGCGAGCGACGCCGGCCCGGCGAGGCCCTCGCGCACTTCGAGAGCGGTGCGGTGATCGAGCAGCGGTTGCTCGTCGCGAAGCCGGACGATGCGGACCTGCGCTATTCGCTGGCCGAGTCGTACTCGTGGGCCGGCACCTGCCTGCTCGACCTCGGGCGGCTCGACGACAGCGAGCAGTCGTTCAGGCGCGCACTCGACCTGCTCGGCGCGCTGCACCGCCAGGGCGGCAATGCCCGCCACAGCGAGGAATACGCCGACGTGGGCGCCCTGCTCGCGGGCGTGCTCGCACACCGCGGCGACGCCGCCGGGGCCGTGGCGCAACTCGAACAGAGCAATGCGGTGTATGCCGCGCTCGAGCAGCACGATCCGTCGAACGTCGGCTGGCAGCGCAACCGGCTGCGCGGCGAGCGGCTGCTGGCGGAACTCGAACTGGCTCGACGCGATCGCAAGGATCATCCCGAGGCGCTGCAGCGAATCAGCGACGAGTTCCAGCGGCTCGCGGCGGCCGACCCGAGCAACGCGCGGCTGCAGCAGGACCTCGCCCTCGCCGAGCGGTTGCAGGCGCTGGCGCTGTGGAACGACGACCGGGTCGATGCGGCGCTCGTCGTCGGCCGGAGCGCCCACGAGCGCATCGCAGCGGTGGCGGGCCGGTCGGGCCGTGAAACCCTGCGGCTGAACGCGGCCCTGGTCGCCGAGACCTACGGCCGCCTGCTCGACGCCACCGGCAACCCGGAGCGTGCGGCCGCCGTCTGGTCGGAGGCGTTGCGCTCACTCACGGGCGAGTCGGCCGACGCGCCGGGCCTGGTTCAGCAGGCCCTGCGCGCGCGACTCGTCGCGTTGCTCGGGCGCACGGACGAGGCTCGGCAACTGGCGGAGGACCTGCGACGGAGCGGATTTGCGGATCCGCGCCTGCCGCTGCCGCCGGATCCCAGCTGATCGCGGCCGCGCGATCGTGGTACCGTCTAAACAACAAACAAGGAACAGCGCCATGGGCACTCCGTACACAGTCACGCTCGACATCCGCAACTGGAAAAGCAACGACCGCGGCTGGAAGAGCGTGAAAAGCTCGACCGGCGCGGACTACAGCTACCTGTACGCCGGCGGCTCCGACGGCGACGGCAACGTCACCGAAAAGGTCGGAACCCCGGCCGACGTCACGGTGAACCTCGTCTGCGATGGCCGCTACACCATCCTCGCGCTCGGGTACAAGAACGACCCGAAGAAGCAGCTCAGCACGCAGTCGCAGGGTCTGCGCAGCGCCGTGATCCTCGACAAGAACGACCAGCAGCAGAAGGACGCCTACTTCAGCGTCGTGGTCACCGACACGGGCAACGGCAACTGCACCTTCGATTGCGACCCGAAGATCTCGAACGATCCCTGACCCGTGCAAGCCACGCTCGACGTGCTGAACTCGACGCTCGTCTCCTCGCTGCGCATGTGGCGCGGCACGATGGTTCGCGCGCGCGCCCGGCAGCCCGCGAAACCGCTCCAGCTCTACGAGTTCGAAGCCTGCCCGTACTGCCGCCTGGTGCGTGAGGCCTTGACGGAGCTCGACCTCGACGCGCTGATCTTCCCCACGCCGCACGGCGGCAAGCGCTTCCGTCCGAAGGTCGCCGAGCTCGGCGGCAAGCAGCAGTTCCCTTACCTGGTGGACCCGAATACCGGCGAGTCGATGTACGAGTCGGCGGACATCATCGAGTACCTGTACCGACGCTACGGCGGACGCGCGGCGCCGACGCGCCTGCTGCGACCCGTCGAGGTCTCGACGTCCCTGGTGGCAGGAGTGGCGCGACTGCGCGCGGGTGGCCGGGCCCGTCCCTCGAAGGCGCCGAAGAAGCCGCTCGAACTCTACAGTTTCGAGTCGAGTCCCTACTCCCGTCGGGTGCGCGAACTGCTCTCGGAACTCGAGTTGCCGTACCTGTTGCGCAGCACGGGCAAGGCCGGGTGGCAGGATCTCGGACCACCGCGACTGCGTGCTGCGCTGTTCCCGGGTCGTCCGGTCGAGGGTCGAACTCGGACCGAGTTGCTGAAGCGGACGGGCAAGGTGCAGGTGCCCTACCTCGTCGATCCGAACACGGGCACGGCGATGTTCGAGTCGGAGGCGATCCGGGCGTACCTGCTCGCGACCTACGCCAGGTAGGACAACACCGGCCGTGCCGACCCGGCGGCCGGACCCGCGACGCGGCTCCCCGTTCACTGACCGAGCGACTTTGCCAGGGCGCGCAGCAGCGCCGCGCCGTCGCCCCGCCACGCGCTGCCGTGCATGCACGCGAGCACCGCCGGCCGCTCGCTCGGCGAGCCGCTCGAGCATCGCGGCCGTGTCGGGGCAGTGCGCGTAGTAGTCCATCTGGTGGCGGAACGCCTCGCTGGGCCCGAGGATATCGCCCTCCGTGACGGGCACCTCGCCCGTTCCGCCCTGGGTAAAGACGTCGCCGCAGAACAGCGTGCGGGTCTGCGTTTCCATCATCAGCCCGCACTCCCAGGCGTGCGGCAGGTGCGGCGTGTCGTACCAGCGGATCTCGTGCCGACCGAGCTTCAGGATCTCGCCGTCGGCCAGCGGTCGCGCCGGGCGGTCGGCCACGTCGTCCACGGACACCATCGCGGCCACGCGGCTGCACACCGGCACGGCCCGGGGCGCGGCGGCGAGGAAGTCGTTGAGCGAGCCGCACTCGTCCGCCTCGAAGTGCGAGAAGGCGACGTAGCGCAGCCGCTCGAGCGGCAGCGAACGTTCGCGACGGCTTCGCTGACCAGCGGAAACATCCGCCGCGGCCCCGTGTGGAACACCAGCGGTTCGTCGTCCACGATCAGGTACTGGTTGAAGTTGAAGGCGCCGGCTCCGCCGGGCAGCACGACCGGCGTGTTGATGCGATAGATGCCGGCGGCGATCTCGTGCACGTTGGTGCCGGACTGCGGGTTGGTGATCATGCGGGCCTCCTGCGGTCGTTGCCGGGACTTGCGCGGGCTGGCGGACGGCGTGTCCGCCTTTCTAATCTCCGCCTCGACCTGACGCAGCACGTCGATGAACACCCGCGCCGCTGGAGACAGCGTGCGTTCGCGCAGGAACATCACGCCATGCGTCGTGCGCAGTGCTGGTGCATCGACGTCCAGGAGAACGATGTGTCCGGCCGCAACGTCGTCGGCCAGCATACTTGCCGTACCCGTCACCAGGGCGTCGCTGCCCCGCGCAATCAGGCGAGCGACCGCCGGCGTATTCACGACGACCTGCGGGGTGAACTCCGGCGTGCCCGAGTCGCCGGCCACCAACGAGCCGTCGCGACGGGAGGCAGCCGCGGCCGATGCACCGCGCAGCACGTTGCTCGCCAGCGGGTAGTCGAGCAACTGTGCGAAGTTCGGCTTCGCCTCCCGGGTCAACGGGTGGCCGGACCGGCAGCCCACATGGATGCGCACCGACGACAGGCGTTCCACGACCAGGCGTGGCTCCTGCACGTGTTCGTTCACCTGTGCGACGCCGACATCGACGCGCTCGGCAAGCACGTCCTGGACGACAACCTCCGGATCCGTGGTGTGGCACTGGATCTTCAGGCACGGATGCGCGCGCAGTACCCGCGCAATCGCCACGGCGACGGAGGTCTCGCTCGGCAGCGGGCCCGCGCTGATGGCCAGGGATCCGATTCTCCAGTCCGGCCAGCAGCTGGATCTCGCGCCTCAGGCTGGCTTCGCTGCGGAGCACGGCCTCGCCGCGTTCGAGCAGCACTCGACCAAATGCCGTCGGGATCGCGCCCTTGCGCGTGCGGTCGAACAGCGGCACGCCGAGTCCGCGTTCCAGTTCGGCGATGCCGCGGGTGAGGCTCGGCTGGGTCAGGTTCAACGACTCGGCCACGCGCGCGAAGTTGCCGTGCTTGCCCAGCGCGATCGCGAGCCGGATCAGGCGGAGTTCATTCACGATACGAAAAGCGTATCACGGGCACCCATTTCCGGTATTGGACAGCAGGTTCCGATTGCGATTCCATCGCACCCGCAACGACGGCCGCGCTGGACGTTTCCCTACCCCACCCCCCCCGGGGACGTTCCGTCGCGGTCGTCGGGCTTCAATCAGAACGTACAACACGCGCCTGCGGCGATGCAGGTCACCGACCGCGACTTCTTGCGGGCGCCGGCGGCGGCGATTCCAATCACCTCGTCCTGAGGACGTGCTCAATGTTCTCAGCGTATTGCAGTGTCTCGAACCAAGGCAGCCCGGCCGTGCAAAGACCTGCGAACAGGAATACTCGAATTCGAATTGCGGCTGCAACGGCGACGTTCGTCGCCGGCTCCATCCTCGCGGCGCCGGTCCGGGCGCAGGACTCGGCCGCGGCCCTCGCGCAGCAACTCGCCAATCCGGTGGCGGCACTCATCAGCGTGCCGTTCCAGCTCAACTACGACCAGGACATCGGACCCGAGGACGACGGCGACCGCTGGTTGTTGAACGTGCAGCCGGTGGTGCCCATCACGCTCAACGAGGACTGGAACCTCATCTCGCGGACGATCCTGCCCCTCGTCTCGCAGAGCGACATCTACCCGGGGGCGGGCAGCCAGTCCGGCCTCGGCGACGTCGTGCAGAGCGTGTTCTTCTCACCGAAGGAACCGACGGCGGGCGGCTGGATCTGGGGTGCCGGCCCCGTCCTGCTGCTGCCGACAGGTTCGGACGATCTGCTCACTGCGGACCAATGGGCTGGCGGCCCGACGGCCGTCGTGCTCAAGCAGCAGGGACCCTGGACCTACGGGGCCCTGGCCAACCATCTCTGGTCGTTCGCGGGCAGCGACAACCGCGCCGACGTCGACGCTACGTTCCTGCAGCCGTTCCTCTCCTACACCACGCCCACCGCATGGTCCTTCACGCTCAACACCGAGAGCACCTATGACTGGGAAGGCAAGCAGTGGTCGGTGCCGGTCAACGTGATCGTCACGAAGGTCACGAAAGTCGGCGGTCAGTTGATCAGCGTCGGAGGTGGCGTTCGCTATTGGGCGGACAGTCCGGAGAGCGGGCCCGAGGGGTTCGGGCTCCGGCTGGCGGTCACGCTGCTGCTTCCGAGATAGACCGACTACACCGGCGGCGACATCCTCACCTTGGAGGGCGACACTCCGCAGTACGTCGAGGCCGTCGCGGTGAAGGACGGGAAGATCGTGTTCGTCGGCGGCAACGCCGATGCGGATGAGTTCAAGGGCGCCGCAACCACGGTTCATGACCTGCAGGGCAAGGCGTTGCTGCCCGGCTTCATCGACACCCACGTGCACTGGGGCCAGTTCGTGCTCCTGTCAGCCCTCGACAAGGTGAATCCGGCCGAGGTTGGCGATGTCGACGCTTATCTCCGGCACATGCAGGAAGTCGCTGCGAAGACTCCAGAGGGCGAGTGGGTCATCAACTACGGCTACGAAAAGCTGATGGTTCCGCCGTATCGCAACCTGACGCGCGAGGACCTCGATCGTGTTTCCACGAACCACCCGGTTTTTGCCCTTTACAACAACTTCCACTGGGCCACGGCGAATACCGCCGCACTGAAGAAGCTCGGCATCAATCGGGAATCACCGACCGATATAGCGGGCGGCGGCGTCATCTTCAAGGACCAGAACGGCGAACCGACCGGGTTACTCACGGAGTCGGCCGTCTATGTCATTGGGCCGGTGGTCGCGGCACAGGTATCCCCCGAGAAACAGGCGGCCTTGCCCTTCGAGATCGGCAATCAGCTCAGTGCCAATGGCCTGACGACGATCGCTGACATGAGTTCCGGCAGCTCCGGCGGCGCGCAGGAAATCAGGGACCTGCAGATGCTCGCCAACGACGACCGATTTCCGCTTCGGCTCAGCGCCACGGTCATGTACGACGCCCTGCCGCAGATGGAGCGGCCGATTCCGTGGGACGGACAATTCCAGGCCACGAGCTGCAAGCTGCTGCTGGATGCCTCGCTCGCCGGCGGCACCTCAGCGACGGTCAAACCTCAGCTCAATGGCTCGACCGGCAACCTGAACTACTCGCCGAAGTCCTTTCAGCAGGCGATCCAGGGTTGCATGGACAAGGGGTTCAGCGTCTCGACCCACGTCATGGGCGATCGTGCGCACCAGGTGATGCTGCAGGCGTTCGAAAACCTGTCCTGCATGCCTATGGCGATCCGTTGCGGGACATGGTGCTGGGAGACGAAATGGCGTCCCGGTTGTTCGCGGCCGCGGAGTACGACAAGGCTGGCATCAACACTGCGCACCATTCCGACGGCCCGATCGTCGAGGCGCGACCGATGTACCTGGTGTGGAGCGCGGTCAACCGGACGACGGTCAGCGGCAAGGTGCTCGGGCCCGAACTGCGGCAGCCCGCCTATGCAGCGCTGCTGGGCGTGACCCGCAACGCCGCAAGGCAGCTCGGGCTCGGAGACGAGATCGGAAGCCTGGGTGTCGGCAAGCGCGCGGACTTCGCCGTCCTGACTCATAATCCGCTCAAGGTCGATCCGACCAAGATCCGCGACGTCGCGGTACTGGAAACGATCAAGGGCGGGAAGACCTACTTCAGGAAGCAGTAGCGCCGCAACCAAGGGGAAACGAATAATGCTGAGTCTGAAAGCAAGAGCGCTGACCGCCGCCTCGTGTGCCGCGCTGATCGTCACCGCAGGCTGTGGTCGAAAGTCCGAGCCACCCGGTCCCGCCGCGTCGACCGTCACGTCGGTTGCGGCAGAGCAGGTCGCCGACACGATCTACGTCGGCGGCGACATCGTCACGATCAACGACGCGCAGCCGACCGCCGAGGCGCTGGCCGTGAAGGGCGGCAGGATCCTCGCCGTGGGGGCGCGGGCCGACGTCGAGTCGGCCCACAAGGGTGACGCGACCAAAATCGTGGACCTCGCCGGCAAGACCCTGCTCCCGGGCTTCCTCGACGCGCACAGCCACTATGTCAGCGCGTTGTCGGTGGCCAACCAGGCCAAGGTGTATGCGCCGCCCGCAGGGCCCGGCAAGGACGTGCCCGGCATCCTCGCGGCGATCGAGAAGTTCCGCGCCGACCGCGCGATCCCGAAGGGCCAACTGATCCAGGCCTACGGCTACGACGATACCGTCATGCCGGACGGCCGCCTCCTCAACCGCGACGACCTCGACCAGGCCTTCCCGGACAACCCGGTGCTGGTGGGTCACGTCTCGATGCACGGTGCGGTGATGAACTCGGCGGCCCTCAAGCAGTTCGGCATAACGGCCGACACCAAGACCCCGCCGGGCGGAGTCATCGTGCGCAAGCCCGGCACGGACGAACCCTATGGCCTGGTCATGGAAACGGCCTATCTCCCCGTGTTTTCGAACCTGCCCCAGCCCACGAGCGAGCAGGAAATCGAGTTCAGCCGGGCGGCCCAGATGCTGTATGCCGAGGCCGGGGTGACCACCGCCCACGAGGGTGCGACCCATGCAGCGGATCTCGCCGTCATGAAACGCGCGACCGCGGCCGGCGCCAACATCATCGACATCATCGCTTACCCCTTCATCACAGACCTCGACAAGATCCTCGAGGCGGTGCCGCTCGCGAGCTGGGGCCGATACGACAATCGCCTCAAGATCGGCGGCGTGAAGATCACCATCGACGGCTCACCGCAGGGCCGGACGGCCTTCTTCACCACCCCCTACCTCACCGGGGGACCGGGCGGCGAGAAGGACTGGCGCGGCGAGCTGACGTTCCCGCAGGACACGATCAACCAGATGGTGAAGCGTGTGTACGACATGGACGTGCCGCTCAACCTGCATGCAAACGGCGACGGCGCGATCGACGCGTTCATCAAGGCCCACGAGTTCGCCGCGGCCGGCGACCTGACGAAGGACCGCAGCGTGACGATGATTCACGCCCAGTTCACACGCAAGGATCAGCTCGACAAGTTCGTGCAGTACCGGATCCGGCCTTCGTTTTACACGCTGCACACGTACTACTTCTACGAGGCGCACCTCACCAACCGCGGCCCGGACCAGGCCCGCTACATCAGCCCCATGCGCGATGCGATCGACAAGAGCCTGCACCCGACCAATCACACCGATTTCTACGTGGCACCGCTCGACCCGATGTTCATGCTGTGGTCGGCGGTGAACCGCGTTTCGCGCGGCGGTGCCGAGGTCGGTCCCGATCAGCGGGTGACGCCGCTGGAAGGCCTCAAGGCCATGACGATCTGGGGCGCCGAGCAGTACGGCGAGCAGGACTCGAAGGGTTCGCTCGAACCGGGCAAGCTCGCCGACCTCGTGATACTCGACCGGAACCCCCTTGAGGTCGAGCCGATGGCCATCAAGGACATCCGGGTGGTCGAGACGATCAAGGAAGGCGCGACCATCTACCCAGCACGGTAGCCGCCATGCAAACTGCGCGACTCAAGCATCACGGAGATTCCTAGTGGACACCGAATCGATCAAGCAGCTGCTCGGCACGACGGCAATCGACCTCGCGCTGAAGATCCTGGCGGCACTCGCCTTCTGGTTCATCGGCCGCTGGCTGATCGGCCGGGTCGTCGCGGTGATGCGCGCGGCCATGAACCGCAATCACGTCGATCCGACGCTGATCAAGTACCTGGGCTCGATCGTCGCGGTCGCCCTGAACATCGCATTGGCGCTCGGCATCCTCGGCTACTTCGGCGTCCAGACCACCTCGTTCGCCGCCATGCTGGCCGGCGCCGGTGTCGCCATCGGTGCGGCGTGGAGCGGAATGCTCGGCAATTTCGCGGCCGGCGCGTTCATGCTGATCCTGCGACCCTTCAAGGTGGGCGACTTCGTCAGCGTCGGCGGAGTCGTCGGCACGGTGCACGAGCTGGGCCTGTTCGGCACCACGATCGTCACGCCCGACAACGTGATGACGCTGGTCGGCAACGGCAAGATCTTCGGCGACACGATCCAGAACTTCTCCGCGCTGCCGGTCCGCCGCGTCGAGCGCACGGCCCAACTCGCGGGCGGGGTCGATGCCCTCGATGCGATCGAGCGCCTGCGTGCCGCCGTCGCGAAGATCCCGAATGTCGCCGCGGAGCCCAAGCCCGAGGTGAGCCTGCTCGACCTGAACCTCGTCGGCCCCGTGATCTCGGTGCGGCCGTACACGCACACCGACCATTATTGGCAGGTGTACTTCGACACGAACGAAGCCATCGTGCGCACGGCCCGCGAGGCCGGCTGGCCCGCGCCGACGCCGAGCCAGATCATCCGGCAGGTCTGAGGAAACGCCGATCCGCGGCCCGGGGCCTCAGAACTCGTCCTCACCCGTCAGTTCTTTCTCGATGCGGTCGGCGCTCAGCATCACGACCTCGATCACTTCCTGGAGCGTGGACGCGTCGGCCGTGGCGACGACGGGTGCGGAGAACACCACGAGGTATTCCTCGGGGCCCTGGTTGACCTGCCAGGCCCCGAGGACCATTCGGGCGTTCTCCTTGAGCAGGTAACTGGCAAGTTCTGCAGGCGGAGCGCCCTTGCCGCGGGAAGCGATCGACCACACGTCGCGGATCTCGAGCTGGTCGAGCTTGGCGGTGCCCGAGGCGACCCAGACCAGCTGGCTGCGTCCGTCGGCGACGTCGTACTTCAGTCGGAAGTCGCCCTCGTCGACGATGTAGGCGAGCTTGGCTGAAGCAAGCGCCGCCTCGACGCGCGGATCGACGGCTGGCTCATCGGGGCTCACGGGCTCCGCTGCTCGGGCCCCGAGAGCTGCGAGCAGCAGGAGCATCGCCGGCAGGATCTGCCGTTGGCGTATCGAATGGCACCCGTTCAGCACAGAACCGCCTACGACCGCAGCTTGCGATTGAACAGCTCCACCGTCCGGCTCCACGCCAGCTTCGCCGCCTCCGCGTCGTAGCGCGGCGTCGTGTCGTTGTGAAATCCGTGCTGCGTGTCCGGGTAGAAGTGCGCGGTGTGCGTCACGCCCGCCGCCTTCAGCGCCGTCTCGTATGGCGGCCAGCTCGCGTTGACCCGCTCGTCGTTCGCGGCGAAGTGCAGCAGTAAGTTCCGCCTTGATCGCCGCCACGTTATCGAGCGGCGGCGCGCTGCCATAGAACGGCACCGCCACCGCGAGATCGGGCAACGCCACCGCCAGCCGGTTTGCAATCGCGCCGCCGTAGCAGAACCCGACGACGCCGAGCCGGCCGTTCGTATCGGGCTGCGAGCGCAGGTAGCCTGTCGCCGCGACGAAGTCCTCGAACGCCCTTGGCTGCTCGAGCTTCTGGAACAAGGCGCGCGCCTGATCCTCGTCGCCCGGGTAGCCGCCGAGCGGGAACAGCGCATCGGGCGCGAGCGCCACGAAGTTCTCGAGCGCGACCCGCCGCGCCACGTCCTCGATGTGCGGGTTGAGGCCGCGGTTCTCGTGCACGACCAGCACCAGCGGCAACGACCCACTCGCCTTCGCGGGCCGCACCAGGTAGCCGCGCGCCCGGCCGTGACCCTTCGGCGAGTCGTACTCGACGTAGCGCGCTTCGAGCCTCGGCTCGCTCGGTGCCACCTGCTGTGCCTCGGCAAACCGCGGGCTCAACGCGCCTAAGAGTCCCGCGGCGGTCACCGTGCCGACCGCGAACTTGGCCACCCTCGCGAGAAAGGTGCGCCGATCGATGTCGCCGTGAACGTACTGATCGAAGACCAGCAGCACCTCGGGATCAAAATCACTCGCGCGCTGCATCGGTGGTCGATCGGACATGGGTGTCCTCCCCTGCTGTGACGATGAGACTAACGCATCCTCGTCGTGATTCGGAAACGGCCATGCATCGTTGCGCCTCGCCTGGGAATCAACGCGACAGGACGTCCCCCCATTCCGGGTGGCGTTCGAACTGCGACTTGGCAAACGGACAGAGCGGGATGATCCTGAAGCCCTCCCGCCGAGCATCCTCGACCGCGCGCAGCACCAGCGCCTGCCCCACACCCCGACCGCGCAGGGCACCCGGAACCTCGGTGTGATCGATGATGATCAGCGCCGCCGAGGCACGTGAATACGTCATCTCCGCCTCGTGCCCATCCACGACGACCGTCCAGCGACCACCCGAGGGCACTCGCTCCTCGCGTTGGATGTCGGCCGTGGAAACCTGCCCGTCCGAGGCGCTCATGGCATCACTTCAGGCGGATCGTCAGGGCGTGCACGTCCGCCCGCTCCAAGCCGCTCGAATCGACGTTGGTCGCGGGCGCGACCGACTCGAACGTGCCACCTCGACCACCCTCCGTCACCTTGATCACGCCGACTCCGGGCGTGCTGCCGGTGCTGACATGGGGGTCGGCCGTGAGCGGGTTCGGCCCGCGCAGCGACATGAAGACGTGGCTGCCGTTCGGCGAGGTGGCGAGCAGGTCGGGCGTCGGATCGTCGCTAGCGGCACCGGCGAGCGGGATCTCGTTGACGACCTCGTCCGTCGCCGTGTCGATGACCCACAGGAAGTTCCGGCCTCGGTCGGCGATCCACAGGTAACGCTGGTGCTTGGTGAGCGTCGCCCCGTGTGCGTCGGCGTCCTCGGATGCATCGCTCAGGACCACCCTCGGCGCCGGAACGTTCGGCGGATTCAATGCCGAGAAGCCTGCCACCGGGAACGCGTAGACGTCGGCACCGTAGAGGTGCGATGCGGTGCCCCCGCCCGAATCCACGTACATCTTCTCACCCACCTGGGCCCCGAGGCAGCCGTTGGGATGCACGGTGTCCACGTCGTACTCGGCCACGATCTCCATCGGCGTCTTCTTCGCATCGACGACGAACAGGCCGCCGCCGCGCAGCGTCACGAACACATAGCGACTGGTTGACTCGATGATCGGGCAGATCGGTGCGTTGTCGGGCCGGATCGTCGCCTCCTGGCAGGCCACGCCGTTCGGCGTGATGCACGTGGCGAGGTTGATCATCGCCGCGGAATTCAGCGCGAACGTGTTGGTCGCGTAGTCGGTGTCGATGCGCTCGAACAGCTTGCCGTTCTGGTTGGCGACTGCGAGGTAGGATTCGTCCGGGGACGGGATCGCGAAGTGGACCTGGCGCGCACCGCCTGCGCCCGGCGTGGTGCGGATGCAGTCGATCGGCGTCCGCGTCCGGGCATCCATGATCAGCACGTGCCCGGTCGCAACGAAAGAGATGATCGCGTGCGTCTGGCTCGGGTTCATGGCAATCATGTGCGGACGCACGGGATTGACGCCGGTCAGTTCGAAGCACCGTGCGGATGCCGCTCCGCTCAGGTCGATGACCTCGGGCACCGCGCGGTTCCCGCGGCGGCCGCGCTCGAGATCCTTCCCGTCATGGATGTACAGCGTTCCACCGAAAGTCTTCCCGTAGCTGTTCGACTGGTCGATGGACCAGACCTCGTATTTCCCCTCGGCCACCGCCGTGGCCACGGGCATCGACGATCCGCACAGGCAACCGAACAGGAATGTCGCGAGTGTCGCTGTCTTGTTCATGTGATTTCCCCCTGCGTATTTTCGAGTCGTTCGATCGTCCACGGAAGCGCCACGGGAACCGTGGCAGCGGACGCAGGCACCGCTGCTCGCCGCAGCGGCCCGTCAGCTCAAATGTGAGTCGGAAACGATTGCAGAACGCGCGTTCCGTGCTGGATGCGACCGTCGGTTCGCATCGTCTGGACGTCCGTGCGGCGAAGCGCCCTGAACCAGTCCAAACTCCGTGGTGATTACTACGCCCGCTGCCGCGACACTGCAAGGGGCAACTGGCGCGACGCGCGCCCGGTCAAGCGGCGCGGAGAGCTCCGCGGGCACGGCCAGGTCGCTCAATTGAGGTTGCGCTGCAGCACGTCATCCGTGTCGACCTGAATATTCGTTACGTTGCGGAAGGCGAGGTCGTCGTCGACCTCCAGGAGGTCCTCGTTGCCCTTGCAGGTCAATGCCAGCGTGTAGTCGCCAGCCGGCAGAAACCGCAGTGCGTACCGGGAACTCGCGATGAACGGATCGACCACCACGCGAGTCGTCGCCAGCGGCTCGACTCCGGCGCCATCGAGGTCGTCCGGCTGCACGTCCGCGCCCGAGAACAGGTAGACGGCCCCGCCCGTGGCCAACGAAGTGCCCACGGGACAGGCGACCGTGACGGTACCCTCGATCCGCGCCGCATCGTCGGTTCGGATCGCGCGCAATCGTGGCGCCAGCGTGTATTCGGCATTGGCTTCGTCGAAACTCAGGGACTGACGAAGGTCCAGCATGAGCGTGAGTTTCTCCTGGCTACTCTCCTCGTCCTCGACCAGGAAATCGACGGCGGCGAACTCGCCGTCGGCGAGCAGCAACGGAAACTCATCGTTGCCGACCGTCACGGCGTTGTCGCCTTCGTCCTCGTCGAAGAGCAGTCGAACACCGCTGTACCGTCCGACCGGAAGTTCCTCATCCGTGAACAGTCGCAGCGGATCACCGTCCGTCAGATCGATCAGGTCCACGAGTTCGCCCGTGCGGAACTCCAGCGTCACGCTGGTGCCGTCGTCCCTGCGGAAATCGAGACCGAGGACATTGGCCTCCACGCCGCTGATATCGGGATCCGACGGCGCATCCGTGCCGAGATCGGACGTGAAGCGCACATCGCATCCGGCGAGAACCAGCCCCAGTGCAACGATCAGCAGGGCCTTGCGGGTTCGTCCAGGTTCGAGATCGAGTTGCATGAGGATCTGGCCTCCAATTCAAAGTGCGCTCACGGCAGCACTGGCGGCCTGCGCACCACGCCCGCGATGGCGGTGTGCGGGGCCTGCCAGCCCGGCCCGTCGAACCACGGATCGCCCTGCACGCAGGCGACCAGCATATCGAGCGAGTCCACGCCCCAGAACAGCCGACCGTCCACCTCCAAGGTCGGTACGCCGAACACCCCCTTCGATATTGCCGAGTCGGTGGCATCCCGCAATGCCTGCTTGACCTCGCCGGACTGAGGGTCACGCCGCGGCGCCAGCCGTCGCGCCAGCCCCGCGAGTCGGGTTGGCTCGTTGGCATCGCCGCCGCCCTGCCAGACGTGCCGGAAGACTTCCTCGCAGACCGACCGGCTCGGCGTCTCGCCCGCCGACGCGCAGGCCGTCGCGAGGCGAAGCAAGGCCAGTGGGTTGAAGGGGTGCTGTGCCGGCGTCTGCAGCGTCACACCGTGGCGGTGGGCCATCCAGGCGACATGGCGAAACGTCCAGGCGCGCTTCGGCTCGATCTCGGCCGGACCCTTCTGACCCCACTGGCCGAGCAGTCCGGCAAACAGCACCGGCCGATAGCAGATCGTGACGGTGAGTCCGTCGAGCGCTTGGGGCAGTCGCTCGAAAGCGAGGTAAGCGTAGGGCGAGATGACGTCGAACCAGAACGTGAGATGCTTCATTCACGACGCTCCCGGATGCGGCCTGCGGACGGCTTCGCCGCTCATTCTCTCACTCGCGTGTACCCCGCGCATGGCGCGCGAGCGGCCCGCCTCCCCGCCTGCCCACGGCCGTTCAAACCTTCCACCGCCGCGAGGCATCTGAAGAGCAATCGCAACCCTTATGGAGCCGCTGCCTGGTCGGTCGCGGAGTCACCATGCAGATCATTGCCCCACTATTCTCGATGCTGATGGCGGCGGCGATCCTGGGCATCGGGTCGGCGGTCGCAGCCGAGTTCGATGTCTTCCAGTACGAGGTGCAGGCTCGCGATGCCGAGCGCTTCGCCGAGTTGTTCCGGCAGACGCAGGGCCGCCCGACCGCGGAGCAGATCTCGCAGCACTACCTGCAGGGTGCGGGCCGGGGTGTCGAGATCTTCACCCCTGGACGCATCGAGGACGCGGAACACATGGCGACTCGCGTGGAAAGGCTCAATTCCGACTACCGACATGCGATCGACACCTGCCTGCCATTGACGGCTGAGCTGAGCGGGGAACTGCGCGCGGTGTATCTCGCCTACCACGGCCTGCTGCCACGGCATCCACTGCCGCAGATCCACCTCGTGTTCGGCAGCGGCAATTCGGGCGGCACCGCGGCCTCCGATGCACAGGTCCTGGGGCTCGAAGTGGCTTGTCGCTCCGGCATCGGTCCCGACGAGTACCGCCGCTACATGCGCACGATGTTTGCGCACGAGACCGCGCACAGCTGGCAGCCACGGGTCGATGACACCGGGATGCCGGACCTGCTGCTGTTCGCCGCACTGCGCGAAGGCACGCCCGACTACCTGGCAGGCCTGGTGACCGGAGCGACGCCGAGTCCCGAGCGCGAAGCATTTGCGCGACCTCGGGAGCGAGCGCTGTGGGCGCAGTTCCAGCGGGACCGACAGACCCTGCTCGCACGCAGCTCGGACGAGCTGTCGCGTGAGTCCGCGGCCGGCCAGGCCTTCTATCGATGGTTCGCGAACTACGGCAGCGCGCCCGACGACTGGCCTCACGAGGTCGGGTACTGGGTCGGGATGCAGATCGCCGCTGACTACGTCGCGATGGCCGAGGACAAGGCGCAGGCGATCCGCGAGCTGCTGGAGCTCAAGGATCCGCAGGCCGTTCTCACGGCGAGCGGCTATCAGGAGCGAATGAAGGAGGACTGACGGCCGGGTCCCGTGGACTCACAAAAGCCGGCGCGCGACCGCGACGTCGGGAGCGGACCACGACCGTGCCCGCGAGCTTGTCGTGCCACCCCTGCTTGCGCGGGTCGAAGGCCACCCAGAGGATCCCGAGCATGAACGGGATGATGGAGACGTAGTACGCCAGGTAACGGCCCACGAGTTGCCCGCTGCGCGGCTTCGCACCGGTACGGGCATCCACGATGCGCGCCCCGATGGCGATCTTGCCCGGCGTCGCCTGACGGTAGATCCAGAACAGCACCACCGCGACCGCCGGCAGGAACCAGTTGATCAGGAAATCGGCGGGCCCCTGGACCCAGTCGGTCGAGGACCAGTATTGCCGGCCGTAGATCATGGTCACGAGGGGCACGGTGATGAACAGGACCAGCACCGTATCGATCAGCGCTGCACCGACCCGCGGCCAGAAGCCGACGTACTCGAGCTCTTCGGTATCGGTGTTCTGCATGGCTCCCCTCAGGAAGAATTAGTTTGCGGTTCTCGACGCGGCCGCCAGCGGTCCCGGTGGCATCAGGACCGTATGAATCATGTGCATGACGCCGTTCGATGCCGCGATATCGGCCTGCTCAATCTTGATGCCATTGACGAATATGTCCCCGTCCTGCAGCGCGACGGCCAGAGTCGTTCCCGCCATGGTCTTGATGTCGCGAGACGTCATGTCCCTTGCCGTGAAGATTTCGCAGGCGACGTGGTGAGCGAGCAACGCGTACAGCTTGTCAGGGTCCCGCAGCAGACTATCGAGCGCACCGGGCGCAAGGGCCTTGAACGCCTCGTCCGTCGGCGCGAACAGCGTATAGGGACCCGCCGTCCGCAGCGTGTCGCGGAACGAGGCTGCCTTGAGTATGCTGAGCAGCGTCGTGAACTTGCCGGCATCGATTGCCGTGTCGATGATGTTTTTCACTGGAAGCTTTCTGTCCGTGGCGACGAGGACCACATCAGCCCTGAACCGTTCAGTGTGCGCGCGATCGCCGTCGCGTGCCGGATTCGGCCGAAACATTAATGACCGATGCCGTCCTGACCCGCGAGCCGAGGGCCCGGCTGAACGCCCACGAGGGGGTGGCGTGAGGACCATCTGGCCGGCGGCCCGCCCCTGGATCGTCGCGGTCTGGCTCGGCGGACTCGTCGTCCCTGCACTCGCGGCAGACTACGTGCCCCCGCGCGGCGCGTGGGCGACACGCTCTGCGGTGGACGCCGGCTTTGACCCGGCGAGACTTAACGCCGCGGTCGCACTCGCGAAGCAGAAGACCGTTGCCGAACCCGCGGACCTCGGTCCCGTAATCCTGAACCATTACGCGGCACGCGAACCGGGCTTCCGCGTCCTCGGCCCCACGGGTACGCGCGCAGGGGGCAGCGGACTCGTCCTGCGCGCCGGCTACGTCGTTGCGCAGTGGGGTGACGTCGAACGACCCGAGATGGTGTTCAGCGTTGCCAAGAGTGTGCTGGCAACCGTCGCCGGCGCGGCCTTTGCCGATGGCCGCATCGGCAGCATCGACGATCCCGTCGCACGCTACGTGCCCGAGCCGCACTTCACGGGCGATCACAACGGCGCGATCACATGGCGGCACCTGCTCGAGCAGAGTTCCGACTGGCGCGGCACGCTCTGGGAGGTGCCGGACTGGGCGGATCGCCCGACCGGCACCACGCTGCGGGAGTGGCAAGCCCAGCCCCGCGTCACACCGGGCACCGTGCACGAGTACAACGACGTGCGCGTCAACCTGCTGGCGCTGACGCTGCTGCACGTGCTGCGCGACCCGCTGCCGCGCGTGCTGCGCGAGCGCATCATGGATCCGATCGGCGCCTCGTCGACCTGGCGCTGGTACGGCTACGACAACTCGTGGGTCGAGATCGACGGGCTGCGCATGCAGTCGGTGTCGGGCGGCGGCCACTTCGGCGGCGGCCTGTTCATCTCGACGGCGGATCTCGCACGCTTCGGCCTGCTCATCCAGCGTGAGCGGGCGCTGGGACGGGACGACGCTCGTGGACCCCGGCTGGATCCAGACGATGACCACGCCCTCCAAACCCAAATCCGATTACGGCCTGCTGTGGTGGCTCAACACCGGTCGCAAGGCGATCCCGGCGGCGCCGGCCTCAGCCTTCTGGGCACTCGGGTTCGGCGGCAACTATGTCTATGTCGACCGCGAGCACGACCTCGTGGTCGTGCTGCGCTGGGTGCCGGACGGTCATGGCGAGGCCGTCATCTCGGCGATCATCGAGGCGCTGCAGGCCGGCCCGGGCGGCCGTTGACGGGCCCAGGCCGGGTCCTGATCAGTAGTGATCCCTCAAGTACTGGTACGAAACGGCGGCGATGTAGTCCAGCAGGTTCTGGTCGCTCTTGCCGATTGACCATCCCCCGGTCATCCCGTCCGCACTCAGCGCAATTCGGGGTTTGGCGATCAGCGTCCCCGTGTCGCCATCGGTCATGGTGAGGTCGAGATCGATGTTCGAGTCACCGGCCATCGCACCGGCCCAGAAGCGCGCGCCTCCGCTGACGACCTTGAGGCTCGCCAACTGGGGCTCGACCACCAACCGGCCGGAGCGCTTTGCATCGGGCGGCGCCGATCGCCACTCTTCGAACAAGGGTTCCAGCTTCCGGCGCATCGTGGCGTCCAACTCGCCCGCCTTCTCGACCTTGCCATGCTCCTTCAAGACCGCCGGACTCAAGGTCATGGGCTTCAACTCGAAGCTCGAAAAACTCGAGAAGGATCGGGATGGCGCCGGCATCCGTGCCGACTCCGTTCGAGCCACGGACTCGAGGCTCTCGGGTGTCGCTGCGCAGCCGGCAAGCAGGACCAATGCAACGCTGATCAGCAATTTCATCGATGTCTCCCTGGTGTTGGAGGGCGCGCCGCGTCATCGCTGCGCGACTAACGCTGCAAGCCGCCTGCCGGATCGTCCAGCGGCCATTGGTCCGGCTTTGCGCCATCGCAGGCGTTTCGGCGGATCAATTCATAGCTCGGCGTGAAGCCGAGCTCGCAACTTCGCACGCACAGGACGCGGAACACCGCGACATCGAGCCCGGTCGTTTCGTGGTATGCGCGCTTGAGGCCGGCCCACCGCGAAGCCGAGATCCGCTGTGCGCTGAGCGCAAACGAACTGCAGTCGCGGTTGACAGCGCAATCCTCGAGGGATCGGGCAACGAGCGCGCAATCCGACCGGCTGAGCGGCCGGACGGGCGCGCGGCTGCGCTCCACCACGAGGTTGCCCGCAGCACTCAGCGTGGCGAGGCGACGCTCGCCGTTCCACGTACCGAGATCCACCTGCACGCCCGCGCTCGACGCGGAGACGACGGGTTGACTGGAGCCGACCCACAAGTCGGGCATCCGGCGAAGCGTGGGCGGTGATCCTGGACGCAGCTCGAGCCAGAACGGTCTTCGCAGCCCGCAGGGCGCCTCGGCGTCGTCGCAGCGCGTGAACCCCACGATCACTTCGCGGTCCGCGAACACCGCTCGATGCGCAAACGCGATGCGGTCCTCGCACAGGTCGGGGATGGCGTCGCCGTCGGGCTGGCCAATGCGCTGGCACTGTCCGTCGTCGGCAGGGAGGATGCTCAATGTCCCGGCGACGGTCGCGAGCGTCGTGTCGGTCGCCGTCAGATCCTGCTGCGAGAGGAGTTCCGCAACCGTTGTCTCGATCTCCGCAGGCGGCGCGGGGGGAGCCACCGGCGCAGGCTGGACGGCATCGATGGACGCGGCTGGAGGCACATCAACCGCCGCGCCGGAGGACGTCGCCCGGTCGCGACCAGGCTCCATCGACCAGAGCAGATAAGCCGCTGGCAGGACGAGCACGGCGGCCACCCCCCACCACAGCCCGCGTGACGGACGCGGGAGAGCTGCCGGGACGGCACCGGTCGGCGAGCGGCCGGCGTCCTGAATCGGGGCGACCGAAGCCACCGGCTCGGTCCGGACGCTGCCCGCCGGGTCCAGTGAACGGCCGGGCAGGACACCCTGCGAGCGCAACCGGTAGCTTGCCTCGGCTTCCGCGAGCCGCTGCAACTGGCCCTGCTCCTCGATCGTGATGGAGACGTCCTTCCGGTACGGCACGCCCCCGCGGTCGCTCGCGACCGGCTCGACCAGCCCCACCGCGCTGATCCACTGACCAACCCAGGTCTCGTCCGGGACCGTCTCGAGACGGGACAGCGAGTCTGGCCAGAGCGTCAGGCAGACCATGTCGCACGCGGGGTCGCTGAACTCGACTCGCAGGCACGCCGGTCCCTCGATCGTAGCGGGGCCCAGCGCGACGCTCACGACACGACCGACCAGTTCGACGCGCTCGCCAACGTGCCTGCAGCACTGCGCAAAGTCCGCGGCGTCGACGACGCCGTTCGCCGGCAGGTACGACGGGCGCTCGTGCGCAGCCGGGTCGCCGGACAGCTCGACGGAGGCCGCCGGGATCCCGCGACCAGCCACGAAATCCTCCAGCGGCGGTATCGATTCGAACGGCGCCACGCAGACCGCCGCCAGGTCCCGCGTCCGCTGCTCGAACCCCGGCTCGCGGCCCAGGAGGGCGAGAATCGCCGAGTGCGACGGATCGGTGAAGTCGGTCGCACGCAGGAGGAACGCGTCCTCGCCGCTGCCGGTGAGGTCCCAGAGGTCCGGGCGGACGCTGAGCGCACGCAGTGCGAAGTCGATCACCGCGAACGAGAAGACGTCGAGGCTCGCGTCGAAATGCCGCGACCGCCGCCCCGGGTGCTGGAAATTGCGCTGGCCAAGCTCCGCGCTGGCGAGCGGCGCCAGTTCGGGCACGAACAGCCCGTCGTAGTCGATCAGTCGCAGGTTGCCATCGCCCTGCACGATGACATTCGATGGCTGGATATCGCCGTGCGCCACGCCCTTCGCGCGCAGGTGCATCGCGAGCCGGCGCAGCGCGAACCGCAGCTCGAGCAAGGCGCCGGCGTCACGACGGTGCTCGGCAACGTATGCCGCCAGGCTCGGGCCGTCCACCCAGTCCATCCGCACGATCGGGTAGGTGCCGCTCTCGGTGGTAATGCCCTTGGGCTGGAACTGGCAGTCGACGAAATACGGACTGTTGATCCGCCCGAGGTGACGCTCGATGGCGCCGTACCGCACGGGCAGCGCGTCGAGCTCCTTGTGGAAACAGCGGACGGCGTACTTGCCCGAGCTCGTCACCACCGCGAACGTCAGTGCGTACGTGCCACCGTGCACGACGGGCAGCCCGGACCCGCGGGTGCATAACGTACCCCGGCCGAGCACGGGATCCGACAGCACGACGTCCAGGCTGAGCCGGAGTGCGTCTGCGTACTCGCCGAATGATGGGTAATGCATGTCGGGGATCTGGGCACCGCGGGTCGAGCAGGCCTGGAGCCGAGTCCAAGATTACTCCATGGCCAGAAAGCCAAAAGGCCTCATCGCCAACGCGGACACATCAGGGTCCTGGACCGGCGGGGCTGGCCAAGGCCAGCGTGCGTGCGGCACCGCACAGAGCGTGAGCAAGGCCACCCATACTCTTCCGGGCAACGGCGCGCAGTCTGGGAGCATGGGATGAGCTGGGCAGAAGAGATGAAGGTAAATGCCGATGTTGCGTCGCTGGAACGCCACTCCACTGACGCGAACTCCATGCGTAGCGCAACATCGAGCTCCTGGGACCCACATGAGGTCTGGGTGACCCGCGTCAAGCAGCCTCGAGAGCGGGCGGCCAGCCAGGCTGAACCCAGCGCCGAGACTCAGGTGCTCGAGCTGCGAGACTAGGGCTGCCGGGTCAACGACGAGGGTGGCAATGACCAAAACGGTCTGGATAGCCACAATTGCAGCGTTTATACCCGCGCTGACGGCGGTCGGCCCTGCCTGGGCGGCCGCTCCAGATACCACTCCGCTACAATCGTATGTCGCGTCGATCAGCGCGCAGCTCGATCCTCGTGTGGCGCAGACCTTGGCTCAACTCGACGGCACCGGCCGGCAACTGCTGGCGCTGAGTTCATACCTGCGGAGCGCGTCTCACCTTGCCGAACGCTGGAGCTGGACCCAGGAACAGATCGAGGCGTTCGAGGGCTCCCCGGAGCAACGCGACCTGCAGAGGGAGATCGACAAGGTCAGGACCGCGTTCGTCGCTGCCAACCCCGGTTTCGAGTTGTACGTGAATTCACGTGTGCGCAGCCTCGACGTGCAGGTCGAGCACTGGAACAGCAACCAGTCGGTGAAGGCAGCGGCGGATGAGATCCTCGTCGCCGCGCAGGCCCTGATCGCTTCGCCTGGGTTCCCTGCGGATCGGCCCGAGCAAGCCCGGCAGACACTCAGGAAGTTCCTGTCCGGACACAGGCCCGTGCCGACGCCGACGATCGCCGCACCCGGGTTGTCTTTTCACGGCCAAATGAGAGCGATCGACTTTCAGGTGCACCAGGGCGGGCGGGTCATTGCTGGCCCGAGCACGGCTGCCATCGCTACGGAGTGGGCCGCGGCGAGATGGGCGGCGAAACTCGATGCGGCCGTGCGTGCGGCGAGCGACCGATTCGTCGGTCCGCAGGATTCGCCGCCGGCGCCGTGGCACTACACCTATCTGCCGGACGCGGCAGCCCACGACTAAACGGCGCCGCCGGGCGTGCCCGCTGCTACAGGATCGTCTGCTGGCGCCGGTACTCGCGTCGCTCGATCACGCAGCAACCTTGCGGGCGCGTGCGGTCGTCTTGCGCACTGCGCGCTTGACCTTGCGCCTGGCTCTCTTCACCTCGGGAACCTTTTCCTCGGTTGCCTTGATGACGATTTCGTACGCGTGCCGCGCGACGCCACGGAGGTCGCGGCCAGTAGCCTTGAAGATCTCGGCTGCACGGGTCGCGTGATTCACGATGCGGTCACGTGTCGCGCCCACCATCTCCGCCTGGTCAAGGACCAGATCGACGATGCCTTCCGCCTCCGCGGCACGCTCGAGCCGCATGGCCGCGGCGGTCAGCGACGACGTGATGATCTCCGACTCCAGTTCGATCAGGTTCTGCACGGCGTTTTGGGAAACGCTCGCGAGTTTCACACCCGAGTGCGCCAGTGCCCGGACGGGCGCCTTCAGCGACTTCATGCCGCCGGCCGAATTCACGGCGATTTCGCGCATGGTCTCGATCGGTTCATCGCGGAACCTTTGCACCTGCTCAGCCAGATCCCGCTTCCGCTCGCTCCTGAACTCATTGACATGGGCATTCATCGGTTGCTCCTCACATGCTTGCTACAAAGGAGTATTTGCTGCTATGCAGCGTAGCCCTTGTCGCGTTGCCATCAAATAAGGGCATGTGGCAACCGCCATGGCGCGGCCGTCACTTCTCCGGGGCGCTCGGCATCGACCATTCCCCGGTCTTTGTATTGAGCTTGTGGCAGTGCATGCAGTCGCTCTTGAACGTGGTCACGTAAGCGTTATTCACCCCGCCCGAAAGGTGCACGAGATGCAGCAGGCGGACGAAGGGTGGCGCCTTCTTCGATCCGGCGTCGTGGCAATCCAGGCAGGCGCCCGGGATGTCTTCGAGCGAATCTTCGGCCGCGGGATGCTTGCCCTTCAGCGTGAGTACGGTGGGCGCGGCGGCCTTGCTTATCGCAAGCAGGTTGGGCTCGATCTTGCCGGCAGTCCATTCCTTCAGTGCGACGCTTAAGCGATTGTCGACACCCTTGGCTTTGTCGAGTACGTGGCAACTGACGCAGCCGTTCGGGTAGGCGTCGACGGCGGCCAGCCCTGTAGTCGGCAGAGCAACCAGCGTGATCGCAAGCACAGATGCAGCCAGAACGGTCCAGTGAAAATTCATGTCGCACTCCTCGTGTCACGCGCGCGACGCACGCCGCCTGGCCGCGCCGCGAACCGCGGGCGGCCAGCACGGATTCAGTCGTCGTGCGATTGCGTCGTCCGCCCCGCTGAAATCATCAGGCCAGCTTCCTGACGTCTTCCTTCAAGTCCTCATAGAGGACCTTCTTGTCGGCGGCATTCTTTTCGGCTGTGCCATTCTTTTGCAAGGCCTCGTTGCCGACGAGCATGCCGGTCGCTTCCTTGATCCGTCCTTTCACGGCCTGGACACGGCGTTTGATCTGCTTCTTGTTCATGACTTTCCCTCGCCTGCGGGGCCAGCCGAAGCCGGAACGACCGTCACGCGGAGTGGCTCACCATTCATGCGCCAGCAAGCTTCTTGATGTCTTCCTTCAGGTCGGCACGGGCCGCCTCGTGTTTGCCGGCGATCTTCTCGGCCTTGCCCTTCTCTTCCAGGCGTTCATTGCCGACGAGCTTGCCTGCGACCTCTTTAATCTTGCCTTCCGCCTCTTTCATGTGGCCTTTGACTTGTGCCTTGGTCATGGCGTTCCCTCGATGTTGTGTTGAGAGCGTTCAGCGAAGCGCCGAAAGGCGCTTCCGACCGCCAAGGTCAGGTTGAACGCACGACGGTACGAAGTCTGTCCGGCAGCGCACGGACTACACGCAAGTGCTTGATTCTCGCAGGCATCGCGCGCGATTTACCGCGATGGTGCGCGGTGGTCGACCTCTCGCCGACGTCAATTGACGGACCGACCGATCGATGTTCTAGTCCGGCCAACCGCTGCATGGGGATGCGCCGCCTGATGCGCACGGACGCGGTCAGTCGTCAGACCTTCGCAGAGTCGCAAGAGACCGGAGGCACGATGATGAATCACTTCAAGACGCATCGACCGATGGCGCTGCTGGTAGTTGTCGCCGCATTGCTCGTCGGTCGAATGGCGAACGCCGATGCAGTCACCGACTGGAACGTCAAGGCCGGCGAGATCGTTGTCGCAGCCAAGCTCGGGACGCCGCCCGCCAACCGCGTCCTGGCAATCGTACAGACGGCGGTCTACGAAGCCACTAATGCGATCACCGGGCGCTATCCAGCCAGTGGGGCACCATTCGAGACGACTCCTGACGCGTCGGTGGAGGCCGCGATCGCGGCGGCTAACCGCGTGACGCTCGCGAAGCTCGTGCCGTCGCAGCAGGCCGCAATTGATGCTGCGTATCAGGATGCGTTGGCGGTACTCACCGACGGCCCGGCGAAGTCCGCGGGCATTGCGGCAGGAGATAAGGCAGCGTTGGCGGTCCTGGCGCTGCGCGCTGAAGACGGCTTCGCAACGGTTGAGACGTACCGGCCTCACACGACCCCAGGGTTCTACGTGCCGACGGTCATACCGGTGTTCTCCCAGTGGCCACAGCGTAAGACCTGGCTGATGACGAGCCCCGCCCAGTTCCGTCCCGTCCCGCCGCCCACGCTGGCGAGTGCGGTATGGGCGCGTGAGTACAACGAGATCAAGGAGTTCGGCGGCTCAAAAAGTGCGCGTCGCAGTGCCGAGCAGACCGAGATCGCGCGCTTCTGGGAATCCACGATGCCCACGATCTACCACGGGCTCGTGCGCTCTGTCGCCGCCGTTCCCGGGCGGGACGAAACGCAAAACGCCCGCCTGTTCGCGGCGGTAACACAGGCCATCGACGACGCAATGATTGCCATCTTCGACGCCAAGTACCACTACAACTTCTGGCGCCCAATCACCGCGATTCGCAATGGCGATATCGATGGCAACGATGCCACTGAACGGGATCGTGGATGGACTCCTTTAATTGAAACGCCGATGCACCCCGAGTATCCATGCGCACACTGCATCGTCGCGAGCACGGTCGGCACGGTGCTGCAGGCGGAGATCGGTACCGGCCCGATGCCGACCTTGACGACGACCAGTGACACCGCACAGGGCGCGGCGCGGAGTTGGACGAACATCGACGACTTTGTCCGGGAGGTGGCCAACGCGCGCATCTTCGACGGAGTTCACTACCGCACCTCCACGGAGGTCGGCATCGCCATGGGCAACAAGATTGGCGCAATGGCGGTGACGAGGCATCTGCGGCCCCCGAAATAGAGCAAGCAAGATGCGGCGGCGGGCCCGGAGAGATTTTGATCCGCGCCTGCGCAGCAGGGGCGCTGGCCGCGTCGTTATCGGCTACCCCGTTGGAGCCGTTGCGCTCACGCGCTGTGGCGCTGGAGACGAAAAGGGGCCCTGCTTTCACAGGACCCTATTTTCTCTTTCATGGCGCGCCCGGAGAGATTCGAACTCCCGACCTTCTGGTTCGTAGCCAGACACTCTATCCAACTGAGCTACGGGCGCGTTGTCTGACGCAATTCTACTGGCGGAGAGAGAGGGATTCGAACCCTCGAAGGGCTTTTGACCCTTACGCCCTTAGCAGGGGCGCGCCTTCGACCACTCGGCCATCTCTCCGTTATGCAGAGAGCCGCGAAGGATAGCGGCACCTTGCCGCCTCGTAAAGCGGCAGCACTGAATCCTCGGAATTTGACGTAAGAACCCGCCGCGGGCGGGTCGGCCGGTCAGGAGAACGAACCGTCGCCGTCCCCGGGTCGGGTGCTCCGGGAAGTGCCTTCCTGCTCTTCGCGCTTGATGCGCTCGTAAATCTCTTCCCGGTGCACGGCAACGTCGCGCGGCGCGTTGACACCGACGCGGACCTGGTTGCCCTTGACGCCGAGTATCGTGACGGTGACGTCGTTACCAATCATGACCGTCTCGCCCACGCGTCTGGTGAGAATCAACATCAGCTGCTCCTGGCCTGCGCGGCCTGCTCTCGTCGTCCAAGTCGCCCGTCTCCCCACCCGGGCGACTGGACTGTGGCAAACCGGTTGCGGACTTATTTTTCCTCGTCCTGCCGACCGCCTGCGCCCCGCCGTCTGCCCGACATCGCCTCGGACAATCGCGTCGCGCAACGATACGCCGTGCAGCGGGAGTTGTCAGCGGAACCGATGATTTCGCTGGAGATTTCTGCCGACCGCCCAAGCCTCGTGGTCCAATTGGACCACGGCTCAGCCGCCAGCACGCTCCCGCACCCAGCCGGCCACGCTGGCGAGTGCCGCCGGCAGCTGCGAAGCGTCGGTGCCGCCGGCCTGGGCGAGGTCGGGCCGGCCGCCGCCCCGGCCGCCCACCTGCTGCGCGACGAAGTTCACGAGTTCGCCCGCCTTCACCTTCGACGTCGCATCGGCGGTGACGCCGGCGATCAGCGTCACCTTTCCGTCGGCCCCGGCCGCGCCGAGCACGATCACGGCGGAGCCGAGCTTGCCCTTCAACTGGTCCACGGCGTTGCGCAGTGCGGCGGCATCGGCCCCCTCGAGGCTCGTGGCCACGACCCGAAGGCCGCCGATCGACTGGGCCTCGTCGGCGAGGTCCTTGCCCCGGCCGCTCGCGAGGCGGTCCTTGAGCTGGGCGACTTCCTTCTCGAGGCGCCGGGCGCGCTCGATGAGCTGCCGGACCTTGTCCTCGACGTCCTCGCGCGAGCCGCGCACGAGTCCGGCCACGTCGCGCAACCGATGCTCGGTGTCGGCCACGTGGTCGAAGGCGCCCTCGCCGGTCACGGCCTCGATGCGGCGCACGCCGGCCGCCACGCCGCCCTCGCTCACGATCTTGAACAGGCCGATGTCGCCGGCGCGGCCCACGTGCGTGCCGCCGCAGAGCTCGGTCGAGAACTCGCCGATGCTGAGCACGCGCACCTCGTCGTCGTACTTCTCGCCGAAGAGCGCCATGGCGCCCGCGGCCACCGCCTCGTCGAACTTCATCAGGCGCGTCTCGGCGGCCGCGTTGGCGCGGATCTCGGCATTGACGAGCCGCTCGATCTCGGCGAGCTCCTCGGGCTCACCGCCGAGTAGTGCGAGAAATCGAAGCGCAGCCGCTCGGGCGCCACGAGCGAGCCCTTCTGCGTCACGTGGGTGCCGAGCACCTTGCGCAGCGCGGCGTGCAGCAGGTGCGTCGCCGAGTGATTGAGCCGCGTGGCCTGGCGGAGCGAGTGGTCCACCGCGGCCTCGACCGCATCACCGACCCGCAGCACACCGGACCCGAGCCGGCCGACGTGCACGTGGGCCTTGCCGAGCTTGCGCGTATCGGCGACGTCGAAGCGCGCCTCGCCCGCCGTGAGCACCCCGCGGTCGCCGACCTGGCCGCCGCTCTCGGCATAGAACGGCGTGGCGTCGAGCACCACCTGCCCCTCCTCGCCGGCACGGAGCTCCTCGACGCGCTCGGCGCCGCGGATGAGCGCAACGACGCGACCGGCCGCGCGCTCGTGTTCGTAGCCGGTGAACGCCGTCTGGCCCTCGACCGTCACGCCGGCGCGCAGGTCCACGCCGAACTTGCTCGCGGCCCGCGCGCGCGTGCGCTGCTCGTCCATCGCGGCCTCGAAGCCGGCCTCGTCGATGGTGAGACCGCGTTCGCGGGCGATGTCGCTGGTGAGGTCCACTGGGAAACCAAACGTATCGTAGAGGCGGAACACCGTCTCGCCCGGGATCTGCCCGCCGGACAGCCTCCCGATCGCCCCGTCGAGCAGCGCCATGCCCTGCGCGAGCGTCTCGGCGAAGCGCAGTTCCTCCTGCTCGAGCACCCGCTCGATGTGGCCGCGCTGGGTGCCGAGCTCGGGATAGGCCTCGCCCATCACCGCCTCGAGCGTGGCGACGAGCTTGTGGAAGAACGGCTCGCGCTGGCCGAGCATGAAGCCGTGACGGATGGCGCGGCGGATGATCCGGCGCAGCACGTAGCCGCGGCCCTCGTTCGAGGGCTGCACGCCGTCGGCGATCAGGAAGGCACTCGCGCGGATGTGGTCGGCGATGACGCGCAGCGAGCTCGAGGCGAGGTCGGTGGTGCCGGTGTGCTGCGCCGCCGCGGCGATGAGCTCGCGGAACAGGTCGATGTCGTAGTTGCTGTGCACGCCCTGCATCACGGCCGCGACGCGCTCGAGGCCCATGCCCGTGTCCACCGAGGGCTTCGGCAGCGGCGTCATCGTGCCGTCGGCCGAGCGGTCGTACTGCATGAACACGAGGTTCCAGATCTCGACGTAGCGGTCGCCGTCCTCGTTCGGCGAGCCCGGCGGACCGCCCTCGATGCCGGGGCCGTGGTCGTAGAAGAGCTCGCTGCAGGGCCCGCAGGGTCCCGTGTCGCCCATGGCCCAGAAGTTCGACTTCATGCCCATGCGCGTGAAGCGCGCCGGGTCCACGCCGATCTCCTTGAGCCAGATCTCGGCGGCGCCATCGTCCTCCTCGTAGACCGTCACCCACAGGCGCTCCGGCGGGATGCCGAGCCGGACAGTGACGAACTCCCACGCGTAGCGGATCGCCTCGCGCTTGAAGTAGTCCCCGAAGCTGAAATTCCCGAGCATCTCGAAGAACGTGTGGTGGCGCGACGTGTAGCCCACGTTCTCGAGGTCGTTGTGCTTGCCGCCGGCCCGCACGCAGCGCTGCGAGCTCACCGCCCGGTTGTAGGGCCGACTCTCCTTGCCGAGGAACACGTCCTTGAACTGCACCATGCCGGCGTTGGTGAAGAGCAGCGTCGGGTCGTTGCCCGGCACGAGCGAACTCGAGGGCACCACGGCGTGGCCGTGGCCGTGGAAGAAGTCGAGGAACGCGGCGCGGAGTTCCGCGCTGCTCATGTGCTTGAACGGTGGGCTTGTGGTGCTCATGTTTCGATGTCGTCGCCCGGGCCGAGTGCGGCCCGGATGTGGTCGGCGGAAAAGCCGCGATATTGGAGGAAGCGCGCCTGTCTTGCACGCTCGCGGTAGTCGTCGGGGGGCGACAATCCGAACCGCCGTCGGCGGGTGTCCCGGGCGACGGCGGCCCAGTCCTCGCCGGCGGCCTCGAGCCCGGTCTCGATTTCGGACTCGGGCACGCCGCGCTCGCGCAGCTCGGCGCGGATGCGCACCGGCCCGTGGCCGCGCCCGGCATGTTGCCGGATGAACTGCTCGACGAAGCGGGTCTCGCTCAGCAGCCGCTCGGCCACCAGCCCGTCGACCACGGCGCTCACCACGGTCGCCGCATAGCCGCGCCTCGCCAG
Source organism: uncultured Gammaproteobacteria bacterium (assembly GCA_963754125.1). Classification (GTDB taxonomy): domain Bacteria; phylum Pseudomonadota; class Gammaproteobacteria; order Steroidobacterales; family Steroidobacteraceae; genus RPQJ01. The sequence continues at coordinate 174,475 of CAVWEX010000001.1, forward strand.
GCGCCGGACGAGCTCGGTGCGGCCGAAGTCGCGGCCGGCCAGCAGCGCGAGCGCAGCGGTACGCACCGTGCGCTCGTCTGCCTCGGCCGCCGCCGTGTCAGGCTTCCTCGACCGCCTCAACCTTGGCCGCCTCGCCCTTGCGCGCCGGCAGCAGCTTCACCCGCAGCTGGTCCTCGATCTCGCGGGCGGTGTCGGGGTTCTGCAGCAGGTAGTTGCGGACGTTGTCCTTGCCCTGGCCGATGCGCTCGCCCTTGTAGCTGTACCAGGAGCCCGACTTCTCGATCAGGTTGTGCAGCACGCCGAGCTCGATGATCTCGCCTTGGCGGGAGATGCCCTGGCCGTACAGGATCTCGAACTCCGCCTCGCGGAACGGCGGTGCCACCTTGTTCTTCACCACCTTGACGCGCGTCTGGTTGCCGACGACCTCGTCGCCCACCTTGATCGCGCCGATGCGACGGATGTCGAGACGCACCGAAGCGTAGAATTTGAGCGCGTTGCCGCCCGAGGTGGTCTCGGGGTTGCCGAACATCACGCCGATCTTCATGCGGATCTGGTTGATGAAGACGACGATGGTGTTCGAGCGCTTGATGTTGCCGGTGAGCTTGCGCAGCGCCTGCGACATCAGACGCGCCTGCAGGCCGACTTGCATCTCGCCCATCTCGCCTTCGATCTCGGCCTTGGGCGTGAGCGCCGCCACCGAGTCCACCACGACGATGTCCACCGCGCCCGAGCGCACCAGCATGTCGGTGATCTCGAGCGCCTGCTCGCCGTTGTCGGGCTGCGAAACGAGCAACTCGGTCACGTTGACGCCGAGCTTCGCGGCGTACGCCGGATCGAGCGCGTGCTCCGCGTCCACGAAGGCGGCAGTGCCGCCCTGGCGCTGCACCTCGGCCACGGCGGTGAGCGCCAGCGTGGTCTTGCCCGAGGACTCGGGGCCGTAGATCTCGACCACGCGGCCCTTCGGAAGCCCACCGACGCCGAGCGCGATGTCGAGGCCGAGCGATCCGGTGGAGACGGTCTCGACGTCGTAGGTGGCGCTGGCGTCGCCGAGGCGCATGACTGAACCCTTGCCGAACTGCTTCTCGATCTGGCCGAGGGCGGCGACCAGCGCCTTCTTGCGGTTTTCTTCCATTGCCATTGCGTTACTCGTGGAGCCCGTCGGGCTCGGTCGGAGGTGGTGGAATCCGGGGAGGGGCGCATTATTCCACAGGGACCCGCGCCCCGCCGGGCGATAAATTCAGGGAAATCAGCAATTTCTCGCGGGCCGATCAGCCCTGCAGGGACCACGCTCCGAGAGGCCGGTAGATCGAACCCGCCCGCTCCGTCACCGATTCGACCAGCGCGAAATCCGTCGCCGGCCAGCGAACGGGATCCACCGCGGCCACGCCCGGCGGCTGCCCGACCTTGCGTGCCAACGTGAGGTGCGCGCGGTAGGGTCGGCACTCGGGCTCGAAGCCCCGGGAGGCGAGCTCGTTGCGCAGCGACTGCACCAGCGCCGCAAGGGCCGGAGGGAGCTCGCGGGCGACCAGGCACAGGACGCGGGGGCGTCGCCAGTACTCGAGCGCATCGAGGACGAGTTCCAGGGGCTCGCCCCGGACGGTCGCCGCCGCATCCCGCACGGCCTGCAATCGGGCTGCCGGCACCGCGCCGAGGAACTCGAGCGTGAGGTGCAGTTGATCCGGCCGCTGCGGCCGTCCCGTGCCGGGCGGCGCGAGCGCCGCGACGCGGTCCGCCAGCGCACCGCGCAGCGCTTCGGTCGGCCAGAGGGCGAAGAACAGGCGGTGGGTCTGCGCCGCGCGGTCTGGCGGGCCGGCGCCGCCCGGCGTCCTCATTGAGGACTCTTCAATCGAGCAACCCGGCGAGCGCCCGTTGCACCGTCATGCGACGCACCCGGTCGCGATCGCCCCCGAACCGTGCCTCGACGGCGCGCACCCGCGGACTCTCGGTGCCGCGAACCGCCCAGGCCAGCCAGACCGTCCCGACGGGCCGGCCGGGCGCGCCGCCGTCCGGACCGGCGATGCCGCTGACGGCGACGGCCACGTCGCCCCCGAGCCGCTCGAGCGCGCCGAGCGCCATTTCCCGCACCACCGCCTCGCTCACGGCCCCCGCGGCCGCCAGGGTCTCGGGACGGACCCCGAGCATCGCGACCTTGAGCTCATTGGAATAAGCCACGGCCCCGCCGCGGAACCAGCGCGAGCTGCCGGGCAGGTCGGTGCAGAGCTTGGCAATCCACCCACCGGTACAGGACTCGGCCGTCACCAGCTGCCGACCCGAGGAGAGCAGGCGCTGCGCCACCCCGGCGGCCAGGGCCTCAAGCTCGCGTTCGAGAACTGCGTTCATTCCCGGATTCTAGCGACCTCTGGACAGCGGCAGGGCAGTCCCCTACCGTGCCGGTCCCGACCCAGAGCTACCGGAAGGTTCCCATGAAATTTGGCCCCCTGGCTGTTGCCCTCTGCGTGACCGCCCTCCCCGTCCTCGCCCCGGCCCAGGATGCCGGGCTCGCGACCGACGAGCAGGTCCTGCTCAAGCAGGTGATGACCGACCGCAAGGCTGTCTATGCCAACAACCTCAACCTCACCGAGGCCGAGAGCGCGAAGTTCTGGCCGATCTACGACGAGTACGAGGCGAAGGTCAAGAAGGTCAACGACCGCTTCCTCGCCAACCTCAATCGGTTCGTCGAGAGCTACGACACGCTGAGCGAAAGCGACGCGGCGGCGGTGCTGAAGGAGAAGATGGCGATCGAGAAGGAACGCGACGCGCTCAAGCAGCAGTACACGGGCAAGATCGCCAAGGTGCTGCCACCGAAAAAGGCGCTGCGTTACGCCCAGATCGAGACCCGCGTCGACAACATGTTGCGCCGCGACGTGTACAGCCTCATCCCGCTGGCCAACTGATCCCGTCCCGACTTTACAAGGAACGACTCATGAAAAAGCTATTGATCGCGGTCACCGCCCTCGCCTCGCTCGGTGTCACCGCGCAGGCGCCCGCGCAGACCGCCAACACCGTCGACGATACCCAGGTGCTGATCAGCCAGATCCAGACCGACAAGCGGAAAGTCGTGCTGCAAACCCTCGCGCTCACCGACTCGCAGGTCGCGGCCTTCACGCCGATCTACGATCAGTACCAGGGCGAGATGAAGCTGCTGTTTGAGCGTGGCGCCGCCAACCTCGACAAGTTCGCCGCCAACTTCGGCTCGATGACCGACGATGCGGCGGGCGCGATCCTCAAGGAGCATCTCAAGATTCGCGACGAACGAAACGCCGTGATGCGCAAGTACGTAAAGAAGTTCGACAAGGTGCTGCCGACTAAGCAGGTCCTGCAGTGGGCCCAGGTCGAGAACAAGCTCAACACGCTGCTCGAAATGCAGGCGGCGATGATCATCCCGATCGCGCAGTAACGCGGCATACCGATGGAGCGCACCGCCATGATGAAACTCAGGCTCTTCGCCGCCGGGGCGACTTTCCTGTTCATGGCGGGCTGCGCCAGTGGTCCCGACGTCCGCGGCGACTTCGACCCCGCCGCGGACTTCGGTCGCTTCAAGACGTTCGGCTTCGTCGCGCAGGCGGGGACGGACACCGCCGACGCCCGGTCGATCACCACGACGATGCTGCAGAACGCAGCGACGCGCGAGATGCAGGCGCGCGGCTACGTGCGCGCCGAGAACCCGGACCTGGTGATTAATTTCCAGGGCCGGCTGGAGGAACGCGTGGACATCCAGTCAACGCCGGCGCCGTCGTTCGGCCCCACCTGGGGGTACCGGGGTTGGGCCGGGGCACCCCGGAGCGGCTGGGGCGGTACCGAGGTGACGACGCGGCGTTGGAACGTCGGCACGCTGGTCATGGACATCGTCGACCGCGAGCAGCGGCAGGTCGTCTTCCAGGGCAACCTGCAGACCACCGTCTCGAACGAGATGCTCAGGAATCGCGAGCAGTCGATCAACACGCTCGTGACGGACCTGTTCTCGGAGTTCCCGTTTGTTGCAGGTCAGTCGGCGCCGGTCACGCCGACGGGCCGTTAGCGGTCGCGCTGCCATGCACTGCGATCCGGATCGCCCAGCTCCCAAGGAGTCAGCAACCATGACTGCGATTCGACCCGGCCTGCTGGCGACGCTCGCCATAGCGGCCCTCGCGCTCGGCGGCTGCGCCAGCGGCCCGGACATCCGCGCCGACTACGACAGGGCCGCTGACTTCGGCAAATACCGCACCTACGGCTTCGTCGCGCAGGCCGGTACCGATTCCGCCGACTTCAAGTCCCTGTCCACGCAGATGATGCAGAGAGCGGCGGCGAGCCAGATGGAAGCGCGCGGCTACACGCGCTCCGACGACCCCGACCTCGTCATCAACTTCAAGGGCCAGCTCGAGGAGAAGACCGACATCGAGTCCACGCCGGCACCCTACTACGGGCCGGGCTGGGGCTATGGCGGCTGGGGCGGCGCCTATTACGGCGGGTGGGGCGGCGGCACGGAGGTGACCACGCACCGCTACAACGTGGGCACCCTCGTCATGGACGTCGTGGACCGCGAGAAGCGCCAGGTCGTCTACCAGGGCGGCATCGAGGGCGTCGTAACCCGGGAGATGATGCAGAACCGCGAGGCCACCATTACGGCGGCCGTCGGGCACCTCTTCTCGAAGTACCCGTTCGTCGCCGGACAGTCGGCGCCGGTCCCGCTGCCCGAGAAGAAGTAACGGGCGAGGTCGACATCGAACGCCAGCTCCTTCGCGGGGGCTGGCGTTTTTCATTCGAGCCGCCCCGTCGCGTACCATGGCGAGTTCCATGACTGCGCAAGATTTCGCCGGCCACACTCCCGTCATGCAGCAGTACCTGCGCATCAAGGCGCAGTACCCGGACGTGCTGCTCTTCTACCGGATGGGGGATTTCTACGAGCTGTTCTTCGAGGACGCGCGGCGCGCGGCGCGCCTGCTCGACATCACGCTCACGGCCCGCGGCCAGTCGGCGGGCGAGCCGATCCCGATGGCGGGCGTTCCGGTGCAGACGCTCGACACCTACCTCGCGCGGGCCGTGCGCAAGGGCGAGTCGGTCGCGATCTGCGAGCAGATCGGCGACCCGGCAAAAGCCAAGGGCCCGGTCGAGCGCCAGGTGGTGCGGGTCGTCACGCCGGGCACGGTGACCGACGACGCGCTGCTCGAGGAGCGTCGCGACACGCTGCTCGCCGCGCTGCACGTGGCCGGGGACGGGTTCGGGCTCGCCTGGATCGAGCTCTCGAGCGGCCGCTTCCACGCACTCGAGGCCACGGGACGCGAGGCGATGGCCGCCGAGCTCGAGCGCCTGCGTCCGGCGGAGCTGCTCGTGGCGGAGGACGCGCCGGCGCGCGGACTCGCGGGACCCGGCGACCGCGGTGCGCTCGAGGCCGCCCTGGCATTTCGACGCCGCGAGCGCTGAGCGGCAACTCTGCGAGCAGTTCGGCACGCGCGACCTCGCCGGCTTCGGGCTCGCGAACCGCGCCCTCGCCGTCGGGGCCGCCGGCTGCCTGCTCCAGTACCTGCGCGACACGCAGAAATCCGCGCTGCCGCACCTGCGCGGCATCCGCTGCGAGGAGCGCGACGAGGCACTGCTGCTCGATGCCGCCACGCGCCGCAACCTCGAGCTCGACACGAGCCTCTCCGGCCGCGCCGACGTCACGCTGGTCGGTGTGCTCGATCGCACGGCCACCGCGATGGGCGGCCGCGAGCTGCGACGCTGGATCCAGCGGCCGCTGCGGCCCCGGGCGCCGCGCGAGCGGCGCCTGCAGGCCATCGAGGCGTTCCTCGATGCGGGCCTGCACGAGGCCGTGCACGCGCTGCTGCGCCAGGTGGGCGACATCGAGCGCATCCTCGCACGCGTCGGGCTGCGCTCCGCCCGTCCACGCGATCTCGCCGCGCTGCGCGACGCGCTTGGGCGGCTGCCCGAGCTGCAGTCGCTGCTCGGCGGAATCGACTCGCCGCTGCTCGGCGAGCTGGCCGGGTCCGCCGGCACGCATCCCGAGGTGCACGCGCTGCTCACGGCGGCCGTGGTGCCTTCGCCGCCTGCGCTGCTGCGCGACGGCGGCGTGATCGCACCGGGCTACGACGCCGACCTCGACGAGCTGCGTCGCATCAGCGAGCACGGCGACGAGGCGCTGCTCGAGCTCGAGGCGCGCGAGCGCGAGCGCACCGGCTTTGCGAACCTGCGCTTCGGCTACAACCGCGTGCAGGGCTACTACATCGAGGTGAGCCGCAGCCAGGCCGACCAGGTGCCAGCCGACTGGGTGCGGCGCCAGACGGTCAAGAACGCGGAGCGCTACATCACGAGCGAGCTCAAGGCGTTCGAGGACCGCGTGCTCGGCGCGCGGGACCGCGCGCTCGCCCGCGAGCGCGAGCTGTACGAGAGGCCTGCTCGACCGGCTGATCGAGTCGCTGCCGCCGCTGCAGGCGACGGCGGCCGCGCTCGCCGCGCTCGACGTGCTCGCGAACCTCGCCGAGCGCGCCGTCGCGCTGCGCCTCGCGCGACCCCGCCTCTCGGACGAATCGGGCATCGAGATCCGCGGCGGCCGTCACCTCGTGGTCGAGCAGCACCTCGACGGTCCGTTCGTGCCGAACGACCTGTCGCTGCACGACGGCCGCCGCATGCTGATCGTCACGGGCCCGAACATGGGCGGCAAGTCCACCTACATGCGCCAGGCCGCGCTGATCGTGATCCTCGGCGGCATCGGCAGCTACGTGCCCGCGGAGTCGGCCGCGATCGGCCCGGTGGATCGCATCTTCACGCGCATCGGCGCGGCCGACGACCTCGCCGGCGGGCGCTCGACCTTCATGGTCGAGATGACCGAGGCCGCCAACATCCTCAACAACGCGACGCGCGACAGCCTCGTGCTGATGGACGAGATCGGCCGCGGCACCAGCACCTACGACGGGCTGTCGCTCGCCTGGGCCTGCGCGCGGCACATCGGCCGCGAGGTCGGCGCCTTCACGCTGTTCGCCACGCACTACTTCGAGCTCACCGCGCTCGCCGACGAGCTGCCCGCCTGCGCCAACGTGCACCTCGACGCGACCGAGCACGCCGACTCGCTGGTGTTCCTGCACGCCGTCAAGGAAGGCCCGGCGAACCAGAGCTACGGCCTGCAGGTGGCGCGACTCGCGGGCGTGCCCCGGACCGGTCATCACCGAGGCTCGCCGTTACCTCGGGGAACTCGAGCGCCGGGACCACTCCGCCCGGCCCGACGCCCCGCAGCAGCAACTCGATCTCGTCGCGCCCCCCGACCCAGCGCGATTCCGCGGTGCTCGCCGAGCTCGCGGCGATCGATCCGGACGACTTGAGCCCGCGCGAGGCGCTCGCAGCGGCTGTTCCGGCTCAAGGATCTGCTGCGCTAGCGCGAGCCGGCGCCGCGAGCGCCACGTGACGCCGACGCGCGCTGATCGATCTGCCGCTGGAAATCCCGCGAGGCCGCGTGGAAGCGCGCGATCGTCTCGAGATCGAACTCCTCGAACGAACTCGACATGCCAGGCACCAGCGTGAGTTCTCCTCGCGTCCCGACGGCGACCCAGCCCTTGCTTCACCAGCCACCGGACCTTGCGCCGCACCGTCTCGCGCGGAATGCCGGTCGCCGCACTGACGGACAGGGCGTTGCAGGCGCGCACGCGGGACAGGTGCTCACCGCGGTCCACGAGCCGGTCGAGTCCGGCTGCGGAGTCGCGTGCGTGCTCCTCGTAGAACCGCTGGATGTAGTGCTGGCCGATCGTCCCCAGCACGAGTGCCGCGGTCAGGTCGCCCTCGAACGCCGCGTGCACCCGGACCAGGTGCTCGGTCAGGAAGCGACCCGTCAGGTAGGACAGCTCGCGGCGATGTGCCCGCACGAACTCGGGATCCAGCTTGGCGACCACGCACTCCTCGACGGCGCAGAGGACCGGTCGTGGCACGATGCCGCGTGCGCACCGGCGCCCTGACTGCCCGAAATGGGCACTCTCGGGAGGAGACTGCCGATCCCTGCGGCAGCCGTCAATCGAGGCCTCCGCGCGCGTCGGGCCGCCCTCGCCCGCCGCCACGGCGGCGTGCGGGGCTTGTCTGCGCGTCTCTGCGTCGCGCTAGACTTCGGCGCCCACCGGACCGCCGCATGACGCCCAGGGAGCCCCGCCCGTGACACCAGGTTCGCTTCATGCCCGACCAAGGGCCCGCCTGCGGCTCGTTGCGATCCTGCTGGCGACGACAGCCGCGGGCTGTGCGCGGCAGCCGGACTCCGCGCCCGCTGCGCCTCCGGTCGAGGTCAAGGCCGTCACTGTCGAGCCGAGCGCGACGGAGACCTACGCCGACAAGGTCGGCGAGGTGCGCGGCTCGCAGGAGGTGGACCTGCGCGCACGCGTGAGCGGCATCCTGCTCGCGACAGCATTTCGAGGACGGCTCGCTGGTCAAGCAAGGCCAGCTGCTGTTCTCGATCGACGCGCGCGAGTTCCGCGCCCAGGTGGCGAGTGCCCAGGCGCGACTCGCCTCCGCCGAGGCCAACCTCTCCCGCGCCCGGCAGGACGTGGAGCGCTACCGGCCGCTGCTCGCCGAGGAAGCGATCGCGCGCCAGGTCTACGACAACGCCGTTGCGACGCAGCGCCAGGCGGAGGCCGAGGTCTCGGCCAGTCGCGCGGCGCTCGACGAGACGAGGCTCGGCCTCGACTACGCAGAGGTGCGCGCCCCGCTGACCGGACGCATCGGCGCGGCCCAGGCCTTTCCCGGCAGCCTGGTCACGGCCGGGCAGACGGTGCTGGCCACGCTCTCGTCCGACGACCCGGCCTGGGTCTACTTCACGATCAGCGAGGCTGAGCTGCTCGACTTCGAACGCCGCACCGGCGGCAAGGAACCGGCCGCGGACGATCCGCTGCGCGTCGTCACGCTGATCCTGAGCGACGGCTCGGTGTATCCGCTCCCCGGCCGCATCAACTTCAGCGACCGCGCGCTCGACCCGACGATGGGCACCTACTCGCTGCGCGCCGAGTTCCCGAATCCGGACCACAGGCTGCTCCCCGGCCTGTTCGCGCGCGTGCGGGGCACCTCCGGCCGGCTCGAGAACGCGCTGGTGGTGCCCGACCGCGCCGTGCAGGAGCAGCTCGGCCGCTACTTCCTGACGGTCGTCGGCGAGGGCGACAAGGCCGAACTGCGGCCGGTCGAGCTCGGACAGCGCTTCGGCAACCGTCAGGTGATCAACTCGGGCCTCGCCGCCGGGGACCGCGTCGTCGTCGAGGGACTGCAGAAGGCACGGCCGGGGACGCCGCTCAAGGTGACCGCGGTGACGCTCGAGGACTTCGATCGGCCGGGCGCCGCGCGCCGGCCGCCGCCCCGGCCGCCGCCACGACGTCGAACTAGGCGGAGCGTCCGCATGGCCCGCTTCTTCATCGACCGGCCGGTCTTCGCGATCGTCGTCTCGCTGTTCCTGCTGCTGGTCGGCACGCTGTCGCTGATCCAGCTGCCGGTCGGCGAGTTCCCCAACATCGCGCTGCCCACCGTGCAGGTGAACGCGAACTACCTCGGCGCGAGCTCCAACATCGTCGAGGAATCCGTCACGGCGCCGATCGACCAGCAGGTCAACGGCGCGACGGACATGCTCTACATCAACTCGGTGAGCGGCGACGACGGCAGCGCCTCCATCGCCGTGACCTTCGCGCTCGAGCGCGACCCGGACCTCGCCGCCGTCGAGGTGCAGAACCGCGTCGCACAGGCCAACTCGCAGCTGCCCGCCGAGGTCATCAACGCCGGCGTCACGGTGCGCAAGCAGTCGCCGGACACGCTGATGTACTTCTCGCTGTACTCGCCGGACGAGACCTACGACCCGCTGTTCATCAGCAACTACGGTTTCGTGTACGTGGTGGACGAACTCAAGCGCGTGAAGGGCGTGGGCGACGTGCGCGTGTTCGGCTCGGACTTCGGCATGCGCGTGTGGCTCAAGCCCGACCGCATGGCGAGCCTCGGCATCACCGCCGCGGACGTCGCGCAGTCGATCCGCGAGCAGAACCTGCAGGTGCCGGCGGGCCAGGTCGGCCAGCCGCCGGCCACGCGCGGGCAGAGCTTCCAGTACTCGCTTGCGCGTGCAGGGCCGGCTCATCGAAGTCGACGAGTTCGCCGACGTGATCGTGGGCTCGAAGCCGGACGGCTCGTTCATCCGCATCCGGGACATCGGCCGCGTCGAGCTCGGCGCGCGCAGCTACAGCAACGTCTCGCAGCTCGACGGCAAGCCCGCGGCCGCCATCTCGATCGCGCTGGTGCCCGGGCGCGAATGCGCTCGAGACCGCGCACCTCGTCAAGGCGGAACTCGCGCGGCTCGCGACCGTCGTTCCCGAAGGGCCTCGACTACCGGATCGTCTACGACTCCTCGGCCTTCGTCGAGGCCTCGGTCGAGGAGGTCGTGCAAGACCTTCTTCGAGGCGCTGCTGCTGGTGCTGATCGTCGTGTTCCTGTTCCTGCAGAACTGGCGCACGACGCTGATCCCGATGCTCGCGGTGCCGGTGTCGCTGGTCGCGACCTTCGCCGCCTTCCAGCTGCTCGGCTTCTCGATCAACACGCTGTCGCTGTTCGGCATGGTGCTCGCGATCGGCATCGTCGTGGACGATGCGATCGTGGTCGTCGAGGCGGTCGAGCACAACATGCGCCAGGGACTCGCCGTCCGCGATGCGACGGTCAAGGCGATGGACGAGGTGCAGGGCCCGGTCGTCGCCATCGCACTGATCCTCGCCGCCGTGTTCGTGCCGATGGGATTCATCCCCGGCGTCACCGGGCAGCTCTACAAGCAGTTCGCGGTGACGGTCGCGGTGTCGACGATGTTCTCGGCGCTGGTGGCCCTGACGCTGACGCCGGCGCTGTGCATGATGCTGATGAAGCCGCACGAGGAGAGCCACGGCCCGCTGGCGCGGTTCTTCAAGGCGTTCAACTCCGGCTTCGACCGCCTCAACGTCCGCTACGGCGCGGCGGCCGCGGTCCTCGCGCGCCGCACGCTGATGGTGATGCTCACGATGGGCGCGCTCATCGTCGTGATCGCGGGCCTGTTCCGCTCGGTCCCGACCGGCTTCGTGCCGGACGAGGACAAGGGCGCGGTGTTCATGCAGGTGGTGCTGCCCGATGCCGCCTCGCAGGAGCGCACGGTGGCCGTGCTCGAGCAGGTCGTCGGGATCACCCGGGCCGTGCCGGGCGTCGAGTCGGTGGTGAGCGTCGTCGGGCTTCGACCTGCATCTCAGGCACCGCCGCGTCGAACGGCGCGCTCGTGATCGTGAAGCTCACGCCCTGGGACGAGCGCCAGTCCGACGACCTGCACGCGAGCGCGATCGTGGGCCGGCTCTACCTCGCCACGAAGGACATCCCCGAGGCGCTCGTGATGCCGTTCAACCCGCCGGCCCTGCCCGGCATGGGCTCGGTCTCCGGGTTCTCGTTCATGCTGCAGGCGCGCTCGAACCAGCCGCCGGCCGAGCTCGCGCGCGTCGCGCAGGAGTTCATCGCGGCCGCGCAGCAGCGCCCGGAGATCGGCCGCATCACCACGACGTTCAGCGCGAGCACCCCGAACTTCCAGCTGTACGTCGATCGCGAGAAGGCCAAGAAGCTCGGCGTGCCGATCAACGACGTCCTCTCGACGCTGCAGATCTTCCTCGGCGGCTACCAGGTCAACGACTTCACCCGCTTCGGCCGCAACTACAAGGTGACGATGCAGGCGGAGTCCGGAGTTCCGCCAGGAGGTGAGCGACATCGCGCGGCTGTTCGTGCGCAACCGCGACGGCGGCATGGTGCCGCTCGACACGCTGACCTCCTGGGAGCCGGACACGGGCGCGCGCTTCCTGCAGCGCTACAACCTGTACCGCACGGCTGCGTTCAGCGGCTCGCCCGCCCCGGGCGCGAGCTCGGGCGACGCGCTCCGGGCGCTCGACGGAGGTGGCCGCGGAGGTGCTGCCGGAGGGCTACGGCTTCGAGTGGTCCGGCCAGAGCCGGCAGGAGATCGAGGCCGGCAACTCCTCGGTGATCGTGCTGGCGTTGTCGATCGTGGTGGTGTTCCTGTTCCTCGCCGCCCTGTACGAGAGCTGGGCGGTGCCGTTCGCGGTGCTGCTCGCCACGCCCTTCGGGTTCCTCGGCGCCCTCGCCGCGCTCAAGCTCGGCGGCATCGACTTCAACGTCTACGGCCAGATCGGGCTCGTGACGCTGGTCGGCCTGTCCGCCAAGAACGCGATCCTGATCGTCGAGTTCGCGAAGCTGAACCGCGAGAACGGCATGCCGATCTTCGAGGCGGCGCTCGATGCGGCACGGCTGCGGCTGCGGCCGATCCTGATGACTTCGTTCGCGTTCATCCTCGGCGTCGTGCCGCTGATGATCGCCTCGGGCGCCGGCGCGGCCTCCAAGCAGTCCGTGGGCACCGCGGTCTTCGGCGGCATGATCGCGGCGACGGTGCTGACGACGCTCGCCGTGCCGGCGTTCTACGTGCTGATCCAGGGACTCGCGGAGCGCTTCGGCGGCGGCCCGCCCGCCGGCGCCGGCCCGCGAGGCGGAGGTCGCGAGATGATCCGGCGGGCGGGCGTGCTCGCCACGACGGCGCTCGTCGTCGCCGGCTGCGCGATCGGTCCGGACTACGAACGCCCGGAGCTGCCCACGCCGGAGCAGCACCGCGGCGTGCTGAGCCCGCAGGACGCGGCCTCGTTCGCGGACCTCGGGTGGGCCGAGGTGTTCGGCGACCCGGAACTGCGCACCGTCCTCGAGATCGCGATCGCGAACAACCTCGACCTGCAGCTCGCCGCGGCGCGCGTCGAGGAGTTCCGCGGCCGGTCGCGGGTCGCGCGCAGCTACCTCGGGCCCGAGATCCGCGGCGTCGGCAACACCGTCGCCGAGCCCGGGCAGCAGCGAGGACAGCAGCTACTCGCTCGGCTTCAGCCTCGTCCTGGGAAATCGACCTGTTCGGACGGCTGCGTCGCTCGAACGAGGCGGCGCGCGCGCAGCTGCTCGCCTCGGAGGACGCGGCCCGCGGCGTGATGACCGCGCTCGTGGCCGACGTGGCCACGACGTGGTTCCGCCTGCGCGAGCTCGACACCGAGGTCGCGATCATCGAGCGCACGATCAAGAGCCAGGAGGACACGCTCGCGCTGGTGCGGTCCCTGAAGCGCAACGGCGTCGCCTCGGGCACCGAGGAGCAGCAGGCCATCTCGCAGCTCGCCGGGACCCGCGCGCAGCTGCCGCTCGCGCTGCAGCGGCGCGTGCAGACGGAGAACCTGCTGCGCTTCCTCATGGGCTACGCACCCGAGCCCGTGCAGCGCTCCGCGGTACCCGCGGCCCCCTGGGTGCCGGCCGAGATTCCGGTCGGGCTGCCGGCGCAGCTGCTCGAGCGTCGGCCCGACCTGCGGCAGTTCGAGAACGAGCTGCACGCCGCCACCGCGAGCGTCGGCTTCGCCGAGGCGAGCCGCTTCCCCTACCTGTCGATCGGGCTCACGTCCTTTTTCGGCCTGGTGAGCCCGGAGCTCGCCCGTCTGCTCGACGGCGACGACCCGGCGACGGAGCTCTTCTCGATCGGGCCGTTCCTCGACGCTCCGATCTACCAGTCGGGCCGCGGCACGGGCAACGTCGAGGTCGCGCGGGCGCAGCTCAAGCAGGCGGAGCTCGCCTACCGCCGGGGCGTCCTGCAGGCCTACCGCGAAGTGGCGGACGTGCTGATCGTCACGGACCAGGTCCGCGACTTCATCGCCCAGAGCCAGACGCGCGTCGGCGCCGCGCGCGAGGTGCTGCGGCTGCAGCGGATGCGCTACCGCGCGGGCGTCGTGAGCTTCCTCGAGGTGCTCGATGCGGAGCGACAGCTGTTCCTCGCCGAGATCGAGCTCGCACGCGCGCACCTCACCCAGCTCGAGGCCTATGCGGAGCTGTACCGGGCGCTTGGCGGCGGCTGGTCGGACGCGGAACTCGCGCGCCTGACGACTCTGTCGCAGCCTCGTTGACGGGCCTCAGCGCCGCGGAAGCGGCGGTCGGCGGGATGCGCCGCGCGGCTGCGCGTTCGCGACGGCGTCGGGCAGCAGGGCCTCGTGGCACTGGCTGCAGCGCACGAGCGGAGCGACGACCTGTCCGCAGCCCCGGTGCACGAGCTGGTAGGCGGGGCCGCTCGGCGGCACGAGCCAGCGATCGCCCCAGGCGTTGAGTACGACGGCGTAGTGAAAGAGGCCGTGGCCTTTCTCCGTCAGCCGGTACTCCTGGCGCGGCGGGTGGCGGACATAGAGCCGCCTCACCAGGATCTTCTGCCTCACGAGCAGGTCGAGCCGCGCCGAGAGGATGTTGGTGGCGATGCCGAGTTCCTGCTCGAACTCGTCGAAGCGACGCAGGCCGAAGAACGCGGCCGCGATCAGCAGCGGCGTCCACGGATCGCCGACGATGTCGGCAATGTGCGTGAGCGTGGACTGGCTGCCGCGGTGCGTGGCTGCCGTGAGCGCGGACAGCCGCCACGACCGCGCCGGGCTCGACGGCACGCGCGGCAGGCGCCCGGGTCCGCGCCGATGCTCGACGTCGCGCAGCGTCAGAGGCCCACCGCAGCGAGAGCAGACGGTTTCCGGCTGCATGTCGTTTCCGCAGGTCGCGTGCCGCAGCTTCAGCGGGATGCCGGCGTCGCGCGCCGCCCAGCGGCGCTCCCAGCTCCACGCGACCAGGCTGAGCGGAAAGAGGTCCCGGCCCATGGGCGTGAGGCGATACTCCCGGCGCGCGGGTGACGACTCCGACTCGACGCGGCGAAGGATGCCGCTGGCCTCGAGCGAGCGCAGCCGCCGGGTGAGCGTCGCGCGCGACGCACCGGTGCGGGCGAGGAAGTCCTCGAAGCGCCGCACGCCCTGGAAGGCATCGCGGACGACGAGGATGGACCAGCGGTCGCCGAGCAGCTCGATCGCCCGGGTGACCGAGCTGCCCCGCAGGCGCGCGGACGCACCGCGCCTCAGTGGCTGGGCGGGGCGTCGCCCCACAGCTCGCGTCCCGGCACCCAGCTCGCATGGAAGCCCGGTGCCACGCGCGCCGGGATGCGCACGCGGCAGATCGGGCCGGCCGTGATGCGCCTGGCATCGAAGATCCAGGCCTCGGAGCGGTAGTCCATCACGTTGGTCGCGAGCGTCACCACGTAGCCCGCGTCCTCGTCGCCGCCGCGCGTGCTCCGCGCGAATGGCGCCTCGCTCGGGTACCAGCCGGCCTCGTACTCGTACACCTCGCGCGTGCCCCGGTCGTGGTCGTACTTGACGAGTGCGTCGAAGGCGAGCGTCTGCAGGTCGGTCGGGATGCGCTGGTGATAGGACCAGCGCGACTTCACGCCGTACAGCCCGGTGTCGGGCAGGCAGAACTCGACGTTGAGGTCGTCGAGCTGCTCCTCGCGCGCCTCGCCGGTGCGCAGGTTCATGCGCCAGCGGCGCAAGTGGCCCTTGTAGCGCAGGTACGCCAGCATGGAGCCGAGCGGCCCCTCGGCGGGATCGCGGCGGATGGTGGGATCGGGCTGGAAGCAGCCGTCCATCACGATCCAGTCGCCCTCTTCCCACGCGTTGACCATGTGCAGCACGTAGCCGGGCGTGAACTCGAACCAGCGCAGCTGCTCCTGCGTGCCCAACCGCGGGATCACGCCGAAGCGCGAGGGCTGGTCGCGATGGAACTGCACCACGCGGTGTCCCGTGCGCCTCAGCACGTCGACGTCGTGGTACAGCGGGAAGTCGTGCAGGATCGTGTAGTTCGGCGTGAACGTGGTGTCGTGCGGCAGGCGCGGCCCCGGCAGGTCGACCTGCGTGCGGTGCTTGAGCCGTCCGTCGGCGCCGACCACGTAGTAGGTCAGGTAGGACTTGAAGTCGCCGTAGTCGTAGTCAAGGTAGTCGCCGTTGCGCGGATCGACCTTCGGGTGGGCGTTGAGCGTCGTGTCGAGCGCGCCGCCGAAGTCCTCCTCGCCGATCGTGTCGAGGGTGAGCGGATCGAGCGCATGCACGCGCCCGGCGTTGTACCACTGGGCGAGGATCCGGCCGTTGAAGTAGTTGAGCGTCGTGTTGGCGGTGTCCTTGCAGTAGTCGGGATTGACGCTGTGCTGGCCGTCGCCAACGCGCGGTGAGATCGTAGGGCCCCATGACGCCCGCCAGTCCGCGTGCGGCCGCTCGCGAGTTCGTCGCGCAGCGCGCGGGTTCGGACCCACTTGCGAACGTAGCTCGCGCGACCGTCGCGGAAGTAGGCGCCGTGCACCATGCCGTCGCCGTCGAACCAGTGGTACATGCCCCGTGGCGCCAGCACGGGGTTCGGGCCGTTGCGCAGGTAGGCGCCGTACAGGTCCGCGGGAATCTCGCCGGCGACGACCTCGAGGTCGACGGCGGTGATCTCGGAGATCACCGGCGTGTAGGGACCGTGCAGGTAGGGGTTGTCGATGCCGTCCACCCAGCGCGGGCGGTCCGGCGGATCGACGGGGTTCTGCTGTGCATACGTTCTCATCGGCCGATCTCCTGGTTCACGCCGCACGATCGATCACGAAGCTCACGGTGGTGGTCGCGCTGCCGCCGACGTTCAGCGTGGCGAAGCGGCGGGCACCCTCGACCTGGTAGTCGCCGGCCTGGCCGGTGACCTGCTTGTAGCCATCGAGCGCCATCCGCACGCCGGTGGCGCCGACCGGATGGCCGAGCCCGATCAGGCCGCCGCTCGGATTGACCGGGATGCGACCGCCGATCTCGATGTCGCCCGCCTCGATCGCCCGCCAGCTCTCGCCCCGGCGGCGTGATGCCGAAGTGGTCGATGGCCATGTACTCGGTGGTCGTGAAGCAGTCGTGGGTCTCGATGCCGTCGACGGCCTCGACACCCGGCAGCCCCGCGCGGCGGAACGCGTCCTCGATGGTCGCTCGCACCCACGGGAACACGTAGGGCTGCTCACGACTGCTCGCGACCTTGGCCGCGTAGGTGATCGGTGCGGTGCGGTGCCCCCAGCCGGCGAGGCGCGCGAGCTGCCCGGGACGGCGCCCGTGCCGCGCGGCCCAGGCGCGTGCCACCGGCTCGGTCGCGAGGAACACGATCGCCGCGCCGTCGGTGATCTGCCCGCAGTCCTGCTTGCGGATGCGCCCGTCGATGACGGGATTCGCGCCGTCGTCCTCGGCGAAGCTCTGCGGCGTGAACGTCCAGCGCCGGGTCTGCGCATTCGGGTTGCGGCGCGCGTTCGCGAAATTGATCTCGGCGATGCGCGCGAGGTGCTCGCGGCGCAGGCCGTAGCGCCGCTCGTACTCGTCGCCGAGCAGGCTGAAGATGTGCGGCCAGGGAAAGCGCACGCCGGGGCACTCGTGCCCGGCCCACATCGCGGGGCCGCCGATCAGCTTCGCCGCCTCGTCGCCCGGCACGTTGCGCATCTGCTCGATGCCGATCACGGCGGCGAGGCCGTAGCGGCCCGCCTCGAGCTCGGCCGCCGCTGCGAGCAGCGCGAGGCTGCCCGACGCGCAGGCGCCCTCGTGGCGCGCCGCCGGAACGCCGGCGAGATCGTCGTGCGCCGCCGCCACGAGGCCGCCGAGATGTCCCTGGCCGCAGAACAGCTCGCCCGCGAAATTGCCGACGTGCGCCGTCTCGATCTCGCGGGCCTCGAGGCCCGTGGCCGCGAGTCCGCCCTCGAGCACCGCCCGGATGCCGTCGGCGAGCTCGAGACCCTCCCGCGCCCAGTTGGCGGCGAAGTCGGTCTGCCAGCCACCGAGGAGGTAGATGTCGCCTGCCATGCCGCCCTCAGTCGTCCTGCCCTGCGGCCGCACCGAGCTGCGCGACCTCGCCCCGGATCACCTTGCCGACCGGATTGCGCGGCAGCTGCGGCACGACCCGCAGTCGCTCCGGCCACTTGAACCGGGCGAGCCCGCGCGCCTCGAAGTGCCGCTGGAGCTGCTCGAGCGTGAGCGACTGACCCGGACGCAGCACGACCACGGCGCAGATGCGCTCGCCCAGCACCCCGTCCGGAACGCCGACGGCGGCGGCCTCGGCAATGGCCGGGTGGTCGGCCAGCACGGCGTCGAGCTCGTCGGGCGAAATCTTCATGCCGCCACGCACGATCAACTGCTTGAGCCGCCCGACGAACCGGTAGAAGCGCGGGTCGCCGGGCTCGGCGATCTCGAACAGGTCCCCGGTGCGGAACCAGCCGTCGGTGGTGAACGCCGCGGCGTTCAGGTCCGGCGACTCGAAGTAGCCGTCGAACACGGTCGGCCCGCGGACCTGCATTTCGCCAGGCACGCCGTCGGCCGTGATCTCGGCGCCGGTGTCGGGATCGATCAGGCGCGTCTCGATCAGCCGTGCGATGCGTTGCGGCCAGGCAAGCTCCGGTCGCCCGAAGCGCGGGAAGTAACGCGCACGGCGTTCCGGGTCGGGCGCCTCCGCCGGGCCGCTGCACAACGACATGCCCTCGTTGGAGCCGAACATGTTGACGATCTCGATGCCGTAGCGCTCGCGGTAGCCGCGGATCATCGCGGGCGGCAGCGGCGCCGAGCCCGAGCCGATGCAGCGCAGGCAGCTGAGGTCGACGCCCGACAGCAGCGCGTCGTTCTGCAGCAGCAGCATCAGGATCGCCGGCGGCGCGATCGCGTAGTCGGGTCGCTCCGCGGCGATCTGCTGCAGGTACACCGGCAGCTCGAACGGGTGGTGCAGCAGCAGCGTACCGGCGGCGTGCAGCCAGCTCGTGAGGCAGCCGCCGATCGCGGCCATGTTCACGAGCGGGAAGGGATTCAGCAGCCGGTCGCCGTCGCGCAGCTGCGCGCCCTCGTAGTGCGCCCAGCTGATGGCGAGCCAGTGGTTGTGCGAGCGCGGCACGCCCTTCGGGCGGCCCTCGGTGCCGGAGGTCCAGCAGATCGTGAGGATGTCGTCGGCGTCCACTGCGGCGGCGGCCTCGAGCGCTGCGGCGTGCTCGCGCGCGGACGCCCCGGCGTAGCGCGACACCGCGAGCGGCGTCGCGCCCTCCGGCGCGGAGTCGTCGAGCACCAGCACGCGCAGCGGCGAGCCCGATGAGTCGGCAAGCGCTGCGGCGAGCTGCGCGGGCTCCGTGTCCTTGAAGCGACACACGGTCAGCAGTGCGCGCGCGCGCGTCATGGCGACGATCGGCGCGAGCTCCGCGCGACGGTACTGCATCGGCACCGGGCTCAGCACGACCCCGAGCCGGGCGGCGGCGAGGTACACCGCGACGTACTCGACCACGTTCGGCAGCTGCGTGACGAGCACGTCGTCGCGCCGCAGCCCCGCGGCAGCCAGCGCCAGCACGGTCGCATCCACCGTCGCTGACAGCTCGCGGTAGTCGAGGCGACGCGGCTCGCGGCCGTCCAGGGCCGTGCGATTCGGCGGGTCGACGACGGCGAGCCGCTCCGGGACGCGCGCGGCATTCGCCGCGAACAGGTCGAACAGGCGCGTGTCCGACCAGTCGCCGCGCGCGCGGAACTGCCGTCGCAGGTGCCCAGGCGTCGTCTGCATCCGTCCCCTCCCCGGCCGTCGCCGAAGTATAGCGGGCGAGCATGCGCCCTAGTATCGTTATGCAAGTGACTGTGACGCCCGGCATTCCGGCGGCGACCGTGCCGCGCGATCGTCTCGCCGCCCTGCGCGACGGGCTGCGCCTGCCGCTGATCGCCGCACCCATGTTCCTGGTCTCGGGTCCCGACCTCGTGCTCGCGGCCTGCGCGGCTGGCATCGGCGGCGCCTTCCCCGCGCCGAATGCCCGCACCGTGGAGGCGCTCGAGGACTGGCTGGGACGCGTCGCGAGCGGCCACGCCGCGCTCGCGGCGGGAGGCGGACGCGTCGGGCCGTGGGCGCTCAACCTCGTCACCCACAGCAGCTACGATCGTCTCGGCGCCGAGCTCGCGCTCGTGGACCGCTACCGGCCGCCGATCGTGATCACCGCACTCGGCAGCCCGGCGCCCGTGGTCGAACGCGTGCACGCCTACGGCGGGCTCGTGATCGCCGACGTCAACAGCGTGGCGCTGGCGCGCAAGGCGGCGGCCGCGCAGGTGGACGGGCTCGCGCTGGTGTGCGCGGGCGCCGGCGGCCACACGGGGCGCATCTCGCCGTTCGCCTTCGTGCCCGCGGTACGCAGCTTCTTCGACGGCCTGCTCGTGGTCGGCGGCAGCATCGGAACCGGCGGCGCGATCCGCGCGATCGAGCTGCTCGGTGCCGACCTCGTCTACGCCGGGACGCCGTTCATCGCGGCGAGCGAGAGCCTCGCCAGCGACGGCTACCGGGACATGGTGGTGCGCGCCTCGATCGAGGACCTGGTGCTGTCCCGCGCGCTGACCGGCGCCGACGCGTGGTACCTGCGCGAGAGCATCGTCGCTGCCGGGCTCGATCCCGACGCCCTCACCGGCAAGTCCAAGGTGGACTGGCGCGACTCGCAGGGCCAGCTCAAGGCGTGGCGGGACATCTGGTCCGCCGGCCAGGGTGTCGAGAGCGTCCGCGCGGTCGAGCCCGTCGCGTCGATCGTCGAGCGGCTCGCGGCGGAGTACGCCGCGGCCCTCGACCGCCCGGCATTCACCTGAGGCGATGATGGCGACGCTCGAGGCAGACCGGCTGGTCGGGGCGTGGCAGCTGCAGCACTGGCAGGTGGTGTACGAGGACGGCACGACCACGGAGCCGTTCGGACCGGGCGCGGAAGGCCTGTTGCTGTACACGGCCGACGGCTGGATGAGCGCCTGCATCATGGCGGCCGGGCGCGCCCGGCTGTCTTCCGGCAATCCGCGGGAGGCGCCCGAGTCCGAGCGCGCCGCCGCCTTCGACGGCTACTTCAGCTACGCCGGACACTGGCGCATCCTCGATCGCCGCGTGCAGCACGAAGTGACCGTGGCGTTGAACCCAGGGCTCGTCGGCACGCTGCAGCTGCGGGACGCCCAGTTGACGGAGCGGGAACTGACGCTGTCCGCGGAGGAATCCGTGCGCGGCGGCACGCGCCTGCACCGGCTGACCTGGCGGCGGGCGGCCGAGCATCCAGGTCGCTGAATTCGAACCGCACGAGGAGCTCGACAGGCAATGAACACGGCGGACGCGTCGGCACTGAAACTCTTCCAGAAGCACGAGGCCTCGCTGCGCGCGGCACGGAGCGCCTGCCTCGAGCGCGGCTGGTTCAGCCTGTTCCAGGAGACACCCGACCGTCACCCCGGGGGCGAGGCGGCGCGGGAGGCCGCGGCGGCGGCGTTTCGCGCCCAGCTCGGACGACCTTTCGACCTCGAGCAGCCCGGCACCATCGACCGCGTCGGCGACGAGGTCTCGCCCTACACCTGCGAGCCGCTCGGCATCGACTACCCGCGCGGCGACCCGGACGCGCTGTTCGCGGCGGCACGGCGGGCCATGCCCGGCTGGGCCGCGGCCTCTCCGAACGCCCGCCTCGGCGTGTGCATGGAGATCGTCGAGCGCCTGTACGCCGACGTGTTCCTCGGCGCACAGTCGGTGATGCACACGGCCGGCCAGGGTGCACTGATGAGCTACGCCGGCAGCGGCACCAATGCGCTCGACCGCGGCGTCGAGGCGCTCGCCTACGCGCAGGCGGCCATGGCGGACGTGCCGGCCGAGGCCCTCTGGGAGCGCCGCTTCGGCGCGACGACCCTGCGGCTGCGCAAGCGCTACCGGCTGGTGCCACGCGGTGTCGCCGTGTGCTTCACCTGCGCCACCTTCCCGACCTGGAACGCCTATCCGGCGATGCTCGCGAGCCTCGCGACCGGCAACGCCGTCATCGTGAAGCCGCACCCGACTGCGATCCTGCCCATGGCACTCGCCGTGCGCGCCTGCCGCGAGGTGCTGGCCACTTCGGGCTACTCGCCCGACCTCGTCACGCTGTGCTGCGATACGATCGTCGACCCCGTCGGCAAGCGCCTCGTGAAGCACCCGCAGGCGGCGATCGTGGACTTCACCGGCAGCGCGCGCTTCGGCGCCTGGGTCGAGGGCAATGCCGCGCCCGCGCTCTGCTACACCGAGACCTCGGGCGTGAACACGGTGGTGGTCGAATCGGTCGAGGCACTGGAGCCCGTGGTGCGCAGCCTCGCCACGACCATGAGCCTGTTCTCCGCGCAGATGTGCACCTCGCCGCAGAACGTCTACGTGCCGCGCGACGGCATCCGCTGTGGCGGGCGGCGGATCGCGCCCGAGGAGTTCGGCGCCGCGCTCGCCGACGCGATCTCGTTCATCGCCGACGATCACCGTCGGGCCGGCCAGATCATGGCGGCGATCCAGTCGCCCGGCACGCTGGCGCTCATCGAGGAATTGGCCGGGTCGGGTCGCCGCCGCGGCCGCGTGCTGCGCGAGTCGGCGCCCTACGTGCACGCGGACTTCCCGGCGGCCCGCACGCGCACGCCGCTGCTCGTGGCGGTCGAGGCCGGCGAGCGCGACCTCTACGGCGAGGAGCGCTTCGGTCCGATCGGCTTCGTGATCACCGCGGCCGACCGCGACGCCGCGCTCGACGAGGCGGCCGGCGACGCGCGCCTCGGTGGCGCGATCACCGCTTTCGTGTACTCGACGGACCCGGCCTATCTCGCGCGCGCGGAGCAGGCGTTCTCGGAGTCCGGCGCCCAGCTCACCTGCAACCTGACCGGGCCGATGCCGCTGAATTTCGCCGCCGCCTACAGCGACTACCACGTCACCGGTCTGAACCCCGCCGGCAACGCGACCCTGACGGACCTCGCGTTCGTCGCCTCGCGCTTTCGCATCACGCAGGTGCGCGCACCCGAGACGGCCTGATCAGCTCCGCTGCAGCAGCACCGCAGCGCCGACGCCCGAGACGGCGTGGGCCACGGCCACGCCCCACTCGACGTCCTGGCGCTCCATCTCGGCGAGCAGGGTCGCCACCAGGATCGCGCCCGAGGCGCCCATGGGATGCCCCATCGCGAGGTGCCCGCCGCTCTGGTTGGCGCGTTCGGCGGCCTGCGGATGACGACGGCGGAACGTGGCCGGCACCGCGGCAAACGCCTCCATGAACTCGATCGCGCCGACGTCCTCGAGCGCGAGGCCGCTGCGGTCGAGCACACGCTCGAGCGCCGCGAAGCCGGCCGCGAACGGGTCGAGCGGATCGGTGTTCACCTCGGCCACGGCGGCGAGGCGCGCGCGAGGCACGAGCCCGAACTCGGCCGCCCGCTCGCGCGTCCCGATCAGCACCAGCGCGGCACCGTCGGCCATCGGCGGGCAGTGCGGAACGGCGTGCAGGTAGCGCAGCCCGCCGAGCGACGGGTCCACGGCGTTCACGATCGCCTCGCCGCCCAGCGCGCCGAGCGCCGCGAACGCGGCCGGAAAGCGGTCGAGGTCGCCGGCCGTGAGCCCGGGACGGACCAGCTCGTCGCGCTCGACGCGCACGCCGTCGGGGCGGGTCACCGGCACGACGGTGGTGGCGTAGCGGCCGTCCTGCCAGGCGCGGCCGGCCTGCCGGTGGGACGCCACCGTCACCTCGTCGAGGTCCGCGCGCGTGAGTCCCTCGCGGGTCGCGAGCCAGTCGGCGACGACCGGCGGTGCGAGGTAGCGAAAGTGCGCGGCCAGCGACGCATCGCGGTAGAACGAGGCGCCGTCTGCTTCGAAGGCGGCCTGCGACATGCTCTCCACGCCGCCGGCGAGAGCGAGACGGTCCTCGCCGGTCGCCACCGCGCGCGCGGCCGCCGCGAGCGCGCTCATGCCGGAAACGCAGTAGTTGTTCAACGTCACCGCGACCGCGGCGTCGGGCAGGCCGGCGTGGATGCGCGACAGCAGCGCGAGATGCCCGCCCTGCGGCCCGGCCTGCGTGACGCAGCCGAGCACCAGCCGGTCCACCGCCGCCAGTGCGTTTGCTGCACCGCGGGAGCGCAGCGCATTCGCGACCTGGCCGACGAGGTCCCACGGCGGAACATTCGCGAGCGCGCCGTCCGGCTTGCCCTTGCCGCGCGGAGTACGGATCGCGTCGAGGACGTGGATCTCGGGCATGGGACCACCTCGTGCGGGCCGGGGCATTGTCGACGGCGCGGGACTGCGGTATTTAGTCTGCTACTGCAAGCTACCTGACGAATACAACTCTGCACAACCGGGGGACGATGCAATGAGCCTGATTCGGAAGTCGGTGACACGATGCCTCCTGGCGGCCGCCGGTGCGACGGCCGTCGCACCTCTCGCGCTCGCGCAGCAGGCGGAACGGGCCGGCGGGCTCGAGGAGATCATCGTCACTGCGCAGAAGCGGGTCGAGAGCGCACAGGACGTCCCGATCGCGCTGTCCGTGTTCGACGCAGGAACGCTCCAGCGGGCCAATATCAGGCGTATCGAAGAAATCGTGATGCGCACGCCGAACTTCACCATGATGCGTGTGAACGTCGGCGAGCCGCAGTTCTACATCCGCGGCGTCGGCTCGAACTCGGACTCGGCGGCCGGCGATCCCACCGTGGGCGTCTTCCAGGACGAGATCTACATCGGGCGCATCAGCGGTGCCGCCTTCGACGTGTTCGACATGGAGCGCGTCGAGGTGCTGCGCGGCCCGCAGGGCACGCTGTTCGGGCGCAACACCTCGGGCGGCGCCGTCAACTTCATCCCGAATCGCCCCGAGCAGGAGTTCTACGCGAGCGCCGAGCTGGACTTCGGCAACTACAGCAGCCAGGCCGGCCGCCTGGTTCTGAACGGGGGCCTGACGGACACCATCTCGGGCCGGCTGTCGGTCAGCCACCGCTCGCACGACGGGTACTCGGAGAACATCACCACCGGCGCCGACCTCGACGACGAGGACAACTGGAGCGCCCGCGCCCAGCTGCTGTTCGGGATCGGCGAGTCGAGCCGCCTGCTGCTGGCCTACGACTACGTCACCGACGACGCGGCCGGCAATGCGCGCGTGCCCTTCCCGGTCTTCGACACCGGGCAGGTCGGTGCGGCCAACAACCTCGCGCTCGCCGCACTGCGGCGGATCTGGCCCGCGGGCTCGGATCTGCGCAAGTCGTACTCCGTTCCCGAGTCGTTCCAGGAACGCGACATCAATGGCCTGACCGCGCGCTTCGAGAGCGACGCGAGCTACGGCTCGTGGACGCTGCTCGGCGGCTGGCGCAAGGTCGAGCTCGCCTGGTACGAGGACCTCGACGGGCTCAAGCCTTTCGGCTTCCCGCCCGTCACGCCGCCGTTCCCGACGCCCTACGGCTGGGTGCTCAAGAACCGCGACGTGGCGGACGAGGATGCCGAACAGTACAGCCTCGAGGCGCGGCTCGCCTCGCCTGCCGATTCGCGCCTGCAGTGGGTGGCCGGCCTCTACTGGTTCACCGAGGAGGTGAACCGCGAGGAGAATTTCCTGACGCAGTTCAGCCTGCTCGCGGCCGCCGGCGGCGACGTGACCTTCATCCAGGACGTCGATTCCACGACCTACGCTGCGTTCGGCCAGGCGACCTATCCGGTCACCGACCGGTTGAGCGTGACGGCGGGCCTGCGCTTCTCCCACGACGAGAAGGAGGCGGACCAGATCGGGCGCAACAACGATCCGGCGGACGCCACACCCGGCATTCCGCTGTTCCCCGGCCAGCCCTACGACGTCCAGGCCGACGACTCGTGGGATTCGACGACCGGCCGGCTCGGCCTCGACTACCGCACGGGCGCCGGGAACCTGCTCTACGCGAGCGTCAGCAAGGGCTTCAAGTCCGGAATCTTCCCGAGCCAGAACAACGTGGTGCAGAACGTCGGCAAGGCGACGCCGCCCGAGGAGGTCTGGAGCTACGAGATCGGGGCGAAGACCCAGTGGTTCGAGGACACGCTGCGCGTCAACCTGGCGCTCTTCTACATGGACTACCAGGACCTGCAGCTCTTCCGGCTGGACCCGCAGCTGCGCCTCGTGACGTTCACCGAGGACACCGTCAACACGGGCGCGGAACTCGAGATCGTCGCCGCACCGGCCGACGGGCTGGAGGTCGGACTCAACGTCGCCTACCTGAAGGCCGAGGTGGACGGCGGCCTGAACGACGGTGGCCAGCTGCCGCGCGCGCCCGAGTACACGTTCGGTGGATTCGGCCAGTACGCGTGGGCCGTCACCGGCGGCAGCCTGTCGCTGCGCGCCGACTTCAAGTGGACCGACGACTACCGCACGGAGATCCCCTACTACAACGACGCTGCGAACTGGCGCGTCACCGAGATCGAGAGCTTCGCGCTGCTCGACGCCCGCGCGGCCTATGCGCTCGACTCGATGAACCTCGAGTTCGCGGTGTGGGGCAAGAACCTGACGGACGAGACCTATCCGACCCACATCATCCCGTTCCTCGGCAACGGGTTCTCGATCTTCGCGCCGCCGCGCACTTACGGCGTGACGGTGAGCTGGAAGACGCGCTGATCACGGGCGGCAGGGAGCAGGCCTGCAGCTCGTGAGCGCCCGCTGGCAAACAAGGGCCGCTTGCCGCGCGTCACGTGGTCCGCAGGTGACACGGAATCGATCGGAGAGGCGACGAGGCCGAAATGATTCAAGGATCCTGTCTCTGTGGCGCAGTACGGTGGCAATTTGAGGGTGAACCCGATGGAGCCACCGCCTGCAACTGCACCGCCTGCCGGCGATACGGAGTGCTTTGGGGCTACGACTACGAAGGCGAAGGCATCAAGGTCGCGGGCCCCACGCAGGCGTATGTCCGGGGCACAGCCCTCGCGTTCCACTTCTGTCCAGCCTGTGGCTGCGTGGCGTTCTGGCGCGGACTGAGGAAGGATGAGGATGGACGGGTCCGGATCGCCGTGAACCTGCGCCTTGCCGAGCCCGACGCTGTGGCACGAATCCCGATCGACCACTTCGACGGGCTCGACACATTTGAGGACCTGCCGCGAGACGGTCGCTGTGTCGTTGACTACTGGTTCTGAGCCGCAGGCAGCGACCTGAACCCCGGCTCGACCGGAACCCTTCTGATGGGAGCACGGCGCCAGCCGCCGCCCCTCGTCCCGCGACCGATACGTACTGCGGCGGCCTTCGCCGAGGCGTACGGTGGTGAAACGGAGGGTGTCATGCTCAGGCCAGGCCGGCCGACACCAAAGGCGCTCAAGCTGCTCGAGTACTGCTGCTGGGGACTCGGGGCCGGACTCCTGATCACCTACCTCGCCTCGACGCTCTGGGCCCAGTACGGGTACCGGTCGGCGCTCATCGCGTTCGAGGCATCACGTGCCGGGGTCGCAGTCGCGGCGCCGCTCGACGGAGATGACCCGCGCCTTCATGCGGGCCTCGCCTACGCCCCACCCGAACAGTCCGGATGGTCGACGGAACGCGTCCGCCAGTACGCGGAGGCCCGCTGGAACGTGCCCCTTACGCCCGAGGCCGTCATCCGCATTCCTTCGCTCGGCCTCGAAGTGCCGGTCTTTCCCGGCGAGACCGAGGCCAACATGACCCGCGGCGCGGGCCGCATCACCGGGTCGCCGCGGTTCGGCGAGCCCGGCAACGTCAGCGTCTCGTCGCATCGCGACGGGTTCTTCCGCAAGCTCGAGGACATCGAGGTCGGCGACGAAATCGTGGTGGACACCCGCGCGGCCACGTATCGCTACGTCGTCGAGGAGATCCGCGTCACCGAGCCCACGGACACGGTCGCGCTGTGGCCCGGCGAGGTGCCGGAACTCACCCTGGTGACCTGCTATCCCTTCAATTTCATCGGGCGCGCCCCGCAGCGTTACGTGGTGCGGGCAGAGCTGCGCAAGGAGTAACCATGAGGCGATCCGCAAGAATTCTCGCGACGACCGTGCTCCTCGGTGTTGGCATCAACGCGTCGGCACTCGGCGTGATCGCCGGGGACTGCGACAGCCTGCGCGCTCAGGCGCAGCTGCTCGCACGGCATCCGGAGGTGGGCA
Source organism: uncultured Gammaproteobacteria bacterium (assembly GCA_963754125.1). Classification (GTDB taxonomy): domain Bacteria; phylum Pseudomonadota; class Gammaproteobacteria; order Steroidobacterales; family Steroidobacteraceae; genus RPQJ01. Next base: position 202,150 of record CAVWEX010000001.1, read on the forward strand.
CCGCCTGCGAGTCCATCGTGGCGATCGAAGGGCGGCGCTACCTGCTCATGAGCGCCGAGTTGCGCCAGGTGCAGCCCGAACAGCTGGTGCTGCGCTTCCGGGGCGCGACCGAGGACACCGTCTTCGGCCCGGGCGCCGACCAGTCGATCGTCGGCGACGCGGGTGCAGCACTGCCCGCCGACACCGCGGTGGGCTCGTCGCTTCGCGTCTTCGTCCCCGAAGATCGCGTGCTGGAGGTGTTCGGCGAGACGTCCACGATCGGTGGGTCGCCCGTGCCGGTGGCCGTGCAAGCCGCCGAGAGCAGCAACGCCCGCGACGCGCGTATCTCGAACTACACGTGCTGCCCGCGCCGCCGACCGTGGTACCCGATCATCGACGTGCTGCCGCAGACCGCGACGCCGCTGCCGCTGCCGCTGATCGGACTGCTCGGGCTCGGACTGCTCGCGGTGGCAGCGGGACTCGCGCGTCGTCGACTGCGCAGCGGCTGAATCGTTCGTCGCGGTCGTTGCCCGCGAGGCGCTCGCCTCAGGCCGCGGACCGGCGGAAGGCCGCGTTGCGCAGGAAGCAGGCGACCTGCTCGGCGACGTCCGCGGCCAGCAGCATGCCGATGTGGCTGTGCGGGAGCACCAGGTGGTCGGTGAGGCCGGGGATGCGGGTCTCGCTGACCGCGACCGTCCCGTCGTTGTCCTCGTCGAAGTGCGCGAAGAACTGGCCCGTGCCGACGCGCAGCGTGCCGGCGATCGCGCCGAGTGGCCGGCTGCCGGTCCAGCGGCGGTTGCAGGGCTCGGCGAGCTCGCCGAGCACGTGGGGGCCCAGCAGCGGCCGCAGCATCGGCCAGCGGGACGCGCCGCGCGCGGCCTTGCTGCCGTTCAGCGGCGAGCCGAGCACCACGGCGTTGCCGGCGAACCGGCCGGCACCACATTCGGCCAGCGTGCGATACACCATGAGGCCGCCGAGGCTGTGCCCCACGAGGTGCACGCGCCCCTCGCCGCCCGCCTCGGCGGCGAACTCGGCGAGGGCGGCGCAGATTGCGGCCACGTCGCCCTGCAGCGTGGGGTAGGAGAACGTGCGGACGTCGAAGCCGTGCTCGTGACGCAGGCGATAACCCAGCATCCCGAGTTCCGTCCCGTTCATCCACAGCCCGTGGACCAGGACGACGCGCTCGCCGGGCATCACTCCTTGACCGGCGTCCTGACGCGGATGTGCAGGTCGCGCAGCTGCTGCTCGGACACCTCGGTCGGCGCATCCGTGAGCGGGCAGCTCGCGGTCTGGGTCTTCGGGAAGGCGATCACGTCGCGGATCGACTCCGCGCCCGCCATCAGCATCACGAGCCGATCGAGGCCGAACGCGATGCCGCCGTGCGGCGGCGCGCCGTAGCGCAGCGCCTCGAGCAGGAAGCCGAATTTCTTCTGCGCCTCCTCCGGCCCGATGCCGAGCATCTCGAACACCGTGGACTGCATCTCGTTGCGGTGGATACGCACCGAGCCGCCGCCGATCTCCGAGCCGTTCAGCACCATGTCGTAGGCGCGGGCGACCGCGCCGCCCGGGTTCGCCTTGAGCGCCGCCGGGTCGTCGTTCACCGGCGCGGTGAACGGGTGGTGCATGGCGGACCAGCGCTTCGCGTCCGGGTCCCACTCGAACATCGGGAAGTCGACGACCCACAGCGGCCGCCAGCCCTCCTCGACCAGCCCCAGGTCCTGGCCGACCTTGAGGCGCAGCGCGCCGAGCGCGTCGTTGACCACCTTCGCCTTGTCCGCGCCGAAGAACACGAGGTCGCCGGTCGTGGCGCCGGTGCGCTCCATCAGCCCCGCCACGGCCGCATCCGACAGGAACTTGAGGATCGGCGACTGCAGCCCGTCGCGCCCCTTCGCGGCGTCGTTCACCTTGACGTAGGCGAGGCCCTTGGCGCCGTAGCGCGCGACGTAGGCCGCGTAGTCGTCGATCTGCTTGCGCGAGAGCTTCTCGCCGCCGCCCGGCACGCGCAGCGCCGCCACGCGGCCCTCGGGGTCGGCCGACGGGCCGGAGAACACCTTGAACTCGCTGTCCTTCACGAGGTCGGCGACGTCCACGAGTTCGAGCGAAACGCGCAGGTCGGGCTTGTCCGAGGCGTAGCGGCGCATCGCCTCGGCGTAGGTCATGCGCGGGATCGGGTTCGGCAGCGCCACGCCCAGCACCTTCGAGAACAGCTCCCGGACCAGCCCCTCCATCAGGCCCATGATCTCGTCGCGGGCGAGGAACGACGTCTCGACGTCGAGCTGCGTGAACTCCGGCTGGCGGTCGGCGCGCAGGTCCTCGTCGCGGAAGCAGCGCACGATCTGGTAGTAGCGGTCGAAGCCCGCCATCATCAGCAGCTGCTTGAAGATCTGCGGCGACTGCGGCAGCGCGAAGAACTTGCCCGGCCTGGGTGCGACTCGGCACGAGGTAGTCGCGCGCGCCTTCGGGCGTGGCCTTGGTGAGCATCGGCGTCTCGACGTCCACGAAGCCGTGGCCGTCGAGGTATTCGCGCATCGCGCGGGTCACCGCGTGGCGCAGGCGCAGCCGGTGCTGCATCACGTCGCGGCGCAGGTCCACGTAGCGGTACTTGAGGCGGGTCTCCTCGCGCACCTCTTCGTCGAGCTGGAACGGCAGCGGCTCGGAGCGGTTCAGGACCTCGAGCGAGGTGGCGAGCAGCTCGACCCGGCCGGAGGCGAGGTTCGCGTTGACCGTGCCCTCGGGACGCGGCCGCACCGTGCCCTCCACCTTGAGCACCCACTCGCCGCGCACGCGCTCGGCCTCCGCGAAGACCGCGGCCGCGTCGGGATCGAACACGAGCTGCAGCAGGCCGCTGCGGTCGCGCAGGTCCACGAAGATGACGCCGCCGTGATCGCGCCGCCGGTGGACCCAGCCCGCGACGGCGACGGTGGAACCGACGAGGCGCTCGTTGACCTCGCCGCAGTAGTGAGTTCGCATGGGCATGTGTGTACCGGGCGGTGCTACCGGCGCGCGATGGCCGGAAATTGCAGAGGGGGCGGGATGTTACGGACCGCTCTCGGGCGGTGCAAGGCGGCCGTCGACCGGCTTGTTCTTCCAGGTGGGGACCACGACCCCGAGCGTGAGCAGCATCTTGAAGGCCTCGTCGACCGTCATGTCCATCATGACGACCTCGTCCTTCGGCACCAGCACGAGGAATCCGGTCGTCGGATTCGGCGTCGTGGGAACGAAGACGCAGGTGACCATCTGCTCGGTCCGAGCCTGCGACCTCCTCGAGGTCGTGGGCCGTGATGAAACCGATGCTGAAGATGCCCTTGCGCGGGAACTCGACCATCACGACCTGCTTGAACGACGAACCCTTGTCGGTCAGCACGGTTTCGCTGAAGGTCTTCGCGCCACCGTAGACGGAGCCGACCACCGGGATCCGGCGCACCATGTCCTCGATGCCCGTCACGATGCGCTTGCCGAACAGGTTGCGGGCGATCACGCCGGTCCCGAACAGCAGCAGCAGCGACAGCGCGATGCCGACGCCCGGGACGTAGTGGCCGAACAGGGCCTCGGGCCGCCACGACGGGGGCAGCAGCACGAGCGAGCTGTCGAGAATGCGGGTCAGGAAGCGGAAGACCCAGACCGTGATCATGATCGGGATCCAGACCAGCAGGCCGCCGATCAGGTAGTTGCGCAGGGCCCGTGCCCGCGGGTGCGCCTTGTGCGACTTTTCGGCCGCGGCGTCCGGGGCATCATCGATCACGGGCGAACTCCTCAGCGCTTCTTGCCGCGAGCCGGACTGCTCTTGCGGGCCGGTGCCTTCGGCCTGGCGCGTGCCGCCGTCTTCGCGGCGGGCTTCGGCACCACGGTGCGCGATCTCGATTCCGCCGGCGCGGCGGCGGGCTTGGCGGTGGACTTGGTCTCGGACTTGGTCTCGGCCGGCGCCTCGGTCTTGGTCTCGGCCTTCGCCGGCTCCGGGTCGCCCTTCTCCACGAGGTTGCGCTTGCTCTCCTTGTCGGACTTGAAGTCGGTCTCGTACCAGCCGCTGCCGGCGAGCCGGAACAGCGGCGCGGACATGAGTCGCTTCAGGCTGTGCTTGCCGCACTCCGGGCATTCGCGCAGCGGCTTGTCTGAGATCTTCTGCAGTGCCTCGAGGTGATGGCCGCACTTCTCGCACTGGTATTCGTAGATCGGCATGGCTGCGGTCGGGTCTCGTTGCGCCGGGACGCGTGATTATACGGAAGCGGCCTTCGTACCCTTGCCGAGTTTTGCCGACCCGCCGTCCGCGGTCGCGCCGCCTTTCCGGAAGGCGAGCACGCCGTCGCGCACCGTGACGATCACGTGGTCGCCCGGCCCGATGTCGCCCCGCAGGATCGCCTGCGCCAGCGGATTCTCGAGCTGGTGCTGGATCGCCCGCTTGAGCGGCCGTGCGCCGTAGACCGGGTCGAACCCGGCCTCGCCGATGAGGTCGCGAGCCGCATCGTCGAGCTCGAGCTCGATCTCGCGGTCCGCGAGACGCTTGCGCAGGTAGCCCACCTGGATGTCCACGATCGACGCGGATGTGCGTCCGCGCCAGCGGGTGGAACACCACCACCTCGTCGACGCGGTTGAGGAACTCGGGGCGGAAATGCTGCCCGACGATCTCCATCACCGCGGACTTCATCTTCGCGTAGTTCGCCTCGCCGGCCAGTTCCTGGATGAGCTGCGAGCCGAGGTTCGAGGTCATGATGATCACGGTGTTGCGGAAGTCGACCGTGCGACCCTGCCCGTCGGTGAGGCGGCCGTCGTCGAGCACCTGCAGCAGCACGTTGAACACGTCCGGGTGGGCCTTCTCGACCTCGTCGAGCAGGATCACCGAATACGGCCGGCGGCGCACCGCCTCGGTGAGGTAGCCGCCCTCCTCGTAGCCCACGTAGCCGGGGGGCGCGCCGATCATGCGGGCCACGGAGTGCTTCTCCATGAACTCGGACATGTCGATGCGCACCATCGCCTCCTCGGTGTCGAAGAGGAACTCGGCGAGCGCCTTGGACAGCTCGGTCTTGCCGACGCCGGTGGGGCCGAGGAACAGGAACGAGCCGTTCGGGCGGTTCGGGTCGGAGAGGCCGGCGCGCGAGCGGCGGATCGCATCGGCGACGGCCTTGACGGCCTCGTCCTGGCCGACCACGCGCCTCGCCAGCGCCTCCTCCATGCGCAGCAGCTTGTCGCGCTCGCCCTCGAGCATCTTCGAGACCGGGATGCCGGTCCACTTCGAGACGACCTCGGCGATCTCCTCGTCGGTGACCTTGTTGCGCAGCAGCGTCGGGGCCTTCGACTCGGCCTCCTGCGCCGCCTGGATGCGCTTCTCGAGCTCGGGGATCCTCCCGTACTGCAGCTCGGACATGCGCGCGAGGTCGCCGGCGCGCCGCGCCGCCTCGAAGTCGAGCCGCGCCCGCTCGAGCTCCTCCTTGATCTGCGCCGCGCCCTGCGCGGTCGCCTTCTCGGCCTTCCAGACCTCCTCGAGGTCGGCGTACTCGCGCTCGAGCGCCGCGAGCTGCTCGTCGAGCGCCAGCAGGCGCTTCTTCGAGGCCTCGTCGCTCTCCTTCTTGAGCGCCTCGCGCTCCATCTTGAGCTGCACGATGCGCCGGTCGAGGCGGTCGAGCTCCTCGGGCTTGGAGTCGATCTCCATGCGGATGCGCGAGGCGGCCTCGTCGATCAGGTCGATGGCCTTGTCCGGCAGCTGGCGGTCGGTGATGTAGCGGTGCGACAGCGTGGCCGCCGCGACGATCGCCGGGTCGGTGATCTCGACCTTGTGGTGCACCTCGTAGCGCTCCTTGAGGCCGCGCAGGATCGCGATGGTGTCCTCGACCGAGGGCTCGTTCACCAGCACCTTCTGGAAGCGCCGCTCGAGCGCCGCGTCCTTCTCGACGTACTTGCGGTACTCGTCGAGCGTGGTGGCGCCGACGCAGTGCAGCTCGCCGCGCGCGAGCGCGGGCTTCAGCATGTTGCCGGCGTCCATGGCGCCCTCGGCCTTGCCGGCGCCGACCATGGTGTGCAGCTCGTCGATGAACAGGATGACGCGGCCCTCCTGCTTGGCGAGGTCGTTCAGCACGCCCTTCAGGCGCTCCTCGAATTCGCCGCGGAACTTGGCACCCGCGATCAGCGAGCCCATGTCGAGCGCGAGGATGCGCTTGTCCTTCAGGCCCTCGGGCACCTCGCCGTTGACGATGCGCTGCGCCAGGCCCTCGACGATCGCGGTCTTGCCGACGCCGGGCTCGCCGATCAGCACCGGGTTGTTCTTGGTGCGCCGCTGCAGCACCTGCATGGTGCGGCGGATCTCGTCGTCGCGGCCGATGACCGGATCGAGCTTGCCCTGCTCGGCCCGCTCGGTGAGGTCGATGGTGTACTTCTCGAGCGCCTGGCGCTGCTCCTCGGCGTTGGGGTCGGTGACCTTCTCGCCGCCGCGCACTTCGTCGATGGCCGTTCCACCGCGCCCTTGACCACGCCGGCGTCCTTGAGCAGCGCGCCCGAGCGCGCCTTTGTCCTCGAGCGCCGCGAGGATGAAGAGCTCGCTCGAGATGTACTGGTCGCCGCGCTTCTGCGCGATCTTGTCGGTGAGGTTGAGCAGCTTCGCCGAGGTCGTTCGAGACGTGCACCTCGCCGCCCGCGCCCTCGACCTTCGGCAGCCGGTCGAGGGCCTCGCCGAGCCGCGAGCGCAGCAGGTTGACCTTGGCGCCCGACTTCTCGAGCAGCGGCCGCACCGTGCCGCCCTGCTGGTCGAGCAGCGCCAGCATCAGGTGCGCGGGCTCGATGAACTGGTGGTCGCGGCCGAGGGCCAGCGACTGGGCGTCGGCCAGGGCCATCTGGAACTTGGAGGTCAGTTTGTCCATGCGCATGGGGGAGGCTCCGGGAAGGGCGTCGGTTGATCCCTAGGTGGGGGCAGCCGTGAGGGAGGTCAAGGGCCGACGGCTGTCGAGGCCGCGCCGCGGGCGCCCTGCCGCGCCGCGTCCGGGACGCTCGCTCTCAGTGCGCCTGCTGGTGCGTGAAGTACACGAGGGCCACGCCGATGCCGATGAACAGCACCTGCTCGAGGCCCGCACGCAGGTCCACGCGGCGATGCAGCCCCGGGATGAGGTCCGCGACCGCCACGTAGATGAAGCTCGAGGCCGCGAACGCAAGCGCATAGGGCAGCAGGTGCAGGGCCGCGCCGAGCGCGAAGTAGGCCACCACGCCGCCCACCACCGACGTCAGGCTGGTGAGCAGGTTGAGCGCCAGCGCGCGGCGGCGCGACAGCCCGCCGTGCAGCAGGATCGCGAGGTCGCCGACTTCCTGCGGGATCTCGTGCGCAAACACCGCCGCCGCCGTGACGATCCCGAGCCGGGTGTCGGTCATGAAGGCCGCCGCCACCAGCACGCCGTCGAGCACGTTGTGGAAGCCGTCGCCCATCAGGATCATCCGCGCCGAGGCGGCGTCGCGCGCGGCGTGGCTCGGCGAGTGCATCTCGCAGGGATCGTCGTGGCAGTGCCGCCACAGCACGAACTTCTCGAGCAGGAAGAAGGTGAGGATGCCCAGCAGCAGCGCGAGCCCGACCGGGTGCGCGCCCCCGGGCCCCAGCGTGTCGAGCGCATGCGGCATGAGCCCGAGGAAGGCCGCGCCGAGCAGCGCGCCGGTGGCGAGGCTCACGAGGTGCGGCAGCACCGCCGCACGGCGCGCGGCGCCCAGCGCAAGGAAGGCGGAGGCGGCTAGCGCGCTCAGGAAGCCGCTCAGGACCGTAAAGGCGACGATCAGGCCGAGGGTGCTCACGGGAATCCGCGGTGGGGTCTTTTCGAGTCAGCCTAGCACGGCCGTCAAGCGAGCCAGGCCAGCGTCGCCATGCGACCGGTGACGCCGTCGCGGCGGAACGAGAAGAAGCGCTCGCGGTCGCGATGGGTGCACCAGCCGCCGCCGTGCACCGCGCCCACCCCGGCCGCTCCGAGCGCGAGGCTCGCCAGCCGGTACAGGTCGGCGAGGTAGCGACCGCGCTCGTTGCGTACGAAGCAGGCCTCGCTGCCCGGCAAGCGAGCCGCATAGGCCTCGCGCACCTCCGCCCCGACCTCGAAGGCCTCCGGGCCGATGGCGGGCCCGAGCCAGGCATGAAGTTCGCGGGCCGCGACGCCGAGTGCGGCGACCGTCGCCGCGAGGACGCCGCCGAGCAGTCCGCGCCACCCGGCATGCGCGACGGCGACGCGCGTGCCGTCGCGGTCGGCCAGGACCACGGGCAGGCAGTCGGCCGTCATCACCGCGCACACGCGGCCCGGCTCGAATGCCACCGCGGCATCGGCGCGCAGGCCGGATCGCCCGCGCCGGCGTGCCGCACGACGTCCGATGCCGTGCACCTGCTCGAGCCAGAGTGGCTCCGCCGGCAGCTGCGCCGCTACTCGCAGCAGCCGCCGGTTGGCGGCGACCGCCGCGGGTCGGTCGCCGACGTGGGCCGCCAGGTTGAGCGACGCATAGGGGCCCTCGCTCACGCCACCGCTCCTCAGCGTGGAGACGACCTTCACCCGCCCGGCAAGCGGCCAGTCCGGGGCGATCCAGCCGATGGCGGTCGCGGTCATCGCGCACGCTCGAGGGTTGCGAGCGCCTCGAGCAGCGCGAGCATGTCCGCCGGCAGCGGACTGCGGCACTCGATGGGCTTGCCGGTCACGGGATGGTCGAACTGCAGGCGCGCGGCGTGCAGCGCCTGCCGCGGAAAATCGCGCAGGGCCTGGCGCAGCGCCTCGCTCGCGCCCTTGGGCAGGGTGAGCCGGCCGCCGTAGACGCGGTCGCCCACGATCGGGTAGCCGGCGTGCGCGAGGTGCACGCGGATCTGGTGCGTGCGACCGGTCTCGAGCTGCACGCGCACGTGCGTGTACCCCTCGTAGCGGCGGATCACGCGATAGTGCGTGACCGACTCGCGGCCGCCGTCGCGCACGGCCATGCGCACGCGGTCGGTGGGATGCCGCTCGATCGGCGCGTCCACGGTGCCGCCCGCGGTCATCACGCCGCGGCAGATGGCCTCGTACTCGCGGTGCACCTCCCGGTCGCCGAGCATGCGCACGAGGGCGGTGTGCGCCGGCAGCGTCCGCGCCACGACCAGCAGGCCGCTCGTGTCCTTGTCGAGCCGGTGGACGATGCCCGCGCGCGGCAGGGCCGCGAGCCCGGGGTCGAGCGCCAGCAGCGCGTTCTGCAGCGTCTGGTCCGGATTGCCGGCCCCCGGATGCACGACCAGGCCGGCGGGCTTGTCCACGACGATGAGGTGCTTGTCCTCGTGCACCAGCACGAGCGGGATCGGCTGGGCCACGGCACGGGTGTCCTCGGGCAGCGTCGCCGCCAGTACCACCGACTCACCGCCGCTGACCTTGTCGCGCGGCCGCCGCACCGCGCCGTCCACCAGAATCTCGCCGGACTCGATCCAGGCCTTGAGCCGGCTGCGGGAGTACTCCGGCAGCAGCGACGCGAGCGCCTGGTCGAGGCGCTGGCCCGCCTGCTCCGGCGGGATCGTGAGCGAAAGCTGCAGCATCTGGCCGGTCATGGGCAGCGATTGTGTCCCAGGGAATGGGCCGGAAGTGTACCGAGGTCCGTCGCCGACGCTGTTTCGATATACTTCGCGCCCCCGCTTTCGACCCACAGGTCCCCACTGGCGTGCCCAAGCAGCTCTCCCGCCGCCCGCTGATCGTGCCCATGCTCGCGCTGGCCGTCGTCGCAGCGTCGGGCTGCAAGGGCCGCGGCCAGGAATCCGAAATGCGGGGCTCGCCGGAGCGCATCTTCAGCGACGCGGTGCGCGACATTGCCGGCGGCAACTACCCGGAAGGCATCCGCAAGCTCGAGGCGCTCGAGGCGCGGTACCCGTTCAGCGAGCCCGCCAAGCAGGCGCAGCTCGACCTGATGTACGCCTACTACAAGAACCGCGAGGCCGACTCCGCGATCGACCAGGCCGACCAGTTCATCCGCGAGAACCCGACGCATCCGCGCGTGGATTACGCCTACTACATCCGGGGCCTGGTGCACTTCGAGGCAGGCGCGAACTGGCTCGAGCGCGTCTTCAAGGCCGACATGACCAAGCGGCCGCCGCAGGAGGCGCGCCAGTCCCTGCAGTCCTTCCAGACCCTGGTACAGAGCTACCCGAAGAGCCCGTATGCGGCCGATGCACGGCAACGCATCGTCTACCTGCGCAACCGCCTCGCCGACTATGAGCTGGCCGTGGCCAGGTACTACATGCAGCGCGGCGCCTACGTCGGCGCGCTCAACCGCGCCCGCAACCTGATCGAGAGCTACGACGGCGCGCCGGCGGCGCTCGAGGCCCTGAAGCTCGGGGAGGAGGCCTATCGCCGCCTCGGCATGGACGACCTGGCGGCGGTCGCGAATGCCATCCACACCGGCAATGCCAACGCGCCGGATCTCGTCGGCGCGCCGGCGGCCGGCACGGTCGGAGCCGCCGGGATGGCGATGTCCCAGCAAACCGGTGCAGGCGCGCCGCCGGGTCCGCCCGTTCGCGCCGGCCGCTGGGAGGCCCGCGTGGGCGCGGGGCTCGCGAACTCGGCCGACGTCGATTTCAAGGGAGGCACGACGGCCGAGATCGACAGCGGCGTCGGCTTCCTGCTCGGCGTCGGCTACCACTTCAACGACCGGCTCCAGTTCGGCGCGACCTTTGGCTACGACCAGAAGGACTACGAGGTCGAGGTCGTGGGCGACGACCCGGACGAGTCCTTCACGAGCAAGGGCAGCCTCGACTCGACGTCGCTCATGCTCGACGTCATCTACAACTTCCTGACCGGACCGTTCACGCCGTACGTGTCCGGCGGCGTCGGTTGGTCCTGGATCGACACGAACATCGCGAGCGCACCGCCCGAGATCGGCTGCTGGTGGCATCCCTGGTACGGCTACGTCTGCACCAGCTTCCAGGACACGCGGACGGTCGACGGTCTCGCCTACCAGCTCGGCGTGGGCATGCGCTACGACTTCAGCGACGTGCTGGCCGCCGACGGCGCCTACACCATGCGATGGGTGGACTTCGAGAACGCCACGGGCACGCCGTCCTTCGACGGCGTGCAGCTGAACCTCATCTGGAAATTCTGAACCGGCGACTCGCCTGTCGCCAAATGGCGACAGCTTGCGGCCGCGTCGATTGCTGCACCGCACCTAAGATGGTGCCTTCCCCCGAATCCCCGGGGTGCGGCGTTGATCATGAAGCACTGGCCGAGTCTGCTGATCCTTGCGGCGTTCGCCGCCTTGACCATCGCCGCCTGGGCGTTCGCGAACCAGCCGCAATCGGAGCCGGCCTGGCCCTCGCGGGTCCAGGGCTTCTCGTTCCAGCCCTTCCAGAAGGACCAGGACGCGATCGCGCGGGACGAACCGACGCGCCAGCAGATCGAGGGCGACCTCAGGGTCCTCGGCGGCGAGGACCCGGTCGGTCCGCACCTACAGCTCGCTCGGCTCCCTCGGCGAGATCCCGGCGCTGGCGGCACGCCAGGGCGTCGACGTGACGGTCGGAGCATGGCTCGACTCCGATCACGAGCGTAACGAGGCGGAGGTCGCTCGCGCGATCGAGCTCGCGAAGCGCCACCGCAATGTCGAGCGCCTGGTGATCGGCAACGAGGTCGTGCTGCGTGGCGACCTGCCGACGGAGGAACTCGTCGCGTACCTCGAGCGCGCACGGAAGGCGACACGGCAGCCCGTGAGCACCGCCGAACCCTGGCACGTCTGGATAGACCATCCGGAGCTCGTCCCGCACGTTGACTACATCGCCGTGCACATGCTGCCCTACTGGGAAGGGGTGCCGGTCGAGGATGCTGTCTCTTACATCGCCGACAAGATGCAGCGCCTCGAGACCGCGTTCCCCGGCAAGCCGATCGTGATCGCCGAGGTCGGCTGGCCGAGCGACGGCCGAACGCGCGAGTCCGCAGTCGCCTCGCTTGCCAACCAGGCGCTGTTCCTGCGCCGTTTCCTGGACCATGCCCGGCGGGCCGGCTACTCGTATTACCTCATGGAAGCCTTCGACCAACCCTGGAAGGAGCGCTCCGAGGGCGCGGTCGGCGCGTATTGGGGCGTGTACGACGCCGATCGGGTGCAGAAGTTCGAGTTCACGGCACCGATCGTGCGGGTGCCGGGCTGGCACGTGCTCGCCGCGGCCTCCGTGATCGTCTCCGTGCTGCTGCTCGGGCTCTTCTATTTCCACAGCCGCACCCTGCAGAAGCGTGGCCGCAGCTTCCTGGCGGTCGTCGTGTATGCGACGGCGACCCTCGTCACCTGGATTCTCTACGACCTTTCGCAGCAGTACGTCACCGCGACCAGCGTGCTGGTGGGATCGGTGCTGCTCGTCGGGATGATCGGCGTGATCGCCGTGCTGCTCGCCGAGGCGCACGAGTGGGCGGAGGCGCACTGGGTCACGAGCCACGGCAGGATCCTGAGGCCGGGCATGCGGCCCGCCGCGACCCCGGGCCCGAAGGTCTCGATCCACGTGCCGGCCTACGCCGAGCCGCCGGCGATGCTGATCGCGACCCTCGATGCGCTCGCCCAGCTCGACTACCCGGACTTCGAAGTCCTGGTCGTGGACAACAACACGCGTGACGAGTCGCTGTGGCGTCCCGTGCAGGCACATTGCCGAAAGCTCGGCCCGAGATTCCGCTTCTTCCACGTGGACCCGCTGCCAGGCTACAAGGCGGGTGCGCTCAACTTCGCCCTCGATCAGACGGCGGCGGACGCCGAGGTCGTGGCCGCGATCGACGCGGACTACGTCGTGCGTCCGGAGTGGCTGCGCGACCTCGTCCCCGCCTTCGCCAATCCGCGCACCGGGGTCGTGCAGGCGCCGCAGGACTACCGCGACGCCGGCGAGTCGGCCTTCAAGGCGATGTGCTTCGCCGAATACCGCGGCTTCTTCCACATCGGCATGGTGACGCGCAACGAGCGCAACGCGATCATCCAGCACGGCACGATGACCATCGTCCGGCGCGAACTGCTCGAGCGCATCCGCTGGGCGGAGTGGTGCATCACCGAGGACGCGGAACTCGGCCTGCGCATTCTCGCCGAGGGCTACGAGGCGGTATACACGCCGCGCAGCTACGGCCGCGGGCTGATGCCGGACAGCTTCCTCGACTTCAAGAAGCAGCGATCCCGCTGGGCATTCGGATCCATGCAGATCATGCGGCGACACCTCGCGCTCGCTCACGCGCAAGGGTGACGGGCGCCTGACCACCGGTCAGCGTTACCACTTTCTCGCCGGCTGGCTGCCGTGGCTGGCAGATGGCTTCAACCTGCTCTTCACGGCGGCGGCGCTCGCCTGGTCGCTGGCGATGGTGGCGTTCCCGAGGCACATCCAACCGCCCTTGCTGATCTTCTCGCTGCTGCCGCTTTCGCTGTTCGTCTTCAAGCTCGTGAAGCTGCTGCACCTCTATCGCAGCCGCGTCGGCGCCACGCCGGTGCAGACGGTGGCCGCTGCAGTGGCGGGGCTCGGGCTCGCGCACACGATCGGTGCGGCGATGTTGAGCGGCCTCGTGCGGCGGGACCGGCCGTTCTTCCGCACGCCCAAGCAGGCGCCCCGCCATGCGCTCGGGCAAGCGCTGGCCGCCGCGCGCGAGGAGGCGTTCCTGATGCTCGGGCTGTGGATCGCGGCGTTCGGAGTGAGCCGGATCCCCGAGATCGACGGCAGCCTGCCCGGACTGGTCGGGAGTCCCGACCTGAGCGTGTGGGTGACGGTCCTGCTGGTACAGTCGATTCCGTACGCCGCGGCGGTCGCGGTGTCGCTGGTGAGCGCGCTCGGCTTGCCGAGCGGGTGGATCGGAGAGACCGGGGCCGCCCCACCCCAGCCGCGGCATGCCCCGATACCCCCGGCGGCCCAGCCGAGCCAGAATCCGGCGTCCTGAGGTACCGGCCCACCGCCGCACGTGAACGCCCAACCCGAAGAGCTGCCCGCCGGGCCACGGGCGCGCGATCAGCCACGAACTCGACGCACCGGCCCGGCTGCGCGAGATCCCCTACAACTACACGTCGTTCTCCGACCGTGAGATCGTCATCCGGCTGCTCGGGGCGGAGGTCTGGGGGCTGCTCGACGAACTGCGCAGCGAGCGCCGCACGGGACGCTCCGCGCGCATGCTCTACGAGGTCCTGGGCGACATCTGGGCCGTGCAACGCAACCCGTACCTCGAGCAGGACCTGCTCGACGACCCCCGGCGGCGCGGGCTGCTCATCGAGGCGCTCCACCACCGCCTCGCGGAGATCGACCGGCGCCGCGACACGCAGGACCCGGACCGCGACGCCCGGGTCGCACGCCTGCTCGACGCTGCGCGCGGCGCGGTCACGGAGTTCGAGCAGTCGTTCGCCGGCACCGATGCGCTGCGACGCCGGGCCCGGCGCGAGCTCGGCCGCCACACCCGCGCCGACAACGTGTGCTTCGACCCGTATGCGCGCGTGTCGCACGCCACCGACGCCACGGACTGGCGCGTCGAGATCCCGTTCGTCGTGCTCACGCCCGACGCCGAGGACGAAGTCCCCGGGCTGGTGCGCGCCTGCATCGCGCTCGGGCTCACGGTCATCCCCCGCGGCGGCGGCACCGGCTACACGGGCAGCGCCGTCCCGCTGACGCCGACGGCGGCGGTGATCAACACGGAGAAACTCGAGCGCGTCGGTGCGGTCGAGCACGTCGCCCTCCCCGGCATCGACACGCCCGTGCCCACGCTGCTCACCGAGGCGGGCGCGGTGACGCGCCGCGTCGAGGAGGCGGCGGCGGCCGGCGGCTTCGTGTTCGCGGTGGATCCCACCTCGGCCGACGCCTCCTGCATCGGCGGCAACATCGCGATGAACGCCGGCGGCAAGAAGGCCGTGCTGTGGGGCACGGCGCTCGACAACCTCGCCTGGTGGCGCATGGTGGATCCGCAGGGCGACTGGCTCGAGGTGACCCGCGTCGGCCACAACCTCGGGCGGATCCACGACGCAGCGACCGCGGTGTTCGATCTCGTCTGGAAGGACAGGCGGCAGCCCGCCCGACCGGGCGCGGGTGATCCGCAGCGAGCGCCTCGAGATCGAGGGCCGTCGCTTCCGCAAGGCCGGCCTCGGCAAGGACGTCACCGACAAGTTCCTCGGCGGCCTGCCCGGCGTGCAGAAGGAAGGCTGCGACGGCCTGATCACCGCGGCCCGCTGGATCGTGCACCGCATGCCCGCGCACATCCGCACGTTCTGCCTCGAGTTCTTCGGGCAGGCGCGCGAGGCGATCCCGGCGATCGTCGAGATCCGCGACCACCTCGCCCGCGCCGAGCGCGAGCACGGCGTGCGCCTCGCCGGCCTCGAGCACCTCGACGAGCGCTACCTGCGCGCCGTGGGCTACGCGACCCGCTCGAAGCGCGGCGCGCTGCCCAAGATGGTGCTGCTCGGCGACGTGGTCGGCGACGACGAGACGGCCGTCGGCCGCTGCGTGGCGGAGGTCGTGCGCCTCGCCAACGCCCGCGCCGGCGAGGGCTTCGTGGCGGTCGGGGCCGAGGCGCGCAAGGCGTTCTGGCGCGACCGCGCGCGCACCGCCGCCATCGCCCGGCACACCAATGCGTTCAAGATCAACGAGGACGTGGTGATCCCGCTCGAGCGGATGGGCGAGTACACCGACGCGATCGAGCGCATCAACATCGAGCTGTCGCTCGCGAACAAGCTGGCGATGCTGGCCGGGCTCGAGGCCTATCTCGCCGGCGAGCCGCGGGTCGGCAAGACGGGCGAGGCGGACACCGACCGGCTGTCGCGCGAGGAACTGCTCGGCGACCGCATCGAGCGGGCCGTCGAAGCCGTCGCCACGGTGCGCCGCCGCTGGCAGTGGCTGGCGGACCACCTCGACCGTCCGCTCGCCGGCTCTCTGGCGGACCTGCAGGCTCTCGGCTACGACGGCCGGTTGGAAGAGTTCGGCCGCCGCGCCGTTGCGGACCCGGCGACGCGCGTCTTCGACCTGCTGCAGGACCGCACGCTGCGCGTCTCGTGGAAGGCCGAGGTGCGCAACGAACTGCGCCGGCTATTCGCGGGAGGGCCGTTCGCGCCGCTGATCGGCGACCTCGAGGCGATCCACAAGCGGGTGCTGCGCAGCCGCGTGTTCGTGGCCCTGCACATGCACGCGGGCGACGGCAACGTGCACACCAACATCCCGGTCAACTCCGACGACTACGCGATGCTGCAGGAGGCCTACCGGGCCGTGGCGCGCATCATGCGCATCGCGCGGGACTTGGGCGGCGTGATCTCCGGCGAGCACGGCATCGGCCTCACCAAGCTCGAGTTCCTCGACGAGGCGGAAATCGCCGAGTTCCGCGCCTACAAGGCGCGCATCGACCCGGAAGGTCGCTTCAACAAGGGCATGCTGCTGCCGGGCGCGGACCTCACGCCGCGCGTACACGCCGAGCTTCAACCTGCTCGGCCACGAGTCGCTCATCATGCAGCAGTCGGACATCGCGTCGATCTCCGACGCGATCAAGGACTGCCTGCGCTGCGGCAAGTGCAAGCCGGTGTGCTCGACCCACGTGCCGCGCGCGAACCTGCTCTATTCGCCGCGCAACAAGATCCTCGCCACCTCGCTGCTGATCGAGGCGTTCCTGTACGAGGAGCAGACCCGCCGCGGCGTCTCGATCAGGCACTGGGACGCGTTCTCGGACGTCGCCGACCACTGCACCGTCTGCCACAAGTGCGAGACGCCCTGCCCCGTGGACATCGACTTCGGCGACGTCTCGATGGCGATGCGCGACCTGCTGCGCCGGATGGGCAAGCAGCGCTTCGATCCGGGCAAGGCCGCCTCGATGCTGTTCCTGAACACGACCGACCCCGACACCATCAAGGTGGCGCGCAAGCTGATGATCGACTGGGGCTACAAGGCCCAGCGGCTCGGCCACCGTACGCTCCGGGTGCTGGGCCAGGCGCAGGCGAGGCGGCCGCCCGCGACGACCGGCGGGCGGCCGCCGCTGCGCGAGCAGGTGATCCACTTCGTGAACAAGAAGATGCCGGGCGACCTGCCGAAGCGCACCGCCCGCGCGCTGCTCGACATCGAGGACCGCAACTACGTTCCCGTGATCCGCGACCCGGCCCGCACCACGGGCGAGACCGAGGCGGTGTTCTACTTCCCGGGCTGCGGATCCGAGCGGCTGTTCTCGCAGGTGGGGCTCGCGACCCAGGCGATGCTGTGGCACGCGGGCGTGCAGACGGTGCTGCCGCCGGGGTACCTGTGCTGCGGCTACCCGCAGCGCGGCTCGGGGCAGTTCCAGCAGGCCGAGAAGATCATCACGGACAACCGCGTGCTGTTCCATCGCGTCGCGAACACGCTCAACTATCTCGACATCCGCACCGTGGTGGTGAGCTGCGGCACCTGCCACGACCAGCTGCAGGACTACCGCTTCGACGAGATCTTCCCGGGCAGCCGCATCGTCGACATCCACGAGTTCCTGCTCGAGAAGGGCGTGCGGCTCGAGGGCGTGACGGGCGCGCGCTACATGTACCACGACCCCTGCCACTCGCCCATGAAGACCCACGACCCGCTGACCGTGGTCAACGCGCTCATGAACTCCGACGCCAACGGGCGGATCGCGCGCAACGAGCGCTGCTGCGGCGAGTCGGGCACGTTCGCGGTGTCGCGCCCCGACATCGCCACGCAGGTGCGCTTCCGCAAGCAGCAGGAGATGGAGAAAGGCGCCGCGCGGCTGCGCGAGGACGGCTTCAAGGGCGAGGTCAAGATCCTGACCTCGTGCCCGTCCTGCCTCCAGGGACTCAAGCGCTACGACGACGACGCGGATACCGACGCCGATTACATCGTGATCGAACTGGCGAAGCACCGGCTCGGGCCGGACTGGCTCGCCGACTACGTCCGCCGCGCGAACGCCGGCGGTATCGAGCGCGTGCTGCTCTGACGCGCGACGACGGCGCGGGCTTTCAGAATCGCAGCGTGAGCCCGAGTTGCGCCTCGGCCTGGAAGTAGGTGGTGCCGGACGACTTCACGAGGCAGCCCGACTGCTCGCCGCCGCTCACGCAGAGGAAGCTGGTGTCCGAATCGACGAAGGTCAGGTAGCCGCGCACGCCCAGCGTAGCGGCGACGTTGTCGGTGAACGGCAGCCGCAGGCCGCCGCCGAGGCTCATGGAGAACTTGGTCTCGGAGTCGTAGTCGTCGGCGCTGAAGCGCGTCGCGCCGGCGGTGAGCGACAGGTACGGCACCATCCACTGCTCGTCGGCGAACAGCAGCGTGCCGCCGAAATGGTAGTAGTCGGTCTGCACATCCACCCTCGAGAGCGTCGGATCGGAGCTGTCCATGCTCGTGCTCTGCGTGGAATACAGCAGCTCGTAGAACGAGCTGCCGTCGCGGTACAGGCCGAGGTCGATGCCCCAGCTGCTGCCGTCGTCGAGGTCCACGTCGCGCGCCGGGCTGCTCGCGGTCTCCGGCTGCTCGAAGCTCCCGCCCATCCGGTATCCGACGAAGGGCGTGACCTCGAAGCGCGGCCCCGCGGCGTCGGCGACGCCGGGAACGCCGCAGACGGCGGTCGCGAGCAGCAATGTGGCGAGCGAGATGTAGCGCATGGCAGTCCTCGATGTCCGGCAGGGCGCTCCGGACCCGCAGCAGCGGCCCGTCGCGGCTCGGATTGTAGGCGAACGCGCCGGACGCGATACGGCCGGTAGCCGCTGCTAAACTGTCGGCGGACAGCGGCTCAACCGGGAAGACCATGACCGACCTGCAGCGAACCTTGCGCGACCTCCACACGGAGCTCGGCAGTGCTGACCACCTGAGCGCGGACGACCGCGCGCTGCTCGAGACGGTGCTCGCGGACATCCGCCGCGTGCTCGAGGCCCCGGCCGCCGCACCCGCGAGCGGCGAGCACGGCGACGCCCTCGAAGGGGCAGCCGTGCGGCTCGAGGCTGGTCACCCGGGGCTGGCGGGCGCAATTCGGGCCGTGCTCGACGCGCTCGGTAAGGCCGGCATTTGAAAGTAATTGTAAATCATTGTTTTCACTAATTTATCGAGCATGCATTGATGCGCGACGAAGCCCATCCGTTCGACGAAGCATTCGGCCAGGCGATCGATCTCGGCAACCAGATCGCCGATAGCGACGATAAGGCCGACCTGTGGGACATCGCGGACGGCCTGCTCGCCGGCGCGGTGCAGTACTGGCTGTACTCGCGTCAGCCCTGTGGCGATCCGCATTGCGAGGAGTGCCTGCCCTTCAGTACCTCCGAGGGCCGCACCGCCGAGCTGCGGCGGCTGATCGAGCAGTTCTCCGAGGAAAGCCAGTACTTCCATACCCCGACCGACGCCAACGCCGGTCGCGCGTGAAGCGACTCGCGGCGCAGTCCGTTACTGTGTAATCACGACAGTAATCCGCGGTGTCCCGCCGGGCACCGCGGCGCATGCTCGATCCGCATCCGCCAGGGAGGATCGATCATGCGGGTCCAGGTCCGCCGGAAAATTCCGTCGAGATTCATTCCGCCACTGCACGCCGCGCGGTTGCTCACCGCGCTGCTGGCGGCTGCCGCGGTCGGCGAGCCCGCGGCGGCTGCGCGCGAGGCCGATCCAGCCGCGCACGGCGACGAGGTCCGTCCCGTCGATTCGGCGCCGCCGGCCGGGACTGGGCAACGGCGCGCCGTCTTCGTCTGCCTGGACGGCGACGTGCCGGCCTTTGCGGACCGGCCCTGCGGCGCCGCTCGCGCGCCCCGCACGCTGCTCGTCGATTCCCCGGCGTCGGGCGCGCTGCCCAGTACGCGGCCGCCGGTGCCGCGGGCGGTCACACGCCCGCGACCGCAGCCGGACGGACGCGGCGGCACGGGTCGCACGGCCGAGACACGCTGCACGACACTGCAGCGGCAGCTCGACGAGTTCGACGACCGGATGCGCGCGGGCTACGCGTCGCGCGAGGCGGCACGGCTGTGGAATCGCTGGCGCGAACTCAAGGAACGCCTGCGCACGGAGCGTTGCTGAACGGTTGCGATCGGGCGGTCCACGATCGCGCCGGCTCGGCTAGAATTCCGGGCTCCTTGCAGTCCCGGAGGACTGACATGCATCGCTGCGTTCCCAAGCTGGCTCCCGCCTCCTTGCTGCTCTTGGCGCTGGCCACGCTGGCCGGCTGCAAGCGCGCCAGCGAGGAAGCCGCAGTACCCGTCGTCGCCGAGCCGCCGACCGCGGTCGAGCCCGTGACCGCCGCGCCGGTCGCCGCCCCGCCGGCGGACGACGCACCTCCGGAGGGCGTGCTGCGTGCCTACGTGTGGGACTGCGACGGCGGCCTCACGCTGAACATGAAGAACCTGTATCGCGAGGACGCCATCACCCTCGACATGCACGAGGGACCGCGCAAGCTGCCCTTGGTCGTCAGTGCGTCGGGAGCAAAATACTCCGACGGTTCGATCACCTTCTGGACCAAGGGCGACACCGCCACCTTCGAGCGCGCAGGCAGCGCCCCGGTCGAGTGTCGCGAGCTGCGTGCCCGTTCGCTGGTGGCCGATGCCCGCGAGCGCGGCGTGCTCTACCGCGGCACCGGCAACGAGCCCGGCTGGCTGGTTGAGATCGGTCCCGGCAACCGCGTCACCTACGTCACGATGTACGGCGAAGAGCGCCACGAGTTCGCGACGGTCACCGCGCGCGATGGCGAGGAGACCGGTGAGCGCGTTTTCATCGCGGACACGGACAAGGGGCCGTTCAAGGTAACGGTTGCGAGGGAGACGTGCCAGGACGACATGTCCGGCGACGAGTTCGACCACCGCATGGTCGTCGAATGGGGCGAGGAGACCCGCCGCGGCTGCGCGACGGCCGTGCAATAGCTCGTGGCCGCCGGGCTACCGCTCCGGTAGCGGGATGCGCTCGTCGTCGCCCGGCACGGCGGCGAAGCGATCCTCGTGCCAGTCGAGCTTCGCGCGCTCGATCCGCTCGGCGCTGCTCGAGACGAAGTTCCACCAGAGGTGGCGCGTGCCGTCGAGCGGCGCGCCGCCGAGGAGCATGACCCGGGCGGCGGTCACCGCGCCGACGGACGCGCCCTCGCCCGCTGCGAATACCACCATGCGACCGGCCGCGTGGCGTTCGCCCGAGCACTCGACCTCGCCCTCGACCACGTACGCAGCCCGCTCGGCGTATTCGTCCGGTAACGCGATCGCCGCGCCGGCCTCGAGTTCGGCCGCCAGGTAGAACATCGGCGAGAACACGGCCGTCGGCGCGCAGCGGCCCCAGGCGGCGCCCGCGATCAGCCGCAGGGAAGCTCCGGCCTGGCGGATCTCCGGCAACGTCGGCGCCGGATGATGCTCGAAGGACGGCGCCGTCTCCTCCCGTTCCCGCGGCAGCGCGATCCAGGTCTGGATGCCGTGGATCGCCGCACCCCCGGGGGCCTCGCGTGCCTCCGTCGGCGTGCGCTCCGAGTGCGCGATGCCGCGGCCGGCGACCATCCAGTTCACGTCGCCCGGACGGATCAGCTGCGCCGTGCCGAGGCTGTCGCGGTGCATGAACGCGCCCGCGAACAGATAGGTGACCGTCGCAAGCCCGATGTGCGGGTGCGGACGCACGTCCACGCCGCTTCCCGGCGCGAAGATCGCGGGCCCCATGTGATCGAAGAAGATGAACGGACCGACCGTCTGCAGGCCGGGCGCCGGCAGCACGCGCCGCACGCCGAAGCCGCCGAGGTCGCGGGGCCGACCCTCGAGCACGCGCGTGACGCGGGTCATGCCGGATCCCGCCTCATTTGAGGCCGAGCACGGCCTTGCCCTGCGTGAACGCGACGTCCACCGGGATGGCGCGGCTCGACAGCCGGTCGAGGTCGGCCTGCAGCTGCGGCCGGATCACGCCGAGTTCCCTCGTGAGCGCCTGCACGCCGGCATAGTCGCCGTCGCCCTGGAGCTTGAGCAGCACGCCCGACAGCTCGTCCACGGCGCGACGCATGGCCGCCATGTCCACGCGGTAATGGCCCTGCTCGTCCCGGGCGAAGGCGCCGCGGTCGGCGAAGAAGTTGAAGCGCACCATGTTGGCCTCGCCGTGGGCCGAGGCCGCGCCGAAGCGCACCGAGCGGAAAATGCCGGCGAGGAAGGTTACGTAGTAATCCTCGAGCGCGCCGCCGAGCTCGCCCTGCTCGTGAAGCTTCGTGACCATGTAGAGCCCGAGCACGTCCGCTTTGCCCTCCTCGATGCCGGAGCCGAGTTCCTTCAGCGCGTCGCGCACCGTGCCGCGGCCGTTCACCGTATTCTTGATGCCGAGCCCGTGCGCGACCTCGTGGAACATGGTGTTCGCGAAAAACGCGTCGAAGGTGACGTGCCTGCGCTGATCGGGCGTGATCAGTTCGCCGGCGATTGGCACCATGATCGAGTCGAACTTGGCGCGCATGGCGTTCTTGAGCTGCAGCCGGCGCGTGCCCTTCTCAAGCTGAACCTGCTCGTCGTTCGGCAGGTTGATCGCGATGGTCTTGGAGCCCGAATTGCAGTCGCCCGCGTAATAAATGACGTCGTAGGCATTGAGATCGGAGTCCGTGCCGGGCGTCTCGGCCTTGTAGGTGTCCGGCACCGGCAGGCCACGCTGCAGTGCCGGCAGCATCGCCGCGTACTTCGCCAGCCGCTTGCTCCACTCGAGGTCCTTGACCAGCACGTAGGCCTCGAAAGCGGCCTTGTAGCCGTAGAGCTTGTCCTCGTAGGTCTCGATCGGACCGATCACGAGGTCGAGGCGGTTGTCCTTCATGTCGAGCCAGGCCCGGTCGCTCGCGCGGTACTCGTCGGTGCGCAGCGCGGTGGCGCGCAACTCGAGGTACTTGCGCAGGCCGGGATCCTCGGCCAGGCCCGCGGCGCGCTCGAGCAGCGCGGCCGCCTTCTCCAGCGGCTCGCGCCAGTGCACGGAATATGGCACCGCCTCGAGCTGACCCTTGGCGTCACGCTTCAGCACCGTGTACTCGCCGCGGCTGCCCGGGAGATTCGCTCGCTCGAACTCCTCTTTCGTCAAGTCGAGCGGATAGAACCCGGCGCCGGGCGGCTTGGCGCCCACGCCCGGCACGAACGGTTCATTGCCGGCGAGCCGATCCCACGGACCGTAGTTGATCTCGACAAAGCGGCGCATCGCCGGGTCGTCGATGCGCTCGAGCAGCGCCGCGCGGTCGCCCGGGTAGGCCTGCTGCCAGAAGAGCCCGTCCATGATCTCGGCGGCCTCGATGAACAGGCCCACCATCTCGCGCTCCTTGGGCGTAAGAGGGGCAAGGTCTGCCGTCAGCGTCACCGGCGCGTAGATCCCGGGACGCACCGGGGCGAGGCTCTCGCCGCTTGCGGGCGCAGCATGGGCAGCCTGGGTCGCGGCGACGATCACGAGGGCGGCGGAACAGGCACGGATGATCGCTCGGCTGAGGGTCATGACTCGAAGGCTCCCTGGGATCGCGGCGAGAAGGCCGGTCAGGATGACAGTCTCATCGCTTGCCGAACAGGGCCTCGAGCTCGGCCCGGGCCCGTTCGGCGGCAGACATCGCCTCGGGCCGGTAGGCAGCCGGCGTGGGCCGGAAATAGTCGCAGAAATTCGCGACGGCCTTGTCCTTCACTTCCTCGGCCACGGGCTCGCGGCAGTGCTTCGCCTTGGCCGTGTCGTAGAACTCGCACATGCGGCAGGCGTGCAGTTCTGCGCCGCAGGCCCGGCACTCCTCGAGGCGCCGGATTGGCAGCGTGTAGTCGGTCAGCGAGACCCCGCATTTCCAGCAGCGCAGACCGTGGTCCATGACCGCCTCGGCTCGCGGTGGGCGGCCCAGCCGCCCCCTTTTACTTCTTGGCCGGAGCCCTGGCCGACTTGGCCGGGGTCGCGGGCGCGACGCGCTCGGCGACTTCCGCCTGCGCGGCCAGCCAGTCGGCGATCTCGTAGCCGGGTGCGAACCCGCGCCGCTCGGCGTGGAAATACGCCGCGATGCGCACCATTTCGTCGCGCTCGACCGTCGTCGCGGACGCGCCAGTCGCCTTCGGCTCGACGGCCCGGCGGGCCGCCGGCACCTTCTTAGGCGCCGCGGCCTTCTTGGCCGGAGCGGCCGGAGCCTTGGTCGCTGCAGCCGGCGTCTTCGCGGTCGCCCGACGAGTGCGGCCGCCCTTGGTTCCCGAATCCTCCATTTCCCATCTCCTGGTCAGTGGCGGTGCGGCAGCCTCGCCGCCGCTCCCGCATCCGGATTTTGCAGTGCAATTATGACATCCCGGGCATCACTTAAGTGCCGTGACGGCGCGAGCTCCCACGAGAGCTGCCTGCGCAATCCCCCTATTGGTCCGGACCGGCGCCCGGACAATGCTTGGGGCGGCCGCCGGCATCGGTGCGATGCGGGCGCGAGCCGTGCAGGGAGCCGAAGATGAGCCATAACCTGGAAGCCCGCCAACTCGAAGAACTCCGCGCGACCATGAGCACCCGCGCCAGCCAACTGCGCGAGGAGATTCGACAGACGCTGCTGAAAAGCGATCAGGAGCAGTACGCGATGATCGCGGACCAGGTGCGCGACCTCGAGGACGACTCCTTCGCCGACCTGATGGTGGACGTGAACCTCGCGGAGATCGACCGCGACCTCGAGGAGCTGCGGCTGATCGACACGGCCATGCGGCGCCTGGGCGACGGCAGCTACGGGCACTGCGAAGCGCTGCGGCTCGCCGATCGAACTGGCCCGCCTGCGCGCCGCGCCGTTCGCGAGCCGCTGCTTCGACTGCCAGAGCGCCTTCGAACGCACGCACTACCACAACATCGGGCACACGCTTTGAGGCAGGCCGGCGCAGCGCCGGCCCGGGAACAGATTCGCCATGCTTAAGCTCGTCATCGGCGACAAGCAGTTGTCCTCGTGGTCGCTGCGGCCGTGGATGCTGCTGCGTCATCTCGGCCTGCCCTTCGAGGAGATCCGCCTGCCGCTCGACACCCCGCGCTTTCGCGACGAGATCGGACGCTATTCGCCCAGCCGGCGGGTGCCGGTGCTGCTCGACGACGGCCTGGCGGTCTGGGATTCGCTGGCGATCTGCGAGTACCTGAGCGAACGGGCCGGCGGCGCGGGCTGGCCGGCCGACGCGGCAGCCCGGGCGCAGGCGCGCTCGGTCAGCGCCGAGATGCACTCCGGGTTCGCCGCGATGCGCTCCGCGTGGTCGTTGCGGGCGGCCGAACGCGATCTCGACGTGCCCCTGGACGCGGCGGCCCGTGCGGACGTCGCACGCATCGAAGCAATCTGGAGCGATTGCCGTGCTCGTGGCCGGGAAAGCGGGCCCTGGCTGTTCGGTCCGCGCTACGGCATCGCGGACGCCATGTACGCGCCTGTGGTGCTGCGGTTCAACACCTATGGCGCGTCGCTGTCGGCGGCGGCCCGGGCCTATTTCGACCACGCGATGTCCGATCCGCACCTGCTCGAGTGGATCGCAGGCGCACGCCGGGAACTCGACCAGGAAGGCCGCCCGGCCGCGCACCCCTGAGCGCCGTGCGGCGGCCGGGCTAGATTTCCCAGGCCGGCTTCTGCCCGGCGTGCTCGTCAATGGCCGAGAACATCGCCTGCACCAGCGTGCGTTCCTGTGCGCTCAGCTCCGGCCGCCAGATCTCGAACAGCAGGATCACGCGCGTCCGATCACTGTCGTTCCAGGCCTCGTGGTCGATCGAGTCGTCGAACACCCAGGCCTTGCCCTCCACCCACTCGCGGGTCTCGTTGCCCACCCGGAAGCCGCAGCCGGGCGGCACGATCAAAGGCAGGTGGCAGATGAGCCGCGTATTGACGAGGCCGTTGTGGGGCGGGATGCGTGCATGCGGCCGGAGCAGCGAGAAGAGGATCGAGGGCGAGCGGTCCGGCAGGCGGCACAGCGGCACGCCCTGGAGTGCCGCGATGGTGCGCGGACAGCGGGCCGCGTTCCCCGGCACCACGGCGCCGTCCTTCCAGAGGTAGAACGCGCCCCAGTCGGCGTTGTCCAGCATCGCATTGTCTTGCGGGCGCGGCCGGCCGGGCGCGCTCTGCACGTACGGCCCGAAGTCGCCGTCCTCGCGCATCACCACCCGCAGTTCCTCGCGAATGTCGTCCGTGGCCGCCTCGACGGCGTCGAGCCACGGGAAATCGGCGCGCGGGTAGAACTGCACCTGCGGCAGTCCCGGGAAGTAGTAGTTGCGCGGCTCCTGGACGTAGATCCGCCGGCGCCCGAACAGTATGTCGAGCGACTGCGCGAATCGCCCGGCCGGAACATCGTCGAGCCCGAGGGGAGCGAGCCGCTCGCGCAGTGACGCCTCGAACTGCGTCGCGTGGCGCTGGCACATGGCCCGGGCGCGCGCGACCTCGCGGGCGAGGTCGGCCGGCACCGACCCCTGCGAGGAGGCCGCGTTGACCACGGCCTGGTAGTAACTCACCGCGGCGCGCGGGTCGCCATGGCGTTGCAGGTGGTCGGCCTTCAGGAGCAGTGCGCGGGGGTTGTGCGGCTGCATCGCCAGCACGCGATCGGTGGCGGCCAGCGCCGCCGCCGCGTCCTGCGACCCCAGGCAGGCGTAAGCGAGACCGAGGTGGACGGTCGCATCTGCCGGTCCGGTGGCGATGGCCTGCTCGAACAGTCGGCGCGCCTCGACGTGCCGGCCCTCCCGCAGCGCCGCCACGGCGGCCTGCGCCAGCGCGCGTGCGTCGGCCGGCGGCGTACTCACGTCTCGCGCCACGCCGCCTGGTACGCGAGGCCAAGTCGCATGATGCGCTCGAGCAGCGCCTGGTAGCCGACACCGGCGGACAGCGCCGAGGTCGCGAGGTCCTCGATCTGCGCGAGGTTCGGGTTCGCGTTCGCCTCGAGCACGAACACGCTGCCGTCGGGCTTCAGGCGCAGGTCGATGCGCGCGTAGCCGCTCAGTGAAAGCGCGCGGTAGATGCGTCGCGCGAGCTGGGCGACGCGCCGGTCGAGACCCTCGGGCAGGTCGCGCGCAGGCCCGGTGTCGATGCCGTGCTTCTGCTGGTACTTGCGATCCCACTTGACCTTGCGCGTGGCGATGCCGGCCATCACGTCGGGCAGGGTGCCGAAGTTGAGCTCCCACAGCGGGTACGTGGTGAGGCGCTCGTTGCCGGCGATGCCGATGTAGATCTCGCGCCCCTCGATGTATTCCTCGACGAGCGCGTCCGAGTTGGTCTGCTCGTGGATGAACTGCACCCGCTCGCTGAGCTTCTGGCCGTCGTGCACGATCGACGCCTGCGAGATGCCGAGCGAGGCGTCCTCGGTGGCCGACTTCACGAACAGCGGGAAGCGCAGCCGGCCCGGCGGACGGTAGCGCCGTCCGCGCGGCAGCAACGCGAACTTCGCGGTCGGGATGCGGTGGTAGGCGAGGACCTGCTTCGACAGCGTCTTGTCGCGCGAGATCATCATGCCGCGCGGGTTGCAGCCCGTGTACGGCAGGCGCATGAGCTCGAGGAATGCCACCACGTGCTGGTCGTAGGTGACGATGCCCTGGAACTCCTCGAGCAGGTTGAAGGCGATGTCGGGCTTCCACTCGGCGATGGCGGTCGCGCAGCTCGGCGAGGCTGTCGCCCATGCCGAGCACGCGAACCTCGTGGCCCATGGCGCGCAGGGTGGAGGTGACGTCGTACTCCGTGCGCCACTCGTCGATCTGCTGCGGCGTATAGCCGCTCGTATCCTCGGGCGGCACCAGCGTCTCGTGCACCAGCACGAGCACGCGCAGGGTCTTCATAGGGCGTAGTTCTCCCGGTCGCGCAGCAGCATCTCCATCATGATGCGCTCGTGCATCTCGAGCACGTCGCGCTTGGCCCGGCGCTGCCCGGCCTTGAGCCTGAGGTCGAGCACGCGTGCACGCTGCACGGCCGTGCGCATCACGTGGTTCACGAGGTAGGGGTGCATGCGCGCGCGCCGCACCAGCAGTCGTGCCAGCTGCGGCCGCATCTCGCGCAGGAACCGGCTCGCCGCGACCGCGCGCGGGCGCGCCTCGCGCGGGACGAACACCCGCAGCAGCGGCCGATCGTAGGAGCGTCGCGTGTCGAGCGCGTAGCGTGCCTGCTTGCGCCGGTAGTGCTCGCGCAGCGTGCGCGTGTTCTCGGCGAGCGGCTCCACGACGCGACGATCGAGGTTCGACGGCCGTTGCCCGACGAGCTCGCCCATCGTCCGGTCCACGTACTCGAGCTTCGCGAGCGCGGGCCAGTCCGCGTACTGGCTGCGCCAGCGCGCGCGCGGTGGCAGCCAGACGGCGAAAGTCTCGGCAAAGTCCTCGGTCGGGTGGCTCTGCGCGTACCAGTGGCCGAGGTGCAGCACGAAATTGCGGCTGCCGGGGCGCGGCGAGTAACGGCTCGGATAGCGTCGCGAGGCCTTGCCGAAGGTCTCGCGCCAGGCCTTGCGGCGACGCAGGCCGAAGGCCGTGTCGATCGCGTGACCGGTCTCGTGGCGCAGGATGCGCATGAGCCACTTGTCGTTGCCGCCTTCCACCTCGTGCATGAAGCGGCGCTCGAGCCGCATGAGGCGCGGGTGCGCGACGTAGAAGGGAATGGCAATGCCCGGGATGCCGTCGGGGGAGAACCACTCCTCCGCGAGCCACACGTGCGGGCGGAAGCGGACGCCCTTGCGGGCGAGTTCGCCGTACAGCCGCTCGATCCAGGGTTCGAGCCGCGAGTTGGCCAGGGTCAGCCGCAGTTCGCAGAAGCGCAGGTCGAGCAGCGCCTCGTCGTCGAGCTCGGTCCACGCGGGTGCGCGCCGCGCGGGCCGGCGTTCCAATGGCCGGGTCACCGTCGCGATCCCGACTCGGGCGCCCGTCCCGCCCGTGCCGCCGCGGCGAGGCGCGCCGCCAGTTCTTCCACCCGCGCCAGCCCGGGCAGGCCGGCCGTCACGGCCGGCGGGATCGCGCCGGCGCCGAAGAATGCACCGGCCAGCGCCCCCGCGAGCGCCCCCGCGAGCGCCGGGTCGCGGCTCTGGCCAAGCGCGCTCTTCACGGCGCCCGGCACGTCGCTGGCCTGCAGCACCACGGCACGGACGAGGGTGATCGAATTGACGACGTCGGCATTGCCGCGGCTCTGCGCCTCGTCCACGGGCACGCTGGCCGCGGCGACGATCTCCGGCCGCAGCGGTCGCGCCGACCACAGGCCGGCCACGGGCTCGTACAGGTCCCCCAGCACGGCCTTCGGCTCCGCGCCGCCCAGCGCACCCAGGAACAGGGCGGCCAGGTAGCGGCAGGCGTCCAGCACGACCGGCGACTGGTGGGTTGTGCGCGAGCACTCGCTCGCCAGTGCGACTGCGGCGGCGGGGTCGCCTGCTGAGACCGCCACGGCGCTCACCACGCGCGGCAGGCTCGCCGTGGTCCGGTCGCGGGGATCGTGCGAGCCCGCCATCGGCAGTCCGCGCCACTGGTAGGTCGCGAGCGCACGCGCGACGTCGGGCGTCGGCCGCCCGGGCTGGCCGCGGGCGGACAGGTAGCCCTCGCGCTGCCAGCGCAGGTAGCGCTCCATCTGGTCGCGGGCGTCGCAGGTGCCGAGCTCGAGCAGGCTTTCCGCAAGGCACAGGGCCAGCGCGGTGTGCTGCGTCCAGCCCCCCGTCGGCGGACGCCTGAGCGCCCGGCCCTCGCCCGCCGCATCGCCGACGGCAAGCCCGAGCAGGGCGCCACGCACGCGGTCCGCCAGCGACGGGCCGGGCGTCGCGCGCGCGGCCGCGACCGGTGCCGGACGCAGCGTTGCGGCGGGCCGGGGCGACCAGGTGCGCACGAACTCCGCCTGCTCCGCCGTCTCCGGCACGACCGGCCAGGTGGCCGACTGCTCGGACTGCCGCCACAGCACCTGCAGGCGCTCGAGCGGGTCGCCCGTCACGACCGGCCGGCTGGCGATCCAGCAGCCGGCCGCCATGGCGCTGCGACCGATGCCGGCGCGGCAATGCAGGTAGACGACGTGGTCCGCGGCCAGCGCCTGGTCCACCGCGGCCAGCAGCCGCGCCATGGTCTCGCGCGTCGTCGGCACGGAATGATCGGCGATCGGCTCGCGCAGGTACTCGATCCGGCGGCCCGAGGGCGTCGCGAAGGGCAGGAAGCTCTCGTAGCCCGGCACCTCGTTCGGCTCGGTGAGGTCCACGAAGCAGCTCACCCCGGCGCGCAGCAGCGAGCGCAGGCGCTCCAGCGCCTCGGCGCGCGACTGCGAGCCCGGGTGCTCGCCGACCAGGAACCGGCCGGGCACGACCCAGTAGCTCGTGGGCAGCGGCCTGGGCGGCGCCGTACCGACGGGATCTGCGTGGGAGGGTCGCATCACGGCATGATACGGCACGACCCTCGACGCGGAGTCGGATCGCGGCACCCCCTCGGGTGCGGGCCCGGGGTGGACATTCCCCGGGTCGCCGTGAACCCATCCCTGGGGGCTCCGCGCGCGACGTCCTGTCGCGCGACGGCCCGGGGAATGTCCACCCCAGGCCCCCACCTCAGCCTTGCGGCTCCCAAGGCTCGGAATCGGGCGCATCCGCAGCATCGTCTGCACTCGCAGGCACGCGCAGCCGGTCGAGGCCCGCAAAGTCGAAGGCGGCTGGGTCGGCGAGCTGCGAGGCGCTGACGTTGCGCAGCGCGGAGAAGATCGTCTCGGTGCGTCCCGGATAGTCGCGCTCCCAGTCCGCGAGCATTTTCTTTACCGCGACGCGCTGCAGGTTGTCCTGCGAGCCGCAGAGCCGGCACGGAATGATCGGGAACTGCCGCGCCCGCGCGTAGCGCTCGATCTCCTGCTCGGGGACGTAGGCGAGCGGTCGGATCACGACGTGCCGGCCGTCCTCCGACAGCAGCTTCGGCGGCATGGACTTCAGGCGGCCGCCGAAGAAGAGGTTGAGGAACAGCGTCTCGACGATGTCGTCGCGGTGGTGGCCGAGCGCGATCCTGGTGATGCCGTTCTCGGCCGCGTAGCGGTACAGCCGGCCGCGGCGCAGGCGCGAGCACAGCCCGCACATCGTGCGGCCCGCGGGGACGACCCGCTTCACGACGCTGTACGTGTCCTGCTCGAGGATTTCGTGAGGCACGCCGAGCGCCGCGAGGTACTCAGGCAGAACGTGCGCGGGAAATCCCGGCTGCTTCTGATCGAGGTTGACGGCGACGAGATCGAATTTCACGGGCGCGCTGCGCTGCAGGGACAGCAGCACGTCGAGCAGCGTGTAGGAGTCCTTGCCGCCCGACAGGCAGACCATGACGCGGTCGCCCTCGGTGATCATCGCGTAGTCGTCGATCGCCTTGCCCGCGAGGCCTCGCAGGCGGGCCTGCAGTCGCCGGAAGGTGCTCGACGTGCGCACGGGCGCGCGGACCGGGCACGGCGTTCAAACTCAGCCGGCCTCGTCGAGGTACTTGCCCTCGGCGTAGCGCAGCCACGGCGCGGCCGAAAGCGTGCGGCCGGTCGCGTTCTTGATCAGCTCCTGCGATCCGAGGCTGGCCCCCACGCTGTGCACGTTCTCGCGCAGCCAGCCGATCAGGCCGCCGAAGCGGCCCGCGGCGATCTCGTCGTCGAGTTCGGGGAGGTCGTTGCGCAGCGTTTCGTGGAACTGCGCGGCGATGAAGGCGCCGAGCGCATAGGAAGGAAAGTAGCCAAAGGAGCCGACCGCCCAGTGCACGTCCTGCAGGCAACCTTCCGCGTCGCTCGAGGGCCGCAGCCCGAGCCGGCCCTCGAGGTCCTCGCTCCAGGCGTCGGGCAGGTCGCGCACGGGCAGCGAGCCGTCGAGGATCCGCTTCTCGAGCTCGAAGCGCAGCATGATGTGCACCGGATAGGTGAGCTCGTCGGCATCGGCGCGGATCGCACTGCGACGCACGCGCACCAGCGTCCGGTAGAGGTTGTCCACCTCCCACTCCGGGCCGCCGACGCCGAAGTGCTTCTCCAGCAGCGGGCGCAGGTAGGTGAGGAACGGGCGGCTGCGGCCGACGATCATCTCGAGCAGCAGCGACTGGCTCTCCTCGAGCGCCATGCCGCGGTCGCGGCCGACCGGCTGGTCGCGCCAGGCCTCGGGCAACCCGAGGTCGTAGAGCGCCTGTCCGGTCTCGTGCAGCACGCCCATCAGTCCCGTGAAGGGTTCCTGCGGCACGAATCGCGTGGTGACGCGCACGTCGCCGCTCACGCCTTCCGTGAACGGGTGGTCGCTCTCGTCGAGGCGGCCCCGGTCGAAGGGAAAGCCGAGCGCGCGCATCACCTCCACGGCGAGCGAGCGCTGCTTCGACGTGCCCACCTTGCCCTGGATGGGCAGGGGCGGCCGCTGCGCCTGCAGCTCGATCGCGTCGCGGATGAGCCCGGGCAGGCGCTGCGACACGACGCGGAACAGCTGGTCGATCTCGGCGCTGAGGAAGCCCGGGCTGAAGCCGTCGATCAGGGCGTCGTAGGGCTCGAGCCCGAGCGCCTGCGACAGCACCTGCGCCTTGTCGCGGGTGAGCGCGACGACTTCCTCGAGGTGCGGCGCGAACAGCGCGAAACTTGACTCCTGCTTGGCCTCGAGCCAGCGCACCTCGGCGACGGCGGTGGCACGCGCGATCCGCATCACCAGGGACAGCGGTGTCGCGATCGCCCGGTCGCGTTCGCGGCGCATCTCGCGCAGATTGGCGCGCTGCCAGTCCTCGAGCTGGCCCACGTTGGCATCGGCACGCTCGAGCAGCCGCGAGACGCGCGGCGTGGTGAGCAGCGCGTGGCACTCCGACTCGAGCGCGGCCAGTTGCTCGCCCCGCACGCTGGCGCTGCCGCGGGGCATCATCACGGCCGCATCCCATCGCAGCAGGCTGGCCGCGCCGCGGAACGCGTGCAGGCGACGGAATTCCTGCTCGAGCTGCTGGTAGGGGGACAGGGCCATGGTCGGGCGCTCGATCAGTCCGCGGCCGCCGCCTTGCGGGACATCGCGGCCCGCAGGCTCTCGAGGCGCTGTGACACGGCCATCGGCGAGGCCGTGTTGCGCGCCACGAGCGTGTACACGGCCGGCACCACGCCCAGCGTCAGGACCACCGAGATCATCACGCCGTAGAAGACCACGACGCCGATGGCCTGGCGCGCCTCCGCACCGGCCCCGCTCGCGAGCATCAGCGGCAGCGCCCCGAACGCCGTGCACAGGCTCGTCATCAGCACCGGGCGCAGGCGGATCGCGGCGGCCTCGATCACCGCCTCGCGGTACTCGATGCCGCGGTCGCGCAGCTGGTTCGCGAACTCGACGATCAGGATGCCGTTCTTGGCCGCGAGGCCCACCAGCATGATCGCCGCGATCTGGCTGAAGACGTTGATCGACATGCCGTACATCCACAGGCCGAGCAGCGCGCCGATCACCGCGAGCGGCACGGTGGTCATGATCACGAACGGGTGCAGGAAGCTCTCGAACTGCGCCGCGAGCACCAGGAACACCACCACCAGCGCCAGCAGGAACACCATGTACAGCTGGCTGCCCGAGTTCTTGAACTCGCGCGACTCGCCGTCGAAGTTGAGCCTCGCGGCGGTCGGCAGTTCCTTCGCGACGACCTGCTCGACGAAATCGAGCGCCTCGCCGAGCGGATAACCGGGCGTGAGTGCCGCGCTGATCGTGATGGCGCGCAGCCGGTCGAAGCGGTTGAGGCGCGTCGGGCCGGCGTCCTCGGTGAGCTGCACGAGGTTCGACAGCGGGATGAGCTGGCCGGTGCGGTCGGAACGCACGTACAGGTTGTCGAGGTCGGAGGGCGTCGAGCGGTCCTCCGCCCGCCCCTGCAGGATCACGTTGTACTCGCGGTCGCGATCGACGAACGTGGTCACGATCCGCGAACCCAGCACCGTCTCGAGCGTGCGCCCGACGGTCTGCAGCGAGACGCCGAGGTCGGCGGCCCGGTCGCGGTCCACGGCGACCCTGAGCTGCGGCTTGCGCTCCTCGTAGTTCGACTGCACGTTGGTGAGGCCCGGGATTCTCCTGCATGCGCTGCATCACGATGTCGCGCCACTGCACGAGGTCGGCGTACTCGGTGCCGCCGAGCACGATCTGCACCGGCGAGCCGCCGCCGCGCACCCAGCCGCCCGGCGTGCCCACGAACCCGCGCACGCCCGGAATCTGGTTGAGCTGCAGCCGCACGGCCTGCGCGATCTGGTCGGCGCTGCGCTCGCGCTCGCCCCAGGGCGCCATCACCACGAAGCCGCGCGCCTGGTTGACTTCGCTCGCCCCGCCGAAGCCACCCGGGATGCGCATGTTGGCGCGCACCACCTCACCGGTCGCGACCTCGCGCAGCAGGATCTCCTCGGCCATCCGGGCGTGGCGGTCCATGTAGTCGAGCGAGGCACCCTCCGGACCGGTCATGCCGACAAACATCATCCCGCGGTCCTCCGGGGGCGTGAGCTCGCTCGGCAGCGCCCGAAACAGCACCGCCGCGATCGCCATGGCGGCGAAGGTCGCCCCGATCACGAGCCACGGCCGCTTCATCAGTCGCCGCAGCAATCGGTCGTAGTCCGCGGACAGCCGGTGGAAGAACGCGTCCACCGAGTTCGACAGCCACGAGCGCGTCGCGCCGCCGGCCAGCAGCTTCGAACTCAGCATCGGCGTGAGCGTCAGCGCCACCAGCGAGGAGAACGCCACGGCAGCCGCCACGGTGATGCCGAACTCGCGGAACAGCTTGCCGACGTTACCCTGCAGGAAGGAGATCGGCACGAACACCGCGATCAGCACCAGGGTGGTGGCGATCACCGCGAAGCCGATCTCGCGGCTGCCGTCCACGGCCGCCACCAGCGGGGGCTCGCCCTCCTCCATGCGACGGTAGATGTTCTCGAGCACGATGATGGAGTCGTCCACCACGAGGCCGATGGCGAGCACGAGGCCGAGCAGTGTGAGCACGTTGATCGAGAAGCCGAACCAGGCCATCACCATGAACGCGGCGATGATGGAGACAGGAATGGTGACCGCGGGGATCAGCGTCGCCCGCAGGCTACCGAGGAACAGGTAGATCACGAGCAGCACGAGCAGCATCGAGATCACGAGCGCGATCACCACTTCCTTCATGGACTCGCGAATGAACAAGGAGCGGTCCATGTTCACCTCGAGCACCGTGCCCGGCGGCAGCTGCGAGCGCAGGCGATCCATCTCGTCGCGAACGGCGGTGGCGACCTCGAGCGTGTTGGCCTTCGAGATCTGCTCGACGCCGATGCTGATCCCGGGCACGCCGTTCGAGCGCGACAGCGTGCGGTCGTTCTCGGCGGCGAGGCGCACGTCGGCGACCTCGCGCATCCGCACGAGGTAGCCGTCCGCGCCGCGGCCGATCACCAGCTCGCGGAAATCGTTCTCCGTATTGAGCCCGGTCTCGGTGCGCAGCGTGAGCTCGCGCTGCGACGACTCGAGGCGGCCGGCGGGCAGCTGCACGTTCTCGCGGCGCAGCGCGTTCTCGATGTCGGTCACGGTGAGCTGGCGGGCCGCGAGCGCCTCCCGGTCGATCCACACGCGCATCGCGTAGCGGCGCGCCCCGCCGAAGCGCACCCGGGCGACGCCCGGCAGCACGCCGAGGCGCTCGGCGATCACCCGCTCGGCGTAGTCGGTGAGCTCGAGCACGTCGAGCGTGCTGCTCGACAGGTTGAGCCAGATGACCGGCTCGGCGTTGAAGTCCACCTTGCCGATCTCGGGCGGATCCGCCTCCGGCGGCAGGTTCGAGGCGACGCGCGACACGCGGTCGCGCACGTCGTTGGCCGCCTCGTCCACGTTCCGTTCCGGCACGAACTCGAGGTTGATGCTCGAGCGGCCGTCCACGCTCTGCGAGGTGATCTTGGTGACGCCCTCGATGCCGGAGACACGGTCCTCGATGATCTGGGTGATCTTGGTCTCGACCACGTCGGCGGCCGCGCCGCGGTAGGTCGTCTCGATGGACACCACCGGCGACTCGACCTCGGGCAGCTCGCGCACCGAGAGCCGCGAGTACGCGAGCAGGCCCAGGATCACGAGCAGCAGGCTCACGACGGTCGCGAAGACCGGCCGCTTGACCGAGATCTCGGAGATCTTCACGTCGCCGCTCCCACCGTGGCCGCGGGCGGCGCGCCCTGGAGCCGCACCGGGGCGCCGTCGCGCAGCTTCTGCGTGCCTTCCGTCACGACCAGTTCTCCCTCGGCGAGTCCATCGATCACCTGCACGTCGCCCACGCGACGCTGCCCGATGCGCACGAGGCGCTTCTCGGCCACGCCGTCGGCGACCACGAACACGAACACGTCACCCTGCTCGGGCACGAGCGCCTGCTCGGGAACGATGCAGCGCGTCGACCGCGCCTCGCGACAACCGCACGGTCAGGAACATGCCGGGCTTGAGCAGGCCCTCGGGGTTCGGCAGCAGGGCGCGCACGGTCACCGAGCGCGTCGCCGGATCCACGCGCGAATCGACGCTCGAGACGCGTCCGCCGAACGTGGCGTCCGGGTAGGCGACGCTGCCCGCCGCGATCTCGAGCCCGGGCGTCACGACGGACAGGAAGGTCTCCGGGATGGTGAAGTCGAGCTTGATGGTGCTCGTGTCGTCGAGCGTCGTGATCACGGTGCCCGGGCTGATCAGGCTGCCGACGCTGACGCGCCGCAGCCCCACCCGGCCCGCGAAAGGCGCGCGGATGACGGTGTCCCCGACGCGCGACCGGGCCGAGGTGACCCGCGCCTCGTTGGCCTTGAAGGTCGCTTCGATCTGCTCGAGCTGCTGGTCGGACAGCACCTTGGTCGTGTAGAGCTCCCGCGAGCGCTGGTACTGGCTGCGGCTCTCGGCGAGCGCGGCCTCGGCCACCGCGAGGTCGGCGCGCGCCTGCGCGCCGTCGAGTTCGACCAGCACGTCGCCGCGGCGCACCTGCTGCCCCTCCGTGAACCGCACTGCCGTCACCTGGTTGGCGACCTTCGCGGTGATGTCGACGGCCTCGTTGGCACCGGCGGTACCGAGCGCCTCGAGCTCGAAGGACAACCGTTCGGAACGGACCGGCGCCGTGACCACGGCGACCGGCGGCATACCCGCGCTGCCCGGCCCCCCCTGTCCCGGAGCGCCTCCGGCGGGCGGACCCGACGGGGGGCCGCCCCCGGGGCGAGCGCCGGCCGCAGGACCGCCCTGCGCGGCGCCGGCCATCGCGGCGGCCGGATCGCGCTTCGCCCGCTCGCCCCTCACGTGGGCATAGAAGACCACGAGCAGCGCGCCCGCGACGGCGCCGAGCAGCACCTTCTTGAGAGTGTCAGACATGCATTGAACCCGCGCCGCCGGGCGCGGACCTGGGGAAAAGGATCGGGATTATCCCACCCATTCGCACCGAACAGGCAACGGGTTGCGCCCGGACCCGGGAATGCGGCAACAGCGGCGACCGGGGCCGGCCGCCCGCGACGACTCAGGGCTCCGGGTCCGAGCCCTCCGGCACGCCTTCGAACAAGGCCGTGGTCAGGTAGCGCTCGCCGGTGTCGGGCAGCATCGCCAGGATCACCGAGCCCTCGGGCGCGGTCTCGGCCACCTTGAGGGCCGCCGCGAAGGTGCCGCCCGACGAGATGCCGCAGAAGATCCCCTCGTTGCGGGCAAGGGAGCGGGAGGCCGCGATCGATTCATCGTCCGTGACGGGGACGTTGCGGTGCGGAACCGAGCGGTTCAGGACGGCGGGCACGAAATCGGGGGTCCAGCCCTGGATCTTGTGCGGCTTGAACTCCGCGCCGGCGAGCAGGGCCGCGCCGGCCGGCTCGGTCACGACGATCTCGACCTCGGGCCGCGCGAGCCGGATCATCTCGCCGGCGCCGGTGAGCGTGCCGCCCGTGCCCCAGCCGGTCACGAAGAAGTCGAGCCGCCGGCCGGCGAAGTCGCTCAGGATCTCGGGGCCGGTGGTCTGGCGGTGGTAGGCCGGATTGGCGGGATTCTCGAACTGGCTCGCCAGGAACCAGCCGTGCTGCTTCGCCAGTTCCGCGGCCTTGCGCACCATCCCCGAGCCGCGCTCGGCGGCGGGCGTGAGGATCACCTTGGCACCGAGCATGCGCATGATCTTGCGGCGCTCGATCGAGAACGTCTCGACCATCACCGCGACGAACGGATAGCCCTTGGCCGCGCAGACCATGGCGAGGGCGATGCCCGTGTTGCCCGACGTCGCCTCGATCACGGTCTGGCCAGGCTTGAGCGCTCCGCTGCGCTCGGCGTCCTCGATGATCGCGATGGCGAGCCGGTCCTTGACGGAGGACAGCGGATTGAAGAACTCGCACTTCACGTACATCGTGACGTGGCTGGGCGCGATGCGATTGACACGCACGATGGGCGTACGGCCAATGGTGTGCAGGATGCTGTCGTAGATCATCGGATTCCCCCCCGATCAGAAGTACAGCCGCATGATGGCCTCGGCCACGCAGGCGGGCTTCGGCTGGCCTTCGATCTCCACGGTGTACTGCTCGTTGACCTGCAGGCCGCCCGTGACCGCCTCCACCTTGAGCAGCACGCAGCGGGCGCGGACCCGGCTGCCGCTCAGCACGGCACTCGGGAAGCGCAGCTTCTCGAGGCCGTAATTGATCACCTGACGGACGCCCGGGAACACCGGCTGGTCGGCGGCCACCAGTCCCGCGCAGCATCGGGTAGAGCGACAGGGTCAGGAAGCCGTGCGCAATGGTTGCCTTCCACGGCGACTCCCGTGCGGCGCGTGCGGCATCGACGTGGATCCACTGGTGGTCGCCGGTGGCGCCGGCGAACGCGTCGATGCGCGCCTGCGTGATCTCCAGCCAGTCGCTGCAGTGGATTTCCTGCCCGACCCGCGACTGGAGCTGCTCGAGGACCTGCTGTTGAGACATGTCGGGCCTGCACTGGCGGAGGATAGGGACCGCCCACAGTGTAGGGTCGCCGACCCGCGCGGGGCCAGCCGGCGAGCGACGCACCGCGCGCCGCGCGGCCGCCACGGCGCGCGCGGCCCGTTTTTGCGACGCAACAGCCCTGAGGTACACTGCAGCCCCATGAGTCAAGAACGCCTGATCAAGAAGTACGCGAACCGTCGCCTGTACGACGCGTCGCAGAGCCGGCACATCACCCTCGACGACATCCGCGGCTTGATCGTCAAGGGTGAAAAGCTGCGGGTCGTCGAGGACAAGATCGGGCAACGACATCACCCGGCACATCTTGCTGCAGGTCATCGCCGAGCAGGAGCAGGCGGGCCGGCCGATCCTGAGCACCAAGGTGCTCGAGGCCATCATCCGCTTCTACGGCAACTCGCTGCAGGGGTACCTCGCGAGCTTCCTCGAGCGCAGCATCGAGATGTTCCTGAAGCAGCAGGAAGCGGTGCAGTCGCAGATCTCGAGGATCGTCGCGCACACGCCGCTCGCGGCGGTGGCCGACATCACCCGCCAGAATCTCGAGGCACTCGCGAAGGTGCAGGAGAGCATGCTGAACGTGCTGCTCCAGAAGCGCGACAAGGATCGCGACGACGACGACAAGCGCTCCTGAGCCGCGCTCGGCAGCCCGCCCCGGCGACGCGCTGCGACCCACCCCGGAGATCGCCGTGCGAATCTGCTTCCTGTCCGCCGAATACTCCCCGTTCGCCAAGACCGGCGGACTCGGGGACGTCTCCGCGGCGCTCACCCGCCACCTCGCCCGCCGCGGCCACGAACTGCGCGTGTTCATGCCGCTGCACGGCCAGATGGACCTGCGCGGCGTGGACCGGCACCCCGTGGACTTCCTGCAGGACCTCACGCTGCGCGTCGGCCCGCGCGTGTTCCATTACGGCATCCAGACCGCGCGCGTACCGGACTCCGAGCTGTGGGTGTACCTCGTCGACTGCCCGTCGCTGTTCGACCGGCCGCGCATCTACTCGGACGCCCCGGACGAGCACGTCCGCTACCTCATGCTGACCCGCGCGGCGTTCGAGGGCTGCCAGCGCATGGGATTCGCGCCGCAGGTCCTGCACGCGAACGACTGGCACACGGCGTTCGCACCGCTGCTGCTGCGCTCGGCGTATGCGTGGGACCTCGGGCTGTTTGCCGCCACGAAGAGCGTTTTCACCATCCACAACATCGGTTACCAGGGCGTGTTCGGGTCCGGCCAGTCCGGCGACCTCGGGCCGGGCGTGGACCCGGCGCTGCTGCACCAGCCGGACCTCGCCGCCGGCCGCATCAACCCCATGCGGCACGCCGTGATCCACGCCGACGCGGTGACGACCGTGAGCCCGACCTATGCCGCGGAGATCTGCACGCCCGAGGGCGGGCATGGTCTCGACGCCGACCTGCGGGCCCGCGGCACCGCACTGCACGGGATCCTGAACGGAGTGGACTACGAGGAATGGAATCCGGCTACGGATCGGCACCTGCCGCACCACTACGATGCGACCGACCTCGCCGGCAAGGCGCGCAACAAGCAGGCCCTGATGGACCTGCTGCACATGGCCGGGCCGTCCACGGTACCGCTCATCGGCATGGTGACGCGGCTGACCCACCAGAAGGGAATCGATCTGCTGTACGACGTGCTGCCCGAGGTGCTCGCCGCGGGCAGGGTCCGGCTCGTGGCGCTCGGCAGCGGGGAGCACCACTACGAGCGCTTCCTGCACGGCCTGCAGGCAGAGCTTTCCGGGGCTTGCGGCCTTCTACAGCGGCTACAGCGAGGAACTCGCGCATCGCATCGAGGCGTCGGCCGACATCTTCCTGATGCCGTCCATGTACGAGCCCTGCGGGCTCAACCAGATGTACAGCCTGAGGTACGGCACCGTGCCGATCGTGCGGCGCACCGGCGGACTCGCCGACTCGGTAGCCCACTTCGACCCCGCCACCGGCGAGGGCACGGGCGTCGTGTTCAACGACTTCGATCCCGGCGGCGTGCGCTGGGCGATCGAGCAGGCACTCAAGTGGTACGAGTCGCCCGCGCTGTGGCGACGCCTGGTGTCGAACGGGATGCGTGCGGACTTCTCCTGGGAGCGCCAGGTGCTCGAGTACGAGCAGCTCTACGATTCGCTGTGACCCACCGGCAGCACGGGCAGCCGCGGACTGCCCCGCGGCCGTCGCGCCACCGCGCCGCCTACAACTGCCGAGGCTCGGACTTGCCCGACTTCAGCGCGCGCGAGAAGTCCACCGTGCCGCGGTGGCTGAAGGGGATCCGGCGCAGCACGCCCTTGTCCACGTAGATCTTGCCGGTGATCTCGTAGTCGATGTCCTCGAGCTTGCCGCCCGCCGACGCGGCTGATCAGCCGGCCGAAGCTGCTCACGAAGTTCGTCGTCACCAGCATGTCGAATTCCGCCTCGCCGCGCGCCGGCAGCAGGAAGACGTCGGTGCTCGTGCCGTCGGCGAAGCTGTCGCCCATCATGATGATCTGGTACTCGAGTCCCCGCACCGGCAGCTCGAGGTCGTTCGGATTCTCGACCAGAACGCGGATCTTGAACTTCTGCGCGAACATGTCGGTGGAGAGCATCTGCACGCCGACGAGGCTCAGCCGGGGCGCCACGAGGTCCGGTCCGAGTGTGGTGCAGGCGGACAGCAGCGCCACGAGGGCGACCAGCATCGCCACCATCCTGCACGGGGCACGCTTCGACATGGATGATTCCTCGGATGAGGGATACTTAGGTCCGCCGCAAGCCGCGGCTCAGCCCGCGCGCGGCGCGCTGCGCAGCATGGCGGCGGTTACGAGCGTGACGCCGCCTTCGGTGACGTAGAAGCGCTCGGCGTCGGCCGCCGGGTCCACGCCGATCTGCATGCCGTCCGGCACCAGCGTGCCCGCGTCGATGATCGCGCGGCGGATGACGCAGCGCTCGCCGACGCGCACGCGCGGCAGGAGCACCGACGCGTCGATGGTCGAGTAATCGTGTACCCGCACGTTCGAGAACAGCAGCGAGTTGGTGACGCGCGAGCCCGAGATGATGCAGCCGCCCGACACCATCGAGTCGATCGCGGCGCCCCGGCGGTCGTCGTCGTCGAACACGAACTTCGCCGGCGGCAGCTGTTCCTGGTAGGTCCAGATCGGCCACTGCTCATCGTAGATGTTGAGCTCGGGCGACACGCGCACGAGTTCCATGTTCGCCTCGTAGTAGGCATCCACCGTGCCCACGTCGCGCCAGTAGTTCTGCGCCTTGGTGCGCACGTCCTCGAACGGGTAGGCGAACACGCGCAGCTTGTCGATCGCGTCCGGCACGATGTTGCGGCCGAAGTCGTGCGCCGAACTCGGGTCCTCGGCGTCGGCGCGCAGCAGCCGCTCGAGCAGCCGCGGATTGAACACGTAGATGCCCATGGAGGCGAGCGCGACGTCCGGGCGGCCCGGCATCGGCTCCGGGTCCATCGGCTTTTCCTGGAACCGCAGCACGCGGTTGGTCTCGTCCACGGTGAGCACGCCGAACTCGCGCGCGCGCACCACCGGCACCTCGACGACGCCCACGGTGATGTCGGCCTCTTTCTCGACGTGGAAGCCGATCATCGGGCCGTAGTCCATCTTGTAGATGTGATCCCCGGCGAGGACCAGCACGTGCAGCGGCCGGTGTGCCCGGATGATCTCCATGTTCTGCCAGAGCGCGTCGGCGGTGCCCTGGTACCACTCGGCGCCGCGCCGCTGCTGCGCCGGAACGATCTCGACGAACTCGCCGAACTCGCCCCTCAGGTAGCCCCAGCCGCGCTGGATGTGCTGGATCAGCGAGTGCGCCTTGTACTGGGTGAGCACCGAGATCTGCCGGATCCCGGAGTTGACGCAGTTCGACAGCGCGAAGTCGATGATCCGGAACTTGCCACCGAACGGCGTCGCGGGCTTGCAGCGGTCCTCGGTGAGGTGCTCGCAAGCGCTCGCCGCGGCCGCCCGCCATGATCACTGCGAGGGTCCCACGGGTCAGGCGACTGAGGTAGCGGCGCGGTGCAAACAATCTCTGCTGTTCGGTGGACATCTGGCACGACTCTCCGCGTATCTGACCGGATGTTACAGATTGCACAGATCGGCTGACACCGCAGAGACCCGCATGAAGTCCGGCCGCCCAGCGACCCGCGTGCCCGGTGGCGGCGCCGATCTCCGATGCAAACAAGCCAGGACTTATGGTCCATCGAACTATATTATTGACTTCGTAATAGTAGTCTGTAATTAATACTAGGCATCAACGCACATGAGTCGGCGATAGTGACAACCCAACCCGACGAAGACCTCGCCCCCCCTGAACTCGCGGACCTGCAGACCCGCAAGTTCCAGCGCGAACTGAGCGCCGGACTGACCTCGCTGGTGCTTCTGTCCGTGCTGGCCGAGGCCGGGGAGGACCTCTATGGTTACGAGATCGCCCGCCGCCTCGCCGGCGAGCACGACAGTGCCGGTCCGTTCAAGCTGGGGGCGCTCTACCCGGTGCTGCGCAACCTCAGCGCCGCCGGACTGCTGTCGAGCCGCGTCGTGCCGTCCTACGCCGGCCCACCGCGGCGTTACTACCGCATCACGCCGCTCGGGCGCGAGGCGCTCGCCGCGTGGCGCGCGACGTGGCTCTCGACGCGCGACTTCGTGGACGCGACGCTGAGCCCCGCCCCCGCCGAGGAGACCTCGTCATGACGGCCGCCACACTCAGAACGGTCGAGCAGTACCTCGACGCCCTTCGAACTGCACTGAGCGGCGCCGATCCGGCGCTGGTCCAGGACGCGCTGTTCGATGCGGAGGAACACCTGCGAGCCGAGCTCGCACAGCATCCGGCGGACGTCGAGGGCGACGTACTGGCGCGGATCGTCTCGAGCTACGGGGCACCGGACGAGGTCGCGGACGCCTACCGAGCCAACGAGGCGACGATCCAGAAGGCCCTTAAGACGCCGGTCCCGCGTGCCTACGGCTCGGCGCTCGGGCGATTCTTCGGGGTGTAC
The DNA here is from genome assembly GCA_963754125.1 of uncultured Gammaproteobacteria bacterium. GTDB lineage: Bacteria > Pseudomonadota > Gammaproteobacteria > Steroidobacterales > Steroidobacteraceae > RPQJ01. The sequence goes on from CAVWEX010000001.1 coordinate 245,665, forward strand.
GCAGATCCGCGCGCCTACCTCTGCCTGCTGTACCTGCTGCTGACGCTGGTCACGGGCATTGCATACTTCACCTTCGCCACCGTCGGCCTGTCGCTGTCGCTCGGGCTCGCGATCCTGATCATCGGCGTGCCGTTCTTCCTCGCGTTCATCGGCATTGCACGGGTGGTCGCCCTCGCCGAGGGTCGCATCGTGGAGTCGCTGCTCGGCGTGCGCATGCCAAGGCGCCCGCCCTACCGGGACCGCGACACGCCGTTCTGGCAGCGAGTCGTCGAGATGCTCAAGGATCCGCGCACCTGGAGCACGCTGCTGTATCTGCTGCTGATGCTGCCGCTCGGCGTCTTCTACTTCACGTTTGCCGTCGTCGGCATCATCGTCTCGCTCGCGACCTTCCTCGCACCCATCGCCGTGCTGCTCTACCATGCGGGCCTCGTGCAGATCGACGGCACGGTGGAATCGCCCCATCCGGCGCTGCTGCCGCTGATCTCGATCCTCGGAATCCTGCTGCTCACCGTCACGATGCACCTGGCGCGCGGACTCGGCTACCTGCATGGTCAACTGGCAAGAACCCTGCTCGTGCAGGCGCGTGCACCGGCCTGACCGGACGCGGCGCCTCGGCCCGGTGTTCCTGCTCGCCTGCTCGCTCGGAGCCGGCTGCGGGCGCGCCGCCGACCGGCAGGACCGACCGGGGCCCCGTCGCCGACGCCGACGCCGGCCTCCCCCGAGGCACTGTGCGCCGCGGCCGCGACCGGCTCGCTGCAGGCGCGACTCAGCGGCGCGATCGAGGCCGAGATCGACTGGAGCGAGCGCAGCGAACCGCAGTGTCGCGGCAGCGTGCGGCCGACCGGCGACGGCCTGCGCCTCGTTTATCGGGGCACGGTGCCCGACGTCGGCCCGGTGCTGATCGTGCTGGGGGCCGGACCGCTGCGCCCGGGCGAGTCGGCACGCAACGTCCCGGTCAACCTCACGCTGGTCCGCGAGGGCTCCGGGGAATTCTTCGCAACGCAGGGCGACGACAAGTGCGCGTTCGACGAACTGAGACAGGTACCCGCCGACGACTCGGCGACGGCGTACCGGGTCGAGGGCCGCGGCTATTGCACGCAGCCGGCGCGCGCCGTGGGCGGCGACCGCGCCGTGCTGGTCTCGCGGTTCGACGTCACGGCCATCGTCGACGAGCTGGAGGAAAAAACAGCCGATCCGGCGCAGGCGCCCCCCCGATGAGTCCGCGGGCTCCGGGTGCCGCTGCATTCGCCGCGCTGCTGGTGCTGGGTCTCGCGACGGCGCCTGCGCTCGCGGCCCGCGACGACGCAGTGCGGCCGCTGTCGGCCTTCCCGCGCGAGCGCATCGCCATCGAGACGCGCAGCGCCCGGCGCCACCTCTTCGATGCGTGGCGCGCCGACACGCCGCAGACGCGCGCCCAGGGGCTCATGTTCGTGCCGTCGCTGCGCGCCGACCAGGCGATGTTCTTCGTGTACGCCCCGGCCCAGCGGGTCGGCATGTGGATGATGAACACGCTCATCCCGCTCGACATGCTGTTCGTGGACGACGCCGGCTGCATCGTGAAGGTGCACGAGCGCGCCGAGCCGGGATCCCTCGACACGATCTCCGCGGACGTGCCCGTCGTCCTGGTCGTGGAACTCGCCGGAGGCGCCACCGCGGCGCTCGGCATCGCCACCGGCGACCGCGTGCTGCGACCCGAGGCGAAGTGGCCGCGCGGCTCGAGGCCGTGCACCGGGGCTCGCTGAATTCCGCTAACATCCGCGACGGTCGCGGTGTGCCCGGCGCATGCCGCGCGGCCCTTCAGCCCGGGACTCCCGACAGGAAGTACAAATGAACAGACATGCAGTCCTAGCGTCCGCCGTCGCCACGGCATTGCTCGCGAGCGCGGCGGCCCATGCCGACGATTCCAGCCTGCCGTGGAACGACGAGGTCGGACAGTGGTTCGTCGCGCCGTTCGCGGGCTACACCTTCGTCGACGATGACCGCCTGCTCGAGGACGACCTCGTCTACGGCGCGTCGGTCGGCAAGCACCTGAGCGACCAATGGACCGTGCAACTCACCGGCTACACCAGCGAATTCGACAACGACGGCCTGCGGCCCGAATGGACCTGGCCGGCGAGCTTCGACGGCAGCATTTCCGGCGGCTCGGTCGACCTGCTGCGGGTATTCGCACGCGACAGCCGCCTCTCGCCCTACATCGTCGGCGGCATCGGCATGCAGAATTCGAACTACGAGGGTCTCGAGGGGGACGAGAACGTCACCGCATCGGCGGGCCTCGGCCTGATGTGGGACCTGATGCGCAGCGCCGACGGCTCGCGCACCGTGCAGCTGCGTCCCGAGATCCGTTCCCGCTGGGACCTGCAAAGCGGCAACACGCTGAACGACGTGGTCGCGCAGGTCGGCATCGCTTTCGGCTGGGGCGCGCCGCGCCCGGCGCCGGTCGTCGAGGAGCCGCCTGCCCCGCCGCCGCCGCCGCCGCCTGCTCCGGCCAAGTGCGCCGACAGCGATGGTGATGGCGTGTGCGACGAAGCGGACAAGTGCCCGAACACGCCGGCCGGCGCGAAGGTCGACAAGGTCGGCTGCCCGCTCGAGCAGACGCTGAAGGTGCTGTTCGACTTCGACAGCGCCGAGCTGCGCGCCGAGTCGATCACCGAGCTCGAGCGCGTGGTGACCTTCATGAACGACGTGCCGTTTGCGACGTCGCTGATCGAAGGCCACACCGACAGCGTGGGCAGCGATGCCTACAACCTGAAGCTGTCGGATCGTCGTGCGAAGGCGGTGTACGACTACCTGACCTCGCGTGGCGTGGATCCGGCTCGCCTGAGCTCGATCGGCCACGGTGAGGCCAAGCCGATCGCCGACAACGCGACGGCCGAGGGTCGTCAGTTGAACCGTCGCGTGATGCTGATCCGAACGGATTCGGGCATGTAAGCGACTGCAGGCTCCAGCGCTTGCCACGAGGCCTCGGGACGCAAGTCCCGGGGCCTCTGCTTTGTGCGGCTCGCCGCTGCGACCCGGGGGCGGCTGTGGGTGCGGTGCCGTGTGTGGGCGCCGGGCCGGGGTTGCTCCGGGCGCGCTCGGAAACAGGCGCGCCCTGCGCAACCCCGGCCCGGCGCCGGACACCAGGCGCCTGGGCGAGCCGGAGGACCGGCTCGCACGGCGCACGCAGCGTCGGCCGGATCCAGCGTGACGACCGCGGTACGGGGCGACCGCCCAGGCTGCCGACGGGTACTTGGAACTCAACGCCGATTCCGGTCGACGTTACTTGCGCCGTGCGAGTGGCCGGCTCGGCGGCCATTCGCCCAGGCGCCGTGTGTCCAGCGTCGGGAAAGGATTCGCAGAGGCCCGCATGTAGCGGGCCGGCGCGAATCCTTTCCCAACGCCTGTCCCGCACTGCGTCCTCGAGTGTTGCGCTCGAGCCACAGCGCGATCGGGAGCCTGTTGTAGCGTTGTCGCAACATAGCTTCACTTTGCCCCGCATCCCGGCGTATGATCCGCGTCCAATGGACCCGAATCTCGTCTCCACTTCCTGTGGTTTTCTGGTCCGGAGTCGTCTGGATTCGCCCGTGAGTCGCACCGGGCGGTCCTGTCCTCGCAATCTCGCAACACTCTCAGGAGTTATCTGATGCCCAATCGAAAGATCGAGCGCGCCGTGCGCGTCGCGTTGATCGCCGCCTCCGCAGGCGCGGTCGCTTACGTCCCTGCAGCGTCCGCACAGGATGCGGAACTCGAGCAGATCGTCGTCACCGGTTCGCGCATTCCGCAGGCGAACCTCGAGGGCACGAGCCCGGTGTCGGTGCTCGGCGCCCAGGACGTGATGTTCGAGGGCACGGTGCAGGTCGAAGACCTCATCAACAACCTGCCCCAGGCCTTCGCTGACCAGGGCGGCAACATCTCGAACGGCGCAACGGGTACCGCAACGGTCAACCTGCGCAACCTCGGCACGGACCGGACCCTGGTGCTCGTGAACGGCCGCCGCATGCCGGCCGGCAGCCCCCAGGACGTGGCGGTTGACCTGAACGGAATCCCGGCCTCGCTGATCGAGCGCGTCGAAGTGCTCACCGGCGGCGCCTCCGCGGTGTACGGCTCCGACGCCGTCGCCGGCGTGGTGAACTTCATCATGCAGGACGACTTCGAGGGCGTGCAGATCGACGCGAACTACAACGCGTACTGGCACGACAACAGCGACAACTTCACGCAGCGGCTGGTCCGCGACGCGGGCTTCAAGTCGGCCCCGGGCGAGGTGTGGGACGGCAGCGAGTACTCGCTCGGCATCACGATGGGTTCGAATTTCGCCGACGGCCGCGGCAACGCGACCATGTTCTTCGGCTACACGAGCACCGACCCGGTCCTGCAGTCGGAGCGCGACTACAGCGCCTGCGCGATCTCGACCAGCGGCCTCTACTGCGGCGGCTCGAGCACGAGCTACCCGGGCCGGTTCCGCCCCATCAACCTGAGCGGCACTGGACAGGCGCCTAACAGGACGATGGATGCCGGACGGCAACGTCATCCCCTGGGACGGCGACCTCTACAACTACGGCCCGCTGAACTACTACCAGCGCCCGCAGGATCGCTACCAGGCCGCGCTGTTCGCCCATTACGACATCAGCGACTCGGCAGAGGTCTACACCGAGTTCATGTTCATGGACAACAGCACGGTGGCGCAGATCGCGCCGTCGGGCTCGTTCGGCAACGTGATCTCGACGATCCACTGCGACAATCCGCTGCTGCTGCAGAACGGTGCCCAGTGGCGCAACACGCTCTGCACGAACGATGGCCTCGGTCCCGACGACACCCGCGATATCATCATTCAGCGGCGCAACGTGGAAGGCGGCGGCCGCCGGGACGACCTGGGCCTGACCTCCTACCGTGGCGTGGTCGGCGTCCGGGGCTCGTTCCTCGACGGCAACTGGAGCTACGACGTGTCTGGCCAGTACGGCTCGGTAATTTTCGCCGAGACCTACCAGAACGACTTCTCGAACGCGCGCACGCAGCTCGCCCTCGACGTGGTCGCAGACCCCGAACGGGCCGGCCTGCCGCTCGTTCGTGGATGGATCGGACCTGGCCTGCGTTCCGTGGAACATCTGGGATCCGAACGGCGTGACGCCTGAGGCACTCGGTTATGTTTCGACGCCTGGCTTCACCCGCGGCGACACGACGCAGACGGTCGTGACGGCGGCGCTGTCCAGCGACCTCGGCAACTACGGCCTCACGCTGCCGACCGCGAAGGACGGCATCGGCGTCGCGTTCGGCGCCGAGTATCGCCAGGAAGGCCTCCACTTCGAGACCGACACGGCGTTCACCACCGGCGACCTCGCCGGCCAGGGTGGCAACACGCTCGGCGTGAGCGGCGACTACAACGTCACCGACCTCTTCGCCGAGGCGCGGATCCCGCTGCTGCAGGACATCTTCCTGGCGCAGGACGTGACGGTGACCGGCAGTTACCGCTACTCGGATTACAGCCTCGAGGAGACGACCAGCACCTATGGTATCGGCCTCGACTGGTCGATCGTCGACGACGTCAGGCTCCGCGGCAGCTACCAGCACGCCGTGCGTGCACCGAACGTGATCGAGCTGTTCTCGGCGGCATCGCTGGGCCTGTTCGACATGACCCGCGACCCCTGCAGCACGACGGAGGGCGGCATACCTCCGACTGCCACGATCGAGCAGTGTCGGAATACCGGCCTGGCTGATGCACTCTACGGTAGCGACCTCGACAGCTCGGCCGGCCAGTACAACGCGATCTTCGGTGGCAACACGGAACTGAAGCCGGAGTCGGCCGACACGTGGACGGTCGGCCTCGTGTTCACGCCGACCTTCGTCGACGGCCTGGCGATGACGATCGACTACTGGAACATCAAGGTCGAGGACACCATCGGCACCGTACCGCCGTCGACCGCGCTGGACCAGTGCCTGCAGACCGGCGCCTCCGAGTACTGCAACCTGGTCACGCGCGACAGCCAGGGGACGCTGTGGCTGCTGTCGGAGGCCCAGATCCTCGCGACCAACGTCAACATCGGCGAGACGAAGACCTCGGGCTGGGACCTCGGCGTGAACTACGCGCTCGGCATGAACGACTGGGGCTCGCTCAACTTCGCGTTCATGGGCACGTACCTCGACGAGTTCGTCAACACGCCGCTGCCCGGCGTTTCGGAGTACGACTGCGCCGGCCTCTACGGTCCCTCGAACTGCGGCACGCCGCTGCCGGAGCTGCGCACGCGCCTGCGGACGACCTGGGCGACGCCGTGGAACGTGGACGTGTCCCTCAACTGGCGCTTCTTCGACAGCGTGGACATCGAGTACACGTCGAACGATGCGGACCTGAACGACCCCTCCTCGGTGTTCAACTGGAGCAAGACGCTGGACTCGCAGAACTACCTCGACCTCGCGGTGGTCTACACGTACGCCGAGAAGTACACGTTCACGGCCGGCGTGAACAACTTCACGGACGAGGCTCCGCCGCTGAGCGGCCAGGTGGGCACGGGCTTCGGCAACGGCAACACCTACCCGCAGGTGTACGACGCGCTGGGCCGCTACGTGTTCTTCGGGCTCTCGGCCAAGTTCTAATCGGCTGCGGATTCCACGGAAACGTGGTAACTGGACGGCGGGCTTCGGCCCGCCGTCTTTTTTTATGAGCAACGAATCCAGGCCAGGCAACGGGGTCGACGTCGCACTGCAGCGGGTCGGGGCCCTGCTGCGCTCCGACCCGGCGCTCGCGGCCCGGGCGGCAAAGGATATCCTGCGCGTCGCGCCCGGCCAGCCGGTGGCGGCACTGTTCCTCGCCATGGCGCTGCGGCAGCTGGGCGACCTGCCCGGAGCGCTCGCGATACTCGAACCGTTGTCCCGGCGCCAGCGTGAAGCGGCAGCGGTGCACTACGAACTGGGCGTGACGCTCGGCCTCGCCGGTCGGCGCGACGCGGCCCTCGCGGCACTGCGTCGCGCCGTGTCGCTCAAGCCCGACATCGGCGAGGCCTGGCGACTGATCGCCGACCACCTGATGGAATCAGGCGACCCCGCGGGGGCCGATGCGGCCTGGGCCAGCCACGTCACGGTCACGACGGCCGGGCCCCATCTGCTCGCACCCGCGACGGCCCTCATCGAAGGACGGCTCGCCGACGCCGAGCGGCAGCTGCGCACGCATCTCGCGCAGCAACCCGACGATCCGGCCGCGCTGCGCATGCTCGCCGATCTCGCGACGCGCGCGGCGTCGCTGGGACGATGCAGGCGCGCTGCTCGAGCGCTGCCTCGCTCGCGCGCCCGGCTTCACCGCGGCCCGGCACGATCTCGCCGTCGTGCGCCTCGAGCAGCACCGTCACGACGAGGCGCTTGCGGAGCTCGAGCGGCTGCTGGCCACGGAGCCGCGCAACCCCGCGTATCTGAACCTCAAGGCCAACGTGCTCGGACGCTCCGGCGACCACGCCCGCGCCATCGAGGCCTTCGAGGCCGTGCTGGCCGACCACCCGTCGAATCCGCGCATCTGGATGGCGTACGGCGATGCCCTCAAGACCGCGGGCCGCACGGACGACGGCATCGCGGCGTACCGCCGCTGTCTCGCGCTCGCGCCGGGCTTCGGCGAGGCCTGGTGGAGCCTCGCCAACCTCAAGACGATCCGCTTCGCACCCGCGGACCTCGCGGCCATGCAGTCACAGCTCGCGCGCAGCGACCTCTCCGACGACGACCGCCTGCACCTGCACTTCGCGCTCGGCAAGGCCCTGGAGGACGCGGAGCAGTTCGCAGCGTCCTTCGATCATTACGCCGAGGCCAATCGCGTCCGCCGCGCGATCACTCCCTACGACGCGACGGCGACGACCGAGTATGTGCGCCGCGTGTGCGCGACTCTTCACGCGCAGAGTTCGTCGAGCCACGCCGCGACTGGGGCTGCGAGGCCGACGACCCGATCTTCGTCGTCGGCCTGCCGCGCTCCGGCTCGACGCTGGTCGAGCAGATCCTCGCGAGCCACGGCGCCGTCGAGGGCACGATGGAGCTGCCCGACGTCATCGGACATCGCGCGGTCGCTTGCGACACGGCCCGGCCCGTCGGCGACGCCTGGCTACCCGGACGTGCTGGCCCGGCTCGACGCCGCGGAGCTGCGCGCGCTGGGCGAGGACTACCTGCGCCGGACGCGGTTGCATCGCAGGTCGGGCACGCCGCGCTTCATCGACAAGATGCCGAACAACTGGATGCACGTCGGACTCATCCATCTCATGCTGCCCAACGCGCGCATCATCGACGTGCGTCGCGAGCCGATGGCCTGCGGCTGGTCGTGCTTCCGGCAGCACTTCGCGCGCGGCCAGCAGTTCACGTATTCGCTCGAGGACATCGGACGCTACTACCGCGACTACGTCGAGCTGATGGCGCACTTCGATACGGTGCTGCCGGGGCGGGTGCTCCGCCTGAGCTACGAGCGGCTGATCGAGGACACCGAGGCCGAGGTGCGCCGCCTGCTCGCACACTGCGGCCTGCCCTTCGAGCCGGCCTGCCTGCGATTTCACGAGACCGCCCGCGCCGTCGCGACCGCGAGCTCCGAGCAGGTGCGCCGGCCGATCTACCGCGAGGCACTCGATCAGTGGCGGCACTACGAGCCGTGGCTCGAACCGCTGAAGCGGGCGCTCAGTCCGCGTAGCCGAACGTCCTGACCCAGGGATCGAGCACCGGCAGGACCGGTGCCATCTGTTCCCGGTAGCGCTCCCACTGCCGGGTCCCGTCGAACAGGCCCCGTCGCACCTGCGGTGCGCTCACCGTGCGGACGTCGCGGGCGGCCGCCGTACGGCCGAATTCCCTCGCCGCCTCCGTCCACGGCACGTCGACGAACTCCGCGAGCGCGCGCGTGGACGCGTCGAAATCGGCCACGAGCGCAGCATAGTGCACGACGTGCACCGGCAGCGGCAGGACCGCGAGGTACAGCTCGATGAGGCGCATCACGGCGTCGTAGTGCCGGGCCGCGCGCTCGAGGCCGGCCATCTGGTAGGTCGAGGCATTGACGCGGAAGTGCCTGCGGAAGCAGCTCAGCACCACGTCGCGCGGATCGCGGCGGCACAGCACGACGACGGCGTCCGGGAACAGCCGGGCGATCATCGGCAGCTTGATGCCGTTCAGCGGCGCCATGTCCACGAACACCTTGCCGTCCACGTCCGGTACCTCGGCGCGGACGCGCCGCCAGTAGGCCTCGCGCTGCTTCCCGGCCAGCGCCGGGTCGAGGTGGGTCAGCTGGTCGAGCGTGCTGTCGTCGCGCAGGAACGCGAGGTCCGAGTCGGCGAGCGTCGGGCGCTCCTCCAGTGCGCGCACGTCGGGCAGGCTCGCGAGGATGTTCTCGACCAGCGTGTTGCCGGAACGCGGGTAGCCAAGCAGGAACACGTGGCGGCGCACCGGACTCGCCGCGCTGCCCGGGGCTGCCGGTGCGCGCCAGACGGCCGGATCCTGGCGTTCGAACCAGCGCGTGAGGCGGAGGACGAGTTCGAGATGGTTCTCGATGGGCCCGCCGTCACCGAAGCGCGCGGCGTTCGCCCGCACCGTCTCCTCGTTCATGCGGGTGTACGCGTCGAAGGCTTCCTGCGTCCGGCCGAGACGGTCGAGAGCGTCGCCGAGGCGTCCCAGCGCTACCGGCAGCTGCCGTTCGTCCAGCGCCTTGCGAGCGAGCAGCGCCTCGAGCCGCGCCAGGGCCTCCTCGGTGGCGCCGCGCTCGAGGTCCGCGCTCGCCAGCACGAGGCCGGCGCCCGCGTGGTCGGGTTGGCGTCGGGCCGCCTCCTCCGCGAGCGGGCGCGCCTGCGCCATGTCGCCGCGGCGCAGCGCGATGGTCGCAAGGGCTGCCCAGGCTTCGGCGTCACCCGGGGCCAGCGACTTCGCCTGCTCGTAGGCCGTGCGCGACCCGGCGTCGTCGCCCAGGATGTCGCGCGCCGACCCGAGCTCGAGCCACGCCGCCGCGAGGCCCGGGTGCACCGTCACGGCAGCTTCGAAGGCGCGGATCGCCTCCTCGAGGCGGTTCTCCGCCACCAGCACGCGGCCGATGTCGGTGATCGTGAGCGGATCGTTGGGCGCGAGTGCGAGCGCGCGGTTGAGCAGCTGCCCCGCGTCCCGGTAGCGACCCGCCACGGCGAGCGCCTCGGCCTGCACGCGCAGCAGCAACGGGTGTGCGAGCTTCTCCGCCGCCGCCTGGTTCGCGACCGACAGCGCCCGTGGCGAGATCGCCCGACTGACGCGCCTGCGCGGCCGCGCGCACCAACGTCTCGAGCCGCGACGCATTCACGTTCTGCATGCCATGACCCCGGGGGAGCGTCGGCCGATCGGCCGCGGACCGCAGTATAGCCTCCGGCATCGCGCCCGAATCGCGGCCAGGCCGCGTCACTTCACGCGTCGTACCCGCGTGGCGTAGCGGCTGGCGGTCACCAGCAGGTGCGAACCGAGCGCCGCCTTCTTGATGACCACGGTATCGCCCACGGCCACCCGGGCGCGTGGGTCCACCTGCAACTGCGTCCAGACCTGGCCGTTCTCGAGCGTCACGACGAGCTCACCTGCAGGCTGGCGGGCAACCCTGGCGACCGTACCCGAGATACTTTCCGGGAGCCGTTCCCCGGACTCCTCCGGTTCACGCGCGCGCTTGGCGGCCTCGGTGAGACCGAAGTCGGTCTCGGGGTTGGCCGCGGCTGCAGCGGCCGGCGTGGCAGCGACAGGCGCAGCTGCGACCGTTCCGGCGACGGCACCCGTGGCAGGCGCGGCAGCAGACGGCGCGCCCAGGGGTGCAGCGGCGGCCGGCCTGCCGAAGATCGAGTCGTAGCAGGCCAGCCTCGCGCGATCGTCGGCCATTGTTGCGCAGCTCCGCGCCTCATCCGCGTGCGCCGCCTGAAACGTGAGCGTCGTGGTCGCAAGCAGCAGCCAACCGAGCCGTGCGCGCGCATTCCTGCGTATCACCTGCCAGCCTCCTCGCGGGACCCCCGTCGGGGCCCGCCGTCACTTCGAGTCCGCCATGTTACCGGTCGCGCCGGCTTCGCGCCGAGACACCTGCGCCGCATGCGCCGCGCCGCGCGCGTCAGCATAATGCCGTACCGGACCGGGAATCGCGCTGCGGACGAAACATGACGGTAGAGCACTGGGAGGCGTATTACCGCGGCGGCGCGATCGCGACCTGCCCCATGGGCCCGGACTCCACCTACACGCTGGAGCTTCGAGATCTCTGGCTCGCGTTCTTCGCCACGATAGACGATGGTGGCCGCGTGCTCGACGTCGGCTGCGGCAATGGCGCCATCGCGCTGCTGGCCAAGGAGGCCGCAACGGCCGTGGGCCGGCACGTCGAGATCCACGGCGCCGACCTCGCCACGATCGACCCGCCGCGCCACGTTCCGAACGGCGCGTCACTGTTCGCCGGCATCGAATTCCACGCCGGCATGCCCTGCGAACGCCTCGATTTCGAGGCTGGGACCTTCGACGCCGTGAGCGGCCAGTACGCCCTCGAATACACGGACATGCCGCGCTCCCTGGCCGAGATCCGGCGGGTGCTTCGTCCAGCAGGCCGCGCCCTCTTCGTCATGCACCACGAGCACTCCGTGCTTATCCGCAACGCACGCGAATCGCTCGCCCAGGGCGCGCTGGTGCTCGAGGAAACCCGGATCCTGCGCAAGCTAAGGCGCCACGCGGTCGCAGAGCGCCAGTCCGACGCCGCCGCACGCGCGACCTGGGCCGAGCTCTCTGCGGCCGCCACCGAGCTGCGCCAGGCCGCGGCCCGGAGCATCTCACCGCACCTGCTGCACGTCGTGATCGACGGCGTGCAGAAGCTTCTCGGTGTGCGCCGTGAGATGGGTGTCGCGGGATTCGAGCGCGAGGTGGACCGCTTCGAGCGCGAGGTGCGCGCCGGGGTACGCCGCCTGCAGGACCTCGTGGGCTGTGCCCAGTCGGAGGAGCAGATGGCCGCCACGGTCGCCACCGCGCGTCGCATCGGATTCGACTGCGGATCCGCCGAGCCCCAGCGTCACGCGGGGGAGAACCTGGTCGGTTGGCGCCTGGCGCTGTCGCGACCCTGAGGGCTCCGCCCGTGGCTTCGCCGGGCGCTCAGGCGTCCGGCGGCGGAATGCGCGTGTTGCATTCGTTTCCGCAGCGATGCAACGTCGGGCGCCCCGAGGAAACCGGCTTCAGGTGGAACTCGCGGCGCGAATAGTCCACCACGAACTGTTCAAGCGTGCCGAGCAGGTCCATGCCGATCAACAGCGCGGGCTCCTCGAGCATCGACCAGACGTTGAACACGTGCAGGTCGCCGAAGCTGACCGTGAGGTTGTTGAGGCGCGCGCCACCGATGTCGATCTCGGGCGCCTCGAACGACAGGGCCTGCGCAATTTGCGGGGTCGCGCCGATGACCGTGGTGGGCACCGCCTCGTGCGGTCGTAGCGCCTTCTGTCCCAGCGCGGCGCGCAGCGCCTCGTTGCCGAGGCTGCGCTCGGCGCCGGTGTCGAGGATCGCCTTCACCGGCACGCGACCGACCTGCCCCTCCACGAGCAGCAGCCCCCCGCCCCGCAGCCACGCGGGCACGACCAGGAAGCCGCGCTGGGCGCGACGACCGCTCGAGCGGCGAATGGTCACACGGTCCCGCCCGAAATCCACCTCGATACGTGCATCCTGCAGGCAGTCCACGCCGAGGATGCCGTCCGTGCCGGCGAACACCGCAGAGGGCAGCACCGGCAGGCGCTGGTTCACGAACAACAGTTCGCCCGCCTGCAGCCTGGCCACCTCCACCACCGGGAGCGTGGCATTGCCGGTGACGCCGTGCACGCTGATCACGTCTCCCTCGGCGGGGACGAGCTGCAGCGCCTCCGCGGTCGCGGCCGACATGGCCGAGCGATTGGCGCCCGTGTCGAGCACGAAACGGAAGGGTCCGCGGCCGTTGATCTCGACGCTGGCGACGATACGGCCGATCCGGTCCAGTGAGGTGCGGGTGGCGTACATCGGGCCCGACTCGGGCGGGACGCCGGCGGGCGCGGCCGGATCGGCCGCCCGGACCGCTCCCCCGAACAACAGCAGCACGCACGATGCCGCGAGGGCGGATGCCTGGACGCTGCGCAGTGTTCCTCGGTCCATATCTCTTGTGACCGCTCCCGGGGCCAATTCGTTGCAGCCGCCTCGCGACCGGGCGCGCCCGCACCGATTGTGCTCCGGAAGTCCGGCGCGGCGGCATCTCATTGCGGGGGATGGCCACTCGCGCGCCGAAACTTCACACTCTCGGGCGATCGGCTGGGTATGCTCCGGCCCGAATCAACGAAAGCCCTGAGGGGGAGATCATGCGCATCGGAGTGCCCAAGGAAATCAAGGTCCACGAATACCGCGTCGGACTCGTGCCGGCGGCCGTCCGCGAGCTGGTCGAATCCGGCCACGAGGTCGTCGTGCAGACCGGCGCCGCCGCCGGCATCGGCTTTACCGACGGCGACTACCAGCGCGTCGGCGCGAAGATCGCGGCGAACGCAGAAGAGGTGTTCGCGAAGTCCGAGATGATCGTCAAGGTGAAGGAACCCCAGCCCGAGGAGTGCGCCATGCTGCGCGCGGGCCAGGTGCTCTACACCTACCTGCACCTCGCACCCGACCCCAGGCAGACCGAGGCGCTGATCAGGTCGGGTGCGACCTGCATCGCCTACGAGACAGTCACCGCGCCGGACGGCTCGCTACCGTTGCTCACGCCGATGAGCGAGGTCGCCGGCCGCATGTCGGTCCAGGTCGGCGCCTATTGCCTGCAGAAGGCCAACGGCGGCCGCGGCATCCTGCTGGGCGGTGTGCCAGGCGTGGCGCCTGCGAAGGTCGTCATCCTGGGCGGCGGCGTCTCGGGCACGCACGCCGCCGAGATGGCCGTCGGCCTGCGCGCGGACGTCACCATCGTGGATCGATCAGTGAAGCGGCTGCGCGAGTTGTCCGCGCTTTTCGGTCCGTCGCTGCGCACCGAGTATTCCACCCAGGAGCACATCGACGCGCTCGTGATCGATGCCGACCTGGTGATCGGCGCGGTGCTGATCGCGGGTGCGGCCGCTCCGAAGCTGGTGACGAGGGACATGGTCCGGCGCATGAAGGCGGGCGCGGTGCTGGTGGACATCTCCATCGACCAGGGCGGCTGCTTCGAGACCAGCAAGGCGACGACACACGCGGAGCCCACCTACGTGGTCGACGACGTGATCCATTATTGCGTGGCCAACATGCCGGGTGCGGTGCCGCGCACCTCGACCTTCGCGCTCAACAACGCCACGTTGCCCTTCGCACGCAAGCTGGCCGACCACGGCTGGAAGGCGGCGATGCAGGCAGACCCGCACCTCGCCAACGGCCTGAACGTGCACGCCGGCCACGTCACGAACGCGGCGGTGGCGCACGCGCTCGACCTGCCCTACACGCCGCTCGCACAGTTCCTGCAATAGGTTCCACCTGCGAGCGTCTTCACCGAGGAATCGCGCATGGCCCAGACGCCTTTCCGGGATCGCACCGTGCTGGTCACGGGCGCGTCGAGCGGCATCGGCCGCGAGACTGCACTCGCCTTCGCCGCCGCCGGGGCCAACCTCGTGCTGGTCGCGCGCCGCGCCAAGGTGCTCGCCAAGGTCGCCGCCGAAACCCGCAAGCTCGGCGCCACGACGCTGGTGGCCACGGCCGACGTCACGGATCCCGTCGCCGTCGCGGCCTGCTTCCGCAAGGCCGTCAAGCGATTCGGCTCGGTGGACGTCGTCATCAACAACGCCGGCGTGCTGATCCCGGCCAAGGTCGTGGACCTCAAGACCGCCGACCTGCAGCGCATGCTGGACGTGAACCTGCTCGGGGCCCTGCACGTCATGCAGGAGGCAGTCCGGCAGATGCGCGAGCAGGGTCGCGGTCACATCGTCAACGTGGGCTCGCTCGCCGGCCGCCGCGGCTTCTCGCCGCTCGGCGGCTACTGCGCCACGAAGTTCGCGCTGGTCGGCCTCACCGAGGCGCTGCGCACCGAGCTCGTCGGCGAGCGCATCCACGTTTCGCTGGTGCTGCCGGGCGTGGTGGACACGCCGATGGTGAGCTCGGTACAGCACGACGCGGCGGCTGCGGACCTCTGGCCCGGGGCACTCACCATGCCGCCGTCCTGGGTCGTGTGGTCCATCTTCCTTGCAATCCGCTTCCGGCTCGCCGAGATCGCCGTCCCGCCCGGCTCGGCATTGATCGAGAAGCTCGCCGCACTGGCGCCCGGCGCGACCGACGCGCTGCTGCGGCGCGCCACCGACACGGCTCGCCGGATGAGGCGCTGATCCCGCACACGGCGCCCCAACCCTTCCGCGTCCCTCACTGCAACGACGAGACACCCGATGACCTTCGAGAACCTGAGCATCGAGCGCGACGGCGCCGTCGCCGTCCTCTGGCTGGACCGCCCGGAGAAACTGAACGCGCTGCACCGCCCGCTGTGGGAATCGATTCCCGCGGCGGTCGAACAGCTCGACGCCGACCCCGCGGTGCGCGCGATCGTGCTCGCGGGCCGCGGCAAGGCGTTCTGCGCCGGCATCGACCTCCTCGACCACGCACCCGCCCTGGCGGGCGGCGGTGCGATCTCCGGCGGCGGCGAGTCCCCGGTGGGCAAGCGCCGCGCGCTGTACGACGACGTCCGGCGCTACCAGCGCACCGCAAGCTGCTTCGCGGACACCAACAAGCCCGTGATCGCCGCAGTGCACGGTGTCTGCATCGGTGCGGGGATGGACCTGATCACGGCCTGCGACATCCGCGTAGCCTCCGCCGACGCGAAATTCTCGGTGCGCGAGACGAAGATCGCGATGGTCGCCGACGTCGGGACGCTGCAGCGCCTGCCGCGCGTGATCGGCGACGGCCCCGCGCGCGAGCTGATCTTCACGGGTCGCGACATCGACGCCGCGCGGGCGCTCGCGATCGGGCTGCTGAACGACGTGCTGCCCGACGCGGATTCCCTGCACTCACACGCGCGGCAGCTGGCCCACGAGATCGCCGCCAACTCGCCGCTTGCAGTGCAGGGCGCGAAGCAGGTGCTCGGGTTCGCGTGCCGCCGCGACGTGGACGCCGCGCTCGACTACGTGGCGCTGTGGAACTCGGCGTTCCTGCACTCCGAGGATCTCACCGAGGCGATGACCGCGTTCATGCAGCGTCGGCCGCCGCAGTTCCGCGGGCAGTAGCGTCTCCGCCGCCCATCGGCGGCTCGCGCGGCTCCAGTCAGGTCAGACGGGATGCGCGGGGACGCCGTAAATCCATCCCTGGAGGCTCGCGCGCCGCGTCCCTGCGGCGCGACGCCCCGCTCATCCCGTCTGACCTGACTGGAGTCGCGCCGATGTCGTGGCGGTGCGTAATGAAGCGCAATGCCCGAACGCGGATGCCGGCCGCCACCGCAAGGACCGGCGGGCGGGGCGAAGGTCCGCGGGGCGTCGCGCGACAGGGATGTCGCGCGCGAGCCTACAGGGACGTATTCACGGCGTCCCCGCGGAACTTCACCCCGCCCGCCGGTCCGCTACGGAGGACCTGGGCAAACACAGCGGTCTACGCGGACTTCTGCTGCGCCGCGACTTCCGCGTCTCGCAATTCGCGCCGCAGGATCTTGCCGACGTTGGTCTTCGGCAGCTCGTCGCGGAACACGATGAACTTCGGCTTCTTGTAGCCCGTCAGGTGCTGCTTGCAGAAGTCCATGAGCTCGGCCTCGGTGAGCGCCGGATCCTTGCGCACGACGAACACCTTGACCGCTTCGCCCGACCTCGCGTCCGGCACGCCGATGGCCGCGCACTCGATCACGCGAGGATGCATGGCGACGACGCCCTCGACCTCGTTCGGGTACACGTTGAAACCCGAGACGATGATCATGTCCTTCTTGCGGTCCACGATCTTGGTGTAGCCGCGTTCGTCCATGACGCCGATGTCGCCGGACTTGAAGAAGCCGTCCGGGGTCATCACCTTCGCGGTCTCGTCGGGACGCTGCCAGTAGCCCGCCATCACCTGCGGGCCACGGATCGCGATCTCGCCCGGCTGCCCGAGCGGCACGGGCTGTCCCGCGTCGTCGAGGATGGCAATGTCGGTGCTCGGGAACGGCAGGCCGATCGTTCCGTTGTACTCGCGCGACTGGATCGGGTTGCAGGTGGCGACCGGCGAGGTCTCCGAGAGGCCGTAGCCCTCGACGATCGGCACGCCGGTGAGCTTGAGCCACTTGTCCGCGACCGCCTTCTGCACGGCCATGCCGCCGCCGTTCGAGATGCGCATGCTGGAGAAGTCGAGCTGCTGGAACTCGGCGTTCTCGGCGAGCGCGTTGTACAGCGTGTTGACGCCCGGGATGACGTTGAACTTGAACTTGGCGAGTTCCTTGACGAAGCCCGGGATGTCGCGCGGATTCGCGATCAGCACGTTCAGCGAGCCGAGGCGGATGCCGCCGAGGCAGTTCACCGTGAGCGCGAACACGTGGTAGAGCGGCAGCGCGCAGATGTACACCATCTGCTCAGGCACGGGGCCGCGGCTGGTGTCGGTGAGCGCCGGCTTCACCCACGCCTCCATCTGCAGCACGTTCGCGACGAGGTTGCGATGCGTGAGCGTGGCGCCCTTCGACACGCCCGTGGTGCCGCCCGTGTACTGCAGGAACGCGACATCCTGCGGACCCACCTCGACCGGCGCGAGCTTGCGCTGCGCCCCCGCGTCGAGTGCGTCGCTGAAGCGCAGGTGGCCGGGCAGCGAGTACGTCGGCACCATCTTCTTGATCTTGCGCACGGCGAAGTTGACGATCGCCCCTTTCGGGAAGCCGAGCAGGTCGCCGATCGAGGCCACCACCACGTGCTTCACGGCGGTCTTCGCGATCACCTGCTCGAGCGTCGCCGCGAAGTTCTCGAGGATCACGATGGCTTCGGCGCCCGAGTCCTTGAGCTGGTGCTCGAGCTCGCGCGGCGTGTACAGGGGATTCACGTTGACCACCACGTAGCCCGCGCGCAGCACACCCGCAAGCGCGATCGGGTACTGCACGACGTTCGGCATCATCAGGGCGACGCGCGCGCCCCGCGCGAGACCGAGTCCCTGCAGCCACGCGCCGAAGGCTGCGGACTGCCGGTCGATCTCGCCGAACGTGAAGCGCCGGTCCATGAAGGCGTAGGCGTCGCGCGCGGCGTACTTCGCGAAGCCCTCTTCCATGAGCTGCACCAGCGACGAGTACTGGTCCACGTTGACGTCGGCGGGTACGCCGGGCGGATAGTGCTTCAGCCAGATGCGGTCCATGGTCTCCTCCGTTCTGCAGGACGATATGACTCGCTTATACCCGCTAACTTGCCTCGCCCGGTGCGTGATCGCAATCCGCAGTAACGTCAGGCGCGCAGCTGATGCTGCGCTGCAGCAGCAGCGTCAGGGCGTGCGCACCGGGATGGGCACGTTGCACAGGTCGATGTGACCCGCTGGCACCTTGTACCACTCGTCGCGACGATTGCGCCGCGCCTCGACGAGCGCTTCGAAGGTGGCGGTGTCGGTGCGCAGCACCTCGAGCCGGGTGCGCTCCGCCTCCGGGACGTCGGCGGCCACACGCACGCGGCGGATCGGGACGTTCTGGATCGGTTGCTCGTAGAACCCGAGTGGACCGGTGCCGCGCGGCAGCGTGGCGAGTCGCTCCATCCCCTGCACCACCCGGCCCACCAGCGCGATGTTGCGGTCGAGCTGGCGAGGGGCGTGCCCGATCACGACATACAGCTCCGCGCCGTTGCCGCTGTCCACCGCGTTGTCGCGCCCTGCGCCCACCATCGCATAGCAGTGCGCAAGCCATGCCTGACCAAGCTTCGGATCGCGCGCCGCCGGAAAGCCACCCGAGAACCCGACCTCGGGCGCGTAGCCGTCCGGGTCGGGCAGCCTTGTAAAGGGCAGCCGCACGTCGAGGGGCACGGTGAATTCCGGCGGCAGGGTCGCGCGTGCATCCCCGAGCGAGCGCTTGAGCCCAGGGTCGCCCCACTGCACGACGAAGTTGTCCTGCGAACGGACGATCGCAAGCCCGTCGTAATAGCCCTGCCGAACCAGTCGCAGGATGTTCGCTACATGCTCCGGCGCGAACTGCGGCGCGAGTTCGATCACGATCCGTGCTGAATCGAGCTCGAGATAGAGCGTGTGGCCCGGGTCGAGCGGACGCCAGTCGGCGGGCCCGGCCGCCGCGAGCACGTCGGCGAGGGTGCGGCCCGCCGGCGGCTGGGCCGGGGCGGCCGCCTCGGCGCCGGCCCACGTGGCGGCAGTGCACAGCGCAGCGACGGCCGCCGCCGACAGGATCATCCCGGGCAGGCGGTTTCGGGGCGCGGCACGCGCGCCCTGGCTTACGGTCATGGGTTCGGCACTCCCGGGGTGGCTGGGTGGCCGATGGTATCCAGCGTCCGTCGCTTCGGCCAATATCCGCACATGCAAGACGTCCTGCTGCTGGGGCCGCAGTTTCGTGCGCCCAACCTCCGGGAGGCTCTCGGACACGCCGGCCTGCACGGGCCCGTGGTTACGATCACCGCCGGATGGCAGGAACGCGAAGGCGAACTCGGCGCCCTCGAGTCGCACCTCGGCGAGCCCGCGCGCGACCTTCGCCTGTATGAACGGACCGAGGCCGTCTTTGCGCACGAGCCCGGGCTGCACGAGGCCTATCGTGCCCGCCAGAACGAGCTGCGTCGGCTGCAGGACCTCTACCGCGTGCGCCTCGACCACGCCAAGGCCGCCGCGCGCGAACTGCTGCAGTCGGATGACGACTCGCCGCTGGCAAACAAGGCGCGGCGCTCGGCGATCGCGGCACTGCGCCGCCTCGACGCCGAGCACCTGCGGGACATCCGCACCCTGCACAGTCGCTTCGATGGGGAATGGACCGCGGCACGGCGGTCGGTCCTCGCCAACCAGTCCGCCGAACTCGAGCGCCTCATCGGCTCCGCCGGACTCGTGTGCATCGCCGGCGGGCACGTGGCCGTGCTGCTCAACCGACTCAAGCTGTTCGGCCTCGAGCGCGCGCTGCGCGGCAAGCCGGTGGTTGCCTGGTCGGCGGGCGCGATGGCACTGGCCGAGCGCGTCGTGCTCTTCCACGATCACCCGCCGCAGGGCGCAGGCAACGCCGAGGTGTTCGAGGCAGGTCTCGCGCTGGTGCGTGGCGCGGTGTTCCTGCCGCATGCCGCAAGCCGTCTGGCGACGTCCGATCGAGGCCGGGTCGAGCTGGTGGCGCGGCGTTTCGCCCCGGCCACCTGCCACACGCTCGACGACGGGGACTGGCTGCTGTGGCGGCGCGGCGAACTCGTCCACGCCGGTGGCTCGCAGCGGCTCACCCGCGTGGGCCGCCTGGTCCCGAGCGGAGCCCGCGCATGACCCGCGTACGCGATCCAGGAGCGCTCCGCGGCGTAGCGTCCTCCCAGGCGGCGCTGGCCGCCGCACGTCGATCGCCGATCGTGGATGCCGGCGGCGTCACGTTCGTCTATCACGGCGCCGCCGACGCCGTGAACCTGCGCTGCTGGATCCACGGACTGCCGGCGAGCCAGCCCTTCGAGCGCGTCGGCGAGGACGACCTGTGGGTGCTGCGCGTCGAACTGCCTGAGAGCTCCCGCATCGAGTACAAGTTCGAGGTCGTGCGCGACGGACAGGCGGACTGGATCCTCGACCCGCTGAACCCGCTGCAGGCCGCGGACCCGTTCGGCGCCAACTCGGTGGCTCAGGGGCACGGCTACGAGCGTCCGGAGTGGACGCTCGCCGACGCGGCGGCGCGGCCGGGCACGGTGGACCAGGTCGCGCTGACGAGCGCCGCGCTCGGCGACGATCGCCACGTGGGCGTGTACGTGCCGGCGCGCTTTCGCCGCAGTCGCCGCTACCCGCTGCTCGTCGTGCACGACGGCTACGACTACCTGCGCTACGCCAGCCTGCGCGTGGTGCTCGACAACCTGATCCACCGGCTCGAGATCCCGCCCCTGATCGCCGCTCTCACGCAGTCGCCCGACCGGCTCGTGGAATACGCGGGCCACGAGGGGCACGCGCGCTTCGTCGCCGAGGAACTGCCGACGCAGCTGGCGCACGCCTTCCCGCTGCACGCCAGCCCGGCGACCCGCGGCCTGATGGGCGCGAGCTTCGGCGCGGTCGCCTCGCTGCACGCCGCCTGGCGCCACCCGGGCGCGTTCGGACGGCTGGTGCTGCAGTCGGGGTCGTTCGCGTTCTCCGACATCGGCCACCACCGGCGCACGGCGACCTTCGACCCGGTGGCGAAGTTCGTCAACGAGTTCCGCAGGCGCCCGGGCCGGCCCGCCGAGCGCATGTACCTCTCCTGCGGCATCTACGAGTCGCTGATCTACGAGAACCGCAGCCTGGTGCCGCTGCTGCGCCACCACGGCATTGAGGTACGCTACGAGGAAGTCCGCGACGGCCACAACTGGGAGAACTGGCGCGACCGGCTGCAGTCGGCGCTCACCTGGCTCTTCCCCGGCCCGCTCTGGATGGTCTACGAATAAGCAACGCCCTGCCCCGGCAGGCCCGGACTGAGAGGGATTCGCAAGTGGCACACGTAACCCGGCACATCGGGCTGTCGCTCGGCGCGGACATCTGCTGGCCGATCTGCTTCGAGGCCATCCTGAAGCGGCTCGAGCTCGCGATCCCGGCGGGCAACGACACGCTCGGCTTCGAGGTGAGCCGGGTGACCATCGAGCCCTTCGACCTCGGCCAGCCCGTGCGCTACGACCTCGTCATCGACCGCGTCACGCACTGGTACTACACCAGCCGCGAGTGGATCAAGAAGGCGGTCGTGATGAACGACACGTACGTGTTCAACAACCCGTGGTCGATCCAGGCGAGCGAGAAGCACACCACCTACTGCGCGATGATGCGCCTCGGCCTCAAGGTGCCGGACACCTGGATGCTGCCGCCCAAGGCCTACGAGCAGACGGCCGACCTGCAGCCGACGCTGACGCGCTACGCGCGCTTCTTCGACCTCGGTCCGATCGGTGCCCGGCTCGGTTATCCGCTCTTCATGAAGCCCTACGACGGCGGCGGCTGGGTGGGCGTGTCCAAGGTGGACGACGAGGCCGGGCTGCGCGCCGCCTACGAGGGCAGCGGCACCAAGCTCATGCACCTGCAGGCCGCGGTGCTTCCGTACGAGCGGTTCGTGCGCTGCATCGGCCTCGGGCCGCAGACGCGGGCCGTGAACTACGACCCGGACGCGCCGCTGCACGACCGCTACCGCATGGACCGCGACTTCGTCGACGCCGAGCTGCGCTCCGAGCTCGAGGACATCACGCTCACGATCAACGCGTTCTTCGGCTGGGACTTCAATTCCTGCGAGGCGCTGCTGCGCGACGGCGACTGGCACCCGATCGACTTCGCCAACGCCTGCCCGGACTCGCAGGTCACTTCGCTGCACTACCACTTCCCGTGGCTCATCAAGGCGAACCTGCGCTGGGCGATCTTCTGTGCCGCCACCCGTCGCCGCGTGCGCCACAACCTCGAGTGGGCGCCCTACTTCGAGATCGCCGCGCAGGACCTGCCCTACCGCGAGAAGCTGCGCCGCTACGCACGCCTCGCCCGGCAGGCGCTCGATGCCGAGGCCTTCGAGGAATTCTGCGCGCGGCACCTCGGCCACCTCGATGCCGTCGCCGACGAATTCTTCGGCACGGAGCAGGCGCGCGACGCGGTACGCCAGAAAGTCACGGCGCTGTTCCCGGCGCACGAGGTCGACGAGTTCACCGAGTTGTTCTACGGGCGCATCCAGCAGTGGCGCGCCGCCGAGGGACGCCCGCGATGAAACGCGACTACTTCAGCTGGCACACGCATCGGCTGCCCTGCCCGGCACGGGTGGTCCGCTGGGGGCACTGGGGCACGCCGGTGCTGATCTTCCCGACCGCGGGCGGCGACTGCGAGGAACCCGAGCGGCAGGGCCTCATCGGCGCCGTCTCGGGCCTGATCGAGGCGGGACGCATCAAGGTCTACGCGGTGGACAGCGTTCCCGGCCGGCACTGGACGTCGCGGCAGCACTCGCCGGAGTACTGCTCGCGCGTGCAGAACCTGTTCGACGCCTACGTGTACGAGGAAGTCGTGCCGCTCATCCGCAGCGACTGCGCCACGCACGACCTCGAGGTCGTCACGGCGGGCGCCTCCTACGGCGCGCTCTTCGCGGTGGCGAGCCTGTGCCGGCACCCGGACGCATTCCGCCTCGCCCTCGGCATGAGCGGTACCTACGACCTGTCGGGCTACCTCGGCGGCCGCTGGAACGACGACTTCTATTTCTCCTCGCCGCCGCACTTCCTGCCGGGTCTCGGCGACGGCTGGCAGCTCGACGCGCTGCGGCGGCGCTTCGCGATCCTCGCGACCGGCTCGGGACGCTGGGAGGATCCCGGCGAATCCTGGCGGCTCGCCGGGGTACTGGGCTCGAAGGGCATCCCCAACCGGGTGGACGACTGGGGACCCGGCGTGGACCACGACTGGCCCACCTGGCTCACGATGCTGCCGAAGTACCTGGCCGAGTTCGCCTGAGTCCGCGCGGGCGGACGGCCGCCGCCCATGCGGTACGGTGCGATCCGGTTCAGCGCGCCTGGAACTTCGCCGGGCGCTTCTCGCGAAACGCGCTCACGCCCTCGAGGAAGTCCGGGCTGTCGCCGAGGCTGCGCTGCGCGGCGGCCTCGTGCTCGAGCTGCTCGGCGAGCGAGCTCCTGCCTGCGAGCGCGGTGAGCTCGCGCACGGCCAGGAAGGCCTGGCGCGGGCCGGCCGCGAGCGTGCGCGCGAGTTCCTCCGCACGCGCCATCAGGCGATCGTCATCCACGCACTCGGCGACGAGCCCGATGGCGGCGGCCGTTTCGGCCGGGATCGCCTCGCCCGTCAGCGCATAGGCGCGCGCGCGCGCCTCGCCGACGCGGCGCGCGAGGAAATGCGTGGCCCCCATGTCGGGCGCGAGACCGAGCTTCGGCGCAAACAGGAAGCTGAGGCTGGCCGAGCGCGCCGCCACCGTGATGTCGCCCATCAGCGCGATCGATGCGCCGGCCCCGGCCGCCACGCCGTTCAGGGCCACGACCAGCGGCACCGGCAGGCTGCACCACATCGTCGCCACGGGATTGAACTCGCCGCGCAGCCGCCCGGCCATGAACTGGCCCATGGACTGGCCGCGGGCCGGCACGGCCGAGGGATCGGTCAGGTCGGCGCCCGCGCAGAAGCCGCGGCCCGCGCCGGTGAGCAGCACCGCGCGCACCGCGCGCTCGCGCTGGATGGCCTCGGCGCAGTCGCGCAGGTCGCGCAACAGGCCGAGCGAGAGGCTGTTGAGTTTCGCCGGGCGGTTCAGCACCACCTTCATCACGTCGCCCGCCTGCTCGCAGGCCAGGTTCTCGAACTGCATTCCGCGCTCCTCGTGTACGCCGTCGACCGCCGCTATGATTGCATGATCCGCCGGGACGACGGGTTCCGCCCGTTCGCCGCGGCCAAGGAGGCAGCATGATCGTCAAGTTTTCCACGCGCGCCGGCGCGCTCACCATGCACGGCGACGCGGCCGTCGCCCTGCTGCGCGCCATGGGCCATTCCGGCACGGTGCCGGGGGCGATCCTCGCGGCCGACCTGCCCGGGGCGCTCGCGAGCCTGCGGCGCACGCTCGACGAGCAGGCCGGGGCCGCGCCGGTCGCCAGCGAGCCGCCCGAAGAAAGCGAAGACGAGGACGAGGACCGCCAGCCGCCGGTGACGCTCGCCATGCGCGCTGTGCCCCTGATCGACATGATCGAGACCGCGATCGCCCGCGACTCCGACCTGATGTGGGAGCGCGGGTAGCGGCGATGCGGACGGCCGTCGCCCGGGTCCTGGCGGGCGTCGCGCTGCTGCTGCTCGCGGCGCATTTCTTCCGCGCCGGCCTGATCCCGCTCACGGCGCTCTGCGTCGTGCTGTTGGCACTGCTGTTCATCCGCGCCACCTGGGCCGTTCGCAGCCTGCAGATCGCGCTGGCCCTCGGGACACTGGAATGGCTGCGGACGGCCTGGGTGTTCGCCGCCGCCCGCGCCGCGCAGGGCCAGCCCTACGGGCGGCTGCTCGCGATCCTGGGGACGGTCGCCGCCCTCACGGCGGTCGCGGCGCTGCTGATGCCCCGGCGAGCCGTGCGGAACCCCGGGGAGTTTCGGTAGTCTAGTGGGCTGACCCGCCGGATCGGCCGGGCAGCGATACGCTGCCCGCCGACCGGTTTCGTCCCGGACACAGCCCACCGAGGTTTCCCGATGTCATTGAAGACCCTCATCGCCGGCGCCGGAATGGCCGCCTGCCTCGCCGCGGGCCCCGCGGCCGCCACCACCAGCGCCCCGGCCGCGAACCCGCTGCTCGCCCCCTGGAGCGGCCCCTATGGCGGCGTTCCGCCCTTCGACCAGGCGAAAGTCGAGCACCTGCAGCCCGGGCTCGAAGCCGGCATGGCCGAGCAGCTCGCGGAGATCGACCGCATCACCGCCAACCCCGAGCCTGCGACGTTCGACAACACGATCGCCGCACTGGAGCGCGCCGGCCGCACGCTGGATCGCGTGAGAACCGTCTACGGCATCTACAGCTCGACGCTCAACGACGAGGCGGTCCAGGCCGTCGAGCGCGAGATGGCACCGAGGCTCGCAGCCTTTCAGGACCAGGTCACGCAGAACGAGAAGCTGTTCGAGCGCATCGCTGCGGTGTACGAGACTCGCGAGAAATCCGGCCTGACGGCTGAGCAGCAGCGGCTCACCTGGCTCTACTACACGAACTTCGTCCGCGCGGGCGCAAAGCTCGACGCCGACGCCAAGAAGCAACTCTCGGAGATCAACCAGAAGCTGGCCACGCTGTTCACGAAGTTCGGCCAGAACGTGCTCGCCGACGAGAACGACGGCCAGCTCGTCATCGAGAACGAGGCCGATCTCGCCGGCCTGCCGGAGTCGGTGCGGGCCGGCGCGGCCCAGGTCGCGGAGGCGCGTGGACTCAAGGGCAAGTGGGTCGTCGCCAACACGCGCTCGAGCGTCGAGCCGTTCATCACCTACGCCGAGCGCCGTGACCTGCGCGAGAAAGCCTGGCGCATGTTCGTGAACCGCGGCGACAACGGCGGAGCGACCGACAACAACGCCATCATCGGCGAGATCCTCGCGCTGCGCGCCGAGCGCGCCAAGCTGCTGGGCTACGAGACCCACGCCCACTGGCGCCTCGAGAACGCCATGGCGAAGAACCCCGAGCGCGCCATGGAACTCATGGAAGCGGTGTGGACGCCGGCCGTCGCCCGCGTCCGCGAGGAAGTGGCCGACATGCAGGCGATCGCCGACAAGGAAGGCGCCGGCATCAAGATCGAGCCCTGGGACTACCGCTACTACGCCGAGAAGGTCCGCAAGGACAAGTACGACCTCGACGAGACCCAGGTCACGCCCTACATGCAGCTCGAGAACCTGCGCGAAGGCATGTTCTACATGGCGAAGGAACTCTTCGGCTTCCACTTCAGGCCGGTGGACCCGGCCAAGGTGTCCGTCTATCACCCCGACGTGCGCGTCTGGGAGGTGAACGACCCGGCGGGCAAGCTGGTGGGCCTGTGGTACTTCGACCCGTATGCGCGCAAGGGCAAGCGCTCGGGCGCGTGGATGAACGCCTACCGCCCGCAGGAGCGCTTCGACGGCGAGGTGAAGACCATCGTCTCGAACAACTCGAATTTCGTGAAGGGAAGCCCCGGCGAGCCGGTGCTCATCAGCTGGACGGACGCCAAGACGTTGTTCCACGAGTTCGGCCACGCGCTGCACGGCCTGAGCTCGAACGTGAACTACCCGTCGGTGTCCGGCACGCGCGTCGCGCGCGACTACGTCGAGTTCCCGTCGCAGGTGCTCGAGCACTGGCTCGCGACGCCCGAGATCCTCGACCGCTACGCGCTGCACTACCAGACCGGCAAGCCGATCCCGAAGGACCTGGTGGAGAAGATCAAGCGGGCAAACACGTTCAACCAGGGCTTCGACACCGTCGAGTACCTGTCGAGCGCACTGATCGACATGAAGCTGCACCTCGCGGGCGCGCAGACGATCGACGCCGACAAGTTCGAGCGGGAGACGCTCACCGCGCTCGGCATGCCCACCGAGATCGTGATGCGCCACCGGACGCCGCAGTTCATGCACGTGTTCTCCGGCGACGGCTACTCGGCGGGCTACTACAGCTACCTGTGGTCGGACACGCTGACGGCCGACGCCTGGGAGGCCTTCACCGAGGCCGGCGGCCCGTGGGACAAGGCGGTGGCGAAGCGCCTGCGCGACCACGTGTTCTCGGTCGGCAACACCATCGACCCGGCCGACGGCTATCGCGCGTTCCGCGGCCGGGACGCCGGCATCGACGCCCTGATGCGCAAGCGCGGCTTCCCCGTGCCGGCAGCGGCCACACCCGCCGCAGGCAAGTCGAAGTAAGAGGCAGGTGAAGATCCCTCACCCGGCCTGACGGCCACCCCCTTTCCCGCCGGCGCGGGAGAGGGGTCCGATTCCCTCCCGCCCGAGGCGGGAGCGAATCGGGGTGGGGCGCTACTCGAAGATCCCCGCCTGGTCCAGCAGGAACGCGTATTCCTCCGCGTACTCGCGGTAGCGCTGGAAGCGTCCCGACTTGCCACCGTGACCCGCCTCCATGTTGACGCGGAACAGGATGGGCCGATCGTCGGTCTTGAGTCGCCGCAGGCGCGCCACCCATTTCGCGGGCTCGAAGTACTGCACCTGGCTGTCCCAGAGGCCCGTCGTCACCAGCATCGCCGGGTAGGCCTGCCGCGCGACGTTGTCGTAGGGGGAGTACGAGAGCATGTACTCGTAGTAGGGCTTCTCGTTCGGGTTGCCCCACTCGTCGTATTCGTTGGTCGTGAGCGGGAGGCTCTCGTCGAGCATGGTCGTCACGACGTCCACGAAGGGCACGTGCGCGACGATCGCCTTGTAGTCCGCCGGCGCGAGGTTCACGACCGCGCCCATCAGCAGCCCGCCGGCGCTGCCGCCGCGGGCGAACACGCGCGTCGGGTCCGCATAGCCCTCCTGCACGAGGAAGCGCGTCACGTCGATGAAGTCGTTGAAGCTGTTCTGCTTCTGGAGCAGCCGGCCGGCGTCGTACCAGCGACGGCCGCGTTCCTGCCCGCCGCGCACCTGCGCGATCGCGTACACGAAGCCGCGGTCGAGCAGCGACAGCTGGGGCGTGCCGAACACCGGGTCGCTGGACAGGCCGTAGGACCCGTAGCCGTACTGCAGCAGCGGCGCGCTGCCGTCCCGGCGGAAGCCCTTGCGGTACACGACGGCGACCGGGATCTCGGCGCCGTCGCGCGCCGGCGCCCACAGGTATTCCGTGGCGTAGCGCGAGGCGTCGAAGCCGCCGAGCACGGGCTCCTGCTTGAGCAGCCTGCGCTCCCCCGTCCTCACGTCGTAGTCGTAGGTCGTCGTGGGGGTGGTGAGCGAGGTGTAGGTGTAGCGGACGACGTGGGCGCCGATCTCCTCGTTGTCGCCGAGCGCGGCGCGGTAGGCGGGTTCGTCGGAGGCGATGTGGAAATCGCGGCCGCCGTCCCACGGCCGGATGCGCAGCCTGCGCAGGCCGCCCGAGCGCTCCTCGATCGCGAGGAAGCCGCGGAACACGCTGAAGTCGTGCACGAAGGCCTCGTCGCCATGGGCCACGAGCTCGCGCCACGTCGAGCGATCGCACGAGAAGCCGACCGGTGCCTCCATGAGGCGGAAGTTCGGCGCCTGCCAGTTGGTGCGGATGATCCAGCGGCCGTCGAAGTGATCGGCCTGGTACTCGTGGTCGCGCTCGCGCGGGCTGATCACGCGGAACTCGAGCGCCGGATCGGCGGCGTCCGCGTAGCGCTGCTCGCTCGACAGCGTGCTCTGCGAATGGATGTAGAGGTAGCGTCCGTCCTTGGTCGTGCCGACGTCCACGTAGAAGCTCTCGTCTGCTTCCTCGAACACGAGCGGATCGGTCGCCGGATCCGTGCCGAGCACGTGCCTGCGCACCCGGTTCCCGAGCAGGGTCTGCGGATCCTTCTCGATGTAGAGCACGCTGCGGTTGTCCGCGGCCCAGGCGACCGCGGCCTCGACGTTCGGGATCGCGTCCGGCAGCGTCCGGCCGGTCGTCGAGATCCTTGAAGCGCAGCGTGTACTGGCGCCGGCCGACCGTGTCCTCGGCGTAGGCCAGCAGGCGGTTGTCGGGGCTCACCTCGAGTTCGGCCACGTCGTAGTAGTCGTGGCCGCGCGCCAGCTCGTCGAGGTCGAGCAGCACCTGCTCGGGCGCCTCGAGCGAGCCCGCCTTGCGGGCGTACACGGGATACTCGTCGCCCGCCTCGTAGCGCCGGTAGTACCAGTGACCGCGATCAAGGTAGGGCACCGTGACGTCGTCCTGCTTGATGCGCCCGACGATCTCGGCGAAGAGCTTCTCCTCGAGCGGCCGCAGCGGCGCGAGCATCGCGTCCTTGTAGGCGTTCTCGGCGGCGAGATGCGCGAGCACCTCGGGATCCTCGCGCGCGTCGTCGCGCAGCCAGTAGTACTCGTCGACGCGCGTGCCGTGCGGCGACTGCACCTCGTGGGGCTTCATCGCCGCGACGGGTGGCGTGGGCTTCACTTTCATCAGGCGGCGCCGACGCCGACGCGCACCGGGTGCGTCGGTCGGGCGCCGGGCGCCTGGTAGTAGGGCATCACCTTCGACGCGAGCGCGCCGAGGCGCTGCTGCCGCTGCTGGTCGCTCGGGTGGGTGCTCAGGAAGGCGGGCGGCGCTTTCCCTCCGCCGACCGCGCCCATCTTCTGCCACAGGGTGACGGCCGCACGCGGATCGTAACCGGCCCGGGCGGCGAGTTCGATGCCGATGCGGTCGGCCTCGGTTTCGGCGGTACGGCTGTTGGGCAGGTCGACCGCCACCTTCGCGGCGACCGCAGCAGTGGCCATCGCCTGGCCGGGTTTGTCGGAGAACAGGCCAGCCGCGAGCACTCCGGCCTGGCTCGCCATCGCGACCGACATCCGTTCGGCGGAGTGGTTGGCGAGCGCGTGCGCGATCTCGTGTGCCATCACCTGCGCCAGCTCGTCGTCGGTCGGGTCCACCTGCCTGAGCAGGCCGGTGTAGAGCGCCATGCGTCCGCCCGCCATGCACCAGGCGTTGACGGTCTTCGGGTCGTCGATGACCGCCACGCTCCAGTCCCACCGGGCGCTGTCCGGGCGCATCTTCACAGCCTGCGCGACCAGCCGCTCCGTGATCACCTCCACCCGCCGGAGCAGCTCGGGGTCGCTGACCAGCTTGCCGGCCTGCTGGTACTTCCCGACCTCCTGCACGTAGGCCTGCCGCGACGCGCTGATCGCCTGCTGCTCGGAGACCAGCATCAGCTGCTTTCGGCCGGTCGGGCTGGTGGCGCAGGCGGTCATCAGGGCGACCAGCCCGGCGAGAGCGACTGTTTTTCGCAACATTGAACGGCCTGCTCCGGCGTAGCGGCGTGGCGGGCATGATGCCCTCCGGCGGCAGGCGAAAGAAGCCGGACGCACCAGCGGTCGAGCGACTGGATCCAGGCCGCGCATTCGCGCCGGCCCGCCATCTGGCAGGTGCCCGACGCCAGATGTAGCAAAAAAGGAACATAAGTGCGCCGGACGCGTATTTTTCGCGCCACAAGTGTTGCGCGAAGTGGGAGAGGTAAGTATCTTCCACCGACTTCTGAAGAAATCGGTGTTGGGTCGCGTCGAGACCGTCGAGCCTTGCGGCGGAACGTGCGACAAATGACTCGGGGGCCAGAGGGGGAGGAAAGCCGAACGGGACGCAAGTTCCCGGACTGCGGACAACCCTGCGGCGAGCTGCAAACAACTCATCCGTGGAGATTCCATAAATGTCTCATTCGTCAAACATCCGGCAGGCCGTGCGCTACACGCTCGCCGCTGCCGCTTTTGCGTCGGCCTACGCGGTGCCCGCCACCGCGCAGACGGAACTCGAGGAAGTGGTCGTCACCGGTTCGCGCATCGCGCGCGCCGACTACGACGCCGCCAGCCCCGTCATCACCCTCGACCAGGACACCTTCAAGCTGTCCGGCGAGGCGCAGCTCGAGACGGTGCTGAACAGCATGCCGCAGCTGGTGCCGTCCATCACGACGACCTCGAACAACCCGTCGAACGGCGGCCAGGCGAACGTCGACCTGCGCGGCCTCGGCACCGCCCGCACGCTGGTGCTGCTCGACGGCTCGCGCCTCACGCCGTCCAACCTGTCCGGCGTCGTGGACCTGAACACGATTCCGTCGGCACTCATCCAGAACATCGAGATCCTGACCGGCGGCGCCTCGTCGGTGTACGGCTCGGACGCGGTGGCCGGCGTCGTCAACGTGCGCCTGAAGCAGGACTTCGAAGGCGTGCAGATCAACACGCAGTACGGCATCACCGACAAGAGCGACGGCCAGTCGCTGCTGGTCGAGGGCCTGATCGGCGGCAACTTCGCCGATGATAACGGCAACGCCGTGCTGTCGCTCTCCTACGACACGCGTGACGAGGTGCTGGCCGGTGACCGCGCGTTCGGCGAGGTCTCGCTCGGCGCGCAGCTGCAGCCGCTGGGCTCCGGCACGGTGCCGGACGGCCGCATCGACTGGGGCACCAACGCCCCCAGCCAGGCTGCTCTCGATGCCGTGTTCGGCGCCTACGGCGCTGCACCGGGACAGGTTCCGCCGGCCTCGGCGATCGGCTTCAACACCGACGGCACGCTGTTCTCGTTCGGTCGCGGCACGACGGCACAGCCGGTGATCAACTACCGCGGCAACGTGAACGATCCGGGCTTCAACCCGCTCTCGTATTCCTACAACTTCGGCCCGGTGAACTACCTGCAGCTGCCGCTGACGCGTCGCCAGATCGCGGGCTTCGCGACTTACGACATCGTGCCGGACGTGGCCGAGATGTACACGCGCATCATGTACACGACCTACAACTCGGACCAGCAGCTGGCTTCGACGCCCGTGACCTGCGGCGGCACGCTGCAGGGCTGCGCGATGCCGATCACCAATCCGCTGATCCCGCCGGCGCTGCAGGTGCTGATCGCGAGCCGTCCGACCCCGGGCGCACCGCTCCCCGCCTCGGCCTTCTCGCGCCGCTATACCGAGTCCGGTCCCCGCGTTTCGAACAACGACTACGACGTGACGCAGGGCCTCGTGGGCTTCCGGGGCGATTTCAAGAACGACTGGAACTGGGACGTCTTCGGCAGCTGGGGCAAGGCCCTGTACACCAACCTGCAGGATGGCAACCTGTCGCGTTCGCGCCTGCAGGCGGCCTACAACAACCCGGCCGTGTATGCCTCGTCGGGCTGTGCGCAGTTCGATCCGTTCGGCCTGGGCAACGTGTCGCCGGCTTGCGCCCAGGCGGTCACGATCCGGGCCACCAACGTCCAGGAGACTGAGCAGACCCAGGTCGTCGGCAGCGTGACGGGCTCGATCATCGACCTGCCGGCGGGTGCGCTGCAGTTCAACGTCGGCGCCGAGTACCGCAAGAACACTGGCGAGTTCCGTCCGGACCAGTTCCTCGCGAGCGGCGACGTGGTGGGTTTCAACGCCCAGCAGCCGACCTCGGGTGAAGTCAGCGTCACGGAAGGCTTCGTCGAGCTCGCGGTGCCGATCCTCAAGGA
This sequence comes from uncultured Gammaproteobacteria bacterium, assembly GCA_963754125.1. Classification (GTDB taxonomy): domain Bacteria; phylum Pseudomonadota; class Gammaproteobacteria; order Steroidobacterales; family Steroidobacteraceae; genus RPQJ01. The sequence continues at coordinate 278,125 of CAVWEX010000001.1, forward strand.
CCTGCCGGGCGCCAGCTTCCTGGGCATGGACCTCGGCTACCGCTACTCGGACTACAACCTCGCCGGCAGCCATGACACCTACAAGGTGGCGCTGCAGTGGAACCCGATCGACTCCCTGAAGGTCCGCGGCTCCTACAACCGCGCGATCCGGGCGCCGAGCATCAGCGAGCTGTTCCTGCCCCGGCAGGAGAACTTCCCGCAGTACTCGGATCCCTGCAACTTCAACAGCACGTTCCGCACCGGCGCCGACGCGGCGCAGGTCACGGCGTTGTGCCAGGCCCAGGGCATCCCGGCGGCGACGTTGCCGACCTTCACGCAGCTGAACCCGCAGGCCCGCGCCTTCGTGGGCGGAAATACGGAGCTCGATCCCGAGACCGCCGACACGTACACGGCCGGCGTGGCCTGGCAGTCGGCGTTCGACAGTGTCTGGGCGCAGCGCCTGAGCGCGTCGGTGGACTACTGGAACTACGAGATCGAGGACGTGATCGGCTCCTTCGACGTGAGCTCGATCATCGGACGCTGCTTCAACCAGCTGGACTCGAACCCGACCTACGATAACAACAACGCGTACTGCCAGCTGTTCACGCGCAGCAGCGCCAACTTCGGCGTCCAGGACATCTCGGCGACCAACCTGAACCTCGGCGGCCTGAAGCGCGAGGGCGTCGACATGCAGGTCGACTACAGCCTGCCGCTCGATGCGTTCGGCGCGGACGCCGAAGTGGGGCGACCTGAGCCTCAACGTGCTGTTCACCTACCTGCTGAACGCCGAGCGGCAGGAGACGGTGACGAGCCCGTGGTTCGATCGCAAGGGCACCATCAGCCAGACCGTGGCGAGTGCGTTCCCCGAGCTGAAGGGCCGCATGATGCTGTCCTGGAACGTCAGCGACTTCCTGTTCCGTTACACGCTGCGCTACACCGATGGCATGGACGTCGTGAACAACGATGCGATCTTCTCGCCGTCGACGGGTGCCCGGCCGAGCGTGTCGTCGTACACGTACCACGACATCTCGGCCCGCTGGAACGCGAGCGACATGATCTCGGTGACGGCCGGCGTGACCAACATCGCCGACAAGGCGCCGCCGATCTACACGACGAGCGCGCAGGCGGGCATCCAGTCGAACACGGATCCGTCGACCTACGACGTGCTGGGTCTGCGCTACTTCGTGAACGTCGGCGTGAAGTTCTAACAAGCTCGTAAACCTGCCTCACGGCCGCCGCCCTGTCCCTTGGGACAGGGCGGCGTTTTTTTTGGCTGGCCAAAACAGGCGGGTCGGGTAAGCTCGCGGACCGATGGACCCGCTGCTCCAGACCGCCGCCGGCCACCTGCAGGCCGGCCGACTCGCAGAGGCCGACTCGGCCTGTCGCGCCGTGCTGGCGCGCCGCCCGGCGGACGCGTCCGCCACCCACATCCTCGGCCTGATCGAGCGCCGGCGCGGCCGCCTGGACGAAGCGGAGCGCCTGCTGCGACTGAGCGTCGATCTCGAGCCGCGCAATCCCGAGTTCCGCAGCAATTTCGGGCAACTGCTCGCAGCGCGGGGCCAGCCGGACGCGGGCCTCCTGCAGCTCGAGCAGGCGGTGCGCCTGGATGCGCGATTCAGGCCAGCCCGTCTCGGGCTCTCGCGGGTCGCGAACCAGCTCGGTCGACCCACTCTCGCCGAGTCGCACGCGCGGGCGCTGGTGGCCGCCGACCCGCGCGACAGCGAGGCCTGGTCCGCGCTCGGTGCCGCGCTCGACGGGCTCGGTCGCGGGGCCGAGGCGCGTACAGCACTCGAACGGGCCGTCGAGATCGCGCCGGGGTATGGCGCAGCCCGCGTCAATCTCGCCGTCACGCTCTGCAAGCAGGAGCGCGCTGCGGAGGCGCTGGCGCAGATCGAGGCTGCCGAGGGGCTCGGCCTCGCGCATCCGCGATTCGCGCGGACCCGCGCGCGCGCGCTGATGCTGCTCGACCGCTACGACGAAGCGGAGGTGGTGCTTGCGGCGCTCGTGGCCGCGCGGCCCGACGAGCTCGACAGCCAGTTCATGCTCGCGCAGCTGCGCCACGTGCGCGGCGACGACGACTTCGCCGCCGCCCTGCGCGAGGCCGCGGCGATGCCTGGGTCGCCGCCGGCCGTCGCCCTGATGCACGCCGACGTGCTGCGGCGTGCGGGCCACACAGCAGAGGCCGAGCGACTTATGCACGGCCTGATCGCGCGCGTTGGCCGGGCGCCGCAGCTGCTGAGTTCGCTCGCGAACCTCATGCACGAATCCGGGCGCTGCGCGCGAGGCCGTCGCGGCCGCGCGGGAGGCGGCCAGCGCGATGCCGGATGACGTGCCGGTGGTCGAGAACTTCGTCGCCGCCCTGCTCTCGGCCGGGGAGCCGGCGGAGGCCGTGCCGGTGATCGAGCGCTTCCGGGCCCGGTCGCCGCTCGACCAGCGCTGGATCACCTACCGCATCGACGCCGCCCGGCAGCTCGGCGAACCGTTGTTCGCCGAGTGGTGCGACGTCGAACGCCTCGTGCGGCCCTACGACCTGCCGCCGCCGCCCGGCTTCGCGAGCATCGAGGAGTTCAACGCCGCGCTGCGGCCGGTGATCGAGGCGCGCCACGCGCAGCGGCATCATCCGCTCGACCAGAGCCTGCGCTTCGGCACGCAGACTTCGCGCGGCCTGCTCGACGACGACGAGCCGCTGATCGTGGCCTTTCGCCGCGCCCTCGAAGGGCCGATCGCGGACTACCAGGCGGCCATCGGTCGCGATGCACGCCACCCGCTGCTCGCGCGCAACGTCGCCCCGGCCCGGCTGGTGGGCTGCTGGTCGATCCGACTGCGGCGCGGCGGGCATCACGTCAACCACATCCACCCGGAAGGCTGGATCAGCTCCGCCTATTACCTCGCGGTGCCGCCGGAGGTCGAGGACCCGGTGGCGCGCAGCGGCTGGATCAAGTTCGGCGAACCGCGCTTCCCGATGCCGGGCGGCGACCCGCTGCGCTTCGTGCAGCCGCGCACGGCCGGCTGGTGCTGTTCCCCTCCTACCTGTGGCACGGCACCACGCCCATCCTCGGCGACGAGCCGCGCATGACCATCGCGTTCGACGCGGTGCCACGGGCCGCCTGATCCGGCCGATGCTCGCGGGCAAGCTCCTCGACGTCGGCGGACTGCGCCTGAACGTGGCGCACGCGGGCGACGGACCCGTCGTGCTGCTGCTGCACGGTTTCCCCGATTCGCTGCAACTCTGGCGGGACGTGGCGCCGCGACTCGTGGCGGCAGGGTATCGCGTCGATCGCGGTGGACCAGCGCGGATTCGGCGAGTCCGACGCCCCGCCGGGCCGGCACCACTACGGCATCGACCGGCTCGTCGAGGACATGGCGGCGCTGCTGCGTGCGCTCGGCGTTGCCGAGCCCGTGCACGTCGTCGGGCACGACTGGGGTGCGGTCGTCGCATGGTGCCTCGCGATGAGCCGGCCGCAGCTCCTGCGCTCGGCCGTCGCGATCTCGGTCGGCCACCCGCGCGAATACGCGCTCGCGGGCCTCGAGCAGAAGCGCAAGGGCCTGTACGTGCTCGGCTGGCAGTTCACCGGGCTCGCCGAGCGCTGGCTCGTGGCGCGCGACTGGGCGCGGCTGCGGCACTGGCTGCGGCAGCACCCCGATCCCGATTCGTGCCTCCGGGACCTCGCGCGCCCGGGGCGACTCACGGCCGGCCTCAACTGGTATCGCGCCAACCTCGGGTCGGTCCTCACGCGATCGTGGCCGCCGTGCCGCGTGCCCATGCTCGGCGTCTGGAGCAGCGAGGATCACTGCCTCGCGGAGGACCAGATGGCACGGTCGTCGCGCCGCATGGCCGCACCCTGGGCCTACGAGCGCATCGACGGCGCGGGGCACTGGCTGCCGCTCGAGCGACCGGATCGCGTCGCGGACCTTGCGCTCGACTGGTTCCGGCGCAACTAGGGCGAGTGCTCCGGCTGCAGCGCGACGGCAATCGTCCGCGGCATTGCTCTCAGTCGCCGAACGCGCGGTGCATGCGCCGCGCCGTGGCGAGCTCGTCGCCGAGGTACTCGGCGAGCGAGGCCAGCAACCCGCGATCCGGCTCGACGGGCCGTCCGTCGGCCAGGCGAAAGATCTGGCAGTAGTACCAGGCTTGAGCCGCGAAGACGTTGAGGATTCGAGCCGGCATGAGCGCACTCGAGGGCGAGCGCCAGCCGCTTCCGGCGAATCGGAGGCGGTCCTCGATGCGCTCGATTCCGGTCGCCTCGCCCGCCAGCATCTGGCGTGGAAAATCGGGCTTCACGCACAGCGGGCGGCCGAGACCGATCACGTCGCAATCCCCGCTCGCAAGCGCCGCCTCCATCGCAGCGCGGGTGCGGAAGCCGCCCGTCACCATCAGGGGCATGCGCGCCACCTTGCGGATGGCTGTCGCGTACCCGAGAAAGTAAGCCTCGCGCGCCAGCGTGCTCGGCCGCAGGGGCACGGCGTCCTCGGCGCGTCCCTCGGCGCCGAGCAGGCGCGGCTGCTCGTAGGTGCCGCCGGAGATCTCCAGCAGGTCGATCGACTCGTCGTTGAGCCAGCGAACGACGTCGAGGCACTCGGCGTTCGTGAACCCGCCCTTGCGAAAATCGTCCGAGTTGAGCTTGACGGACACCGGGAAGTCGCGCCCCACCGACGCGCGGACCGCGCGAACGACCTCGAGCAGGAACCGCGCCCGGTTCTCGAGGGATCCGCCCCAGTCGTCGGTACGGAGGTTGGTCACGGGCGAGAGGAACGAGCTCAGGAGGTAGCCGTGCGCCCCGTGCACCTGCACGCCGGTGAAGCCGGCGTCGCGGGCGATCGTCGCGGCTGCCGCGAAGCGCCGGATGAAGTCGTGGATCTCCGCTTCGGTGACCGCTCGCGGACGGCCGTAGTTGCCGAGCAGCTCGAGCCTGACTGCCGAGGGCGCCAGCGGGCGACGCGTGACATACCAGGGGCTCTGTCGCCCGCCGTGGGAAATCTGCATCCACAGGTGGTTGCCGTTCGCCGTGCCCGCGCTGGCCCAGCGGGCGAGTCGGTCGCGTGCTTCGCGGGAAACGGTGCGGGGCTCGGAAATGTCGATCGCGACGTTGCCCGGTCGCTCGAGGTCGGTGCGATCGATCTGCACGTTGCCGGTAAGCAGCAGCCCCGCCCCGCCCGTGCTCCACGTGCGGTAGAGACGCTCGTGCCGCACGGTCGCGCGCAGCAGCGGGTCGGCGACGCCCTCGGTCATCGCCGCCTTGCACAGGCGGTTGGGCAGCGTGGCGCCGCAGGGCAAGGTCAACGGTCGGGCCAGCGGATCCTTCATTTCACCCCTCCGCGCGAACGGTAGTATTATTCGTGCCCGCCATGTCGGGACGCGTCGAGCCCGGCGCACAGACAGATGATGACCGAGCGGGGGAGAATTCGAACATGCTGACCCGGGATAAACTGACAGTCGTTCAGTGGCGCGCCGTGCGCAATACGCCTCACCACGTGGTCGTCGCGGTGTCCGCCTCGGGCGGAAGCCCCTTCGACGAGATGCTCGAGCGCAGCGCCGGCCTTCAGGCCATCGTCGACGCGATGCACAGCACGCATCCCCTGGTGCGCGACATCGCCGACAGCGTGCATATCATGCGGGCGCAGGACGAGATCCGCTCCTGGTACTACACGCTCGAGGAAGTCCATCGCACGCCTTCGAACCTGCAGGAAAAGGCGCTCGAGTCCATGCACCACGCGCTCGATGCGCTGGATGCCCACGGCAGCCCCGAGGACCTGCTGCATTACGCCGAGTTCGTCCTGTCGACGGCGAACCGCGTCGCGGGCGCGGCCCGCGAGGGCGACCTCTTCGGGGTCGGCGGCGAGCTCATCAGCGGCGGCGAACGCGGCTTCATCGAGCGGATCGAGAGCGCGGTCCACTCGCGCCGACGCTGATCCCCGAAGCCCTGCTCGAATTGCTCGACGAGGCGCCTGCGCGGGCCACCCCGCCGCAGGCACTGAGTCTGTCCAGCTCCTGATCCGACCGCCCGCGGTCAGGCCTTGGGGGCTGCGGTCGTCGTCTTCGCAGACGTACCGGGCTTCACCAGGTAGGCCGCAATCGCCGGCGCCAGCAGGATTGCGCCGAAGACGTTCACGAGGAACATGAAGGCCAGCAGGATGCCCATGTCCGCCTGGAACTTCAGTGCCGAGAAGTACCAGGTGCCGACCGAGATGGTCATGGTGACGGCGGTGAACAGCGACGCCGTCCCGCGCTGCTTGAGCGCCTCGACGTACGCATCCTTGAGCGAGAGCCCGCCGTGCTGCATCTCGTGCTTGATGCGCTCGAACAGGTAGATGCCGTAGTCCACGCCCACGCCCACGCCCAGGGCCACGACCGGCAGCGTGTTCACCTTGAGGCCGATGTCGAGCATCGCCATGACGGCATTGCAAAGCACGGTGACGAGTGCCAGCGGAAGGATGACGCAGAGCGTCAGCCGCAAGGAGCGGAACGTCAGCAGGCAGAGGATGCCGACCGAGATGAACAGCGCGACGTTGACCCACTTGTCGGCCGCGTGCACCGCCTCGTTGGTCGCCGCCATGACGCCGACGTTGCCGCTCGCGAGTCGGAACGTGACCTTCTCTGTGTCGCCGCCACCCGCCTTGAAGGCGTGGATCCGGTCGACGATGTGCTCGATGGTCTGGGCCTGGTGATCGACGGTGTAGATGTTGATCGGCATGGCCGTGCAGCGCGAGTCCATGAACTCGTTGCCGAGACGGGTGGCGTAGCCCACGCCCTGCGCGATCTGCGCCCGGGACTCGGGCAGCATCCGCCAGCGGGAGAAGGTCTCCGCGAACGACTGGGTCATCGACTTCACGAATCCCGAGAGGCTGCGCACCGTCGCCACGCCGTCGACCTGGCGCATCTGGAACTCGAAGTCCTCGACGCGCTCCATGACCTCGCGGTCCACGCAGGGCGAGTCGTCCTCCGACTCGGCCTTCGCCTCGGCGATGATCTGCAGGTTGTCCACGCCGATCGCGAAGTGGCTGACGATCATCTCGACGTCTTGGTTGTAGCGCGCGTCGGGCTTGAGTTCCGGCACGCCCGTGCCGAGGTCGCCGATGTGCCGGTGCATCGCCTGCGAAATGCCGAAGCCGAGCAGCGCGAGGCCGACCGCCAGGACGATCCACGCCGAGCGACGGTCCGCCAGCGGCCCGAGCCGCTCCCAGAGCCAGTCGCCGGCGGTTTCCTTGCCCGCGAGCTTCGAGGCCTGTTCCGGAGAGAACTTGTAGTACGAGAGCAGGATCGGCAGCAGCATCTTGTTGGTGATGATCATCACCGTGACGCCGATGGTCGCCGTGTAGGCGAGCTCGCGCACGATCTCGATGTCGACGAACGCGATCACCATGAAGCCGAAGGCGTTGGCAAGCAGCGCCGTCGCGCCCGGGATGAACAGCTTCTGGAACGAGTGCGTGGATGCTGCGACGCCGTCAGCGCCGTGCAGCGTCTCGAGCTTCCAGGCGTTGGTCATCTGCACCGCATGCGAGACCGCGATCGAGAAGATCAGGAACGGCACGAGGATCGACATCGGGTCGAGGCCGAGGCCGAAGACCGGCAGCAGGCCGAGCAGCCAGATCACCGGCACGATCGCGCAGATGAGCGCGAGCGAAGTGAGCATCAGCGAACCGGAGTACCAGTAGAGCAGGATGGCGGTGATCACGAACGCCACGCCGAAGAAGACCAGCACGCCGGCCGCGCCGTCCGCGATGTCGCCCATCGCCTTGGCGAAGCCGATGATGTGGACGGTGTTGCCGTCCTTCTCGTACTTGCCCCGGATCGTCTCCAGCGCCCGGGCGACCTCCTGGAGGTCGAGCCGCTGGCCGGTATCGGGATCGTTCTCCTGCAGGGTCGCCACGACCATGGCCGCCGACTGGTCGTTCGCCACGATCCGACCGACCCAGTCCGACTTCAGCAGGTTGTCCCGCACCAGGTCGAGTTGCTCGGGGGTGCCGGCGAAGTCGGCGGAGATGATGTTGCCGCCGCGGAACCCGTCCTCGACGACCTCGTTGTAGCGCACGTTCGGGGTGAACAGCGACGTCACCGAGCTGCGCTCGACGCCCTTGAGGTAGAAGACCTCCTCCGTCACCTGGCGGAGCGCCTCCATGAACTCCTTTTCGAAGATGTTGCCCTTCTGCGTCTTCAGGACGACCAGCACCTTGTTGGCGCCGCCGAAGTCCTGCTGGTACTGGAGGAAGGTGGACATGTAGGGGTGGTTGAGCGGGATCATCTTGGTGAACCCGGCCTGCACCCGCAGCTGGCTCGCCATCACGCCGAGCAGGATGGTGAGCAGCGTGAAGAGGATCAGCAGCCAGCGCCGGTGGTGGAAGATCCAGTACGAGATCTTTCCGATCCAGTCACCGCGGAACTCCTGCCGTTCGATTTCGGCGTCGTTGCCGGCAAGGACTTTCGGTTCGTTGGACATGGTTCTATCTCACGTATTCCGCTGCTTACCGGGTCGTCAACGCAGACAGGTCGAGCGAACCGGCGCCGTTCTCCCCGACGACCACGATGCCGCCGCCGGCAACTTCGGCAAGGGCCGAGAAGCCCCGGCCCGCCGGCGACCACTTCAAGGTGAATGTCGCGCCGTCGTCGGCGCTCTCCGCCACGACGCCTGAGTTTCCGACCAGCAGGATCCGGCCGTCGGACAGTCTCGAGCCGCCATTGAATGCGGTGGTCGTCCCGGTCTCGACCTTCTGCCAGGTGAGGCCACCGTCGGCAGTTCGAAAGACGGTACCGCGCATGCCGAAGATCACCAGCACGCCGCCGCCGGAATCCACGGCGCCGAAGAACGAGCCGTTGTACGGCGACACGACCTCGATCCACGTGGCCCCGCCGTCATCGGAACGCGCCAGCGTGCCGTACTCGGCCACCATCCAGAGCGCACCGTTAAACGGCAGCACCTGGGAGATGTGGTTCTCGAACTCCTCGGAGATCACCTGACGGCGCTGCCAGGTCGCGCCACCGTCGGAGGAATCCAGGTACATCCCGAAGGCACCGTAGGCAGCGAAGCGACCGCCGCCGAAGCTCGCCACGCCGAGAAACGAATCGGAGCCGGCATCGTTCTCCACGTCGACGGCGGTCCAGCTGTCACCACCGTCCTCGGTGCGGACCAGCGATCCACCGTGACCCACGGCTACGCCGAGCTTCCCGGTCTCGAACGCAACGCCGGTGAGCGTCCGGTTGACCGGGGTGACGACCGCTCGCCATGACTTCCCGCCATCGTCCGAGAGCAGCGCAAAACCGCGTTCACCCACGGCCACGAGACGATCACCGGCCCGGGCCACGTGCAGCAGGTAGATGCGGTCGGACCGGACCTCGACGACCGTGTCGGCACGGGCCGGACCGGTGCCCTGAGCCATGGAGCCAAACGCCAGCCCCGCGCCCACCGCGAGGCACGCCACTCTTATCCAGTTCTTCATGGAGAGACTCCCCGCCGGCCGCGGGCGCCCTGCACCCGCCTTTTCATCTGGCACCGCCGCCCCGGGTCCGTGCGGACCCGGGGCGGGGTGTCGTGACGACACATTCGAGACTAGGTCAGGACCTCATGCACTCACTTCGTCCCGGCTCGGCGCAGGGCGTCCGGCTGGAACTCGGCCCAGGTCGCCTTCGCGCCGAACAGCCACGGGGTCTTGATCTCGTTGTCGAGATTCGCGAGCAGGTAGCTGCCGTTGGTGAGGTCGTGCCAGATGTTGGCCCGGAACCACGGCACCTTCGCGTCGTAGAACTGAAGCATCGGGTGAATGCCCACGCGCCACAGCTGCTTGCGGGTGTCGTAGGCGTCCTCGTAGACGACGGTCCAGGTGTCCTCGTCGAGGTAGAACACGCGCTTGCCGTAGACGTGCTTGCTGCCCGCCTTCAGCATCGCCTCGACCTCCCAGACGCGGTGCAGCTCGTAGCGCATCAGGTCCGAGTTGATGGTGTTCTTGCGGATGATGTCTTCCTTGTACTTGAGCTTCTTGTCCGACAGCTTGTAGGTGTTGTACGGGATGTAGATCTCCTTCTTCCCGACCAGCTTCCAGTCGTAGCGGTCCGGCGCGCCGTTGTACGCGTCGAACTGGTCCGTGGTGCGCAGGCCTTCCGTGCCGTCGTTGATGTTGTCGTACGCCAGGTCGGGCGCGCGCCGCACGCGGCGCTGGCCGGCGTTGTAGATCCACGCCGAGCGCGACTGCTTGACCTGGTCGATCGGCTCGTGCACCAGGAACACCGTGCCTTCCAGCGTCGCGGGCGCCAGGAAGCGCGCCGAGTACACGCCGAGCAGGTTCTCCTGCGGCGTGTCGAGGTTGCGGAAGAACACGCGCTTCTCCTCGGTGGCGATCTTGTAGTAATCGCCGTTCGAGCGCACCGGGAAGCTGTTGTACTGGCGCGCGACACCGCCACCAAGGTAGCGCGGCACGTGGTTCCAGATGGCCTCGAGGCCGTTCTTCGGGATCGGGAACGGCGCATAGGAGAAGCCGCCCGTGTAACCGAAGCCCTGCAGCGAGATCTTGGTCGACATCTCCTTGATGAGATCGTAGGCCTCCTTCGGGTGGCAGGCCGTGCGCCGCGTCTGGAAGACCGGCATCTTGAAGGTGTCGTACTTCTCGAGCATCGCCAGCGTGCCGGGCGTCAGCTTGTCCTTGTACTGGGCGGCGTTGGCCTTGGTGATGGTGAACTGTGCCTTGTCGCTCGCGAACGGATCGACGTAGCCCTGCGCCGGCGTCCAGCCGGACGGCGGGCTGCACATGCCGCCTGTCCACTCAGGAATCGTGCCGTCCTTGTTGCCGGCCTTCTCGGCGCCCATCGGCGTCAGGTCGGCACCGAGGCGCGCGGCCTCCGCGTCGGTCAGCTTCGCGGACGCAGGCGCTGCGACCCCGAGCAGGGTCGCCGCGACGGCGGACGCGAGAATCTTGGTCATCGTTTTCATGTGGAGTATCTCCCGGATACGAATCAGAAGGTCACGCTGACGGCGGCCGAGTAGAAGTCCCGGTCGAACAGCGGATCGAAGTTCCTGTCGTTGTAGTCAACCCAGCTCAGGTCCAGCACGTAGCGCTTGTTGTACGTGAACTTGAGGCCGAGGCCGAGGATCTGGCGATCCTCGATGAAGGCCGGATCCATCGACACGCCCTCGACGTCGTGCGACCAGAACACGCTCGGCGTGACGGTGACGCCCGTGTTGAACGTGTTCAGGTAATCCGCCGAGACGCGCAGGCGATAACCCCAGGCCATGTCGGTGACGTAGCCGTCGTTCTTGCAGCCGATCGGATGCGGGTTGTAGAACGCGTTGGCCAGCGGTACCGGCGCCGCCACCAATACGGGCTCGCAGAAATTGCCCTGGCTGAGGCCGCCCAGCGCCGGCTGGCCCGACGCGAAGCCGCCGGTCCCATACTCCGGACCCGAGCCCGTGCCGTACATGAAGCCGCGGCCGTAGCGAAGTCCGCCCTTCGAGTAGTCCGGGATGTCGTTCCACTGCCCGCCGATCTCGCCGACGATCAGCATGTTGTCGGCCCCGAACACGTTGCTGATCGTCTTGACCCCGTTGAGCTGCAACTGCTGCTTGTCGAAGCGGTCGTAGCCCGCGAGGTAGGTGTCGACGCCCCTGCCGGTCGCGACGCTCGCCGCCTCGCGATACGGACCGATGCCGAAGATGCCGGCCGCCACGAGGTCGTTGCCGTTGATCTGCACCGGCACGTCCACCGAGTAGCTGAACTCCGCCGAGGTGGACCAGCCGACCAGGTTGGTCGCCATGCTGATGCCGTAGACCTGCAGGTCTTCCGGATACTCCCAGAAGCCCTTGCCCGGCTCGAGGTCGACGTTGATTCCGTTCGCGGCGAGCTGCCCCTCGATGCCTTTTTCGAGGACCGGCATCAGGCTGCGAAACAACGTCGTCGAGGCCGGGCTCGACTTCCAGTAGCCGCCCCACGCGTCGGTGCCGACGAGACCGGCCGCGGCCAACGCGCCATAGGCCACCGGATTCATGGCCTGCAAGTCCGCCGGAGTCGTGCCCACCTGGCTCGAGGAGATCGGCAGGCGGTTGTGGATGTTCATCGCGTACAGGCCGATCTCGGCATCGATCGCGTCCACCGGGAAGCGGAACGCGACGCCGAACTGGCCGCTGTCGCTGGGCTCGCGGCCATTGATCGCCGGCACGTAGGTGCCGTTTGCCTGCAGGAACACCTGCGAACCGAGCTGCGGAACCAGCGGACCGACGGTGCCCGGCAGCGCGTTGCCGTTCACGCCGCCCACGACGGTGATGCTGCGGCACTGTCCGGGGTTGGCCGAAATCTGGGTGCCCGACTGCGTGAAGTACTGGCCGCAGCCGTCCACCGAGGTGTTGTTCCACTGGAACTGGTAGAAAGCCTCGATGGAGCCGAAGCTCAAGCCCCAGTTCGCGTAGGCCATCCACACCGGCAGCAGGATCTCCTTGAGCTCGGCACCGGGACGGCGCGCGGCCGGCACGTCGATGGGGTTGATCTGGTTCACGCCCTGGATGAACACGCTCTCGCCCCAGTTCACCACCTGGTTGCCGAGGCGCACCTGCAGGTCGGTACCGCCGAGCGCGAACGAACCGTAGACGTAGGCGTCGAGCAGGTAGAAGTTGTCGAACTTCTGCTCGTCCTCGAAGCCGTCGTCGCTCAGCTCCTGGCGAGGCCACAGGTTCTGCCCGGACGGCGAAAGCGGAATGCAGGCCGGCGGCTGCGCAGCACCGACGCAGGGCCCGTAGCCGGGCACCGGGCCGAGGCCGGGGCGCACGCCGTTGAAGTTGTTGGCCTGGTTGCCGACCCGGACGGTCTCGTCGTTGAGCGCCTGGTCGTACCACGCCTTCACGCGCAGCAGCGCGCCGTAGTTGCCCTTCTTGATCTCGACGTCGCTGATGATCTTGAAGGGCGTCGAGAAGCGGTCTCCGTCGCCCCAGTTGAGGTTGCCGTCGCCGCCGGCCTGGTTGCCCGCGAGACCATCACCGCGCTTTGCATACTGCCCTGGCATCAGCGGCTCGCCGGACCACTTGCCGATCAGGGAACCGTCCGAGCGCGTATACAGGTAGGGGTGCGGATCCTCCGCGCGCCAGCTCGACCCGACGGAGAGCGTGGTGTTCCAGTTGATGCGCGTTCCGTTATCGAACTCGAACTCCAGCGCCTGCGCACCGCCCGCGTATGCCGCGAGTGCCGTGCCGATGGCGGTGGCGAGCACGGTGCTGCGACGACCCTGACCCATGAATTCGCTCTTCATCAGAAATCCCCCAGTTGCCTCAAGTTGACCGCCTCGCCCGCGCGAAGCTGGAATGCTGCACTGCGCCAACCGTTTGTCTCACGGTTGTGATTCGTACGGAGGCTATCCGCGGTACACCCCAGCGACACTTGGGAGTATCCGAAACGCCACTACTACATTCCGCAGTCTCCCAAGCCTGCCAGTGTCTTGCCCGACTGACAACTCGCACGTGAGTTGCGTTTTTGCCATGCAGCAAAATTGCTGCAACGCACATATCTCGAGCGGGACAATGAAGCAGTCAGTGCCGTCATGTCTTGCGGCCCGTCTTGCGGCCGGGAATGCGGGCCGTGCGGACTGACCGCGCCCGCGCAGCCGGTGCGCGCCCGCCGCGATCCGGGGACGCGATCCGGGGACGCGCCGAAGGCGTGCGCAGGAAGAACCGCTCGGCCTCGGTGGCGAGCTGCACCGCGTCGAGACGCCCGGCCGGGCGGTACCAGTGCGCGATCCAGTTGAGCGCACCGAACATCAGCAGGCGGTCCACGGGCGTCGGCAGGGCCCACTCTCCCGAGCGCTGCAGCTCGCCGATGACCATTTCCCACACCGACTCGTAGCGCCGCTGCAGTTCGACGATCCGCGGGCGTGCCCCCGCCTCGAGCGAGCGCCATTCGTAGAGCAGCACCGGGATGAAGTCCTGCCCGGGGCCGAGCAAAGTGTCGAGGTGGGTGCGCAGCAACGCATGGAAGTGCTCGCGCGGCGGCAGCTGCTCGCGGCCGATGGCCTCGATGCGCTCGAGCGCCTGCGCGAGCCCCTCCTCCATCACCGCCGCGAGGATGTCCTGCTTGGTCTTGAAGTGGTACACCCAGCTGCCGGACTGCAGGCCGGTCGCCGCGGCGATGTCGCGCACCGAAGTGGCATCGAAGCCCTTCTCCCGGAACAGCCGCGCGGACTCGCGGATGATCTGCCCGCGCCGGCCGGCCTCGTCGGGGCGGCTGCTCACAGCCCGAGCTGGCGCGCGGCCAGCTCCTTCATGATCTCCTCTGCGCCGCCGCCGATCATGTTCACCTTGACCTCGCGGTAGATGCGCTCGGACCGGGTGCCGCGCATGTAGCCCATGCCACCCAGCGTCTGCACGGCCGCATCCGCGCAGAACTGCATGGCGCGCGTCGAAACATTCTTCAGCATGCAGATCGACGCGATCAGCGGCGCGTCGCCGGGCGGGCTGTGATCGAGTCGCCAGGCGGTCTCCTCGAGCATCGCGCGGGCGGCCTCGATGCTCGCCAGCATGTCCACCAGCCGGTGGCGCACGACCTGGTGGTCGGCGAGGCGCTTGCCGAAGGTGCGACGCTCGCGCGCCCAGCCGAGCGCCTCCTGGTAGCAGACCCACGCGAAGCCGACCGCACTCGCCGCCAGTGAGAACCGCTCGGCGTTGAAGTTCTGCATGACGGCGAGGAAGCCCGCGCCCTCGGGTCCGATCAGGTTGCCCGCGGGCACGCGGCAGCCCTCGAAGCGCAGGTGCGCGGTGTCTGACGACCACCAGCCCATCTTCGCGAGCGGCGCACGCGTGAGCCCGGGCGTGTCGCCCTCCACGAGCAGCAGGGACAGGCCGCGCGCACCCTTCGCCTCCGGGTCGGTCCGCACCGCGACGGTGAGGTAATCGGCGCGGAGCCCCGAGGTGATGAAGGTCTTCTCCCCGTTCACCACGTAGTGGTCGCCGTCGCGGACGGCGGTGGTGCGCAGCGCCGCGACGTCCGAGCCGCCCGAGGGCTCGGTGATCGCGAGCGCCGCGATGCGATCGCCGGACAGGACCGCCGGCAGCACGCGGCGCTTGAGTGCCTCGCTGCCGAAGGTGACCACGGGCGGCGAGCCGATCGTGTGCGACATCAGCGAGGCCACGACCCCGCCCGAGCCCGCCTGCGCGAGTTCGAGGCTCGCCACCAGGCGATGGAAGTAATCGACGCCCGGGACGCCGCCGTACTCCTCGGGGAAGCCGAGCCCGAGCAGGCCGACCTCGGCGGCCTTACGGTACAGCTCACGTGGGAAGGTGCCGGCCTCGTCCCAGTCGGCGGCGTGCGGCGTGATCTCCTTCGCAACGAAGCGTCGCAAGGTCTCGCGCAGGTCCAGGTGGTCGGGTCGGTAATAGACCGGGTTCAGGCGCAGCTCGTCCATGCGGCGCCATGCTAGGGGAGGGTCTTTATTCAAGCAAGCGCTTGATCTAGGATCGGCACCCATGAGCTACCGCAGCGTGTTCCGGCCGGGCCTCTTCACGGGCCACACCCTCCTCGTCACCGGCGCGGGCAGCGGCATCGGCCGCTGCACCGCCCACGAGCTCGCCGCGCTCGGCGCGCACGTGGTCCTCGTTGGTCGCAGCGCGGAGAAGCTCGCCGCGGTCGAGGCCGAGATCCGGGACGACGGCGGCGACGCCAGCCACGCCGCCTGCGACATCCGCGACGAGGACGCGGTGAAGGCTGCCGTGGCCGCCATCCTCGTGGCGCGCGGCCGCATCCACGGCCTCGTGAACAACGCGGGCGGGCAGTACCCCTCCCCGCTCGAGAACATCTCCGGCAAGGGCTGGCAGGCCGTGCTCGCCACCAACCTCACCGGCGGCTTCCTGATGGCGCGCGAGTGCTACGTGCAGTGCATGCGCGCCCACGGCGGCGCCATCGTCAACATGCTCGCCGACATGTGGCACGGCATGCCGGGCATGGGGCACAGCGGGGCGGCGCGAGCCGGCATGCTCAACTTCACCGAGACCGCCGCCTGCGAGTGGGCGCCGGTGCGGGTGAATGCGGTGGCGCCCGGCTGGATCGCTTCGAGCGGCATGGATACCTACCCCGAGGCGATGAAGCCGCTGATCCAGGGCCTCGCGAAGCACGTGCCCGCGGCACGCCTCGGCACCGAGTCCGAGGTCGCAGCGGCGATCGTGTTCCTGCTGTCGGAGGCTGCGGCGTTCGTCTCGGGCGCCTGCCTGCGCATCGACGGCGCGGCACCGAACGCGCGCCGCCACTGGATGATGCCGGCCGGGAAGGCCGCCCCGCAGTTCGACGGCTTCCACCGCAGCCGCAAGCCGCGCGTGCTCGGGGACTGAGCGTGCCGGCCTTCTCATCGTCCCTCGCGACGCAGGGCGAGGCCTTCGCCGACAACCGTGCGCACCTGGTCGCGCTCGTCGAGGAACTGCGCGGAATCGAGGCACGCACCGAAGCGGCCTCGGCAAGATCCGCGCCGCGCTTCGCGAAGCGCGGCCAGCTGCTGCCGCGCGAGCGCCTCGGGCTGCTGCTCGATGCCGGCGCGCCGTTCCTGCAGCTCTCGACCCTCGCGGGTTACCTGCTCGACGTCGTCGATCCCGCGAAGACCGTGCCGGGCGGCGGCTGCATCGCGGGCGTCGGGCGCATCGCGGGCGTCACCTGCCTGGTCGTCGTGGACGACTCGGGCATCGAGGCCGGCGCGCTGCAGCCGATGGGACTCGAGAAGTTCCAGCGCGCGCAGCAGATCGCGCTCGAGAACCGCCTGCCCTTCGTGCACCTCGTGGAGTCCGCAGGCGCCAACCTGCTGCGCTACCGCGTCGAGGACTTCATCAACGGCGGCTCGCACTACTGCCGGCTCGCGCGGCTGTCGGCCGCCGGCCTGCCGGTGCTCACGCTGGTGCACGGCAGCGCCACGGCGGGCGGCGCCTACATGCCGGGGCTGTCGGACTACGTGGTCATGGTGCGCGACCGCGCGCGCGCCTTCCTCGCCGGTCCGCCGCTGCTGCGCGCGGCGACCGGCGAGATCGCGACCGAGGAGGATCTCGGCGGCGCCGCCATGCACGCCACCGTCTCGGGCCTCGCCGAGTACCTCGCTGACGACGACGCCGACGGCATCCGCATCCTGCGCGAACTGGTCGGGCACCTCGGCTGGCAGCGCTTCGAGGCGCCGCTGCCCTCGGGTCGCGAGCCGCTCTACCCGGCGGACGACCTGCTCGGCCTGATGCCGCGTGACGGCCGCAAGCCCGTGGACATGCGCGAGGTGATCGCGCGCCTCGTGGACGGCTCCGAGCTGCTCGAGTTCAAGGCCGGCTACGGGCCGGGCACCGTCTGCGCACACGCGGACATCCACGGACTGCCGGTCGGCATCCTGACCAACAACGGCCCGCTCGACCCGGCGGGGTCGGTCAAGGCCACGCACTTCATCCAGGCCTGCTGCCAGAGCGGGATCCCGCTCCTCTACCTGCAGAACACCACGGGCTACATCGTGGGCACGGAGTCCGAGCGCGGCGGGATGATCAAGCACGGCTCCAAGATGATCCAGGCCGTGGCCTGCGCCTCGGTGCCGCAGGTGACGGTCCAGTGCGGCGCGTCCTTCGGCGCCGGCAACTACGGCATGTGCGGCCGCGGCTTCTCGCCGCGGTTTCTCTTCACCTGGCCCAACGCGCGCACCGCCGTGATGGGCGCCGAGCAGGCCGCCACCACCATGGCGATCGTCATGGAGGACTCGGCGCGGGCCAAGGGCCGCGAGCCCGACCGAGCCCAGATCGACGGCCTGCGCGGCATGATCACGGCGACCTTCGAGCGCCAGACCTCGGCCTTCTACACGTCGGGCCGCCTGCTCGACGACGGCGTCATCGACCCCCGCGACACGCGCCGCGTGCTTGGATTCGTCCTCTCGCTCTTCCGCCGCGCCGAGCGGGTGGCCCTGCGGCCGCTCGACTTCGGCGTCGCCCGCCCCTGAACCGGAGACCCGAATGCAGTTCACCCAGGAACACGAGGAACTGAAGCGCACCGTCGAGCGCTTCGTCGAGAACGAGCTCAACCCTCACGTGGACGAGTGGGAGGAAGCCGGCATCTTTCCCGCCCACGAGGTGTTCAGGAAGCTCGGCGACCTGGGGCTGCTCGGCCTCACCAAGCCCGAGGCCTACGGCGGCGCGGGGCTCGACTACAGCTACTCGGTGGTCATGGCCGAGGCGCTCGGCAACACCCGCTGCGGCGGCGTGCCCATGGCCATCGGCGTGCAGACCGACATGGCGACCCCCGCCCTCGCCCGCTTCGGCTCCGACGAGCTGCGCGCCGAGTTCCTCACGCCCGCAATCACCGGCGAGCAGGTCGTCTGCGTCGGCGTCTCCGAGCCCGGCGCGGGCTCGGACGTCGCCTCGATCCGCACCACCGCGCGCAAGGACGGCGGCGACTACGTGATCAACGGCGGCAAGATGTGGATCACCAGCGGCACGCAGGCCGACTGGATGTGCTGCCTCGCCAACACCGGCGAGGGCAAGCCGCACAGGAACAAGTCGCTGATCATCATCCCGATGAAGACGAAGGGCGTCACGGTCGAGCGCAAGCTGCGCAAGATCGGCATGAACTCCTCGGACACCGCCGTGATCCACTTCGACGACGTGCGCGTGCCGCAGCGCCACCTGATCGGCACGGAAGGCGCGGGGTTCATGTACCAGATGATCCAGTTCCAGGAGGAACGGCTGTGGGGCGCCGCGAACGCGCTCAGGGGCCTCGATATCGCGGTGCGCGAGACCATCGAGTACACGCGCAATCGCAAGGCCTTCGGGCGCGCGGTGATCGACAACCAGGTCGTGCACTTCACCCTCGCCGAGCTCTCGACCGAGATCGAGGCGCTGCGCGCGCTCGTGTACCGCGCCACCGAGCTCTACATCTCCGGCAAGGACGTGACGCAGCTCGCCTCCATGGCCAAGCTCAAGGCCGGCCGGCTCACCCGCGAGGTCGCCGACAAGTGCCTGCAGTACTGGGGCGGCATGGGCTACACCTGGGAGAACCCGGTATCGCGCCTGTTCCGCGACGGGCGCCTCGCCTCGATCGGCGGCGGCACGGACGAAGTGATGCTGGGCATCATCTGCAAGCTCATGGGCATCCTGCCAAAGGCCTGAACGGGGAGCCCTCATGACCGCAACCGCCACCGCGCCCGGCGACCTGCTTCAGGTCGAGCAACGCGGCCCGTTCTGGTTTGCCCGGCTGAACCGTCCCGACAAGCGCAACGCGCTTTCGGACGAACTGGTCGAGGCACTCGTCGCCCTGCTCGAGCGCGTCGGCGCGGACCTCGAGGCGCGCGCGCTGGTGATCTCCGGCGCCGGCGGGCATTTCTGCGCCGGCGCGGATTTCGCGGGCTTCCTCGCGCTCATGCAGACCGCGCCCGGACAGGCCGACGACCCGATCGCGCGCTACAACCGCGGCTTCGGCGCGATGCTCGAGCGCGTGGCGGCGCTGCCCGTGCCCGACGATCGCGGTCGTGAGCGGCGTCGCGATGGGCGGCGGCTGCGGCCTCGCGGCCGCCTGCGACCGCGTCATCGCGGCGGAGGATGCGACCTTCGCCATGCCCGAGGTCACGCTCGGCGTAGCACCTGCGCAGATCGCACCCTTCGTGGTGCGGCGCGCCGGTGCGCGGCGAGCGCGCTGGCTGATGCTCGGCGGCGCGCGGCTCAAGGCGGCAGAAGCACACGTCCGAGGGCCTTGCCGACGTGGTCGTCCCCGCGGCCGGATTGCGCGCGGCGCTCGAAGCCGAGCTGCGGCTGCTCGCCGCGGCGGAGCCCGCGGCGCTGCGCGCCACCAAGCGCATCGTCAATCGCACGCTCGAGGCGCCGCTCGCGGCCTCGCTCGACGCCGCCGCGCTCGAGTTCGCCGGCCTGCTGCGCCACGGCGCGGCACGCGAGGGCATCGCGGCGACCGTGGGCCGGCGCGCCACGGCGTGGGCCGTGCCGCTGCCCGAACTGCCGGACTTCCCGTGAAGACGCTCAATCGCCTGCTGATCGCCAACCGCGGCGAGATCGCGGTGCGCATCGCGCGCAGTGCGCGGCGCCTCGGGATCGCCACGATCGCCGTGTGCTCGGACCCCGACCGCAGCAACCCGCACGTCGCGGCCTGCGACGAGTACGTGCCGATCGGCGGCACGTCGCCGGCCGACTCGTATCTCGTCGTCGACAAGATCCTCGCCGCCGCGCGCGCCAGCGGCGCACAGGCGATCCACCCGGGCTACGGGTTCCTCTCCGAGAACGCGGCCTTCGCCGCCGCCGTGGCGGAGGCGGGCCTCGTGTTCGTCGGCCCGCCCGCGGCCGCGATCGAGGCCATGGGCGACAAGGCGCGCGCGCGGCAGCGCATGGCCGCGGCCGGCATCCCGGTGGTGCCGGGCTACGACGGCGACGCGCAGGACGAGGCGACCCTTGTGGCCGAGGCGGCACGCATCGGCTTCCCGGTCATGGTCAAGGCCGCGGCCGGCGGCGGCGGCCGCGGCATGCGCCGGGTGGAGCAGGCCGACGACCTGCCCGCGGCGTTGCGCAGCGCCGCCTCCGAGGCCGCCAAGGCCTTCGGCGACGGGCGGCTGATCCTCGAGCGCGCGGTCGTCGAGCCGCGGCACGTCGAGATCCAGGTGTTCGCCGACGCGCACGGCCACGTCGTGCACTTGGGCGAGCGCGACTGCTCCGTGCAGCGCCGGCACCAGAAGATCGTCGAGGAAGCGCCCTCGCCCGCGGTGGACCCGGTGCTGCGCGAGCGCATGGGCCAGGCGGCCACGGCGGTGGCGCGCGAGATCGGCTACGTGGGCGCGGGCACGGTCGAGTTCCTGCTCGACCGCGAGGGCCGCTTCTACTTCATGGAGATGAACACGCGGCTGCAGGTGGAGCACCCGGTGACGGAGCTCGTCACCGGACTCGACCTGGTCGAGCTGCAACTGCGCGTGGCGCGCGGCGAGCCGCTGCCGGTGGCGCAGGAGGACATTCGAATCCGCGGCCACGCGATCGAGGTGCGGCTGTGTGCCGAGGAGCCGGCCGACGACTTCCTGCCGCGCAGCGGCCCGGTGCTCGACTGGCGGCCCGAGCCGCTCGCGCGCTGCGACCACGCGCTCGCGACCGGCATGACGGTGAGCCCGCACTACGACTCGATGCTGGCCAAGGTGATCGCGCACGGCGCGACGCGCGCCGAGGCGCTCGATCGGCTGGCCCTCGCGCTCGACCGCACGGCGCTGCTCGGCGTGCCGTCGAACCGCGCGTTCCTCGCCCGCGTGCTGCGTCACCCCGTCTTCGTGGACGGCTCGACGGTCTCCACCGCGTTCATCGAGCGCCATTTCCCGCAGGGCACGGACCGCGCCGACGCGCCCGACGAGGCGACCTGGCGGCTCGCGGCCTGGCTGTCGCTCGCCGCCGCGCCCGAGGGCGGACACGACGGCGAGGACGAACCGGGCTGGCGAAACTGGAGCAACGCGCGACCGCTGCCGGCGCCGTGGCGGCTGCGCTGGCGTGCGCCACAGGCGCTGGCGGAGCAGGCCGAGGTCGAGCGCGCGGGCCACGTGCGACTCGCGCCCGGCGGCGCGACGCTCGAGTCGGCGGGCGCGGCGGCACCGGTCAGCGGCACCGTCGCGGGCACGCCCGTTCCGCCGTGCTGCGACGGCGAGGCCGAGGTGGACGGCGTCGCCCTCGCCTACCGCTACGCCTGGGACGGCGCCACGCTCTGGCTGCACACGCGCCGCGGCGACTTTGCCTTCGACTGCCTGCGACGCGCACCGCGGCGTTCCGCCGCCGAGCTCGCCGCGCAGTCGGACGAGGTGCGTGCGGCGATCAACGGCCGCGTGCTCGAGGTGGCGGTAGTGGCAGGGGCGGAGGTGCAGGCCGGCCAGCGCCTGTGCACACTCGAGGCGATGAAGATGGAACACGAGCTGCGCGCGCCGCGCGGCGGAATGATCGCTGCGGTCGAGGTCGCGGCCGGGCAGCAGGTCGCGCCGGGCCAGGTGCTGATGCGCTACGAACGAGGTGCCTGATGTCGAAGACGGTCGTCACCTGCGCGCTCACCGGCGTGCTCACCGATCCCGCGCAGCACCACGTCCCGGTGACGCCCGAGCAGATGGCGCGCGAGGCACGCGCGGCGTTCGACGCCGGCGCCTCGGTCATGCACGTGCACTTCCGCCAGCAGAAGCCGGGCCTCGGTCACCTGCCCTCGTGGGAGCCGGCCGTGGCCGCGGAGATCGCCCAGGCGATCCGCGACGCCTGCCCCGGCGTGATCTTCAACCAGTCCACCGGCGTCGTCGGGCCCGACATCGCAGGGCCCGCCGCCTGCATGCGCGCCATCCGTCCCGAGATCGCCGCCTGCAATGCAGGCTCGCTCAACTACCTCAAGGTCAAGAGCGACGGCTCGTGGGCGTGGCGGCCGATGCTGTTCGACAACCCGGTCGAGAAGGTCGCCGCCTTCCTCGAGGTGATGCAGGAAACGGGCGCGCTGCCCGAGTTCGAGTGCTTCGACACCGGCATCGTGCGCACGGTGGAGATGTACGCCCGCACCGGGCTGTACAAGGGCCACCTCGACTACAACTTCGTGATGGGCGTGGAGTCCGGCATGCCGGCCGATCCCGAGCTGCTGCCGATCCTCGCGCGCCTCGTCGCGCCGGGCGCCACCTGGCAGGTCACCGCGATCGGGCGCGCCAACATCTGGCCGCTGCACCGGCGCACCGCCGAACTCGGCGGCAACCTGCGCACGGGCCTCGAGGACACCTTCTACCTGCCCGACGGCAGCAAGGCGACCAGCAACGGTCCGCTGATCGAGGCGATCGTGCGCCTTGCGCGCGAGTCGGGCCGCGAGATCGCAAGCCCGTCGGAGGCGCGTAGCCTCCTGCACCTTCACTGACCGCGCCGCGCTGCGGGCACAAGGGGTTCGCCATGGGCTTCATCATTCGGATCGTCGGCGTGCTGCTGCTCGCGATGGCGGCTTATCTCGCCTTCTGGCCCGTGCCGATCGAGCCCGTGGCCTGGGAGGCGCCGACGTTCACGGGCTACGCCGGGCCGCACGCGGTCAACGATCGGCTTGCGGCCGTGACGCGGGTGGACGTATCGCCCGAGGTCGGTCCCGAGCACATCGACTTCGGTCCGGACGGCCGGCTCTACACCGGCGTGCTGTCCGGCGCGATCCTGCGCATGAACCCGGACGGCACGCAGGTCGAGACGGTCGTGAACACCGGCGGGCGGCCGCTCGGCTTCGACTTCGCGGCGGACGGCACGCTGATCGTCGCCGACGCGATCAAGGGCCTGCTGGCCGTGACGCCCGACGGCGAAGTGACCGTGCTCGCGGACCAGGTCGACGGCGACCCGATCCGCTACGCGGACGCCGTCGTGATCGCCGCGGATGGACGCATGTACTTCACCGACGCCACGCGACGCTTCTCACCGCGGGAGCTGGGGACGTTCGACGCCTCCGTGCTCGACATCCTCGAGCACTCCTGCACGGGCCGGGTGCTCGTGTACGAACCCGCGGCGGCGCGCGCCGCGCTCGTGATCGGCGGGCTGTGCTTCCCGAACGGCGTGGCGCTCTCCGGCGACGAGCGGCACCTGTTCATCGCCGAGACCGGCGAGTACCGGATCTGGAAGGTGGACGTGGCCGCTCGCGGTCTCGATGCGCGGTCGGCGCTGGCCTCCGGCGATGCACGCGCCCGGGTGATCGCCTCGAACCTGCCGGGCTTTCCCGACAACCTCACCCGCAGCGCCGATGGCCGACTCTGGACCGGGCTCACCAAGCCGCGCGCCGCGGCGATCGACCGCATGGCCTCGAAGCCCTGGCTGCGGGCCCTGACGCTCCGGCTGCCGAAGTCGCTGTGGCCGGTACCGCCCACCTACGGACACGTCATCGCCTTCGACGAGGACGGCAGGGTGGTGGCCGACTTGCAGGACCCCGCGGGCCGGCTGGCCGAGACCAGCGGCGTCACCGAGCACGGCGGGCGGCTGTACATACACAGCCTGCACGCGCCGGCGCTCGGCGTCCTGGACGCCGCGGCCGCCGGCCTGCCGCCGGCCGGGTTACCAGAAGACCTGGAAACCGTGCAGGGCCCAGCCCAGCAGTAAGAGGGTCGCGGCCACCCCGACGGCCAGGGCAGTGGTCAGGGCATAGAGATAGGTCGATTCCTGCGTGGACATAGTGCCTCCTGTCAGACTCTTTCTAAGTCTGGCGCCGGTGGGGCACAGGTCGGCGGCCCCGCCGGGCCCGCCTCGAACTCAATGATGTCGAGGCAGGATTTTACGCCTATTTGCTGCATTGCAGCTAAATCGACCGGTTTTGGTGGGGTCGTCACGAAGCCGCACATGTACTTATATTTTTCAATGCCTTGAATGACGTCCGGAGAGGCAACCTAAAGCCCAGACGGGACGATTGTTCGCGGAATCGAGCCGAACCGTTGAATCGAGTTCGGATAGCCGGAACAATCCCGGCATGGACCAGCTGCTCGCCATGAAGGTCTTCACCCGGGTGGCCGAACGCGGCTCGTTCGCCCAGGCGGCCGACGAGCTCGACATCTCGCGGGCGGCGGCCAGCGCACACGTCGCGGCGCTCGAGAAGCACCTCGGCGCCCGGCTGCTCAACCGCACCACGCGCCGGGTCGGCCTGACCGCCGAGGGCGCGGACTTCCTGCGTCGCAGCCGCCGCATCCTGGACGAAGTCCAGGATGCCGAGGAAACGCTGCGCGGCGCGCGCTCGAAGCCGCAGGGACTGCTGCGGGTGGACGTGCCCGTCGTGTTCGGCCGCTACCTGCTGCTGCCGGCGCTCCCGGAGTTCACGCGACGCTACCCGGCCATCGAACTCGACATCCGCCTGAACGACCGCGTGGTGGATCTCGTCGCCGAGCGGGTGGACATCGCCCTGCGGGTGAGCGCCGTGCAGCAGTCGGGACTCGTCGCGCGGCGGGTCGGCCAGATCAACATCGTCACCTGTGCCTCGCCCACCTACCTCGCCGACCACGGCGAGCCCGCGACGCCCGATGACCTGCGGCAGCACCGCCTGCTCGGGCTCACCCCCGCCGGCGGCGGCACGCCCGAATGGAACTTCCCGGCGCCGTACACGTCGCGCCGTCTCAAGCTGCACTTCGCCATGCAGTTCAACGCCGCCGAGGCGCCCATCATCGCGGCGGCAGCCGGCCTCGGCATCACGCACACGGGCGACCTGATCGTCGCGGAGTACATCGCGCGCGGCGAGCTCAAGCTGATCCTCGAGAAGTTCGTGCTGCCGGGGCCGCCGATCTCGCTCGTGTACCCGTCGGCCGGCCACCAGTCGCCGAAGGTCCGCGTCTTCTCCGACTTCGCCGCCGACCTGCTGCGACGCTGGCGCGAGATCGTGCAGCAGTGGCTGCAGGTGGCACCCACGCCGCCGCCGCAGTCGTGAGCCGCGTCCGGCCGCACGACCTGTAGAATCGCGCGCCTTCGTCACCGGGACCCCACCATGCTCAAACTCGTCGCCGGCCTCGTGATCTTCCTGGGCGTCCATTCCACCGCGATCTTCGCGCCCGGCTGGCGCGAACGAACCATCGCGCGCATCGGCGCGGGTCCGTGGAAGGTGATCTACTCGATCGCCTCGCTCATCGGCTTCCTGCTGATCGTGGGCGGCTACGCACAGGCGCGGCTCGACCCGGTGGTGCTGTACAACCCGCCCTTCTGGCTGCGGCACCTCGCGGCGCTGCTCATGCTGCCCGTGTTCCCGCTGCTGCTCGCGACCTACCTCCCGGGGCGCATCAAGGCGGCGGTCAAGCACCCGATGCTCACCGCCACCAAGGCCTGGGCGCTGTCGCACCTGCTCGTCAACGGCATGCTCGCCGACGTGCTGCTGTTCGGCGGCTTCCTCGCCTGGGCGGTGCTCGACCGGATCTCGGCGGGCAAGCGCCCGCAGGTCGCCGTCCGCGGCGCCCCGGTTTCGATCCGCAACGACGTGATCGCGGTCGTGGGCGGCCTGGTGCTGTATGCCGTCTTCGTCATGTGGGCCCACGTGCGGCTGTTCGGCGTCGCACCGATGGGCTGAGGCGGCCGGTGGAGCGGGTCGAGGTCCCCTTCGGCAGTCACGGCGGCATCTGCCGGGCCTGGCGCTATGCGCCTGCCGCCGTCGGACGGCGCGGCGAACGAGCGGCGTCCCTGCGTGGTGATGGCGCACGGCTTCGGCGCCACGCGGGATGCATCGCTCGCACCGTACGCCGAGCGCTTCGTGGCCGCCGGCATGCACGTGCTGCTGTTCGACTACCGGCACTTCGGCGCGAGCGATGGACAACCCCGGCAGCTCGTGTCGGTACGGCGCCAGCTCCAGGACTATGCCGCCGCCGTCGAGTTCGCCCGGGCGCTCCGCGGCGTCGATCCGGCGCGGGTCGCGGTGTGGGGCACGTCGTTCTCCGGTGGACACGCGCTCGTGACCGCCGCCCGCGTGCCGGGTGTGGCAGCGGCAATCTGCCAGTGCCCGATGATGGACGGCCTTGCGGCCGTGCGGCGCATCCTCGAGTACGCCGGTCCGGGGCAGCTCCTGCGGCTCACCGGCCACGGCCTGCTCGACCTCGCGCTCGCACCCTTCCGCCGCGCGCATTACCTGCCGACGGTGGGCCCGCCCGGCAGCCTTGCCATCATGAGCAGCGACGACGCCGACTCGGGCTACCGCGCCCTCCTGCCGCCGGGCGCGCGACTGGATGTGGCGGCGCGCATCGCGTTATCCGTCGGCTTCTACCGACCCGTGAGCCACGCCCAACGCGTGCGCTGCCCGGTGCTCGTGCAGGTCTGCGAACGCGACAGCGTCGCGCCCGTCGCGGCCGCCGAGCGCGCCATTGCCGGGCTCGGCTGCACTCGCCGAGGTACGGCGCTATCCGATCGGCCACTTCGAGCCGTATTTCGGCGAGCACTTCGAGCGCAGCGTCACCGACCAGCTCGAGTTCCTGCGCGCCCGCCTCGCACCCTGAGCGCCGACCGCCCGACGCGCGGCCTCACCAGCCCTTGAAGAAGCTGCCGTCGGCGAAGTCCCACAGCAGGTTCAGGTGATAGCGGGTGTTGTACGGCTGGTCGCTGAGCGGGAACTCGACGCCCAGGTTGAGCGCCACGTGCCCGCCCTTCGTGAGCCCGAATCGAACCTGCGGCACGACCGTCCATTGCACGGTGTCCTCGTCCTCTGCGTCGAAGGGCACGGTCGCCGTGACCTCGAGCGCCGGGAAC
This sequence comes from uncultured Gammaproteobacteria bacterium, assembly GCA_963754125.1. Lineage (GTDB taxonomy): Bacteria > Pseudomonadota > Gammaproteobacteria > Steroidobacterales > Steroidobacteraceae > RPQJ01. The sequence goes on from CAVWEX010000001.1 coordinate 305,220, forward strand.
GCCGCACGCGGCAGGCCCGCCCACAGGTAGTGCACCACGCCGGCGAGTTCCACCTCGCCTTCGTCGGTGTCGTCCACCGGCACGATCACCCGCGCGCTCGACTGGAACGTCGCCTTGTCGGAAAACTGCTTGCCGTAGGCGAGGTAGGGAATGATCTCCTCCGATTCATCGCTGTCGGTCGGGAATGCGACGATCAGCGCGCCGGAGAGGATCGAGCGCTTCTCGAGATTCCAGTACAGCACGGTCTTGGCGCCGGCCTCGACCTTCGTGATCTCGGAGTCGGTGCCGTCGTCCTCGTGGATGATCTCGAGGACGCCCATCGAGCGCTTGCCGAAGCGCTTCTCGATCTCGACGACGTTGCGCCAGACATTGTCGCCGTCGCGCTCGGTGATGCGCGCCTTGTAGACGATCTCGTCCTCGGGGAAGGCCTTCTTGGTGCGCACCGGCAGGAAGAAATTCATCTCGCCCGGCGGGTACCTGTCGCTGCCGGGCGCGAGCGTCTTGGCGTAGGCCACGACGTTCTGGATGTCCTCCTCCTTGAGCGTCGCCTTCTGCCCCGGCATCACGGCCGACAGGCCCAGCGCCGGGCCGCCGTGGGTGACGACGATGTGCCAGTCCGAGGCCGGCTCGCGGCTGTTGAACAGCGGGTCGGACAGGTCCGCAGGCTGCGGGTCGAGCGCCTGCACCACGGGATTCGTCGGATCGGGTCGACCGGTCGGGCCGTGGCAGGCGGCGCAGACTTCCTCGAAGATCTTGCGCCCGGCCTCGAGGTCGGCGGACTGCACCGGTGCAGCGAGGGCGAGCGACAGTGTGGCCGCGGCCAAGGGGCCGGCGATCAGATTTCTGTGAACGTTCATGGGATGCCTCGTGCGGAGCCGCCGGTCGGGGGCCGTTGCCGGCAAGGTTAGGCATCCGGCTCGCGGGGCCGATTCAGCATTTTCCGCAGCGGGCCGTGCCCAGGCTCCATGGCAGCAGTGCGCACGATCGCTGCGCCGGGCCAGCGACGCCATCAAGTCAAATTCCAGAATTACTCATTGCAGGCGCCCCGGGTGCGGCGCACGGTGTTCGGCATGCCGTTGCGCGACGACGCCGCGCGACGACGCCGGGGCGCTCGCCCGCAGGTGCGTTCCGGATCACCACCAGACGCGTCGATCGTGGAGGGAGTCCAGATGATCCGCTGGAACGCTACCCTTGCTCGCCGTCGCGACGCTCGTCGCCGCCGGCACCGCGTCATCCGCCGACATCGAGGTCATGACGCAGAACCAGTACGTCGGGGCCGACCTGATCGGCGTGGTCTCGGAGCCGGACTTCAACGCCGCGGCGATCGAGTTCCTGCAGATCCGCGCGGCCAGCCTGCCGGCCGAGCGGGCCCGCGCGCTCGCTGCGTTGATCGACAAGCGCGCACCCGCGCTCGTTGGGCTGCAGGAGGTCTACCTGTTCACTTGCGTCGAGCCCGTTCCGATCCCCGACGACTTCAAGGGCTGCGAGGATCCATCTTTTGCCGGCGCCTTCACGGACCAGCTCGCCGACACGCTCGCCGCGCTCGGCGGCAAGTATGTCGAGGCCGCGACCGTCGTGAACCTCGACTTCCCGAAGGCCCTTGATCTGCCGCCGCCCTACAGCTTCTTCCCCGGGCTGCCGATCCAGGTGGGCGACGTGACCATCCTCATCCGCGTGGTGGACCGAGACGTGATCATTGCGCGCACGGACGTGCCGTTCCAGAAGATCGACTTCACCGAGCTGCAGTTCATGGACACGACGATCTGCGAACTCGCGTCGGCGGACGGCTGCAACTATCACGAGGTCGCCTCGCAGGAAATCACGATCAGGCTCCCGATGCCGCCGCGACGGGGAGATCGATGGAGATCACCCGGACCGTGCGCTTCGAGCGCGGCTTCGTCGGCGTGAATGCGATGGTAGGCGGCAAGCCGTACCGCTTCGTCAATACGCACCTGGAGACGCGGCTCGAATCCTTCGGTGCTTTCGGTCGCTACTTCCAGACCGCGCAGGCCTACGAACTGCAGGGGATCCTCGGAGCGCTGCAAGTGTTCGCCCCGAACCCGAAGCAGATCGTGGTCGGCGACTTCAACTCGGACCCGCGTGACGTCGAGGAAGTCCCGGGCATCGTGCCCCCTTACCAGATCTTCGCGGCCAACCACACGGACGTCTGGACCAGGCGCCCCGGCGCCTCGACGGGCAAGGGGGCGCCGCTCGTGGGACTCACCTGCTGCCAGGACGAGGACCTCGGCAACTTCAGGTCCACGCTGTACGAACGAGTTGACCTGATCTTCTCGCTGGACGTGCCGAAGAAAGTTCAGACCGCCCGCGTGCTGGGTGATTCGGTGTCCGAGAAGACCCGGCCGATCTCCCTGGGCGTGTGGCCGTCCGACCACGCCTCGGTCGCCGCAAGACTGACCTACTGACTTGCGCTACTGACCCGGGACTGGTCGAATCCAAGGGCGTGCCGCGCAGCCGCGGCACGCCCTTTCTTCATGCGGCAGCCGTCCACGCCGGGCGGGCGATCGGCAGATCATCAGCAGCGAGGCAACGATCCGATGCTCAAGTCCACCGCGCGCGCCATCCGAGGCCTGCTCGACGGCGAGCGAATCCTGTCACTGGCCGTGCTGGTGGAGGGCGTGCCCTTCGCCGGCCTGCTGCCGTTCGTTCCGACGACAGATTACAGCGGGGTGGTGATCCACGCCTCGCGGCTGTCGCGGCACACGGCGGGCCTGTCGGCCAGTGCCCGCGCCGCGGTGCTGCTGCACGAGCAGGACGGCCCGGAGAAGGACCCGCTGCAGATCAAGCGCGCCTCGTTCGAGTGCAACGTGTTCCCGCTCGAGCGCAACGGCGAGGAATGGACGGCTGAGCGAGAGCGTTACCTGGAACGGTTCCCCGGCAGCCGCATCACCTTCCGGCTGAGCGACTTCACGCTGTACCGGCTCGAGTTCCGGCAGGGACTGTGGGTGGGCGGGTTCGGCCGCGCGGTGGAAATCACGACGTCCGACGTCAGGAAACTGGCGTCGCACGGCCTCGCCTGAGGCCCGGGACCTAACGCCTGCAGAACTGCGCGTGCAACGTGGTCATCACCGCGGCCGCATCCCCGCTCGAGAGCGAGTAGTAGATCGACTGGCCGGCCCGACGGGTCCTGACGAGATGCTTGCGCCTGAGCACACCCAGGTGCTGGGACAGCGCCGACTGACTCAGCCCGATCAGCGGCTGCAGGTCGCTCACCGACTTCTCGCCGTCGGCAAGCTGGCACAGGATCATCAGCCGCGACGTGTTCGCCATCGCGCCCAGCAGGTCACAGGCCTTGTGGGCGTTCTTCTCGAGGCGTCGCAGGCTGGCGGGGGTCATGACCGGCAGGGGCATCACGGCCACGGCCCGGGCGCGACTGGTATTGGTCTTCATCGGTCGGCGATATTAGCCGAATCGACGGCCGGAATCGCGGTGGCGGTCGCAAACACAGGGCGATGGCCCGGCGCGCGCAGTCCCCGATCCGGGGCAACAGCCGGACGCTCAGCGTCCATGCATCGACGGAATCGACCCCCGGCGATTGGCAGCTGCAATCAGCCGCAGCCGGCGAATCCGTCGGCCGCCATCTTCGCCTCGTACGGCCCTGCCACCGCAGTGCCCGGGACGAGTCCAGGCTTGACGCTGTCCCAATCCTCGGGCTTCAGCACGATCAACCAGCCTTCGCCGTACGGGTCTGAGTTCGCTACGCTGGGGTTCGCCACCAGCGCCTCGTTGATCGCGACCACCGAGCCCGCGGCAGCGACCTTGGCCGGGCCCACCCATTTGCCCGACTCGACGGTCGCGCAGGACTTGCCCGCCTTCACTTCCTTGCCCACGCCTTTTGGAGTGAACGCGACCAGCTTGCCCGCCATGGCCGTCGCCACCGTGGTCATGCCGACCTTGACCGTGCCATCGCCGATCTCCTTGAACCAGATGTGGTTCTCCACGTCGTAAAGAAGATCGTCGGGCAGGTTGCAACCCTTCACGTTGGGCATCTCGGGACTCCTCAGGCCGATTCGGGCGGCGCGGCATCCTGACGCAGCGGACGCGAGGCACAGCAGAAATCGCCGAGCTCCGCGACCTGCATCTTGCCGGCCACGAACAGGAACAGGTGATTTGCGACCATCGTCATCATCAGCAGCCGCTGCGCCGCAGCGTCGTGCTGCGGATCCCCGGTGACGAGGTTGTAATGGTAGACGAGTTCACGGCAGGTTTCCCGGCAGGCGTTGAAGCTCGGGTCGTCGGCGCAACCCTGCCGATGCAGCGCGAGCAGCCGGAAGCCCTCGCGCGTCTCGCAGGTGGGTTCGACGCCCTTCGCGATCACCCAGTGCTCGAGGACCTCCTCGCCGAGGGCGAGCAGATCCGCGGCAGCGGTCGCACCGTCGCCGGCGGCGCCGGCCTCGATCGCGCCGAGGCGCCGCTCGATGTCGGCGAGCGGCCTCACGCGAGTCCCTTGTCCTTGAGGAACCCGAGCGAGTCGGAGATGTTCTCGTGCACGCCGAGCTGCTTCGGCTTGAGGCCGAGCGCGAGGCCGAGCAACTGCGTGAAGTAGATGATCTTGACCTTGGTCGGCTGGCCGAACTTCTTCTCGGCACGCACCTGGTGCATCTCGAGCCCGGAATGGCAGGTCGGGCACTCGGTCGCGATCACCTCGGCGCCGGCCGCTTCAGCAGCGCGCAGGATGTTGAGGACCAGCTTGGTCGAAGTGTCGCTGTCGGAGAGCGTGTGCGCTCCGCCGCAGCAGGCGGTCTTGAGCGGGAACTCGACGTTCTCGGCGCCTGCCGCCGCGAGCAGGTCGTCCATGAAATGAGGCTTCGACGTGGACTCGCTGCCCGGTCCCTGGTCCTTCTCCGGGAAGATGTGCCGCGGCCGCGTGTACATGCAGCCGTAGTAGTTCGCGACCCGCAGGCCCTTCAATGAATTGCGAAGGCGCTTCTTGAGCCCTTCCTCGCCGATCCCCTGCTTGATCCAGTCGAGCGCGTGGATGGTCTCGACCTGGCCGGCCTGGTAGGTCGCGTGCCCGGCCTTCTTCGACAGGCGGTCCACGACCTCGGCGCTCGCCGGGTCGTGCGCGAGGTCGTACTCGGCCTTCTTTAGGTTGTGGTAGCAGCCGTTGCACGGCGCCATCACGACGTCCATGTTCATCTCGCTGGCCGCCGTCGCCATCACGCGCGAAGACAGGTACGTCTGCAACTTGGGGTCGATGTTCTTGACTTCCATCGCCCCGCAGCAGTTCCAGTTCTTGACCTCGACCAGCTCGAGGCCGAGTGCCTTGCCGAGCTGCTGCGTCGAGCGGTTGTACGAGTGCGCCGTCCCCTCGAGCGCGCAGCCCGGATAGTAGGCAACCTTCTGGTACTTGCCCTTGACCGTGCTCATGTCCGCACCCCCCGGCCCGCGGCGGCGGGCTCCGCGTCCTGCTTCGCCGCCTCGATCAGGCCGTCGAGCCCGAGCGCGCGCCGACGCTTGTGCTCCTGCTCGTGGACGTATTCCTCGATGGCCGCACGTGCGCCCGACCAGCCGCTGGTCCGGGGCGCGACCAGCGTTGCGAGCCCGAGCTTGGTCAGCATCGTCACCGGCAGGTGGCGCAGCATCCGCTTCACCATCTCGATCAGCCACTCCTGGTTGAGGCTCTGGCCGGTGCGCTTGAAGAAGCGCTGCATGACGCGTCCTTCCTCGATCTTGCCGCGCTCGAACACCTGCTCCGAGAACACCTCGTCGAACACCATCGAAGGCGACTTCTTCACGTGCCCTTTGAGCTCCATCCAGTGCGACAGCGCCTTCATCACGCCCTCGGGCACGACGTCGCGCGGGCAGGCGTAGGTGCACTTGTTGCAGGACACGCACTGCCAGATGATGTCCTTGTCGCGCAGCAACTCGGACTCCATGCCCAGACGGATCAGGTAGATCCAGTAGCGCGGGTTGAAGTCCGGGTTGATCGCATTGACCGTGCAGGAGTTCGTGCAGGACCCGCACTGCCAGCAGCGGTGCACGTGCTCCCCGCCCGGCAGCGCCGCGATTTCCTCCTGCAGGTCCTCGTTGTAGTCGGTGACCGCGCGCGACTGGATGAACGTGCTCCAGTGCCCGGAGACGTCCACGCCGTCCACGACCAGATGGTCGTGGGTGTGCAGGTTCTCCGGCCGGATCAGCGACACTTCATGGATGGGCATTTCCTGGCCTCGTCATTCGAGGTTCTGGGGGGCGACCCCGGCGAAGGCCTCGCGGGCCTCGCCGTCGATCGCCGCGAATCGCGCGCGACCGTCCGCAGCCCGGACGCCGTCCAGGCCCAGCAGGCGGCGCGTGTGCTGCATCGGGTCCTCTGGCGCCGAGAAATCGGCGCGCAGGTAGCTGCCGCCCTGCTCGCAGATGTACTCGGCGTAGACCTGCGCACAGACCATGTCGACCATCTGCAGCACGTCGCGGAACACGCCGTTCGCGGCGAGGAACTGCGCGATCTCCTCGCGCAGCACCATGAACGTCTCGTAGCCGTCGGCCACCGCGAATGGTCGTGTGGTCCACGTCCGGCCCGTACCAGATCTCCCGCAGCACGCCCGTGTTGGCCTCGCGGTCCCAGACCCAGCGCGTCATGAGCGGAAAGCGTTCCGGGTCGAGGTTGTGAAGAAGCTCGGCCGCCAGGTCGCGCGTCCAGCGGTGGCGGTCGTCGCGGGGGAATACCGCGCAGAACCGGTCAATGCGACCGTCGGTCCCCGACGTGTCGCGGGTGGGCTCGAGCAGCTGCTCCAGCGCCGCGCGCAGTGTCGAGTACGCGGGCTCCTCGAGCCACGGCACGATGCGTCGTCTCACGGTCGGCATGAACGCGCACAGCGGTCGAAAGGCCTCGACGTCGAAGCGGCCGGGGACGGGCGCGTCGGCAGCGAGTGCCTCGCGGAACACCGCCGACTTGAGCTTCAGTGCATCCATGTAGCGTTCGATTCCGCCGTGGGTATCCGCACCGGCGACCAGCGACTCGAGCGCTCGCCGCAGCCGCGGACCGCTCAGCTCCAGCTGCGGACGCGACTGCGAGGATGCCGGGGACGGCAGCGGGGCCTTGTGCGCTCGCCCGAACATGCCACTGACGCTCAGGCGCTCGCGCGCAGCGGCTGCAGCAGGCCGAGCGCCGCGAGCGCCGCAGATTGCCCCTGCGCGATCGAGTCGTCGATCGTCTCAGGGCCCGTGGCCGCGCCCGCGACGAACACGCCCGGACGCGAGGTCTCCGCAGTGTTGCCATAGGCGTTGCCCCGGCCGACATACCCGTGGCGTTCCAGCTCGATGCCGAACGTGGCGGCAATCACGGGGTTCTCCACGTTCGGGTCCATGCCGATGGCGTGCACCACCATGTCGAACGGGATCGTGATCGGACGCTTGACCAGTGTGTCCTCGCCCTTGACCACTAGCTTCTCGCCGTCCGACGTCACCTCGGCGATGCGCGCCTTGATGTACTTGACCTTGAACTCCTCCTGGCTCTTCCAGTAGTACTTGGTCTCGTACAGTCCGAAGGTGCGGATGTCCATGTAGTAGATGTAGACGTGGCAGTCCGGCAGTTCCTCGCGGATCTCCATCGCCATGTTGGCGGAGACCGTGCAGCAGATCTTCGAGCACCACTCGCGACCGATCTGGCGGTCGCGCGAGCCGACGCACAGCAGGATCGCCACGCGCTTCGGCTTGCGGCCGTCGGAGGGACAACGGACGCCCTTGCCGGAGGAGATCATCTGCTCCACCTGGGTCGTGGTGACCACGTCGGGGAAGGTGCCGAAGCCCCACTCGGGCTTGTTCACCGAATCGAAGTGCGTGAAGCCCGTCGCAAGGATCGCTGCGCCGACCTCGGTCCTGCGGCCCCCGGAGACCTGCACCGTGAACGCCCCGGGAGTGCCCGAGAAGGCCTCGACCCGGGCGCCCGTGTGCACTTCGACGAGCGGGTCGTTGACGACGCGATCGACCATGCCGCCGATCGCGTCCCTGGCCCATTCGCCCGTCGGCACGAGTTTGGCGTAGCCGGAGAGGATGGGCGCGCCACCGAGGCGATCCGCCTTCTCGACCAGCACGCTCGACTGGCCCACGCGCGCGAGCGCGTGCGCGGCCGCGAGGCCGGCGGGCCCGCCGCCGACGATCAGGATTGGCTTGCTCATGGTGTTGCAGTGATCCGCTTGAAGCCCGGCCCCGAGGTGATCATGCGGCGCGGGTCGTAGAGGGTTTCGATCTTGCCTGCGGCGACCTCCTTGAGGTACGCCTCGAACTCCGCCTTCTTCGCCTGCCAGTCGATGCCGAGCTTCTCCATCAGCGTCTCGGTCGAGGAGGCGTGCCAGTGTGACTGGACGATCTTGTAGGGGTGCGCGCCGCACACCAGAGCGGCGAACTGGCAGTCGGCGAGCACCGGCACGTCGACCGGCCGGTCGCCGGCCTTGCTGATCCACTGGTTCTTGTCGAGCGTAGTGATGCAGCCCGTGTCGTGGCCGATCATCACGTCGGTGTGCGCCTCGTCCTGCACCACCCGCAGCTTGCGGTCGATCGCGAATGAGCGGGTGAACTCGCGCTCGGAGATGATGTGGCGGAACCCGAAGCCGCAGCAGTCGTACCAGGTCTTGTAGTCGATGACCTGCGTGCCGAGCGATTGCATGATGCCGGTCGAGACTGCGACCCGATTCCCGTCGAGCACCGTGTCGTCGTAGATCACGTCCTCCGGCACCATCTTGTAGACGTGGCAGGCCGGGTGGATCGTCGAGCGGATGTGGCTGGCGTCGATGACCTGCCGCTCGGCAATCTTCGCGCGCATGACGTGCACCCACTCGGAGTAGTGCACGACTTCCTCGGGGATGAGCAGCTTGCCGTCCACCAGCCGACCGAGCTTGCCGAGGATCTTCTTCACGCTCTCGCGCAGCTTCGCCGAGCGCAGCAGGTAGCCTCGCACTTCCTTGTAGTTGCCGAAGGAGGTGCCGCAGTGCACCAGCGGGTAGTAATAGCCGTCGGGCAAGCCCTGGGCTTTCGCGGCGACGTAGGCCTGGTGGAAGTTGCGCAGGAAGACCGCGGCGAGGCTCTCGATGTTGCCGATGCCCGAGCCGTGGTAGTTCCACGCGGTGCAGGAAGTCTGGTCGGTCTCGTCGAGGTACTCGGTTCCGAGCTGGTTCATCAGCCATAGCAGCGACGCCGGGTAACCCGGGATGTTGCCGCACTGCCCGCAGGACTTGTGATGCCAGAGCCGCGTGGTCGGGATCTTCTTGTCCCAGCCATACAGCGTCTTGGTCATCACCGGTTGGTGCTCGTCGCTGACGCGATGGACGACGATCTCGCCGTCCTTCTCGAGCTGCCACATCAGGTCGCGCACGTCCTCGACGCGGTCTTTCTGCGTGAGCATCGAGCGCTTGTTGATGACCTGCTCGACCCAGACGGTCGCAACGCGCGCGTCGTCGCTGTTGAGCTTCGCGTCGCGCCATTCCGGGCCGTGGCCCGTGAAGCGCTCGCCGGGGGCGGGGGTCTTGGTGTCCGTCGTCATGGTTCAGTCCTCCTCCTGTTCCTCGAGCCACTCTTGGAGCTCGTCGCGCTTCTCGTCCATGATGTCGCTGATGACGTCATGGAGGTTCTTGTCGATGGTCTTGAGGCTGGCGAGCACGCCGGTCTCTTCCCAGATGGTGTAGAGCTCGACCGACGTCTTCAGGTTCACTTCCCACGCCGTCTTGGTGGTGTGCAGCGTCGGCATCGGAATCGCCTTGCGCAGCACCTGCAGCGGCGCGTCCACCTTCGAGATGTTCGGACCCCAGTCGGGGAATCCGTCCTTGTTGATCATGTCGGGCGACAGCTGGTTGCCGGTCGAGATCAGCTTGAGCATCACGCGGCTGAACGGCCGCAGCACGTTCTTCGCGGATTCCATGCCGTGCTTGATCGCGACCTCGCGCATCACCATCACCAGCCCGCCTGGCGAGTTGCCGAACGGGCACCGCGCCGCGCAGGTGTAGCACTGGGCGCAGGCCCAGATCTTCTCCTGCATCGCGTCGTAGATTCCCTCGAGGTTCTCCGTCCACAGGAGTTGCACGATCTCGCGCGGGCTGTAGTCGTAGTAGTGCGCCGATGGGCAGGTGGCCGTGCAGATACCGCAGTTGAGGCAGCCGTTCAGCTCGTGGTCGAAGCGCAGGTCGCCCTGGATGTCGGAGAAGATCTCCTCGAGCTTCGCGCGATCGACGGGCGACGCATCCGAGACCGGATCACCGATGTACTGCTGCACGCGTGTGCCTGCGTGTTCCATTCCTTTCCCCCGGGGCCGCGCAGCGGCCTTACGATCAGTAAGTCAGGACCTTGGCGTCGGTCTCCATCACTTCCTCGATCAGGTGCGCGCCGCCGACGATGCCCGAGCACTCCGGGATCAGGTCGTCCTTGCTCATGTCGAACAGGTCGAGGTTGGGCGAGCAGCAGTAGAACTTCACGCCCGCCTCGTGCGCGTCCTTGATGAAGTCGTAGACGGTTTTCGGCGAGCCCTCCTTGACGACCAGGCCCTCCGCCACGCCCTTCTTCATCAGGCGCCCTGAGGTTGCGGTGCAGATCACATCCACCTCGTACTCCATTGCGGCCGCGACGGTCGCCTGGAAAATCGGCGCGCCGAGTTCCTCGCCGTTGCGCGGATCAGTGTTCGCCATGACGATGATCAGCTTGCCGGACATGTCCTTCACCCCGTTCCGCGATGACGCGCTGCAGCATGACCAGGTGCCGCCAATGTATTAGTGCACCCTAATGTAATCGGCCGCGCATGACAATACGTGCCCGCGAGTCCGGTCACTGCATCAGCCGCAGCACGCGGACGACGCCCGTCATGATGGGAACCAGCGCGTCCTCGAGCGCCGGACGTACGGCGCGCATCCGCTCGAGCGCCGGCCCCGGATCGGCGGGCCCTTCCTCGAACTCCATGATCAGGTCCTCGACGATCGCGGGCTTGGTGCCTGGGTGGCCGGTGAAGCCGAGCGCGCGATCGCCGACCTGGAACAGCGCCGGCCGCCCGCGCCAGTCGCGGGCGAGGACGTCCGCCGTGGGCGGCAGTACGGGGCGGTCCCGGCCGTAAAGCACGAGCGGATACCGCTCCGGCAGAAAGCCGGCCAGCGCATCGGCTCGCGTGCGGACCGCCTCGCCGACCTCGAACTCGAGCGCCGACGGCGTCGATCCGCCGCCCGCGGCGATCGCGAGAATCTGCGCGCCGAGGCCGATGCCGATCAGCGGCAAACCGCTCTCGAGCGCGTGGCGCGCGAGTTCGACCTCGCGCTCGAGCGTGGGCACGTCGCGACCGCCCGCACTGCCCCACGGCCCGCCGCCGAGGAGCACCAGGCCGTCCGCGAGCGCCTCGCTTGCCGGCATCCGGCCACCGGCCGTGAACGGCCGCGCGTAGCGGAAGCGGATGTGACGGCCCTCGAGGTGATCCTCGATCAGCCCGAGGTACTCCGCCGAGGTGTGCTGGACGACGGCGAGCGTCTTCACGCCCCGCTTCCCGCGGCGGCGACGGCCCGCTCGATCGACGTGCGGAAATCGGCCGGCGTGACGGTGAGTGCCTCGACCGTGTGTTCAGCGAAGAAGCGGTCGATGATCGGGCCGACGTCCGCGACGTAGGCGCCGCGCAATGCGGCCTCCAGGTCGAGCACGATGCGTGGCGGCGCGACAAAGAAGTCGCCCGTGATCAGCAATTGCCCCACGCGCAGGCGCGCCGGACCCTCGAGCCGGAGGTAACTCGTGATGCTGCCGCCCGGACACGCGTGCTGGCCCGCGGCGAAGTCCCCGTCGCGGGCCGGATCGTCGATCTCGGCCACGAACGCATCGGTGCCGATCTCTTCGGCGTGGCGGCGCCAGGCCAGCGACTCCTCCTCCGCGCCCAGGTCCTCGTCGCTCCATTCGACGTCGAAGCGCTCGGCGAACGCCTCGAGCAGCGCCCGCTGGATGGCGGGCAGGCCCGGCGTCCTCGGGCCGAGGAGTTCCCGCAGCGTGACGACACGCTGGGCTGCCGAGTCGAGCTGGCGCTTCTCGAGCTTGGCGCGGGGCACCCGCAGGGCCGCCACCATGGCGGCCGGATCCATGTCCACCAGCACCGTGCCCTGGTAAATCAGGGTCTCGCCGTCGAAGAACCCGCCGGTGCCACTGACCTTCCGTCCGTCCACCTCGATGTCGTTGCGCGGACGGTAGCGCGCATCGACGCCGAGGCGCCGCAGGCCTGCCGCGACCGCAAGGCAGACGTCGCGCGCGATCTCCGGCAGCGAGACTGCGCCGAGCGCGCTGCGCCGGAAGATGAGGCCCCAGCCGAGCTGGCCTTCGTCGAGATAGATCGCCCCGCCGCCCGTGATGCGCCGCACGATCCCGATGCCCTGCGCCCGGCAGTGAGGCACGTCCACTTCCTGGCTCAGGGCCTGGTGACGGCCGATGAGCGCCGTGGGCGGAAAGCGCATGAAACGGAACGTGTCGGGAATCCCGCCAGCCTGGTGCAACTCGATCATCGCCTGGTCCACGGCGATGTTGAAACGACCCTCGCGGACTCCCGTGTCGACGACGCGGAATCGACCCGCCACCGCCTCAGCCCCGGACGACCGGGATCCCGAGCTGGCGCCGTATCTTCTGCAGATCGCGCCGGCCGGGCTGGAACGGGAAGCTCGCGATGTTGCTCGGCGGCGAGTCTCCGTAGGGCCGGTCGCACGCCGAGACGTCGTCGCGGAACTTGCCTGGGCAGCCCGACGTGCGGAACGCCACGCCCTGGCCGACGATGTCCTCAAGCTCCGCCTGCGGCAGGCCGTAGTCCGCGACGCGGCCCTCGCCATCGAAACGCATCCGTTCGACGCGGACGCCCGCATAATCGATCAGGTAGCGGGCGAGCTGCACGCGGCGCCACTGGTCGCGCGGCGTTGCCGGCAGGTGGTCCATCAGCGACCCCTGCTCGGGGAAGAAGCAGAACAGGTGGCTGTGGCCGCCGAGGTCCACGAGTTGCTGCACGAGGGACAGCACCTCGAACTCGGTCTCTCCCATGCCCACGATGATGTGCGCACCGAATTTCTGCGGCCCGAACACGTCCCGTGCGTCGAGCAGGATCTCCCAGTACTTCTGCCACTTGTGCGGCGACTGCACGCCCTTGCCGCGCGTCCGGTCGAAGATCGCGGGCGTGGCGGCGTCGAGCGCGACGGTGAAGATGTCGGCGCCGAGGTCCCTGAGGCGCTGCACGTCGGCGCGCTCCATCGTGGTCGGGTTCGAGAGGATCGACACCGGAATCGCCGTCGGGTCGATCCTCGCGGTCCACGCCTCGAGGACCGCGACCGTGTCGGCGTCGGAACTCGGGTGGGTGATCATCGAGATGCACATGCGGTGGAACGGGCTCTTCTCGCCGTCGCGGGCGACGATGTCCACCACCTGCTCCATCGGCACGGCCGGCCAGTCCACGCGGATGAAGTTGCGATCGGCGTAGTCGCGCTCGGCCTCGCGGTGCCGCGCGAGCCCGCAGTAGGCGCAGTTCGCGCGGCAGCCTTCCGGGTAGGTGAGCAGCAGGTTCAGGCAGCGTGTGCAACCGCAGCGGTGCATCCTGCCCGGCATGATGCCGAGCGTGATCGCCGCCGCGTTCGACATCTGCACATACTCGGGGGAGCGCATCTGCGGAGTGAGCACGTTGTTGTTCGGCAGGTAGACGCCCTGCGGCGGCACGGCCGCGTCCTTGACCCGCCGGCCATTGCGCGCACCGGCGGGGGTCTGCGCCGGGAACCGCGGCTGCATGGCCTCGAAACCATTGACCGCGAGGTCCGCGCCCGGCGGACCGTTCTCGGCACGGACATCCTGCTTGATGCAGCTCATCGTGGACTCTCTCCGCTGGTTCCCGAAGCGCTCAGGCCGCGCAAGCCGGGTTCGCCCGGACGGTGCGCTCGCCGCCGAGCTTGATGGAGCAGCAGGCGTGCTCCTGGTGGAACGGACGTCCGATCGCGCGTGCGACGCCCACGACGCCGTCGGCCGGGAAGGCAATGCCGTCGAGTCCGGCCATCACCGCGTAAGCGTCCACGGCCCGCTTGTGCAGGCCCGGCGGTCGCGCGCAACCGAGCAGCACCTGCCGCTCGTGCAGCCGCCTGCGCGCCTCACCGAAGATACGGCCGACCTCGGCCGGATCGGGCACGTTGAAGAGGCCGGGTGCAGCGTAGAACGGCATCACCACGACGAGCACCAGCGCCTCGACCGGGTAGCGGCTCACGATGTCCAGGGCGTTCGCCTCGCCAAGGACACGTCCGTAATGCAGCCCGACGACGATGTGCGGGCTCACCCGCATCGAGGTCGCCGTCAGCGCGGCGAGCGTCGCCTCGAAGTCCTCGACCGGACGGTCGAGGTGATACACGTCGCGGATGGTCTCCTCCGCCCCGATCACGTCCATCATTGCGGTGTCCACGCCGGCGGCCTCCATCGCCCGCGCGCCCGCCTCGTCGGTGAGCGCGGTGTGGATCGCGATGCTGAGGAACGGAAAGTCCCGCTTCAGGCCCTCGACCACGGGGTAGTATCGCTCGTAGGGAATCTCGTTGCGGCGGTTCGAGCCGCCGGAGAGCAGGAACCCCTGCAGGTCCTGCGTGGCGATGAGGTGGCGCACCTTCTGGTCGAGCATCGCCGGCGAGGTCGCAGCGAGCATCGGCTTGAGGATCTCCGCGCGGCAATGGTCGCAGTTGAGTCCGCAGGCGCCGCCGGTGATCGAGAACGAGGGAAAGCTGTTCTTCGAGCAGCCCTTCAGCTCGGTGCTCGCGTAGTCCTTGAACGTCGGCGTCGAGAACCGGATCGGTCGCGTCGTCGACGCGGCGGCGGCACGCTCGAGCTCCGCGACGAGCGCGACGTCGAGCACCACGTCCTCGTATTCCTCGATCGTGCCGATGGACTCAAGCCATGCCATGCATCGTCCTCCCCTCCCGGGCCAGTTCTCGCACCGCCTCGCGAACGCGACCCGGCGCCGGTGCGTCGACCAGCGTCGTGAGCCACTCCGCGCGAACGTCCTCGTCGTCCACGAGGTCGCAGGCAAGTCCGCCCAAGACTACCTGCGCCTCGGCGGGCAGCACCACCGGAATTTCCCGGCCGCTCAGCCGGCCCCAGAGTCCGGTCCAGCAGCGCGCCAGTGTCCACGGGTTGTAGCCCCCGCCCCCCAGCACCACGGCCGGTCCGGCCAGCACCACGAGCCGCTCGACCGCTTCCCAGAGCGCGACGTTGCTGAGCGCCATTCGCGACAACGGGTCACCGGCCAGCGCGTCCGTGCCGCAGGTGATCACGACCGCCTGCGGCGCGAAGCCCTCCGCCAGCGGCATCACGACTTCGTCCATCAGGAACTCGAACTCGCTGTCGTTGCAGCCCGCGGGCACCGGGAGGTTGCAGGCGTATCCGCGACCGCGGTCGGTGGCGGCACCGGTATGTGGCCAGCGACCCGCCTCGTGGATCGAAACGAATCGCACTCGCGTGTCGTCCTGGAATGCGTCCTGCACTGCGTCGCCGTGGTGCGCGTCGAGGTCCACGTAGAGCACGCGCTCGAGGCCCGCCTGCTCGAGCCGGCGGATCGCGAACACCGGATCGTTGAAATAGCAGAAGCCGCTCGCGTGGTCCGGGCGGCCGTGATGGGTGCCGCCCGCCGGATGGAACACGACGCGGCCCTCGAGTGCGAGTTCGGCGGCGAGGATCGAGCCGCCGACGGCGGTCGCCGCCCGCTCGAACACGCCTTCGAACAGCGGATTCTCGGACGTCCCGAAGCCGTGCCGCTCGCGCAGCTCGCGCTCGACGCACCCGGCCGCGTCGCTGCTGCGCAGGGCCTCGACGTAGTCCGCGTCGTGGAAGGCGGTGAGCTCCGCGACGCTCGCCGCACGGCCCGTGCGGCACGACCCTGTCTCCAGCCAGCCGAGTCGCTCGCACAGCTCGAGCACCGTCGCCACGCGCGGGATCGACAACGGGTGACGGGTGCCGAAGCCGCGGCGTCGACATAACTCGCTCGCGACGAACAGCGGCGGAGCCTGCCGCCCTGCGACGCGCATGCTGCGATGCGGCATGAAGGCCGGCCGAATGGCGGTATTAACCACGGTCCGGAGCCTAAGTTATTCGACTTTGCTAATAAAGGGATCTCTGTTAACTTCCGGCGCGACCGACTGAATGCAATTCGACTGGGGGTCACTGCACATGGCTGACGATTCCGGCACCAAGAGCATGTCCATCATCGTCACCAAGGGCTCGCTCGACTGGGCCTACCCGCCGATGATCCTCTCGACGACGGCTGCCGCGATGGGCCTCAACGTCACGCTGTTCTTCACCTTCTACGGCCTGACGCTGCTGCTCAAGGACCCGGACCTGAAGATGTCCCCGCTCGGCAATCCCGCCATGAAGATGCCGATGATGGGCGGACACATGGGCATGCCCAACTTCATGTCGATGATCCCGGGCGTGGATGCAGGCGCCTCGGCGATGATGAAGGACATGATGAAGAAGAAGGGCGTGGCCTCGTTCGCGGAGCTGCGCTCACTGGCGCTCGAGTCCGAGGTGCGGATGATCGCGTGCCAGATGACCATGGACCTGTTCGAGTACACGACGGACGACATGATCCCCGGCATCGAGATCGGGGGCGCCGCGACCTACATCGAGGTCGCCACCCAGTCCGACATCAATCTTTTCATCTGAGTGAGACACATGGCTGACCAGACACTGGACGCTAAGGGGCTCAATTGCCCGCTGCCCATCCTCAAGGCGAAGAAGGCCCTCACACCGATGCCGGCCGGAAGCACCCTCGAGGTGCTCGCGACCGACCCGGGTGCCGTCAAGGATTTCGCCGCCTTCAGCCGCACGACCGGCCACGAACTCATCGAACAGTCGGTCGACGGCAACGTCTACCGGTTCGTGCTGCGGCGCAAGGCCTGAACGACCGGCGCCGGCGTCCGCGGCGCGCCGCTGCCGGGCGGCGATGCCCCGGGCGCAATCGACGCAAGCACAACGAGATCTTGGAACTCGCCAATTCATTTCCGAACTGGCCGCCGCGGCGGCGAACGGGGGCTCGATGAACACGATCCGAAACCAGACCATGCTCGCCATGGGCATCGCGCTCGCGCTCGCCGCGGGCGGCGCGTCGGCCACCAACGGTTACTACACGCACGGCGCGGGCACCAAGAGCAAGGGACAGGCCGGGGCCGGCAGCGCGAACCCCGAGGAACTGATGATCCTCGGCACCAATCCCGCCGGCCTCACGGTCCTTCCGGAGAGCATCGATGCGGGCCTCGGTATCTTCAGCCCGATGCGCGACTACCGGACGTCACCGAGCCTCGCGAACGGCGGCTGCATGCCCCCCGGGGGACCGGCCAACTGCGCGTTCACGATCGGCCCGAACGACCTCAGCAGCGAGAACGAGTTCTTCCCGATCCCGTTCTTCGGCATGAACTGGAACCTCACGGATGTGGACTTCCTCGGTGCCGCCTTCTACGCGCGCGGCGGCATGAACACGAAGTGGGTGGGCGGCACGGCCACCTTCGACCCGACCGCGGGCATGGGTCCGGGCGGCCCGCAGACCTTCCCCGGCACCTACGGCGGCGATACGGCGGGCGTGGACCTGATGCAGGCGTTCGTGAACCTGAGCTATGCGCGCAAGCTCACCGAGGAGTTCTCGGTGGGTGCATCCGCCATATTCGCGCTGCAGCGCTTCGAGGCGCGCGGCGTGCGCAATTTTGCGCCGTACACGAAGACCTACGTCGAGAGCTATTTCACCACCGGTCAGCCCGCGAACCCGCGCAACCTCTCCGGCAACGGCCACGACATGTCCTACGGCTTCGGCGGCACGATCGGCGCGCGCTGGGCCCCGACGCAGGCATTCAGTCTCGCAGCCGCCTACACGACCAAGATGTCCATGTCGGACTTCGGCAACTACGAGGACCTGTTCGCCCAGGGAGGCGGCTTCGACATGCCGTCCACGTGGACCATCGGCGTCGCATTCAAGCCGATGGACGCGCTGACGCTGATGTTCGACGTCCAGGAGGTCAAGTACACGGACGTCGACTCGGTCGCGAACCCGATCCAGAACCTGTTCAACTGCCCGATCTTCAACCCCGCGGGCAGCTTCGAGAACTGCCTGGGCGGTAACCGCGGCCCTGGATTCGGCTGGGACGACATGACGGTCTACAAGCTCGGCGCGTCGTGGAAGTACAGCGACGAGTGGACCTTCCGCGGCGGCTACAGCATGACCGACCAGCCGATCGCGAGCGACCAGATGAGCTTCAACATCCTCGCGCCGGGCGTGATGGAGCAGCACTTCACGGTCGGCTTCACGAAGACCCAGTCGAGCGGCAACGAGCTCAACTTCTCGTTCATGTACGCCCCCGAGGAGACCGTCCGGGGACCGAACAATTTCGACCCGTCGCAGACGGTCGAGCTCGAGATGACGCAGTTCGAATTCGAGGTCAGCTACAGCTGGAAGCGCTGACCGCCTGAACGACGCGCGGCCTGCCAGCCGGCGGGCCGCACCGTCCGCAGCACGGCCGGGCGCTCGCGCGTGTCAGGCGCGTCGCGACCCGGATCGCCCATGACTCCAAGAGACACCCTGCCATGAACGCCATCTGGGGATTCCTGCTCGCCCTGTTCCTCGCGCTCGCCGGGGAATACCTCGCCGGAGTCATCGCTCCGGCGCTCGGCCTTCAGAAAGGTGCGATCAGCGGGATCATGATGGCGATCCTGCTCGGCATCCTGGTCAACAACCTCTTCAAGCTGCCCGAGGTGCTGCGACCGGGCATCAAGTTCTCGGTGGTGCGGATACTGCGTCTCGGCATCGTGCTGCTGGGCATCCGGCTCTCGATCGTCGAGGCCGGCGCCATCGGCCTCAAGGCCCTGCCCATCATCATCGGCACGGTGCTCGCGGCGCTTGCGATCGTGACCTACGTCAGCCGGAGGGTCGGACTCACCGACCGTCTCGGCACGCTGATCGCAGTCGGCACGAGCATCTGCGGGGCGACCGCGATCGTCGCCATGTCGCCGACAATCGGCGCCCGCGACGACGAGACGAGCTATGCGGTTGCCTGCATCACGCTGTTCGGCGTGGCCGCGATGCTGGCCTATCCATTCGCTGCGCACTGGCTGTTCGCGGGCGACAGTTTCCGCTCGGGCATGTTCCTCGGCACCGCCGTCCACGAGACCGCGCAGGTTGCCGGCGCCGGGCTCGTCTACCAGCAGTACTTCGACGACCCGAAGGCGCTCGACGTCGCGACCGTGACCAAGCTCGTGCGCAACATGAGCATGCTGCTCGTGATTCCCATCATGGCGGTCTTCTATCACCGCCGCTCGAGCGAGGGCGGCGTGTCGCCGAAGTGGTACACGATGATCCCGGTGTTCATCATCGGGTTCGCCGCCATGAGCCTGCTGCGCACGCTGGGCGACATGGGCGACCGTCCGTTCGGCCTGCTCGAGCCCGAGCAGTGGAAGGCGATCGTCGGATTCATCAAGCAGGTGGCGACCTACTGCCTCGCGATCGCGATGGCGGCCGTAGGACTCGGCACGAGCATCAAGGGCCTGAGGGCGATCGGCCTGAAGCCGCTGGGCGTCGGCCTGTTCTCGGCCCTGCTCGTCGGGGTGGTCAGCTACACGCTGGTATCGCTGCTCTACTGACGCGCCCGCCCGCTAGCGCGCGGCCGTCGTGACGGCTGCCGGGCCGTAGTTCTTCTCGAGATAGTCGACGATCGCGGCGACGTCACTCGGCTCGATGGGCGCACCCATCACCTTCACCATCTTGGTGACGGTCTTCTCCCAGCCGACGCGGTCCTGGAAAGGCGAATTCATTACGATGTAGTCGAGGCTGTGGCAGCCCACGCAGGCGGCCTGCACCCGTTCGACGCCTTGCGCCTGCACGAGATGGATGCTGGACTCGTCGGCATGGACTGCGACCGACACGGTCAGCGCAATCGTCAACGCTGCGGCACCCTTACGCCACATGGTATTCGACCCTCTGCACGACGTTGTGGTGATACCCGGCCGGGTTGTGGATGAGCTTCTCGACCTGGGCGGAGCCATCCCGCGAGATCGCGCGGACCATGACCGACTGCATTCCCGCCGCCTCCGGCGTGAAATCGTAATGCCACTGCCGCCACGAATAGCGGCCGAGATCGCGTCCAAACCGCGCGTCGCGCCACGTGGCGCCACCGTCGAGCGATGCCTCGACACGGCGGATGCCGGAGCCGTTGTCCCATGCGATTCCCTTCACCGTGGCACGCCGTCCTCGCGGCAGGGTCGCGCCCGGAGCGGGCGTGACTATCAACGAATTCACCTTGATGTCGGTGATCGGCGAATTCTGCTCGGTGTCCTGCGACTCGAAGCCGCTGGCACCGAACATGCCGCGCGGCACGCGGTACGCGGTCTTCATCCAGAACCCGTCGAAAGGCTTGTCGCTGACGGTGAGCTCGGTAACGGCCTTGATCCAGTAGGTCGCCGTCCAGCCCGGAGCCACGATGCGTGCCGGCCCGCCGTTCCACACAGGCAGCGGCTCGCCGTTCATCTCGAAGGCAATCAGCGTGTCGGCGTCGAGGGCTTTCCACATCGGCAGGCTCTTGACGAAATCCGGTCCCGTGAGTGCGGGCCCATCTGCTCCGTTGGCCACGATCTCGAGCGCGCCCGGCGCCAGGCCCGCATCCTCGAGCACGTCCTTGAGCCGCACACCGCTCCAGACGGCGTTGCCCATGGCGCCGAATGCCCACTGCACGCCCGGCACGTGCGGTGAGAACAGGCCCCGCCGGTTGCCGGAGCACTGGTTGACGGCCACAACTTCGGCGGCCCGGAACTTGCGACGCAGTTCGTCGTAGCTGAACTCGCGCGGCTTCTTGACTCCCGGGCCAGCGACCCGCAGGCGCCAGTCGGCCCGCGCGATCTCCGGCACGTTGGTGTGCCAGCGCACGTAGAACGCGTCGTTCGGCGTGTAGGCCTCGGCGAAGATCTCGATCGGCGTCTCGAAATTGGGCGGCCGGAAGGTGCGCCGCATCAGCGGACGCTTCCCGGGCAGCGTATCGAGCATGCTCTGGGCAATCGTGCCCGCCGGAAGGGAGTCGGCCGCTGTCGAGGCGAATCCGAGGCGCGGCAACAGCAGGCCGCCCGCGATCGTGCCCGACGCATCCAGCAGGAACTTACGACGATCCATGACGCCCCCGGTTCGCCAGCGTACGACCCGCATTTGAAGTCAAATCCGCCGCGACCGCAAGTATTAGCGGGCTCTAATGTGGTGCAGCCTGCCGCGCCACCTCGTACTGCGAAGGTGTCATCCGGGCGTGCGCAAGGTACTCGCGCAGGTGACGGACCGAGCTGCGATCGAGCGTGTTGCCGTGGTGAGGGCGGTGCAGGATGCCCTCCGAGCCGTTCAGCTTCACGCGGATGCGGGCGCCGGAGAGCGGTTCGATGTCGGCGCCGACGTGGCTGCAGCAGCGACTCCACCTCGCGCCAGTGGATGTTGCAGTTGATCGGATCGTGGAAAATCGTCCTGAGGAGCTGCTCGTGCTTGTGACTCATGGCGCCATCCGCACGACGGGCAGGACCACTGCCCCTGGTGGCCGGTATTCTGCGACGCGCTCCCACACGGCCCGGCAGTGGATTACACGTAAGCCGGCGCGCCGGTGAATCGACGCACTGCAGCGTCAGCTCGCCACCGCCAGCCGACCCGCCTGGTAGTCGCGGATCGCCTGCTCGATCTCCGCGACCGAGTTCATGACGAACGGGCCGTACTGCACCACCGGCTCGCCGATCGGCCGGCCGGCGAGCAGCAGCAGCTTGACGCCCGCCTCGCCTGCCGCGATCCGAACGGAATCGCCCGGGGTCAGCAGGCCCGCCGCACGGAACGGCAGCGGCCGGGCGTCCTCGCCCACGCTCGCAGCGCCCTCGTAGACGTACAGGAACGCGTTGTGCCCGGCCGGGGTCGGCAGCTCGACGCTCGCGCCCGCCGGCAGCCGCAGGTCGTAATACAGCGGCTCGGTCGAGAGGCCGCCGATCGGCCCGGCCGTGACGCCGCCGTCGCGTGTGTAGCTGCCCGCGATCACGCGCAGTTCGCCGCCGCCCGGCAGGCGCCACGGTGGGGATCTCCTGCGACGGGATGTCGCGGTACGCCGCAGGCTTCATCTTCTCGCGCGCCGGCAGGTTGATCCACAGCTGGAAGCCGCGCATGCGCCCTTCCGCCTGCTGCGGCATCTCGGAGTGGATGATGCCGCGCGCCGCCGTCATCCACTGCACGTCGCCGGGGCCGAGGTCGCCGCGGTGGCCGAACGTGTCCTCGTGCCGCATGCGCCCGTCGATCATGTAGGTGACCGTCTCGAAGCCGCGGTGCGGGTGTGACGGAAAGCCCGCGAGGTAGTCGTTCGGGTCGTCCGAGAAGAACTCGTCGAGCATCAGGAACGGGTCGAAGCGCAGGTTCGGCCGGCTGCCGAGGCTGCGGCGCAGCTTCACGCCGGCGCCGTCGGAGGCCGCCACGGACTCGATCACGGCCTGCAGTCGGCGGGCGCTCACGGACGACCCGTCCAGGTCGCTCAGGTTCTGGGTTGTGTTCATGAGTGAATTGCCTCTGAAAGCGACGATTGACGGGAAGGGCCTGGTGTCAGGGGCTCAGGCAGCGAGCTGCTCGATGCGCTCGTTGGCCGCGGCGACCGCCCGTTCGCGCTGTTCCGCGCCGAGCGCGAGACCCTCTGCGTACACGAACTCGACGTCGCGGATGCCGATGAACCCGAGGAACTGCCGCAGGTACGGCGTCTGAAGGTCGGCCTCGGTGCCCGCGTAGCGCCCGCCGCGGGTGGCGAACACGTACGCCCGCTTGGTGCCAAGCAGCCCGACCGGGCCGTCGGGGGTATAGCGAAACGTCACGCCCGCGCGCGCCACGTGGTCGAAATAGGCCTTGAGCGTCGAGGGCACGCCGAAGTTGTACATCGGCACGCCGAGCACCAGCACGTCCGCGCGGCGCAGTTCCTCGATGAGCACGTCGGACTCGGCCACGTGCCGCTGCTGCTCCAGCGTGCGCTCCGGAGCCGGCGTGGTGAACGCGGCGAAGCGCTCGGCCGTCAGGTGCGGCACCGGCTGGCGCGCGAGATCCCGGACGACGACGGCGCGCACCGGTGGCGTCCGCGAGCGCCGACGAAAACTCACTCGCCAGTCGCGAGGACAGCCCCGACTCGCCGGACAGGCTGGTGTTCAACTGCAGGATCGTGGACATGGTGTCTCCCGGGGTGAGGTAGCGGCGATTTACGATGGCCACAGCATTTCATCTATCTTCTGGATAAAAAAGACGATATTTTGGCCGCTACGTATTTGGTGAATCGATAGATGAGCTCGCCCAGGATCACGCTGGACCAATGGAGTGCGCTGGTGGCGGTCGTCGAGGCCGGGGGCTACGCGCAGGCCTCGGCCCGGCTGCATCGCACGCAGTCCACCGTCACCTACACCATCAAGAAGCTCGAGGAACTGCTCGGCATCAAGGCGTTCGAGCTGCAGGGTCGCAAGGCGGTGCTCACGCCCGCCGGCCAGGCCTTGTATCGCCGCGGCAAGGCGCTGATCGAGGAAGCCAACCGCGTCGAGCGGGTCGCGCCGCGACCTCGCGCGTGGCTGGGAGCCCGAGATCCGCATCGCCGTCGACATCATCTTTCCCACCTGGTTGCTGCTCGAGTGCTGCGCGGAGTTCGGCCGCGATCACCCCGACACGCGCCTCGAGATCACCGAGTCGGTGCTGGGCGGCACCGAGGAGGCGCTCACCGAGGGGCGGGTGGATCTCGTGGTGGGCGGCATCGTCCCTGGCGGGTTCCTGGGCGATCCGCTCATGCAGGTGCGCTTCGTGTGCGCCGCCGCCCCGTCGCATCCCCTGCACCAGCTCGGGCGTACGCTGACCCTCGACGACCTGCGCCAGCATCGGCACCTCGTGGTGCGCGACTCGGGCGCGTTGCGCAGCCGCAGCGGCGGCTGGCTCAACGAGCGGCGCTGGACGGTGTCGAACAAGGCGACCTCGATCCGCGCCGCGCGCATGGGGCTCGGCTACGCCTGGTATCCGGAGGAGAACATCCGCGAGGAACTCGCCTCCGATGCGCTGCGACCGCTGCCGCTCGCCGAGGGCCGCGAGCGCTTCGTGACCCTGTACCTCGTCTACGCCGATCCCGACACGGCCGGCCCCGGCGCGCGCCGGCTGGGCGAAATCCTGCGCCTGCGGGTCGCGGAGGCCTGCGCATCGCGCGGGATGCCGCCCGTCCATTAGAATCGTCGCATGAGTCACCGGTGGCTGCGTGCACGCAGGACCCGGGAGTGGGTGTACCTGCTCCTGCTGCCGTCGCTTGCTTTCCGGCTGCTCGTGCCCGCCGGGTTCATGCCGACGGCGGGCGAAGGCTTCAGCGTCACCATGCAGATGTGCCACGGCGACGCGAAGTCGTCGGTGGTGGTGCGCCTCACCGGGACGGGAGATGCGCCCGCCGGGCAGCACGCGAGTCACGAAGCGCCCTGCGTGTTCGCCGCCAGCGCGACCGTCGCACCGCCCTCCCTCGCCGTCGCGCCGCTGGCGCCCGCCGACGCACCGCAATCGGACCCGGTGCCGCAGCAGCGGGTCCCGGCCCTACGCTCCCTCCATCAGCCGCAGTCGCCCCGCGCGCCGCCGACGTACGTCTAGCCCGTTTCGAGCTCGACCCCTCCATCGTCGGAGAGCGAAATCATGGTGACTCTACGCGGGGCCCGCCGGGCCGCCGTCCTGCTGTCCGTGCCCGCCGCCCTGTGCATCCCGGGCCCGGCACGCTGCGAAACTTCCCTGGACGAGATCGTCGTCACGGCCTCGCGCATGCATGCGCCGCTCATGGTCATCACGGACCCGAAGGCGCCGCGCCAGCCGCTGCCGGCGCACGACGGCGCCGACTACCTCAAGACCATCCCGGGCTTCTCGGTGATCCGCAAGGGCGGCACCGACGGCGACCCGGTGTTCCGCGGCATGGCCGCCTCGCGCGTCAACGTGCTGATCGACGGCGAGCAGCTGCTCGGCGGCTGCGGCATCCGCATGGATCCGCCGACGGCCTACGTCTTCCCCGAGGCCTACGACCGCATCGTGGTGACCAAGGGTCCGCAGACCGTGCTGCACGGCCCGGGCAATTCCGCCGCCACCGTGTCCTTCGAGCGCGACGTCAAGCGTTTCGAGGAGGACGGCTACCTCGCGAACGCGAGCCTGCTCGGCGCGAGCTTCGGTCGCAGCGACCTCGTGGGCGACCTGCGACTCGGCACGCCCTCGGTCTACGGCCAGCTCACCGGCACGCGCGCCGGCCTCCGACGACTACGAGGACGGCGCCGGGCAGTCCGTGCACTCCGAGTACGAACGCTGGAGCGCCAACGCCGCGCTCGGCTGGACGCCGGACGACGACACGGGACTCGAACTGACGGGCGTGCGCAGCGACGGCGAAGCCGCCTACGCCGACCGCGCGATGGACGGCGTGGCCGTTCGATCGCGAGAACCTCGGCCTGCGCTTCGAGCGCGACGACCTGTCCGAGCATGTCGAAGCGCGTCGAGGCGCAGGCGTACTACAACTACGTCGACCACGTGATGGACAACTACAGCCTGCGCGACTTCACGCCGTCGGCGATGCATGCCGTTCAAGTCGGTGTCGAATCCGGACCGTCGCACCACCGGCGGGCGCGTCGCGCTCGACCTCGCATGGGGCGAGCGCGATGCGCTGACCGTCGGCGCCGACCTGCAGGAGAACCAGCACTCGTTGCGCTCGACCATGAACCAGGACCTGCGTCCCTACCAGTCGCTCGCGCGCGTCGACGACGCCTGGTTCCGCAGCATCGGCGTTTTCGGCGAGTACAGCCGGCGACTCGGCCAGCGCGACCGCCTGGTCGCAGGCCTCCGGGCGGATGCGTGGGACGCCCGCGACGAGCGCGAAACGCTGCGGGTCGGGATGGCGACCGTACCGAATCCCACGGCCGACGAGACCCGCGACACGACCCTGCCCAGCGGCTTCGCGCGCTACGAGCGCGATCTCGCCCGGTCGCCGGCCACGGCCTACCTCGGCCTCGGTCACGTGCAGCGCTTCCCGGATTACTGGGAACTCGTCTCGGCCGGCAAGGAAGCGACCAGCAGCCTGAGCGCGTTCCACACGCGACCCGAGAAGACCACCCAGCTCGACACCGGGCTCGTGTACGCCGGGCGGCGGCTGTCCGCGTCGGTCTCGGCCTTCTACAGCGACGTGGACGATTACATCCTGATCCAGACGGCCTACCCGAAGGGCATGCGCAGCACGACCGTCACGCGCAACGTCGATGCGCGCACCTGGGGCGGCGAGGCGGACGCGACCTGGGCGCTCGCCGAGCGCTGGCGCCTGACGGGCACGCTCGCCCACACGCAGGGCCAGAACCGCAGCGACGACCGACCGCTCGCGCAGATGCCGCCGCTCGAGGCGCGCACGGGCCTCAACTACGAGGACCCGCGCTGGTCGGCCGGGCTGTTGTGGCGACTGGTCGCCGCGCAGGACCGCTACGCCGTCAACCAGGGCAACATCGTGGGCCAGGACCTCGGCCCCACCGGCGGGCTTCGGCGTGCTGTCGCTGAACGGTGCCTGGCGGCCCTCGCCTTCGTTGCTGGTGTCGGCGGGCATCGACAACCTGCTCGACAAGCTCTACGCGGAACACCTCAGCCGCGGCGGCGCCATGGTCTCCGGCTTCGAGCAGACGACGCGGGTCAACGAGCCGGGGCGCACGCTGTGGATCAAGGTCGCCGGCAAGTTCGACTGACGGTGGCGAAACGGCGCGCCGCGGCATAACGTAGCCCGCGCGCGCCGCCTTCGCGGCAGCCGGGAGAACGACATGACTGAAGGTCGCTGCCTCTGCGGTGCCCTCCGCTATGAGATCGACGGTCCGTTCGTCGACATGCTGCACTGCCACTGCTCGATGTGCCGCAAGCACCACGGCACGCCGTTCGCCACCTGGGTCGCGGCGCCGTTGAGCGGGTTCCGCTGGCTCACGGACACGGCAACGCTCGCGAGCTACGCATCCTCGGCGAAGGCGCACCGCGACTTCTGCAGCGTCTGCGGATCCGTCGCGCCGACCTTCATCGAGGAGATGGGCCTCGTCATCGCTCCCGCCGGCAACCTCGAGGGCGATCCGGGCATCCGGCCGTCGAAGCACATGTTCGTGGGCTCCAAGGCGGACTGGTACACGATCACCGACGACCTGCCGCAGCACGAGGAATACCCGCCGGAGTTCGGCACGCCCGCCACGCCACGCCCCGTGATCGAGCTGAAGCCGGGCGTGGCGCAGGGCAGCTGCCTGTGCGGCGAGGTCGCCTACGAGATCTCCGGGCCGCCACTGCGCATGTACCTGTGCCACTGCTCGCGCTGCCGCCAGGGTCGCAGCGCCGCCCACTGCGCCAACGTCTTCCACAATGCCGAGGGATTTCGATGGACGCGCGGCGCCGACCTGGTGCAGGAGTTCGCGTTGCCCAGCGCGCAGTACTTCGCCACGGCCTTCTGCCGGCGCTGCGGCTCCGAACTGCCGCGCGTGTCCTTCGAGCGCAACATGGCCGTGGTTCCGGCGGGCTCGCTCGACAGCGAGCCGGGCATCGCTCCCGCGGGGCACATCTTCGTGGGCTCCAGGGCGGCGTGGTTCGACATCACGGACGACTTGCCGCAGTTCGCGGAAATGCCCCCGCGCCGCTGAGCCGCGCGCACGGCCATGAGATTCCGCGACCCGCGCACGGCGCACACGCTCGCGCTCTACGTCCTGCCCGTCGTGGTCGCGGGACTCGGGTGGGGCCCGGGCGTTGCGCTCGCGGCCGCGGTCGCGGTTGCGCTGGCCGGGATGGCGCTGCGGCTCGGCGCGACGCGCGCCACGGCCAGCCGGCCCGACGCGCCGCTGCGCCTGCACACCATCTCCTTCTCGCACTACACGGAGAAGGTGCGCTGGTGCCTCGACCGCCTGGGCGTGGCGTACGAGGAAGTCCCGAACGTCGGGATCCTCGGCGTGCTGGTGACGGGGCGCACCGTGCCGGCGCTCGAGGTGCCGCCCGGACTGACGCGGATCGGCGATTCGCCCCGCATCCTGCGCTACCTCTGGGGCGAGTACGCGGGCCGGCTGCCGTTCGAGCGCACGGCCTTCCTCGAGCCGACGCCCGCCACGCTCGAGCTCGAGCAGTTCCTCGACCGGCGCCTCGGCAACGACGTGCGCGTGTGGGTGTATTCGCGCGTGTTCGCGCGCCGCGACCTGACGCTGCGCTCCTGGGGCGTGGAGGAGACGCGCATCCCGGCGTGGCAGCGCGCGCTGCTGCAGGCGTTCGCGCCGGTGCTGCGCTTCGCCGTGCGCCGCATGCTCGGCGTCACGCCGGCGCGGGCCGCGCGCGCGCTCGAGCGCACGCGGGAGACCTTCGACCGCGTGGACGCGATGCTCGCCGACGGGCGCCCCTACCTGATGGGCGAGTCGCTCGGCTACGTCGACATCACCTTCGCGAGCCTCGCGGCGCTCGCGGTGCTGCCGCCGGAGTATGCGGGCCGCAGCCTCGGCGGCCGGCGACTCACGCTCGACGATCTCGACGCGGACTGGCGGGCCGAGGTCGAGGCCTTCCGGGCGCGGCCGTCCGGGTCAGCTCGTGCTGAGGCTGTATCGCGCGGAACGACTGAAGGACGCAGACCGCGCGCGCACCTCGGCCGGCACGTAGCCGGCGCGCGGCGCTACTCCTCCGGCGGATTCTCCTCCGCGCTCCACTTGCGCCGGTGCTCGAGCTCGGCCGCGGCGCGCACGCCGGCGTGACGGTTCGACAGCAGCAGCGAGGACGGGTCGCAGACGCGCGCGCGGATCACGCCGAGATCCACGGCTGCGTCGAACAGGCTGGGATACCAGCGCTGCCATTCCGGAAAGATCGCGTCGACCCGTTCCTTGAGCGTCATGGCGGCGAGTGTGCCGGGGCCGGATCGGGCGGGCAACCGGCGCGCGTCGGGCCCGCTCGCCGCGTCGATTTCGCGTCGCGTCGCCGCGACGGCCGCCTCGTGCGGACCCGCCTTCGGCCAGCGCCGCCGCCATCTCGATCTCGCGGCGCGCCGCCAGCGGGACAACCGAGCGCGAGCAGCACGGTCGCGCGATTGTTGCGCGCGGCCGCGTCGCCGGGCGCGCGCTCGATGGCCGCATCGAAAGCCCTGCTCCGCACCCGCGAGGTCGCCGCGGGCGTAAGCGAGATTGGCGAGCCCCAGCTGCGGCAGCGCCGCCGTCGGCCATGCGCGCGTCGCGGCCTCGTAGGCGCGCGCGCTGCCTCGCTCCGGCCGGTGGCCTCGAGGCCCGCGGCCGCCTGCATGTAGCGCGCGAAATCCGGGTCTGCCGGCAGGTCGCCCGGCGCGACCACCACCAGTGCCCAGCGATCCGCGCGATCCCAGGTGGCGAGGAAGCGTGCGGCCGACATCTCGAGCCGCGCGTCGGTCCCGGAGCGCAGCACGATCCGGTCCTCGAGGGTGTCGTAGCCGACGACGACGGCGTAATGCCAGCCCGGCCAGGGACCCGCCCCGGTCTTCTGCAGCACCAGCACCGGCCGGCCTGCGGCCACCTGCGCGAGCAGCGACTGGCTGGACGGGGGCACGACGTAAGGCAGCAGGCCGCGGCTGCGGGTTGCTGCGATCAACTCGGCCTGGAGACTGCCCCGTCGCCCCGGAAGGTACACCTCGGCGACGAGATCGTCGGCCGGCACGGACACGCCGGCCGCGGCCAGCACGGTCGCGAGCGCCGCGGGCCCGCACTGGTAATCGCGCTGCGGGAAAAAGGGCGTCTCCACGAGCTCGACCCGCGGCGGAAGCGCGCCCGGACCGGCCGGTGCGAGCAAGGGCCCCTGCGTCGCGCAACCGCAGAGTGCGAGCGTAGCCGCCGAGGCCGCCAGGCTGGCGGCGCGCCCTGCCCTCATGCCGCCGACGCAGCCTCCCGGCTCACGGGAACTTCTTGAAGATGTCGATGACGCCGACCGCCTCGAGGATCAGCAGCACCAGGAACACGACGCCGATCACCGCCAGTGCACTGGCACCGGCCGGCGCCTCGGCGACCTGCCCCGCCAGCATCCGCAGCTCCGAGTCCGTGAGCGCGGCGAGCCGCGACTCGACCTCGGCCGGTTCGACACCCAGCGCCACGAACTGCTCGCGTACCTGGTCCCTCGCCAGCGCCGCATTGACGGTCGCAAGGTCCTGAGCGCGCGTTTCCGTCTCCACTGCCTGCAGCGTCCCGATGAGCCCGGCCTGCGCGACCAGCGGCGAACCGAGGTTCAGCAATGCAATGCATAACACCTGGGCGACTAAACGCTTGAACATGGAACTGCCCTCGCCGACTGGAACGGATCGAATGGATTGGAGTCTAGGGCCGCGTGGGCGGCGAGGCCCGGGATCGTGCTCCACGTCGTGACGCCGGTCGCAATCCCCGGGGCGGCCCTCAGCTGCCGAGCCAGCCGAGCAGGTTCGAGAAGGCAGCGGGATCCGTGAGCAGGACGAACACCAGGCCGAACAGTGCGCCGCCGAGGTGCGCGTCGTGGTTGATACGGCCCCGTGCCTGCCGCGCCGACCACCAGGAGTATGCGACGTAGCCCACCGCGAACAACGGCGCAGGAATCGGCAACGGGATCGGGATGATGAAGAGCTTCATCCACGGAAAGTAGACGATCGCGGCGAACAGCACGGCCGAGATCGCCCCGGACGCACCGAGCGAGGCGTAGCGCTGGTCGCCTCGGTGCTTGAAGTAGGTGCCGAGGTCGCTCACCACGAGGCCGAGGAAATACAGCAGCGCGAAGCGCAGGGACCCGATCTGCTTCTCGAGCGGGAAGGCAAAGAAGTAGAACGTCACCATGTTGAAGATCAGGTGCGGCAGGTCCGCGTGCACGAAGCCGCTGGTGACGATGGTCGCGTACTGCTTGCGCCGCAGGAACCAGTACGGCCGGAACAGGCTGCTCTCGATGATCGCGGGCTTCGCATAGAGCCCGGCGAGGCTCGCGATGATGGTGACGACGAAGATGACGAGTGCGATGCTCACGAGGACCTCGGGGAAGGACGAGCGGCGATCTTACCGGCGCGTCGCTCGGCGAGCGCGGGCGGCGCTACTGCTCGTGGGCGACGAAGATCAGCGACGCCGTGTCGAACCCGAGTTCGCCTGCCCGCCGCACGAGTCGCTCGACCTCCTCCCGGGGCGGGTCGGGGCGGCGGGCGAGGATCCACAGGTACTCACGCGTCGGGCCCGACACCAGCGCAATCTGGTAGTCGGGATCGAGGTCCAGCACGTTGTAGCCGCCATAGAACGGGCCGAAGAAGGAGACCTTCAGCATCGCGGTCCCGGGTGCGCCCGCGAACTTCGCCCGGCCTTCCGCCTCGCTCCACTCGCCCTTGGCGGGGTCGAACCCCCGGTTCAGGACGGCGATGTTGCCGTCTTCCCGTGCGCTGTAGGTGGCCGTGACCCGCTCGAGCCCGCGCTCGAAGCGATGGTCGAGCCGGGCGATCTCGTACCACTTGCCGAGATAGCGGTCGGAGTCGAAGCCGTCGACGGCCGTCACCCCGTCCGGGATCTGGGCACATCCCGCGACCAGCACGGCCAGCATCAGGGTCAAGGTCCGGAACACGCGGCAACTCCTCGGGACGGGCATTCGACTTCCAATGATGATCGCACGGGACGCCACTGCGGATTCCGGAAAGCCACATTGAGGCCACGCCCGCGACGCGCCTAGAAGAGATCTGAAGACCACAATCTGCGGCAGGGAGCCGCGGGGTTCGCAATGAGGACTTTGTCACGCACGTTCGCAGGCTTCGTGACCTTTCTCGCCGCGGCGACGCTGGCCGCACCCGCCGCCCGCGCCCAGGGGACGCCCGGTGACTGGCGCGGGTTGTACCTCGGTGGCGGCGGCAACTATTCGACGGTCAGCGTCGAGGTGGACGGCGGCGGCGACTGCTACTACGACTGCGACTGGTGGGGCGACTACCCCGACTACGACGAGGGCGACGGCGACTTCGGTTACTCCGTGCACTTCGGCTGGCGGGCTCACACCTACGTCGCGATCGAGGCCGGCTACCTCGAGACCGGCAGCATCCGCTGGGATGAAAACCTCGTGTACATGCCCGAATTCAACGACTTCTACAACAACCGCGTGGACTTCTCGGCACAGGTCGCCGAGGTGTCGGTCCTCGGGATCCTGCCCCTTTCGAACTGGGAGGTTTACCTCCGGCTCGGCGCCGGATTCTGGGACGGCGAGAGCGAACAGCGCCTCGACGAGTCGTTCGGTCCGCGTGTCGTCAACCGCAGCGTCACGGACAGCGGCACGGACTTCCTGGCCGGCGTGGGATTCGGCGTGACCCTCGCCGAGTCGTGGCACGTCCGGTTCGAGTTCCAGACCCTGACCATCGACCGCGACGTCCTCAACGCCCGCGACGACACGAGCCTCGACTCGATGCTGCTCGAGTTGCAGTATCGCTTCGGCGCACGCGGGGTGGCCGCGACGCTGCCCGTGACGCCGGTCGCTCCGCCGATCGCTACGCCTTGAGCGTGGTCAGGCCCGCGACACCCTTTGCGCGCGGCGTGATGCGCGCGATCTTCGCCGCCGCCTCGGCCTTGACACGCTCGAGCAGGGCCGGGTTGCGGTTGAGCTCGTCGGCGCGCGCACGCTTGTCGGCCACCAGTTCGTCGGTGAGCAGCTGGCCGAAGCTGCGCAACGGCGCGATCTGGAAGCCGTGCTTGCGGAACAGCCGGTAGATTTCCTTGACCCGCTCGGGAGCGACGTCACGTCCGAGCGTGAAGCACTCGTAGCGCTCCTCCATGGCGAGCAACGCGGCCTCGGCGAGACAGGCGTAGGCCACGCCCTGCGGCAGGCCGATGTCGAAGCTGAAGCGGACCGGACCCGGGATCAGCACCTCGCCGCTCTCCACGACGAGTACGTCGGGCCGCACCGCCGCTTCCTCGGCGGAGATGTCGGGCGGCAGCGCGACGTCGAGGATCACCGCGCCGGGCTTGCACTGGCTCACGTCGAGGACGCGCAGACCGAACGCCGAGGTGGCCGTGACGATCAGGTCGCACTGGCCGACCCACGGGGCACTGCTCACGTCCGTGGTGACTTTCGCATCCGGGACCTCCTCGAGGATGGTGCGCTTCAGCGCTTCGAGCCGCGGCGGCTCGATGGACACCAGCACGACGTCCTTCACGGCCGCGGCCAGCAGCCGCGAGCAGACCGAGCCGATCGCGCCGGTCGCGCCCACCACCATGGCCTTGCCGCGCGCGAGGTCGGCCCAGCCCATGCGCTTCGCGGTGAGCTTGGCGGTCTCGAGCGTCGCCGCGATCGTGAGGCTGTTGCCGGTGGTCACCGCGATCGGTGCGCGCCGGGCCACGGTCACGCCCGCGTCGCCCACGACTTTCGTGAACGCGCCGAGTCCGACGATCTTCGCGCCGCGCTTCGCCGCGTCCTCGATCGCTGCGTTCAGCCGCGTGTAGGTGAACTCCGGAGGGCGGGTCAGCATCTGGCGCGGCGTGGCGCCGAGCGCGTAGATCAGGCCGTCCACCGGGTGCCCCGTGGCAGGCGAGCGGCCGCCCTTGACCGTGCCGACGTATTTCGCCGGCATGTACGCCGCGGTCATCTCGACCAGTTTGCGCGGCAGGTACCGCGTGTAGGCATAGCGCGGATGATTCGAGAGGTAGTCGACGGTCAGCGGATGCAGCACGAACGCGAAGCGCTGCGCCTCTGCCGTGGACTGGTCCGGACCAGTCGCCGCCCGTACTCCGACCGCCATCGTCTCTCCCCCGTCTACTGTACGGATTCTTGGGGCCTCAGGAGCGAGCCGGTATTCGTAAATGGCGCAATCAGGGCGGGCACAGGACGGCCGCGAACCCACCGCCCGGCGTGCGGAAGTTGGTCGTCTGTCCCTGGTAGAGCCGGGCGGCGACGGACAGCACCTGCCCGTCGTACACGTAGCAGCGCAGGTCGAGCTTGAGGCGCTCGGTGCGACCGTCCACCTGCACGCTGCGCACGCTCGGCGGGATCAGCTGCTGCGCGACGTACTCGCCCCGCAGGATCTCCTCCCACACCCTTCGCGTCAGCTTGTCGCCCCGGTAAGCTGCCCGGCTGCCGAAGCCGGTTGCCGGCTTGAAGAACAGCTCGCGACGCGCGGCCCACAGCGCTTCGGCGTCGGCAGGGGCCACGATCCGCGTCGGCGGGATCGCCCGCTGCAGCACGTCGATCGAGGCGGCATCGACGCCCCACTGACGCAGCTGCTTCACGTCACCGAGGACGGCCAGGTTGCGCTTGTCCGCGTACAGCGCATGCGCCCGCGGGTGCGGCGTCAACACGACCGCGCCCGCCGTGTAGGCCTCGCGCAGCGTCGCATGCTTCGCCTGCTCCAGGCTGAAGTCGGTGAGGCGGTTATAGACGAGGTCAACCGTGCGGCCCGCCTGCCGCAGTCCGCCGTCCCCGATCGAGAACTCCGTCGGATCGCAGATCGTGGCCTCGATGCCGCGCCGGCGGAACAGCTCCGCTGCCAGCAGGAACTCGGGGTAGAGGTATTGCTCAGTCGGCGCATCGTCCACGATCGCCACCCGCCCGAGCGGTGCGTCTCCGCGCTGGCGCTGCCACTCGGACTGGAACATCCCGAACAGCGCTTCCTGCGGGCCCTCGGGGCTGCCGGGCGCCTCGAGCATCGACAGCACCGGCGCGCAGCAGGCGTGCTGCGCGCGCGCGAGTGCCGAATTGAGGAACGCTCCGCCCGCATTCGTGTTGATCTCGATGAGTCTGGGACCCTGCGGCGTGACGTGGAAATCGAAACCCAGCACGGCGCCGAGCGGACCGGGATCGAAGCGTGCGATCTCGGGCGCACGCGCCAGCACGGCTTCGCGGTACGCGGGCATCGCCACCACCGAGTCCACCGCGGTCACCAGCCGCTCCATGGCCGTCACGCTCTCCCGCGAGACGAAGATCGGTGCGTGCGCGAACAGGTAGGCGTGCGACTGCTTCAGCTGGTCGTACAAGCCGCGGGTCGCGGCATCGGAATCGAGTTCGCGGCGCAGCGCCTCGCCATCCACCGTGACGCAGAAGCAGCCGGTGTTGAGTTGCTCGATCGCCTCGGTCCCCATCGAATGCTCCCGTGCCGGCCCGAAGCCGGCCGCCTCACTTGCGCAGCCGCAGCTCCCCGGCGTGCTCGGGGCGGCGGCCGTGCTTGTCGGCGTAGAAGTCGCGGATTCGCGCCATGTCGGCGTCGCGGTCGCCGGTCATGCGCAGGTAGGTGTCGATGCCGACGGTGCGCGTCGCGTAATCGATGTAGCCGAGCGCGATCGGAACGTCCGCCGCAACCGCAAGCGTGTAGAAGCCCGCCTTGAGATGGTCGGTGTACGAGCGAGTTCCCTCGGGCGCGATCGCAAGCCACATCCAGTCGCGCTTGCGGTACTCGACGACCAGCGCCTCGATGAAGCCGGCCGTCCGCTGCCGGTCCAGGGGGATGCCGCCGATGCGCTTCAGCAGGCCGCCGAACGGTGGCCGGAACATCTCGGTCTTGCCGACCCAGTTGGCGGGCAGGCCGTGACCGATCCGGAACAGCATGCCGAGCGGGAAGTCCCAGTTCGACGTGTGCGGGTACACGATGATCACGCCCCTGGGCTCCGGCGGCCACACGAAGGACGTGCGCCAGCCGACGAGCGCGAGCAGTCCGAGCGCGGCGCGGCGCAGCGGCAACGAGGGCGTGAGTGCCGGAACGGGACCGGAATTCATCGCGGCATGTTTGCACAAACGCGCGTCGATAGGCTCGGCGTGGCCAACGAGGCGCTCCGTGCCTTCGCCCGCTACGGCACCGACGGGGCGGCCGTGCCAACGGCAGCCGCGGTGCGGCGCTTGAGTGCCGCGACGAAGCCCTCGAGCGTCGGTGAGACGCTGCCGGCGGGAACCATCGCCTCAATGAGCTGGAATCGTCCGCGGCGCGATGCCGCACGCTCGAGCGCCGCCGCCAGTTCGCGCCGCGTCGTCACGCGCTGACCGTCGCCGCCCATCGGTGCCGCGAGTAGCGCGAACTGCCAGTCATCCAGCGAGTTGAACCGCGACTCGGGCTGAAATACTCGCAGCATCTCCCAGCTGCAGTTGTTCATGACGATCACGATCGGATCCCAGCCGTACCGCCGACAGTTGCCGAGTTCCCAGCCCGTCATCTGGAAGGCGCCGTCCCCCACCAGGATCACCGGCCGCTGACCGGTCGCGGCCTGTACCCCGAGGCCGGCCGGCACTCCGAATCCCATCGTGGCGTAGTAACCGGGCGCCACGAGCTCGGTGTTCTCGATCTCGAGCGCCGTGAACAGGCAGTCGCCGGTGTCGCTCGCCACCGGCATCCGGCCGTCGCGGGCGAACAGGTCGTTGACGGCGCGCGCGATGTCGAGCGGCGCGATCGGAGTGTCGTCGGCGACGAGGCCGCGGGGATACTCGGGCACCCGTCCCGCCGGCCGCAGCGGTCGGTCCGAGACGCGCCGCGTGAGTTCGTCCACCAGGGCCGCGAGCGGCACGTTGCCGTAGCGGTGGTAACCCATGGTGACGGCGCGGTCGGCCGCGAGCACGCAGTTGCGGGCGTCGATCCGGCCCTCGGACACGCCGAAGTTCGTGTCGGAGACGATCACGCCGAACAACAGCAGGCAGTCGGATTCCTCCACGGGCCGGCCCACCTCGGGATGTGCGGTGAGTCCGAGGTAGGTACCGATCACCGGCACGTCGGTGCCTGCGAGCAGGCCACGTCCCATGAACGACGTGACTACCGGCACGTGCAGCCGCCGCGCGAGCTCGGCCACGCGGGTCTCGAGCCCGAAGCGACGTACCTCCACGCCGACCATCATCACGGGTCGCTCTGCCCGCCCGAGCCGCTCCATGACCTCGTCGGCGCAGGCGGCCACGGCGCACGGATCGAACGCCTGTTCCGGCAGCCGCGGTACCGGGGCGCACGCCTCGAGCACCACGTCGCGCGGCAACTCCAGGTACACGGGCCGGGACTGCGTGAGGCAGCTCTGCAACACGCGGGCGATTTCCGCGGGCGCGCTCGCCACGTCGTGCAGCGAGGCCTGGTCGCAGGTGATCTCGCGATAGATCGCGTACTGCGAGTCGAGCCGCTTCACCTGGTGATGCAGCAGCAGCCCCCCGCGACCCTCCCGCTGCCCGGGCGCGCCCGAGATCACCACCAGCGGTGATTTCTCCGCATACGCCGCCGCGACCGGATTGACGAGATTGAGCGCGCCGGCCCCGTAGGTGACCACCGCGACGCCGGGCCCACCCTCGACCCGGGCGGCCGCATCCGCCGCGAAGCCCACCGACGGTTCGTGGCTCAACGTGTACAGCGGCAGGATCCCGGACTCTTCGACGACCTTGAAGAATGCGAGCACGAAGTCGCCCGGGATGCCGAACACCTGCCCGGCGCCGTGGTCGCGCAGCGCGGTGAGGAGCGATTCGGCGAGATTCATGATTTGCACACTCTACAATACCGCGATGCAACAACCAGACAGCCCGGGCGCGGGGCAGCCGTCGCACAGCGTCTCGGTGGCCCTCGCCGGCAGTGGCGGCGCCGGCGTCATGACCGCGGGCAACATGCTGCTCGAGGCAGCGGCGCACGCCGGCTACTACGCCCTCATGACGCGCTCTTCGGGCCCGCAGATCCGCGGCGGCGAGGCGGCCGCGATGCTGCGCATCGCCTGCCAC
The DNA here is from genome assembly GCA_963754125.1 of uncultured Gammaproteobacteria bacterium. GTDB lineage: Bacteria > Pseudomonadota > Gammaproteobacteria > Steroidobacterales > Steroidobacteraceae > RPQJ01. Next base: position 342,823 of record CAVWEX010000001.1, read on the forward strand.
CCCGTCGAGTGCATGGCCGACCGTTTCGACGTGCTGGCCGCCGTTGACTGGGAAAACGTGCAACGCTTCAAGGCGGAGATCCCGCTTGGAGCGCAGAGCCTCGTCATCGGCGACCCGGACCAGGGCGCGCCGCCGGAGGTGTTCCTGCAGAGCGGCGCAATGCACGCCGAGTTACCGCTCAAGAAGCTCGCCAAGGCCGTGCCCGAGGGCCGCGCGAACATGGTGCTGCTCGGCACCGTCGCGGCGCTGCTCGGCCTGCCGGACGAGGCGGTCGCGCGCGCCGTCGAGAAGACGCTCGGCAAGCGGCCGGCGGCGCTCGCGCCCAGCCTCGCCGCCGTGGCCGCTGGCCGTGCCGCGGCCGCCGGCATCGAGCGGCGTTTCCCGCTGGGCGCGCCCCCCGCGGTTCGCGCGCCGCGTTGGCTGCTCACCGGCAACGAGGCGGCAGGCTATGGCGCCATCAAGGGCGGCGTGCGCTTCGTCGCGGCCTACCCCATCACGCCCGCGACGGAACTGCTCGAGTGGATGAGCCCGGCGCTCGCCCAGGTGGGCGGCACGCTGGTCCAGGCGGAGGACGAACTCGCCTCGATCAACATGGCGATCGGCGGCTCCTACGGCGGCGTGCCCTCGCTCACCGCCACGTCGGGCCCGGGCCTCTCGCTGATGGTCGAGGCGCTCGGGCTCGCGGTCGCGGCGGAGATCCCGCTCGTGGTGGTGGACGTGATGCGCGTCGGACCCTCCACCGGCATCCCGACCAAGTCCGAGCAGGGCGATCTCAACATCGCCGTGCACGGGCTGCACGGCGACGCGCCGCACCTCGTGCTGGCGCCGAACTCGGTGGCCGACTGCCTCGGCACGACTCAGTGGGCGGTGCAGCTGGCCGAGGCCCTGCAGACGCCTGCGATCGTGCTGTCGGACCAGTTCCTGGGACAGGCACGGTCGGTCGTGGACCGTCCGCCCGACCTCGCGGACGGTCCTGGACGCGTCGTGGCGGCGGCAGGCGTGGCGGGCTACCAGCGATACGCCGTGACGCCCGACGGCATCTCGCCGATGGCGATTCCGGGCACGGCGGGCCTCGCCTACACCGCCGACGGCCTCGAGCACGCCGAGCGCGGCACGCCGTCCTCGCAGGCGGCGGACCACTTCGCGCAGCTCGACAAGCGGCGCGGCAAGCTCGAGTCGTGGGACTACGGCGAGCACTGGGCCGACGTCGAGGGCGACCCGGCCGCGGACTGCGCCATCGTCACTTTCGGCTCGTGCACGGGCCCGGTGCGCGAGGGCCTTGCGCGCGCCGCGCAGGACGGACTCACGGCACGGCTCGTCTCGCTGCGGCTGCTCGCCCCGCTGCCGGCCAGCCGCCTTGCCGCCACGCTCGCCGGCGCGAGTCGCGTGCTGGTGGTCGAGCAGAACCACTCGGCGCAGCTCTACAAGTACCTGCGCGCCGAGTGCGACCTGCCCGGACGCGTCACCAGCCTGCACCGGGCCGGCGCGCTGCAGTTCCAGCCCGGCGAGATCCACCGTCACCTGCTCGAATGGAGCCGCGCATGAACGAATCGGCCTGCGTCGTCCCGCCGCCCGGCTCGCCCGCCGCGCTCGCGCGCGGCCCGAACGACTACAAGTCCGACGTCAAGCCGGTGTGGTGCCCGGGCTGCGGCGACTTCGGCGTCGTCAACGCGCTCGCCAAGGCGATGGCGCGAATGGCGCTCGAGCCGAAGGACGTGGCCGTGGTCTCCGGCATCGGCTGCTCGTCGCGCATCCCGGCCTACATGTCGAGCTACGGCTTCCACGGCGTGCACGGCCGCGCACTCGCCGCGGGCACGGGCCTCAAGATTGCGCGCCCCGACCTCACGGTCATCGTCACCGGCGGCGACGGCGACGGCTACTCGATCGGCGGCAACCATTTCCTGCACGCCTGCCGCCGCAACGTCGACATGACCTACATCGTGATGGACAACCGCGTGTACGGCATGACCAAGGGCCAGGCCTCGCCGACCACCGAGCCCGACTGGGACTCGAAGCTCTCCCCGGACGGGACCGGCCTGCGCGAGTTCCAGCCGCTGGTGGTCGCGCTCGCTTCGGGGGCGAACTTCATCGCGCGCGGCTTCACGGGCGATCCGAACGGGCTCGCCGAACTGATCGAGCAGGCGGTGCGCCACCCGGGGTTCTCCTTCCTCGAGGTGCTGTCGCCCTGCGTCACGTTCCGCCCCGAGCAGAAGGAGTGGAAGAAGATGGTTCATCCCGATGCGTTCCGTCCCACTGCAGGGGTGCCGCGGGCGGTGCGGCGCCTGCTGCGCGACACCGGGTTCGACCTCGGCGTGCTGTATGCCGGTGAGCGATCGCCCTATGCGCCGCGCGGACCGCGCGCCCTGCGTGCACCGGCCGAACTCGAAGCGAGGTTCGCGCTGTGAGCGGGCGCACCCGGGCCGCGACGGCACGCCCGAAGCTGCCGCGCACGGTCGCGGAATTCATGGCCTATGCCTACGCGATGGAGGTCGAGGCCTCGGAGCGCTACGCCGAGCTCGCGGAGCAGATGTCGGCGCACAACAACCGCGAGGTCGCCGAGCTCTTTGCGAAGCTCTCGCGCATCGAGGGCAAGCATCGCGACCAGATCGCAGCGCGGATGGGGTGGACGAGCCCGCCCGCGGCGGCCGTGTTCCGCTGGACGACGCCCGAGGGCCCGGAGACCACGGACTACGGCGAGCTGCACTACCTGATGCAGCCGTACCACGCGCTCAAGCTCGCCGAGCACAACGAGCAGCAGGCCGTCGAGTTCTTCGAGCGCTTCGCGGCCGCCCGGGTGCCGGAGGCGATCCAGGCCGCGGCGCGCGAGATGGCCGAGGACGAGCGTGAGCACGTCCGGCTGATCCGCGAGTGGCTCGCGAAGGTGCCGCCGCCGGAGCGCGGCTGGGACGAGGACCTCGATCCGCCCGCGGGCGCGGACTGAGCCGCGCGGCCGCCGGCCTCGCAGGCCGGCATGCGTAAGGGAATCTACCGAGGCGACCCGCCCGACGGACCGCTACGATAAATTAGTTAACTCTAATAGATCGCAGGCGGACGGCACTCGATGAATCGCATCTCGCGACGGCGCTTCCTGAAGATCGCCGGATTCGGCGCGGGCGCCGCCGCCATCGCCGCCGGCACGAGCGGCCGGCTGGGGGCCATGGCGCGCCAGCCGGCGACCGGCGAGACGCGGGTGGTGCCCACGTACTGCGACATCTGCTTCTGGAAGTGCAACGCCCTCGCCCACGTGCGCGACGGTCGCCTGTGGAAGATCACGGGACACCCCGACGATCCGCTGTCCCGAGGACGGCTCTGTCCGCGCGGGACGGGCGGCGTCGGCGCCCACGTCGACCCCGACCGCCTGCGCGCCCCGCTCATGCGGCACAAGGCCCGCGGCGGCGAGGAGTGGGTCGAGGTCACCTGGGACGAGGCACTCGGCTTCATCGCCGAGCGGATGCAGAAGATCAAGGCCGAGCACGGCCCGGAGGCCATGGCGCTGTTCAGCCACGGCATCGGCGGCACGTTCCTGAAGCACACCCTCAAGGCTTACGGCAGCCCCAACATCGCCGCGCCCTCCTTCGCTCAGTGCCGCGGTCCCCGCGACGTCGGTTTCGAACTGACCTTCGGCGAGGGGGTCGGATCGCCCGAGCGCACCGACATTGCAAATGCACGCTGTCTCGTGCTGATCGGCTCGCACCTCGGCGAGAACATGCACAACACGCAGGTCCAGGAGTTCGCCGACGCCATCGCGGCGGGCGCGGCCATCATCGTCGCCGACCCCCGCTTCTCGATCGCCGCGAGCAAGGCCCGCCACTACCTGCCGGTGAAGGCCGGCTCGGACCTGGCACTGCTGCTCGCGTGGATGAACGTGCTCGTGACCGAGCGCCTCTACGACCGCGACTACGTCGAGCAGCACGGCTTCGGCTTCGAGCACTTCAGCGCGGAGATCGCGACCCGCACGCCTGAGTGGGCCTACCCGGAGACCGGCATCGCCCCCGAGACCATTCGCGAGACGGCGCGCCTGATGGCCCGCCACCGCCCCGCGACGCTCGTGCACCCGGGCCGCCGCACCACCTGGTACGGTGACGACGCCCAGCGCGGTCGCGCGATCGCGCTGCTCAACGCGTTGCTCGGCAGCTGGGGCCGCAAGGGCGGCTTCTACTACCCGTCGAGCATGGACGTGCCGGACTATCCGTATCCGCCCTATCCGGCCTCCGCGCGCGGCAAGGTGGACAACCCCGGACACCGCTTTCCGTTCGCGAGCGAGGCGATCACCACGGGCATCCGCGAGGCGACGCTGACGGGCCAGCCCTACCCGGTCAAGGGCTGGCTGGTGTACGCGACCAACCTGATCCACGCGCTGCCCAACGAGGCCGAGACGATACGCGCGATCGAGAGCCTCGATCTGATGGTCGTCGTCGACGTGATTCCGTCGGAGATCGCCGGCTGGGCGGACGTCGTGCTGCCCGAGGCGACCTACCTCGAACGCTACGACGAGATCAACGTCGAGCTGTTCCGCGAGCCGTTCGTCGCGCTGCGCCAGCCCGTGGTACCGCCGCCGCACGACCAGAAGCCCAACTGGTGGATCGCCCGCGAACTCGCGCTCAAGCTCGGCCTCGGTGCGTATTACCCGTGGACCGACATCGAGGAATACCTCGACCATCGCCTCAAGGGCGCGGGCCTCGGCCTCGCCGAGCTCAAGCAGCGCGGGCTCGTCAGGGGCCCGCCGGCGCCGCTCTACTTCGAGGAGGGCGTGCCGGCCGAGTTTGCCACGCCCTCCGGGAAGGTCGAGTTCTACTCGACGCAGCTCGCGGCGGCGGGCTTCGATCCGGTTCCGCGCTACAAGGCGCCGGAATCCGGTCCGCCGGGATCGTTCCGCCTGCTGTTCGGCCGCGCGCCGGTGCACTCGTTCAGCCGCACCCAGTCGAACCCGATCCTGCGCGACGCGATGGACGAGAACGTCCTGTGGCTCAATGCGAGCGTGGGCGCACGCCTCGGGCTCGCGAGCGGCGAGTACGTGAGGCTGCGCAACCAGGACGGCGTGCTGAGCAACCGCATCCAGCTGCGGGTCACCGAGGCCATCCGGCCGGAGTGCGTCTACATGGTGCACGGGTTCGGGCACACGGCGCGCGGGCTGCGCAGTGCCTACGGCCGGGGGGCGAGCGACGCGCAGCTCATCACGCGATACGCGACCGACCCGCTGATGGGCGGTACCGGCGCGAACGTCAACTTCGTGACCCTCGAGCCGGGAGCCTGAGTCATGGCGCGCTACGGGATGGTCATCGACACGCGACAGTGCGTCGGCTGCATGGACTGCGTAGTTGCGTGCAAGGTCGAGAACGACGTCCCGGACGGCCACTGCCGCGACTGGATCAACCAGCGCCTCGAGGGAACGATGCCGGACCTGCGGCTCACGATCACCTCCGAGCGCTGCAACCACTGCGACCGCCCGCCCTGCGTGAGCTGCTGCCCGACGGGTGCGAGCCACGTGCACGAGCCCGGCAGGGTCGTGCTGGTGGACCACGACAAGTGCATCGGCTGCAAGGCCTGTCTCGCCTCCTGTCCCTACGGCGCACGCTTCATCCACCCGGAGGGCTACGCGGACAAGTGCACCTTCTGCATCCACCGCGTCGAGAAGGGTGAGCTGCCGGCCTGCGTGGCCGTGTGCCCGACGCACGCCATGCACTTCGGCGACCTCGACGATCCGGGCTCCGAGCTCAATCGACTGCTGGCTTCGCGGCGGCATTTCGTCCTGAAGCCCGACGCGGGCACGCAGCCGCGCATCTTCTACCTGGAGTGAGGCGATGCTCGAGCTCGTCACCACCCGCGACAACCCCATGATCGACCCGGCGATGCACGTCTGGGGCTGGGAAATCCCCGTCTACCTGTTCCTGGGCGGCTGGGTCGCGGGCTCGATGGTGCTCGCTGGCTGGTTCATGCGGCAGGGTCGCCGGCCCGGCGACGGCTGCGTGTGCTACGTGCTGCCCTGGACCAGCCTGCTGCTCATCAGCCTCGGCATGGGGGCGCTGTTCCTCGACCTCGAGCACAAGCTCTACGTCTGGCGAATGTACCTGACGCTGCAGCCGGCCTCGCCGATGTCATGGGGCGGCTGGATCCTGCTCCTGGTGTATCCGGTCCTCGCGCTCAGCGCGCTCGTGTCGATTCCCGGCGAATGGCTCGAGCGCTGGCCCGCGGTGAAGCGCCTCGGCCTGCGAATGCGGGAGGCGACCGCCATCCGCACGCTCGGCCACGCGAACATCGTGACCGGAGTCGCCCTCGGCATCTACACGGGCATCCTGCTCTCGAGCCTCGGTGCCCGTCCGCTGTGGGCGAGCGCGGCGCTCGGGCCGCTGTTCCTGGTGTCCGGGCTTTCGACGGGCGCGGCCTTTGCGCACGTCATCGCGCGCCAGCCCGGCGACCAGGCGACGCTGCTGCGCGCGGACAACGTATTCCTGGCGATCGAGATCGTGCTGATCGGTCTGTTCCTGGTCGGCCTCTCGACCGCGAGCGCCGTGCATGCGAATGCGGCGGCACTGCTGCTCGGAGGCCCCTACACCGCGGTGTTCTGGGTGTTCGTCGTCGGCCTCGGCATCGTGCTGCCGCTCGCGATCCAGACGCTCATGGCCTCGCACCGGATTGCCCACACGCTGGTTGCACCCGCGCTCGTGATCGCCGGCGGCCTCGCGCTTCGCTTCGTCATCGTATCCGCGGGCCAGTACAGCCACTGGATCTCGCCTTGAACACCCGACCCGGCACACCTCCGGAGGAACGACGTGACTGCAAGACTCCCTGATCCTCCTCGCGCGCCTGCGGTGGCGGGTGCGGGGCCGGGTGCCCCCTATCTAAATCCCTACCTCGCCGGCATGGGACTCGGCCTCGTGCTGCTCGCGGCCTTCGTGCTGGTCGGCCGCGGCCTCGGCGCCTCGGGCGCGTTCAGCTCGACGCTGAGCTGGCTCGTCAACCTCGTCGCGCCCGCGCACGCGCAGGCGAACCTCTACATGCAGGACTACCTCGGCGACGGCACGACGCACCCGCTCAAGGCCTGGCTGGTGTTCGAGGTCGTCGGCGTCGCGGCCGGCGCGCTGGTGTCGGGCCTGCTGGCCGGCCGGGCGCGCTTCACCATCGAGAAGGGGCCGCGCGTGTCGACCGCGCTCCGCCTGTTGTGCGCCTTCGCGGGTGGCATGCTCATGGCGTTCGGTGCGCACCTCGCCCGCGGCTGCACCAGCGGCCAGGCCCTCACCGGCGGTGCACTGCTCAACGTCGGCAGCTGGGCCTTCATGCTGATGGTCTTCGTTGGCGGCTACTCGGTCGCCTGGTTCATGCGGTGGCAATGGCGATGATGACTCCCCTCTACAAGTACGGCTTCTTCGGCGAGGAGTTCTCCCTGCTCGTCGCGTTCGTGCTCGGGCTCGGCTTCGGCTTCTTCCTCGAGCGGGCCGGCTTCGGCAGCGCGCGCAAGCTGGCGGCGCAGTTCTACCTGTACGACATGTCGGTGTTCAAGGTGATGTTCACGGCGATCGTCACCGCGATGCTCGGCGTCACCTACCTCGGCTGGCTCGGCTGGCTCGACCTCGACCTCGTGTACCTGGTGCCGACGCACCTCGGTCCGCAGGTCGTCGGCGGGCTCGTGCTCGGCGTCGGATTCGTGGTCGGCGGCTACTGCCCCGGCACCTCGGTGGCGGCGCTCGCGACCGGGCGGTTCGACGCCGTGCTCTATGCGCTCGGCATCTTCGCCGGCACCTTCGCGTATGCGCAGGCGTATCCGTCCATCCAGGGATTCGTGAACGCGAACCCGATGGGCCAGGTGACGTTGCCGGAGGTGTTCGAGCTGCCCTGGGGCCTGGTCGTGTTCGCGGTCGTCGTGATCGCGGTCGTGGGCTTCTGGGGGGCGACGCTGATCGAGCGGCGGTTCAGGAGCGAGCCGTGAGGCTGCCGCAGCTGACACTCAACCAGAAGCTGGGCGCCGTAGCGCTGGCGCTTGGTGCGCTGGCGCTCGCCAGCCAGCCGCACCGCGGTCCGTTCGTGCGGCTCGACGCTCGTGAGCTGGCGCTGGTGGTCGAGCAGGAGGTCGACCACGTCACTCCGGCGGAGCTTGCCGCCTGGATCGTCGAGGGCCGCGCGGACTACCGCCTCATCGACCTGCGTACCGCAGGCGAGTTCGAGAGCTATCACATCCCGACGGCCGAGAACGCGCCGCTGTCTGCGCTGGCCGACTATCCGCTGCAGCGGAACGAGAAGATCGTGCTGTATTCCGAGGGCGGCATCCACTCGGCCCAGGCGTGGCTGCTGCTGCGGGCGCAGGGTTACACCGGCGCGTACACGGTGCTCGGCGGCCTCGATGGCTGGAAGGACGAGGTGCTTTTCCCGGCGCTGCCTGCCGACGCCGGCCCGAAGGAACGCGCCCGGTTCGAGCGTGCGGCCGCCGTCGCACGATTCTTCGGCGGTGAGGCACGGGCGGACGGAATGCCCGCGGCGTCCGCAGCAGCGGTTGAACTGCCGAAGCTCGTTTCCCCTGCCGGGCCTGCGCAGCCCGTCGCGCCCGGCGCGCCGCGCAAGAAGAAAAAAGAGGGGTGCTAGGGCGCCGGCGGCGCCTGCTCGGGAACGACGTAGGCAGGCATGGGCTCGGTGGTCGCAGGCTCCGGGTCCACCACCGGCAGCGCGAGGAACCGCTGCATGCTCGCCAGGAAGCGGTCGAATGCCAGCAGCAGGACCAGCATCACGAGTAACGCAAGCACGAAGCCCACGAGTCGTGGCAGCACAGGTCGGTCCGACCGGACGCCGTCGCGCTCAGCGTGCCGCCGGGCGCGGTCCATCAGCACGCGCTTGACGTCGATCGGCTGCTCGGGGGTCTGGGACATGGGCTGGGAGCGCGAATCGGGCCCGGTCGCCGGACCCGCTCAAAAAACGGGTGCCGATGATGCCATCGGACCTGTGTCCGGCGGCGGGAAATCTGGCTTCGCAATCAGGCCAGGACATTCGGTTTTTACTTAAATGCGAATGATTTGCAATTAGTTCTCCTCGTCGCTAGGATCGCGCTCGAGGATCAAGCCATGTACGTCTGCGTCTGCCACGGGATCTCCGAGAAGCGCCTGCACCAGGCCATCGAAGAGGGCGTGTGCTCGTTCGAGCAGCTGCAGTCCTGCACCGGCGTCGCCACGTGCTGTGGCGCCTGCGAACCCTGCGCCCGCCAGGTGCTCGACGAAAGTCTTGATTCCCGGTCCCGAGCCCCTCAGGCTTCGTGACTGCGGGGCCTAAGGCCCCCGCCCGTTCCGGTTTCCAGATTCAAGGAGTTCGTCATGAAGGGCGACGCCGACGTCATTGCGCACCTCAACAAGATCCTCAAGAACGAACTCACGGCGATCAACCAGTACTTCCTGCATTCGCGAATGCTGAAGGACTGGGGGCTGGTGAAGCTCGGCGAGTACGAGCAGCACGAGTCCATCGACGAGATGAAGCACGCCGACAAGCTGATCGAGCGCATCCTGTTCCTCGAGGGACTGCCGAACCTGCAGCACCTCGGAAAGCTCATGATCGGTGAGGACGTGAAGGAAATCCTCGCGTGCGACCTCAAGCTCGAGCAGATCGCCCACCCCGACCTCAAGGACGCGATCTCGCACTGCGAGAAGGTCGGCGACTTCGTGAGCCGCGAGCTGCTCGAGGACATCCTCGAGTCCGAGGAGGAGCACATCGACTTCCTCGAGACCCAGCTTGACCTGATCGGCCGGGTCGGCATCGAGAACTACTGCCAGTCACAGATGAAATAGCCGGGCAACAGGACGCTCGCTACGCCCGCGCTGCAGGGAGGTCGACATGGCCAGCAAGACGCCGGGACTCCGCTATCACTGCGTCACGGTCAACGCGGGTAAGCACGCCTGCCCGGCCGCAGGTGCCCTGAAGGACGTGCGCCTGCTGTCCGCGGAGGCCCCGCGCCTGCCGCTCCCCGATTGCGCGATGCCGGCCGACTGCCGCTGCACATATCGTCATCACGACGACCGTCGCGCCGGACCGCGTCGCGCCCGCGACCGCAACGAGCGCCCCGAGCCGTGGCCGAGCAGCGATCGCCGCCGCTCGATCGGCCGCCGGGCGACCGACTGAGCGGATCCTCTCCACGGGTACCTCCGGATTGACAGGTCCCCGGCGCCCCATAGCATCGCGGCAGTCCCGCCCGCCCCGACGATAGACCGTCGGCGGCACCTTCCCGGAGCCCGCCATGCCGTCGCCGAAACAGCCCAAGCGCCCGTCCCTTCCCCCGCTGCCCGAGTGGTTTCCGCGCGGCACGGCACTGCTGCATGACCCGTCGCTCAACAAGGGCACGGCTTTCACGGAGGCCGAGCGCGACGCCCTCGGCCTGCGCGGCCTGCTGCCACCGCAGGTGGGCACGCAGGAACTCCAGGTTGCCCGGGTGCTCGAGAACTTCCGTCGCCTGACCACGCCGCTCGAGAAGTACATCCTGCTCGAGGCGCTGAAGGACCGGAACGAGGCGCTCTTCTTCCGGGTGATCATCGACAACCCGGACGAGATGATGCCGATCATCTACACGCCGACCGTCGGCCTCGCCTGCCAGCAGTTCGGCCACATCTACCGCCGGCCGCGCGGCATGTTCATCTCGGCGGCGGATCGCGGCCGCATCGGTCAGGTGATGCGCAACTGGCCGCACCGCCAGGCCGCGATGATCGTGGTGACCGACGGCGAGCGCATCCTCGGCCTCGGCGACCTCGGCGCCAACGGCATGGGCATCCCGATCGGCAAGCTGTCGCTCTACACCGCCTGCGCCGGCCTGCATCCGCGCCTGTGCCTGCCGGTGATGCTCGACGTGGGCACCAACAACCAGGCGCTGCTCGACGACCCGCTCTACATCGGCCTGCGCCAGCGGCGCCTGTCGGGCGATGCGCTCGACGAGATCGTCGAGGAGTTCGTCGAGGCCTCGCAGCGCGTGTTCCCCGGCATCGTCGTGCAGTTCGAGGACTTCGCGAACCACAACGCCTTCCGGCTGCTGCGCAAGTACCGCGACCGGGTGTGCTGCTTCAACGACGACATCCAGGGCACCGCCTCGGTGACCGTGGCCGGCATCTTCTCGGCGCTGCGCGTGACCGGCAAGCGCATGTCCGAGCAGACCTTCCTGTGCCTGGGCGCGGGCGAAGCGGCCACCGGCATCTCCGACCTGCTCGCGGCGGCGATGGTGGACGACGGGCTCGACCCGGCCGCGGCGCGACGACGCTGCTGGATGGTGGACTCGAAGGGACTCGTGGTCGCGAGCCGCACCGGCCTCGCCGAGCACAAGCTGGCCTACGCACACGAGCACGCGCCGGTGGCGGACTTCCTCGGCGCCGTCAAGGCGCTCAGGCCCACCGCGATCATCGGCGTGGGCGCGACGCCCGGCATGTTCACGCGCGAGGTCGTCGAGGAGATGACGCGCCTCAACGAGCGGCCGATCGTGTTCGCGCTGTCGAATCCGACCTCGAAGTCGGAGTGCACGGCCGAGCAGGCGTATGCGTGGTCAGGCGGCAAGGCGCTGTTCGCATCGGGCAGCCCGTTCGACGCGGTGGACTGCGCGGGCCAGCACTACGTGCCGCGCCAGGGCAACAACTCCTACATTTTCCCGGGCGTGGGCCTCGGCGTGGTCTCGGTCGGAGCGACGCGCGTCACGGACGAGATGTTCATGGCGGCTGCGCGCGCGCTCGCCCTGCACACCAGCGAGGCCGACCTCGCACAGGGCAGCCTCTACCCGCCGCTCAACCGCGTGCGCGGCGTATCGGCGCACATCGCGGCCGCGGTCGCCGAGGTGGCTTACCGCGACGATCTCGCAACCGTGGACCGCCCGGACGACGTCGTCGAATTCATGAAGTCGAAGATGTACGACCCGCAGTACGTCAGCTACGTCTGAACCACGGGCGGGCACGACCGCACGGCGCCGCCGCGGGCGGTCAGAGCGCGACGGCGGTCAGCGCCGGCAGCACGCCGCGCAGGCGACCGCCGCTCACCTGGAGGCTGACGCCGTTGCCGGTGAGGTCGCTCACCGTGCCGTCGGCCAGCAATTCGCCGACGGGGACGCCGCCGCCGCCGAGCGCGCCCAGGTCCACCGCGCTGCGCTGGTTGTTCAGCACCACCACGACGGATCTCTCGCCGGCCAGCGTGCGCGCGAAGGCAAGCACGTCGGGATCGGAGCCTCCCGCCGCCGGTCCGGTCACGGTCAGCACCGGAGCATTGAGGTTTGTCGCGTTGAGGGCGAATGCATAGCAGCCGGGCTGCGCGATCGTGATGCGACCGTTGCTGGCCGTGCCGGGCTGCGACGCCGAGCGTGATCGGCACGCCCACGGTCGTGGTCTGGCCCGGATTGGAGAACTCGGGCGACCAGTCCGCCGCCGCGACCTTGAACTCGTGCGTCGCGGCCCCGAGATCCACGGCCGCCTCGTACTGCCGGCTGCCGCGGTTCACGAACGCCTGTGATTCGGGAGGCGGGTTGGCCCAGCTGTCGAAGCTGCCGCGCACGAACAGGCGATCGCCGAAATCCGCCGCCGGGTCGAGCGAGGAGGCCGGCGGACGGCAGCCCCCGCCCGGTGCGAGCAGCGTCCGCTGCGCCCCGCGCCGCAGCGCCGGGTAGCGCTTGCGCAGCTCCGCGAGCGCCGTGAGCCGCTCGTCGAAGCGGGACGACTCGAGGCGCGTGAAGTCCATGTCCTCGCGGCTCGAGACGCCGATCGGGAGGTCGTACGAATCGCCCCGGCCGCGCATGGCGATCTCGGTGCCGTAGTACACGACGGGCGTGCCGCGCAGCGTGTAGAGCAACGTGAGCGCCATGTCGAGGCGCTGGTCGGCCTCCGCGGGCGCGACGCCCGCCGCCTCCGACTCCGACGCGAACCGCCACACGTCGTGGTTGTCGAGGAAGGTCGCGAGCCGCGTCGGATCGTCGTAGAGCGTGTCCTGCGCGAGCACGTCCGCGATGCGGCGCGTGCTGCCGCCGCGCGCAAGGCTGTCCACCATCGCGAACTTGAGCGGGAAGTCGAACACGGACGGCGAGCCGACCGTGTCGAGGTAGTGCGCAATGCGCGCCACGCTGCCATCGAAGGTCTCGCCCACGGTCCAGAAGCTGCGTGCATCGGCCGGGCTGCCGGCGGCGAAGAACTGCGCCCAGAAGGCGTCGCCGACGTGCTTCATCGTGTCCATGCGCAGGCCGTCCACCGAAGGGACGTTGTCGCGCAGCCAGCGGATGGTTCCGACCAGGAACTCGGGGACGCCGGATACTTCCTGCCTGAAATCCGGCAGGCCCGCGAGGCACATCGTCACGTCGTCCGGGCCACACTGGCTGCCGATGCGGAACCACGTCGGCTGCTGCCCGGTGAGCGTGGAGCCGGGCCCGACATGGTTGACCACCACGTCCACAACCAGCTTGATCCCCGCCGCGTCCGCCGTGTTCCCAAGCGCCTGCAGGGCCGCGAGATCGCCGAAGTGCGGCTCGATCCGGTCGAAGCGCTCGGCCCAGTAGCCGTGGAACCCGGCAAAGGGCTTGCCCGCGTTGACGCCGCCGCCGTTGCCCGGCGCCGGCACCTGCAGCACGACCGGCGAGATCCAGATCGCGGTGAAGCCCATGCGCTGGAAATAGCCCTCCTCGATCTTGCGGCGGATCCCGGCGAAGTCGCCGCCGTGCCAACCTACGGGACTGGCGCGATCCACCGCGTCGCCGCGACGATCGAGCAGGCCGCTGTCGTTGCTCGCATCGCCGTTCGCGAAGCGGTCGGTCAGGATCTGGTAGACGACCTCGTCGCGGAAGTCGGCGGGGGTCGCGACCGGCGGGGGCGGCGGGAGCGGCGGCGGAGCGCCGCCGCCGCCCGGGTCGCCGCCCGAACCACCGGAATCGCCACCGCTGCCCGAGCCGCCGCCGCAGGCCGCCGCAAGCAGTGCGACGAGCGCGACCAGCCAACCGGAACGCCGGCGCGCGAGGTGCCTCACGGCGCGCGGTACACCACGCCGTCCTTCATGACGAAGGCGACCTGGCTCGTGAGCGCGATGTCGGTGAGCGGGTTGCCGGGCACGGCCACGATGTCGGCGCGGAAGCCGGGCTCGACCTGGCCCAGGTCGCTCTCGCCGAGCACCTCGGCGGCGCGGAAGGTGGCGGCCTGCAACGCCTCGTGGGCCGGCATGCCGCCCTCGACCATGTAGCCGAACTCGAGCGCGTTGTCGCCGTGGGGACCCACGCCCGATGTCGGTGCCGAAGGCGATCTTCACGCCGGACTTGTAGGCCTTGCCGAACGTGTCCTGGATCTGCGCACCGATGCGCTCGGCCTTGACCCGCACGATCTCCGGCAGATAGCCCGGCACCTTGGCTTTTTCCGCGACGAAGCGGCCGGCCGAGATCGTGGGCACGTACCAGGTGCCGTGCTTCTTCATGAGCGCGAAGATCTCCTCGTCCATGTAGGTGCCGTGCTCGATGGAGGTGACCCCGCCCTCGATCGCGCGCTTCATGCCTTCCTTGCCGTGCGCGTGGGCCGCCACCTTGTAGCCGTAGTCCTTCGCGGTCTCGACGACCACGCGCACCTCGTCGACCGTGAACTGCGGCGCATCGCCGCTCTTCGCGTAGCTCATCACGCCGCCGGTGGCGGTGATCTTGATGACGTCGGAGCCGTCCTTGTAGCGCTGGCGCACGGCCTGGCGCGCGTCGTCCGCACCGTTCACGACGCCCTCGGTCGGGCCCGGCGTGCCGAGCACGAACGACAGCTCCGAATTCATGCCGTTGGTCGGGTCGGCGTGGCCGCCGGTCGTGGCGATCGACTTGCCGGCGGCGTAGATGCGCGGACCCTTCACGAGGCCGGCGTTGATGGCGTCGCGCAGCTTCAGCGTGACCTCGCCACCGAGGTCGCGCACCGTCGTGAAGCCGGCCTGCAGGGTCTTCTCCGCGTAGCCCACCGCTCGCAGCGCGAAGTCGGCATCGTCGAGACGGAAGCGCTCCTCGTAGCTGCGCGGACCGGATTGCGAAGCCATGTGCACGTGCAGGTCGATCCAGCCGGGCATGCAGGTGTGCCCGGCGAGGTCCACCTCGCGGGCGCCCGGCACGGATGCGCGGCCCGGCAGCACCTCGCCAATCCTGCCGTCGCGGGTGACGATCGTGCGCGCGCCCACCAGGCGCGCCGACTTCGAGTCGAACACGTCGCCGCACTGCAGGGCGACGGTCTCGGCAGCAGCGGGCAGTGCGACCCCGAGGGCGGCGGCGAGCAGGATCATGCGCATGCGGGGGCTCCGGCGGGAAAGCGCGGAGTGTACCAAGTGCGACGACCGCGACGTCGGGCGCCCTGGGCTCGCGGACACGTGGATCCGCGGCTCCGGGACCGCTAACCTCCGCGGACCTTGACCGAGCCCCCATACGCCGCGACCCGCGGAACCTACGCCAAGCTGGTGACCGTGCCGGCCATCTGGGGCGGTACGTTCATCGCCGGGCGGATCCTGGCGCTGGCCGTGCCGGCTGCCGTGGGCTCGCTGCTGCGCTTCGTCGTCGCCGTTCTGGCGCTGCTGGCGGCGGCGTGGTGGCTCGAGGGCGGGCTGCCGCGCCTCACCCGCCGGCAGCTCATCGGCACGCTGCTGCTCGGCGCCACCGGCATCTTTGCCTACAACCTGTTCTTCCTCGGCGCGCTTGCGCGGCTGCCGGCGAGCCGCACGTCGCTCATCATCGCGCTGAATCCGATCGTCACCATCGCCGCGGCCTCGCTGCTGCTCGGCGAGCGCATGAGTGCACGGCGCTGGCTCGGCGTCGCGGTGGCGCTCGCCGGCGTATGGATCGTCGTGTCGCGCGGCGACGTGCTCGGTTCGGTCGGCGGAGCGGTGGGCCGCGGCGAACTGCTGATGTTCGGCGGCGTGTGTTCCTGGGCGGCCTACACGCTGATCGGCCGGCGGGTGCTCGCGGGCCTCACGCCGCTCGCCGCCACGACCTGGGCCTCGCTCTGGGGCGTGACCCTGCTCGCGCTCGCAGCGGCACCGGACCTGGGCAACCTCGGCACGGACGACCTGACCCTGCCCGTCGTGCTGAGCGTGCTCTATCTCGGCGTGCTCGGCACGGCCGTGGGATTCGTCTGGTACTACCAGGCCGTGCAGCGGCTCGGCGCCTCGCGCACCGTGATCTTCAACAACCTGGTGCCGGTGTTCGGTGCGACATTCGGCGTGCTGCTGCTCGGCGAGCCGCTGCTGCCGAGCATGCTCCTCGGGGGAGCCATCGCGGTCGCCGGCGTGATGCTGGTGACGAAAGCCTGAAGCGCGGGCGGCTCAGGCCGTGGAGCGGGCCTGGTACACCATCCGTCCGATCTCGGCATAGCCGAGCATCGCCGCCTCGAAGTTTTCGAGCAGCGTCCGGGCGAGCGCGGGGAGCTCGGAGGCCGGCTGGCCGGATTCCTCGACCAGCCCTTCGGCGAACTTCGGGTCGATGAAGAACAACAGCGCGCTCAGGCAGGCGCCCAGCTCTTCGTCCACCTCCTGCGGCAGGTCCACCTCCCAGGCTTCCTCGAGCCAGTCGTGGCCCTGCGCGAAGCCGCTCGACCACTGCGCCAGCGGCGCGTCCTTGGCGAAATTGGCCTCGGCTGGCTGGCGTACGTCCACGCAGGCCGGCAGCCGCACCGTGGCGTCGAGCACGTCGCGGTTCAACTGGTTGTAGAGCGCCATGATCACGTGGTGGAAGCGCACGCCCTCGGCTTCGTCGGCAAACTCCGGCGCGTCGGTATCGAAGATTGCCGGGATCCATTCCGAGGGCAGCACGAGGTCGGGCGCCGAGACGATCGCGAACAGGAAGCCGTACAGCTCCGCGAGCTCGAGCGTGTCGGGCGCACGCGAGCGGGCGTCGACCAGGAATTGCCGGAGCCACGCCTCGTCGGCAGGAGACAGGTCCGGAATGTCAGGGGCGGTCGGGGTGCTGCTCATCGCGGCATTTTACCCGCTCAGGCGAGTTTCAGCAGGTGTTCCCCGTAGGCACGGACGTCGTTCCAGTCCGTGTAGTCGATGACGGTGCGCGGGTCGGTCGGCCCGTGGGTGTACTTCATGATCAGCTGGATCATGACGCGCTCGTGCCACGGCCACGACGGGTAGTCGACCTTGCCGGCAATCACCTTGAGGTCCTTCGGGCGCCACGGCGACAGCTGCAGGAATTTCTGCAGGTAGCGATTGCCCTCGACCGTCGCCTTCTCGGGCGTGCGGGCCACCACCGACACGTTGAAGAAGCTGTTGGGCCGCGCCTCGAGCGACGCGCGGTGCCGCGTGACGAACTCGAACACGCTCTTGTCGTAGGTGCCGTAGAGCACCGGCGCACCGAAGGCGAGGACGTCGTAGCGGCCCCAGTCCACCCCCTCGTGATCGGCCTCGTTGATGTCCATCATCTCGCCGCGGCCGCCTGCCGCGACCACGCTCTCGCAGATGCGGCGCGCGATGCGGGCGGTGTGGCCGCCCCGGCTCATGTACAGGACCAGGACCGATTTCATGCCTGCTGCTCCAGAGATCTTGCGCGCCCGACCGGGTACGCGAGGCGCACACGGTACGCGGCCACGCGGCGCCGAGGAATCGCGGAAAGCCGACATCGGCGCGGGTCCGGTCGCGCCACCCGGGCCATAATGCCGAAGCCATGAACCGCCTGCCGACCCTGCTGCTCGGCCTCGCGCTCCTCGCCGGCGGCGCCGGCTGCCGACGACTGGGAACCGGTCGTCGCCGGCGTCGAGTATCGGCCGGATTCTTCGCGACGGCCTCGATGCGCACGCGGTGCGCGTGGATCTCGACGCGGCGTGCGCTCGCCGTCGTGGCCACGCCGGCCGCGCGACCGCGGCCTCACCGTCAGCGAATTCGCCAGGCGCCACGCGGCGCGTGGTCGCGATCAACGGCGACTACTTCGATCCGGCACTCGAACCCGATCGGCCTCGCCATGGGCGACGGCGAGGTGTGGGCGCGCGCCGACGAGCGCGTGCGGCGGCAGGAGGTCGTGGGCGTGGGCGGCCGACGCGTCGAGATCTTCCCGCGCGCGGCGCCGCTGCGCGAACCCGAGCGCATGGATGACCGGCGCGATCTCGGGCTGGCCGATGGTGGTGGAGGACTGCGCGCCCGTCGCGAAGCTGCCGGGCAGCGATCACTTCACGAACGCGCCGCATCCGCGTACGGCTGTCGGCCTGTCGGCGAACCGCCGGACACCTGCTGCTCGTCGTCGCGGACGGTCGACGCGAGGACGTGCCGGGTCCGACGCTGCCCGAGCTCGCGGCGTTGCTGGTCGAGGTGGGTGCGTGCACCGCGCTCAACCTCGACGGCGGCGGCTCGAGCGCGCTGTGGATCCGGGATCGCATCGTCAACCGGCCGAGCGACCTCGTGGAGCGCCCGGTCGCCAATCACCTCGCCGTCGTGCCGGTGGATTGCGAAACCGAGGAGGACCTGATGCCCGTCCCGATGCCCACCGTCGAACAGGTGGACGAACTGCCGAGCCTCATGGAGCGGCGCATCCCGCTTGAATGGCAGGACTTGAACGGCCACGTCAACGTGCGCCACTACCTCGAGCTCTACGACGCCGCGAGCTGGCCCATGCTCGCGCAGTTCGGGCTCGACGAACGGACCTTCACCGAGCACCGCCAGGGACTCTTCGATCTCGAGCACCACCTGTGGTACCGGGCCGAGCTGCACGTCGGTGACCTCGTGAGCGTGCACCCGCGATTCATCGCCCGCAGCGTGAAGCGCTTCCACGGCGTGATGTTCATCGTGAACCGCACCCGCTCGCAGCTCGCCAGCGTCTTCGAGTACGTGAGCACCGGCGCCGACCTCGAGGCCCGCCGCTCAGCGCCGCTGCCGGAGGGCTTCGCGGCCGAGCTCGACAGGATCATCGCGGTGCACGCGCGGCTCGACTGGCCGGCCCCGCTGTGCGGGGTGATGTCGGCCTGAGGCGAGGGTCGCTGCGACGCCGGCCGAGCACCTGCTAGCATACGCAGCCCCACCGCTGTGTCAGCCCGAGGTCACCGATGAGCCTGTCCCTCCGCGAGCAGCTGCTCAAAGCCGGGCTCGTCAGCGAGAAGCAGGCGAAGCAAGCCGAGCGCCAGACCAGCCAGCAGGCTCATCAGCGCAAGAAAGGCAGCCTTCCTGACCCCACCCCGAAGCAGCAGGCGGCGGCGCAGAAGGCTGCGGCGGCCAAGATCGCCCGCGACCTCGAGCTCAACCGCAAGCAGCAGGAAAAGGCCGAGCGTCGCGCCCGCGCCGCGCAACTGCGCCAGCTGGTCGAGCAGCTGCGGGTACCGCGACCCGAGAGCGACGACTACTACAACTTCGTGGATGGCGGCCGGATTCGCCGGCTGCAGATCACGCCCGAGCTGCGGGCGCGACTGGTCGCGGGCACCCTGGCGATCGTCCGCTACGACGGCCGCTACGACCTCGTGCCCGCCGACGCCGTCGAGCGCATCCGGGAGCGCGCTCCCGACGCGATCGTCGCGAGCCCGGCGTCCGAGCCGGCCGCCGCCCCCCAGGCCGAGGACGATCCGTACAAGGATTTCGTCGTCCCCGACGACCTGACCTGGTAATCACGATGACTGCGACTTTCGGTGCGGTGCTCGACTCGGTCTGCCACGAAGGTGATCGCTGGGCCGTCACGATACCGAAGGCCTGGTCGAACGGGCGGACCGTGTTCGGGGGCCTGCAGGTGGCGCTCAGCGTGCGCGCGATGCGCGGCGCGCTCGGCGCAGCCCTCGGCGACGGCAAGGGCAACGTCGCCACCCTGCCCCTTGCGCAGCCTGCAGGCGACGTTCGTGGCCCCGGTGCCGGCAGGCACGCGCGTCGAGCTGCGCGCCGAGTTCCTGCGCAGCGGCCGCTCGGCCACCCACGCGCGCTGCGACCTGCTGCACGAGGGCACGCTGGCCTGCACCACGGTCGCGATCTTCGGCGCCGCGCGTCCGTCGCGCATCGCGCTCGACATTGCGCGCCCGCAACTGCAGGCCGATCCCGAGGCGCTGCCCGACCTGCCGTATATCCCGGGCATCACGCCCGAGTTCCTGCAGCAACTGCAGCTGCGATGGGGCGTCGGGAAGGTGCCGTATTCGGGCCACGCGAACCCCATTCGACGATCTTCGCGCGCCTGCGCGATCCGGACTGCACCGCCGAGGACGCACTGATTGCGCTGGCCGACTCCATTCCGACTCCGGGACTGTCGATGCTCGACAAGCCCGCGCCCGCGACGTCAATGAACTGGATGCTCGAGCTGATCGGCGACCCGGCTCTGCTCGAGCGCGACCAGTGGTCGATGATCGGCACCGACGTGCGCGCAGGCGCCGATGGCTACCTCAGCCAGACCTCGGTGCTGTGGGGCTTCGGCGGGCACGCCTTCTCGGTCAGCCACCAGAGCGTGGCGATTTTCGGCTGACGGCCACCGGCTGTTCGCGCACCCTCAGTGCCGCCGTGACGACCATCATCCTCATCACCCTCGCTGCCGCCGCGCTCCTCTGGGGTGTCGTGAGCTACAACCTGCTGGTGCGCGACCACCAGCGCGTCGCGCAGTCGTGGAGCGACGTGGGCGTGCAACTCGCACGCCGCCACGATCTCGTCCCGAAGCTGGTGGAAGTCGTGCAGCGCCATGCCGGCTACGAGCGCGCCGTACTCGAGGAGGTGACCGCGCTGCGCGCAGCCGGCATGCGCGAGACGTCGCCCGCAGCGCTCGGCACGGTCGAGGGCCGTCTCGGCGCCGGCCTGCAGCGGCTGCTCGCGATTGCCGAGGCCTATCCCGACCTGACGGCGAGCGCGAGCTACCTGGACCTCATGCGCAACCTCACCGAGGTCGAGCAGCAGATCCAGTTTGCGCGTCGCTACTACAACGGCGCGGTGAACAACCTCAACACCCGCACGGCCACGTTCCCCGACCTGCTGGTGGCCCGGTTGCTGCGGTTCGGGCCCGCCGAGTACTTCGAGTTCGAACCGTGACGCGACTGCTGCTCGCACTCGCGCTGCTCCTGTCGATCGCCGCCGCCCGGGCCGACGAGCGCATCCTCGACTGGCAGAGCGACATCCACGTGCGGCCGGACAGCACACTCGAGGTGATCGAGACGCTGCGAGTGCAGGCGGAAGGTGAGCAGATCCGCCGTGGCCTGCTGCGCGACTTCCCGACCCGCTACGTCGATCGGCGCGGCCGGCGCGTCGTGACCGGCTTCGAGGTGATCTCGGTCCGGCGTGACGGCCTCGCGGAGCCACACGCCCTCGAGAAACTGGCGAACGGCGTGCGCATCCGCATCGGCGATCCCGAGGTGTACCTGTCGCCGGGCGAGTACACCTACGTCATCACCTATCGCACCGACCGGCAGATCGGCTTCTTCGCCGATCACGACGAGCTGTACTGGAACGTGACGGGCAACGGCTGGGATTTCCCGGTCGACGCGGTGAACGCACAGGTGTTCCTGCCCGGCAACATCGACGCCGACTCGATCGCCGTCGAGGCTTATACCGGGCCGCAGGGGGCAAAGGGGCGCGACTGGGAGGCGGACTCGGGCCCGAGCCTCGCGACCTTCCGCAGCACCCGTGGCCTCGGTCCGCGCGAGGGCCTGACCCTCGTGGCGAGCTGGCCGAAGGGTCACGTCGCGCCGCCAGGTCTCGACCAGCGCAGCGGCTACCTGCTGCGCGACGCCTGGCCGGCCGGCCTCGCGCTTGGCGGCCTCACGATTCTGCTGCTGTACTACCTCGGGGTGTGGCACCGGGTCGGCCGCGATCCGCCGCAGCGCGTGATCGTTCCCCGCTACGAGCCGCCCGCAGCGTTATCGCCGGCCGCCATGCGCTTCCTGCGTCGCATGGCCTACGACGACCGCTGCTTCGCAGCCGCCGTGCTCAGCCTCGCCGTGCAGGGGGCGCTGCGCATCGAGCAGGAGTCGGGCGGCCTGTTCAACCGGACACGCAAGTTCACGCTGCATCGCGTCGATCCCCCGGCCGACGCGTCGCTCGCGGAGGACGAGCGCGTGCTGCGCGACCGGCTGTTCGCAAGCGCGTCCAGCGTCGAGCTCGACAACGCCAACCACGTGGTGCTGAGCGGTGCCAAACTCGAGCACCTGCGCGCGCTCAAGGCGCGCTACATGCCCTCGGCGTTCCGCGCCAACGGCGCCTGGCATGCGCTCGGCATCGCGTTGAGCCTGCTCATCGGCGTGTTCGGCGTGCTGATTCCCGCGGCCACGGGCGGGTTCGGGCCGTCCTGGTGGTTCATGACGACTCCGGGCCGGGTGGCCCTTGCGGCACTCGGCGTAGCGCTGGTCGCAAACGTGGCATTCGGCCGGCTGCTCAAGGCGCCGACCGTCGACGGCCGCACGACCATGGACCACGTCGAAGGATTCCGGCTGTACCTCGACGTCGCCGAAGGCGACGAGCTCAAGCTGATCGACGCGCCGCCGCTCACCGTGCGCCTCTACGAACGCTACCTGCCCGCCGCGCTCGCACTCGAGGTCGAGCAGCACTGGGCTGAGCGGTTCGCGACGGTGTTCGCCACGCAAGCCGCCGCGCACACGCCGAGCTGGTACTCGGGCGATGCCTGGGACACGCGCAACGTCGCCCGCTTCACCTCGGGCTTCGGCTCCACGTTCAGCAGCGCGATCAGCTCCTCCTCGACGGCGCCCGGCTCCAGCTCGGGCAGTGGCGGCGGCGGCTCGTCCGGCGGCGGGGGTGGCGGCGGCGGTGGGGGCGGCTGGTGAATAGTCGCCGGGCGACGGCCCGACGCCCCACTCAGGTCGCGGCCATCGAGCCTACCCAGCGCTCCAGCACAGGCAACTGCTTCGCCCGGACGTCCGCGCGGTAACGGATGTCGGCCATGGCCATGTCCGCCGATTGCCGTGCGTCGGCGGGCAGCGAGCGTTCCGCGTACGCCCTCACCTTCTCGATCATCGCGGGATCGAAGGACTGCGCGGCGAGCAGGGGAATGAACGAGTGCCGCGATGAAGCCTCCACCAGGTCGAGCACCTTCTCCTGGTGCCGAACGGCAAAGTCGAAAGCGAGTTCCGGGTGCTCGTAGGACACCTGGGCGATCATCGCCACGGCGGAGTCGCGCGGCGCCTCGGGCGAGATGGCGAACTCGAGCGTGCGCGCCGCCAGGACAGGGTCACGCGCTGCCCCGAGCGCCCGCCACAGCTCCTGCTTCTCGACCGGCTCGGCAGCCGCGATTGCGCGCCGACGGATTTCATCCCAGGTCGCGGCATCTGCGTGCCGGGCGACCACTTGGATCGCGGCGGTACGGATGCCCGGAGGCAGTGCGTCTGGCGCCCGCGCGGCACGGGTGAATCGCTGCCGTGCCTCGGCCAGCACGACCGGGTCCTCCAGCCATCCGAGGGCGTGGATCAGCTGCTCGCGCAGCAGGGCGACGTTGTCTCCCTCGCCTTTTACCGGCAGCCACCCAACCCGCGTGAATGCCGACTGGAGCCGGGCACGGGCGTGCACGCGCCAGGCAGCCTGCTCCGGGGAACCCTCGAACAGCCGGTCGATGCGCGCGAAGGTGCGGGTGAGCTGCAGGAGGATCAGCGGATCACTGTCGGTCGTCACGACCGAGGCGAGGTCCAGGTAGTGGGCGACCGGCAGCTCGCCCGCCTCACCGAGTGACCAGGCGTCGTTCAGGAGGCCGAGACGGTCGACCTCATCGAGGCCGCCGAAGGCCGCGCGCAGCCTCATGAGATCAGCCTCGGCGTACCTGGTTCGGAAGTAGCCCGCCTGGCCAGTGTTGACGACCACGGCCCCACAGCCGTCCACCTCGGTCGTCACGGGCTTGCCATCCTTGCCGAGCTGGACCGTCGTGACGGCCCCGCCGTCCGTGGAACGGAGGCGCACCGGGATCGTCCAGGTGTATCGCTGTGGATCCTTCGCGCCGGTCTCGAAGCGCTGCTGGGCGAGCGTGACCGGCGTTCGCCCGTCCCGGCAGGCCGCGGTCTCCACCGTGACCATCGGAACGCCGGGCTGCACCGTGAAATCGTGCGCGATCTCCTTCACCGGCTTTCCGGTCGCCGCGGCAAGCTCGGCCCAGAGCTGGTCCGTCACCGCGTTGCCAAAGGCATGGGCGCGCATATACCGCCGGATGCCTTCGCGGAAACCCGCCTCGCCCAGGAAATCCTCGAGCATGTTCAGCACCGCCGGACCCTTCGAATACGAGATTGCATCGAATGCCTGGTTGGCCGCCTCGACGGACGGCACGGGGCGCACGATCGGGCGCGTCGCCGCGCTCGCGTCGCGCCGCAAAGCGAACTCGCGCGTGTCGTTCACGAACTGCAGCGCCGGCTTGTTGTCCGGCAGCAGGGCCGCCTCGACCTTGCCCTCCATCCACGACGCGAAGCTCTCGTTGAGCCAGAGGTCGTCCCACCACTCCATGGTGACGAGGTTGCCGAACCACTGGTGCGCCACTTCGTGCGCGACGATCAGGAACACGAGGCGTCGATCCGACGTGGACGTTCGCGCCGGATCGACCAGCAGGTAGGGCTCGAAGTACATGATCGCGCCCCAGTTCTCCATGGCCCCGAAGAACTGGCTGCTGCCGGGGACCGCGATCTGGTCGAGCTTCGGCAGCGGGTACGGCACCCCGAAGTAGTCGTAGTACCAGGGCAGGATGCGCGCGGTCGCCTCGAGCGCGTAGCGGCCGGTCTCCGCGGCGCCGCGGCGCGTGACGATGCCCGTATCGACGCCCGCGATGGGCTGTGCGAGCCGGTCGAGTTCGCCGACCGACAGGTGCAGCAGGTAGGACGACATGCGCGGGCTGGTCGCAAACCGCACGCGCTGGCGGTCGCCCTCGACCTGGGTATCGAGCACCGGCATGTTCGAGTAAGCGACCTGCCCGGCCGGTACCACGACCTCGAGGGCGAACGTCGCCTTGGCGGCCGGCTCGTCCCACATCGGCACGAAGCGCCGGCCGTCCGCGACCTGGAACTGGCTGGTCAGCATGCGGCGCTTGCCCGCCGGGGTGTCGTAGTCGACCGAAAACAGGCCCATCGCGGTGGTGTAGATCTTGCCCGAGTAGTCGACCGCCAGGCGATGACGTCCGGGCGGGACGGGATCGGCCAGCTCGAATCGCGCCACCTGGCCGTCCGCGTCGATCGCGACACCGGACACGGGCACGCCGTCGAACTCGGCCCGAGTGATCTCGAGTTCGAGCGCGTTGAGCGTGATCACGCGGGTCGGGTCCCGGACCTCGAGGTCGATGACGGCACGTCCGTCGAAGGTCAGCGCGTCGGCATCCGGGACGATGCGGATCTCGTAGTGCAGCGGCGTGACGCCCGGGGGCAGTCGGCCCGGTCGGGCCTCCGTCGCCGGCGCCGGCGAGGGCGCTGCGAACGCGAGCCAGACCAGCACGAGCCATGCAGACGTCGGTCGCATCGTTGACTCCCCGAGCGTTGGAGATTGCGGGTCGGGATCCATGCGCGGCACGAAACTAGCACGCACTGGCCGGCTCGGGACAGGATCGCTATGGTGTGGACATGAAACGATCTGCACGAGCGCTCGGCGTGGTCGGGTCTGCCCTCGTCGTGCTGCTCGGCGGATTCACGATTCTGAACTGGGCACCTGATCGGCCCCCGCGTGAACTCGCTGCGCGTTGGGCCGGGCCACCCTCCGAGTTCCACGAGATCGCCGGCCTGACGGCGCACCTGCGCGACGAAGGCCGGCGCGACGACCCGATGCCGCTCGTGCTGCTGCACGGCACGTCGGCATCGCTCCACACCTGGGACGGCTGGGTGGCGGTGCTGGCTCCAGAGCGTCGCGTGGTCCGCGTGGACCTGCCGGGCTTCGGGCTCACCGGCCCGGCGCCGGACGGCGACTACCGCATCGAGCGCTACGTGGAGTTTGTCACCGCGCTGCTGGACACGCTTGGCATCGAGCGCTGCGTGCTGGCCGGCAACTCCTTCGGCGGCTGGGTCGCCTGGGAAACGGCGCTCGCGCAACCCGCGCGCGTCGGGGCATTGATCCTGGTGGACTCGGCCGGCTACCCGCTCGAGTCGCAGTCGGTACCGATCGGCTTTCGCATCGCGCGGATTCCGGTGCTCAATCGCCTCATGGAGGTGACATTGCCGCGCGGCGTGATCGAGTCGAGCCTGCGAAACACCTACGGCGATCCGTCGCGGGTGACGCCGGAGCTGGTCGACCGGTACTACGAACTCACGCTGCGCGAGGGCAACCGGGCTGCGCTGGCGAAGCGCTTCGCCGACGGGCGGCACTCCGGCCGCACCACGCGCCTGGCGGAACTGCAGCTGCCCACGCTGATCCTCTGGGGCGGCCGCGACCGACTCATCCCGCCGGCGTATGGCGAGCAGTTCCGCAGCGACATCGCGGGCAGCCGGCTGGTCGTGTTCCCGGCGCTCGGCCACGTGCCGCACGAGGAAGATCCCACCGCGACTGCCGCCGCCGCGCGGACCTTCATGGACGAATTCGAGCGCGATGACGCGCCCGCCACCTCTCCGGAATGAGGCCCATGCATGAACAGTGAAACCGTAGTGTTGCCCGCAGACGTGCTGGAGTTCTGGTTCGGCGAACTGACACCCGAGGACTGGTGGCGCAAGGACCCGGCCCTCGACCAGCGCATCGCCGAGCGTTTCGGCGCGACCCTCGCGGCCGCGGCCCGCTGCGAACTGTTCGCCTGGCGCGCGACGGCCCGGGACCGGCTGGCCGAGGTCATCGTGCTCGACCAGTTCTCGCGCAACATCCACCGCGACACGGCGGAGGCCTTCGCGAACGACGCGCTGGCGCTCGCCCTGGCGCAGGAAGCCGTCGCGCGCGGCTGCGATCGCGAGCTGCCCCCGGCCGAGCGCGCCTTCCTGTACCTGCCCTGGATGCACAGCGAGTCCGCGCTCATCCACGCGGAGGCGTTGCGGCTGTTCGCGGCGCCGGGGCTGGAGAAAAACCTCGATTTCGAGCGCCGGCACCAGGCGATCATCGAGCGCTACGGCCGCTACCCGCACCGCAACGCGGTGCTCGGCCGTGCCTCGACGCCCGAGGAGACTCGAGTTCCTGAAGCAGCCCGGCTCGTCGTTCTGACTAGGACTCGAGCACCCGCGGCAGCGTGATCGCATCCACGAGCCCGCGCGCGCCGTACAGCGCCGGAAGCACGGCGCCCGGTGCGTGGCGACGGCGCAGCGCGGCGACGAGCTCGGTGCCGGCCCGATAGGCCGGCAGGTACATGCGACCGAGCAACGGATGCCGGCCCCAGGCACCGGAAAGCTTGTCGGCGCGCTCCGTCGAGACGAGGAATTCCCGGCGCAGGGTCGCGGCCACCTCGACCTGCGGCCTGCCCTCGCGCCACGTCAGGTAGGACGCCTGGTTCTTCGCATCGTCCTGCAGCAGCGCGAGCAGCACGCCGAGCTCGAGGTCGCGGTCCGGCAGGTCCACAGGCTCGGTCACGCCGTGCGCGATGAGGATCGCGTTGTTCGCGATGCCCTCGAACAGCACGCTCGCGCGCGTGTTCATCGTGAGCACCGAGGCCTCGAAGCCCGTGAGCCCGCGCACGAACAGGTCCTGCAGGTAGGCGAAGGTCGTGACGTGCCCGGGCACCACCTCGTGGCTGACGAGCTGCTGGAACTCCG
Organism: uncultured Gammaproteobacteria bacterium; assembly: GCA_963754125.1. Lineage (GTDB taxonomy): Bacteria > Pseudomonadota > Gammaproteobacteria > Steroidobacterales > Steroidobacteraceae > RPQJ01. The sequence goes on from CAVWEX010000001.1 coordinate 370,317, forward strand.
GCACCGAGATCTCGAGCGCGGCGTTGAGCTCGTAGCTGGCCTCGTACTCCGGCGACCCGTCCGGCCGGCGCGCGTGGCCGAGGTAGTTCATGGACCCCGAGAACCACGCGTTCTCGATGGCGAGGAAGCGCACGTTGGCCCGCGGCACGCGCGCGAACTCCACCGGCAGGTACGGCAGCAGGTGCCGCGCCGACAGCGCGTCGTACTGCGCGACGAAGGCGTCGCCGACCGCCGCGATGGACTTCGCCGGAACGCGCCGCTGCGCCCGCCAGTGGTCCACGGCCGCTAGCAGCGAGTCGGAATCGCCCGAGGGGTGGCCCACGGCGGCCAGCAATTCCGTCACCCGTGCACGCTTTGCGGCGGGCTGCGACGACTCGGGCGCACGTCCAGTGATGGTCCGCACGCAGCGCTCGTAGGGGACCGCCGGACCCTGGCCCACGAGTTCCATCGCGAGATCCCACATGACCTCGCAACACAGGCCGAGCCCCTCGAGGTAGTCGCCGCGCAGGCCGCCGGTCGCACGGGCGCCTTCGAGCAGCCGCCCGATCGCGCCGTGCACGTCCACGGCCGCGAGGTATGCCGCGACCGCGGCCGGGTCCGGCACCTTTGCGCCGACCCCGCCGTTGGCGCGCAGCACGGCTGCCGTGGCATGCGTGTAGGCGACGGGCAGCGGTTCGTCCGAGAACCAGCAGTCGGCGATGAAGCGTCCGACGCCGGAGGGGTTCATGACGTCGCCGCCCCACAGCGTGTCGATGCCGATCAGCGCCTCGGCGGTGGCGGAGTCCAGGCTTTTGAGCGGCATGTCGTGTCTCCTCCGCGCGGTCCCGGGGGACCGTTAAGGAACCCCTAAGCCTCGGCGCGTAGCCTACTCCGCAACGTGGGCAGGGCGCCCGACGACCCGACTAGGAGGGGACTCCGATGCAGACTTCGACTTCCGCCGGCAGGCCGCTGATCTGGGACCTGCCGACCCGCGTGTTCCACTGGGCGCTGGCAGGATCGTTCCTCGGCGCCTATCTGCTCGCAGAGGAGGACGGCTCGCGCAATCTCCACGTGATGTTCGGCTACACGGTGGCCGGATTGCTGGTCTTCCGCCTGCTGTGGGGCTTCGTGGGTTCCACGCACGCGCGCTTCCGTGACTTCGCCTTCGGTCCGGGCGCAGCCGCGGGCTACCTGCGCGACCTCGTCCGGGGTCGAGCACGGGACTACGACGGCCACAACCCGGCCGGCAGCTGGGCCATTTACGCGCTGCTCGCGCTCGCCGCGGCCACCGCGCTGACGGGCTGGCTCTACTACAATGGAATCGGTGGCGAAACCTTCGAGGAGATTCATGAGGTGCTCGCCAACGCCTGGCTGGTCATGGTCGCGGTGCACGTCGGCGGCGTGGTCGTCGCAAGCCTCGCGCATCGGCGGAACCTCGTGGCCACGATGATCACCGGCCGCCGACAGGGTGGCAGCGCGGTCGAGATGGATGCCGCGTGCAGCACGCCGGCGCCGGGCCGCGAGTCCCGGGCGACGGGCCCGCGATGGGCCCTCGGTTCGACGCTCGCGGTGGCGATACTTGGCTTCTGGAGCTGGGCCGTGACGACGGGCGGCGGATCGTTGCTCGCCGGCGCCGAGGGCGCGACGGGGCAAGACGAACACGCCGTCCTCGGCGCCGGTGCGGGCCCCGAGAGCCACGAAGACGAGGACGACGACTGACCGATGCGCGTGCTCCTCATCGAAGACGATTCCCTGCTCGGCGACGCGCTGCAGGCCGGGCTGCGCGGCAAGGGCTTCGCCGTCGAGTGGCTGCGAGACGGCGAGGCCGGCGCCGCCGCGATGGCCACGGACCACTTCGACGCCGTTGTCCTCGACCTCGGTCTGCCCCTCCTCGACGGCCGCCGTCTGCTCGAACGGCGTCGCGCCGAGGGCGATCGCACGCCCGTGCTGGTGCTCACCGCGCGCGACGCGCTCGAGGATCGCATCGGCGGGCTCGATGACGGCGCCGACGACTACGTGATCAAGCCGGTCGCCATTGCCGAGCTGGCCGCACGCCTGCGCGCATTGGTCCGTCGCGCGAGCGGCATCGCCCGGGGACAGCTCGAGGCCGGGCCGATGGCCCTCGATCCGGCCACCCGCACCGTGACGTGGCGGGGTGAGCCGGTCGAGCTCGCGCCACGCGAGTTCGACGTGCTGCTGGCGTTGACGCTCAAGGCAGGACGCGTCGTCACGCGCCAGCAGATCGAGTCTGCCCTGTACGAGTGGGACCGCAGCATCGAGAGCAATGCGATCGAGGTGCACGTGCACCACCTGCGCCGCAAGCTGTCGCCCGACCTGATCCGCACCGTGCGGGGCGTCGGTTACATGATGGCGGCGGACGGCGGGCTGCCGACCGGTGCGTAGCTACTCGTTGCGCCGCCGGCTGCTCACGCTGCTCCTCGCGAGTGTCGTGGTCGCCTGGGCGGCCACCACGCTCCTGACCTACAACCACGCCCACCACGAGCTGGACGAACTGCTCGATGCCCACCTCGCACGCTCGGCCCGCCTGCTGCTGGCGCAGGAAGGCGACGAACTCGAGGAGATCCGCATCGGCGAATCCGCGGATGCAGGCCCGTACGGCCAGGAAGTGGTGCTGCAGGTGTGGCGTGAGGGCCGGGTGCTGGCGCTGCGCAGCGCGGGCGCGCCCGATGCGCGACTGTCGCCGGTCGAGACCGGCTTCAGCGACGCGAGCGTGGCAGGTCGTCACTGGCGCGTCTTCAGCGGCTGGGATGTCGAGCGCCGCAACCTCGTGCAGGTGGCCGAGGACCACGCGCTGCGCGAGCGGCTGCTCGCCCACTACACCTTGAGCGGGCTGCCCGCCCTGCTCTTCGGCGTACCGCTGCTCGGCGTGCTCGTGTGGCTGGTCGTCGGCACGGCCGTCCGGCCGCTTGCCCACCTCGGCCACGAAGTGAGCCGGCGGGGCCCAGGCGACCTGCGGCCGCTGCCCGACGGCGGCGTACCGATCGAGGTGCACCCGCTGGTGGACCGGCTGAACGCGCTGTTCACGCGCATCTCGGCGTCGATGCAGGCCGAGCGGCGCTTCACGTCGCACGCGGCCCACGAGCTTCGCACCCCGATCGCGGCGGTCCGCGCGCAGGCCGAGGTGGCGCGGGACAGCACCGACCCGGCCGCCCGCGCGGGCGCACTGGCCCACGTCATCGAGGGTTGCGATCGCGCCGCTCGCCTGGTGGACCAGATGCTGTTGCTCGCGCGTATCGACGAACGTGCCTCGCAGTGCGGGCCGGCGACCGGCCGGCTCGACCAGGCCGCGGCACGCGTGATCGCAGACCTCGCCCCCGCGGCACTCGAGAACGGCGTGGCCCTCGAACTCGCGACCGACGAGGCCGTGAGCGTGGCCGTGGACGACGCCTTGCTCGACGTGCTGCTGCGCAACCTGCTCGACAATGCCGTCCGGCACGGCGGCGCGCCTGGCCCGGTCACGGTGCGCTGCACGCAGGGCGTCGACGGCGCCCGGCTCGAGGTCGCCGACCAGGGACCCGGCGTGGACGAGGCGGAGCTGGACCAGCTCGGCAGCCGTTTCTATCGCGCGTCCAGTGCACGGGGACCGGGCAGCGGCCTCGGGTTGTCCATCGTCACGCGCATCGCGGAGGGCTGCGGCGGGACGGTCCGGTACCACCGCGGCAGCACCGGCCGCGGCCTCGTGGTCGAGGTGCGGCTCCCGTCGCACTCCGCCGGCTGATCGCCATACGCGATTGCCGCAACAGGCACCACGCCCGTCTTAATGTTGCGTTAAGGCGCAGCCGCGACACTTGCCCCGTTCCCCCGAAGATGAGTGGAGATTCGTCATGCGCAATCGCGTCCTGTTTTCCGCCCTGCTGTCGGCCCTGGCCGTCGGCGTGACCCACGCGCAGGGCGCGTGGCAGCCGCTGCCGGACAGCGTCCCGGCGCCGGCCGACAACCCGACCACCGCCGACAAGGTCGAGCTCGGCAAGATGCTCTACTTCGATCCGCGGCTTTCGTCGACCGGCACGGTCTCGTGCTTCTCCTGCCACAACGTGATGGAAGGCGGCGACGACCACATGCCGACCTCGGCCGGCGTGCACGGCGTCAAAGGCGGACGCAACGCCCCGACCGTCTGGAATTCGGCCTTCCATTCCGTGCAGTTCTGGGACGGACGCGCGCCGTCGCTCGAGGAGCAGGCCAAGGGCCCGCCGGTGAACCCGATCGAGATGGGCATGGCGGACCTCGATGCCGTGATCGATCGGGTCCGGCACATTCCCGGCTACCAGCCGTACTTCGAGCGCGCCTTCGGCGCGGGCAACGTCGTGACCATGGACAACGCTGCCAAAGCGATCGCGGCTTACGAGCGCACGCTCATCACGCCGGGCAGCGCGTATGACCGCTACGCCAAGGGCGACAAGAAGGCCCTCACCGCGCAGCAGGTGCGCGGGATGGAGACCTTTGCCACGGTCGGCTGCACGAGCTGCCACCAGGGCCCGGCCTTCAACGGACCGGCGCTGCCGGCGGGCACGGGCTTCTTCATGAAGTTCCCGACCTATCCGGACAGCCCCTACGTCGCGAAATACAAGCTCAGTGAAGACACGGGACGGTTCAGCGCGACGCACGACGAGGCCGACCGCGGCATGTGGCGGGTACCGACCCTGCTCAACCTCGAGTACACCGCGCCCTACATGCACAACGGTGCCGTGAAGACGCTGCCCGAAGCCGTGCGTGTCATGGCCTCGACGCAGTTGGACAAGTCACTCACGGATGCAGAGGTCGGTGACATCGTGGCGTTCCTCGACGCGCTGACCGGGACGTTTCCGCAGCAGATCATGCCACGGCTGCCGCCGACGCCGGGCGACCTGCTGGAGTGACACGAGGGCGCCGACCCGGCGCGAACGTCCGCTGAGGGCGGCCTCGGCCGCCCTCAGCGCGAACGCCCAGTGCCGAACTTCTCGCCGAAGAAATTCCCCGGCTTCCACGCGGGCCGCACGGGATCGTTGCCGATCAGGAGCCCGATGCGGTAGTTGACGTGGGCAAGCTGCGCCGCCGCCGGCCAGTGCATCGGCTGGTTCAGGTCGTCGTTCGGCAGGTGATAGCGGTGCGAGCGGAAGGCCTTGACCATCGCCAACCCGTCGCTCGCCGTCGCGCAGCATCACGCCGGACTTCAGGTAGATCGCGGGCACGCCTTCGCGCACGAACGGGTACTGGTCGCTGCGCACGAACACCACCTCCTCGGGCAGCGGGTCGGGGGTCAAGCGTGAGGCCGGCCTCCGCCACCGCACGCCGCGCCACGGTCTCGAGCGTCGAGTGCTCGATGCCGATTGGGACCGCGTCGATCACGTCACCGATGACGCAGCGGCATGTCCATGTTGACGTTCGCCACCAGCGACTCGCGCGGCACCGTCGGCTGGGCGGCGAAGTGATAGGAGCCCAGCAGGCCCTTCTCCTCGGCCGTGAGCGCGATGAACAGCATCGAGCGCTTGGGCGGCTTCCGCCCCGCCGCGAGCAGTCGCGCCGACTCCAGCATCGTGGCGACGCCGACCGCGTTGTCCTGCGCGCCGTTGTAGATCGAATCCCCGTCGTGGGGTGCGCCGAGCCCCAAGTGGTCGAGGTGGGCGGTGAAGACGACGTGCTCGCCGGCCAGCCGCACATCGCTCCCGGGCAACCGCCCGATCACGTTGCGGCTCTCGATGCGGTCGAGCCGAGCGCGCGTCGCGAGCGTCGCCTCGCCGGCGAGGTCGAAGGCGCGCAGCTCGCCCTTCTCGAGCATCGCGAACACCTCGGGCGCGGCGTGCGGCGAGCCCGCGAAGATCGCTTCGGCCGCGTGGACGCTGGCGCTGACCCGCACCGGCAGCCCCGGGAAGTCGTCCGCCGGCAGCCCCTGCGCGTCGATCCGGCGCATCGCGGGTCGCTGCCAGTTCGGCGAATCGAGCGCCCAGGGGCGCCGCGCCTCGTTGCTCGGGATCTCCGAGGAAAATGACACCGACCGCACCACGTCGCTCGAGCTCGCGCAGCTTCTCGGTCGAGGACGCATGAAAGGCCCGCTGGTCGATGGGAAAGCGCGCCGGCGCATTGTTGAGCGCCACGGCGATCTTGCCCTTCACCTCCACGCCGGCGAAGTCGTCGTGCTGCAGCTCGGGCGCGTGGACGGCCTGCCCGACGAACACCATCGGCGCCGTGACCGCGGCTGCGCCGGCCGTGAAGTTGATCGCAGGCAGGAATTCGGTCTCGAAGGCGAACTCCTGCGTGCGTCCGTCGCGGGTGATGGCGAAGCGTGCGCCCTCCCGCTCTCGAACGCCGCGCAGCATCGGGACACGCTGGAAGAACGAGCCGTCCTCGCCGCCGGGCTCGAGCCCGATCAGGCGGTACCGGGCGGCCACGTACAACGCGGCGAGGTCGAAGCCGCGCGTGCCGGCCTCGCGCCCCTCGAGCAGGTCGTCGGCGAGGAAGCGCACGTCGGCCTCGATGCGAGCCGACGATCGCGCGATTTCATCGGCCGACGGCGCGGTGGCGGCGGCGCCGCAGTGGTTGGCGGCCAGGAATCCGCACGTCGCAAGCGCGGTGAATCCGAAATGCCGTTTCGGCCGACGTACCAGGGTGATGCTTGGGCCCATGCGGCCTCCTCGAGTTGTGCCGGTAGAATAGCGGCATGGCACTCAAAATCGATCCTTGGTCGTTTCCGGATCCCGAGCCCGTCCCCGATACCGGCGACGCGGGCAACACACTCGTGCTCGCCGGCGGTTGCTTCTGGTGCACCGAGGCGGTGTACGCCCAGCTCGACGGCGTGCTCTCGGTACGCCCGGGTTACGCGGGCGGCTCTGCGTCGACGGCGAATTACGACGACGTCTGCACCGGCAGGACCGGCCACGCGGAAGCGATCGAGATCGTGTTCGACCCGGCCCGCGTCGCGCTCGGCCAGATCCTGAAGATCTTCTTCTCGATCGCCCACGATCCGACGCAGCTGAACCGCCAGGGTGCGGACGTCGGCACGCAGTACCGCTCGGCGATTTTCTACGCGAACGATGCGCAGCGGCGCATCGCAGAGCGCTACATCGCACAGATCGAGGCGGCCCGGGTCTTCGATGCACCGCTCGCCACGACGCTCGAGCCACTCGAGGTGTTCCATGCAGCCGAGGCGTATCACCACGGCTACGCGGCGCGGAACCCGCAGCAACCCTATATCCGCGCGGTGGCGGAACCCAAGGTGGAAAAGCTCCGCAAGGTCCACGGCGACCTGCTCAAGGACTCCCCATGAGCGGCTTCGATCTCGCGCCGCTCACGCCCGGGGAGCGCCGCCGCCTCGAGGACACGCTCACCGCCGAGGAGCGCCACGTGCTGCTCGAGCACGGCACCGAGCGGCCGTTCTGCGGCACGCTCGTGGACCAGAAGCAGCCCGGCATCTACAGCTGCCGGCTCTGCGGGCTGCCGCTGTTTCGCGCGACCGAGAAGTTCGAGAGCGGCACGGGCTGGCCGAGCTTCACGACGCCCTTCGACGACGCACACCTGAAGTCCATCCGCGACACGAACTACGGCATGGTGCGCACGGAGATCCGCTGCGCGCGCTGCGACAGCCACCAGGGCCACGTGTTTCCTGACGGCCCACCGCCCACCGGCCAGCGCTACTGCATCAACTCGGTCTCGCTCACCTTCACGCGCGGACGGGGAGCCTCTGCCGAACGTCGCTCGCCCGCAGCGGCTGACCGTGAGCCTGCGCATGCGGGACTGCACCGCGATCGGCGGCACGCACGTGCACTCGGCGTTGTCCACTATGGGACTTTCGCGCCGTGTCGGCTATTGTTCCACCGAGGACCTCGTCGTTGAGCGAGCGCGGCCGTGCACGTACCGGCCGCGCGGCTCATTGGAATTTTGCTGCAACAGGAGATTAGCGAATGGGATTCTTCAGTAACATCCTTGAAAAGCTCGGCATCAAGAAGGCAAAGGCCGCCACGCCGCCGCCGCCGCCCGTCCAGACACCGTTTCCGCAAGCTCCTGCCGCGCCCCCGCCCCCGCCCCCGCCCATTGAGATTCCAATGGTGGATGTGGTGGCACAGCTCGAGTCGCTGGCGGCCGCGAACCCGCAGAAACTCAACTGGAAGACCTCGATCGTGGACCTGCTCAAGCTGCTCGACATCGACAGCAGCTTCAGCGCCCGCAAGGAGCTCGCAGTCGAGCTCGGCTGCCCGGCCGATCTGATGGGCGACTCGGCCAAGATGAACATGTGGCTGCACAAGAAGGTGCTCAAGGAGATTGCCGAGAACGGCGGCAACATCCCGAAGGAGCTCCTCGACTGAGCCGTCGAAAGCCGTCGCATCGTTGCGACTGAAGAGCGAGCCGGACTCAGGTCCGGCTCGTTTTTTTTCGTCTCCAGAGGCGGGCGTAGATCGCGACGTTGACCGCGATCACGACGAGCCCGAGCGCGACCTGCACGCCACGAGTCAGGCCGTCCGGATAGAGGGCGGTGAGCAGGTAATTCTCGACGAAGCCTCCGCCGTAGCCCTGTTCGCCCGCGAGCCGCCGCCAGTGATTCTCGAGCGGCGTGAGCGGACACAGGCCACCCATGAACTCGATGCCGGCGCCCCAGGCCACGACAGGCAGGTGGACCCAGGCGATCCGCGGCCAGCGCAGTACCACGAGGCCGCCCAGCACCACGAAGGCGACGAAGGCAGCGTGTGCGAGGAGGACGAGGTCCGCGAGCAGCCGGTAGTTCACCGAACCGCCCGGCGCCGTTCAGCGCGCCGGCACGCGAACCTTCGCCGGCGCCTCCCGCATCAGGACGACTTCTTGAACAGGCCGAGCTTCTGCAGGATGAAGATCAGCAGGGCGGCCCCGATGATCGACACGACGAAACGCAGGATGCCGCCCGACGGCGCCAGCCCCAGCAGGCCGAACGCCCAGAAGCCGAGCGCGGAGCCCACGACCCCGACGAGCACGTTCGCGACGAGGCCCATCTGGGCATTGGTCTTCATGAAGATACTGGCGAGCCAGCCGACGATGCCGCCGATGATCAGGCTGATGATCAAGCCCATGGTGTTCTCCTCCTGGTGAGTCCCGAATCGCAGGACCGAAATGCCGGCAGGGCCGGGCCGGGAGCACGGTACCAGACGGACGCCGACCGTCGCCATCGGCGCGGGCCCGCCGCGGTTGCTGCGTTCGCTACCGCCTGCGTGCGAGCCAGCGGTCGAGCTGGGCCGCGAACGCCTGCCGGTCGGCCTGGCACAGCGCCGGCGGCCCGCCGGTCACCACACCGCTCGCGCGCATCGTGTCCATGAAATCGCGCATCGTGAGCAGGGCGCGGATGGTGTCGGCGGCGTACATCTCGCCACGCGGATTCAGCGCCTGTGCGCCGCGCGCGATTACGTCGGCCGCGAGCGGGATGTCAGCCGTGACGACGAGGTCGTCGGGCGCGACGCGCTTGACGATCTCCTGGTCGGCGACGTCGAAGCCCCCCTGTACCTGCAGCAGGCGCACGTTGGGCAGCCTGGGCACCGCCATGGCGTGATTGGCGACGAGCGTCAGCGCGATGCCGGTGCGCTCGGCCGCCTTGAACAGGATCTCCTTTACGGGGCGCGGGCAGGCGTCGGCATCGACCCAGATGGCCATCGCTGGATGTCGTGCCCGCGGAGCAGGTCAGCCGATCGGTTCTGGCGCGGATTTCGGCAACTCGAACTCGCCGCTGGCCCCGAACCGGTGGGTATTGAACACGCCACCGCTCAGCTTGCCGCTCATTTCGTAGCGGATCTTGTCCACGGGCTGGCCGTCGAGCACACCCATGACCTGCCGCACCATGCGCAGCACCGAGACCGTCACCGGCACGGCGACCACGACTTCGCCGAAGCCCGGCAGGGTGCCGGCCTCGTTGCTGACACCGGTCGCGAAGGTCTTGCCCTGCACGTCGAGCTCGACGTACACGCCCGAAAAATCGATCGGCGCCTGGTTGGGGTTCTGCACCCGCAGCTTGACGAGCATGCGCAATTCCATGCCCTCGCCCGGGATGGACTCGATGCCCGCCACCGTAACCTGCAGCGGGTCCTTGTTCGGGAGACTGGCGCACGCACCGAGTAACAGCATGGCGCCGGCGGCGAGGAACAGGCGTCGGCTCGGCATACGCGTCTCCAGATCGGCTTGGACTGCGAGAGAGTCTGAGGCATGAGGACGCCTGCAGGCCAGCCACGCCAAAAGGACAGGGCCCCTGATCTGCCGATCAGAAGCCCTGTCTCGAATCCACCTGACCTGCGGTTACGCCGCCAAGGTACCCGCCCTTCGACGGCGACCGAGTGCGAAGAGTCCGAACAGGCCCGACCCGAGGAGCCAGGCAGCCGCCGGGATTGGCACTGCGGTGATCTCGGCCGCGCTCACGTAGAACTGCTCGTTGTTGAATGCGAGGAGAATCTCCTGATTCGCATCGAGCAGGAGGCCGCCGAAATCGACGGCGCCCTGGGTCTTCGCGTTGAGCAGAAAATTCGTGAACCAGGTGACGCCGCCGTCGATGGAGTAGTCGAACTTGTGCGTTGGGAGGAAAGGTGGGTCGCTCGGATGCAACTCACCGCGGAAAGAAAGGCTGTTCAGAAGTACGGAGGTGCCCCAACTCAACCCGAGGACCTCCCCTTCCGTCACGTTGTCATCGCTCGACGGGCTGCACTGGTCCCCGGCAACCAGCAATTTGCAGACGCCGATGCCGGCTTGGCCCTTGTCGAAATACGCATAGGGAGAGACCCCCAAATCGTCGTCGGAAGCGGAACCGGAATATCCCCTGGCGGTCGTCGCGATCGGAACGTGGATCGACGAGAACGCCGTGCCCTCCATGGCCTTCTCGCCCGACACCAAGTCGATGTGCTTGATGAAGTCGAGCGTCATCGCACCGACCGACCCGGCCGAGAGCATGGCCGCCGCGCCGAGCGCCGCGGCAAGGTTCGAACTGTTCCTCTTCATTTTCCGAATCCCCGAGCAAGTGACTGGTCGATGTGAAATTTGCAAAAAGTGGGCCACGAGAAAATTGCCAGCAAATACAGACCATTGCGATCTGACGTAGCCAGCGCATGTAAAGAAGTCCGACGGCGGTGCCCGTCCGCGCGTGCCGTCGGCACCGCTGGCTCGACTCGAGAGCCGGGATCCCGCCGCGGACTCACGGCGGGCGAACCGGTTCAGACGAGCGGCTCGAAGCGCGCGGTGAAATGCCGCAGCTGCGGTGGCTGGGACACGATGCGCAAGCCACGCAGTGAATCGCGCTTTCGGACGACCTCCTCGAACACCTCGACGAGGTAGTCGGCGTGCGACTGCGTGTATACGCGCCGCGGCATCGCGAGGCGCACGAGATCCATGTCGGCCGGCACCTCGGTCCCGTCGGGCCTCTGGCCGAACATCACGGTGCCGATCTCGCAGGCACGTATGCCGCCGAGCACATACAGTGACACGGCCAGTGACTGCCCAGGATACTCGAGCGGCGGAATGTGCGGCAGGAAGCGACGCGCATCCACGAACACCGCGTGACCGCCCACCGGGCGAACGATGGGGACGCCCAGAGCCGTGAGCTTCTCGCCGATGTACTCATTCGTCCGCACGCGGTAGCGCAGGTACTGCTCGTCCACGATCTCCCCGAGGCCCACCGCGATCGCGTCGAGATCGCGACCGGCGAGGCCGCCGTAGGTCGGGAAGCCCTCGGTGAGGATCAGCCGGTTGCGCGCGGCGGCGGCGAGCGTGTCGTCGTTCACGGCCAGCCAGCCGCCGATGTTGGCGAAGGCGTCCTTCTTGGCGCTCATGGTCATGCCGTCGGCCACGGCGAACATGTCGCGCACGATGTCCTTGACGCTGCGCGCGCCTTGCCCCGGCTCGCGGCACTTGATGAACCAGGCATTCTCGGCGAATCGGCAGCCGTCGATGATCAGCGGCTTGCCGTGGCGGCGGGCGATCTCTGCCGTGGCACGGATGTTCTCGAGGCTCACGGGCTGGCCGCCGCCCGCGTTGTTGGTGACCGTCAGCATCACGATCGGAATCCGCTCGCCCGATTCGACCAGCAGTTGCTCGAGGCGTGCGAGGTCGATGTTGCCCTTGAACGGATGCAGGTCGTCCGGGTCGTGCGCCTCGCGGATGACGAGGTCCACGGCCTCGGCGCCGGTCGCCTCGATGTTGCCGCGCGTGGTGTCGAAGTGCGTGTTCGACGGTATCAGGCGGCCCGGGCCTCCGACGATCGAGAACAGGATCGCCTCCGCTGCCCGCCCCTGGTGCGTGGGGATGACGTGGCGGAAGGGCATCAGCTCGCGCACCGCCGTCTCGAAGCGATAGTAGGACGGCGATCCCGCATAGGACTCGTCGCCGCGCATCACCGCAGCCCACTGCTCGGCGCTCATGGCGCTCGTGCCGGAATCGGTGAGCAGGTCGATGATCACGTCGTCCGAATGGAGGCCGAACAGGTTCCAGCCGGCTGCGGCGAGCAGGCGGCGGCGCTCCTCGGCGGTCGTGAGACGGATCGGCTCCACGACCTTGATGCGAAACGGCTCGATGATGGTCTTCATGGCCGGCATCCTATCAAGGCGCCGGACTTTTGATCGTCATCCTCTATTGCTTCCAGCGAATCAATCAATTGGCCCTACCGGCGGCCGGCCCGCATCATGCCGTCCACGAGTTTCGAACTCCCGACGTTCAACCTTACCCCCGGAGATACCGCCATGACCCCGATCATCAATTCCACCATCAAGCCTTTCAAGGCAACTGCCTACCACAACGGCGAGTTCGTGCAGGTGTCGGACGCCGACCTGAAAGGCCAGTGGTCGGTGTTCTTCTTCTACCCCGCCGACTTCACGTTCGTGTGCCCGACCGAGCTTGGCGACGTCGCCGATCTCTACAAGGAGTTCCAGAAGATTGGCGTAGAGATCTACAGCGTCTCGACGGACACCCACTTCACGCACAAGGCCTGGCACGACGCCTCGGACACGATCAAGAAGATCGAGTACCCGATGGTCGGCGACCCGACCCACGCGATCAGCCGCAACTTCGGCGTGCTGATCGAGGATGAGGGCCTGGCGCTGCGCGGCACCTTCGTCGTGAACCCCGAGGGCGTGATCAAGGTCGCCGAGATCAACGACCTCGGCATCGGCCGCGACGCCAAGGAACTGCTCCGCAAGGTGCAGGCCGCCCAGTACGTCGCCGCCCACCCGGGCGAGGTCTGCCCTGCCAAGTGGACGCCGGGCGCCAAGACGCTGGCTCCGTCGCTCGATCTGGTCGGCAAGATCTGACGCAACCCCCAGCCCGCACCACCCCCCCCGGTGCGGGCGCTCCGAAGGGGCCCTCCTCACGGAGGGCCCCGCTTTTGAACATGCCCACCGCCCCGCAGGACATCGCCATGCTCGACGCCAACCTCAAGCAGCAGCTGCAGACCTACCTCGGCCGCATGATTCGGCCGATCGAGATCGTCGCGACGCTGGACGCCAGCGACGCTGCAAGTGAGCTGCGCGCGTTGCTCGAGGACGTCGCATCCCTCTCGGAACTGATCACGCTCCGGCAGCGCGACGCCGACGGCAGCGTCCGAGCTCCGTCCTTCAGCGTGAGCCGGGTCGGCTCCGAGATGGGCATCCGCTTCGCCGGCATCCCCATGGGCCACGAGTTCACCTCGCTGGTGCTGGCACTCCTGCAGGCGGGCGGTCACCCCCCGAAGGCCGACGTCGCGGTGATCGAGCAGATCAAGGCGCTCGACGCCGATCTCGACTTCGAGGTGTACATCTCGCTCTCCTGCCAGAACTGCCCGGACGTCGTGCAGGCACTGAACCTCATGGCGGTGCTCAACCCGCGCGTGCGCGCGACGATGATTGACGGCGCGCTGTTCCAGGCCGAGGTCGAGGCCAAGCAGATCATGGCCGTCCCCACCGTGCACCTGAACGGCCAGCCGTTCGGCCAGGGCCGCATGTCGGTGGAGGAGATCCTCGCCAGGCTCGATACCAATGCCGGCGCGCGCCAGGCCGCCGCAATCAGTGAGAAGGCCCCGTTCGACATGCTGATCGTCGGAGGCGGCCCGGCCGGCGCCTCGGCGGCGATCTACGGCGCTCGCAAGGGCATCCGCACGGGCGTCGTCACCGAGCGCTTCGGCGGCCAGGTGCTCGATACCATGGGCATCGAGAACTTCATCTCCGTCACCGAGACCGAGGGCCCGAAGCTCGCCGCCCAGCTCGAGAACCACGTCAAGACCTACGACGTGGACATCATGAACCTGCAGAGGGCGGAGGCACTCGAGCGTGACGTTGAGGCCGGGCTGCTGACCGTGAAGCTCGCCAGCGGCGCGACGCTGCGCAGTCGCAGCGTCATTCTCTCCACCGGCGCCCGCTGGCGCGAGATGAACGTGCCCGGCGAGCGCGAGTACCGCGGCCGCGGTGTCGCCTACTGCCCGCACTGCGACGGACCGCTGTTCAAGGGCAAGCGCGTCGCGGTGATCGGCGGCGGTAACTCGGGGGTCGAGGCCGCGATCGACCTCGCGGGCATCGTCGGTCACGTCACGCTGATCGAGTTCGACGGCCAGCTGCGGGCGGACGATGTGCTGCAGCGCAAGCTGCGCAGCCTGCCGAATGTGCGCGTGATCGTCTCGGCGCAGACCACCGAGGTACACGGTGCCGGCGGCAAGGTGAACGCGCTGAGCTACCGCGACCGCCGGACCAACGAGACGCACCGCGTCGAGCTCGAGGGCGTGTTCGTGCAGATCGGCCTGCTGCCCAATACCGAGTGGCTGAAGGGCACGATCGCACTGAGCCCACGTGGCGAGATCGAGGTGGACGCCCGCGGCCAGACCTCGCTTCCCGGTGTGTTCGCCGCCGGCGACGCCACGACGGTGCCGTACAAGCAGATCATCATCGCCATGGGCGAGGGCTCGAAGGCGGCGCTCGGGGCCTTCGACCACCTGATCCGCGCCTCGGCGCCGGCGGCCCCGGCGACGCAGGCGGTTACATCGGCGAAGGCCGAGGAGGCCGTGGCGGCCTGATCCCGAGGGCGTGCCGCAGTCTCGGCAATCCGTGATGCGGCTCCCGTTCCGACACCCTAGACTTCGGGTACTTTCGTCCCGACCGTCCGCCCGGCGGCGGTCGCGTTCAACCTCGATTCACGGAGTACCCGTCATGAAGCGCACGATCGCCCTGCTTGGCCTCGCGGCCCTGGTCAGCACCCCGGCCGTTGCCGCCGATCGGGGCTTCTACTTCGGCCTCGATGCCGGCCAGTATGCGTACGACCTCGACCAGCGGGGCATCGACCGGATGATCGAGGGGTCGCTCGCGGACGTCGGTCTCACGGTGCTCGACGGCCAGTCCTCGACCAGCGAGGACGGCTTCACCTACGGCATCATCTTCGGCTACCAGATCCTGCCCTACCTCGCCGCCGAGGCGGCGTACGTGGACCTCGGCGACGCGGAGTACCGGGGCAACAGCCAGGTGAGCGACGGCACGACCAATGCCGGGATGAACGCGCAGCTCACCGCGGAGAGCTCGGGTGCGACCGTGTCGGTACTCGGCATCCTGCCCGTGTTCGCCTCCGGCTGGGACGTGTATGGCCGCGCCGGCGTGTACTTTGCCAGCAACGACGTCGCCGCCCGGATCTCGATCGACGGGATCTCGGAGCAGGAAAGCGATTCGTCCAACTCGACGGAATTCCTCTGGGGCGTGGGCGCCGGCTACACGCGCGGCGACTGGACCGTGCGGCTCGACTTCCAGCAATTCACCGACGTGGGCGACTCGGATACGACCGGCGACGTCAGCGTGAACCGCATCGTGCTCGGAGCCGTCTACCGGTACTGACCTGACGGCGAGTGACCTGACACCGGACCGCCGGGCAGGTACGCTTCGCCGATGACCACTCCGAAGATCCTGTCCCGCGCAGTCGTCGCGGGCCTCCTGGGCCTGCTCGTCGGCTGTGCCGGCACGCGCGACGACGCAGCCAGCCCGGCTACGCCCGCCCTGTCCGAAGCCCGCTACCGCGCCCACATCCAGCGCCTCGCCTCGGACGAGTTCGCGGGGCGTGCCCCGCGCACCGAGGGCGAAAGGAAGACCCTCGCGTACATCGAGGGGGAGTTCCGCAACGCGGGGCTCGAGCCCGGCGTCGGCGGCAGCTTCCTGCAGCCCGTGCCGCTCGTCGAGATCACGACGCACGCCGACGCGACGATGGACGTTCGCGGCTCGGGCGGCCGCCTCGCGCTGCGTTACGCCGACGACATGGTGGTGTGGACCCGGCGGCCCGTACCCGATTCCCGACTTAAGGATGCCGAGGTGGTGTACGCCGGCTACGGCATCGTCGCACCCGAATACGGCTGGAACGATTACGCCGGGCTCGACGTGCGCGGCAAGCTCGTCCTCGTGCTGGTCAACGACCCGGGCTTCGCCACGCAGGACCCGGCGCTGTTCAGCGGCAACACCATGACCTACTACGGCCGCTGGACCTACAAGTTCGAGGAAGCGGTTCGCCAGGGCGCCGCCGGGCTGCTCGTGATCCACGAGACCGCGCCGGCCGCCTACCCCTGGGCCGTGGTGCGCAACGGGGCCGCGCAGCCGCAGTTCGATCTCGTCCTCGAGGACCCGGCCTCGCAGCGCCTCGCGCTCGAGGGCTGGGTGACCCACGAGGCTGCGGGCCGCGTGCTCGCGCTCGCCGGCCGGGACTACGAGACGCTGAAGCGTGCCTCAGCACAGCGCGGCTTCCGCGGGACGTCGCTCGGGGTCACTGCGAGCGTCGGCGTGCGCAACGACGTCGCAGCGGGGAGAGTCGCACAACGTCGTCGGCCTCGTGCGCGGCAGCGAGCGACCGGACGAGGTGTTCGTGTACACGGCCCACTGGGACCACCTCGGCACGTTGCCGGTTGCGGAAGACGGGGCCGACGCGATCTTCAACGGCGCATCCGACAACGCCACGGGCGTGGCCGCACTGATCGAGCTCGGCCGCGCGTTCGCCGCGACGAAGCCGCAACCGAAGCGGTCGCTGATGTTCGTCGCCGTCACGGCCGAGGAATCCGGCCTGCTCGGCAGCGAGCACTTCGCGCGCGAATCCGCCCGTGCCGGTCGCGCAGATGGCCGGCGGGCTCAACATGGACAACCTCTCGCCGCTCGGCGAGGCGCGCGATCTCGTGGTGATCGGCTACGACGCTTCAGAGCTCGACGACTACCTGCGCCGCGCGGCGGCGAAGCAGGATCGCGTGCTCGCGCGCGAGCCCACGCCCGAGAAGGGCCTGTACTACCGCTCGGATCACTTCAACCTCGCCAAGCAGGGCGTGCCGATGATCTACCCCAAGGCGGGCGTGGACCTGCGGACGGGCGGCGTGGCAGCAGGCCGCGCCTGGCTCGACGAGTACGTCGCGAAGCACTACCACAAGCCCTCCGACGAGTACGACCCCGGCTGGGACGTCGGCGGCACGCTGCAGGACCTCGCCGTGTACTACGACGTCGGCCTCGCGGTCGCGAACAGCGACGAGTGGCCGAACTGGCGCGAAGGCAACGAGTTCCGGGCGATCCGCGACCGGAGCCGGCAATAGCTTCACGGAGGCGCCGGCTCCTCCCACGTGGCCCAGCGAAGGTAGTGCCGCTCGGACCTGTGGTAGGGCACCAGCAGGATCAGCCCGGTCGACGATTCGTACAGTTCCGCCACCAGCGATCCGTCGGCGGCGCGCCGGAATCGGCGGGACAGCGTGTTGACGCCGCCCGACGCGTAGGCCAGCGCAACGCTCGTCCCCATCAATGTGTTGGTTGCCTTGCTTTCGCCCTCGTCGGAGAGCGCACTCGCATGCTCGACGATCTCGAGGACGCCTTTCTCGCAGCGAAATTCGCCGGCGGAGCTGCGCAGCACGCGCGTGCCGTATTTCGTCGTCACGACCAACTGGTCGGCCTCCGGCTGGCTGAGCTCGATCCACCCGTCCGAGGGGGCGATGCCATCGACGCCCAGCGCCCAGTCGAGCTCGAGCTGGCAGCGCCAGTCGGCCTTGTACGCCCGGGACTCACCCGCGTAGCAGGTCCCCGTCTCGACGGCCTCGACGTGATACCGGCCAGCCAGGACCGGACAGCCCGACGCCGGTGCGACGGCCAGGGCCGGCCAGTAGTCCGGATAGGGATCCTTGGTCACGCACCCGTCGAGTCCCACCGCGGCAGCCAGCACCAGCGCGAGCCGTGGAACCCGCCGCCGGGCCGGGTCGATTGCGCTTGCGTGCAGACGTCGCATTTCCTTACTCCGTGATCAGCGACAGCGCGTACTCGCTCGACCCGATGGGCTCCGCCGCCATCAACGCGAGGCGCAGGCGACCGTCCGGATGGACGCGCCGCAGCGTCTCCACCACGGAATCGAGGCAGGCGCGACGCACGCTCGACTCGGTCGTGGCGTGGACGATCAGCCCGTAGAAGAATCCGACCGCGACATCCGTACCCTCGGCGCGCGTGCGCAGTGCGTCGAGGACCTCGCCACGGGCAAGATCCACGATCAGCATCAGCGCCGACCCCTGCGTGGTATTCGCCTGCGCCCCGTAGAAGCCATAGGCCGTGCCCACGAAAAGACCGTGCTCGTCGGGCAGGCCGGTGAGGACCGGCCCGACCACCACGAGATAGTCCGCACCCGAGGCGGCGAGCAGCGCGTGACGCTCCGGATCGAGCAGCCGCGACAGGCGCCAGTCGCCCTCCGGAAAGACCGCCGCCCGGAACGCGAGGCTGTCGATGATCTCGAATTCCCGATCACGCCGGCGCAGCGCGACGGACGTGTCCTCGAGGAGTTGCCGCGGGCCAACGGTGAGCAGCACGCGATCGGCGCGCTCGAGGCGCACCGGCGTGCTGGAGGACTCCGTCGGCGGGCTGTAGGGAACGACCACGCAGCCCGCGACCAGGGTCGCGACCACCCCGACGGCCAGAAGCCCCTTGATGCGACAACCAACCGGGGCGTGTGACCGCTGCATCACGGCTCCGACCACGGCAACGCGGGAACCTGTCGCGCAGTCGTCTCGTCGATGACGGCATCGCCGTGGCGCGAGCGCAGCGAGTAGGTGTGCCCCGCCTCGAGGTCCACGACGACCTGGCGGATCGCGCCACGACCCTCCAGTCTCGCCTGTGCGGCAGTGTCATCGGCGTAGCGGTCGGTCCACTCGATGCGGTGGCGGCCCGGCCGCAGGTGCACCTCGGTCCAGTCGCCCTCGGCCACGGTGAGTCCGTCGATGCGCGCGACCGTGGCATCACCGAGCCGCAGCACCGCGACCTCGGCAAGCGGCTGCGGCGGTCCGGGATAGAGCGGATAGCTCTGTCGCTCGGGCGGCGAGAGGCAGGATGTCGCCCCCGCTGCGGCCAGCACGAGGACCGCGACGCGCGAACTCCATCCGTCGATCCGACGCACCGTCGCTCCCTGGAAGTGGCCGGCGATGCACCACCTTTAGGTCCACGCACCGCGCCCGCCAATCGGGGGATATCGCTAGCACGGCGACCAGGCGCCGGCACCGAGGCGCGCACCCGACACGGCCATGGATCACGTGCTGGCCTGCTCGTCTCGGTTTGCCACGAGATCGGCCGGGTTCATCCGAAGCTAGCCTTGGCGGATACACCTACCCGCGCATAGGAGCCCTCGTGGAAGTCCTCAAACTCCTCCTCACCACCGACGTCGGACTACTCAGCCTCGGTGGCATCCTGTTCATGGTCGTCATGGCGATCTACCTGTTCACCCGCTTCCGCAAGCTGATGAACCAGGAGCCCGGCAAGGAAGGCTGGAACTGAGCATCCTTCGATCGAGGATAGGGCGCGGCCCCTGAGTCAGGGCGATGATCGCCGGGACGCGCCCCGCGACAACGCGCTAGAGTGCGCGCTCGTTCGCGCACGCAGGGAAGGACCCGATGATCGACGGCCTGCTGGCCCGGGCCCGGGCTGACCTCCGCCCCAACTGGCGCGCGTCACTCGCGTTCCATCTGCTGGTGCAGCTGCTGGGCTTCGCGATCTTCACGCCGCTCGTGACCTGGATCGGCCGCCGCCTGGTGCTCGCCGCGGGCGAGCCGGTGATCAGCAACTTCGACATCGCGGGCTTCGTGCTCTCGCCGACCGGCGCGGCCTTCGTGCTGGTCATCGGGGCGCTGACCATCGCGCTGCTGCTCGCCGAGTTCACCGGCCACAGCTTCATCGCAGGGAGTGCGATCGCTCGCCGTCCGGTCACGGCCGCCTCGACGATCAGCTTCGTGCTGCGCCGGCTGCCGCGGCTGGTGCGGCTGTCGGCACGCGTGTTCCTGCGGCTCGTCGTCCTCGCCCTGCCTTTCCTGGCGGCGGTCGGAATCGTCTGGTTCACGATGCTCCGGGGGCACGACATCAACTACTACCTCGCCGAGCACCCGCCCGAGTGGCGGCGCGCGCTGCTGATCGCCGCTATCCTCGCCGCCGGCTATGCGCTGCTCGCGGCCTGGCAGCTGGCTCGCTGGCTGTTCGCGGTGCCGATCCTTGCGCTGGAAGGTGCGGCGCCCGCGCAGGCCCTCGCGGAGAGCGCACGGATGACACGCGGCCGGCTGGGGCGCATCGTGCCGTCGCTGCTGCTTTGGTGGGTGGCGGTCACCGTCGTGGCCGTCGCAATTACCTGGGCCAGCCGATACGTCTCGGACGCGGGACTCGACTGGGCCGGCATCGACGTGCATCGGGTGCTGCCGCTGGTCGCGCTGTACATGGCGATGGCCGCGATCGGTGGGTTCCTCTACGGCGGCATCCTGCTCGCCGGCCACCAGTTTCTCGTGACGCGCATGTACGCCGAGCAGCGCGACCCGGACGCGCGTCGGCCCCCGACGGTCCCGAGCGAGGACACGGTACGTGCGCGGCTCATCGCGCGGCCCGCCATCGCCATCGCGCTGGCCGTGGTGGTGGGCGCAGTGGGTGCGGCCGCACTCCTCGCCTCGCAGCTCGACCTGACGCAGGACGTCGCGATCACCGCGCATCGCGGCGCCAAGATCCTGGCACCCGAGAACACGCTGGCCGCGTTCCGCGCGGCCATGGACGCCGGGGCGACGTATTCGGAACTCGACGTGCAGCACACGCGCGATCGCAAGATCGTGGTGGTGCACGACGGGGACCTGATGCGCATGGGCGACGACCCGCGCAAGGTGAGTGAGCTGACCGCGGCGGAGATCGCGACGATCGACATCGGGCGCAAGCACCACGGGAAGTTCACGGGCGAGTACCCGCCGGCGCTCGAAGACGTGATCGACCTCGCGCGCGGCCGCATGCGCATCAACATCGAGCTCAAGTACAACGTGCCCGACCCCGGGCTCGCGCCGGCGGTGGTGGAGCTGCTGCGGCGCACGGACTTTCTCGACCAGGTCGTGATCACTTCGCTCGACTATGCGGCGCTGAAGCAGGTCGAGAGCCTCGAGCCGAGCCTCAAGACGGGCCACATCATCACCACCGCCGTCGGCAACGTCGTGCGCACCGAGGCCGATTTCCTGAGCCTCAATGCCGCCCGGGCCACGCCCTCGCTCATCCGGCGCGCGCACGCAGCCGGCAAGGAAGTGCACGTCTGGACGGTGAACGAGCCCGAGCTGATGCTGCGCATGATCGAGCGCGGGGTGGACAACGTGATCACCGACGACCCCGCGCTGCTGGTCCGGGTGATGCAGGGGCGCAGGGAACTCACCCGCGCCGAGATCCTCGGGCTGCGGCTGCGGGTGCTGTTCAGCCGGCCGCCGCAGGCGCTCTCCGACCCGGCGGCGGTCGAACCGCTCTAGGCCCGCTCTAGGCCGGCTCTGGGCCCGCTCCGGGGCCGCCCTCGGGCCGCTCGAGGCCAAGCGCCTGGGGCCGCCGGTCGGTATGATCCACGGCCCTCCGCGCCCCCGGTGACCCGTGAAAACCCCTCCCGGCCTGCAGCCGTTGATCGACGACGGCGTGATCGACGAAGTCCTCCGCTCGCTCAAGAGCGGCAAGGAAGCCACCGTCTACCTCGTGCGCTCGGGCCCGCACACGCGTTGCGCCAAGGTCTATCGCGACATGGCGCAGCGCAGCTTCCAGAAGCGCGCCCAGTACCAGGAAGGCCGGGGCGTGCGCGGCAGCCGGCAGGCCCGCGCGATGGGCAAGAGCACGAGCTTCGGTCGCCGGGAGCAGGAGACCGCCTGGAAGAACGCCGAGGTGGACGCGCTGTACCAACTCGTGGCTGCCGGCGTGCGCGTGCCGAAGCCGCTCGGCTACTTCGACGGCGTGCTGGTGATGGAACTCGTGGCCGACGCGGACGGCAACCCGGCGCCGCGGCTCGGCGAGGTGGAGCTTTCGGCCGAGACCGCCCGCGAGTACCACGCCGTGCTGATCCGCGACGTCGTGCGCATGCTCTGCCTCGGGCTCATCCACGGCGACCTGTCCGAGTTCAACGTGCTCGTGGCGCCCGACGGCCCGGTGATCATCGACCTGCCGCAGGCGGTCAACGCGGCCGGCAACAACGCGGCGAAGTCGCTGCTGGAGCGCGACGTCAACAACCTGCGCTCCACGCTCGGTCGCTTCGCGCCGGAGCTGCTCGCCACCGAGTTCGCGCGCGAGATGTGGGCGCTGTTCGAGCAGGGCGAACTGCGGCCGGACAGCGTGCTCACGGGCGTGTTCGCGCTCGAGGAGACCCTCGTCGATCCGAACGACGTGATGCTCGTGATCGACGACGCGCGCGAGGAAGAGATCCAGCGCCAGCTACGGCTGGCCGGCTAAGGCAAGCCGGGCACCACGTAGCGGACGGATGCTCCGGGCCCGACCGGCAGGTCGAGGACCACCCAGCTCACGGTCATCACGAGGCCGGTCACGAGGAACGACAGGGAGTACGGCAGCATCGCGGCGATCAGGCTGCCCATGCCGAAGCCGGGGACCCAGCGCTGGCAGAACACCAGCACCAGCGGGAAATAGACCAGCAGGGGCGTAATCGGGTTGGTCACGCTGTCGCCCATGCGGTAGGCCGCCGTGGTCATCTCGGGCGAGATCCCAAGCAGCATCAGCATGGGCACCAGCACCGGCGCCAGCATGGCCCACTTCGCGCTGGCCGAGCCGATCGCGAGGTTGATGGTCGCGGCGAGCAGCACCAGCGCGGCCACGATGGCCGGCGCCGGCAGGTCCAGCCGGCCGATCGCGGTGGCCCCGTTGATGGCCGTGATGACGCCCAGGTTCGACCAGTTGAACATCGCGACGAAGTGCGCGGCGACGAAGGCCATGACGATGTAGTAGGCCATGCTGGCCATGCCGTCGCTGACCATCCGGATCTCGTCGCGGTGGTCGCGGTTCACGCCGGCCGCGCGCCCGTAGGCGATGCCCGTGACCAGGAACAGCAGGAAGAAGCCGGCGACCAGCGACTCGAAGAACGGCTGCAGCGCCTGCGTGGCGCGGCCGTCCGCGGCGGCGGCCTCGTCGAACAGCGGTGCGCCGCCGGGACCGGACCAAAGCGCCGGCCAGGAAAGCACCGCGAACATCACCACGACCGCGAGCGCCGCGAACCCGGCCGCGCGCAGTCCGCGCCGCTCGGCGTCGCTGAGCGCCGCGCCCACGGCTGCCACCGGCGCCTCGGCCGTCGGCGTCCAGGTGCCGAAGCGCGGCGCCACGACGCGCTCGGTGATGAACCAGCCGATCGGCACGATGAAGAACGTCATCGCCGCGATGAAGTACCAGTTGCCGGTGACCGTCATCTTCCAGTCCGGCACGAGCAGTTGCGCGGCCACCTCGGAGATGCCGAGCAGCAAGGCGTCGAACTGGCCCGGCAGCAGGTTGGCGGAGTAACCCCCGGCGACGCCCGCGAACGAGGCGGCGATGCCGACGATCGGGTGTCGACCGGCGGCGGCGAACAACGCCCCCGCGAGCGGGATCATCACCACGAACGCCGCGTCCGAGGCCTGGTTGGCCATCACCGACACGAAGATCACGATGGGCGTCAGCAATGACTTCGGCGCGAGACCCACGCCGGCACGCATCGCGGCGCCGGCGAGTCCGGTGCGCTCGGCGATGCCCGCGCCGAGCATCACCAGCAGCACGTAGCCCAGCGGCGCGAAGTTCATCAGCGTGCGCGGCATCTCGACGAACAGGCGCGTGAGGTTGCCGCTGGCCAGCAGGCTGCTCGCCTCGATGGTCTTCTGGCTGACCGGGTTGACGGCCTGCCAGCCGGCAGCCGCGCCGATCACGCTCAGCACGATCACCGCGGCAATCAGCCACAAAAAGATCAGTACCGGGTCGGGCAGCCGGTTGCCGGCGCGCTCGATGGCGTCGAGCAGCCGGCGCCCGCGCGCGCTGCCAGGCCCGGCAGTCGCGTCCGGTGTCGCGGCCGGTGCCGTCAAGGCCTGCCGCCGGGCGGCGGGCTCGCCAGCCACGCCTCGGCGATGCGCACCCAGGCGCTGCCGCCGAGCGGGATCAGGTCGTCGTTGAAGTCGTAACTCGGGTTGTGAAGCATGCAGGGGCCGAGCCCGTGGCCGCCGTCGCGGTGCTCGCCGTCGCCGTTGCCGATCAGGAAGTAGCAGCCCGGCTTCGCCTGCAGGAAGAAGCTGAAGTCCTCCGCACCCATGGTCGGGCGAAAGTCGAGCACGTTCTGCGGGCCGACGAACTCGCCGAGCACGCGGCGCGCGAAGTCGGTCTCGGCGACGTGGTTGACGGTCGCGGGGTACTGGCGACGGAACGAGAACTCACACTGCGCATCGAACGCCGCGCAGGTCGCCTCGGCGACCGTCTTCATGCGCCGCTCGATCAGCTCGAGCACCTCCTCCGAGAAGGTGCGGACCGTGCCCTCGAGGACGCAGTCGTCCGGCACGACGTTCACTGCCTCGCCGGCGTGGATCTTGGTCACGGAGATCACGGCGGTGTCGAGCGGGTGCTTGTTGCGCGTCAGGATGGTCTGGAAGGCCTGCACCATCTGGCAGGCGACCGGCACCGGGTCGATGCCGTTGTGCGGCATCGCCGCGTGCGCGCCCTTGCCGCGGATCGTGACCTTGAACTCGTTGCTCGAGGCAAATGTCGGGCCCGGACAGAGCGCGAACTGCCCGGCGCCGAGACCCGGCCAGTTGTGCGCGCCGAAGATCGCCTCCATCGGGAAGCGCTCGAACAACCCGTCCTTGATCATTTCCCGCGCACCGCCGCCGCCCTCCTCCGCCGGCTGGAATACGAGGTACACCGTGCCATCGAAGTTGCGGTGGCTCGCGAGGTGCTTCGCCGCCGCGAGCAGCATGGCGGTGTGGCCGTCGTGCCCGCAGGCGTGCATCCGGCCGGCGTGCCGGCTCGCATGGGCGAAGCGGTTGTGCTCGGTCATCGGCAGCGCGTCGATGTCGGCACGCAGGCCGACCGCGCGGCTCGAGCTGCCGTTCTTCACGATGCCCACGACGCCGGTCGTGCCGAGCCCGCGGTGGACCGGGATGCCCCAGCCTTCGAGCGTGCGGGCGATGAGGTCCGAGGTGCGGTTCTCCTCGAAGCACAGTTCCGGATGGGCGTGGATGTCGCGCCGCAGCGTGGCGATCGCCGCGGCGTCGGCCAGAATCGATTCGATCATGCGCATGCGGGTGGGTTCCGGGGCGGGATGACGGTCCCGGATCGTGCCTGATTTTGCGATGGCGCGCTGGTGGGCTGCTATTTCCCCGCGAACAGGGCGCGCAGGCGCTCCAGAAGCGTGGTCGGCCGGCGCGGCGGCATGGCAGCCGGCCGCGTGGGTGGCATCCTGAGGTGTGGCGTCCTGACCGATGGCGGCGTCGCGACCGGCGTGGTCTTGCCGGTCGGCGAGTTGTCGTAGGGATTGAAACCGCCGCAGGGTGCCACGTTGAGCCGGAGCTCTTCGATCGCCGGCTGCTTGACGATGACGGTCTTTTCGAGGGAGAGCCCGGGCGCCTGCAACTTCTGCACCCGCGTCGTGCTTGCGTCCCGACTGTAGACCCCGGTCGCTGTCTGCCATTCCCAGACGGTCGTTCCCCGACGATCAAACACCGGGCGACCGGACGACGCCGTGGCCGGCGCATCGACGTCCGCGCTTTCGATTTCGTCCCGGGAGGTACCCGGGTGCGACTTGTTAGCGAGCTGACTCACGATCGATGTGCCCGTCCGGCCTGCTCGGCCGAGATTCGCCCAGCAGCGTGTCCGGATCTTCTACGAATCGCTGCGTTGGCGCCGCCGATCGCCGCGGTTACCTGCCGATATCGTGATGCGGCGCACATCCGAAGGTGGACGATCGGTCTGACGGGATCGCCCCCTGTTGCGCCATCTCTCAGTTCTGCTGCGCCGAGATTCTCCTTATGTCATTGGCCGATTAGGCTCGGTCAGGTGCCACAGCAGTGAGTCCCGATGGATCCCTCGACCGGCCCATCCCGCCCGGGTGCCAGCGCGCAGTCCCACGCCACGAAGCGCAAGTCGCTGCGGGCGGCGTATGCGGCGCTGCCGCTCGTGGCGCAGTTCCGCCTGAATGCCGCCGCGGCCGTGGTGGCTGCGGTGCTCGTGTTCCAGTTCGTCGGTGCCGCGTGGGACATGCGACGCGCCCACGTGCAGGCGCTCGATCTCGCCGAGTCGCGGGTGAGCGCCATGGCGGCGCGGCTCGAGCAGGCCGGCGGCGGCGCGCTTGACGACCTGTCCGGCTACCCTCAAGTGCTGTCGGCCGCATTGAGTCTCGAGAGCGGCGAGATCCTGCAGCGCCATGTCCGCGATGACCGCTCCGGTCCCAGGGCCCCCGTGTGGACTTCGCGGCCGCCGGGCTGGTGGTACGGCCTCAGGTCCTACCTCGCACTGGCGCCGATCTACGTCGGCAGCGAAGTGCAGCTGGGACTGCAGCTTTCCGGCACCGTCAACGTGGTGATCGACCACCGCTACATCTGGCGCGCAGCCTGGGCCCGCCTCGTGCAGACCCCGCTCGCACTGCTGCTCGCCGCCCTCGCCGTGTGGTTCGCGACCGGGGCGCTGCGTCGGCAACTCGAGGCGCTGATGGAGCCGCTGATCGATACGATCGCGGCCGACGCCGCGGGGCCCGGCGGCGGGCGCGACCGCCTGGACGTCGACGCGGGGATTGCCGCCATCGCGGCCCGCTTCCAGGCGATGACGGAGCAGATGGCCCGCTATGACCGCGACCTCGTGGAAACGCGACATGCGGCCGGCCGCCGCATCCTCGAGCGCACCCGGGAGATCGAGGAGAAGCTGCGCAAGTCCGAGGCCGTGATGCGCTCCAAGGACGAGTTCCTCGCCAACATGAGCCACGAGATCCGCACGCCGATGAACGGGGTGATGGGCATGGCCGAGCTGCTCGCGGGCACCGAGCTCGACAAGCGCCAGCGGCGCTTCGTGGACTCGATGCGCGCGGCGGCCGAGACGATGATGCAGATCATCAACGACATCCTCGACGACTCGAAGATCGAGGCCGGCAAGATGGACCTCGTGCTCGAGCCGTTCGAGGTGCGCGAGCTCGTCGAGCAGGCGGCCCAGCTCTACGCCGGACGCGCCGAGCGCAAGAAGCTCGAGATGATCTGCCGCATCGAGCCCACCGTGCCGAGCGTGGTGCTGGGTGACCTGCTGCGGATCCGGCAGGTGCTCGGCAACCTGCTCTCGAACGCGGTGAAGTACACCGAGAGCGGCGAGGTGGAGCTGCGCGTCGGCCTCGACGACCTGCGCGACAACCAGTGTCGGCTGCACTTCAGCATTCGCGATACGGGACCCGGTATCGCTGCGCACGACCAGAGCGGCGTGTTCCAGGCCTTCACCCAGGTCGGCGGCACTTCGCGCATCGGGGGCACCGGCCTCGGCCTTTCGATCGCCAACCGCCTGGTGCGGCTCATGGGCGGCGACAAGATCGACCTGCGCAGCGAGGTGAGCCGGGGCAGCACTTTCTCGTTCGTTCTTCCGTTCGAGGTGCGCGAGGCCGCGCCGGTTCCGAACGCCGCGGGCGACGAGTTCAGCGGCCTGCGCGTGCTCGTCGTCGACGACAACTCGACGAGCCTGCTGCTGCTCGACGAGATGATGTCGAACTGGTCGGCCGACGTCACCCCGCTCAATCGCGCCAAGGCGGCCGTCGAGCGCCTGCGCGAAGCTGCGACTCGCGACCGCGCCTTCGACGTGGTGCTGCTCGACCACAGCCTGCCCGACGCTCCGACGGAGGAGATTCTGCGTACGATCCGGCTCGAACCGGCCCTCGCGCAGACCTACGTCGTGCTGCTGAGCGCGCTCGGTTTCGATCCGTCGTTCGAGGGCGGCCGCGCCATCGCCCCCGACGCTACGATCGGCAAGCCGGTGCGCCAGCAGCTGCTGCACAGCGCCCTCGCGGCGTCGCGGCAGCCTCGGGTCCAGGAGGTCGCGCAGCCGCCGCCGCCCGACAGCGCGACGACGCCTGCGGTACGCCGCACGGCCTCCCTCGGCCTGCGCGTGCTGGTCGCGGACGACAACGCCATCAATCGCGAAGTTGCGGTTGCGATGCTCGAGATCCTCGGCTGCAGCGCGGTCCTCGTGGGCGACGGACGCGCCGCCGTGACCGAGGCACAGCGGCAACGCTTCGACCTCATCCTCATGGACTGCCAGATGCCCGGCATGGACGGTTACGCGGCCACCGCGGCGATCCGCAGCGACGAGGCACGCCGCGGCCTCGCGGCCACACCGATCGTCGCCCTCACGGCGAACGTGCTGGCGCGCGATCGCGAGCGCTGCCTCGCCGCCGGCATGAACGACTTCCTCGCCAAGCCCTTCAAGGCCGAGCAGCTCGCCGAGCTCCTCGAGCCGATTGCCGCGAAGCGCACGGCCGAGCCGGTCCATGTGCCGGCCGACGCGACCGCCGACGTCCCGGCCGTCGGATCGGTCGCGCGGGCGGCGGCGACGCCCGAACCCGTGGAACCCGCCGGTGGGGTTCAGGCGCCGGAGGAAGTGCGGGACGGCGACCCGATGCTGAGCGACGCCGAGGTCGCTGCCGTTTTCGAGTCCCCGGCCGCGAGCCAGGACACGGCCATGCGGCTGATGGTTCTCGACCCGGAGCAGGTGCTCGCCATCCGGGGCCTCGGCAAGCCGCAACTCTTCGAGCGCCTTTGCGAGGTGCTGTTCGCGTCGGCGAGCGACGCGTTCTCGCGCATCGACGAAGCGCTGGCCGGGAACCGACTCGACGACCTCGCCGAGGCCGCGCACGCCCTCAAGTCCCCGGTCGCGAACCTCGGGGGCAGGCGCCTTGCCGAGATGCTCGAGCGCTGTGAAACGCTCGCGCGCAGTGGCGGCGACGGCGCCGCGATCCGCCGCACCGCCACCGGGCTCAAGCCCCACTACGCCGCGCTGGTCGCGGCCCTGCAGGCAGAAATGCGCCGCGCCGCCGTCGGCTGAGAAGGACCCGATCCATGAAGCACAGCAAGACCACGACCATCCTGATGGCTGACGACGACCCGTCGCACCTGATGCTGACCGAGGCGGCGCTGGCCGGCGCGGGCTTCATGGTCCACACGGCCGGGGACGGCGAGGAGGCCGTGCAGCGGTTCGGCGAGTTGAACCCGGACTGCGTCGTTCTCGACGTGCAGATGCCGAAGATGACCGGCATCGAGGCCTGCCGCGCCATCCGCCAGCTGGCCGGCAACCGGCTCGTCCCGGTGCTGATGCTGACCGGGCGCAACGACCTGACGGCCATCAGCGACGCCTATGCCGCGGGCGCGAGCGACTTCGCGCAGAAGGGCCTGAACCCGAGGCTGCTCGTCGAGCGGGTGCGGTTCCTGCTGCGCGACCGCGCGCTGCGCGAGGAACTGCGTTCGAGCCAGTCGAAGCTGCTGCTCGCACAGCGCATCGCCCGCGTCGGGCACTGGGAGCTGACGGCCGACGGACAGACACTCGATCTTTCGCCGATGGTCGGTGAACTGCTTGGACTCGACTCCGCCCGCATCGACCGGTACGAGCAGTTCGTTTCGCTGCTCGACCCGGAGGAGCGGGAAGTCGTGCGGTCCTCGTTCATTGCCTGTGCCACCGGCAACGGCGGGTTCGGTCTCGACCATCGCGTGCGCACCGCGGACGGATCCACGACCTGGCTGCACCAGGAGGCGGAGCTCGTCGAGGGCGTGGCAAGCGCCGACGGAGGCGTCGTGATCGTCACGCTGCAGGACCTGACGCGGCTGCACGCCGCGGAGGAGTCCGTGCGCCGGCTCTCGTACTTCGATTCGGCGACCGGCCTGCCCAACCGCCGCCACTTCTGCGAGGAGGCGGTACGAGTCCTCGCCGAGACCGAGGGCAGCGTCGCCGCGGCCGTCGTGGCATTCCGCGTGCACGCGTTCGATCGCATCACGCAGGCCCAGGGACGCGAATTCGGCGAGCGGCTCATCACCGAGGCAGGCAGGCGCATGGAGGAGGAACTGCGCCGCATCGCCCAGGGCAGGACGATCGTCTGGAATGCCGGCCAGTCGCCGGTGTGCCGCACCGCCGATGGGGAGCTGGCGGTGCTGGTGCGCAGTCGCGAGACAGCCGATCACGTCGCCACGGTGACCCGCGCGTTGCTCGAGTCGCTGTCGGCCAATGCGCTGCCGGCGGACTCTGGATTCACGCCGGCGATCAGCGCCGGCGTGGCCCTGGCCGGAGCGGACGGCTCCGACGCCGCCGAGCTGCTCGGCAAGGCCCACGCAGCAGCCGAGACCGCCACCTCGCCGCGCACCTGCGCGTTCTTTTCGCCGATGCCGCAGTCACGACTGCGTCGCCGCCTCCAGATCGAGTCGGCGCTGCGCGCGGCCGTGGCGCGCGGCGAGCTGCAACTGCACTTCCAGCCTCGCGTCGCCGTGGCCACGTTCGAGACGACCTGCCTCGAATGCTTCGTCCAGTGGGACCACCCGGAGTTCGGCTCACTGAATCACGACGAGTTCGTGGCGATTGCGGAGGAGTCGGGTGTTGCCGAGGACATCGGCCGCTGGACCATCGACGAGGCCTGCCGGCGACTGGCCGGCTGGCGCGAGCACTACGAGCACAAGTTCCGCGTGTCGGTGGGCCTCGGCGGACGCCAGCTGCGCGACCCGGGCCTCCCACGCACCGTACGCAGCGCCATCGATCGTCATCGGATTCCCGCCGACGCGCTGCAGCTCGAGGTTTCCGAAGCGAGCCTGGTCGATGCCCCCGACGCCGTGCGCGCCGCGCTGACCGAACTGCACGGCTACGGGGTGCGCATCGGCCTCGTGGACTTCGGCACCGGGCATTCCTCGCTCGGCCAGATCCGCCGGATCCCGTTCGGCTCGATGAAGCTCAACCCGGGGCTGGTCGCGAATCTCTACATCGACCCCTGGACGCAGGGCGTGACGGCCGCGGTGGTCGCGATGGCACGCGCGATGAACATCCGTGCCGTCGCCGACCGCATCGACGACGCGGCAACCCTCGACATGCTGCGAGCACTCGGCTGCGACGAGGTCCAGGGCCGCCACGTCGCCTCGCCCATGAAGGCGCGGGAGTTCGAGCACTGGCTCGAGACCGGCGGGGCCATGCACCTCGCACGGGACGGCACCGCGGAAATCACCCGGGTGCTGCAGGGGATCGAAGTCTCGGATGACGACCTGACCATGACGGGATAGCCTCGG
Source organism: uncultured Gammaproteobacteria bacterium (assembly GCA_963754125.1). Taxonomy (GTDB): domain Bacteria; phylum Pseudomonadota; class Gammaproteobacteria; order Steroidobacterales; family Steroidobacteraceae; genus RPQJ01. The sequence continues at coordinate 401,722 of CAVWEX010000001.1, forward strand.
GGTTGTGAACCACCGCTGGCTGCCTTCCCCATGCTCGCTGCCCTGACCGTCCTGCTCGTCTATCAACTCGTGGGCGAGATCCTCGTCGTGGCGTTGCACCTGCCGGTGCCGGGCCCGGTCGTCGGCATGGCCCTGCTGTTCGCCTCGCTGATCCTGAGGGGTCGCGTGGCGGAGGATCTTGGCAGTACGGCGAACGGCCTGCTGCGCCACCTGTCGCTGCTGTTCGTACCGGCCGGCGTGGGCGTGCTGGCGCACCTCGACCGGCTCGCCAGCGAGTGGCTGCCCATCACGGTCTCGCTGGTGTTCAGCACGCTGCTCACCATTGCGGTGACGGCGCTGGTCATGCGCGCGCTGCTGGCACGCCGCGGGCAGGATCACCGACCGTGACTCCGCCGCTCGCAGAGCTCTGGGTCTATCTCTCGGCCACGCCCCTGCTGTTCCTGACGCTCACCCTGGTGGTCTACCAGGGCGCGTACTGGATCTACCGGCGCGCGGGCTTCCACCCGCTGCTGAACCCCGTTGCGATCTCGGTCGCGGTGCTCGTGGCCCTGCTCCAGCTGACCGGGACGCCGTACGCGACCTACTTCGGCGGCGCGCAATTCGTTCACTTCCTGCTCGGCCCGGCCACGGTGGCCCTGGCCGTGCCGCTGTACGCGCAACTGGGCAAGCTCAGGCGCGCACTCTGGCCGATCGTCGGGGCGCTGCTGGCGGGCGCCGTGACCGCGCTCACGTCCGCGGTGGGCATCGCGTGGGCCTTGGGCGCGAGCGACCTCACGCTGGTGTCGATCGCGCCGAAGTCCGTGACGACCCCGATCGCCATGGGCATCGTCGAGCGCCTCGGCGGCCTGCCCTCGCTGACGGCCGTGCTGGTGGTCTGCACCGGCATCATCGGCGCGGTCGGCGCGAAATACGTGCTCGACGTGCTGCGCATCACGGACCAGGGAGTGCGCGGCTTCGCGCTCGGCACGGCCGCGCACGGCATCGGCACCGCGCGCGCATTCCAGGAGAGCGAGGAAGCCGGCGCGTTCTCAGGCCTCGCCATGGGGCTCTCGGGACTCGTCACGGCGGTGATCTTCCCGCTCGGGGTGTGGCTCGTGCGCGCGCTCTCCTGAAGCCGAAGCCTGCGCCGACGAGGCGACGTGCCGGCTTGGTATGATCGGCGAAACCGAGCCGTAAGCACCCGATGTCACTCATTTCCCGCATTCTAGGAAAATCCCCCCCCGCAGCCGGCACCGCTGCCGACACCCGGCCGGAGGCCGCCGCCGCGCCGCCGCCGCGGACCGATCCCGAGGCGCGGGCCCGGGACGAGGACGCGAGCCTGACGCAGTCCCTCGAGGCCGGCGACCTGGCCGCGGTCGGCCGGTGGGTGCTCGAGGGCAGCTCGACCCGCATCCGCCAGAGGGCGGCCCAACACATCACGGATCCGGAGCAGCTTCGCGAGCTGATCCGGGCGACTCGCCACGGGAACGACAAGTCCGTCCATCGGATCCTCACCGACAAGCGGGACGAACAGGTCGCCGAGACCCGCAGGCTCGAGCAGCAGCAGGCCGAGCTCGCGGCGGCCGCAGCGGCCATCGCAGGTCACGCCGGGCTGCCGTGCGACGCGTCGTACGCCGGCACCCTGGCACGACTCGAGGCGCACTGGCGCACGCTCGAACCGCAGGCGACCGCGGACGTCCAGGCCGAGGTGGCGCAGCAACTGCAGAATGCGCGCGAAGTCATCGAGCGTCACCGCCAGGCGGTCGAGGCAGAGGCGGAGCAGCGGCGACAGGCGGCGCTCGCCGCCGAAGAGGCGCGGCACCAGCGGGAACTCGAGGCCGAGGCCGCGGCGTCCGCCGCCGCAGAGCAGGCCCGGGTTCTCGAGGCCGGGCGCCAGGCCGAACGCGAGGCCGCGCAGTCGAAGCGGGCGGCGGACGATGCCGAGGCGCGTCACCTGCTGGGACTCCTGCGCCAGGCACAGACGGCGCTCGATCACGGCGCGACGGCACGCGCCGCCCGACTCCGCGAGGTCATCGCCGGGAAGCTGCCGCAGGCCCCCGCCCTGCCCGAGTGGTATGCGCGCCAGCTTCAGCACGTCGATGAGCGACTCGACGAGCTGAAGGACTGGAAGACCTTCCGCGTCGAGCCGAAGCGGGCCGAGCTGATCCAGCGGATGCAGTCCCTGGTCGGCGCCGAGATCTCGCCCGAGGAGCTCGCGCGGCAGATCCGCCGCCTGCGGGACGAGTGGCGGACCCTCCACCGCGGCGCGGGCGAGGAGCCCACGCCGGAGTGGCAGCAGTTCGACGAGGCAGCCGAGCGCGCCTACGAGCCCTGTCGAGAGCACTTCGCCCGGCAGGCCGAGGTGCGCCAGCAAAACCAGGCGCGGCGCGAGGAGCTGCTCGAGCGTCTGGCGACCTTCGCGGCGGCACAGGACGGCGATCAGGCGAACTGGTCTTTGGTCCGCCAGGTGATCTTCGAGGCGCGAACCGAGTGGCAGCAGCACGCACCGGTGGACCAGTCAGTGGTGAAGCCGCTGCAGGCACGCTTCCATGCGCAACTCGGCGAGCTGCAGAAGCGCCTCGATGCCGAGTACGCCCGCAACGTGCAGGCGAAGCGCGACATCATCGCCCGTGCTGCGGAACTCGCGACGCTCGAGGACACGCGCCAGGCCATCGAGGAAGCGAAGAACCTGCAGCGGGCCTGGAAGGCCGTCGGCATCGTGCCGCGACCGCAGGACAACTCGCTCTGGGAGGCATTCCGTCGCAACTGCGACGCCGTGTTCGAGCGCAGTTCGCAGGCCTGGGCGGCGCAAGGCGCCGCACTCGAGTCCAACCAGGCGCGGGCGGCCAGCCTGTGCGAGGAGCTGGAACGCATCGCCGGACTGACCGGCGAGCCGCTGGCGTCCTCCGTCAAGCAGGTGGACGACCTGCTCGCCGAGTTCGACGGCCTCGAATTGCCGCGAGCGTCGGCGCGCGGCCTGAGCCAGCGAATCAGGCAGGCGACCGACCGCTACGCCCATGCCATGCGTCGACACCGCGAGGAGGCTGCGAGCCGCGGCTGGACCGACCTGTTTGCAGCCGCCGCCCAGGTCCGGGCGTATGCACTCGCCACCGCACTCGGCCGGCCTCCGGACGAAGGCGAGGCACTGCAGGCATCCGCCGCGTCCGCAGTCGCCGGACTCGCGCACGCGCCGAAGGCGATGCGCGCCGTCCTCGAACAGCAGCTCGAGAGGATCGCCGCCGGCAAAGTCAGCGCCGACCTCGTTGCGAACGAGGCGTCCCTGCGGCTGCTGTGCATACGCGCGGAGCTGCTCACGGACACGCTGACGCCGGAGGAAGACCTGCCAGCGCGGCGCGAGTACCAGATGCAGCGCCTCGTCGCGTCCATGGGGCGCGGCGAACGGCCCACGCCCGCGGACCTCGACGACCTGGCGCGCGAGTGGCTCGCCGTGGGCCCCGTGGAGACGACCGTCCACGATGCGTTGTTCGCCCGGTTCGCGCGCTGCCGCAACGGCAGCACGAGCTGACGACCGATCGCGGCCTGCGCCGCAGGGGGAGCCCGCCGTGATTACCCTGTTTCACCACCCGAAGAGCCGCTCGACGCGTTTCATCTTCCTGCTCGAGGAACTCGAAGCGCCCTACCGGCTGCAGCGCGTCACGATGCGCCGCTCGGACGGCAGCGGTGCCGTCGATCCCGCCAACCCCCATCCGCACGGCAAGGTGCCGGCGATCTCCGACGACGACACCATCGTCTTCGAGTCGCCGGCCATCGCGCTGTACCTGACGGACCGCTTGCCGAAGAATCGCCTCGGCCCCCTGGCCGGTGAACCCGGACGCGGCGCTTACCTATCGTGGCTGTGCTACTACACGGGCGTACTCGAGCCGGCGTTCATGTCGAAATTCATGAACACGGACGTACCTCGCGGGACCGCGGGCTGGGTTCCGGTGGAGGAGGCCATGACGGCGGTGATCGACGTACTGTCCCGCGGGCCCTACATGTTGGGCGAGCGCTTCAGCGCGGCCGACGTGCTGTACGGCACGACCTTCGCGATGTTCGGCCAGAGCCCCCTCATGCCGAAATCGCAAGTCATCGACGACTACGTGAAGCGGATCGTCACACGCCCCGCGTTTGCACGCGCCCAGGCGCTGGACGAGGGCGGATGAGCGCAGGCATCGAGCCTAGGCACGTGAAACGCCTGCTACTATCGGGCAAACGACAAGAGGGGGACATCATGAACGCGACAACAAGCAAGGTTCCGCGGCATCTGTGGATCGTGGGAATCATTGCCGTGCTCTGGAACGCCATCGGAGCCTTCGACTACGCCGCCACGCAGTTCCGCATGGAGTCGTACATGAGCCAGTTCACACCCGAACAGCTCGAGTACTTCTACGGGTTTCCAGCCTGGGCAGTTGCCTCGTGGGCGCTCGCAGTATGGAGCTCACTGCTGGGCTCGTTGAGCCTGCTGCTGCGCAAGGCCTGGGCCGTCTGGTTGTTCGGCCTCGCCCTGGTCGCCATGGCGCTTACCTTCCTGTACAACTTCGTGCTCTCGGACGGCCTGTCGATGATGGGCACGGGCGGTGCGATCTTCACGGCCGTCATCTGGGCGATCGCGATCTTCCTGTTCTTCTACGCGCGGGCGATGGCGAGGCGCGGCGTGCTGCGCTGAAACGGGCGGCCACCGCTCGTTGATCAGACCCTGCGCAGTATCAGCACGTTGCCGGCGACGGCCAGCACCGCGCCGATGAGCGTCAGCCCGTCCGGGCGGAAAGCCTCGAAGGCCATCGACACCACGAGCGCGAGCAGCGGCGTCATGACGCCGATCGTCCCGGTGGGCCCGGGGCCGATGCGCTCCTGCAGCGTCAGGAAGCAGGCGAAGGTGAGCACCGAGCCGGCGAGCGCGAGGTAGAAGAGCGACAGCCACCACGAGGCGACCGCCGGCAGCGCGAAGCTCTGGCCCTGCAGCAGCGCCACGACGACGCACACCGCAGCGCCGTAGAGCATTCCGAAGCCGAGGGCCGGCCAGAACGGCAGTCCGCGCGAGCGGTTGCGGCTGGCGGCCAGGCTGCCCACCGCCGAGAGCAGCACCGCGCCCACGGTGAAGATCGCGCCGAGCGTCGCGTCGTGGTCACCCGCCGCCCTGCCGAACTCGCGCCAGAACATCAGCGCGACGCCGACGAGCCCGAGCAACCCGCCGATCGACGAAGCGCGCCCCGATGCGTTGGCCGAACAGCGCGTGGGCACCCAGGCCCGTGACCAGCGGCGAGGCCGAGTACCCCACCGCCACGAGGCCCGACACGATGTGCTTCTCGGCGTGGTACACGCAGATGTAGGAGACGCCGTAGAGGAAGACGCCCTGCAGCGCGAACAGCGCGTGATCGCGCGGCGTGAAGCGAAGGCCGATGCCCCGCGCGACACACAGCGCCAGCACGACGCTGCCGGCGAGCCCGAAGCGCAGCGCGACGCCGACTTCCGGCGCCGTGTGCCCGAGCTGGAACGTGATGGCGTACCAGGTCGTGCCCCACGTGAGTACGCAGATCGCGAAGAGCTGCCAGTTGCGGAGGCGATGCATGGGCGCAGGGGGCGTCGGTCGGGAACCGCGGTCGGGCGGCGCAGTTTAGCTGGAGCGCGGGACGACCGGGACCGTAGTCACTCAGTGATTCCGGGTTCGCCCGGCACTGGGGTTTAGGTACCCTTGGGTCTTTCCCGCAACCGGCTCAGGAGACCGCCTTGAGCGACGCCACGAACCCCGCCACGGCCGACGCTCCACCGGCCACCGCGGATCTGCCGCAGTGGCTGCGCGGCGATCCGATTGCCGAGCATCTGCGTTCACTGGGACGCCCGGTCACGCGGGCGGCGTGGCTCGAGTGCGCGTACGGCTCGAGCAACGAAATCGTGCTGGAGCAGGACAAGGAAACGCGGGAGTGGGTCAGGCGGAATTTTCCGCAGGATCCGCATGAACCCGTGAGATGAGTCGCTCATCCCTGGTCGCGCTCGGCAATGGGGTCTGCGCGATGGCGCCCCGCCCCTGGCGTCGGCGCCTGCTGTGACCTCCATCACGTCCCGACACCCCGCGTTTGCTCGCGGCCTGCCCGCCAGCGCAATGTCACCGGCGCCGACTCTGCCGCCGCTGCGGCCATGGAGACGCCATGCGAACGATCGCCTGCCTCGTTGACGGTGACGACCCTGCTGCTCACGGCCTGCTCGACCTCGATGACCAAGGACGAGTGCCGCACGGTGGACTGGCGCACCGTGGGCTACGAGGACGGCGTCGCCGGCCGACCCGGCGATCGCATCGCCCGCCACCGCAAGGACTGCGCGGAACACGGCGTCACGCCAGACCTCGACGCTTACCTCGCGGGACGCACCGCGGGCCTGCGCGAGTACTGCCAGCCGAACAACGGCTATCGCGCCGGCGTGACGGGCGCGACCTACTACGACACCTGCCCCGCCGACCTCTCCCCGGCTTTCCTCGCCGCCTACGAGTCGGGCCGCGAGCTGTACGTTCGAGAGCGACGTGTCACCGACGCCGACCAGGCGATCGAAGCCCGCCGCGCCGAGATCGCCCGGCTCGAGAGCTCGATCGCGAGCCGTGCGTTCGTGCTGGCGAACAACTCCGCCACGCCCGAGGAACGGACGCAGGCGCTGCTGGACACCCGCCAGCACGCCGAGCGCATCGGCCGGCTCAAGGCCGAGATCGGCGCGCTCGAGCAGGAGCGGGCGCGGTATGCGCAGGAGCTGGAGGTGTATCGGAGTACGGTGGCGGCACGGTAGCGCAGAGCCGCACCTGGAGGCGGCGATCGCGCAGGCGCACCGTCACAAGCGAACCGGGCGACAGGCACCCTTGCCAGGCGTGCTGAAAGTGCACGAAGCCGTTCCATTCACGAGCTGAGGCAAGACACCGGCGAGGCGACAATCCCCCGTCGAGGGCCGAGCATTCCGCCGCACCGTCGGCTCTTGCGTTTATCGATAGGCGATATAGGATGCCGCCGTGATCCGCAGCTTTCGCTGCCCGGAGACTCGCACCTTCTTCGAGACAGGCCGGTCGCGCCGGTTTGCATCGATCGCGAGAGTCGCTACGCGCAAGCTCGCGCAACTCGAAGCTGCGGAGACACTGGAGTTCCTGTCCGCGCCGCCCGGCAATCGGCTGGAAGCCTTGAGGGGGGACCGGGTCGGGCGCCATAGCATCAGGATCAGCGACCGATGGCGCCTTTGCTTTCGGTGGACGCCGGAAGGCCCAGAAGAAGTTGAGATCGTCGATTACCACTGAAGCCGAGAGAGTCGTGAACACTCGAAGTGGCATGCGTCCCGTACACCCCGGCGAGGTCCTTCGCGAGGACTACCTCAAACCGCTCGGGCTGAGCGCGAACGCGCTGGCGAACGCGCTGGGGGTGACCGCTGCCCGTATCAGCGACATCGTCCGCGAGCGCCGCGGCGTGACTGCGGACACGGCGATCCGGCTGGCTCGCTATTTTGGCGGTGACGCCAAGTCATGGCTGAACCTGCAAATGGCCTACGACTTGCGTGTCGCCGAGCTGGCTTCAGCGAAGGACATCTCGCGGCAGGTCAAACCGAGGACGGCGTCGAGTCCATAACGCGCAGCATGCGCGACCCCGCGTCGCCAGCTTCATCGTCACGAGTTCCCGCTGAAACGGTCGATCGTGACGAAGGAGCGTGTCATCCATCACCTGGTGATTGAGCCTTGCGAGGCAACCTGTACTCGATCCTGTTGCCCTTGAACGTAACGACCTTGCGAGCCTCGAGTTCCGTGACGATCTTGCGGCTTGCCTCGATGGCAACCTTTCCTCCCAGCATCGAGGCCATGTGGCGCTCGAGCGCCTTTCGGTCGGCCGGCCGGTTCTTCCCATGGGTCCGCAGGTGCGCGACTACCTTCGCGACATCATCGGACATTGCTGCTGGAACAGACACTTGAGGCTTGTCGTCCGCGGGACCCTTGGACTTCGGCAGGGGAATCCCATTGATGATGCCGCGCGATGGACGCGATAGACGCGATGGCGTCGTGGGACGATCAGCGCCATCAGGTTGCGGGGTCCGCCCGGACGCAGATGCCGAATCTGCTTCCGCGCGAGGGGACTCGCATAGGGCGAGTGCTTCCAGGATCGACGGCACCTTGTCCACAGCGCAACCTTCGTTGCGCATGTGCGCAATCAGCGGACCCAGGTCGCCATCCTCGGTGACTACGACGTATCGCGCAGGCCGACCCTCGGCACGGTTCGCTTCGACGAGCACGCCAAGACGAAAGGCAATGTGGAAGTCGAGGGCATTATTGGCAGTCCTCGTGCTCTGGACGAGCTGCAGTCGGTCGCCCAGCCGCTTTCCCGCATTGACCAGCGCCGCGTCGAACTTGTTCTGGTGCGGCCCGTGAAAGACCCAGAGGTGGTGATCGGCCGAGCGGACGCGCGCGACGTCCTCCGATGAGGGCTGTACGTTCTCGAAGTCGACGAGCAGATAGAGCGCGGTCTTCAAGGCCTTAGGCTTCCTTGCAGCGGCAACTTGTAGCGCGGCGGCCGGGCGGCTTGCTCCTGACCGCGTCGCAATTCCTCAGCCCTGAGGAACCGGGACAGTTGGGCCGCGATCGGCCGCACCTCGTCCGGGGTGAGGCGCGGTGGCCCGTGCGCCGGGAAGCCGGGCAGCGCCTCGGGCTGGAGCACCCAGACTTCGCGTGGAGCACCCTCGGGAGCTATGGCACAACCTCGCGGTGTGCTTGGATGGCGCGCGGCGCTACGATAGCTGTCACCACGACCTGACCTTCGCGACGCGGCCACTCCATGACCCCCCACGACCTCGCCTGCCCCCGCTGCTCCGCCCCGCTCTCCCGCGTGCTGATCGGCGGCGTCGGTGTGGACGTCTGCGAGGCCTGCGGCGGACTGTGGCTCGATCGGCTCGAGCTCGCGCGGTTCGAGGAGCCCGACAGCGTGCTCGGCGAGGCCCTGCTCGCGCACCTGAGCCAGTTCCCCGTGGCGATCGTCGATCGCTCGGCCCGGCTGCGCTGCCCGCGCCATTCCGAGGTCGTGATGATGCGCCGCGCGTTCTCGCGCGCGTACCCGGTCGACATTGACGAATGCCCGGAGTGCGGCGGCCTCTGGCTGGACGCGGACGAGCTGGCGCAGATCCGCCGCTAGCGTTTCTTAGGACACTGCCCTGGACGTCAGGTCGACTGACCTCATCCCGCGACCCCGAACAACGCCCCGACGCCCGCCGTGAGCGCCATCGCCAGGGCGCCCCAGAACACGACTCGCGCGACGGACGCGACGACGGGCGCACCGCCGGCCCGCGCGGCCAGCATGCCGAGCAGCGCGAGGAACAGCAGCGAACTGGCCGACACGCCCAGGATCAGCGCGGTGGCCGGCAGCCACAGGACCATCAGCAGCGGCAGGACGGCACCCACGGCAAAGCTGCCCGCCGACGCCAGCGCGGCCTGCACGGGTCGCGCGGCCAGCATCTCGGTGATGCCCAGCTCGTCACGGCCGTGCGCGCCGAGTGCGTCGTGCTCCATCAACTGCGTGGCGACGCTCGCGGCCAGCGTCTCGTCGAGACCGCGCTTGACGTAGATGCCCGTCAACTCCGCGTGTTCCGCCTCGGGATTCGCGGCCAATTCCTTGCTCTCGCGAGCGAGGTCGGCACGTTCCGTGTCGGCCTGCGAACTGACGGACACGTACTCACCGGCAGCCATCGACATGGCGCCGGCGACCAGCCCGGCCACGCCGGCGATCAGGATGCTCTCGGGACTCGCGCCCGCCGCCGCGACGCCGAGCACGAGGCTCGCGGTGGACACGATGCCGTCGTTCGCACCGAGGACGGCGGCCCGCAGCCAGCCGGTGCGGTGGGTGCGGTGTCTCTCGCGGTGTCTCATGGTGCCTGTCTCCGTCCGGGGCGAAACGCGAGAATGATGCACCAAACGCCGAGCGCCCCGAGGGTCACGATCACCCAGTAGTCGAGGCCGGTCGGTGGGCGCGCCGACACGATGGCGTAAGCCATGGCCGCGGTGACGACGAGCAGTCCGCTGCCGATGGCGAACCACGCCGGTCGCGAGAACAGGCTGCCGTTGCGGCCCGGCCGGTTGAACGCGAGGCGGAATCCTGCCTGCCAGCAGATGCCGCAGAGTGCGAGCAGGATCAGGCCGAAGATCAGCGACGAGCTCGTGAGGGTGCGGCGGCTTGCGTCTTGAACCACGAACTCGAAGAGCGCGTAGCCGAGCGCGACCGTGAGGCCCGCGGCCGCGGCGAGCAGCGCGACTCCTGCAACGCGGGTCCACACGGGCGAGACCGGATCGAAGTAGGAATCGCCCACGCCCGCCTCAGCGCGGTGCGCGCAGCAGGGTCCAGAAGGGCGGGCCGTCCGTGCCCAGCCTCTCCTCCCGCAGCACCTCGAATCCGAAACGCTGGTAGAGGGCGACGTTGGTCTCCTTCGCCGTCTCGAGATAGCACGGCAGCCGGTCGCGATCCGCGGCCTGCAGCCGCGGCCGCAGCAGCGCACCGCCGAGTCCCTTGCCCTGGAACGGCGGATCGACGGCGAGCAGCCACAGGTACCAGTGCGGCGGCTTCACGTCCCGCGCATGCAGGCCCTCGAGCTGGTCGCCGAAGGTGAAGAACCGACCCGCGCCGGACCATCCACCCGCCCAGAGCAGGCCGAGCAGGCCGGTGCGCAGCATGCCGAGGTTGGTCGGCAGCGGATGGGCCGGCGCGAGCCACGTGGCGACGGCACGCGGCTGCTCGTCGCTGACCTCGACCCGCCCGCCGTAGCGCATCGCATAGCGCATCGCCATGCGGAAGAAGAGCGGCAGGTCGTGCTCGCGCCGGACGGGATCGGGCGTGATCCACACCGAGAAGGGATCGTCCATGAAGGCACGCGTGTACGCCGCGGCCGCGGCGTCGAGCCGCTCGACGGACAGGAGCGTCGTCGTCAAGCGTGGGCCTTGCCCGGCCACACGCGGCGCACCCGATTCACGACCACGAGCGCGAGGGCGCCCGCGACGAGGCCGACGGCGAGGTTGGTGAGGATCGGCGTCATCGCCGCCAGCACCGCCTCGATCCCGGACAGCCCGGCGCCGCGCAGCGCGATGCCTTTCACCCAGTGATCGATCCACGGGATGCCGTGCGACAGGATGCCGCCGCCCACGAGGAACATCGCCGCCGTGCCGGCCACCGACAGGAACTTCATCAGCCAGGGCGCGAACGCGAGCATGCCCCGTCCCAGCCCTCGCGACATCGAGGGCAGCAGGCCCTTGCCCGTGCGCTGGGTCAGGTACAGCCCCGCGTCGTCGAGCTTCACGATGCCGGCCACGAGCCCGTACACGCCCACGGTCATGAGGAGCGCGATGCCGACGAGGACCGCGACGCGGATGCCGAACGAGGCCGCGGCCACCGTGCCGAGCGCGATGACGATGATCTCCGCGGAGAGGATGAAGTCGGTGCGCACGGCGCCCTTGATCTTTTTCTTCTCGACCGCGACCAGGTCCACCGCCGGGTTCGCCAGCGCCTCCCGCAGTACCTTGCGCTGCTCGTGCACCTCCTCGCGATGCGTGAGCCGATGCCAGATCTTCTCGAAGCCCTCGTAGCAGAGGAACAGGCCGCCGGCCATGAGCAGCGGCACGATCGCCCAGGGCGCGATCGCGCTGATGGCGAGCGCCGTCGGCACCAGGATCGCCTTGTTGACCAGCGAGCCCTTGGCCACCGCCCACACCACAGGCAACTCGCGGTTCGCCTTGACGCCCGCCACCTGCTGCGCGTTGAGCGCGAGGTCGTCGCCGAGCACGCCCGCCGTCTTCTTGGTGGCGGCCTGGGTCAGCAGCGAGACGTCGTCCAGGATGCTCGCGATGTCGTCGAGCAGGGCGAGAAGGCTGGCGCCGGCCATGGGTAGCACTCGTGCTTGCAGGAAGGCGCCATGGTACGGTCCGCCGCTGGACAGCGCGAGGGGCACCATGGCCGGACGCATCGAGCGCATCGAACTGTGGCACGTCAACGTGCCGCTCCCCGAGCCCTTCTGGCCGTCGTGGATCCCGGGCTATCCGCAGACGCACGTCGCGCAGACCTACGCACGCTTCGTCACCAGCGACGGGCTCACCGGCGAGACGGCGGGCCCCGCCTTCACCACCGAGCGGCGCGGCCTCGGCGACCTGCTCGGCGGCTTCCTGCTCGGCATGGCGGCCGACGACATGGACGGGTTCCGCAAGCGCGTCCGCGAGGCCTCCTACCTCGGCTGGCGCAACTGGTGGCTCGAGGCGGCGATGTGGGACCTCGCCGGCAAGATGGCCGGCAAGCCGGTGTACAAGCTGCTCCAGGAGCGCGAGCAGACCGTGACGCGCGTGCGCGTGTACGCCTCGAGCGGCTCGCTGCGGCCGCTCGAGGAGCGGCGCCCCTACCTCGACGAGATCCGCCGCTTGGGGCTAGACGCGGTCAAGATCCGCGTCAAGTACGACACGCTCGAGGAGGATCTCGCGATCGTGCGCGGCGTGCGCGCCGCGGTGGGCGACGGTTTCAAGGTCGGCGTGGACGCGAACCAGGGCTGGCCCGTCTCGCTGTTCCGCCCCAACCCGGACTGGGACCTCGAGCGCGCCACCGCGTTCGCGCGCGGCTGCGACGAGCTCGGCATCGCCTGGCTCGAGGAGCCGCTCGACATGCACGACTGGCACGGCATGGCCGAGCTGCGCCGGCGCGTAAAGACCACGATCGCGGGCGGCGAGCTGCACGGCGGCTGGCACGAGCTGCAGCCCCTCTTCGAGCACGACAGCCTGGGCAAGTACCAGCCCGACGCGATGTTCTGCGGCCTCACGGTCTCCAAGCGCGTGATGCAGGAATGCCGCCGTCGCGGACTCGTGTTCTCGCCGCACACCTGGTCGAACGGCTTCAACATGGTCGTCAACCTGCACGCCTTCGCGGCCTGGGAGCACGGCGGGCACCTCGAGTACCCGTACGAGCCGCCCGGCTTCGTGCCCGCGGCGCGCGAGGGCATCATGCCGCCGCTCGCCGTGAATGCCGACGGCACGCTCGACGTGCCCCAGTCACCCGGCCTCGGGCTGCAGGTGGACGAGAAGCTGCTGCGCCGCTACGGCAGGCGCTTCCACGTCTCGACCCCGACGCGCGTCGCGCTGCACACGATGCGCGAGAAAGGCATCAAGGCCGCGCTCACACTCAAGAAGGCGAAACAGGGGCAAGGCTAGCGTCCGCATCGCGACGGATTCGCAGTACAGTCACGGTCACGTTCACGGGGAGAAGCCGATGCCACTCGAGATTCGCAGGAGCGTGGAGCAGATGCTGGCCGAGGCCAACTCGGCGATCGAGACGCTCGAGGTCGAACAGGCCCGGGCGTTACACGGCCAACCCGGCGTCACGTTCATCGACCTGCGCGACCCGCGCGAGATCTGGCGCGAGGGCGGCGTTCCCGGTGCGCGCCAGGTGCCCCGCGGCATGCTGGAGTTCTGGCTCGATCCGGGCAGCCCCTACCACAAGAGCTTCTTCGCCTCGGGCCACAAGTTCGTCTTCTTCTGCGCGGCCGGCTGGCGCTCCGCACTCGCGACCAAGACCGCGCAGGACATGGGCCTCACGCCCGTGTGCCACATCGACGGCGGGTTCGACGCGTGGAAGAAAGCCGGTGCGCCCGTGGAAACGGTCGAGCCCAAGAACGCGGGCGGCCCGACTCCTACATCCAGACGATCGGCTTGAAACCGCCCCAGAACATGCGCTTGCCGTCGAAGGGCATTTTCTTCGGGTCCGAGTACTTCTGCATCCGCGGATGACTCATGAACTTCGGCATGATGCGGTTTCGATCCCGTCGCGACTTGTAGACGATGTAGGAGAACACCACGACCTCGCCGGGCTTGAGCTTGACGCTCTGCGGGAACGAGGTCGACTTGCCGGGCTTCACGTCGTCGGCCACCGCCTCGACGTAGGTCAGCGCCCCGAGTTCGAGCATCACCTTGCCCGCCTCGCGCGCCATGCGGCGGTAGGCGGCGAGGTTCTTCTTCGGCACGGGCAGCACGAAACCGTCCACGTAGTTCGCCATTTCTTTTCTCCCCTGGTGTCCAGCCGGGAACGCCCCGGCCGCGCGTGGTCCAGACCTTAGCACACGGGCCGCCAGACCCCGATGCGTCGGAATTCGGCCTAGACTCGCGTGAGAAATCGCAGGATCGAGCCGTCCGACGCAACCGAGTCCGTCTTCAACATGACTTGCCCCTTCTGCAGCCTGCCGCGCGAGCGGCTCGTCTTCGAGAGCGAGCTCGCCTTCGTCGTCCGCGATGGCTTCCCGGTCTCGCCTGGGCACACGCTCGTCATTCCGAAGCGTCACGTCGCGTCGTTATTCGACACGACCGCGGACGAGCAGGCGGCGATGCTCAAGCTGCTCAAGCTCGCGTGGATCGAAGTCGGCCAACAGTTCAAGCCGGCCGGCTGCAACGTCGGCATCAACGACGGCGAGGCCGCCGGCCAGACGATCGCGCACCTGCACATGCACCTGATCCCGCGCTACGCAGGCGACCGCGACGACCCGCGCGGCGGCGTGCGCTGGGTGCTCCCGGAGAAGGCCGCGTATTGGACTCGCGACTGAGCGGGCGGCGTTCGCATGCCGGCCTCATATCGGGAGCAGGTCGCGCAGCGCCTGCTGAAGGTCGATCACCGTCAGCAGCACGACGACGAGCAACTCGAGTCGATGCAGGTTCTTTACGTCGTTTCATGGGTCTTCTCCTCAGGGTGCGCATCACTTTGTACGCGCCGCCCTCCGACGATGCTTGCAGCTCCCCTGGAGATTCCCGGGTGTTTTCCGGGAGGCCTGAAAGCAGATCGGGGCGGGCCCCTGCGAGCGCCGCCCCGATCCGCCACCGCGTGCCTGGCGTGTGCTCAGGCGGCCTTGCCCGCCGCCAGCGCCTGCACGTCGGACGCCTGCAGCGCCTTGCCGCCGATGGCCCAGTCGCCGCCTTCGAACTCGTTGATGCGCACCCAGGTCACGGGCCGCATGTTCTCGCCTTCGACCTCGATCATCGCTTCGGTGACGCGGGCGATGAGTTGCTGCTTCTGCTTCGGGGTGCAGACGTCCTTGATCACGTCAATGGTCACGAGTGGCATGTCGTTGCTCCTTCAGGTTGAGAGTTTCGCGTTGAGGTGGTCGATGACTTCGCCCATCGGCCCGCTCGGGCTGAACTCGACGGCTTCGTAGTCCTCGTCGACCCAGACCGTGTGTCCGGGCGGCCAGTAGTAGACCTCGCCGGCGCGGACGACCTCCTCGTGGCCGTCGGCGTAGCGCACGTGGATCGAGCCGCGCACGACGTTGCCCCAGTGCGGACACTGGCAGAGGTCCTGCGGCAGGCCCTCGAGCAGCGGCGTCGCATCGGCTCCCTTCGGGAAGCGGATGCGGGCGACGTTCAGCCCACCCCAATCCTGGGCCTGGATGCAGACGCCGCCGGCCTCGAGGCGTGTCGGCAACTGTGCAATCGGGTGTTTCACGGTGGTCTCCTCAGGCTGGCTGCCGGCAGCGGAACCATCCCGCGGCCGGTGATCGAGCTTGTACGCCGTCCGGCGCGACCCGTCTTGCAGACGGCGTGGAGAAGTCATGGAGAATTGTCGGTAGCCGGCCCCCGGGCGCATGATCCGCGCCATGCTCTACCGGTTCGAGTCCTTCGAACTCGACACGGCCAGGGTCGAGCTGCGCGAGAACGGCGAGCCGCGCCCCGTGGAACGGCAGGTGTTCGCACTGCTCGCCCTGCTGGTCGAGAATCGCGAGCGCCTCGTCTCCAAGGACGAGATCCTCGAGAAGGTCTGGGACGGGCGCATCGTCTCCGAAGCTGCCGTGGCGAGCCGGGTCAAGTCGGCACGACAGGCGCTGGGCGACGACGGCAAGGCCCAGCGTTTCATCAGGACGATCCACCGCCAGGGCTTTCGATTCGTCGCGAGCGTCAAGGCCGAGCGGGATGTGCAGCCTGCAGCCGAACCCGCGACCGCGCTCGCCGAACCGACCGCGCAGCCGTCGATCGCCGTGCTGCCGTTCCGGCTGATCGGGGACGCGGGGCCCTGGGCTGCCGATTGCCGACGCACTGCCCCACGAGCTGATCGCCGAGCTGTCGCGGCTGCGCTGGCTGTTCGTGACGGCGCGCGGCTCGTCGTTCCGCCTGCGCGCCGCGGATGTCGACATGGGCGAGGTCGGCCGGCTACTCGGCGTGCGGTACTGCCTCTCCGGCACGGTGGAGGTCGCGCACTCGAAGCTGGCCGTGACGGTCGAGCTGGTGGACACGCGTAGCGGCGGCGTCGTGTGGGCCGATCACTTCGCCGGCGGGATCGACGCCGTGCACCCGATCCGCACCGAGATCCGCGCCCGGATCCTCGCCGCGCTCGAGATCCAGATCCCGCTGCACGAGGCCAACCTCGCGCGCCTCACGGTGACCGAGAATCTCGACGCCTGGTCGGCGTATCACCTCGGCCTGCAGCACATGTACCGCTTCAACCGGAAGGACAATGCGGCAGCCGCCGCGCTGTTCGGGCATGCGGTCGCGCGCGACCCCGGCTTCGCCCGCGCGCATGCGGGCCTGTCGTTCGTGCATTTCCAGACCGCCTTCCTTCGCAACACGGAAGACATCGCCGCCGAGATCGCGCTCGCCCGCCGTCACGCCGAGCACGCGGTCGACCTCGATCCGCTCGACCCCTTCGTCAACTTCACGATGGGGCGCACGTTCTGGCTGCAGGGCGATCTCGACGGCAGCCTCGGCTGGCTCGAGCGTTCGACCGCGATCAGCCCGAACTATGCGCAGGGCATCTATGCCCGTGGCTGGACCGAGACCCTGGCGGGACGGGGCGTCGAGGGCCGCGGCCATGTCGATTTCGCGATGAGGTTGAGCCCGCTGGACCCGCTCTACTACGCGATGCTTGGAACCCGCGCCCTCAACCACATGACGCTGGCCGAGGATGCCGAGGCCGCGCAGTGGGCGGAACGGGCCGCGCGCGCGCCGGGCGCCCACGTGCTGATCGCGATGATCGCGGCCGCAGCGCAGGCCCTGGCGGGCGACGAGGTGCGCGCCGCGGCGTGGGCGTCGAACGTGCGGGAGCGCAATGCCGCTCTGACGCGGGAGGATTTCTTCCGTTCGTTCCCGATGAAATCCGAGGCGGCGAAGGCGCGGGTCTCGAGCGCCCTCGCGCGACTCGGATTCTGACCCTGCGGCGTCGTCGCGTTCACGAGCCCGAGCCGCACCGCCTCCTCACGCGAGAGCAGCCGGATCGAGTCGTGCGGCGTCGTCTGCATCATGCGGAACAACTGGGTGCTGACGCCCATGGCCCTGAGGTACGTCGTGGCCTCGGCGGCGACGCGCTGCTCGAATGCGCCCTCGTCGGGCACGGGCACGCGGTTGGCTGCCCGGTGGATGCCAAGCACCGAGTCGCCGTCCAGGAACCGGCGGGAGCCGCCGGCGTAGGCGAACGGGCAGGCGCTGTAGCACACGCCGCCCTCGGGTTTTCGAGGATCCACGCCGCGCCGTCCCACGTGCGCGCTGAACCCCTGCTCGCGCAGCAGCCGGCCGATCGCCATGGCGGCGACCAGGCTCCCGCCCGGTGAGTTGAAATGGACGGAGGCTCGCGAGATCTCCTGCTCGACCACGAAACGAGCCAGTCGTGCCGGCGCAGCCCGGTCGAACTCGCCGTCGAGGTAGATGGCCCAGTGCGCCGGCCCGTGTTCCAACGCCGCCGGATCGAGCGGCACGGCCGCAATCGTGAGATAACCTGCATCCACGAACCCGGGTTGTGCCGGCGCCGGCCCCGCCGCCAGCAGGCCGAGCAGGAGCGCCAAACCCGCCTGAATCCACGCGACAGGCCGACCCGAACGTTCTTTTGCAGTGCAAACGTTCGAACTCGCGGAAACCTGACCCATGGACCTCGCCCCCGACACCCTGGTGCTGCTCTCCCGCATCCAGTTTGCCTTCACGGTCAGCTTCCACATCATTTTCCCGGCCTTCACGATCGGCCTGTCGGCCTTCATCGCCACGCTGCTGATCGCCCACCTGCGCACCGGACGCGAACACTACCGCACCCTGGCGCGGTTCTGGACCAAGGTCTTCGCAGTCTCCTTCGCCATGGGCGTGGTGTCGGGCATCGTGCTGTCGTACCAGTTCGGCACCAACTGGAGCCGCTTCTCCGAGATCACCGGCAACGTCATCGGTCCGGTGATCGGCTACGAGGTGCTGACCGCGTTCTTCCTCGAGGCCACCTTCCTCGGCGTCATGCTGTTCGGCGGCGACCGGGTGCCGAAGTGGCTGCACGCGATGTCGGCCGTGATCGTCGCCTTCGGCACCGCGCTTTCGGCGTTCTGGATCCTCTCGGCGAACAGCTGGATGCAGACCCCGACCGGCTTCGAGATGCGCGACGGCATCGCCTACCCGGTGAGCTGGTTCCAGATCGTCTTCAACCCGAGCTTCCCGTACCGCTTCGTCCACATGCTGGTGGCGGCCTACCTCACGACCTCGCTGGTGGTGCTGGCGGTCGGCGCGCGCTACCTCGTGGCGGGCCGCTTCGTCGAGGAAGGCAAGACCATGGCGCGCATGGGCGTCGGCATGCTGGCCGTGCTCGCGCCGCTGCAGCTCGTGATCGGCGACTTCCACGGCCTCAACACCGCGAAGCACCAGCCCGCCAAGGTGGCCGCGATGGAGGCGCACTGGGACGGCAGCGAGCCCGCCGACCTCGTGCTGTTCGCGTGGCCGGACGCGAAGGCCGAGCGCAACCGCCTCGAGGTGTCGATCCCGCAAGGGCGCGAGCCTGATCATCACGCACGACCCCGACGGGCTGTTCCCCGGGCTCAAGGACTTCGCGCCCGAGGACCGGCCGCCGGTGTGGCCGGTGTTCTTCTCGTTCCGCATCATGGTGGCGATCGGCCTGCTGCATGATCGCCATCGGGCTCGTCGGGCGCCTGGCTGTGGTGGCGCGGCCGGCTGTTCGATGCGCGCTGGTTCCTGAAGCCTGTCGGCTACACGTGGTCGCTCGGGTTCATCGCCATCCTCGCCGGCTGGATGGTCACCGAGATCGGCCGCCAGCCCTGGGTGGTGCACGGCGTGCTGCGCACCGCGCAGGCGACCTCGCCGGTGCTCACCTCGACCGTCGCGATCTCGCTCGCGCTGTTCGTGTTCGTGTACTGCGTGGTGTTCGGGGTGGGCGTGCTCTACATCCGCCGGCTGCTGCAGAAGGGGCCGACGCCGACGGCACACGGTCCCGACCAGTCGCTGCCGAACCGTCCGCTCGCGGCCGCGCAGCGGGCGACGCGCGAGGCGCTGGCGCCGGGGAGCGCGTCGTGACGGGTCTCGAGTACACGATGCCGGTGATCTGGGCGCTGCTCATCGGCACGTCGGTCGCGCTCTACATCGTGCTCGACGGCTTCGACCTCGGGCTCGGGATCCTCTTCCCGTACTTCCGCAGCGAGTCGGACCGCGACCAGATGATGAACTCGGTCGCGCCGTTCTGGGACGGCAACGAGACCTGGCTGGTGCTCGGCGGCGGCGGGCTGTGGGTGGCGTTCCCGCAGGCCTACGCGGTGATCATGCCGGCGCTCTACCTGCCGGTGATCCTCATGCTGCTGGCGCTCATCTTCCGCGGCGTGGCCTTCGAGTTCCGCTGGATCGCCAAGCCGCGCCACCGCAAGTGGGACATCGCCTTCGCCGCGGGCTCGACGGTGGCCGCGCTGAGCCAGGGCATCATCCTCGGCGCGCTGATCCAGGGCATCACGGTCGTGGACGGCCAGTTCGCCGGCGGCGCTTTCGACTGGCTCACGCCGTTCGCGCTGATGTGCGGACTCGGCGTGGTGGCGGGTTACGCGCTGCTCGGCTCGACCTGGCTGATGATGAAGACCGAGGGACCGGTCGAGGTACGTGCGCGTCGCATGGCGCCCGCCCTGCTCGGCCTGCTGATGCTGTTCGTCGGGGTCGTGAGCCTCTGGACGCCGCTGATGATCGAACGCATCGCCGAGCGCTGGTTCAGCCTGCCGAACCTCTACTACCTGGCGCCGGTGCCGCTCGCCACGCTGCTGCTCGCGTGGACCTGCTGGCGCGGCACGCTCGCCGGCCGCACCGTCGTGCCGTTCCTCTCGGCGGTCGGCATCTTCATGCTCGCCTACGCGGGGCTCGTGATCTCGAACGCGCCCTGGCTCGTGCCGCCCACGCTCACCATCTGGGACACCGCCGCTTACGTGGGCTCGCAGGTGTTCATGCTGATCGGCACGACGCTGCTGCTGCCGATGGTGCTCGGCTACACGGTATTCGTGTTCTGGGTGTTCCGCGGCAAGCTGCAAGCCCGGCGAGGGCTATCACTGACGCGGCTGCCCGCCAGGCCGGGCGACTACTGGACGGAGTGCAGCCCGATCATGTTGCCCTCGGTGTCCTGCGCGAGGGCGACGAAGCCGTACTGGCCGATCGAGAACTTCTCCCGCACCAGCGTGCCGCCGGCAGCGGCGACGCGACCGGCCTCGACGGCGCAGTCCGCACAGCTGAAGTACACGAGCGTGCTGTTGCCGCCCGACGGCATGCCCTCGGCCTTGACCAGCGACCCCGATGCACCCCCGGCATCCATCGACATCGGGAAGGCCCACATTTCCAGCGCATCGACCTCGAGTCGATCGAGCTTGAGGCCGAGCACGGTCTCGTAAAACCGCTTCGCCCGGGCCATGTCCTGCACGTAGATTTCGAACCAGCCAACCGGATTGCGAATCGTCATGGCGTCTCCCCCTGATGCGCGGCGGGCGGCGGGATGCCGCGAGGACACGCGCTGTTGTTGTCGGACCGTCGGGCGTGGACGTTACGCCCGGCGGCCGTTCCGGTCCAGCATCGGAGCGCCGCCGCCGCCGACTCTTGCAGTGCAACGCGCGACTTCCTAGAGTGTCGGGTCTCCCAACTGCACCCGATCTTCCCAAGGAGTTCTCATGAGCGTGACCGGTACATGGAATCTGACCCTCAACTCACCGCTCGGCGACCAGGCGGCCACGCTGCAGATCCAGGAAGCGGGCGGCGCCTACGCGGGCACGCTGCAGGGCAAGGCGGAGCCCACCGCAGTCGAGGAACTCAAGGTGGACGGCGGCACCGTCGGCTTTGCCGCCGATGCGGACACGCCGGTCGGCCGGCTGAAGCTCGCTTTCTCCGGCACCGTCAGCGGCGACGGCATCTCCGGCACCTACAGCACGCCGTTCGGCGCGTTCAATTTCTCGGGGACGCGCGCCTAGCGCGACGACGCACCGCGATTGCGAGGCGCGGCGGCGCGCCAGATTGCCGCCGCCGCGCTGATGCTAACCGCCGCCGATCGACGTCAAGAACGCATCGAGATCGGCCGCCCACAAGGCCGGGTCGTTGACGATGAAATGCCCGTTGAGCGACGGCGCCCGGGTGTAGATGCGGAAGCTGCCGCGGCCGCCCGCGGCGATGAAGGCGTCGAAGTTCCCACGGCTGTGGACCAGGCTGTAGAAGGTGTCGTTGTCGCCATACAGCCAGATCGTCGGCCCGGCGAACGCCCCGCCACGCACGAAGATCTGTCGGTTCACGACGAGCGCGTCCTGGCAGCCCTCGCCGAGCCAGCCGCCGACGAAGTTCACCGCGCCGTCGAACAGGTCGGGACGCTGCGCCGCGTGCACGACCGCGAGGATGCCGCCGCGCGAGGTACCGGCACTCAGCATGCGCGTGCCGTCGACGTCGCTGCGGCTCGCCAGATAGGTGGCGGCCGCATCGACGTCGAGCAGCGCCCGCTCAAAGCCCGCGAGCGCCGGCGCAGCCACGCACGAGTAGCGCGATCGATCGGGCGTGAAGCCCTCGTCGTACAGGCCGCCAGAGGCGCCCCGTCCGCGCCGCTGCGGGAACGCGACCAGCCAGCCGCGGTCGGCGAAGAACTTCGCAACCGCTTCGCTGGTGTAGGTGAGACGGAACTGCGACGGGTCGTCGCCGTTGCCGGTAGAGCCGTGGTTGAACATCACGGCCGGAAACGGGCCCGGTCCGGGCGGCCGATAGACGACGACTTCGAGCGTCACCGCCTGGCCGGACTCGACGAACGGCGTCGGCGCCTGCACCGTACTGCGAACCGCGAAAGCCTGGCAGACGGCGCCGTCCCAGGCGCTCGCCGACACGCAGGTGCCGCCGATCGACTTCGAGTCGAGCTGGGTCGAGCCGTCGAAGAGCGTGACCGTCTGGGAGGCGGCGCCGATGGCCGTGGTCGTGCTGCCGGAGGCCACCGTGGACAGCGTCGCGCTGCCGAGCAGCAGCCGCGGCGAGACCGCATTGCTCGAGGTCCACGTGACCGTACCCTGGCAGGAGGCCGCGCCTTCCGGGATCACGCAGCTGCTGACCGTGACGGCCCCCGTGGGCCCGGGAGGTGCCGGGCCGGATCCGCCGCCGCCCCCACCCCCGCAGCCGGTAGCGAGCAGGGCCACCCCGATGACGCACCAGTGGGAGTGCGGCCCAGCGAAGTGCTTGAACTGCATCTGGATTCCCCCCCCTCTCGCTGCTCTTTGTACGCGCACCCTTCCCACCATGGATAACCTGCCCGCCGGTCATGTCAACATTCCTGCTGTCCCACACCGGTCCAGACCGACGATGAACCCCCGCGACAGGTCGGCGATTGAACGCTTCGTACGCGACACTCTGGGCTGCCAGTGCCCGGACGAGGTGTTCCGCCAGTCGAGGTGAGCCCCTTGCGCCGGGCCCGACGTCCGGGGGACGAACCGCAGAATCGTGGTCGGAGGGCGGCTGCTGATCCACATCGTCGAGGCACCGGAGCGACCGGACGAGCCCGACTGGCTCGAGCGCGTCGCCGCGGCGGGTCGCGACGAGCGCGATCGCCTTGCCTTCAACCGTTTTCGGCTGGTCGTCGCTTCGACCGCCGCAACGGCCGACCGCACATCCCTCGAGCAACGCTTCGCCGGCGCGCTCGCGGGCGACGATCGCGCGCACCTGCACGTTCTGGCGGCGGACCTGCTGCCCATCGTGTAAATTCCGCGCGCATGAATACCGCTCACCCGCCGCGATTTCGTCATGGGCTCCACCGCGCTCGGCCTCGTGATGGCCGCGCGTCCGGGCTTCGCCGCCGACAGCGACCGCGCGCCGCTCTACGGCGAGGTCGAGCGCCGCCACGACGAGTCGGTGCAGCGCCTGCAGGACTGGATCCGCAACCCGACGATCGCCGCCGAGGGACGCAACCTCGAGGAAGGCTGCGCGCACATGATGCGGCTGCTCGGCGATGCGGGGTTCCAGCGCGTCGAGCGCATGCCCACGGACGGCGTGCCGGGCGTGTTCGCCACGCTCGACGCCGGCGCGAAGCGCACGCTCGGCGTGTACTTCATGTACGACGTGAAGCAGGCGAACCCGGACGAGTGGTCCTCGCCTCCGTGGGAAGCGCGCTTCGTCGACATGCCCGACTTGGGCAGCGCGATCATGGGCCGCGGCGCCACCAACCAGAAGGGACCGCAGTCGGCGTTCCTCGCAGCGCTGCACGCCTTCAAGGCCACGGGCCGCAAGCTGCCGGTGAACCTCGTGCTGGTGGCCGAGGGCGAGGAGGAAATCGGCTCGCCGCACTTCCACCAGGTGGTGCGCTCGCCCGAGGTCGCCGCACGACTCGCGAAGACCGACGGCGTGTTCATGCCGTTCCCATCGCAGGGCCTCGACGGCAACATCACCATCAACCTCGGCGCCAAGGGCATCGTGGAGCTCGAACTCGTGTCGAGCGGCGAGCGCTGGGGACGCGGCCCGGGCAAGGACGTGCACTCGAGCCTGCGCGCGATGCTCGACAGTCCGTCGTTCCACCTCGTGCAGGCGCTGAACTCGCTCGTGACGCCCGAGGGCACGCCGGCGATCGACGGACTCATGGATCGGGTGAGCGCCGCTGTCCGCGGCCGACCGCGCGCTGCTCGACACGGCCGCCGGCTCGGCTGGACGAGGCGTCGTACAAGCGCGCGTACTCGATCCAGCGCTTCGCCCAGGATGCGGACTTCCGCCAGGCGCTCGAGAACCTCGTGTCGAGGCCGACCGTGAACATCGAGGGTCTGGTGGGCGGGTACACGGGCCCGGGCGGCATGACCGTGCTGCCGACGCGCGCGACCGCCAAGCTCGACCTGCGCCTCGTGCCCGACATGACCTTCGATGACACCATCGCCAAGCTGAAGGCGCACCTCGAGAGGCGCGGCTTCGGCGACATCGAGGTGAAGGTGGGCGGCGGCTACGATCCCACGACCACGCAGGCCGACTCGCGGCTGATCCAGTCGCAGGTCGCGGTGTATCGCGCGGCGGGCATCGAGCCCGTGCTGTGGCCGCGGCTCGCGGGCTCGTGGCCCGGCTACCTCTTCACCGGTGCGCCGCTCAACCTGCCGGCCGGCCACTTCGGCCTCGGTCACGGCGCGCGCGCCCATGCACCCGACGAGTACTACCTCATCGAGTCGCGCAACCCGAAGCTCTCGGGCTACGACGCGGCGGTGAAGTCGTACGTGGATTATCTTTTCGCGCTGGCCTGAGTCCTTGGAGCATTGTCATGAAACGAACCGATTGTGGCGCCGTGCCGCTGCTGCTCGCGATCCTCGCCGCCACGCCGACGCTCGCTGAGACGGTGCCTGCGGCCTCGCCCGGCACGCTCGCCTACCCGCCGACCCGCGCGGGCGACGTGGTGGACGACTACTTCGGCCGCAAGATCGCCGATCCCTACCGCTGGCTCGAGGACCTCGAGTCGGCGGACACGGCCGCCTGGGTCACGGCGCAGAACAAGGTCACGTTCGCCTACCTCGAGTCGCTGCCGAAGCGCGAGACGATCCGCAAGCGCCTCACCGAGCTCTGGGACTACCAGCGCACGAGCGTCCCGGTCCAGACCGCGGGTCAGATCTGGTTCCAGCAGAACAGCGGCCTGCAGCGGCAGGCACCGCTTTACCGACAGGCCGACCTCAAGTCGCGCACCGCAGCTCGTGCTCGACCCGAACACGCTCTCGCCGGACGGTTCGGTGCAGATGGCGCAGTGGGCGCCGTCGCCGGACGGCCGTTACTCGCCTACACGCTCGCACCCGGCGGCTCGGACGTGCAGGACGTGCGCGTGCGCGACCTCGCCACGCGGCGAGGACCTGCCCAGCGTGGTACGCAACGTCAAGTTCACACGGACTCAACTGGACCAAGGACAGCAAGGGCTTCTTCTACTCGCGCTACCGCGGCACCGAGGCGCAGCGCGAGCTTCGCCGACGCCATGGAGGTGCACCAGGTCTGGTACCACGCGATCGACGGGCGCACGCCGGATCGCCTGGTGTTCGAGCGGCCCGACTTCCCGAAGGACTTCGACGGAGCCGAGGTCAGCGACGACGGTCGCTGGCTGTACCTCACGTCCGGCAGCGGCTCGCTCGGCAACCGACTCTGGATCGCCGACCTCGGATCGCCGACGGCCCCCGACCTCGCGGCGAAGCCGATGGTGGTGGCGGCCGAGGAGGACGCGTTCCACACGCCGCTCGGCGTGATCGGCCGCACGCTGTACCTGCACACCACGTACGGGGCGCCGCGCGGCCGGATCGTGACGGCCGAAATCGGCGATCCCGACCGCTCGAAGTGGCGCACCGTCGTGCCGGAGGGCAAGGACGCAATCGTCGAAGGCGGCGTGGAACTCGTCGGCGACCGCGTCGCGATCGTGTACCTCGCGGACGTGCAGAGCCGCGTGCGCCTGTTCGGGCTCGACGGCAGCCCCAGGGGCGAGATCCCGCTGCCCGAGCCGGGCTCGGTCACGGGCACGTCGTCCGACGCCAGTGGCTTGAGCGCGAACAACGACGGTCGCGACCTGTTCCTGAACTTCGTCTCCTTCCTGCGCCCCGCGACCATCTACCGCTACGACCTCGAGAAAGGCTCGCTCGAGCCCTTCCACCCGCCGCAGTCGCCCTTCGACGCCTCGAAGTTCGAGACGCGCGCGTTGTTCTACACGTCGAAGGACGGCACTCGGGTGCCGCTGTTCGTCACGCTGAAGAAGGGCGCGAAGCTCGACGGCAGCCACCCGACGGTGCTGTTCGGCTACGGCGGCTTCAACATCTCGGTCGTGCCCAACTTCTCGCCGGCGATGGCGGGCTGGCTCGAGATGGGTGGCGTGTACGCGGTCGCCAACCTGCGCGGCGGCGGCGAGTACGGCTCGGAGTGGCACAAGGCCGGCACCAAGGAGCGCAAGCAGAACGTGTTCGACGACTTCATCGCCGCGGCCGAGTTCCTGGTGCGCGAGAAGTACACGACGCCCTCGCGTCTCGCGATCCGCGGCGGCTCGAACGGCGGCCTGCTGGTCGCGGCCGCGATGATCCAGCGGCCGGAACTGTTCGCGGTTGCGCTGCCAGCCGTGGGCGTGCTCGACATGCTCCGCTACCACAAGTTCTCGGCCGGCCCGTTCTGGTCGGCCGACTACGGCTCGGCGGACGATCCCGAAGGCGGTGGACTACCTGCTCGCCTACTCGCCGCTGCACAACCTCAAGCCCGGCACCTGCTACCCGGCGACGCTGATCACCACGGCCGATCGCGACGACCGCGTGGTGCCGAGCCATTCCTTCAAGTTCGCGGCGGCGCTGCAGAAGGCGCAGGGCTGCCCGCGGCCGACGCTGATCCGCGTCGAGGTGGCCGGCAGCCACGGCTACCGGCCGACCGACCGCGTGATCGCCGAGTTCGCGGACCTCTGGGCGTTCACGCTGGCGAACATGGCGCTGGCTGACTAGGCGCGGGCAGCCCCTCGCCGGCGGGCGGCAGCGCTCGCCGGCGACGCCGCGATCACTTCTCGGTCGTGCCGCAGGTCTGGTACCAGTAGGAACCCGTCGCGTCCTCGGGGCCGAATGCGTGGTACAGACCGACCATCGTGAACCCGCCGGCACGCGGCTCCCACCCGCTGCCGCCATGGCAGTTGTCGCGATAACCCGTGCCGAGTTCCTCGTCCCGGAACGAGTGATTGGTGATGAAGGTGTCGGTGTACCGCGGCGATAGCAGGTCCGCCAGCAGCGTCTGCGTGCCCGTGTACAACCACGGCTGCACGCTGTACGGATCGTAGGTGGCCGTCTCTCCGTAGCCGATGCAGTCCGGCGAGTCGGCGTCGAACGTGACGTCAACGATCGCCTTGCCGCGCATCACCCGAAGCACGTGCCGTCCGACCGGGCACTCGATGGTACGGTTGGCGTAGCCGCCGGGCCAGTTGCGCCACTGGTTCAATGTGACGCGTGTCTCGCGGTACTTGCCGGTGACATCGCGGTACTCCGTCACCACGAAGCTGCGGCACCGGTTCAGCTGCTGGTCCTCGACGAAGCTGCAGTATCCGCCGTCGGCGCTGGCCCACACGCGCTGGCTGTGGTCAGGCAATCCTTGCGGCGCAACCTGTGCCCACGCCGTTGTGGCGACGACGCCCAGGATCAGCGCCAGAGTTGTGGTGTATGTCTGCCGTTTCATGATCCCTCCTTGGCCGGGGAGCGACCGCGAGGCGCGGGTGCGCCGTCGCGCCCCCCGGACGTCGGTTGCCGGGCAGCCCGGTGCGGGCCACCGGCCACCTACGCAATCATGATGGGCGTCGGGCCACGAACGCGGATCGTGGCAACATGAGGGTCAAGTCTGTGGAAATACCGCCGCAGGCGGCTCAGCGCCGCAGCCGCGCCCGCGTGCGCTTCATGTGCGTGACGTGCGTGCCGTCGCGAGCCACTTCGGAGGCACCCTCCTCGGCCCGGAGCTGCACGTAGCTCCCGTCGGACTGCATCTGCCAGGCGTTGCGGCGGTCCTCGAGCTGCACCACGAGATCCTCCCAGAGCCGCTCGCGCAGGTGGCGCGCACGCACGGGCGTGACGGCCTCGACACGCCGCGACAGGTTGCGGTCCATCCAGTCCGCCGAGCCGATGTAGAAATCGCCGTCGAGCGGATCGGCCGCGCCATTCGCGAAGTGGAACAGCCGCCCGTGCTCCAGGAACCGCCCGACGATCGAGCGCACCCGCAGGTTCTCCGTCCAGCCCTCGACGCCGGGGCGCAGGCAGCAGAAGCCGCGCACGATCAGGTCGACCGGCACGCCGGCCTGCGACGCCTCGGACAGAGCCTCGCACACGGGCAGGTCCTCGAGCTGGTTGATCTTGACGATGATGCGGGCCGGGCGGCCGGCGCGCTGGTGCTCGGCCTCGCGGCGGATCATCTCGACGAAGCGCTCGCGCATGTTGAGCGGCGCCACCAGCAGTCGGTCGAACTGCGGCTCGCGGGAGTAGCCCGTGAGATGGTGGAACAGGTTGACGACGTCGCGCGTGATCACCGGGTCGCAGGTGAATAGGCCGTAGTCCGTGTACATGCGCGCGGTCTTGACGTGGTAGTTGCCGGTGCCGATGTGCGCGTAGGTGCGCAGGCCGTCGCCCTCCCGGCGCACGACCAGCGCGAGCTTGGTGTGCGTCTTGAGCCCGCGCATGCCGTAGATGACGTGGTCGCCGGCCTTCTGCAGCTCGTTGGCCCAGTGCAGGTTGCGCTCCTCGTCGAACCGCGCCTTCAGCTCGACGAGGCAGGCCACCTGTTTGGCGTTCTCGGCCGCCGTGATCAGCGAGCGGACGAACGGCGTGTCGTCGCCCAGCCGGTACACGGTCATCTTGATCGTGGTGGTGCCGGGGTCGTTCGCAGCGTCGCGGATGAAGCGCTCCACGGTCGCGTCGAAGCTTTCGTACGGGTGATGGACGAGCACGTCGCCGGCGCGGATCACCGCGAACAGGTCCGCTTCCTCGTCGAGACCGAGTGGCACCATCGGCGCCCACGGCGGGTCGCGCAGCTCGGGGATCGGAAGCGAGGCAAGCTCGAACAGCGCCGTGTAGTCGAGCAGCCCGGCGAGCTCGTACACGTCGCTGTCGCGCAGCTCGAAACGATCCATCAGTCCGTCGCGGATCTCGGGGCGCGGCGAATCGCCGAACTCGAGGCGCACCACCGGCTGGAAGCGCCGCTGGCGCACCTGCTCCTCGACCATCTCGCGGATGCTGTTGTCGGTGTCCTCCTCGATCGCGATGTCGGCGTTGCGCGACACGCGGAAGAGCGTCGCGTGCTCGATCGCCACGCCCGGGAAGAGCTTGTGCGCGTTCTGCCGCAGCAGGTCCTGCAGGCCGACATAGAGGCGCTCGCCGTTCGTCACACCGGTGCGCAGCGGGATCCATTGCGGCAGGGTCGTCGGCACCTTGACGCGGATGTTCACCGTCTCGAGCGTCTCCGGGTCGCGCAGCACGAAGCCCCACGACGTGGACAGGTTCGACATGAACGGGAACGGGTGCGACGGGTCGAGGCTGAGCGGCGTGAGCGCGGGTGAGACGTGCTGGTCGAAATACTCGGCGGCCTCGCGACGCTGCGCCTCGTCGAGCTCGCCCCAGACCGCGAGGCGCACGCCCTGCTCCGCCAGCAGCGGCCGCAGGCCCTCGAAGCAGGCCGCCTGCTGCACCAGCATCGGGAACAGTGCCGACCGCAGCCGCTCCATGTGCGCGTGGAACTGGTCGATGCTGACCGGGTTGCGGCTCGCGTAGGCGCGCGTGCGCATCGCCCCGACGCGCTTCATGTAGAACTCGTCGAGGTTCGAGGTGAAGATCGCGAGGAACTTGAGCCGCTCGAGCAGCGGCGTGCGATCGTCGAGCGCCTGGCTCAGCACGCGGCGGTTGAACTCGAGCCAGCTCAGGTCGCGATCGACCCAGGCCTCGCGCAGCAGAGCCTTCCGTCGCGACCGATTGTCCTGTTTCGTCACCCCGCCCTCCTGCCGGGCCACTGCGCCCCTGACCGACATGATGGCCACGGCAGATTACAGGGGCGCGTCGGCTATGATCCCACAGTGGAAATTGTCGCGGTAAGCAACATCAAGGGCGGCGTCGGCAAAACCACGACGGCGGTCAACCTCGCCTACCTCGCCGCCGCGTCGGGACGCCCCACGGTCGTCTGGGACCTCGATCCGCAGGGTGCGGCCACCTACTGCCTGCAGGGGGAGCCGCCCGAGGAGCTCCGGGCCAAGCGCCTCGTGAGTGGCAAGTCGGAGCTCACGGACTTCCTGGCACCGACGGCTTACCCCGACCTGTACCTCGTGCCGGCGGACCTCTCCTACCGCAACTTCGACCTGCACCTCGGCGAGCGCCGGCATCGCACCCAGCGATTGCTGAAGATGATCCGCCCGCTCCAGAGGACCTGCGATCTTCTGGTGATGGACTGCCCGCCGGGCATTTCGCTGCTTTCGGAGAACGTGCTGCGGGCGGCGGACGTGGTGGTCGTGCCCATGCTGCCCGCCCCGTTGTCGCTGCGCATGCTCGAGCAGCTGCTCGCCTTCGTCGCGAAGGAGGGCTGGACGGACCTGCGAGTGCTGCCGTTTTTCTCGATGGTGGATCGCCGCAAGTCGCTCCACGCCGAGATCGTCGCAGAGGCACGCGCACGCTTTCCCGTTCTGCTCGCGACCGAGGTGCCGTACTGGAGCGAAATCGAGCGCATGTCGGTCCGTCGCGCGCCCCTGCCCGCCTACGCGCCGCGCAGCGCGGCCGGCCGCGTGTACGAGTCGCTGTGGCGCGAGGTTGCCGCCCGGATCCCCTGAACCCCGGCGGTCGACGGCAGTGTGGCGTCGATCACAATTCGAGGCCTCCGCCCCGCTCGGGGCTGTCTCGGCGCAGCGCGATCCCGTAGTTTCCTTCTGGACCGAAATCCAGAGGAAGGGGGGGGCCCGTGGCATTCGTCATCGTCTCGGCCGGACACCTGACAGGCTCCCGCCTGCGCACGCTGCGCGTGCTGCCGCTGCTGACCGCCGCGGGACTCGGGATCGTGCTGCTGATGGCGGGCTGTATTGGCCTCGGCTACCAACTGGCCCGGAACGCAACGCCTGCGGTCGCCGCCGCCCCCACCGACCTCGACCGGCCGGACGTCCGCGCACTGGTCAATCGCGTCGGGTCGCTCGCCGGACGGCTCGTCCAGCTCGAGGGCGAGGCGGCCGCGCTCGCCCGGCGTCTGGGCGCCGCGCCCGTCGCCGCACGCCTGTCCGGCGCAGACAGGCTCGAATCGCGCGGTGGACCCCTGATGCCCGTCGAGGACCTCTCCCGGCTCGAGTTCGATGTCACGCGGCTCGAGAGCACCCTTGCCGACCTGTCCGCGGTCGCGGCCGAGCAGGAACTCGAGCTCATGGCGTACCCCAACCGCATGCCGGTCACCGGCGGCCGCGTCCCCGTGAGCTCGCACTACGGCACGCGCCGCGACCCGTTCACCGGGCGCCTCGCTCGCCACACGGGGCTCGACATCCCGGCCCGCCACGGCACGCCGATCCTCGCGAGCGGCGGCGGACGGGTGCTCTCGGCTGGTTACAAGGGTGCCTACGGCCAGACCGTAGTCATCGACCACGGCGACGGCCTCGCGACGCTGTACGGCCACGCCTCGAAGCTGCTGGTACGCCCGGGCGAAGTCGTCATGCCGCAACAGAAGATCGCGCTGGTCGGCTCCACCGGCCGCTCCACTGGCCCGCACCTGCATTTCGAGGTGATTCGCGACGGCAGCCGCGTCGAGCCCCGGCAGTACCTCGGGCACGTGCTCGCGCGCGCAACGGAATCGCACTCGAGGTGATCGGACCGGTCTCCACGCGGCGGCTCGCCTCGGCACGCGTCGAACTCGCGTCCGACCTGCGGGCGCGCACCCTGTTGCGGTCGGTGCTGGTGGCCGTGCTGGTCGCGCTGGCGATCACCGCGGGCGTTCGCCTGCTGTCGGACGGCGCGACGACCTCCGCGCAGCGGGCGGAACTGCAACAGGAGAACTCCGCACTCCGCACGGAGGTCGCCCGTCTGCAGGCCGAACTCGACCTCGAGCGCGCCACCCGGGAAGCGCTCGGCCGGCAGGTCGGGGAACTGAACCAGCAGGTCGCCGACCTCGACAGCCAGGTCGAATTCTTTCACGCGCAGAGCGGTCGTCCACGGAAGGCCGCAGGGTCGAATTGACGAGGGAGACATGAACATGAAATTTCGAAGGAAATCGGACCAGTCGATCGAGATCACCAAGCTCTCGAGCCTGATCGACAGTGGCGTGGAGATCGTCGGCAACGTGTTCATCACGGACGGCCTGCGCATCGACGGCCACGTGCAGGGCGAGGTCCGCAGCCGGCCGGATGCCCGCGGCCTGCTGGTGCTGAGCGAGAAAGGCAGCATCGAGGGGTCGGTAAAGGTCTACGACGCCGTGATCAACGGCACGATCACGGGCGACGTCGAGGTCGAGCACTTCCTGGAGCTGCAACCCGGCTCGCGCGTCACCGGCAACATCAGCTACCGTCAGCTGCGGATGGAGTGCGGCGCGACGGTGGACGGCCGGCTCGAGCGACTCGGAGAACCGGCGGTCGAGCACGCGACCAACGGCAACGTCGTGACCCTCGCGCGCGCCAAGAGCGGGGACTGACCTCTGCTGTAAAGCGATTCGATCTGCGCCGCTTCCTGCAGGAAATACGAATGTCACGGCGCTGCACCGCTGCCTAGGCTGCCGGCACCCTCACCCAGGCCCTCGCCCGCAGGCGCGAGCGCCAGAAGGAGCCCGCAGCATGAGCGAGAAGATCCACCAGACCATGGGCCAGCAGTTCGGCCGCCGTTCCTGGGCCGAGCCGTGGAAGATCAAGATGGTCGAGCCGCTGCGCATGACGCGGCGCGAGGACCGCGAGCGGGCGCTGGCGGAGGCCGGCTACAACACCTTCCTGCTGCGCTCCGACGACGTCTACATCGACCTGCTCACCGACAGCGGCACCAGCGCGATGAGCGACCGCCAGTGGGCCGGCATGATGCTGGGCGACGAGGCCTACGCCGGCAGCCGCAACTTCTACCACCTCGAGGAGGCGCTCCAGAAGTACTACGGCTACAAGTACATCGTGCCCACGCACCAGGGCCGCGGCGCCGAGCACCTGATCAGCCAGGCGGTCATCCGCAAGGGCCAGTACGTGCCCGGCAACATGTACTTCACGACCACGCGCCTGCACCAGGAACTGGCGGGCGGCATCTTCGTGGACGTGATCATCGACGAGGCGCACGACCCGCTCGAGCCTGCATCCCTTCAAGGGCAACGTCGATCTGGACAAGCTCGAGCGCTGATCGACGCGAGGGCGCCGCCAACATCGCCTACGTCAGCCTGGCCGACACGGTGAACATGGCCGGCGGCCAGCCGGTCAGCATGGCGAACGTGAAGGCGCTGCGCGAGCTCTGCGACCAGCACGGCATCCGGCTTTTCCTCGACGCCACGCGCATGGTGGAGAACGCCTTCTTCATCCAGGAGCGCGAGGCGGGCTACGCGGACAAGTCGATCGCCGCGATCGCGCGGGAGTTCTGCGGCTACACCGACGGCGCGTGGATGAGCGCGAAGAAGGACAACCTCGTCAACATCGGCGGCTGGCTGGCCGTGAACGACTGGGCGCTGTTCGAGGAGCTGCGCAACCTGGTCGTGGTCTACGAGGGCCTGCACACCTACGGCGGGCTGGCCGGTCGCGACATGGAAGCGATGGCGATCGGCATCGCCGAGTCCATGCAGGACGATCACATGCGCTCGCGCATCGGGCAGGTGCGCTACCTCGGCGAACTGCTCACGGACTGGGAGATCCCGATCGTGCAGCCGGTGGGCGGCCACGCCATCTTCCTCGACGCGCGGGCGTTCTATCCGCACCTCCGCCAGGACCAGTTCCCGGCGCAGACGCTGGCCGCCGAGCTGTACCTCGACTCCGGCATCCGCTCGATGGAGCGCGGCGTGGTGAGCGCCGGGCGCGATCCGCAGACCGGCGATCATCACTACCCGAAGCTCGAGCTGACGCGACTCACCATCCCGCGCCGCGTCTACACGCAGGCGCACATGGACGTGGTGGCCGAGTCGGTCAAGGCCGTGTACGACGCCCGCTCCGCGGCACGCGGCCTGAAGATGGTCTACGAGCCGAAGTACCTGCGCTTCTTCCAGGCGCGGTTCGAGCCGCTGTGACGGCCGTCAGCTGAACAGCGGGGTCGTGTCGAGCACGGCCGGGCCGTGTTCGGTGCACACGGCGAACCTGTTCGGCTTCAGCGACACGCCGGCGTACTCACCGCGCGCGCTCACGATGTAGAAGCTGACGTTGAACTTCGGGCGGCCTTTCTCGTCGAGCAGCCGCGGCTCGACCGTGTTGTCGCGGATACGCCGCAGCGCTTCCATGCCCGCATCGAGCGGACTTCGGCCCGCGGCCATGCGCTCGACGATCAGGAACGACGAGAGATTGTAGAGGTTGGCTTCGCCGCGTCCCGTGGAACCGGCCGCACCGGCTGCGCCATCCACGTACAGGCCCGCACCCAGGATCGGGGAGTCACCCACCCGCCCCGGGATCTTCCAGGCGAGCCCGCTGGTGGTCGTGACGCCGCACACCTCGCCCTTCGCGTTCACGCCGTTGCAGTTGATGGTGCCGTAGAGGTGCTCGGCGTCCACGAGTCCATCGCGCACCATCGAGAGCCCGGCTTCGAGGCTCGCCTGCGACCGCTTCGCGGGATCGAGGAAGTGCTCGGGATCCACCCGCCGCTTCCACTCCAGCCACTTGGCGCGCGAGTTGTCGGTGTTGAGATCCGCCTCGATGGCGAAGCCCATCTGTCGCGCGAAGGTCTGCGCGTCCCGGCCGACCAGCAGGTGGTGGTCCGTGCGCTGCATGACCTCGTACGCCACCTTCGAGGGCGTGCGCACGCCCTCGAGGCAGGCCACGCCCCCGGCGCGCTTCAGGGGTCCGTGCATGCAGCAGGCGTCGAGTTGCACCACGCCGTCGGCGTTCGGCAGGCCGCCGAACCCCACGCTGTCGTCGAGCGGGTCGAGCTCCACGATGTTGACGCCCGCGATCAGAGCCTCGAGGACGTCCGTGCCCGCGGTGATCGCGGCGAACGCGGTCTCGACGCAGGTCTTCGCCCCGCCGTGGGTGAACTTGTGGCCGTTGGCCGAGGACACCACGACGGGCTTCGCTCGCCCGCTACGCACGGCGGGCGCCGGGGTCTCGGCAGCGGTGCCGGGTCCGGCCGCGAGGCCGGCGGCGGCGGCGGCGGAGAGCTTGACGAAGCTGCGACGGTCGAGGGTTCGGGTCATAGGCGAGAGCTTAACCCGGACCACCGTGGCGGCGACACGCGGCCGCACTCGCCTTCCGGGCGAAAGGGACGGTCGTGTAGCCTGCGGTCATGCGGCCGTCCGATCGCTACCCGCTGGTCCTGCTCGTCGCGTTCATCGTGATCTTCGCGGCGTTGGGCGTCGCCCCCCGGTACCGGCAGGACTGGCTGCTCGAGAACCTGCTCGTGCTCATCGCCGTGCCGGGCCTGGTGCTGACCTATCGGCGCCTGCGCTTCTCGAACCTCGCCTACACCTGCCTGTTCGTGTTCTTCGTGCTGCACGAGGTCGGCGCGCACTACACCTACAGCGAGGTCCCGTGGCGTGAGTGGCTCGCCGCGATCACGGGCGCCGAGGCGATCGCCGCGGGTCGCAACCACTACGACCGGTTCGTGCATTTCGCCTACGGCCTGCTGCTGATGCCCGCGGTCCGGGAGCTGGTCGAAGCCCGCATGTCGCCACGGGGCCTCTGGCGCTGGCTGATGCCGCTGTTCTTCGTGATGTCGCACTCGGTCATCTACGAAATGATCGAGTGGATCGCGGCTGTGCTGTTCGGCGGTGACCTCGGCGTCGCCTACCTCGGCACCCAGGGCGACGAATGGGACGCGCAGAAGGACATGGCGCTCGCAACGGCCGGCGCGGTTACGGCCCTGGTGCTGCTCGAGATCCTCGCCCGGCTGCGCGGGCGTGGGACTGCAGGCGCGGCCTAGAGGTACTTCTCGATCGCCGCGTGCACGTTCACCCGTGCGTGCAGCTTCGCGCAGATCAGGAACGTGCCGATGAGCTTGCGGTGCAGGAAGATCGTCTCGGGCGGCGGCGAGCGCAGGCCCTTGCCGAAGGCCACGGCGAGGCCGAGGTCGCGGGCCCGCACCATGAGCCCGGAACCGGCGAAATCGTAGGGCCCGCGGTGCGTGAGCGGCTCGCAGGCCAGGCGCACGATGTCGAGGGAGTTGCGCGTCATCGCCTCGGGATCGTCCGGGTGCGCGTAGCCGATCTCGAACACCGCCTCGCGCAGCGTGGCATCATCGTCCGCGAGCACGGCGCGGCAGGCCTTGCGGTAGCTCTCGACGAGCGCCCTGGGGTACTCGCCGACCGAACCGAGGTCGAGCAGCGCGAGCTGGTGCGTGGCCGGCAGGTACAGGTAGTTCGCGATGTTCGGGTCGGTCTGCATGAAGCGGAACTCGAACAGCTCGCGGAACATCAGCTCGTACAGCGTGCGCCCGGCCGCGTTGCGGCGCGCCTGCGGCACGGCCTCGCTCGCGAGCGCCTCGAGCGGCTCGCCGTCGATCCAGTCCATCGCGAGCACGTGCCGCGTGGTGAGCGTGCGGTCCACGCGCGGCACGACCACGTCGGGCATGTCCGCCACGAGCCGCCGGTAGCGCTCGAGGTTGCGCGCCTCGCCCTCGTAGTCGGTCTCGAGCTTGAGCTGGCGCTTCGCCTCGGCGGTGAGCGCCGCCGACGTCGAGCTGGATCGGGATGAAGTCGAGGCGCCGCAGCAGGCTGGCGAGGTTGTCGACGTCGCTGTCCACGCTGCGCGCGACGCCGGGGTACTGGATCTTGAGCGCCAGCTCGCGGCCGCCGTGCTTGCGCGCGCGGTGGATCTGGCCGATCGAGGCCGCCGCCACCGGCTCGAACTCGAAATGCGCGAACTTCTGCTGCCAGCCCTTGCCGTACTCGCGGCCGAGCACGCGGCGCAGCTGGGTATCCGGCATGGAATAGCCCTGCGAGCGCAGCATGGAGAGTGCGCCGCGGAATTCCTCCGGCACCATCTCGTCGCCCGACAGGGACAGCAGTTGCCCCACCTTCATGGCCGGCCCGCGCAGCGAGGCGAGCCGGCGCGCGAGCAGATCCGCGTTGCCCGGCGTCAGGACGGCCGACGCGAGGTCGAGCGGCTTGCCGGTCGACCACTGCCGGGCCGTGCCGATCGCGGTGGAGAGCGCGAGCTCGCCGCTCAGCAGGCCGAAGCGCAGCATGCGGCCCATGCGGGTCGTGGGGACGGAACTCTGCTTGCGTTTCGGAGGTGCCGGCATGTCGTTGATTGATAATGCGCCATTCCTGACCTGCCAAGTCGCATCGCTGGCGGATCCGGATGCACTTTCTGGCAGTTTCACCCAGGTCCGAACCCCATCATGAAGAGCCGCCCGACCGACCTCCGTCACTCGCCGACCGGGGTTGGACTGCTGCTGGCGACCACGGGCCTGCTGCTCTCGGCATGCACGGCCGGACCCTTTCGCGCGCCGGCACCGGTCGTGCTCGCCAGCGCGGAAACGGAGCCGGTCCCCGTCCGCGGTGACGCCGCGGACGACCCGGCGATCTGGGTCAACCGGGACGATCCCGGCGCGTCGCTGATCCTCGGCACCGACAAGAAGCGTGGCCTGAACGTCTATCGGCTCGACGGCACCCTGCGCCAGTCACTGCCGGTCGGCCGCATGAACAATGTCGACCTTCGCGAAGGCTTCGAGCTCGGCGGACGGGAGGTCGTGATCGTGGCCGCGAGCGATCGGGACCGAAACGCGATTGCACTGTTCGCATTCACGCCCGCGCAGCCGGATCTCGTCGACGTGGCCGACGGAGTGATCGCGACCGGCCTGAACAGGATCTACGGCCTGTGCATGTATCGCAGCCGGATCAGCGGGCAGTTCTACGTGTTCGTGAACGACAAGGACGGCCGCTACCAGCAGCACGAACTGCTGGCCAGCCCCTCGAGCGAGCGGGTATCAACACGCATGGTGCGCGAATTCCGCATCGACGGGCAGCCGGAAGGTTGCGCTGCCGACGATCAGCTGGGCTGGCTCTACGTGGGCGAGGAAGCGGCGGGGTTCTACCGGCTGTCGGCGGCTGCCGATGCGCCGGCGGACCTCGTCCTCGTGGATCGGGTCGGGACCGGGCGACTGGTCGCAGACGTCGAGGGCATTGCGCTCTACCGGCGGCCCGAGGGTCACGGCTATCTGGTCGTCTCGAGCCAGGGCGACGATGCGTATGCGCTGTACCAGCGGGCGCCCCCGAACCATTTTGTCGGCCGCTTCAGGATCGGCGACGGACCTGTCGATGGCGCCTCGAGCACGGACGGACTCGAGGTGACGAGCGAGGCCCTGCCTCCGCCCTACGAGCAGGGCCTGCTCGTCGTGCAGGACGGCGCCAACACGGCGCCGCGGGCACCGCAGAACTTCAAGCTGGTGCCCTGGAGCGAGGTGCAGCGCGCGTTGCAGCTCGGGGACTGACACCTCACTCCCGGGGTCCGAGGCCGTCGCCGGCCAGGGCGCCGGGGATCGCGTGCCTCGGGTCGTCGGGGCAGGTGGCCCGTACGACGACGCGCTCGCCATCGTCGAACACCAGCTCCCGCTCCGGCCAGCGCAGCGCAGCGAGGCGGGTCTGGTACGGCGGCCCGCCGCCGCGGGCCCGCTCCGCGTAACGGCCGCCCACGGAATAGTCCACGCAGAACACGTTGCGCCGCGGGCCCATCCAGTCGTAGGCGCCGTAGTCGCCCAAGCGGATAGTCCCAGTCGCCGGTGACCTCGGCGGGCACGGCGCGCTCGTCGCGCCGCCAGTAGTGGCCCATCACCACGGCCGGTGCGTCGCGATAGCCGTTCCACCAGCGCGCGCGGCTGGTCATGCGCCAGCGGCCACCCGCCCAGATCGGGCGCTCCGACGGCCCTTCGAGACCCGAGGTGACGACCTTGAGCGGATTGGCGTTCTGCAGGATGGTCGCCTCCTCGGCGCAGGCCGGCAGCATCGGCAGCTCGACGTCGCGGCACTTGAACGCATGGCGGTAGGCCTGCACTTCCCGGGCGGCCCGCGCGGCGATGCCGCTGCCGCGCAGCAGCGCGTGGGCGCGCGCATCGAGGTCGGCGTGGACGTCGCGATAGGCGGCCCCACCCGCGAGCAGCCCCTGCAGTGTCGCCGAGCGCGGGCGGGTCCCAGCAGGCGTGCACGACGCGAAGGTCGTCGCGCACCAGCGCCAGCGGCAATCCGCCGAGGAAGGCGATCCACGCGTCGCGACGCTCGGCCGTCGCCGCCCTCGAGTGCAGGAACTCGCCGTTCGCGAGCTCGTGGTTGCGGTCGAAGAACCAGCCGTTGCCGTGCTTGGGCTCGCCGAGCAGCACGTTCAGCTCGTGGTTGCCGAGCACGCACTGCGCCTGGCCGCGCTGCACCCAGCCCATCACGAGGTCGAGCACCGCCGGGCTGTCCGGGCCTCGGTCGCACAGGTCGCCCACGAACACTGCGCGGCGTCCCTCGGGGTGGCGGCCGTCGGCGGCGTAACCGAGGTGCCCGAGGAGGGCTCGGAGCGCCTCGGCCTCGCCGTGGACGTCGCCGATCAGGTCCAGCGGTCCGTCGAACAAACGGGCGACCGGGCGGTCAGAGAGGCTCGCGGTTTCCTGCAACATTCCACCTGCATCTTTACAGAACGGCGGCAAAAGCGGCGATCGTGGTTGACTCTGACGCCTTCCCGGCCCCGAACAGACGGATTCGATGGACTCCCTGACCCAGATTGCCCTTGGCGCCGCCGTCGGCACCGCCGTGCTCGGCCGCAAGGTCGGCGCCCGGGCCGCCCTGTGGGGGGCAGCCGTCGCCACCCTGCCCGACCTCGACGTCCTGTTTCCCTACGGCGACCCGGTGCGGGACTTCACGTTCCACCGCGCCGAGAGCCACTCGCTGTTCTGGCTGACGGCGGCCTCCCCGCTGCTGGCGTGGATCCTGGCCACGCTGAACCGGCGGGCCGGGGCCGGCTTCCGCGACTGGTGGCTGCTCACCTGGCTGGCGCTCGTCACCCACCCGCTGCTCGACGCGTTCACGGTCTACGGCACCCAGCTGCTGCTGCCGTTCTCGGACTACCCGGTGGGCGTCGGCAGCGTGTTCATCATCGACCCGCTGTACACGGTGCCGCTGCTCGCCGGCGTGACCGCGGCGCTGTGGCTGCGCTCCCGGCGACCCGGACCGCGCGCTGCGCTGGAACGCCGCCGGCCTCGCGGTGAGCACGCTCTACCTCGGCTGGACGGTCGCGGCCCAGTCCCACGTCGAGGGCGTCGTGCACCGCACGCTCGCCGCCACGCCGCTCGCACACGCACGGGCGCTCGTGACGCCCACTCCGTTCAACAGCCTGTTGTGGCGCGTCGTGGTGATGGACGACGGGGGCTACCACGAGGGCTACTACTCGCTGCTCGACGATCGTCCCCACGTGCTCCTCAGGCGTCACGCGAGCGACACCGCGTTGCTCGAGTCCCTGCGGAGCGACTGGAGCGTGCAGCGCCTCGCGTGGTTCTCGAAGGGGTTCTATCGAGTGGGCGAGGCTGCCAAAGGCACGCGCGTCGCGGCGGGCTCGGCCAGCACCATGGACCAGCTGCTCGGACTGGTGGATACCGCCGAAGCGGCCGCGGTGCTGCCCGTCCCGGGTGGCGTACCCGTGGTGATGACCGACCTGCGCATGGGCCAGACGCCGTGGTTCGTGTTCTCGTTCGTGGTGGCCGAGCGCGAGAACGGGAGCGTCTCGATCGTGCCGGCGCGGCAGGTACCGAGCGAGCGCCCGCCCGCGACGGCACTCCCGAGGCTCTGGCAGCGCATCTGGAACGAGGACGCGCCGCTCTAGCCGCGCCAGACCAGCAGCTGGTTGTTGGCAGGCATGGCGTGGTCCGCCTGCAGCTCGAGGCCGACAGCAGCCAGCAGCGCATCGACTTGCTCGACGTCGCGCAGCCCGCTCTCGGGATCCCGCTCGCGCAGCATCGCGTCGAACGCCGCATTGCTCGCGGTCGTGCATTTTCCGCCGTACTTGAACGGCCCGTAGATCGCCACGATGCCGCCGGGTTCGAGGATGCGCGGCAGTCCGGCGAACAATGCCTCGACCGCTGGCCAGGACATGATGTGCAGCGTGTTGGCGCTGAACACCGCATCGCCCGTCACCGCCGGCCAGGGGTCGAGCAGCACGTCGAGTTCGAGCGGCGTCGCGAGATTGGGTGGGCCTTCCGCGGCGATACGCGCCGCGAGCCCCGCGAGGTGCTCGACACGGTCGGTCGGCTGCCAGCGTCAGGTGCGGCAGGTTCCTCGCGAAATGCACCGCATGCTGACCCGTGCCGGCGCCGATCTCGACCACGCGTCGTCGGTCGGCGAACGCCTCGCGCAGCACCTCGAGGATCGGTCCCCTGTTGCGCTCGCAGGCTTCGGAGTACGGCAGCATTGCGGGCTTTATATCAGCCGCGCCGGCCGACTGCGCGAATGCGCTAAGCTTGCCGGCCGCTGACGTTGCTGCGGGTGCCAACGATGATGACGACCGTAAGGGCAAGCGCCCTGCTCATCCTGCTGCTGGCGGCGAGCGCCTGCCGCAATCCAGCGACGGCGCCCGAGCCGCCGGCCCGGGCCCCGGCACCCGCAGTTGCCGTCCCACACGCGGCGGGCGTGGCCGCCGCCAACCCCTACGCCGTCGAGGCGGGACTCGCGATCCTGCGCGCGGGCGGCAGCGCCGTGGACGCAGCCGTCGCCGTTCAGGCGGCGCTCGGCCTCGTCGAGCCGCAGAGCTCCGGCATCGGCGGCGGCGCCTTCCTGCTGCACTACGACGCGGAAAGCAGCCGCGTGACGGCCTATGACGGCCGCGAGGCGGCACCCGCCGGTGCCACGCCCGACATGTTCCTCGATGCAGAGGGCCAGCCGCTGCCGTACGCGGACGCCGTGACCAGCGGCCGCGCGACCGGCGTGCCGGGTGCCATGGCGATGCTCGGCCTCGCGCACGAGCGACACGGGAAGCTGCCGTGGTCCGCGCTGTTCGAGGGCGTCGCGAAGTCGGCCGAGGACGGATTCGTCGTGCCGAAGCGGCTCGCGCGGTTCGCCAACAGCCAGTTCAAGCAGGCGACGCTGCCCGACGCACGAACTCTGTTCGGACTTCCCGACGGCGGCACCGTGCAGGCCGGCGACACGCTGCGCAATCCCGCCTACGCCGCGAGCCTGCGCACGCTGGCGGCGGGCGGACCGCGTGCCCTGCTCGAACCACCGGTCGCCGACGCGATCATCGCCCGCACCCATGCCGAGCCGCTGCCGGGAACGCTCGTCGCCGCAGACTTCGCGGCCTATCGCCCGCGCGAGGGCACGCCGCTGTGCCGTCCCTATCGCATCTACGTGGTGTGCGTGCCGCCGCCGCCGTCGAGCGGCGTGTCGCTGCTGCAGATGCTCGCGATCCTCGAGCGCACCGACATCGCAACGCGCGGACCGGCCGATCCGCAGGCGTGGTTCCTGTTCGCAGAGGCGAGCCGACTGATGTACGCCGATCGCGACCGCTACGTGGCCGACCCGGCGTTCGTAATGGTGCCGGTGAACGGGATGCTCGAC
Source organism: uncultured Gammaproteobacteria bacterium (assembly GCA_963754125.1). Classification (GTDB taxonomy): domain Bacteria; phylum Pseudomonadota; class Gammaproteobacteria; order Steroidobacterales; family Steroidobacteraceae; genus RPQJ01. The sequence continues at coordinate 444,014 of CAVWEX010000001.1, forward strand.
CCCACGTACGTGGCGGCGCGCGCGCGGCTCATCGGCGAGCGCGCCGGCGAGCCGCCCGCCGCGGGCGAGCCGCCGGGCCGGATCGCGGCGCGATTCGGCATGGATGCGACCGTCGAGGCGGCGGGCACCAGCCACTTCGTGGTCGTGGATTCGCGCGGCGACGTGGTGTCCATGACGACGTCGGTCGAGTCGCTGTTCGGCTCGGGCAGGACAGTCGGCGGGTTCTTCCTCAACAACCAGCTCACCGACTTCTCGTTCCGTGCGCTCGACGACGGCGAGCCGGTCGCGAACGCGGTGGCTCCAGGCAAGCGACCGCGCTCGTCGATGTCGCCCGTGATCGTGCTCGATGGCGACGGCCGCGTGCTTGCGGCGCTCGGCTCGCCCGGCGGCTCCGCGATCCTCGCCTACAACGCCAAGACGATCGTGGGTCTTCTGGACTGGGGCCTGACGATGCAGCAGGCGATCGAGCTGCCCAACCTGATCGCGCGCGGCAAGGATTTCTTCGGCGAGGCCGCCAAGTTTCCGCCCGATGTTCTCGCGGAGCTCGCTGCCCGCGGCGTCGAGGTGAAGCCTGGCCGCGGTGAGGAGTCAGGCTTGCACGGCGTCGTGCTGCGCGACGCCGGCCGGCTCGAGGGTGCGGCCGATCCGCGCCGCGAGGGACAGTGGCGACAGCCGTGAGCCGACCAGGGGCGGGCCGCGCTGACGTGTTGAACGTGCGCCTACAGCCGAAAGACGGAGACGAGAATCAGGAGCGCGAGCTGTGCAATGGGGAGCGCCAGTGATACGACGAGCAAGCGACCCACGTAGGGTGACGCGGGCGTGTTCCGACGAGATCGGATTAGCAGGATATTGAGCAGCGCTGTGAGTGGAACTCCCAGTACAGCCAGCAGCATTGCGCCCAATCCAACGAACGATCCACCGCCGCTGCTCGCCAGAATGATTGCGTACGAAAAGGCAATCTGGAAAAGGAAGACTCCACCGACAGCAACAAGATAGCGCAACGGCAACTCCCATCTGACAGCTGACTTTGAGTCCCAGGCGACAGTGCTACGGCGCGCCGTCAGGCGGACGCATGGTGTGCTCAACGGTCGCCTGAACCAGGCTCACCGATCCGCGTCGGCACCACCGCGACGAGCGATCATCTCCACGACCTCGGCACGCGCGGCCAGTCCGTGCACGGGCAGCACCAGCACGTCGCCGGATCGCGCCCAGTCGAGCGCGACGCGTGCCGCCGCGACCTCGTCAGGCTGCTGCGGCAGCGCCGCCGCAGGCAGGCCCGCCCGCAGCAGTGCATCGCGCAGAATGCGCGGAACCTCTCCAGGCGCACGGCCTCGCAGGTAGCCCTTCAGTTCCTTCAGCACGACCAGCGCCGGCGCAAACTCCGCCGCGACTTGCGCGAGGCGCTCGATGTCGGCGTCCTCGCGATTGCCGGCGTGCCCCAGGATCAGGCCGAGCCGCCCACGGCCCGCACGCAGGCCCTCGGCCACCCCGAGCAGTCCTCGCAATCCCTCGGCGTTGTGGGCGTAGTCGACGATCACTTGAACGCCGCCGGTCTCGAAGCGCATCAGACGGCCGGGATTGTCCTGCGCGTCCTTGCCGAAGCCCGCGAACACCCTCGCGACCGTTTCGGGCTCGACGCGCATCGCTGCCGCCGCAAGCGCCGCGGCCGCCAGGTTGGCGACGTTGTACGCGGCGCGCCCACCCATCGCGATCGGCATGCCGGCAACGGGGCCGAGGTCGTGCTCGATGCCCTCGCGCGCGAGCAGCAGCCGACCGGAACGGACACCGCAGGTTGCACCGCCCGCCCCGCGATGCTGCATCAGGAGAACGTCGTCCGCGTCCTTCGCGAACCAGCCGAGCGGCAGGTCGCGGCCGAAGCGTCTGGCAAGGCCCGGCGCCTTGGCTCGCAGCGTGGCGTCGTCGGCGTTCAGTACCAGCAGTCCCCCGGACGGGACGACCGCGCCCACGGTGAGCTTCACGTCCGCGAGCGCCTCGAGATCGTGGATGCCGTATTCGCCGAAGTGATCGGCGCTGACGTTGGTGACCACCGCCACGTCGGCGCGCGCCACGGCGAGTCCGCGGCGCAGGATGCCGCCGCGCGCCGTCTCGAGCACGGCCGCCTCGACGCGGCGGTCGCGCAGCACGGTGCGGGCGCCCACGGGGCCCGAGTAGTCGCCGCGCTCGATCCACACGTCGTCCACGAACAGTCCGTCGGTGCAGCTGTAGCCGGGCCGGCGACCCTGCGCGCGGTTACAGGCCGCGATCAGCCGCACGGTCGTGGTCTTGCCGTTGGAGCCGGTGACCAGCGCGGTGGGAACGCCGTGCAACTCCGTCCAGGGCACGTCGGCCACCGCAGGCAAGGCGTCGAGCGCGTAGCGACGGCTGCCGGCGCCGGTGCCGATCGAGAGTTCCTCGTCGTCGAGCAGCCACGGCAGGCCGCGAGCGTGCGCGGCCTCGGTCAGCTCGCGCAGCGGCACCCGGCGTTCGAATTCAGCGAGTCGCGCGAGACGCTCCAGCGCCGCAGCCTCGTCGATCTCGGGCGGCCCTGCGTCGGCGGGCCCATGGGACTCCTCGAGCGCAGCCGCCACGAGCGCTTCGCGCAGCCCCGGCCAGCGCTCGGGAGCGCGCGCCTGCAGCGCCGAGCACAGCGCCCATTCGTTGACCTCGGTTGCGGTGAAGAGCTGGTCGAACGGGGCGGCGAGCGCGAGCGAGCTGCCGTCGCCGTGCGGACGCGCTGCGATTTCGGCCTCGGTGGTCCAGCCGAGTCGTGCCCGTGCCCGCCCGACGCGCGCGGTCCAGTCGGCGATGAGGGCCGCGTCGGCCTCGACTCCGGCGACCTCGAGCACCGCGCCCGGCGAGGCAAAGAACAGGTTGGGTCCGGTGAGGCGCCGCGAGTCGTCGAACGGCAGTGGATTCGGCGCGCTCAGTCTTCGGTCTCCGGCGCGATGCGGATGCCGCGCTCGTCGCGGATCAGGCCCTCGAGGTTGAGGGCGGGCTCGCCGATCGGGGCGATCCCGGCTGCATTGGCCGCGGCGTCTGCCGGACCGTCACCCGCCCGTCGTTCACTCGCGCCCATTCGCGTGCGAACCGCCGGGGCGGCGAGCGAACCCTCGTCCGCAAGCGCCACGACCTCCGCGGACGGCTCTGCGTCAGCGGCGCCGTCCGGCTTGAACTTCGTGATCTGCTTCCACGAGCGCACCAGCGCGTCGGCGAAGATCAGCAGCAGGTCGCCCGGCTGGCCCATGCGCAGTGCCGCGTCGATCGCCTCCTGCTCGTCGGGGATGATCGAGATCGCCTCCTCCGGCACGCCGGTGGCGCGCAGCGCCGCGGCCTGCAGGCGCGGCACCTCGTCCGACGCGCGGTCGCGCAGGCTGTCGTCGCGGCGGCAGACGTAGTGGTCGAAGCGGCCCGCGACCGCGTGTGCGATGGCGACGAGGTCCTCGTCGCGCCGGTCGCCGGGCCCTGCGAGCACGACGATGCGACGACCGGTCACGTCGAGCCGCTGCGCGAGATCGGCCATCACGCCGACGGCGTGCGCGTTGTGGCCGTAGTCGAACAGCACCTTGAAGGGGTGCTCGTCGTACACGTTCATGCGCCCGGGCGCCTGGAAGAACGTCGAGCCGAAGGTCCGAAGGCCCTGGCGGATCGCGTCGAGCTTGATGTCGAGCGAGAAGGCCATCGCCGCGGCGAACATCGCGTTCTGCACGTTGTGCAGCGCGCGTCCCTCGAGCGTGGCCGGGATCAGGTGCGTCCAGACCAGCGGGATGTGCCGGCCGCGTTCATACAGCGTGATCATCTGGCCGTTCACGCCCGCCTCCAGCGCACAGGCGCGCCCCCCGGCGCGGATGTGCTCGCGCACCAGCACGTGCTGCGGGTTCATCGTGACGTAGCAGATGTTCTTCGCCTCGGTGTAGCCGGACATGCGCAGCACCAGCGGGTCGTCGGCGTTCAGCACCGCGCAGTCGGTGGCGACCTCGACGACGATGCGCTTCACCTCGGCGAGTTGCTCGAGCGTGTCGATGCCCTTGAGCCCGAGGTGGTCGGCCTGCACGTTCACCACTGCGCCGACGTTGACCTCGCTCACGCCCATGCCCGCGCGCAGCAGGCCGCCGCGCGCCGTCTCGAGCACCGCGATGTCGATCTGAGGATCGGCCAGCACCATGCGGGCCGAGACCGGGCCCGTCATGTCGCCCTGCACGGTGCGGTGGCCATCGATGTATACGCCGTCGGTGGTGGTGAGGCCCGGCGTGTAGCCCGCCATCTTGGTGATGTGGGCCAGCATGCGCGCCGTCGTCGTCTTGCCGTTGGTGCCGGTGACCGCGGCGATCGGCACGCGCGACGGCGCACCAGCCGGGAACAGCATGTCGATGACCGGCCCGGCCACGTCGCGCGGCGCGCCGTCGCTCGGCGCCACGTGCATGCGAAAACCAGGTGCCGCGTTCACCTCGCAGATGCCGCCGCCGATCTTGCGGTAGCTCTGGGTGATGTCGTTCGTGAGGAAGTCCACGCCGCCCACGTCGAGACCGATCGCCCGCACCGCGCGCTCGGCCATCTCGCGGTTGTCGGGGTGGATGACGTCGGTGACGTCCGTGGCGGTGCCGCCGGTGGAGAGGTTGGCGGTGGAGCGCAGGTACACCGCCTGGCCCTCGCTCGGGCACCGACTCGGGCGGTCAAGGCCCGCGCGCTCGAGCATCTTCGCCGCCTGCGCGTCGAGCTCGAGCCGCGTGAGCACCTTCTCGTGGCCGACGCCGCGGCGCGGATCCTGGTTCACGATCTCCACGAGCTCGGCGACCGTGTGCACGCCGTCGCCCACGACGTGTCCGGGCGTGCGTCGCGTGGCGGCGACGAGCTCGCCCGTTCACTACAAGCAGTCGATGATCATCCCCCTCGAGGAAAGTCTCGACGATCACCGAGCGAGAGTGCTCGCGCGCGGCCAGGAAGCCCTGCGCGACCTCCTCGTCCGTCGTGAGGCGGATCGAGATGCCGCGGCCGTGGTTGCCGTTGTAGGGCTTCGTGACGACCGGGAAACCGATGCGCCGCGCCGCACGCACGGCCTGGCCCTCGGTCTGCACGAGTTCCTGGCGCGGAACCGGCAGGCCGAGCGTGGCGAGGATCTTGTTGGTCTCCTCCTTGTCGCTCGCGAGCTCGACCGCGATGTGCGGCGTGCGGCCGGTGACCGTGGCCTGGATGCGCTGCTGGTAGCGGCCGTGGCCGAGCTGCACCAGCGACTGGTCGTTGAGCCGCAGCCACGGGATGCCGCGCGACTCCGCGGCCTTCACGAGCGAGGCCGTCGAGGGCCCGAGCGCGCGGCGCTGCGCGAAGCGGATGAACTCGTCGCGGGCCTCGGGCCAGGTCCAGCCCTCGGGAACGCTGTCCGCCGGGCGGATCGCCTCGGGCAACAGCGAGCACAGCAGGCGCAGGCCGAGCTCGCCCGCCGCGATGCCCTCGTCGCGCTGCGCATACTCGTACACCACCGTGTACACGCCGGGGCGGCCGGCGCCCCGCGTCTTGCCGAACGTGACCTCCTCGCCCGCCACGTTCTGCAGCTCGATCGCCACGTGCTCGAGCACGTGGCCGAGCCAGGTGCCCTCGTCTTCGCGCATGCGCCGGAAGAAACCGCCGGGCTCGCCGTAGGAGCAACCGTGCTCGGCGAGACCGGGCAGTGCCTCGGCGAGCGCATCGACGTACTCCGCACCCAGCCTTCCAGTCGGCCAGGCCTCGAGTGCACCGAGGTCCAGCTCGAGGCGGATCACCGGGAAGTGGGCGTACAGGGACGGGCCGACGTACACCGATCGGTCGAGGATGCGCATGCCGGGCTATTCCTTCGGCTGGTTCAGCGAACCGGCGGACGCCACCCGCGTGTGCAGGTTGAACGTCGCGCCCGCGACCAGCACGTGCAGCCGCAGGCCGAGCATGCAGACCGGCTGGCCCTCGACCACGCTGTCCATGGACGAGTAGCTGACGTCGGATGCGTCCACGATCGTGACGCCGCCGCTGCCCTCCACCTCCACGGTCTCGTCCGGTCCGATGAACGCAGCGGTGTCCTCGTCGAGCCCGATGCCGACCGCGAAGGGGTTGTAGGCGAGCGCGGTGAGCAACCGCCCGAGGCGGTCGCGCTGGCGGAAGTGCTGGTCGATGATGAAGCGATTGGTGAGTCCGAGGCCCGGCGCGAGGCGAACGCTGCCGGAGATCACGGAGGAGCCCTCGTCGCCGAACGCGATCATGTGCTCGCTCAGGATGCTGGCGCCGGCGCTGGTGCCGCCCACCGTCACGCCGCCCGCGTTGCGCGTGCGCACGAGCTTGGCCACCGGCGTGCCGCCGAGCAGCGTCGTGAGCCTGAGCTGGTTGCCGCCGGTGAAGAAGATGCCGGTCGCCTCCTCGAGGCGCTTGAGCCGGCCCGGCTCCTGGCAATCGCGACGCGTGTCGAAGTCCATCACGTCGACACGCGCGGCGCCGATGCCGCGGAACAGCTTCTCGTAGCGCGGACCGGTCTCGTGGAGCCGGCTCGCGGTGGGGATCACCACGATGTCGGCGTCACGATCCGCCCGCACAGCGCACGAAGCGCTCGAGGATGTGGCGGTCGTTTTCCTTGTTCTCGGCGCCGCCGATCGGAATGATCCAGCCGCGGCTCGCGCCTTCAGGGACGATGCTCGGCATCCGTGACAACTCCAGGTTGGGCGGTCGGTATCTTATCGCCTGGCGCGGGCGGCAGCGGGGTCACCCGCCTCCGGCGCTCCCGCGGGGCTTGTTCAGGCCGAAGATGCGCAACTTGCGGTAGAGCGTTCGCTCGCTGAGTCCGAGCGCGAGCGCGAGCTCCTGGCGACTGCCGGTGTGTCTCGACAGCGCATGCGCCAGCGCGTCGCGCTCCGCGCTCTGGAGGGTACTGCCCGCGGGTGCGCCGCCCGGTGCCGCGGCGGGCGTGCCGCCCGGGGTCACCTGCGCGACCACCTCCGGCGGCAGGTGCCTGAGTTCGATCCGGTCGCCGTCCGAGAGCAGGCTCGCGCGCTCGACGATGTTGCGCAGTTCCCGCACGTTGCCCGGGTAGCCGTAGGCGACGAGCGCGCGGCGTGCGGCCTCCTCGACGTGGAAGCGCCGGCCGGGATGCAGCCGTGCGAGCAGCGATTCCGCGAGCAGCAGGATGTCCTCGGACCGCTCGCGCAGGGTCGGCACCTGCACCGGATAGGCGCTGATCCGGTAGTAGAGATCGCTGCGGAAAATGCCGTCCAGCACCATCTTCCGGAGGTCGCGGTGCGTGGCGGCGACGAGGCGGAAGTCCGCACGCAGGGGCACGACGCCGCCCACGCGCCGGTACGTGCTGCTCTCGATCAGGCGCAGCAGCTTCACCTGCTGCGCGAGCGGAATGTCGCCCACCTCGTCGAGGAACAGGGTCCCGCCGCTCGCGGCTTCCACGAGGCCCAGCTTGCGCGCGGTGGCGCCCGTGAAGGCACCCTTCTCGTGACCGAACATCTCGCTCTCGAACAGGGTCTCGGTGAGGCCCGAGCAGTCCACGGCGACGAAGGGGGCGGTCGCGCGGCGGCTGCCCTCGTGCACCAGTCGCGCGATCAGTTCCTTGCCGGTGCCCGTCTCGCCGAGCAGCAGCACCGAGGTCTCGGTCGCCGCCACGCGCCCCACGAGCTGCAGCATCTGGCGGAAGCGCGGCGCCCGGCCAGTGAGTCCTTCGGACGAGGCGCCGGCGCGGGCCGTCGGCAGCGACTGCATGCGCTCGACGAAATACTTCACCTCACCCGACCCGTCGCGCACCGGGTTCAGCTCAACCTGCACGTGCTCTTCGCCGCGCGGCGTGTGGTGAATGTGCAGGACGTGCTCCGTGCGCCTCGAGGCGAGCGCCGTCCGCCGCGGACACGCCTCGCCTGCCTCGTCGCAGGGCTGCGCGAAGTGGTGCGAGACCTCGTAGCAGTGGCGACCGACCACCGACTCGCTCGGCGCGTACGCGTCCCGGTAAGGCTTGTTGGCGGCGAGGATCCGGTAGTCGAGATCCATCAGGATCCGCGGCTCGTCCAGGCTGTCGATGAACGAGACGAGCTCCGGAAGCACGTCGTGGCCAGTACGACTCATCGTGGAGATCTGCTGCCAGCGCCTGCCAATTTTGGGGCCCCAATTCTGCCATTACTGGCAGGCGCTCGCCGGAGATTCGCCGACCCGGACCGGCGGTGCGTGGCAGACAGGCGCCCCGGGGCCGGGTACCGGATCACTGCGGCGTTGGCACGGCATGTGCAACAAGTCGGGCATGGCGACCATGACGCCTCGTGTGCTGACGATCTTCCGGCAGTTCTACGACGAACCCCACCGGGCCTTCAGCTACCTGCTCGCGGACCGGGACGGTGGCACGGCGGTCGCCGTCGACCCGGCGCCGGAAGGCATCGCCCTGCCGCTGCTCGCGCTGGCCGACGAACTCGCGCTGCAGCTCGAGTACCTGCTCTGCACCCACGTGCATGAAGGCGAGCAGAGTGCCCTGGAACGTCTGAAATCCCGCACGGGGGCCCGGCTGGCAGCAAGCGAATTTTCGCCGGTCGCGGCCGACGTCCACCTGCGTCACGGCGACACCCTCGGCTTCGGCACCGAGGTCATCCAGGTGCTCGGCACGCCGGGGCACACGCCCGGGGGCCTGTCCTACGCGTGGCGCGATCGCGTACTCACCGGCGACACGCTGCTGATCCGCGGCTGCGGGCGCACCGACCTTCCAGACGGGGACGCAGGGCAGTTGTTCGACAGCATCACACGCCTGCTGGTGCTGCCGGGCGACACCCTGCTGTTCCCCGGCCACGAGACGCACGGCCGCAGCGTCTCGACCATCGCCGAGGAGCGCGAGCACAACCCCTGCGTCGCCGGCCGCAGCCGCGACGAGTTCATTACGCACAGGAGCCAACGATGAGGATTGCCGTCACCAGCCAGAACCGTCGTGACATCACCGAGCATGCCGGGCGCTGCCGCAATTTCTGGGTCTTCGAGGTGGACGGTCTTCAGATCGTGAACCGTTCGCTGCTCGAGCTTCCGAAGGACGCATCGTTCCACGACGCCCCGGCGCACGCACCACACCCGCTCGACGGCGTGGACGTGCTGATCGCCGGCGGCATGGGCGGTGGACTCAAGTCGCGCCTTGCGCGACGCGGCATCGAGGCGCTCGTCACCACCGAGACGCAGCCGGAGAGCGCGGTGCGGGCCTGGCTCGAGGGCCGGCTGCCGCCCGGCGAGCCGTGTTCGCACGCGCACGGCACCGATCACGAGCAGCCTCACGATGCCGGCTGCGGCATGCATGAATGCTCGGTCAGGCGAAGCAGTAGAAATTGAGCTTGTTGCCGTCCGGGTCGCGGAAGTAGCCGGCGATGAAACCGGGGAGCGTCCGCGGACCCGCCGGGCCCTCGTCCGTCGCACCCAGCTCCAGCGCCTTGCGATGCAGCGCCTCGACCTTGGCTGGGGAGTCCACCACGAGCGCCACCATCGTGCCGTTGCCGCCCGTGGCCGGCTTTCCGTCGTAGGGCGTGAAGACACCGAGCGCCGGCTTGTCGGGCGCGACGGCCCACATCACGAAGCGCTCGGTCTGCATCATGCGCTTGGCGCCGATCTCGCCGAGCAGGGCGTCGTAGAAACGGGCGGCGCGGTCGAGGTCGTTCGTTCCGAGCGTAACGTAGCCGATCATGCGGTCTTCTCCCGGTAGTCGTTGATCTGTCGCAAAGGCGGCGGCATTGTAACCGCCGATACAGGCCGCCACGGAACCCCCATGAACAGTCCCAAGCCGCCCGGTCCGCTCGCGCGCGGGTCGCTGCTGCCGCATGTCGAAGGCGCCGAGAAAGCCTTCCTCGCAGGGCGGCGCTCACGCGAGGCCGACCTCGAGAGCGCCGTGCGCTTCTTCCTCGAGTTCCTTCGCGGTTTCGAGAGCTTCGCCTTCGAGCAGCCCTGCGTCACCGTCTTCGGGTCATCGCGATTTCCGGAGTCGCACCGCTATTACCAGCTGGCGCGCGAGGTGGGCGCCGCGCTCGCGCGAGCAGGCTTCGCGGTGATGACGGGCGGCGGCTCCGGCATCATGGAGGCGGCGAACCGCGGTGCTCAGGAGGCCGGCGGACTGAGCCTCGGCTGCAACATCACCCTGCCCCGGGAGCAGAAGCCCAATCCCTACCTGGACAAGCTGATCCAGTTCGACCACTTTTTCGTCCGCAAGGTGATGCTGGTGAAGTACTCGACGGCCTTCGTGGTGATGCCGGGCGGTTTCGGCACGCTCGACGAGGCCTTCGAGATCGCGACGCTGATGCAGACCCGCAAGCTCGAGCGCTTCCCGCTGATCGCGGTGGGCGGCGAGTTCTGGGACAAGTTCGTCGCGTTCGTGAGCGACACGCTGCTGAGGGAAGGCACGATCAGCCCGGAGGACCTGCAGTTCATCCACCGCGTCGACACCGCGGAGGACGTGTTGCGCGTGATCCACGAGGCCGGCCTGATGCCAGCCTAGGCGGTGCCGGTGGTCGCGCTCAGCGACCCCAGAGCTCGAAGCGCTCGGCGCCCCCCTCGTGCGTCGCCACGGCCCGCAACTCACTCGCGCCGGCGACGAACGACTGCACTTCACGACTGGTCGGTGCAACCAGCACCTGCGCCGAGCGTGCGGGCGACGGCAGCGGAGGCTCGCCCAACCCGAGGTCGCGAAGCTCGCCGGCGACCGGCGTCAACGGGATTCGCCGGCCGTCCGCCACCAGGTCGAAGCGCCGGGCGGCCGTCGCCTCCTCCGCCAGCCCACGCTTGTCGAGCGTCGACCAGACGTAGCCATAGAAGTACTGCGAGTGGGTACCCGCGCGATTGACGTCGACAGGAACCAGCGTCAGGTAATCGCGCGCGTGCACGGCGAGTTCCGGTCGCTCGCGCGCAAAGACAAGCGTTGGACTGCCCACGGTGATCGTCGCCGCAGTGAACTCGTCCAGGTATTCGTGCTCGCCGCTCGCGGAATCGGGCGTCGCGCAGCCGGCGGCCAGCAGCACGGCCGCGATGCCTCCCAGCCGGCACGCCCGCGCCAGCCAGCCTTCAGAAGTCATAGCGGTACCCCAGGCTCAGGTAGTAGCGGGTCGTGTCCTCGTCGGCATCCTGCAGCGACCGCTGCGCAAATTCTGCGCCACCCTCGAACTCGAGGGTCAGCCGATGCCAGCGGAGCTCCGTTCGCAATCCCGGCGCATACAGCCACTGCTGCGATCCGTCCGCGTGGAAGTCGCGCTGGTCCACGCGCAGGCGCGGCCCCAGCCGCCAGGCCTGCCCCAGTGGAAACTGCGCATTCAGGCCCAGCGACTTGAGGTCGGTCGCGTCGCCGGACTGGTATTGCAAGCCCAGCGACGTCACGTCGCCGCGACCGAACAGGCCGTAGCCGAGCGCCTGCGTCGAGACGACCAGGTCGGTGCCGGCGTCGGGCGTCGCGGCGACCTCTCCCGACGCCGGGGTCGGGCCGAGACTGAGGCTCGAGAAATCCATAGACCATTGCCAGCGCTCGCCGAACGGCCGCGACAGCGACAGCGTGTAGACGTCGGACTCGGCCGTCCGGTCGCGCGCCAGCTGCTCGATCTGATCGATCGAGAACAAGCCGAACAGCTCGTCGAAGCGCGTCACCGGCTGGCCGATCATCGCATTGCGCGCCGCGAGCGACGGACTCTTGCGGTGATCGAGGTTGACGCTCATCGTCCACCGTGCAGGCAGCGCAATCGTGCCGAGCAGCAGCAGGTTGTTCAGCTCCTGGTAGTGGATGTCGTAGTCTGCGAGCCCGACGAACGTCAGGCCCGTGCGGAAGTAACGCACCTCGGTGCCGACGGCCTGGCGGTCGGTCAGCCCGAAGTAGTCCTGCGAGATGCCGTACAGCGACAGGTCCCAGCCGCCGGCAAAGGTGCCGAAGTCGGCCGACAGCGCATAGAAACTGCGGTCCGTGGTGGGCCCTTCGAGCGTGGACTCGACCGGGTAGCCAAGCCGCGCATTCAATCGGACCCGGGGTCGCAGCTGGTAGCCCGCATACAGGCCGTCGAACGTGCCGAGCAGCCCGCCGGAGCTGCCGGACTGGCGGCCGCCGCGCAACATCCAGTCGAGCTCGTGGTCGTTGACCTCGGCGAACAGCTGCGAGACGCGCGACTGGTTGCCCGGGCCGTCCTCCAGCATGTCGAGCGCATAGCCCGCGCTCACCCGGCTCGCGAAATCGAAGCGCTCGCCGCGACGCCGCACCGAGAGCGCCACGTCGTTCAGCAGCGCGTTCTGCGTCGTCTGGTCGCTCGATGCCGTGCCGTTGTCGAAACTGGAGTCGTCGCGCCGATAGACCTGCGACACCCCACCGTACAGCTTCCACGGCGACTCCGAAGCGGCCGCGGCGCGGGCACGCAGGCTGGCCGGGCTGGTCGCGAACGTCATCGCGCGCAGGCGCTTGCGGATCCGGTCGGCGGCCTCGCCCTGCGGGTAGCGGCGCAGGTACTCCTCGCACTCCGCCTCCGCATGCGCCAGCTGGCCGTTGCGTTCCCGCGCCAGGCCCAGCAGTTCCAGCGCTTCCGCACGCTGGGGAAACTCGGGTTGCTCCATGAGCCGCGTGAGCAGCGGAATCGCCGTCGCGTAGTCCTTGCGCCGGAAGGCCTCGCGCGCCTGCTTGAGCGTCCGCTCGAGCTCGGCCGGCATCAGCGTCGCGTTGCCTCCCGGCCGCGTCGCCGGGACGCTCGCGACGGCATCCGGCGAACCGACCGCAGTGAGCGTTGCATCGTCGCCGACGGCGAGCCAGGCCTTGGGATACCGGGCGCGAGCCGTCGCAAGCACCCGCCGGGCATCGGACTCGGACAGGAAGGGCCCCGCGCGCAGCCGATACCACCGTTCCTCGTCGATCACGATCTCGGAGACGTAGGTGCGGACACCGGTCGCCTGCGCTGCGGCGGCGATGGCCCCTGCCTCGAACGGCGTCTTCGCCGCATCGAGGTTGACTGCATACGTCGAGGCACCTCCCGTCACCTCGCGCACCGTCACTTTCGAACGATCCTCCTCGGCGCGCACCAGTCGAATGCGCAGACCGCGGCCATCGAATGACGGCACCAGCACGAACTGCTCCGGGCGCGACCAGCCGATGCGAAGTTCCAGGTCCGTGCCCAGGCCGCGGTTGACCTCGATCGAACGGATGACGCCGCGTGCGTCCAGTGCCGGCGGCACGATCGAGCCCCCGACCGCTGCGCCGCAGTCTGGCTGCGGCGACAGGCGCACGATGACCCGGTCGCCGCTGCTGGCGGGCGTGTGGCTCACGTAGCGCAGGCTGCAACCGAACAGCACGGTGACGGCAACGTGGCCGCGCTGCTCCGACACGCCGACCTCCTCGACCACGCGACCCGCCGATTGCGCGTGCGTCACGGCCGCGGCGAACGGCAGCAGCAACACGGGCAGCCAGCGGAATGCCCGGCTTGCCATCAGTCGAACTTGTCGTCGGTGATGCGGTGCTCGGGCCCGGAGCGCCGCTTCTCGATGGTGGTCAACGTCGAGCTCGTATACACGTGGCACGCGCCGGAGCAATTGCGCAGCTCGCTGACCGTGTATTTCACGTCTCCGTACTTCTTGTGCGGGTCAGCCTTGAATCGGCTTGCGTGGCAGCCGGCGCAGTCCGGCTTGTAGGCCGGCGCGCGCCAGGTCGCCGCATCGGTGTTGGCCGCGTGACAGCTCGTGCAAGCGAGCGCCGCGCGGTGATCGCCCGGATAGCCGCCGCCGGCCACGTGCCGGAACGTGTTGGGCGACCACGCGGTGGTCGTGTGGCAGTGATTGCACTCGAAGTTGTTGACCGGAAATGTCATGTGCCCGGTCGAGGGGCCGCTGGCGGTGGACCCGTCGTGGCAGGTCCGGCACCCGCCCGTGACGCCGGCGTGGTTGAAGGCCGCGGGCAACCACGCCAGCGTCGAGTGGCAGTCACCGCACTGGGCCGTGGTCGGGATGTGGTTCGAGGGCTTTCCCGGCGCCTGCGCCCCGTCGTGGCAGCTGTTGCAGGTGCCGGTGACGTGACCGTGGTCGACCCGCAACGCCGGCTTCCACGCCGAAGCGGTGTGGCAGCTGTCGCAGCTCGTGTCGCTCGCGATGTGGGCGGCATTCTTGCCGGCGGCGATCGTGCCGTTGTGGCACGAGAAGCAACTGCCGATGACCTGCGTGTGATCGACGCGCGTCGCGGGCCGCCACCCGGCCGGCGAGTGACAGGCCTCGCAGGCGTTGCTGGACTGGATGTGGCTCGAGGACTTGCCGGTCGCGCTGCTGCCGTTGTGGCAGCTCGCGCAGTTGCCGGTGACGCCGGTGTGGTCGAAGCCGGTCGCCGGCCGCCACGCCGCGGTGCCGTGGCAGCCGCTGCACTCGGCCGTGGTCACGACGTGGGTCGCGGGCTTGCCCGCGGCCGTCGCACCATTGTGGCAACTCGAGCAGGTCCCGATCACCTGCGCGTGATCGACACGCGTCGCCGGCCGCCATGCGCTCGTCCCGTGGCAGGCCTCGCACGCGACGCCCGTGAACAGGTGGCCGGCGTCCTTGCCGGGGGCCTTGACCCCATCGTGGCAGCTCGAGCAGTTCGCAGCGATACCGTCGTGGCTGAAGGTGGCCGGCCGCCACGCGAGCGTCGAATGACAGGTCTCGCACTGCGCCGTGGTCGGGATGTGGTTCGCGCCCTTGCCGATGGCCTTTGCGCCGTCGTGGCACGAGCCGCACGTGCCGGTCACGTGCCCGTGATCCACCCGCACGGCGGGTCGCCACGCGCCCGTCGCGTGGCAATTCTCGCAGGTCGAGTCGCTGGTGATGTGCGCGGCGCCCTTGCCGGTCGCTCGCACGCCGTCGTGGCAGCTCGCGCAGTCGCCGGCGACCGCGCTGTGGTCGAAACCAGTCGCCGGCCGCCACGCCGTGGTGCCGTGGCAGTTGCTGCACTCGGCCGCGGTCGCGACGTGAGTCGGCGTTTTACCGGTCGCCGTCGTGCCGTCGTGGCAGGAGGCGCAGCCGCCGATCACCTGGGCGTGGTCCACCCGCGCGGCCGGCTTCCAGACCGCTGACGAATGGCACGCGGCACAGTCGGTGCCGGACGGAATGTGCGCGACGTTCTTGCCGCCGGCGGTCGTCCCGTTGTGGCACGAAAAGCAGCTGCCGGTCACCTGGCCGTGATCGACGCGGGTCGCGGGCCGCCAGCTGATCGTGGCGTGGCAGGACTCGCAGCCATTGCCCGACTGGATGTGCGTGGCGCTCTTGCCGGTGGCCCGCGCGCCGTCGTGACAGCTGGCGCAGATCGCGGTCACGCCGGCGTGGCTGAAGTTCGCAGGCGTCCAGGCCGCGGTGCTGTGGCAGTCGCCACAGGCACCGTCGCCCGGGATGTGGTTGGCGTGCCTGCCGGTGGCGATCGTGCCGTCGTGGCAGGTGGCGCAGGCACCGCGCACCTGCGTATGGTCGACGCCCGAGGCCGGCGCCCAGGCCGCAACGACGTGGCAGGCTTCGCAAATGTCGCTGGTTTGCAGGTGCGTGGCGGACTTGCCGCCCGCCCGGACCCCGTCGTGGCACTGCACGCAGTTGCCCACGGTCCCGGTGTGATCGAATTTCGCGGGGATCCAGGCGGTCGTCGCGTGGCAGTTGTCGCACTCCGCGCGCGTCACGATGTGGTTGACGTGCTGGCCGGCCGCCCGCGTGCCGTCGTGGCAGGACGAGCAGCTTCCGAGCACCGCGCCGTGGTCGACGCGGGTCGCCGGCTGCCAGGCCGTGGTGGCGTGGCAGGCATCGCAGGCAACGGTCGCCCTGATGTGCTGCGCGCCGACTCCGGTGGCTCTCACGCCGTCGTGGCAGTTCACGCAACTTTCCGCGATGGCTGCGTGATCGAACAGCGCCGGCCGCCAGGCCGCGGTCGCGTGGCAGGTGTCGCAGGCCGTGGAGCTCGGAATGTGGCTGGCGTGGCGTCCGGCCGCACGCACGCCGTCGTGGCACGAGGCACAGGCGCCGACGACCTGCGCGTGATCGACGCGTTGCACGGGCGACCAGCCACTGTAGGTGTGGCAGGAGTCGCACCGATCCGTCGTCGGCACGTGCTGTGCGCCTCGACCGGCAGCGCCGGCTGCCGTCGTGGCAGGTCGAGCACGCGGCCGTGATGCCGGTGTGGTCGAACTTCGCGGGACTCCACGCCCGGGAGCTGTGACAGGCGTTGCAGTCCACCGCGGTCTGGATGTGGCCCGGCGACTTGCCAGCCGCCTGCGCGCCGTTGTGGCAGGAGGCGCAGTTGCCGAGGACCTGCTCGTGATCGAAGCGCGTGGCCGGCGACCAGGTTGCGGTCGAGTGGCAGGCGCTGCACTGCTCGCCGCTCAGGATGTGTCCGGCAGGCTTCGGCGTCGCCCCAACGCGCGACCCCGGCGAGTGGCAGGAGAAACAGTTGCGCGGCGTGCCGTTGAAGACGGCATCGACGTGACACGACTCGCAGGACTGCACCCGGTGCGATCCGGTCAGCTCGTACCCCGTCGTGACGTGGTCGAACTGCCGGCCCGCTCCCTGTGCGAGGACCGTGCCGCCGGCGAGCACGCCGAGCAGCAGAACGAGGACGAGGCGGATTCTGCTCATGGCATGGTCCTCACTGCATCCTTGCGCCCTTGAACGTGACCGCGCCGTGGCAGCGCTGGCACTGGCGGCCGAACTGCCCGTGGTGGACGTCGTCCTGCGCATGGCAGGACGCACAGTCTCCGGACAGCTTCACCTCCGCCGCGGGTCGCGTGTGGCAGCCGTCGCACGTGGCTCGCACGTGCGCGCCCGACAGCTCGAATCCGGTCGCCTTGGCGTGGTCGAATTCCCACAAGCCCCATCCGCTCGGGGAGTGGCAGCTCTCGCAATCCTTGCCGAGCGCGCCCTTGTGCTCGTCCTCGCGCTGGTGGCAGCCGTGACAGTCCTGCGCCGCGCCCTTGTAGGACGGGGTCGCGTGACATTCGTGGCACGGCACGGCGACGTGCAGTCCAACCAGCGGGAAGTCCACCAGCTCGTGGTCGAAGGCGACGCCGGAACGCCATCGCTCGACGCCGTGGCAGCTCTGGCACGTCCCGCCCGAGCTGCCCCGAATGCGCATCCTGGTTGCGGTGGCAGGCGTAGCACTCGGTACCGAGCTTCTGCTGCGCCACGACGCCGGTGTGGCAGGCGTGGCAGTCCAGCTTCGCGTGCCGCCCCAGCAGCTCGTAGTGCCCGTCGCGGACGTGGTCGAACGTGGCCGGCTGCCACGCACTCGTGCCGTGGCATTTGTCGCACGCCTCGCCGAAGCGGGTCGCATGCGAGTCCGCCTTGCGATGACAACCCGCGCAGTCGCGCGGCAGCGGGTCGGTCAGGTTCGCAGTGGTGTGACAGGTCTTGCAATCCAGCGGGGCGTGCGCGCCGGTGAGCGCGTAGCCGGTCTCGCGTGCGTGATCGAAACGCGTCGTCTTCCAGCCGGCGATGCCGTGGCAGCTGCCGCAGTCCGGCCCGCGTCCGCCACGGTGCACGTCGTCGGGCGCATGGCACGACGAGCACTGTGTCGGGGTTCCCGCGTAGCGATTGCCGCCGTGACAGGCCGAGCAGGTCACCTCGGCGTGGCGTTCGCGCAGCGCGAAGCGGGTCTTGCCGTGATCGAAACGGGCCTGCGACCAGGTGGCCGTTTCGTGGCAGCCGGCGCAGTCCGTGCCGAGCTTGCCGGCGTGCGGCTCGGCGGCCCGATGGCAGTCCACGCACGCCGACGGCGCCTCGCGGTACTTGCGGCCCGGCTTGTGGCAGGCGTCGCAAGCGCTCGCCGCGTGCGCGCCGGTCAGCGCGAAATCAGTACGGGCGTGATCGAACGCAGGCCGGCTCAGCTTCACGATGTCGGCGTCGCGCCCGAGGTGCTCGGAGTGACAGGCCTTGCACTGCGCACGGTCGATCGCCGGCAGCCGGCCGTGAAACCCGCGCTGTCCGCGGACGTCCGCGCCGACGTCCTCGTGGCAGTCCATGCACAGCGTTGGCTGTCGGCCGCGGTCGGCGCGGTCGTGGCACTGCGTGCAGTCCTGCTCGAACTCGGCGTGCCCGGCAACGACCTTGCCCGGCATCAGCAGGGTCTCGAGGCCGGCCGCATGCGTGCGTCCGCCCGCCATGACCGCAGCCGTCACGACCAGCACGGCAAGGAATGGACGCGCAGGGTGCATCGGCGCCTGCGGGTCAGTAGACGTGCACCGCGACGACGTGCGCGATGCCGGCGACGAGCAACATCACGAACAGCGGCAGGTGCAGCGCATGCCATAGCGAGAACAGTCGTTCGAAAGCGCCGAACTCGACGACGCGGCGCGTGGCCGCCAGGCGGTGGTCGATGTACTGGCGCGCGACTCCCTTGAGCTTCCTGCGGTGAGCGCCGGGGTGACGCGGCGTCGCAGCGGACGCGCGCAAGGCGCCCGTCACATGGCGTCGCAGCCGACGACGGGCGAGCAGCACGGCGACCGCACCGATGACAGGGCGCGCAAGCAGCGGTCGCCCGTTCGCACCGGGCGACAATCTGCTGCTCCTCGGCCTCGATGCGATCGACGAGGCCGGGCAGGAACTCGACGTTGCTCGTCACCCAGCGCAGCTTGTCGGCGTAGGCCCTGAGCTCGGCAAGGTTCGCCTTGCGCCCGTGCAATCCATGATGGATGCGGCTGTAGAAGTAGCGGCCGAACAATCCGCTGCCGGAGACGATCAGCATGCAGGCGAGCGCCACGTTGCTGTTGGTCGCGCCGAGGCTGAAGTTGGCGTGGAACAGCACCAGCAGCGGGCCGATCACGCCCAGCGCCATGTGCGCCTGGAACCAGCGCTTGGTCGTGCCCAGGAACGCGAGCGCGCGCACGCGCTTGCGCAGCGGGTAGACGAGCAGCAACAGCATCGCGGATCCGCCGAGGATGCCGAACGCGTAGCCCTGCACCCGCCTGCGGCGTGAGGTATTGCTCGGTCGGAAAGCGGTAGCCCCAGAACAGCAGAGCCAGCGTCACGAGCGAGAAGACCTGCGGCAGCGTGATTCGTTGACGAAGCGTTGCCCGGGGCGGCGCACGCTCGCGTCCCGCCGCGATGGACGGCGGGTCGATCAGCTGCGCGTCGCTGGCCTGAAGACCTGCGGGCACGGCTCTCTCAACCCCTTGCGAGGCGCGCAGCCTCGGCAATGTTGGCCTCGACGATCCGGGCATCCGTGGAGTCGGGCGGCACCAGGGCCTGCAGTCGTCGCCAGGTCGCCAGTGCGTCGGCATATCGCCGCTCCTCGTGAGCGAGGCTGGCCTGCAGCCACAGCGCCTTGGGGTGTTGCGGATCGAGCGCCAGCGCGGCTGTGATGTAACGCGCGGGTTCACCGGCGAGCCGTCCGTCGACCGACGCCTGCGCGTCGGCATAGTCGGCCCAGCCATCCGCGGTCATTCCGTCGCGCGCGACAATCGAGGCATACAGGGCGCAGGCCTGCTCGAACTCGCGCTTGCGACGGTGCCCCTCGGCGCGGGCCAGCAGGTCCATGACCTCGCCCGTCGGCGACTGTGCAACCGCCGGCCCAGCCGTTGTAGCGCCCGCCCCGGGCAGGAGCCGAGCGCTCGCCCGGACCGCGGCACTCAAGCTGCCTTGCGTAACGCCTGCGTGCCAGGGTGCAGCCGATGCAGCGACCTGCGGTCGTGCCGCCACGCTTGCTGGAGGTCCCGCAAAGCGGCCGTAGGAAATGAATGCGACCGAAGCGAGCGCCAGACCCACCGCCAGTCCAAGCGCGAATCCACGGCGTGCTTCGGCAACGACGAAACCGTATGTCAACGAGGCCCCCTGTCTTGAGCCCGCTTCGCAGCGGAACGTGCCGAGGCTACGTCCGTGGCAATGCGGATGCACCGCAGAGGCCGGCGACTTCTCGTTTATGTGAACTGCGCCACGCGCGAATGGCAGCAATTCTCGTTTGTACGGTCCACAGCCGGTTACGCGCGCGGCGATCGACCGATACAGTCTGGCCGCATGAACTCCGCGATGTTGCTCGTGTACGGCGCGCCGCTGGCCCTGATCTGGGGCTGGTACCTGCGCCGCCAGCAGAGCGTCGAGCGTCGCAGCGTGGCTGCTCGCGAGCGGTCCGCCGCTGCGGGCTTCGCCGAGCCCGCGTCCCTGCACCCGGTGATCGACACCGTTCGTTGCATCGGCTGCGGTTCATGCGTCAAGGCCTGTCCCGAACAGCCGGAGCATCACGTGCTCGGCCTGATCGGCAACAAGGCGCAGCTCGTCAGCCCGTCCGACTGCATCGGCCACGGCGCCTGCCGCAGCGCGTGCCCGGTCGATGCGATCACGCTGGTGTTCGGCTCGGCGCAGCGCGGCATCGACATCCCGCTGCTGAGCCCGAGCTTCGAATCGACGGTCCCCGGCATCTTCATCGCCGGTGAGCTCGGCGGCATGGGACTGATCCGCAACGCGTTGTCGCAGGGCATGCAGGCCGTCAATGCGATTCACAAGCACCGGCCCAGGGCGCGTGGCGCTGGCGCGCTCGACCTGCTCATCGTCGGTGCAGGCCCGGCCGGGTTCGCAGCCTCGCTGACGGCGCTGTCGCACGGCCTGAAGTTCGCAACGGTCGAGCAGGACTCGCTCGGCGGCTGCGTCTTCCAGTACCCGCGAGCCAAGATGGTGATGACCTCGCCCGTCACGCTGCCGCTGGTGGGCCGGCTGCGTTTCGGCCAGACCTCGAAGGAGGCGCTGCTCGAGTTCTGGCGCGGCGTCGAACGCAAGATGAATCTGCCCATGCACTACGGGGAGCGCGTCGAGTCGATCGGCCGCGAGGGCGACGGATTCCTCGTGCGCACGACGCGGGGCGAGCATCGCGCGGCGAGCGTGCTGCTGGCGATCGGGCGGCGCGGCACGCCGCGCAAGCTCGACGTGCCCGGGGAGGAACTGCCGAAGGTGGTTTACCGGCTGGTCGATCCGGAGCAGTACACGGGACAGGACGTGCTCGTCGTCGGCGGCGGCGACAGCGCGCTCGAGGCAGCGGCGAGCGTCGCCGAGAACGGCGGCCGGCAGGTCACGCTGTCCTATCGCGGCGACGCCTTCTCCCGCGCCAAGCCGCGCAATCGCGAGCGCGTCGCCGCGGCAGCACGCTCCGGCCGCCTGCAGGTGCTGCTCGAGTCGCAGGTGCGGCGCATCGGACCCGCGTCGGTGGTTCTCGCCTTCCAGGGACGCGAGCTGGAACTCGCCAACGACGCGGTGATCGTCAGCGTGGGCGGCATCCTGCCCGCGGAATTCCTGCAGAAAGTCGGCGTGCAGGTCGAGACCAAGTATGGCACCGCGTAGCCGGTCGCATCGGCTCGCGCCCCGGTGCGGCGCGGCGCTGGCGTGCACGATGACTGCTCGGGCTCGCGACGACCGCATCCCCTGCGCCGGCGACCGTGACCGGCGATCCGCTGGAACCGGCGAAAGCGGCCATTCGGGTCAAGGACTACACCCGGGCCATCCTGTGTTGACCGATCTGTCGGGCCACGGCCATGCCGGCGGCCAGTACCTGCTCGGCACGATGCACCTCGCCGGGCTCGGCACGGCGCAGGATCCAGCGCAGGCTCGGCAACTCTTCGAGTCTGCTGCGAACGCTGGCGACGCTCGCGCCGCGTACGGTCTCGCGGCGCTGCTCAACGCGGGCGAAACGCCGGATCGACCGGCGGCACGCCGCTGGCTGGCCCGCGCGGCGGAACTCGGGGATCCGGACGCGCAGACCCTTGTGCAGCGTCAGGCACTACCGCTGGAATTTCGCCCGAACGACCTGCTGACCGACGAATCCTCGAGGCGCAGCGCACTGTGGCGCGCGGCTGCGCACGATGACGTCGCGACCCTCGAGACGCTGCTTGGCGAGGACCGCGTGAACGCGGCCGACGACTTCGGACGCACCGCGCTGCACCACGCGGCCGACGCAGGCGCCATCGGCGCAGTGGCCGTGCTGCTGACACGCGGGGCCAGCCTCGAGGCAACCGATCACTACGGTGTCACGCCCTTGATGCTGGCTTGCGGTTCCGAGCGGCCCGAGGCCTGCACCGAACTGCTGCGGGCCCACGCGAGCATCACCGCGGCCGACCGAGCCGGCAACACCGCGCTGGTCTACGCGCTGCGGCGCGGGCGATCGAAGCAGGCGCAGGACCTGCTCGCGGCAGGCGCGGTGCCTGTGCACGTCAAGGTCGCAGCGGCGGGTCCAGCGGCCGCCGATCCCGGCGCGCGCGCAGCGACCGATGCGTACCAGGGATGGCCGGACATCGCCGTTGCGGCGAGCCGAAGGGACCCGACGATGCTGCGCGACCTGTTGCGCAGCGGCGCCGATCCGAACGGGACGACGCCGGGCGGCGAAACGGCACTGCTGGTCGCAGTCGCCGCGGATGCGCCGGAATCGGTTGCGCTGCTGCTGCAGGCCGGCGCGGATGCTTCCCGGGCGAACCCGCGTGGCTCTTCACCGTTGATCGTCGCGGTGCGGCTGGGCCGCGAGGCAGCGCTGGGCGCACTGCTTGCGAACGGCGTCGATCCCGATGCTCACTCGAAGCAGGAGCCGCCTGCGCTGCTCGTCGCGGTCGAGACCGGCAATGGCCGCGTCGTGCAGCAGTTGCTGGCGGCCGGGGCCGACGCCGATGCCCGGCTCGCCGGTAACGTCTCTCCGTTGATCGCAGCCGCGGGGCGCAACCAGGCGTCGATCGTCGAGCGGCTGATCGCCGCCGGAGCGACGCCATCCACCGTGGACGGCGCGGGTCGATCCGCGCTCTGGCTGGCCTCCTGCAACGGCGCCGCCGCGGTCGTCGCCTCGTTGCTGAAAGCAGGCGCCGCAATCGAGGCCGCCGATCGCGAGGGCGTGACGCCACTCGCCTGCGCCGCCGCGCGCGGCCATGCGGATGTCGTCGACCGCCTGGAGCGCTCCGGCGCGAGCCTCGCGGCCCGCACGACCAACGGCGATACACCGCTGATGCTGGCCGCGGCGGGCGGGCACGCGGTCGTCGTGCGCCGACTGCTGGCGTCGGCGGCCCCCACCGACCTGCAGAATGGCCACGGCGACACGGCCCTGATCCTCGCCAGCCAGTCCGGGGACCTGGAATCGGTGCAGGCGCTGCTCGCGGCCGGGGCGAGCCGCAAGCTGCGCAACCGCGACGGCGTCGCCGCGGCCGATGCCGCGAAGGCCCGCAGCTTCGACGGGCTCGTCGCGCTGCTGAAGTGAACCCTCGGTCCGCTAGGCAGCCTCTTTCCCGGCCGCCGCCGCGGCACGCTCTCCGGCTTCCGTCGCCGGGTGCTCGTAGTCGTTCTTCTCCCAGTCGCGGTACTTGGGCGGGATCGGGTTGATCGAGCCCTCGGCGAGCCAGTCGAGCTTGCCGTCCATCAGCAGCCCGGCCACCTTGTTGTACGAGCGGTTGAAGTTGCTCTTCACGGCCCGGAAGTTGCCCTCGATGCGCCGGCGGGCCTCGCGGCAGAACAGGTCCGCGAGTTCCTGGGGCGACTGGTCCGCGGGGTTCATCGCGACCAGGTGATCGGCGTAGGACAGCGTCGAGCCCATGACGAACAGGTCCACGCCGATGTCCACGAAGTTGCCGAGGATGATCTGCTCCTTCTCGAGCTTCGGACCGTACTTGGCCATGGTCGCGAACAGACGGCGCGCGAGCAGCCGGCTGGTCTTCGCCGCGTAGGCGAGGTGCTTGCGGTTGCGCTCGCTCAGGTGCTTCGCCTCGAGGTGACCGCCCGTGTCGGGCAGGAACAGCTTCGGCAGCCACGTGCCGTAGAAGCCGGCCGCCTTCATCATGGCCTCGCTCTTCGTGACCTTCTGGCCGGGCTTCGGCTGCAGGATCGGCATCACGAGCTTGAAGTGCGTGTCGAGCGCCTCGCGCGCCATGATCAGGTGCATGACCTGCGACGAGCCCTCGAAGATGCGGTTGATGCGCGCGTCGCGCAGGCCCATCTCGACGGCCGTCGGGCGCTCACCGCGCTCGTACAGCGACTTGGCGTTCTCGTAGCCGCGCCCGCCGCGCACCTGCAGGTAGTCGTCGTACATCTTCCACAGGGTCTCGGAGCACCAGTACTTGGCGGCCGCGGCCTCGAGGCGGATGTCGGCGTTCTTGTGGTCGGCGAACGCACAGGCGACGCTCGACCATCGCCTTCATCGCGAACAGCTGCGCCATGTAGCCCGAGATCATCTTCGCCACGGCCTGGTGCTTGCCGACCGGCTGGCCCCACTGCTGGCGCGTCGAGGTCCACCACTTGGCGTCGTCGACGAGCGCCATGCCGCCGCCGATCGCGGCGGCCGGGATCCCGAGGCGGCCGACGTTCAGCGTCGCGAGCGCGATCTTCAGTCCCTCACCCGGCTTGCCGATCAGGTTCTCCGCGGGCACCTTCACGTCCTTGAACGCGACGACGCCGTTGGCGATGCCGCGCAGGCCCATGAAGCGCGAGCGCCGCACGCGCTCGACGCCGGCCCAGGCGGTCTCGACCACGAAGCAGGAGATCTGCGGCACCGTCTTGCCGTTCGGCAGCACCTTGTCCGGGGTGCGCGCCAGCACCGCGATCAGCGTCGTCTTCGGGTCCGTGACGTTGGTGCACCAGAGCTTGTCGCCGCTCATGACGTAGTACTTGCCGTCGGCGGACGGCGTGGCGATG
The DNA here is from genome assembly GCA_963754125.1 of uncultured Gammaproteobacteria bacterium. Lineage (GTDB taxonomy): Bacteria > Pseudomonadota > Gammaproteobacteria > Steroidobacterales > Steroidobacteraceae > RPQJ01. The sequence goes on from CAVWEX010000001.1 coordinate 468,572, forward strand.
GTCGTCATGCGCGCCGGGTCGGAGCCCACGCCGGGCTCGGTGAGCGCGAACGCCGAGATCTCGCCCTTCGCGAGCCGGGGCAGGTACTTGCGCTTCTGCTCCTCGGTGCCGAACTCCTTGAGCGGCTGCGGCACGCCGATGCTCTGGTGCGCCGAGATGAAGGCGACCGTGGACGCGCAGTAGCCGCCGAGGAAGCCGAGCACGCGGGCGTAGTTCGTGACCGAAAGGCCCAGTCCGCCGTATTCCTTCGGGATCTTCATGCCGAAGAGACCGACCGCCGCCATCGCCTCGAGCGCCTCGCGGGGGTACTCGCCGTCCTCGTCGATCTGCCACGGGTCGATGTTCTTCTCGATGACCGGGCGGATCTTCTCGATGTAGTCGTCGCCGATCTTCCTGTCTTCCGCCGACTGCGCCGGGAACGGATGCAGCAGGTCCCAGCGGAAGTTGCCCTTGAACACCTCGGCGGTGAAGCTCACGGCCTCCCAGTCCGCCTGGCGGGCGTCCTCGGCCATCTGCATTGCGACGTCTTTCGCCTTGTTGTCCATGATGCGTCCCCAGGGGTGGCGGGAGTGAATGCCGGTGATCTCTTTCAGTACAGCGCCACATTGCACACGAGGGCATGCGAGCTGCGGCTGCAATCCCACCAAATATCACCCAATCGACCGACGGCAGGTATTGCGGAAACCTGCAGCAGGTTAGGGGCTCGCCGGCGACCCGCCCTTGGGCCAGTCCGCGGGACGGTCATTCCCGCGATTGTCGCCGGGTTGGATCGGGCATAGCATGAAACGGACGAATTCATCGGGCCTGCGTCGGGCCCGTCGCGCCAGGAGATGGAAAGCCATGACAGATCACGTTACGACTGCAACCCTCAAGTCCGACCTCGCCACGGTGATGCGCGATGCCGAAGCCCTGATCAAGGCGTCCGCCGACCAGGGCGGCGAGAAGATGAACGAGGCGCGGGGCAAGATCCGCGAGTCGCTGGAGACCGCCAAGACCCGGCTGCACGCGGCCGAACGGGCCGCCCTGCGCCACGGCGAGGACGCAATGATCGCGACCGAGGACTACGTGAAGCGCAACCCGTGGCAGGCGGTGGGCATCGCCGCCGGCGTGGGGCTCGTGCTCGGCGTACTGCTGGCCCGCCGCTGAGCCGCCCATGAGCGGCGTGGACGAATCGCCGGGACCGGCGACGAACCTGCTGCGGTCCCTGGTCCAGCTCGGCGGCACGCTGCTCGCGACCGCGCAGACGCGTGTCGAACTGCTGACCACGGAGCTGAGCGAAGACCTCGAGCGCGGCGTACGGATCCTGCTGTGGGGGTTCGTGGCCCTGCTCGCCGGAATCCTCGGCGCGTTGCTCGCGGGCGTGACGCTGATCGTCTTTTTCTGGGACACCCATCGGCTCGGCGCGTCCGTCGGGGTGACGCTCGTGTTCCTGCTCTTGGCGGCGGTCGCGGGCTGGATCGCGCGCGAACGGCTGCAGGAGAAGCCGCGGGTGCTCGACGCGACGCGCACCGAGCTCAGGCGCGACGTGGCGGTGCTGCGGAGCGAGCGATGAGTTCGCGCCTCGTCGCCCTGACGGCCCGGCGGGCGGCGCTGCAGGCGGAATGTGCGCTGCAGCGCGACGATGCGGCGCTGGCCTACGGCGAGATCGAGCAGGGCGTGGCGAAGGTCGACCGGGTCGTGGCGGGGGTGCGGCGGCTGGCGCCGGTCCTGGTCGTGGGTGGCGCCGTGGCGCTGTTGGCAATCGGACCCGCCCGCGCGCTGTCACTGGTGCGCCGCGGCCTCGCGGTCGGCCTGTATGCCCGCGAGGCGCGACGACTGCTGCGCTGAGCCGAGTCCGCCCAGACGAAGGCGACCGCGCGGCGACAGCCGCGCGCTGACCGGGCGGCGGCCGGACGTTACTAAGATTCGCAGCCGTCGTGCGGCAGGGTCGCCAGCTCAAGCGCCTTGAACCCGCGCACTTCGGCCACCAGCCAACCGTCCTCTCGCAGCGTCAGCCGGAGGGAGAGTCCCAGCACCCGTGCGATCGCGTCGGCAAGGGCCAGGCCGAGTCCTGCGTGCGCGCCCTTTTCTCCGTGATCGATGCGGTAGAACCGCTCCCTGAGGTGCGGCACATCCGCGGCATCGACGTGCGGCGCGGGGTTGGCCACGGTCACGTCGCCGTTGCTGCTCAGTCCGACGCGCACCGTGGAGCCGTGGGGCGAGTGCGAAACGGCGTTGCCGAGCAGGTTGGCGAGCAGCCGGTGCGCCAGCGCGCTGTCCGTGTGCACCCAGACTTCACCGGGCAGGTCGAGCGCGATCGTCAGGCCACGCTGTTCAGCGGCAACGACCTGCTTCTGCACCTCGCGGCGCAACTCGGCAGCGAGGTTGATCGGCTCGGGCTGCGGCGATTCGAGCCCCGCCTCGTATCGGGTGAGTGCCATCAGCGCATCGACGATCCGCTCCATCTCGGCCGCCGCGGATCCGATGTCGCGGATCACCGCCTGACTGGCGTCCGGCTCCTGACTGGCTGAGCCCACGTCGGCCAGCAGCCGGATCTCCGCGAGCGGGTTGCGCAACTCGTGGGCCACGTTGCGCGCGTAGCGCTTCTCGCGCGCCAGCGCGTCGAGCAGCCGACTGAGCAGCCGTGAGAAGCTCGCGGCGACCGGTTGCAGTTCACTGGGCAGCGGCCCGGTCTCGAGGCGCGCCTGCGGATCCTCCGGATTCACGCTCTCCACGGAGCGGGCGAACGACGCGACCGGCCGCAACCCGCGCAGCACCGCATACCGGGCGATCAACAGCATCGCAATGGCGGTCGCGACGGCGATCGCGAGCAACAGGTGGTGGATGCTGGCCTCGAGCCGGTCGAGGCTTTCGGTCTCTTCGGCGACGACCACCATCATTCTGCGACGCGGATCATCCGGGTCCAGCTCAAACGCCTCGGCCACCGCCCGCCCCTTGTGCCCGTCCGGCAGGATCAGGTCGTGATAAGTCGCCACGCCGACCGCGGCCTCCAGCAGGGGCAGGTTGCGACCGGCACTGGAGTCCGAGCGGGCCAACGTGCGGCCGGCGCCATCCCACACCTGGAAAAAATCCTGGTGGGCCCGGGTCCTGAACTGGGGCATGTACTCGCTGACGCTCTCCCGCCCCGGGTTGGCCGCGGCGTATTCCGCGACCGCCCTCATCTGGCCCAGCATGTCCTCGTCGAGGTGCCGATACAGCTCGTTGCGGATGACCAGATGCAGGACTACAAAGCTGGCACTCAGCACCAGCAGGGCGCCGGCCACCACGCCCAGGGCCATGCGGGCACGCAGCGATCGTGGCAGCCGGTCACGCCACGACATAGCCGAAGCCGCGGCGCGTCTCGATCAGGTCGTGCAGGCCGACTCGGGCCAGCTTCGCCCGCAGCGTACTCATCAGCACCTCGATGACGGCGTCCGACACGTCGCTGTCGCTTTCGTACAGCTGCTCGAAGATGTGGGGACGACTCATTACGTGGCCCTTGCGACGGACCAGCAGCTCGAGCAGCGCATACTCCTTCGGCGTGAGGGAAAGCGCAGTGTCGTCGACGCGCGCCAGCTGCGTGGCGGTGTCCATCACCAGGCGGCCGGACGTGATCTCGGGCGACGCCTCGGCGACGCTTCGCCGTCCAAGCGCAAGCAACCGCGCCAGCAGCTCCTCGAAGGCAAACGGCTTGACGAGGTAGTCGTCTGCACCGAGGTTGAGCGCATCCACGCGATCCTGCACGTGGTCGCGCGCCGACAACACCAGGATACGGGGCTTGGCACTCATCGGCTTCATTGCCTGCAACACCTGCATGCCGTCCATCCGCGGCATCATCAGGTCGAGCACGATCAGGTCGAACGGCAACCCGTTGATCAGCGACAGCGCCTCGGTCCCGTCCGCTGCGGTTTCAACCGCCATGCCGCGCGCCTTCAGGCCCGTCGCCAGCGTCTTGCGCACGCGCTCGGAGTCGTCCACGACGAGGACACGCATGGCGGGACTCTGCATGTCCGCGGGCGCAGGTTCCATCCGTATCGAAGGCAATCCGGTGGGTGGGTCGTACATATGTCAAAGGCCGGGCGGGGCACTGTGCTGCGCCCCGCCCCGACTCGCCTTCCTCTGGTCGGTCCCTGACGGGATCGGCGTCAGTCGTCGCTGATCTTGATCTCGACGCGCTCGGCGCTCAGCACCGGCGCACTCCAGGTACCCCACGCCTCGACGAGCTCGCCCGGCGCCTGGCTGAAGAACTCGGCCGCAGTGATGCGGACGTTGCCCTCCAGGACGAACCGGGTGGCATCCGAGGTGGTCACCAGGACCGACAGGATCTCGAAGCTCGGCGGTGTCGGATCGCGGAACGGGCCTCGCAGCCGCACGCCGTCCGCCGGGTCGGTGCGCACGACGTGAGTGGCGACGACCCGGCCCGATCCCACCGGCTCCTCGTAGCCCCGCACATCGAGCCAGGTGCCGATGACCACGTCCCCAACGCCGAAGTCGCGCAGCGACAGCACCGACATGTCCCGGTAGACCGTCGTGTCCGTCGTCGCGACCTCGAGGCCGAGCAGCACGAGACCCTCGTATGGCGCGATCGCGTCCACCTGCGCGACGACGCGAATCTCGCTCACCTCGCGGAATGCGATCTTGCGTGCCACCAGCACGCCCGACGCGTCGGCGACTCCCTTCACGAAGACATGGACGCCATTCGCGAGGTTGGCCGATGTGCCGTGCTCGTATTCCGTGTTCGCCGTGGTGGTTACCTTCCAGTCAGCCACGCTGAAGTTCGTCACGGACACGAAGTCGGCGACCAGGCCCTCGACCTCTACGAGTTCGCCCGGCCCCGCGGTGAGCCGGTCGTCCGAGCGCAGCTCGACGCGAATGGCGAGGAACGCGCCGTCGGTGAGGAACGAGAAGCCCTTCACCAGCACCAGGTCACCCTTGGCCGGGTCACCCGTCGTGAAGTCCTCCATGTTCGCCGTGGAGTAATCGACCACCAGTCCATTGAGGTCGAAGCGGTGCTCGGCGACCGAGACCCTGGACACGTAGCCGGTGACATCATAGGGGCCGCCGTCGGGCTTGCGGTCGATGCGCGTTGCATCGATCACCCCGTCCCGTGGCACCACTCCGCTCACCTCGACGACGTCGCCCACCGCGAGACCTTCGACCGAGGCCGGCGTGATGTCGTCACCGAAGGCGGTGTCGAGCGTGGCCAGCACGGTCTGGCCCATTGCCACGAACGAACCCGCAGCGACGTCGATGCTGCTGATCGGGCCTTCCAGCACGTTGTGATAGCGGATCACCTCGGCATCCAGGTCGCCAGCACCGTGCTGGTGCCCCTTGAGTTCGATGTACTGACCCACTCTCAGCTGCGACATGTCGGCCGCCTGGTCATCCATGGTGACCGCCACGTCGTTCGTGTCGTAGCGCTCGCCGTTCACGTAGACGCTACCGAAGCCCGTGATCACCCCGGTGCTGAGGATGCCGGTGGTTGCCGGCGGCGGCGGCGGGCCGTCGTTGTTGTTGGAATCACCGCTGCTGCAAGCGCCGAGCGCCAGCAGCAACGCGGAAGCTGTCGCCATCCAGAATCGACTGGCCAGGACCTTCATGCGGCCCTCCTTGCGCGCGGACGCGCGATCGCTCGTACCCCATTCGTACGGCTCCCACGGTAGGCCACCGAACTGAAGAACGACTGAAAGACCGTTGCGCCTTTCCGAAACGACTGCAGCGGCGTTCGCCGCTGCAGTCCTCGCGGTCAGGAATCGGCCGCTTTCAGTCCGCGACGAGCTCGTCGTAGTTGAACCGGGCGACATAGACGCCGGCCCAGCCGGTGTCCTCTTCCGACTCCTCGCTACCGCCTGCGGCGGTGGCCCCGTCGCTTCCGACCAGCATGCTGACGTTGACGGCCAGCCAGTTGCCGCGGAAGCCGTCGCGCTCGATGCCGACCGCCGTGATCAGCGCGCCAGCCGGTGCCTCCGGGTCCACGATTGCGCCGAGGTCGCCGGTGCGCAGCAGCGGCACCAGTTCGCCGAGTCCGGACGGTTTCACGTCACGCAGCAGCAGCGCGTGCTCGTTCTCGAGGTCATCCCCGTTGTCAACGAGACGCGCCTTGACCACCACCATGCCCGGCGCACCGCTGCCGGAGACGGCGCCGAACGACGTCGAGCGCCAGCGGGCCATTTCCTCGGTCTCCTCGCCGTCGTCCTCGCCGCCCTCGTGGCCGCCGTTGCCCGGCACGCGGCCGGAGAAGTTCCAGTAGACGAAGTCTTCGATCGCGCGGCCGTCGATCATGTCGCCCGTCCTGGCGATGACGGTCGTCGTTTTGCTCTGCATGTCGCGCAGGAAGAAGCCCTGGTACTCCGGCACTTTCCCCACAGTGCCTGCCGGCGTAGCGTCGGCGCACGCCTCGCGCACGGCGGCATTGCCCTCGTCCGGGCAGACCAGCGTCACGTCGACGCGTGCCGCCCCAACCGCCCCAGAACAGCACGTGGCGCCCGTTGGACGACACCGAGATCGCCTCGCCGAACCGATCGAATGTCTCACCGTCGGTTTCCGGCACGGTGTCGCCGATCTTCACCACGGTCTCGAGCACGACCGGCTTCTTGCCGAGGCGCGCGCGGTAGATGCCGCCCTTCGTGGGCATGTCCTCATTATCGTATCCGGCGAACACCGCGTACTTGCCGCCGGCACTCGGCGGCGCGGTGGAACCGAACAGGGTCGTCGAGCCCGGAATCTGCATGTAGGAACTCGCGATCAGCTCGACAGGCGACGTGCCGCGCTTGGCTGCGATGTCGCGGTAGAAGACGCCCGTCTTGCCAACACCATCGACCGCGAAATTGCCCTTGAACACGATCGTGTTGCGCTCCGTGACCGCTGGCGATCCCGGGAACTGGTCGAAGCCAGTACGGGCCGGCACGGCGCCGTGTACCGGCACCTGGAAGTACGGGAAGGTCTGGACGCCGCCTTCGAACACGTCGCCGAGCATGCTGGCGCCCGTGGTCGCCACGCCATTCGAACCGACGTAGACGCCCGCCGTGCCGGTTCGCGTCTCAGAGCCGTCCGGCAGCATGTAGGTCCACACCGGAGTCGACTGCCCGCGCGTCGCGATCGTGTCGGATCCCGCGTCGATGCGCGGCACCGACGGGAACTCGTTGAACGATGCGAGCTGGCCGGCATTCCCGGTCGTGGTGTTGTTCGGCTGCGGCACCGTGCCGTGCCGACGGAACACGACGAACAGCGGCCCCTGCTCGGCCAGGTTGCGCATGTAGATGCCGCGCTCCGGCTCACCCTGGCCCGGACCGCCACCCTCGCCGCCGCGGCTGCGTGCACGGAACACGACCACGCCTTCCTTGTTGATGGCGGGTTGGTTGTAGCTGTTGAAGCGCTTGGTGCTGGCCTCGGCTGGCATCAAGTCGCCGTTGTTCACCGCCGTGTACCACTCGTAGGTGAGATCGTCCGCCGACACTGACTGCGCGGACGAAACACACAAACACGCCACTGCAGTGGCGAGAATTGCCTTGGCTTCCATGATGGCCCCCAGACTGATTGACCAAACACACAAGACGCGCTGTTCCCAAAACCCTCCCGACCGGCCGGAGCGACCGGCCGACCGGGGGGCAATCCGTCGGCTCAAGGCCGACGGCTGGGGGCTCTATTCGCCGGCGCTCGGCGGCTTGCCGCCGCCACCGCCGCCACCGCCGCCACCGCCGCCACCGCCGCCTGTGACCACGATGTCGAGATAGGCCACGTTGCCAGCGCACACGCCGACATCACACACCGCAATTGTCGGATCGATGCTGGCAAAGTTGACGGAATTGAAGGTGTAGGTGATGCGGTAGTCTCCCGCCAACTGCACTCGCAGGTTGTATCCGTACACGATCTTGCCGGTCGCGTTGATCTCACCGCTTGCGGTCCCGTTGTACACCGCGGGGCTTACCGGGACTCCGTCGACCAGCCGCTCGATCGTGAGCCGGGCGTTAGGGTCGAACACCACGGCCCCGAATGTGCCGCCGTCAGGCAACGAGGTCGCCGACCGTATACGCCTTTGGCTCAAAACCAAGGTCCAGCGATCCAGCTGCCAGGTGCCCATAGTCAGACTCGCGATCGAGTTCGCTTGGTTCGAGCTTGATCACGAAGTAGCCGTGGTTGCCCTGCTGCGATGTCCGCGCCGTCCCAAAGCACGAGCTCAACCCGGATCGGGCTGCCGACCTTCAGCATCGCGTCGCCCGCGAGGTTGTCGCCCCATCTGCCGAGAACGTCGACGGGAACACTCGTCAGCCATGAGGCAAGGCGCCTGCCACTTGGCGTCGCGCTGGACGTAGTAGAAGCCCTCGTCCACGCAGACCTGTCCTCCATCCTGGGATGCGGAGCAGGCGTCCGGGTAGAACATCGGAGCCTTATCGGGCGGTACCAGTGTCGTGAAATCCATAGAACCGCATGTGATTGCAAACGTGCTACCACCACCGGCCATGATCGCCGGCACCGACAGGTTGTTGCCAACCTCCGATGTCGGCTTGTTTCCCTTGTCGCTGGGCGGGCCTTTGCCGCCGCCCGGCGCAGCCAGCGCGACCGCGCTCGCAAGCAGTGTCAACCAGATTGCAGACTTGAGATTCTTCGATGTCATGTCGCTCTCCTTGAGTTACCGGTCGCGGGTCACGCTCTTTTCTCGGGCAGGACCTGCGGCCGTCGGGCGGCGTCCTTGCTTTTTGTTGTTGCTTTTAACGTCCCCATTTTCTTCAACTCCATATCGATGACGGCCGGGTCGCGTTGCTTGCGGCCCGGCCCGGTGCTGTTATTTCCCTCCCTCCTTCACGCGCGCCTGCTCGAGCAGTCGGAGCTGCTCCTGCAGTCGCGTCTGTTCCTGCTGCATCAGCCGTTCGCGCTCGCGGACCTGGTTCATCTCGCCGTCGAGTGACTGCTGACGCTGCTGCAATCGCTCGCGTTCCTGCGTCAGCAACTGCTGGCGCTGCTGCAACTGGGCCTGTGTCTGCTCGAGCGTTCCGCGGCGCTCCTGGTACTGCTTCTGGCTCATCGCGCCGGCCTGTTCCTTCAGCCGCGCCTGCTCCTGCACCTGGAGCCGTTGCTGTTCCTGCGCGCGGGTACGCTCCTGGGCCGTCAGCTTCTCCTGGGCCTTGAGGTTTTCCTGGTCCTGCTTGAGCAGCTTGTCCTGGTCGCGCAGCCGGTCACGATCCTGGTCACGCGAGCGCTGCTGGTCGTGCAGGCGGTCCATGTCGAGATCGCGGTCGCGCGCCATGTCCTGCTGCGCCGTGCCGCGCTGCTGCATTGCGCCTGACTGCGCGCCGGTATCCGTGGGCCGCGCGCCGGCGCCGCCGCTTGCGCCTGCGCCCGGACCGGCCTGCGCAAACGCTGTGCCCGTGAGGGCCATTGCCACCGCCAGCACGGTGGCCGCCATGAATCTGATCCTGCTCATCGGTCCCTCCTCGTCGGAGTGGTCCGCCCGGTGATCCCTGGTCAAATTGCCCCCGGAGAAGTGCGGCCCCCGACGCCCTTTTTTTACGCGGTCAAGCTTAAGAAGCGCTTAAAGGGACGTCCCGCCCCAGGCGGGGGCAGGTCGACGCCCGCACCCTTGGAGTCGCTTAAGGCGTCTGCCCGTGGTCCGGCAGCGTGACCCATGCGGCGAGCCCACCGTCGGGGCGATTCTCGAGGCTCACGGCCCAACCGTTCGCCTGTGCAAGCTGGCGCACGATGGCGAGCCCGAGCCCGGACCCACCCGTCCCGGGGCTGCGCGAGGCGTCCACGCGATGGAATGGCCGGAACACGGCCTCGATCTCGTCTTGAGGAATGCCGGGTCCGCGGTCGAGCACGCCGATGCGCACGCTCCCGCGGTCGCTTTGCGCCAGCAGTTCCACGGTGCGGGCGTCGCTATAGCGCTGTGCGTTCGACAGCAGGTTGCCGAGCAGCCTGCGCAACGCCATCGGAGGCGCCGTCACCCGGCACGGTTGCGCGTCAACGGTGACGCTCGTGCCGCTCTCACGGGCACTCTCAGCGAGTTGCTCGAGCAACTCTCCAACCTCGATATCGCGCGGCTCTTCGCGACCGAGGCCTCGCGCGAGCTCGAGCATCTCACCCACCAGGCGGTTCATCTCCTCGATGTCCCGCTCGAGGCGCTCGATGAGCGACGGATCCGGACGTCGCGAGAGCATCTCGACCGCCAGTCGCATTCGCGCCAGCGGAGTGCGCAGGTCATGCGACAGCCCCGCAAGCAACGTCGTCCGCCCGTCCAGCAGCTCGTGTACCTGACGAACCAGCGCGTTCACCCGCTGCGCCAGCGTGGCGAGCTCGCGCGGCCCCGTCTCTGGGAGCAGCGCAGGCCGCTCTCCGCGGCCGAGCACCGCCACCGCGGCATCCAGTCGCTCCAGCGGCGCGACGATGCGCCGCGCCAGCCACCGGGCCGCGAGCACGGCCAGGATCAGTCCCGTAGCCAGAATCAGGAGCACGGTCGCGAGCGGTTGTGTTCCCACACGGCTGTGGGGGAATCCCAGCCACAACGTGCGCTCCTCGCTCGGTATCGCCACCCAGTGCCACGGCTCGCCGGACTGCACCGACGCGGCGATCGTGACGGCATCGCCGAACTGGCCGGTCAGTATGCGTTCCACGCGGAGCGCGTAGAAGTCGCGACCCTCGCGCTTGCGGACGTCCGGCGGCGGTGCCAGCTGCAGCGCGATGCCGTGGCTCTCGCGCAGATGACGCTCGAACGCCGGTCGCGTCATCGGTGGCAGCTCGCTCCAGGTCGCGGCGGAAAGCGCGAGCAGCTCGCCGAAGTCGTCGGCGGCGCGCCGGGCGAGCGGCACCATCAGCAGCCACACCACCGCGAGGGCGGCGATGATCTCGAACGCGACGAAAACCGCGATGAGGCGCAGCGCGTTCTGCTGTGCGAGGGACAGCGGGCGGCGCATGCTCGGGACTAGGCCTGGTCGCCGCGGGGATTGAACAGGTATCCCTCGCCGCGCACGGTGCGGATGAAGACCGGATTCGCGGGGTCAGGCTCGATCCTGCGCCGCAGCCGACCCACGCGAATATCCACCGTGCGATTGAACGGATCGCACTCGTAGCCCTTGAGCAGGTCGAGAAGCACGTCACGATTCAATACGCGGCCCGGCCGTTCCGCAAAGACCTTGAGCAGGTCGAACTCCCCGCTCGACAAGTCAACCTCGGCACCGTTCTTGAGCAGGCGCCGCGCCGTCGGGTCGAGGCGGTAATGACCGAAGACCAGCCCTTCGGGTGGCGGTGTCGCCGGCGCATGCGCGCGGCGCAACAGGGCGCGCAACCGGGCCAGAAGCTCGCGTGGGCTGAACGGCTTCGCGAGGTAGTCGTCCGCGCCGACCTCGAGGCCGACCACCCGGTCGATCTCCTCGCCACGCGCCGACAGCATCAGGATCGGCACGGTGGACGAGGCCCGCACCTCGCGCGTCAGCGCGAGGCCATCGGTGCCGGGCAGCATCAGGTCCATGACGATGACGTCGGGCATGCTGCGAGCGATCTCCCGCCGCATCTGCTCCCCGTCGCCTGCGAGATCTACCTCGAAACCGGCATCGGAGAGGTAGTCGGCGAGCAACCGGCGCAGCCCGGGGTCGTCGTCCACCACGAGAATCCGGTCTGCCCTGCTCATGGCCGTCAGTCTAGTCCGGCCGCACGACCGGGTCTGCTCCACGATACAAACTGATACACGCCGCTACGCAAGCGTCGTCGAGACGATACGGCCGCGGTGCATCCTTCTAGTCGAAGGACGGAAAGACTCCCGATCAGAGCCAAGACATGAAAATCCGACTGTTTCCGACGTTGATCCTGCTGACGCTCGCGCCGCTGGCGGCGCGTGCCGACGAGCCACCCCCCGCCCAGGCCGACGAGACCGCCGCCGCGACGCCGACGGCGGAGGACTTGCCTTACGGGGCCGGCTACGAGGCACGCGAGCGACTGGCCCAGGGCGAGCAAAAGGCAACGCCGGACCAGGCGCGTGCACAGCAGGCCGATGCTGCGCAGGCTCAGGAGCGTGACCGCAGCGAAACGCGATCCGCAGCCGCGGAAGCGCGCGCCGCTCGCGGCGACACGCAGCGATCGTCCACACAGCGGGAGTCCCGCCGCGAGGCGCGCGAGCAGAGGGGGCAACGCGGACCGACCGGACACTGAGGCGTCCCGACACCAGTCACCCAGACTCGCCCGTAAGGAGGCACGAACATGAGAGCACTCAAGATCATCACCGCAGCATTGGTCATGGCCAGCCTGGCGGCCGTTCCGTTCACGGCACAGGGTGCGAAGGGCGATCAGCCTGCAGGCAAGCGTCCCAGCGCGAGCGCGCTGGTACCGCTGGATGACGCGGAGGTCGCAACGCTCAAGTGGATGCGCGAGGAAGAGAAGCTGGCGCGGGACATGTACCTGACGCTCAACCTGTACCAGCCCGCGAAAGTCTTCACCACCATCGCCGCGTCCGAGCAGAAGCACTTCGACGCCATCGGCAAGAAGCTCGAGTTATACGGGATCGATGACCCGGCCAAGGTCGAGATCGGCCAGTTCACTGACCCCGCGTTGCAGATCATGTACGACGACCTGCTGGCGCTCGGCATGCCGACCTACATCGACGCGCTGAAAGTCGGCGTCCTCATCGAGGAAGCCGACCTGACCGACCTCGAGCTTGCGATCGACGGCACCGACAGCGTACCGCTGGCACGCACCTACCAGCACCTGCTGACGGGCTCCGAGCACCACCTCGCCGCCTTCACCCGGCTGCTGGCAAAGGCCGGCGTGGTCCTCGAATAGCGATTGTCGCTCTCCAGGGTGCCTTCGGCGACCGCCGCGGGCACCCTCTTTTTATCCGCGCTACACCCGCTCGAGCACCGTGGTGATGCCCTGGCCGAGGCCGATGCACATCGTGGACAGGCCGTGCGTCGCGCCGCTCTGCTCCATGGTGTTGAGCAGCGCGGTGGTGATGCGGGCGCCGGAACAGCCGAGCGGGTGTCCGAGCGCGATGGCGCCGCCGTTCAGGTTCACGGAAGTGTCCATGCGGTCCATCAGTCCGAGGTCCTTGATCACCGGCAGCGACTGCGCGGCGAACGCCTCATTGAGCTCCGCGACCTGGATGTCCTCGATCTTCAGGCCAGCACGCTTCAGCGCCTTCTTGGTCGCCGGCACCGGGCCGTAGCCCATGATCGCCGGATCGCACCCGGCCACCGCCATCGAGAGCACCTTGGCGCGGGGCTTGAGCCCGAGCGCCTTGGCACGCTCGTAGCTCATGACCAGCATCGCCGAGGCGCCGTCGGAGATCGCCGACGACGAGCCGGCCGTGACGGTGCCGTTCTTCGGGTCGAAGGCGGGCGCCAGCGCCGCGAGCCCCTCGAGCGTCGTCTCGGGGCGGATCACCTCGTCGATCTCGCACAGCACGCGGAAGCCGTTGGCGTCGTGGCCCTCGATGCCCACGATCTCGTTCTTGAAGCGGCCGGTCTGGGTCGCCTCCCAGGCCTTCTGGTGCGAGCGCAGCGCGAACTTGTCCTGCATCTCGCGGGTGATGCCGTGCATGCGGCCGAGCATCTCCGCCGTCAGGCCCATCATGTTCGAGGCCTTGGCGTAATGCTTCGACGCCGAGGGGTTGAGGTCGATGCCGTGCATCATGCCGACGTGGCCCATGTGCTCCACGCCGCCGATCACGAACACCTCGCCCTGCCCCGTCATGATCTGCGCGGCGGCGGTGTGCAGCGCCTGCATCGACGAACCGCACAGGCGGTTCACGGTCTGGCCGGCCACGTGGTGCGGCAGTCCCGCGAGCAGCAGCGCGTTGCGGCCGATGTTCATGCCCTGCTCGAGCGTCTGGTTCACGCAGCCCCAGATCACGTCCTCGACCTCGTTCATGTCGGCCGCGGGATTGCGCTTGAACAGCGCCTTGATCAGCTCGGCCGACAGCACCTCGGCCCGGACGTTACGGAACATGCCGCCCTTGGAGCGGCCCATGGCAGTGCGCACGCCATCGATGATGACGACATCGCGAGGATTGAGACTCATGTTTGACCTCTCCCGAATTCGTGGTGGCCGCAGGGGTCAGCCGAAGAACTTCTTGCCCGAGGCCGCCATGTCGCGCAGCAGCTTCGGCACCTCGTAGAGCTTGCCGAAGGAGGCGTACTTGTCGGCGAGGGCGACGAAGTTCGCGGCACCGGTCTGGTCCACGTAGCGGCACGCGCCGCCGCGGAACGGCGGGAAGCCGATGCCGTAGATCAGCGACATGTCGGCCTCGTACGGCGAGGCGACGATGCCTTCCTCGAGGCAGCGAGCCACCTCGTTGACCATCGGCACCATGCAGCGCGCGACGATCTCCTCGGGCGCGAACTCCTTGCGCGCCGCGACCACGCCCTTGATGAGCTCGTAGGTCTCCGGATCCGGCGTCTTCTTCGGCTTGCCCTTCTTGTCGGGCGCGTAGGTGTAGTAGCCCTTGCCGGTCTTCTGCCCGTAGCGCTTGTGGTCCACGAGCACCTGGGTGGTGTTCTGGAAGTCGGGCTTCATGCGATCCGGGAAGCCCTCGGCCATCACGCCCGCGGCGTGCACGGCCGTGTCCATGCCCACCACGTCCATCAGGTACGCCGGACCCATCGGCCAGCCGAACCGCTCCATCGCCTTGTCCACGGCCAGGAAGTCGGCTCCGTCTCGCAGCAGCAGGTGGAAGCCGGCGAAGTACGGGAACAGCACGCGGTTGACGAAGAACCCCGGGCAGTCGTTCACGACCACCGGCGTCTTGCCCATCTTCTGCGACAGCTTCACCGTCGCGGCGACGGCCTCGTCGGAGGACTGCTTGCCGCGGATCACTTCCACCAGCGGCATCATGTGCACCGGGTTGAAGAAGTGCATGCCGACGAAGTTCTGCGGACGCTTCAGCCCCTCGGCGAGGTAGCTGATCGAGATCGTCGAGGTGTTCGACGCGATGATCGTGTCCTCTCGCACCAGCCCCTCGACCTCGGCGAACACGGCCTTCTTGACCTTCGGGTTCTCGACCACGGCCTCGATGATGATGTCGACTTCCTTGAAGTCGCCGTAGTTGAGCGTCGGGCGGATGCGGGCGAGCGTGGCGCCCATCGCCTCGGGCTTGATCTTGCCCCGCTCGACCTGCTTCGAGAGCAGCTTGCCGGCCTCGTTCAACCCGAGGTCGAGCGCATCGGTGCGGATGTCCTTCATGATGATCGGCGTGCCCTTGACGGCACTCTGGTAGGCGATGCCGCCGCCCATGATGCCGGCGCCGAGCACGGCCGCCTGGTTGATCTCCTTGGTGGTCTTGCGCGCCCAGGAGCCGGCGGTCTTCTTCACGACCTGGTCGGCCAGGAACAGGCCGATCAGCGCGTTGGCCTGCGGCGTCACGGCCGCCTTGGCGAAGTACTTGGCCTCGATCGCGAGCGCCTCGTCGCGGCCCTTGGTCGCCGCTTCCTGCATGTTCCTGAGCGCCAGCATCGGCGCCGGGTAGTTCGGGCCGGCCTTGCCGCCGACCACGGCCATCGAGCTCGTGAACGCCATCGCCTGCTCGAGCGGGTTCAGCTTGAGCGGCGCGAGCTTCTCGGCGCGCTTCGCCTTCCAGTCGAGCTTGCCGGCGATCGCCTGCCGGACGAGCGCGAGCGCCGCGTCGCGCAGCTGCTCGGGCGCCACCACGGCGTCCACCACGCCGTCCTTCAGCGCTGCGTCGGGCTTCTTGTCGGCGCCTGTCGCGATCCACTCGACGGCGTTGTCCACGCCGATCAGGCGCGGCATGCGCACCGAACCGCCAAAGCCCGGGAAGATCCCGAGCTTCACTTCGGGGAAGCCCATCGAAGCCGCGGTGGAGGCCACCCGGTAATCGCAGGCCAGCGCGAGCTCGAGCCCGCCGCCGAGGCAGATGCCGTTGATCGCGGCGACCGTCGGGACCGGCAGGTCCTCGAAGCGGCTCAGCATGCGGTTCACCTCGAGCACGCCCTTGGCGACGGCTTCCTCGCCGGCGGCGAACATGCCGGTGAACTCGGTGACGTCGGCGCCCACGATGAATACCGGCTTGCCGGAGGTGACGATCACGCCCTTGACCGACGGATCCCTCGCGATGGCCTGGGTGGCCGCGTCGAAGTCCCGCAGCGCGGCGGCATTCAACTTGTTGACTGAATCGCCGGCCAGGTCGAATTTCAGTTCGACGATGCCGTCGCCCAGCGCCGCAGCGCTGAAAGCGGGTCCGGTATAGAGCATGAGCAGATCTCCCTTCGTTGGGTGCACGCGGGCGTGAGCCGCAGTTTGCGGCAGCGCAACAGGATTGTTAACAGGGGTTTCCGAGATTCCTTGCACGGCGGACCCGTCGGATCGACCAAGGAGCGGCGACCCCGACCCGGCCGCCCGCGGCCGCCGTCCCGGTAAACTCCACGCATGACCCGACCCAAACCCAACCGGGCGATTGCCCTGCTGCTGATCTCCGTCCTCGGGACGGCCCAGGCCGACCCGTTCGCCGACGCCCGAAACGAGTTCATGGCCGCCTACCAGCGCGTCGGGGTCCCGAGCTCGGTGCCGGCAGCCGAGGACAGTACAGCGCTGCAGGCCTACCCGCTCTACCCGTACCTGCAGGCCAGCCGCCTGCAGCTTCGCCTCGACGACCCGGCCGCCGCCGCCAGCATCGAGGCCTTCCTCGCCGCCCACGGCAACGCCCCGGTCGCCCGCTCGTTGCGGCGCAGCTGGCTCATGTCGCTG
Source organism: uncultured Gammaproteobacteria bacterium (assembly GCA_963754125.1). GTDB lineage: Bacteria > Pseudomonadota > Gammaproteobacteria > Steroidobacterales > Steroidobacteraceae > RPQJ01. The sequence goes on from CAVWEX010000001.1 coordinate 485,231, forward strand.
GCCCAGCGCAAGGCGTGGGAGCCCTACCTTGCCGCCTACCGCGAGGACGTGGATACCGCGGCCGCCGCGCGCTGCAATACGCTGGCCGCCCGGGTGGCGCTCGGGCGGGTCGAGGGACTCGCCGAGGCCATCAAGGAGGTCTACCTGAGCCCCAGCAGCCTGCCGCCCGCCTGCGACCCTGCCTTCGACTGGCTGCGGGCGCAGGGGCTCCTGTCACCGGAGCTCGTCGAGCGGCGCGCCCGACTCGCTCTCGCGGCCGGGGAGGCGGGGCTCGCAAGCTATCTCGCCCGGTCGTTACCCGCGGAGCGGGCCGCACCGATCGAGCAGTGGGCGGCGCTCATCGAGCAGCCGCGGTCTTCGATCGAGGCCTTGATCGCGCAACCAGCGCGTCGCGTCGAGCCGGCCGCGCTGCTCGACGGCTGGAGGCGCTTCGCGCGCGCCGACGCCGAGGCCGCCGCCGCACGCTACCCGGCCCTTGTGCAGGCTCGCGCCCTCGATGCCCGGGCGGCCAGTCCGTTCGCGCTGGCCGTGGCCCAGGCGCTTTCGTGGAGTCGGCTGCCGCAGTCGCTCGAGTTCTTCGCGCTCGGACACCCCGACGACTTCGATGAGCGCGCGCAGGAGTGGCACGTGCGCGCGGCGCTGTGGGCCGGCGACTGGGCGCGCGTCCGGACGGCCATCTCGGCCATGCCCGAGACGCTGCGCAACCAGCCCCGCTGGCGCTACTGGGCGGCCCGGGCGGCCGAGCAGCTCGGCGAGCGCGACGCGGCGCGCGCGGGCTATGCAGCCGTGGTCCCGACCGATAACTGGTATGCCGCGCTCGCCGCGGCACGGCTGGGCCAGCGCTTCAGCCCGACGCTCGAGCCGTTGCCGCGCGACGAGGCCGGGTTCGCCCGCGTCGCCGCCGACCCGGCCCTCGTGCGCACCCGCGAACTGATCCTCTCCGGGATGCAGAGCGAGGCCAGCCTCGAGTGGCGCTTCGCCTTCGAGGCGCTCACGCCCGAGCAACAGCGGCAGGCGGTGCGGCTCGCCTCGGACTGGGGCTGGCACCTGCAGGCAATCGCGGCCGCGGCGAGCCTTCGCCTGTTCAACGACTACGAGCTGCTCTACCCGCGCCCCTTCGACGACGAGGTTCGGCGCGCCGCGAGGGCGAGCCGCCTGCCGCCCTCGCTCATCTATGCGGTGATTCGCCAGGAGAGCCTGTTCCAGACCGACGCTGCCTCGAGCGCGGGCGCGCTCGGACTGATGCAGCTGCTGCCGGCGACGGCGCAGACCACGGCGCGCAAGGCCGGGCTGCCGCCCCCGTCGCGCAGCAGCCTGCTGCAGCCGTCGGTCAACATCCCGCTGGGATCGGCTTTCCTGCGCGACCTCATCGATCGTGCGGAGGGGCAGCAGCCGTTGGCCATCGCGGGCTACAACGCCGGGCCGGCCGCCGCCCGGCGCTGGCTGCCGGCGTCGCCACTCGAGACGGACATCTGGGTGGAGAACATCCCGTTCAACGAGACGCGCGCCTACGTGCAGCGCGTGCACTGGCACTCGCTGGTGTTCGACTGGCTCGAGGACCGCAAGCCGCGCGACGCGTCGCCTTGGCTTGGAAGAGTTACGCCGCCATCCGACCCCGACTAGACCATCCAACGCAAGGGACGCTCGATGACAATCCGCCGGTTGCTTTCAAGGACGATCCGTCGCCGCTACACAGGCATTCCTGCAGCAGTTGCCGCGTGCACGCTCGCCTGCAGCGCGGCGCTCGCTGGACCACCACCCGCCTCCGCGTTCGGGCAGACGCCGGGCTTCACCCAGGTCTCGCTGTCACCCGACGGCGAATCGCTCGCCATCGATCAACTGACGGGCAAGGGACTGGTCGTCACGTTGCTGCGCATCGGTCACGCTGAGCCGCTGCGCGTCGTCGGCGTCGGCGAGCAGAACACGCTGCGCGCACTGGCGTGGGCGGATGCGCAAACCGCGCTCGTGGACGTGAGCGCCACCGTGCGCATCGCTGGCGGAGCGCCTGCGGCGACGACGGCGGAGTTCTTCCGCACGATGGCCGTGAAGGTTGACGGCGGCCCGCCGAAGACGATGCTGATGGACGATCCCGAGCGGAGCTGGGTGACCGGTGCCGAGCGGGTGGGCATCAACCGCGCTCGGCCCAATCTCGTCAGCATGGTGGCGTGGGACTACACGGCCGCCGGACAGCGCCCGTCGGTGGGTACGCGCCTGCACGACGAGCGACGGGACTCGGGCTGGGTGAGCACGTTGTTCGACGTGGACACGTCCACCGGCAAGGGACGCGTCGTGGATCGCGGCACCGCCTACACGGTCCAGTGGCTCGTCGATCCGAAGGGCGCACCGATCGGGCGTACGGAATGGCTGGCCGACTCGCAGGATTTCAGCGTGCTCGGGCGCGACGGAGCCGGCTGGCGGGTCCTGCACCGCCTGCGTGGAATGGACTGGCTCACACTGGCGGGCACGACTGCGGACGGCCGCGCACTGGTGGCCGTCGGCGAGAACGGCAACGATCGTGCGCGGGCCTGGGCGCTGCCGATGGACGGTGGCGCGGGGACGGTCCTCTACGAGGACCCGGCCGCAGACGTCACGGCGGCAATCGCTGACGAGCAGACGGGTGTCGTGGTCGGCTTCGAAGTCGGTGGCCTGACGCCGCGGCAGCATTGGACACACCCGGAACGCGCCGCACAGCAACGCGCGCTGGCGAGCGCGTTCAAGGGGAGGGAGGTGCGGGTCCTGGAACGTTCGGCCAACGGCCAGCGTGTGCTGGCACTCGTGCAATCAGCCACCCGACCGCCGGAGTACCACCTGGTGGACTTCGAGCGCAGCAAGGCGGACCTCATCGGCGAGGCCTATCCAGCGCTGGCCGGTGTGAAGCTCGGTGAGCAGCGCGCCATCGCCTACGACTCCCGCGACGGCGCCCGGATCCCGGCCTACCTCACTCTGCCGCCGGGTGTTGCGGAACGCGGCCTGCCGCTCGTGGTGCTGCCGCACGGCGGACCGGAAGCGCGCGACGAGGCCGGCTTCGATTGGTGGGCGCAGTTCCTCGCGACCCGCGGTTACGCGGTACTCCAGCCGCAGTTCCGCGGCTCGACGGGCTTCGGCCGGACGCACCGTCTGGCCGGGTACGGTGAATGGGGTGGGCGCATGCAGGACGACGTGACCGACGGAGTGCGTCACCTCGTCGCGACCGGTCTCGCGGATCCGAAGCGTGTCTGCATCGTCGGCGGAAGCTATGGCGGCTACGCGGCCCTGGCCGGCGCGGCATTCACTCCGGATCTGTACGCCTGCGCAGTCAGCGTGAATGGCGTCTCGGACCTGCCGGCCATGATTGCGGAGGTCGCGCGTACCGACGGCCACCAGTCCGATGCACTCGCATACTGGAAGGACCACATCGGCGCGACCACGGATCCGAAGGTCGCGCGACGCTCCCCGGCGCGCGCTGCCGACTCGGTTCGCGCCCCGGTGCTGCTGCTGCACGGCACGGAGGACACGGTGGTGCCGGCCACGCAGTCCCAGGCGATGGCGAAGGCGCTCGCGGCGGCCGGCAAGCCGCATCGCCTCGTGATGCTGCCGGGCGAAGATCACTGGCTGTCCACCGGCGCGATGCGCACGCGTGTGCTCGAGGAGATCGAGGAGTTCCTCGCGGAGCACCTCGCGCCGGGCGAACCTGCGCGCGAGGATCAGGCCGCGGCGAGCACCCCGGTGGGCTGAGACGGCAGCGCACCGGCGAGTTCCTGCCAGCCCTCGAGGAACGTCCGCGCCCGCGGGCATCCGGTCCGTGCGCCGCGACGGAACACCGTCGCGGCCTCGTGCGCATCGAGAGAGAGCCTGAGGCCCGCCAGCGCGGCGGTCACCTGCTCGTCATCGAGTGAAAGGAGCGCGGCGAACACGGCTCCGCGGTTCAGTGCGAGTCTCCGCCGGATCCACTCCAAGGCATCCTGGACCGCGGCCGTGTCGATGTTGCGGATGACACCCCTCGGCGCGACGTACGCCAGCGTGGCCTGATGCACGACCTGTTCGTCGTCATCGGCCAGCGCGTATGGCAGCAACGCCGAGCGATTGAATCCTCCGCCCCGCTCCTCGCCGCAGAGCTGCTCGAGTGCAGTCCGGCGTTCGTGAACCGAGCTCGTCGGCAGGCGCTTCCAGTACTCGATCAGCACACGTGTATTCGGCGACATGGTCAAACCTCCAGGCCCAAACGAGGGCGTTGCAGACCTGACCGGGGGTCAAACGAGCGGCGCACGACGGGCGGGAGGCAGGAACAAAAGCGTTCCGCGCCGCGTGTCGAGCGCCGGAGGGTTCAGAAAGCTGTTACCCGCTTCGTTGCCTTCCGGCCGCATCCGCGCCTCGCGGCGCGCACCACCTTGCCCGGGGAGGCAGGTTGGCGGGGCGTGAACCCCTTTCGTGATGCTGGGACGGATTATGCCGGGTCGGCCGGCCGCCGATCAAGCGAAGCGCCGGAGTATCCAGTCCGTAGGCAGAAATACGAACAGGACGAACACGGCGAACAGCACGGGCACGTACAGCCACCCGGGCCAGCGGACACGCCAGCCGCCGAGGCCGTAGGTCCAGTTGATGTTCTTCTCCGAGGTGCTGACGATCCGGCTCCACGGCAGCACGATGGCCGCGAGTACCACCGCACCGGTGAGCCCCACCGAGGCATCGTATCCGTAGGCCGCGATCAGCCACAGCAGCACCAGCGGCAGCGGCACGTGGAACAGCGACAGGCCGCGCAGCAGCAGCGGCCGCTCGGGCTCGAACATGTAGTCGGTGAGGCCGGTGATCCGCCGCCGCAGCAGCAGCCGCAGCGCGTAGTCGACGTTCCACAGCAATTCGGGCACGAGCACGGCCACGGTGAGCACGCTCGAAAGCGGGGCGCTCTCGAGCCACATCGCCGGCACCGCGCCGATGAACGCGATGTCGGAGAACCACAGGAAATTCTTCCAGCCGTAGTGCTTCCACCACACGGCCATCACGTACAGCACGAAGGCCGTGTACGCGAGCTTGAACCACAGCGGGATGATCATGGATCAGGTGAAATAGAAGCGCGTGAGGTGGAAGAAGAGCGGCGCCGAGAAGCACAGCGAGTCGATGCGGTCGAGCACGCCGCCGTGGCCGGGAATCAGCGCGCCGAAGTCCTTCACCTGGCGGTCACGCTTGACGGCTGACATCACCAGCCCGCCCGCGATGCCGGCGAGCACGATCACGAGCGACATGAGCGCCGCCTGCCAGGGCGCGAACGGCGTCGCCCACCACAGTCCCGGTGCCGACCAGCACCGCGAGCCCGCCGCCGCCGAGGTAACCCTCGACCGTCTTGTTGGGACTCACGCTCGGCACGGCCTTGCGCTTCCCGATGAGCTTGCCGACCGTGTACTGCAGCACGTCCGAGACCTGCGTCACGACCACCAGGAACAGCAGCAGCTTGGCGCCCTCGCCCGCGTAGCCCGGGATCTCGAGCATCAGCAGCGCCGGGGCGTGGCTCACGCAGAACACGCAGATCATCAGCACCCACTGCAGCCGCGAGCTGCGCGCGAGGAAGTCCTCGGTGTCGCCCGCCAGCACCTGCACCGAGGGCAGCAGCAGGTAGGCGTACACCGGGATCAGCAGCGCGAACATGCCGTACCAGCCGGTCGCGACGAAGTAGTACTGCGCGGGCAGGAACAGGAAGAACGTCCAAAGCATCGCGCGGTGGTCGGCGCGGCGCGTGGGCAGCAGCGTCATGAACTCGCGCATCGCGAGGAACGACACGATCGCGAACATCACCAGCGAACCGTAGCCGCCGGTCGCGATCGCGATGCCGAACACCGCCACCATCGCCCACCAGGCGCGGATACGGGCCACGAGGTTGTCGACCGTGGCCCGCGCGGACTCCGACTTCGCGCGCCCCTTGAGCACCTGCGCGATCACGGTCGCCACCGCGAGGAACGCGAGGATCCCGCCGATCAGCCAGATCAGTTCGCGGTCCGCCAGCAGCTTCATGCCCGGCCCTCCCCGAGTTCGAGCATCGCCCGCCGGCACCGCTCCAGGAACGCCTGCTTCTCCTCGCCCGGCGCGAGGTGCAGTTCCGGGCCGAACACGACCTGGCCCTGCATCGGGACCGGGAGCGCGGCGCCCTTGGGCAGGATCCGCGCGAGGTTGCCGAGGTAGACGGGTACGAGCGGCACCCGGGGTCGCGCCCGGGCGAGGTGGTAGAGCCCGGCGCGGAAGGGCTGCACGGCCTCGCCGGTGCCGCGCGTGCCTTCCGGGTACAGGATCAGCGAGCGCTCGGCGTCGAGCACCGCGGTCATCGCCTCGAGCGTCTCCTGGCGCTGGCGCTCGATGAGTTCGGCGCCCTCCGCGGCCTTGCGATCGATCAGCAGCGCGTCGAACACGCGATGCGCGATGAAGCGCCGCACCGCGCCGTGCCCCCAGTAGTCGCGGGCCGCCACCGGCCGCGTGCGCTCGCGCAGCGCATCGGGCAGGGTGCTCCAGACGACGACGGTGTCGAGGTGCGAGCAGTGGTTGGCGAAGTACACCCGCGGCCCGAGGACGCGCGGATCGCAGAGCCAGCGCGGCTGCGCGCCGGTGACCAGCCGGCAGGTGCCGCGCAGCAGCGCCGAGACGAGCGTCTCAAGCAGCACGCGAGCGCAGCTCCCGCGCGACGAGCAGCACGCGCCGCACCACCGTGACCGTGGACCCGACGAGGACGATCACCAGCGCCAGCGTGATCACCCGGCCGGCCAGCACCGGCGAGGGCATCGCGGCGCCGAGCAGCGCGGCGCCCGTCAGCACCGCCATGCGCTGCGACTTCGACTGCGGCCCGATGAAGTACTGCGGCGTGCCGAGCGCGCCGCCCAGCACGCGCACGTAGGCGGTGAACATCGCCATGACGGCCGAGGCCCACCCGAGCATCGGGTTCCAGGGGCCCGCCGCCACGGCGTGGCCGGCGGCCACCAGGATCACGGTGTCGGCGATACGGTCGGGGACTTCGTTGTAGAGCGCCCCCTCGGGCGTGCCGCGCCCGTGCTCGACCGCCACCATGCCGTCGAACAGGTTGCACAGCAGGCGCAGCTGGATGCCCACGGCCGCGAGCACGAGCGCCGCCCGCCAGGCCGGACTGTCCGACAGCAGCAGCGCGGCGCCGGCGGCCACCGCGAACACCGTGCTCAGCACCGAGATCGCGTTGGCACTGAGGCCCGTGCGCGCGATGCGCGCGGCGAGGTCCTTGGCCCAGCCAGTCTCACGCGTCGCGATGGGTCTGCGTTCGGCCATGGCTCATTATTACCTGGCCGCGCGGCCCTACGCGTGCAGTTCCAGCACGTCGCCGTCGGCGAGCCGATGCTCGCGGCCGACGTGCTGGCCGTCGGCCGTCACCGAGGGGCCCCAGACGCGCGCGAACTTGAGGGTGCGCGCCATGTCGCGATGCACCAGCCGGGCCGCGTCCGCCACCGTCTGCTCGCCGACGCGCAGCGTGAACGGACGCTCGCGCTCCGCGGGCTTGCCCGGCGCTTTCGTGTACACGCGGAGCAGCCCGAGTGCGCGCCAGAGCCAGGACCCAAGTTCGCCGAGCCCGAGCCCGGTCTCCGCCGAGACGAGCATCACGGGGAAGTGCGGCTCCTCGAGTTCGGCCAGCACTTCGAGGTCGGTCTCGGCGTGCTCGAGCAGGTCGGCCTTGTTGGCGAGCAGCAGCGTGGGCAGTCCGAGCGCGAACACGTCGTCGTCCGTCGCGCGCACTGTCGCCTCGAGGTCGGCGGCGCCCGACTCGCCGGGCCACCGGGTCACGAGGCTGGTCCTGCGCAGCGCGAGTTCCGCCTGCACGGCGGCGACCTGCTGCAGGCAGTCTGGATCGGACAGGTCCACGACCAGCAGGCAGGCGTCCGCGGTCTGCAGGCTGCCGGCGAGCCACGGCAACGGATGCTCGGCGGCAATGGCCGGCAGGTCCACGAGCTGGAAGTGCACGTCCTCCCAGCGCAGCATGCCGGGCTCGGGGTACTGGGTGGTGTAGCGATACGGGCCGCTGCGGGCGCGTGAGCCCGTGAGCCGGTCGTGCAGCAGCGACTTGCCGCTGTTCGCGGGACCGACGAGCGCGATCTGCGCGGCGCCCTCGGGCCGCACCATCAGCGCCGGCCCGCCGCGAGCTCCGCCCTTCTTCGGGCCCGTGACCTCCTCGTCCAGTTCCTTGATGCGGCGCTTGAGGTCGGCCTGCAGGTGGTCCGTGCCCTTGTGCTTCGGGATCACGCGCAGCATCTCGCGCAGGTGCTCGAGCCGCTCCAGCGGGTCGCGGGCCTTGCGGAACGCGTCGGCGGCGGCCTTGTACTCGGGCGAGAGATTCGCGGGCATGGTCGGTTCGCCTGGGATGGGGGCTCGGGTGCATCGCCACGATACAACGGCAGGCCGCGCGGCGGCCCGGGCTTGCAAGCCGCCGGGAAAGCCGGTATCCGGACCGGACCGTGGCCGGTCTCGCGCCACCAGAGGAAAGGCGACGCTTGCGAACCTCGAACCCGGCACCGAGCGATGCGCTGGTGATCTTCGGCATCACCGGCGACCTCGCCTACAAGAAGATCTTCCCCGCGCTCGAGAACCTCGAGCGGCGCGGGCGCCTGCCGGAGATCGTGGTGGGCGTGGCCCGCGGCGGCACCGGGCGCGACGCGCTGATCGCCCGGATGCGCGAGAGCCTCGCGCAGCACGACCGAGCACACGGATCCCGAGGCGCTGCAGCGCCTCGAGGCGAAGCTGCAGTTCGTCGACGGCGACTACCGAGACGACGCCACGTTCGCGGCGCTGCGCCAGGCGCTCGGCGACGCGAGCCGCCCCTGCCACTACCTTGCGATTCCGCCGAGCCTGTTCGCCGAGGTCGCCACGCGGCTCGGCACCTCCGGCTGCGGTGCCGGCGCGCGGGTGGTGGTCGAGAAGCCCCTCGGCCGCGACCTGTCGAGCGCGCAGACCATCAACCGCGCGCTGCAGCAGGTCTTCGACGAGGGCTCGATCTTCCGCATCGACCACTTCCTCGGCAAGGAGCCGGTGCAGAACCTGCTGTACTTCCGCTTCGCCAACTCGATCATCGAGCCCATCTGGAACCGCGTCCACGTCGAGAGCGTGCAGATCACGATGGCCGAGAAATTCGGCGTGGAGGGCCGCGGACGCTTGTACGAGGAACTGGGCGCGGTGCGCGACGTCGTGCAGAACCACCTGCTCGAGGTGCTGGCGATCCTCGCGATGGAGCCGCCCGTGGGCGCGGGCTCGGAGGCACTGCGGGACGAGAAGACCAAGGTGCTGCGCGCGGTCCAGCACCCCGAGCGTCGCGGCATCGTGCGCGGCCAGTACGCGGGCTACCGGGACGAGGACGGCGTCGCGCCGAACTCCGACGTCGAGACCTACGCCGCGCTGCGCTTCGACATCGACTCGTGGCGCTGGGCGGGCGTGCCCTTCTTCGTCCGCTCCGGCAAGCGGCTGCCGGTGACCGCCACCGAGGTGATGGCGACCTTCCGCCAGCCGCCGCAGCGGCTGTTCGACGAGGGGCTGCCGGCCCGCCCGAACTACCTGCGCTTCCGCCTCGGGCCCGACCGGGTCGCGATCGCGCTCGGCACGCGCATCAAGTCGCCGGGCGAGGCGATGGCGGGCCGCGAGATCGAGCTGTACGCGTGCAACTCGCACGCCGACGAGATGACGCCCTACGAGCGTCTGCTGGGCGACGCGATGCGCGGCGATACCACGCTGTTCGCAAGGCAGGACTCGGTCGAGGTCGCCTGGGACATCGTGGACCGCCTGCTCGCGAGCGGGCCGCAGGCCGAGCCGTACGCGCCGGGCAGCTGGGGGCCCGCCGCGGCCGAGCGCATGGTCGAGCGCTACGGCGGCTGGTACGACCCGCCCGCGAACGGCGACCTGCCATGCGCCTGACGACCGCCGCCGATCCGGAATCCGCCGCGCGGGTTGCCGCCGCGGAAATCGCGGACGTATGCCGCCACGCGGCGCGAGATCGCGGCCGTGCGCTGCTCGCATTCAGCGGCGGGGAGACGCCGTGGCGGATGCTGCGCGCCCTGCGGTCCATGGACCTGCCCTGGGACCGGACCTGGGTGGCGCAGGTGGACGAGCGCATCGCGCCGCACGGGGACGAGCGCCGCAACCTGGCCCGCCTCGCGGAGATCCTTGTGAACGAGGGGCCGTTGCCCGCGGCCCAGCTGCTCGCCATGCCGGTCGAGGGCGACGACCTCGACACTGCCGCGGCGGACTACCAGCGACTGCTCGAGCGGCACGGCGGCCGGCCGCTGCGCATCGACCTCGTGCAACTCGGCCTCGGCAGCGACGGTCACACCGCCTCGCTGGTCCCGGGCGACCCGGTGCTCGAGGTCGCGGACCGGGACGTGGCGACCAGCGGCGAATACCAGGGGCTGCGTCGCATGACGCTGACGTATCCGGCGATCGACCGCGCGCAGGCGGCGACTGTGGCTCGTGACCGGGGCCGCCAAGGCCGCTCGGCTCGCCGAGCTGCTCAACGCCGAGTCCGCCGATGACGCTCCGTCCGTTCGGGTCGTCCGCACGGATGCGACGGTGGTCGCCGACCGTGACGCCCTCGCCGCTGCCCCCCGCTGAGGCGGGCGGCGACGTCCAGCGACGTCCGTTCAGCGGAACATGTTGTTGGAGGTGTGGTCGCCGGCGAGCCAGCGCTTCAGTTCGCTGTGCGCGTCGAGGCGGCGCCTGGCATTGATCTTCTCGGCGTCCGGGTGGTCCAGCGTGAACTCGACGATCATCCCGTTGGGGTCGGTCACGTACACCGAGCGGCAATAGCCGTGCTCGAGCACGAAGCTGTCGGGCTCCCGGTAGCCGGCCGCCTTCAGCCGGCGCTCGATCTCCGCCTGCGCTTCCTTGCTCACGTTGAGCGCGATGTGGTGGAACGGCGACGGCGGCATCTTCGGGCCGAACAGCTCGGCATCCTCCTGGTTCGCGAACTGGAAGAACGCCAGCGCGCTGCCATCGCCGAGACCGAAGAACACGTGGCAGTAGGTGCGCAGCTTGCCGAACAGCTCGTCCGACTCGCACCAGGTCGCCACCAGCGGGAATCCGAGCACGTCCTCGTAGAACCTGCGCGTGGCCTCGAGGTCGCGCGACACGTACGCCGTGTGGTGCAGCCTGGACGGCATTGAAGCCTGGGTAGCCATGTTCGCCCTCCTTCAGAACCGGTACGTCAGCTCGAGGCCCCAGACTCGCGGCTGGGCCTTGAACACGAAGTTGTTGGTGTAGCCGGGGCTTGGGAAGAACTGCGGCCCGGGCGACCACTCGGCATTGTATTCCTCGTCCGTCAGGTTCCTGGACCAGGCGGTGATGGTCCAGATGTCGCTGCCGAAGCCCGCCCGCAGGTTGAGCAGGTTGACCGGGTCGCGGACCGTGACGTTGTCCGGATACCAGTACGTGTCGCCGATGATCTGGAAGTCCGGACGGATGAAGTAGGTCAGGTCCTCGCCGAACGGCAGCGGGCCGAAGATCTGCGCGCCGAGGTTGATCGTGTACTCCGAGACCAGCGGCGCCTGGTTGCCGACGTCGTTCGGGTCGCGCCCGGACTTCTTGATCTCGCTGTCCGTGTAGCCGACCCGGGCATACAGGTCGAGCCAGTCGGTCGCCGCGGCCTGCAACTCGAGCTCGAAGCCCTGGTAGTCCACCTCGTCGAGGTTGCCGAGGTTCTGCGTGCCGGTATTCGGGTCGTACACGAAGAAGTACGAACCCTCGGCCTGGGTGAGGAAGGCGCTGAAGTTCGCGCTCAGTCGCCGGTCGAGGAACAGCGCCTTGACGCCGGCCTCGTAGGTGTCGGCGGTCTCCTTGTCGAACAGGTCCTCGACGCCCGGGATGTTGGCCGCGCCCACGCCGGTCTGGTTGAAGCCGCCGCTGCGGAAGCCGCGGCTGTAGCCCGCGTACAGCGTGAGATCGTCCGACGGTCGGTAGGTGAAGGTCAGCTTCGGCTGCCACTCGTCCCAGGTCTCCTTGCGGACCTGTCCCGTGACGGCGTCGGGCGTCGGCAGAAACTCCTGCGGCGTCTTGGTGGTGTTCTCACGCTCGTCCTCGTCGTAGCGCAGCGCGACGGCCACCTCGAGCTGGTCGGTGATGTCGTACTCGACCTCGCCGAACACGGCCCACGCGAAGTTGTCCTGCTCGTCGGCGAGGAAGGAGAACTGCGGGTTGAAGAGCGGCAGCGGGTTGCGCTTGACCTGCGGCACCTTCCAGCCCGGCACCGAGGGGCTCAGGTCGAACACGTTGCCGGTGGAAATGAACCGGTCGGTCTGGATGAAATACAGGCCGCCGATCCAGCGCAGGCGCTCGTCCGACGGCGAGGTGAAGCGCAGCTCCTGGCTGACGGCGCTCACGTCCAGCCACTGGTGCTGCGCCTGGTCCGCGCCGAAGAACGCGAACAGGACCGACTCCTCCACGGGGAGGAAGTCGAACTGGTCGCCGGTGAGGATCTCGTCGAGCGTGTCGTAGGCGGTGATCGACGTCAGCGTGCCGTACGCGGTCTCGTAATCGAGCTTCATCGAGGCGCCGAACAGGTCGCGCTCGTTCACGCCGCGGTTGTTGACGCGCACGTCGAGGCTGGTGTCGTTCACGCTCTCGGTGATGTTGAAGTACAGCGCCTGCGTCTCCGTGTTCGACGCGGAGAGGCGGAAATCGGCCGTGAGGTTGTCGGTCACGTCCCAGATGAGACGCGCCCGGCCCGACAGGTCCTTGAACGGGTCGGCCTCCTCGTCGAGGTAGGGATTGTCGATGTACCCGTCGGTGTCGAAGTAGGAGCCCGAGACCGAGAAGCGCAGCTTCTCTGAGTCTGCGACCGGCCCACCCACGCCGCCGCGCACGTAGTAGCCCGGACCCGAGTCGAAACCCGCGGTCACCCGGCCCTCGATCGCGTCGTAGCCCGGCTCACGGGTGCGGATGATGATGGCGCCGCCGATGGCGTTGCGGCCGTAGAGCGCGCCCTGCGGCCCCTTCAGCACCTCGATGCTCTCGATGTCGAACAGCTCCTGGTTGAACTGCGACGGGTTCGCGAGCAGCACGCCGTCGACGGACACCGCCACCGACGGCTCGCTGTTGCGGGCCTGCGAGATGCCGCGCACCACGATGAAGGAGGTGCCCTGGTTCTGCGTCTGCACCATCTGCATGTTCGGCGTCAGCGCGATGAAGTCCTGCGGGCGGGTGATGCCCGCCGACTCGATCTCCGCGGCGCTGAACGCGCTGATCGCGACCGGGACGTCCTGAAGCGACTCGTCGCGCTTGCGGGCCGTGACCACGATCTCCTCGAGCCCCATCGACTCGGTCTCCTGCGCGTGGACCACCGCCGGCACGGGCACGGCCAGTGCCAGGGCCGTCGCGGCCGTTCCGAGCCGCCTGCTCACCGCTGTCCTGATGTTCATTGCAAATTCCCCCTGTCTAGAGAGCTCGTCGGCTCACGTTGCCTGCAGTTCCGCGCGGACGATCGCGGCGCCCGCGACCATCGACTTCATCTTCCCGATCGCCGACTCGCGCGGCAGGTACTTCATGCCGCAGTCCGGAGCGATGATCAGGTTCTCCGCCGCCACGTAGGGCAGCGCACGGCGGATCCGCGCCGCGACGATCTGTGGCGTCTCGACCTCGTGCTTCGACAGGTCGATGACGCCGAGCACGATCTTCTTGCCCGGCAGGGTCGCGAGCACGCTGCAGTCGAGGTTCGACTGCGCGGTCTCGATGGAGACCTGCCGGCAGCTGCAGCCGGCGAGCTCGGGCAGGAAGGAGTAGGCCTCGGGACGCGCGTGGATGATGGCGGCGTAGCCGAAACAGATGTGCACGGCGGTGGTGCCGTTGACGCCGTCGAGCGCCCGGTTGAGGGCCTTGAGTCCGTACACTCGCGCCTCCTCGGGGCGGGCCTGCATGTACGGCTCGTCGATCTGCACGACGTCCGCGCCGGCCGCGAACAGGTCCCTGATTTCCTCGTTGACCGCCGCGGCGTAGTCCATGGCCGCGAGTTCGCGGCTGCCGTCGTAGGCGTCGATCTGCGCCTGCTGCGCCATCGTGAACGGCCCGGGGACCGTGATCTTGACCGGCCGCGTGGTGTGCGACTTCAGGAAGCGCAGGTCATCCACCTCGACCGGACGCAGGCGCCGGATCGGGCCCACGACACGCGGCACGGGATTCGGGTGGCCGCTGCGATCGAGCGCCGTGCCCGGGTTGTCGAGGTCGACTCCTTCGAGCGCGGTCGCGAAGCGGTTCGAGTAGCTCTCGCGGCGGATCTCGCCGTCCGTGATGATGTCGAGCCCGGCCTCCTCCTGCGCACGGATCGCGACGATCGTGGCGTCGTCCTGCGCCTCCGTCAGGAACGGCTCGGGAATACGCCACAGCTCCCGGGCGCGCACGCGCGGCGGGAAGCGGCCGGCCAGCTTCGCGCGGTCGATCAGCCACTCCGGCTGGGGGAGGCTGCCGACGAGCATGGTGGGAAGAAGCATTGCCATATCTCCGGAGCGTCAGTGAGCCGAGGCCATGGCGGGGTGGGCGCCGGCCGGAGGTAGCTCCGGCCAACACCCACCTTGCGTCACGCGGGCGCGGATGTCGTCGCCGTGCTCGCCGAGCAGCGGCGCCGGGCGAACGCTGCCCGCACGCAGGCCGTCGAACTGCACCGCCGGTCGCACCGCCTCGCGGGCGGTGTGCGGCGGCTCGACGGGGACCACGAGGCCGAGATGCCGCACCTGCGGATCGCCGACGACGTCGGCGACGCTGTTGATCGGCGCGCCCGGCACGTCGTTCTCGCGCAGGCGCTCGACCCACTCCTCGAGCGTCCGCTTGCGGAACAGCCGGTCGAGTTCGGCGCCGAGCGCCTCGTAGTTCTCGATACGGGCCAGGCGGGTCGCGAAGCGCGGGTCGCGGGCCAGCTCCGGCGCATCGAGCGCAGCGACGAGCCCGGTCCAGAACTTCTCGAGCGACGAGAGGTGGATCGCCATCATGCCGCCGTCGGAGGTGTGCAGGATGTGCGCCTGCGCGAGGCGCGGGCGGTCGCTCGACTTCGGCACCGTGCCGAGCGCGAAGTACGCCGCGAACGGCTCGACCGCGAAGTGGGCCATGGCCTCGAGCATCGAGACCTCGACCACGTGGCCACGGCCGGAGCGCGTCCGCTCGAACAGCGCGCCGAGCACGCCGTAGGCGGCGTAGATGCCCGTGATCGCGTCCGCGAGTGCAGGCCCCAGGAAGCGCGGCCGCTCGGGATCGACCACCACGCTCAGGAAGCCGCTCAGGGCCTGCGCGACGGAGTCGTAGCTCGGACGGTCCACGTACGGGCCGCTCGACCCGAAGCCGCTGATCGAGCAGTAGACGAGGCGCGGGTTGATGCGCTGCAACTGCTCCGCCGACGCGCCGAGCCGCTCGGCGGTGCCGGGACGGAAATTCTGGATGTAGACGTCCGCCTCGCGGACCAGCTGGTTGAAGAGCCCGCGGTCGCCGTCCTGCTTGAGGTCGAGGCAGAGGCTGCGCTTGTTGCGGTTATAGGCCTGGAAATGCGGCGAGTACTGCCCTTCCTGGTAGGCGCGGTACGGGTCGCCGTCCGGGCTCTCGACCTTGATCACGTCGGCGCCGAGGTCGGCGAGCATCATCCCGGCGCACGGCCCGGTGATGAAGGTGCCCTGCTCGAGCACGCGGATGCCGCGCAGCACCGTGGGCCCGATCATCACTGGCCCTCGACGAATCCGGCCGGCGCTTCGCCGTCGTAGGCGATGGCCGTGGAACCGGCGTGGGAGAGCACGAAGCCGATGGGCCGCTGCTGCTCCTCGAGCAGGTGCGCGATCAGCCCCGCCGTGCGCGCGAGGATCGGCACGCCCTTGAGCGCCAGCAGCGGATAGCCGGCGTCGAGCAGCACGGCCGGGATCGCCGCGGACACGTTCATGGTCAGGCGCTTGCCCGTCAGCTCCGGCAGCAGCCCCTCGACCACGCGCGCCGCCTCGATGTGCGCGCCGGACGTGCCGTTCTCGGCAGCGACCTCCAGGAGCCGCGCGGCCCGCGGATCGGCGCCCTTGTGCAGCGGGTGTCCGTAACCGGGCACAGGACGGCGCGCGGCCCGGTACTCGCCGACGACATCCCGTGCAGCCGCCTCGAGGTCGCCGCTGCCGGCTCGGGTCACCACGTCGTCCAGGAAGCGACCCGCGGCCTCGGTGGAGCCGAACACGACGGAGCCACAACCAAGAATTCCGGCCGCCACCGCGCCCTGCAGGGCCTCGGGCGCCGCGGCCAGCGTCATGCGGCTTGCCTGCACGCTCGGCACGAGCCCGTGCTCGGCGATCGCGACCAGCGTCGCGTCGAGTGCCGCTCGCTGCCCGGGCGTAGGCATCTGGCCGGTGATGAGCAACCACACGTAGTCGCTGAAGCCGGTGCGACCGATCAGCTCGCCGCAGAGGTCGCGGCCGCGCACGACGATCGTCTCGGGATTCGAGCCGCAGATTGCCGTGTGTCGATGCTCCTGCCGACCGATCTTCATGCGCGCCCCTGCGAGGACCGGGAGATTTTTCGCTTGGCGAAAACTATTTCGTTGTGCGAAGATCATCTTCGGTTTGCAACGGCTTGTCAACGGCCCGCCGCCGTGTTTGCCGCCGTGTCCACCGCGCAGGAGTTGCCGCCCATGCCGCGCACCCGACCGTCGACCGCACGCCGCGAGGTGATGGGCGGGCTCGCGAAGGGCCTCGAGGTCATCCTCTCCTTCACCCGCGAGCGGCCGACGCTGACGCTGTCGCAGGTCGCCGCGGCCACCGGCCTGCCGGCGGCCACCGCACGACGCTGCCTTCACACGCTGGAAGAGCTCGGCTACGTCGCACGCAGCGGGCGCACGTTCCTGCTCCGCCCGAAGGTGCTCGAGCTGGGGGCGGCCTACCTCGAGTCCATGAACATCGAGGCCGTGACGCGCAACTATCTGGAGGATCTCGCGCTGCGCACCGGCGATTCCGCCTCGCTCGCGGTGCTCGACGGCACCGAGATCATCTACGTCGCGCGCGCCTCGCTGCGCACGCTGCTACGCCTCGAGGCCCACGTCGGCAGCCGGTTGCCCGCGTACGCGACGTCGATGGGACGGGTGCTGCTCGCGGGCCTGCCGCGTGAGCGGCTGGACGCCTACTTCGAGCAGGCCCGGCTGGTGGCCCTGACGGAGCACACCGTGACCGACCGCAAGCGCCTCGAGCGCCTCATCGACGACTGTCGCCGCAACGGCTACGCGGCCGTGGAGGACGAACTCGCGATCGGTGTCGTCGCCGTCGCCGTGCCCGTGGTCGATCACGCCGGCCGCGTCGTGGCCGCGCTCAACAGCTCGGGCCACTCCAAGAAGCTGACCAAGGCGCAGCTGGTGCGCGAGCGCCTGCCCGTGCTGCGGCAGGTGAGCCAGCAGATCTGCCGCGAGCTTGCGCACGTCCCCGCGCTCGCGCTCAGCACGCAGGGCTGAGCGGTGACTCCGGCCGTGACAGCCCGCACCGGATCCTGCCGTTACCTCGACGCGGGGGACGCCCGGCTGTGCTACCGGGACGACGGCAGCGGCCCGGCGCTGGTGCTGGTCCACGGCTGGTTGCTCGACTCGACGATGTGGGCCGCCCAGGTGACGGCCTGGGCGCCGCGCTTCCGCGTGCTGCGCCTGGACCGCCGCGGGTTCGGCGATTCCTCGGGCCCATCCGATCTCGCGGCGGACGCCCGGGACGTGGTGCGACTCCTCGACCGGCTCGGCATCGGGCGCGCCGCCATCCTCGGGATGTCGCAGGGCGCGCGGATCGCACTGCACCTCGCGGACAGCGCACCGGAGCGCGTCGCCTGCCTCGTGCTCGACGGCACCCCCGCCATCGCCGGCCTGCCGGGCGACTGGCCGAGCGAGACCCCCGCCGAGCATTACCGCAGCCTGCTCATCGAGCAAGGCATCGGCGCCCTCCGTAGCGAACTCGCGAATCATCCGCTGATGCAGCTGCGCACGCTGAATCCCGTCGCGCGCGCCATGCTCGATGCGATGCTCGAGCGCTACGACGGAGCCGACCTCCTCGCCGTGCCGCCCACGTCCATCGACGTTGCACCCGGGCGCCTCGCCGAACTCGCGCCACCGGTGCTGCTGCTGAACGGCGCGCTCGACACGCCGATACGCCTGCACGTCGCAGGCGCGCTCGCGACGCTGCTGCCGACCGCCGAGCGGCAGATGCTGCGCCAGGCCGGCCACCTCGCCTGCCTCGACGCCCGCGAAACCTACAGCGCGGTCGTCCTCGAATTCCTTACCCGCAACCTGCACCGATGGGCCTGAGCGCCCGGGAGACGTCATGACCCGAATCCTCGTCCTCTACTACAGCAGCTACGGGCACATCGAGCAGATGGCCCATTCCCAGGCGGAAGGCGTCCGCAAGGTCGACGGCGTGGACGTCGTCGTCAAGCGCGTGCCCGAGCTCGTGCCCCCCGAGGTCGCGAAGTCGTCCGGGTTCCGGCTCGACCAGCCCGCGCCGATCGCCGCCCCGAACGAGCTCTCGGACTACGACGCGATCATCTTCGGGACGCCGACCCGCTTCGGCAACATGGCGTCGCAGATGCGGAACTTTCTCGACCAGACCGGCGGCCTGTGGATGAAGAATGCACTGGTCGGGAAGTTCGGGAGCGTGTTCTGCAGCACCGCCAGCCAGCACGGCGGGCAGGAGACCACCATCACCTCCTTCCACACCACGCTGCTGCACCACGGGATGTTGATCATCGGCCTGCCGTACTCGTTCACGGAGCTCTCGTCGATGCAGGAAATCCAGGGCGGCACGCCGTACGGTGCGAGCTGCGTGACGGGCGCCGGGCCCGACCTGCGCATGCCGACGGAGCGGGAACTGCTGCTGTGCCGCTACCAGGGCGAGCACGTCGCGAAGATCACCCGCCAGTACGCCCGGGGCGCGGCCTCATAGGCGGTCCGTTTCCCGGATGAACGCCGCGAGGTCGTCGCGGTACTTCTTCATCGACGGCCCGTGCAGGTACATCATGTGCCCCGCCTCGTAGTACTCGACGCGGATGCGCTCGCGCGCCTCCGGCGTGATGCGCAGGTGGTCGAGGTCGTGCTTCATGATGAAGTGCGGCGTGGCGAGGTCGTACCAGCCCTGCTGCACCAGCACGTGCAGGCCGGGGTTCTTGGTCAGCGCCCGCGCGAGGTCCGGCACGGTGTTGGGCGCCGGCGAGAACCACTCCTCGGCGCCCGGCTGCTTGTGCTTCCAGTCCCACTTCACGTCGAAGGCCGAGACCCGGTATTCCTCGTCGCGCCCGAACTTCAGGTCGTTGTGCAGGTAATCGAGGAAGGCGGCCGTGTAGGCGGGCCCGACGGCCGGGAAGAACGGGTCGTAGTTCATGTGCTCGGCGAGCGGGTTCATGGCCGGCCCCACGAAGCGCGAGTCGATGCGGCCGGCGACCTGGCGCTGGTCGCGCTTCAGTTCCTGCAGGAACTGCGTGTGGGTCACGCGCAGGTCGGCCTTCTCCCAGTAGTCGGGGCGGGTGCCGGTGTAGGCGGCGAGCCTGGCGGCGACCGCGCGCTTCTCGTCGGCGGAAATCGCATAGCCGCGGGTGAGCGCGGGCAGGTACTCGTCGTAGGCGAAGCGCTCCACCTCGGCCATGTACGCCTCGAGCGACGCGGGCTTGTTCGGGATGAGGCCGTGGTACCAGGCCGTGGCCGCAAGCGTCGGCAAGTAGAGCGCGTGCGGCAGGTCCACCTCGATGCCGTCCACGCCTGAAGTGGAATTGAGGAACGGCGACACCAGCACGACGCCGTTGAGGTTCATGCCGTGCACGGTCTGCAGGTGGTCGGCGAGGCCGGCCGAGCGCATGCCGCCGTAGCTCTCGCCGAGCAGGTACTTCGGCGACGCCCAGCGACCGTTCTCCGTGACCCAGCGCTTGATGAACGCGCCGACCGACTTGATGTCCTGGTCCACGCCCCAGAAATCGGCGCCCTTCGCCTCGCCGAGCGGCTTGCTGAAGCCGGTGCCGACCGGGTCGATCATCACGAGGTCGGTGACGTCGAGCACGCTGAACTCGTTGTCCACGCGCTGCGACGGCGGCGGCGGCGAGTAGGCAGGATCGCTCACGACCACCCGCCGCGGCCCGAGGATGCCCATGTGCAGCCAGATCGACGAGGAACCCGGGCCGCCGTTGTAGGCGAACATCACCGGCCGACGCGACAGGTCCTCGACGCCATCGCGCGTGTAGGCCGTGTAGCCGAAGCGGGCGATCGGCTTGCCCTCGTCGTTCTTCATGATCAGCCAGCCCGCGGTGGCGGTGTAGCGCACCACCTCCCCGCCGATGCGGACCTTGTGCTGCGTGCGCGACGAGCGGGGCTCCGGCGGCGGTGCTGCATCGGCCGCGGGCTTCGCTTCGCCGGCTGGGGTCGCGGTTTCGGCGGCCGGAGCAGGCGCGGCGCCGGCGAGCAGCAGCACGGCGATCGCGATCGCCGGAAGGATGCGGGGTTGCAAAGCGTCAGCCTCCGGAGTTGTTGCGCGTGACGGCGTGGCCGCCGAAGGACTGGCGCAGTCGCGCGAGCAGTCGGTCCGAGTAGTCGCCGCGGCCCTGGCTCGCGAAGCGCTGCATCAGCGCGAGCGTCATTACGGGCGTGGGCACGCCGAGTTCCACCGACTCGATCGCCGTCCAGCGCCCCTCGCCCGAGTCGGCCACCACCGGGGCGATGGACTCGAGCCCGGCGTCCTCGGCGAGGAACTCGGCCATGAGGTCGAGCAGCCACGAGCGGATCACCGTGCCGTGGCGCCAGGACTCCGCGATCTTCGCGACGTCGAGCTCGAGGTCGCCGCGGGCGCGCAGCAGTGCGAAGCCCTCGGCATAGGCCTGCATGAGGCCGTACTCGATGCCGTTGTGCACCATCTTGGTGAAGTGCCCCGCGCCGCTCGGGCCGCAGTGCAGCCAGCCCGTCTCCGGAGCCGGGTGCGAGTGCGCGCAGGAAGGGCTCGACGCGCTGCACCGCCTCGACGGTGCCGCCGACCATCAGCCCGTAGCCGTTCACGAGGCCCCAGACGCCGCCCGAGACTCCGGCATCCACGTATTGCAGGCCGAGCGGGGTCAGCTCGGCGGCCCGCCGCACGCTGTCGCGGTACCAGGCGTTCGCCCCGTCCACCACGACGTCGCCCGGCGCCAGCAGCTCGCGCAGCTCCGCGAGGGTCGCTTCGGTCGGTGCGCCGGCCGGCAGCATCAGCCAGAGGACGCGGGGCGCCGGCAGCGCCTCCACGAGGGCGGGCAGCGTCTCGGCCACGGCCACCCCCTCCTCTCCCGCGAGGCCGGCCCGCGCGCCCGCGGCACGGTCCCAGGCCGCCACCTCGAGCCCGGCCCGCGCGATCCGACGGGCCATGTTCCCGCCCATGCGGCCGAGTCCGACCATGCCGATGCGATGCTTCATGCGCTTCCCCCTTCGGTGCCTGCGTGCGGGTCGGCGGATGGTGGCTTGGGAAGGCGGCCCGCACAAGGGGCTCGCGCGCCTGCGAGAAGCCGAGTCAGGACACAGAGTTCCACGTATTTCCCACGGGAGGACACCGGGGTATCACTAACGCCGCCGGGGCCCGGAGGTCGGGCCCAACGAGGGATCCCGATGACCACCAGCGAACGGAAATGGGTGTATGCGTTCGAGACCGGCGACGGCAAGAACAAGATGCTGCTCGGCGGCAAGGGCGCCAACCTCTGCGAGATGACACGCATCGGGCTCAACGTCCCTCCCGGATTCGTGATCACCACCGAGGCCTGCCTGGCCTACCTCGCGGACACCCAGCGCCGGCTGCCCGAGGGCACGATGGACGAGGTCCGCGCGCACATGCGGGCGCTCGAGCAGAAGACCGGCAAGAAGTTCGGCGGCAGCGACGATCCGCTGCTCGTCTCGGTGCGCTCGGGCTCGGCCATGTCCATGCCGGGCATGATGGACACGATCCTCAACCTCGGCCTCAACGAGACCACGCTCGCCGCGCTGATCCGCCACACCGGCAACGAGCGCTTCGGCTACGACGCGTGGCGACGCTTCATCCAGCTGTTCGGCAAGGTGGCGCTCGGCGTGCCGGATGCCGCGTTCGACGAGCAGTTCGAGGCGGTGAAGACCCGCGTCGGCGTCAAGCAGGACGTGATGCTCGGTCCCGACGACCTGCGCGACATCGGCGAGCGTTTCCTGAAGGTCGTCCAGCAGCACACCGGGCGCCCCTTCCCGTCCGACCCGTACGAGCAGCTCGAGATCGCGATCAAGGCGGTGTTCAACTCGTGGATGGGCAAGCGCGCCATCGACTACCGGCGCGAGTTCAAGATCACGCCCGCGATGGCGAACGGCACGGCCGTGAATGTCGTCACCATGGTGTTCGGCAACATGGGCAACGACAGCGCGACCGGCGTGGGCTTCACGCGCAACCCCGCGACCGGCGAGAACCAGATCTACGGCGAGTACCTGACCAACGCGCAGGGCGAGGACGTGGTGGCCGGCATCCGCACCCCGAAGCCGATCGCCGACCTGTCGATGGAGATGCCCGCGATCTACACGCAGCTCGTGGACCTGCGCAATCGCCTCGAGCGGCACTATCGCGAGGTGCAGGACTTCGAGTTCACCATCGAGCGCGGCACGCTCTACTGCCTGCAGACGCGCAACGGCAAGATGAACGCGGCGTCCATGGTGCGTACCTCGGTCGAGATGCACGAGGAAGGCTTGCTCTCGCGCGAGGACGCGATCCTGCGCGTCAACCCCGCGCACCTCGAGCAGATGCTGTTCCCGCGCCTCGACCCGAAGCACAAGGCGCAGGCGCTCGCGACCGGCCTGCCGGCCTCGCCGGGCGCGGCGAGCGGCCAGGCGGTGTTCGACGCCGACCGCGCCGAGACGCTCGGCCGCCAGGGATCCAAGGTCATCCTGGTGCGCGAGGAGACGAAGCCCGAGGACATCCACGGCTTCTTCGCCTCGCAGGGCATCCTGACGAGCCGCGGCGGCAAGACCTCGCACGCGGCGGTCGTGGCGCGCGGCATGGGCAAGCCCTGCGTCGCCGGCGCCGAGGGCATCCACGTGGACGTCTCCGCCCGCCTCGCCTTCGTCGGCGACCAGGTGATCAAGGAAGGCGACGTGATCACCATCGACGGCAGCAACGGCCGCGTGTTCCGCGGCGAGGTGCCGACGGTCGAGGCGGATTTCTCGCCCGCGCTCGTGAAGCTCCTGGGCTGGGCGGACGCGTTCTCACGGCTCGGCGTGCGCGCCAACGCCGACACGCCGGACGACGCGGCCCGAGCCATCCGCTACGGCGCGAAGGGCATCGGGCTCTGCCGCACGGAGCGCATGTTCAACGCGGCCGACCGGCTGCCCGTCGTGGTGGACATGATCGTGGCCGACACCCCGGAGGAGCGGCGCGCTGCGCTCGATCGCCTGTTGCCGATCCAGCGCGCCGACTTCGCCGGGATCTTCAAGGCGATGGCCCCGAACCCGGTGACCATCCGCCTGCTCGACCCGCCGATCCACGAGTTCCTGCCGACCGAGCGGCAGCTCGAGGAGGACATCGCGCGCCTCAATGAACTTCGCGGTGCCGCACGCGGCATGGAGGTGCTCACCGAGGCGGCGCGTTCGGTCTCGGCCGACGGCAAGTTGCCCGCGACGTTGCGCGACCTCGCCGAGACCCGGTTGATCGACAGCGTCGTGGCGCGCAAGGAAGCCATCCTGCGCAAGGCGCGCGCGCTGCGCGAGGTGAACCCGATGCTCGGTCACCGCGGCGTGCGCCTCGGGCATCACCTACCCCGAGATCTACACGATGCAGATCCGCGCGGTGCTCGAGGCCGCGGCCAACTGCATCCGCTCAGGCATCGAGGTGTTCCCCGAGATCATGGTGCCGCAGGTCTGCACGGCGCAGGAACTCAAGGTCGTGCGCGACTACATGACGCGCGGTGCAGCGCGAGGTCGAGATCACCTACGGCGTGCCCGTGCCCTGCAAGTTCGGCACCATGATCGAGGTGGTGCGTGCCTGCATGCGCGCCGAGAACCTCGCCGAGGTGGCCGAGTTCTTCTCCTTCGGCACCAACGACCTGACGCAGGCCACGTTCTCGTTCTCGCGCGAGGACGCCGAGAACAAGTTCCTGCCCATGTACAACGAGCGCGGCATCCTGCAGGACAACCCGTTCGAGGTGCTGGACGTGAAGGGCGTGGGCCGGCTGATGGCGCTCGCGGTCGAGTGGGGCCGCGCGAGCCGCAAGGGCCTCAAGGTCGGCATCTGCGGCGAGCACGGCGGTCACCCCGCCTCCATCCGCTTCTGCGACTCGATCGGGCTCGACTACGTGTCGTGCTCGGCCCCGCGCGTGCCGATCGCGCGGCTCGCGGCGGCGCACGCGGCTATCATGGGGGCCGTGGCGGTGGACAAGGCGGCCTGAGCGCACAAAGGAGCATTTGCGCATGAAACTACCGATCGTCCTGCTGGCTTCCAGCCTGCTGATCGCGGCCTCGCCGGCCGGCGCCGCCGATCGCGGCTTCTACGCCGGCGCCGGACTCGGCCAGATGAACACCGAGGTGGACGACGTCCTCGGCCTGGACTACGACTTCGACGAGGATGACGTCGGGTTCAAGGTGTTCGGCGGCTACCGGTTCTTCCCGTGGCTGAGCGTCGAGGGCGCGTACCTCGACGGCGGAAACCCTTCGATCAGGGAGTCCCGGGGCGACGAGACGTTGAAGCTCGAGATGGACGTCTGGAGTCTCGTGGCGTCCGCGCTGTTCGCGCTGCCGGTCGGCGAACGCTTCGAGCTGTTCGTCAAGCCGGGCGTCGCCTACTGGGACGCCGAGACGAGCCTGAGTTTCAGTTCCCCGACCTTCTCCGACAGCTTCAGGGAGGACGACAGCGGCAGCGCATTCTTCCTGGGTGCCGGCGCCGGTTTCGACGTCACCGACAATTTCGGCCTGCGCCTCGAGTACGAGTGGTTCGAAGTGGCGCCGGAGTGGGACAGCGACCGAGAGGAATTCGTCGACGAGCTCGATGCCAATGCGGGCTTCTTCTCGGCGAGCTTCCTCTTCAGGTTCTAGACGCCACCCTGCCGATGGCTGACCCGCACGGGGGCTCGTCCCCCCGTGCGTCCCGTCCACCGCGTTGAGTTGCGTACGGCAAGCGATCATGCTTTCCGGCCACATGCGCATGCCCCGCGATCATCGTTCGGAATTCAGGATCGCCCCTGACCATCCCGCCATTCCCGGCCACTTTCCCGGCCGTCCGGTGGTGCCCGGCGTGCTGTTGCTGGACGGCGTGATCGAGGCGGCGGCGCGCTGGCTCGGCGTCCCGCTGCGCGTGCGCGGCCTGCGCCAGGCGAAGTTCATCGCGCCACTGCTGCCGGGCGAGGTGGCAAGCATCGAGCTGCAACTGGCCGGCGACTCACTCGACTTCGTCATCCAGCGCGACGACACGATCGTCGCCAAGGGCTGCCTGGTCATCGACCCGGCGGTCGGACCGTGACGAAGGCCGTGACGAAGGCATGGCTCGAGCGCCCCGAGGGCGGCACCGCCTGGGCGCTGCGCCTGTTCACCGCCGTCGCGCTCGGACTGGGGCGATCGGTCTCGCGGCTTGTCCTGCCGCCGATCACCGCGTACTTCCTGTTGCGCCGGGCGCCGGAGCGTCGCGCCTCGCGCGCCTACCTGGCCCGCGTGCTCGGGCGACCGCCGCGCTGGCTCGAGGTGGCGAGACACTTCCACACGTTCGCCGGCGTGACGCTCGACCGGGTGTATTTCCTGACGCAGACCCTGCGCCAGTTCGACACCCGCATGGTCGGCATCGAACAGCTGCACCGCGCCATGGACCTCGGTCGGGGCGTGCTGCTGATCGGCGCCCACGTCGGCAGCTTCGACGCGCTGCGGGCGGCCAGCACCCTGCGTCCGGACGTCACCGTGCGCGTCGTGCTGGATGCGGAGCACAGCCCCGTGCTGTCGGCGATCCTGCGGAAGCACAACCCGCAGATCGCCGCGGGCATCATCAACCCGCGCAAGGACGGCACCGAGGTCGTGCTGGAGATCGGCGCCGCCCTGCAGCAGGGCGCGCTGGTCACGATGCTGGCGGATCGTGGCCGCCCGGGCAATGCGATGGTGAGCGTGGACTTCCTCGGCGACCCTGCGGAATTCCCGACCGCGCCCTGGCAGATCGCGGCCGCCCTGCACGTGCCCATCGTGCTGTGCGCCGGGCTCTATCGGGGCGGTCGGCGTTACGATCTGCACTTCGAGATGGTGACCGAGCGACTGCACATCGACCGCCGCCAGCGCCAGCAGCAGCTGCAGGAAGTCGTGCAGGCTTTCGCCGACCGGCTCGCGGCGCTGGTGCGTCTTGCTCCCTACAACTGGTTCAACTTCTATGACTTCTGGAACGAACGTGCGCCGGGCGAGCGTGGCGCTGATGCTGGTCACGACGACGGCGCTCGCGGCTGACCTCGACACGGGCGCGCTGCTCGCCAGCCTCGTGCGACCGGCGCCGGAAAAGACGCCGTTCGTCGAGGTGCGCTATTCGGCGCTGCTCTCGGAACCGATCTTCGTCACGGGCGAGCTCGAGCATCGCACCGACGGCGCCCTCGTCCGCCGCGTGGAGTCGCCCTATCGGGAGACGACCGAGTTGCACGACGAGAACGTCCGGGTGGAGCGCGAGGGCAGCAAGCCGCGCCGCTTCTCGCTCGATCGCGCGCCCGAGTTGCGCGGCATGCTGGCGAGCTTCGGGGCCCTGCTCACCGGCGACCGCGAGACGCTCGAGCGGCAACTTCGTGGTCGGCGTGCAGGGCGACACCGAACACTGGAGGCTCGAGCTGTCGCCGCGGGACGAGCGACTCAAGCGCCGGTTGTCCTCGATCGTGGTGGATGGCCGGCAGGATCGCCCGCGCTGCCTGACGCTGGCCGAGCCCGACGGCGACGCCGAGCGTCATGGCGCTGGGCGTCCGCGATCGCGCCGAGCTGCCCGCGTCGCTCGAGCGCACGTCGCTGCAGGCGTGGTGCAGCGCCGAGCCCGGGCCCTGACCGATGTCGACCGCCCGGAGGGGCCTGCTGCTGGCGGCCTGGATCGCGGTCGTTGCCGCGCTCGGGTGGGTCGTCGAGCGCACTCTCGTCGTCGGCACCGACCTGCGGCTGTTCCTGCCGTCGCCGCGCACGCCGCAGGAGCGGCTGGTGCTCGAGGAGATCGGCGAGGGCCCGGCGTCGCGCATGCTGCTGCTCGCGATCGGCGGATCGGATCCGGAGGCGGCGGCCGAGACCTCCCGCGCCCTCGTCGCCGCGCTTCGTGCCAGCCCCGAGTTCCGCTGGGCGGCCAACGGCGAAAGCAACCTCGAGGCGATCCCCGATCGCCTGCTCGCCTACCGCTACCTGCTTTCGCCGACGCTCGACGGGGTCCGCTTCGATGAGTCGTTCCTGCGTGCCGCAGCTCGAGGAGCGCCTGCGCGACCTGGCCTCGCCCGCCGCGGCGTTTCTCGAGCCGTGGCTGCCGCGCGATCCGACGCTCGAGCTCCTGAAGCTCGCCGAGTCGTGGCAACCCGGACAACAGCCACAGACGCGGTTCGACGTCTGGTTCGACACGACCGGGCCGGCAGGCGCCTGCTCGTCGCCGAGACGCGCGCAGCCGGGCTTCGATCCGCAGGGCCAGCGCGCCGCCGCCGATGCGCTGCAGGCGGCGTTCGAGCGGGTCCGGACGGAGCCCGGGCTCGCGCTCGAGGCGAGCGGCCCCGGCGCCTTCTCGGTGCTCATGAAGGATCGCACCCAGCGGGAGGCGCAGCGGCTCGGCGGGCTCGCCACGCTCGGCATGGTGATGCTGCTGCTCGTGGCCTACCGCAGCGTGCCCGTGCTGGTGCTCGGCCTGCTGCCGCTGGTGACGCGCCGGCCTCGCCGGCCTCGCCGCCGTCAGCGCCGCCTTCGGCACGGTGCACGGCATCACGCTCGCCTTCGGGTTCACCCTGATCGGGGTCGCGCAGGACTACCCGATGCACCTGTTCAGTCACCAGCACCGCGGCCTCGACCCGCGGGACAATGCGCGCGCACTGTGGCCGACGCTCGCCACCGGGGTCGCCAGCACCTGCGTCGCCTACCTCGCCTTCCTGTTCTCGGGCGTGCGCGGACTCGCCCAGCTGTCCGTCTTCACGGTGACGGGACTCGCCGTCGCCGGACTGACGACGCGCTACCTGCTGCCCTGGCTGGTCCCGGCACACGGACCGGACGCTGCCGCGTCCGCGCGGCTCGCGCGCCTCTGGAGCCGGATCGCGGGCCTGCCGCGGCCGACGTGGCTCGGCGTGCTGGTGGCGCTGCTCTGCATCGGCGTCCTCGCGCTTTCGCCGCGCCCGCTGTGGCAGGACGAGCTCGGTGGCCTCACCCCCGTGCCGCGTGCGCTGATCGAGCGCGATTCGACGCTGCGGCGCGAGCTGGGCGCGCCCGACGTGCGGTACCTGCTGGTGATCCAGCACCGCGACGCGCAAGGCGTCCTGGCGCAGGCGGCAGCGCTCGACCCGCAGCTCGAGGCGCTGGTGAGCGCTGGAACCCTTGCGGGCTTCGACCACGCGGCGCGCTACCTGCCGACCGTCGAGCAACAACTGCGGCGGCGCGCCGCGCTGCCTGCGCCGCCGGCGCTGCAGGCAGCGCTCGAGGCTGCGCTCGCCGCGACACCGTTCCGTCCCGGCGCGTTCGCGCCGTTTCTCGCCGATGTCGAGCAGGCGCGCCAGTTGCCGCCGCTCGAGCCCGGGGATCTCGCGGGCACGCCGCTCGAGGCGCGCGTCGGCGGCCTGCTGCTCGAGCGCGACGATCACTGGACGGGGCTCGTCACGCTCACCGGCCTGCGTGACGCCGCCGCGCTCGAGCGCATCGCCGCCGCGAACGAGGGCGTGACCCTGCTCGACCTCAAGCAGGCGTCCGAGGACCTCGTCGCGCACCAGCGCGAACGCATTCTCTGGTGCCTGGCTGGCGCCGCGGTGCTGCTGGTGCTCGTGGTCGGCGTCGCCCTGCGCGACACCGGGCGCGTGCGCCGCGTGCTGGCCCCGATGGCGCTGACGACGCTGCTGGTGCTCGCCGTGCTGCACGTCGGCGGCGTCTCGCTGAACCTCTTCCACCTGATCGCGCTGGTGCTTGCGGCCGGACTCGGCCTCGACTACGCGCTGTTCTTCGAGCGCGCGGCGGACGATCCCGCCGAGCAGCGGCGCACGCTGCACGCGGTGCTGGTCTGCTCGCTCTCGACGCTGATGGTGTTCGCGCTGCTGGCGCTGTCGAGCCTGCCGGTGCTGCGCGCCATCGGCGTCACGGTTTCCCTGGGCGTCGTGAGCAACTTCGTGCTGGCGCTGCTGCTCACCCGCCCGCCCCGGGAGCGCGCGTCGTGACCATCGAGGAGCGCATCGCATCGCTGGTGCCGCACGCCGGCCGCATGTGCCTGCTCGAGCGGGTGATCCGCTGGGACGAGGAGTCCGTCACTGCGGCGACCGCCACCCACCGGGATCCCGCCAACCCGCTTGCGCAGCGGCGGCCGGCTGCGTGCGATCCACCTGTGCGAGTACGGCGCGCAGGCCATGGCCGTGCACGGCGGACTGATCGCCAAGGCGCGCGGCGGGCGGGCACGGCCCGGGCTGCTGGTCTCGCTGCGGGACGTCGTGCTCGACTGCGACTTCGTCCACGAGCTCGCGGGCGAACTGATCGTCGAGGCGCGGCGCCTGCACGCCAGCGACTCGGCCTGGCAGTACGAGTTCCGGGTCACGCACGCCGGGCAATGCCTCGCTCAGGGGCGCGCGACGGTCTCCCTGGCGTCGGCGATCTGATCGGCGCCCCGGCCTGCGAACAGCGTCAGCAGCGGGCCGGTCATGACGGTCGTCAGGATCGCCATGACCATGAGCATGGTGAACAGGTCGCGACCGATGACGCCCGCGTCGAGGCCCACCTTCATCACGATCAGCTCCATCAGCGCGCGCGCGTTCATCAGCGAGCCCACCGCGAAGCACGTGCGCCACGGGTAGCCCGCGATGCGGGCGCCCGCGGCGCCGCCGAGCACCTTGCCCGCCACGGCGGCGACCAGCACGACGAGCAGTGCCGCGAGCCCGGCGCCCGCGAAGGCGGACGGCGGTCGTGTTGAGGCCGGCCAGCGCGAAGAACACCGGCATCAGCACGATGATCGCGACGTACTCGACGCGCTCGATCAGCGCCTCGAGCAGGCGATCGTCGCGCGGCAGTGCGGCGCCGAACAGGAACGCACCGAACACCGGGTGGACGCCGAGCACCTTGCTTGCGTAGGCGCAGGCGAAGGTGCCGATCAGCAGCATCGCCAGCAGCGGGCCCTCGGGGCGTCCGTCGCGCGCGAAGTGAGCGATCGCGCGCGCCAGCAGCGGCCGCCCGACGACGAGCACGGCGACCGCCAGCGCGATGAGGCCGACGATCATCGTGCCAGAAGCGGCTCCAGTCCTCGCGCGAGTCGGCGAGCACGACCACGAGCGCCAGCATGATCCAGGCCAGCACGTCGGCCATCGCGGCCGAAGTGAGCGACAGCCGCCCGATCACCGAGTGCGTCATGCCCCGCTCCTTGAGGATCCGGGCCATGATCGGGAACGCCGTGATGGACATCGCCGCCGCCATGAACAGGGCGAAGGTCGGGAACGCCACGCCCGCCGGCGCGAACTGCTCGTAGAGGAGCACGGCGGCGGCCAGCCCGAAGATCATCGGCACGAGGACCGACATCGCGCTGATCCAGCCGGCGGCGACGAGCTGCCGGCGAGCGCCGTGGGGGGCGCGCAGCTCCGCGCCCACGATGAACATGAACAGCACGAGCCCGACCTGCGACAGGCCGTCGAGCGCGGGCAGGCTGGAAGGCTCGAACACCCGCGCGTGCCACCCGGGAAACAGCGCGCCGAGCACGATGGGCCCGAGCACGATGCCGGCCAGCATCTCGCCGATCACGGGCGGCTGCCCGAGGCGCCTGAGCAGCAGGCTGAGCAGCCGGGCGGTCCCGAGGATCAGCACCAGTTGCAGCAGCAGCGGCGAGTGCGGCATCGGCGCGGGTCGTCAGGCCGCCGTGTCGAACAGCAGGCGGACGGCGGAACCGGCCGGCGGAGCGCCGAGCAAGCGCAGGACCGGGTCGGCGTCGAGCCCGGGCACCTTCGCGCAGGCGGCGACGACGATCTCGCGAGCGAGCTGACGCAGCTGTCCCGTGGTCTGCTGCATGCGCGCCACGAGGGCCTCGTCGTCGAGCGTGTCGCGCAGTCCGCGGTTGAGCTCCGTGAACCAGTCGAGCCGCGCCTGGTCGAGCAGGATCGGGGGATTGCGCCGCTCGCTCCGGTCGCTGCGGGCCGACCAGTCGCGCAGGAAATCCTGCATCGCGAAGTTGAGCTCCTTGCTGGCGTTGAGCTCGTCACGCAGGCGCGACAGCATCGCGAGGTCCGTCAGCCGGTGCTGGAAGAACAGCTGGCACAGCACGCCCCAGTAGTACGTGTAGTCCCAGACCACCTTCACCGGCAGCACGTCCGGGTCGCCGAACAGCGCGTACTGGTTCCGGTACAGCGACATCGTGCTGTCGTAGAACGACATGAAGAACTGCTCGTAGAGCCGCGCGTACGAGGCGACCGGCTGCCCGGCGCGGTCGTGCGCGATGAGCTCGGTGATGTAGGTGTTGGCAATGGCGATGAAGTCGCTGCCCGGGGAATAGAACGGGTCGAGGAACACCCCGGATTCGCCGGTCATCGCCCAGCGCTGGCCCGAGAAGACCTTCCTGCAGCCGTGCGAGAAGTGCTTGAGGAAGGCGAAGTCCTGCAGCACGTCGCCCCTGGCCTCGAGGTCCTCCGCCAGTCGCGGCTGGAACTCGCGCAGCCACTCGAGCGCGCGCCCGAAGCTGTTGATGCGGTTCAGCGGGTGGATGCGCCCGTCCGCGACGATGCCGACCGAGTGCGAGCCGGAGGCGAGCGGGATCAGCCACACCCAGTAGCCCGTCGCCGACCAGGTGGTTCGTGGAGAGCCAGCGATTCGGCGGGTTGCAGCGCCCGAGCCACTGCGGGTCGCTCGACCAGTCGTTGACGTCGATCCGCCCGCCGATGCGGAACCAGGCGCTGTTCACGTCGTGGTCGTTGTCGAGCCCGAGGCCGAGCTGGCGCTTGAGGATGCCGGCGCGACCGGACGCGTCCACGACCCAGCGGGCCTCGATCTCGAGCGGCACTCCTTCGCGTCCGCAGCGCACGCGGTGCGCCGCCTCGCCGGCGCCGAGATCCACCTCGCGCACCGTGACGCCGTCGACGAACTCGACGCCCGCCTCGCGTGCGCGCTGCGCCGAGGAAGTTCTCGAAGATGCCGCGGTCGATCTGGTAGCCGGGCGTCGTGAAGTAGCGTGCTCGCGCCGACTTCCAGCACCGCGTCGATGTCGCGGCGGCCTTCCGAGAAGAAGAAGCGGAAGCCGAACTTCTTGAGCTGCCGACCGACCAGGTGCTCCTTCAGCCCGAGCACCGTGTCGAAGTAGTGGGCGGCGATCTCGACCGTGGACTCGCCCACCTTGTGCGTCGCTTCCGGCACGGGATGGCGTCGCCGCTCGAGCACGACGATGTCGAGATCGGGGAATCGCTGCCGCAACTGCAGCGACAGCGTCAGGCCGGCGAGCCCGCCGCCGAGGATGGCGACGTCGAAGCGTTCCGGCCGTGCCACTCCCGCCTCCGGCCCGGTTACTGCGGGTCGTACCCGGTCGGCCCGCCGATCGCCTGCTCGTAGTTCATCAGCAGGTACTTGTTCGTCAGCAGGACGATCCGGTGCATCATGTCCTTGTCCTGGCCGCCGACCGTCCAGGCACCGCTCATGGCGGCGGCACGCTGGTAGAACTCGGGCTCCGCGATCAGGTTGCCGCTCGGCTGCTCCACGATCTTGAGCTTCATCACGACGTACGAGTCGCCGGCAAACGCGCCGGCCCAGAACCGGGCTCCGCCGCTGACGACCTTGAGCTTGTCGATGCGCGGCTCGAGGACCAGCTTCTGTCCCCGCGTGCTGCCGGCGGCGTCGGTGTTCCACTGCGCGACGATCGGGCCGGTCTCGTTGTTCATGTGTTCCTGGATCTTCGCCTTGGCCTTCTCCTTGCCGGCGTCGCCCGCCAGCGGCGGATCCATGGCGATCGGCAACAGCTCATAAGCATCGTAGCCCCCCAGCGCATTCGCGGGAGGCGGATTCTGCGGCTCGGCGGCGAGCGCAGCACTGGACGCGAGCATCAGGATGCATGCAGCGATACGTCTCATGGTCAGGGCCCTCAGGGCGACTCGGGGAAATCGAATTCCATCTCGAGCAGCAGGGAGGGACTGAGTCCCGCCCGGATCACCCTCGGCTGCCGCATGGCGACAGCTTCGCAGAACGGCAGGCAGCCTGCCATTGCGTTGTCCGCAATCGCCGCGAGGTTGCGCGCGAGCGGCGCGGTCCGCTCCGTCCCGCGTACCGTGCGCCAGCGCACCCGTGCCAGCGCCCCTGGACCGGCCGCCGGCGCCAGCACCACGCCCACGCCGAGGACGCCGTGGCTCGTGACCACCGTGGCGAGCGGGCCGCGCGCCTCGATGTCGTAGGCGACCAGCAGCGTCGGGCGTCCGCTCGCCTCGGCCTGGGTCATCGCCTCGAGCAGGCCCTCGCCGAAGGTGTCCTCCCAGGCCGTGAGCGCGGTGTAGGGCTGCATCGAGCCGGTGCCGATGCTCCAGTAGCCCGCGGCGGCGTTGTGCACCGAGTTGTGGAAGCGGATCGGCGAGACCAGGGTCGGCGTGCGCGCCAGCGTCTCGCTCATGTAGTCGTTGATGGCGAGGTCGCCGTGCGTGGTCGCGAACACGCTGGCGACCTCGCGCGGCTCGACGCCCGCGCTCTCGCACGCGCGTGCCGCGACCTCCAGGGCGATGGCCACGGTGTCCGGCGCGCGGCGACGCTCGGTCGGGGCGAGCAGCGTCGGTGCGGGCCGCGCGGCCTGCGCCTCGGGCGCCGCCGCCTCGCCGCGAAGCACGGGCGCGGCGACCGCCCAGCCCGGCAGTCGCGGTGCCCACAGCGCGATCCCGGTCACGTGGATCGTGTGCGTGGTCACGTCGGCCTCAGGCGTTGCGCTCGCGGCCGAACAGCAGCGCGCAGTTGCTGCCGCCGAAGCCGAACGAGTTGCTGAGCGCGACCCGCACGTCCGCCCGCTCCGTGGCGAGGCGAACCTGCGGGCCGCAGGCCGGATCGAGCGTCGCGCGTGTTGAGCGTGCCGGGCGCGATGCCCTCCTCGAGCGCGATGAACGCGATGACCGCCTCGACGATGCCGGCCGCACCGAGCGTGTGCCCGGTCCAGCCCTTGGTCGAGCTCGCGCGGGTCGTCGCCGGGAAGAGCTCGGCGATCACCCGCGCCTCGACCTCGTCGTTCCTCTGGCTCGCGGTGCCGTGCAGGTTGATGTAGTCGACGGCTTCGGGCGCGAGTCCGGCACTTGCGAGCGCCGCCTCGATCGCGAGCCGCGCCCCGAGGCCCTGCGGGTGCGGCGAGGACATGTGGTGCGCGTCGCTCGATTCGCCGTAGCCGAGGAGCCACGGCCCTCGCTCGCCGCTCGCGCTCCAGCAGGGCAAAGCCGCCGGCCTCGCCGATGCTGATGCCGCGTCGCGCGACGTCGAACGGGCGGCAGGGCTCCGGCGAGACGAGCTCGAGCGAATTGAAGCCGAACAGCACGCTGCCGCACAGCGTGTCCACGCCGCCGACGATCGCGGCGTCGGCGATGCCCGAGCCTCAGCAGCCGCTCGGCCTGGGCGAACACCTTGGCGCTCGAGGAGCAGGCCGTGCCGACCGTGACCGCGACGCCTTCGAGCCCGAGGGCGGCGCGCACGAAGTCGCCCAGCGAGTGCGGCGTGTGCACGATCGGGCGACGCAGGTCCTCCGGGTAGCGGCCGTCCGGCAGCAGTCGTCGATAGGCCTCCTCGGTCGCGCCGATGCTGGAGGTGGAGGTTCCGAGCACCAGCGCCACGCGCTCGGCGCCGTAGCGCTCGCGCGCCGCGAGCGCCCGCTCGCGGAAGCCGTCGCAGCCGAGCGCCAGCCAGGCGAGGCGGTTGTTGCGGCACTCCCACGCCGCGAGGTCCGCCGGCAGTTCGCAGTCCTCGACCCCCGGCACCCGGCCGATGAAGGTCGCGAGCGGCGCTTCCGTGAAATCGTTGGCGCGCAGTCCGCTGCGCCCCTCGCGCAGGGCCGCGGACAGCGCCGGCGACGCCCGCACCGCAGGCGCTCGCCACGCTGCAGGCCGTGATTCGCAGGGGCCGCATCACGCGGGGACTTGCCGCGGGGACCGCCGATCCCGTGGCAACCGGTCAGCCTCCTTCGGCCTGCGACTGCGCCAGGGCAAGCTGCACGGTGATGTCGTTCACGAGGTTGTTCACCCACTTCGGGTAGTTGCGGTGGATGTACCGGTTGTCCTTCTTGACCTCGTAGTCGAGGTTGGTGCTGTCGAGGTAGCTGAGCTGGATCGACTGCGTGTCGTACTTCACGCCGAGCTTCGCCATGTGGGTGCGGATGTTCAGGGTCAGCTCCATGGCGCCGGGATCCTGACGCGTGACGATCCAGCCGCGCTGCGCGCCCCCGAGGCGGATCGCCTTCGCGACCGCCTTGTCGTCGAGCCCGGCCGGCACCGGCGATGGGCGCGGGATCCACCAGCGGTGTCGCGGCCATCAGCAGCAGCGCCACGGGCAGGAGCAACAGCGCCCTGAGCCTGTTTGAAACCATGAGTGAACCCCTCTCTCTGCGTGGACCTGGAAAGCCGCGAAGCGCGAGCCCGAGGCCGCCCGGATCAGGCGGCGCGCTTGGCCTGGATGTAATCCGACAGCGCCCGGAGCGACGCGAAGATCCGCTTGTTGTCCTCGTCCTCGGCCTTGAGCTGGACGCCGTAGCGCTTGGAGATCTCGAGCGCCAGCTCGAGGGCGTCGATGGAATCGAGGCCGAGACCCGCACCGAACAAGCGGCGCCTCGGGATCGATGTCGGCGGGGTTCACCCCTTCGAGATTCAACGCGGAAACGATCAACGCGGCGAGCTCGCTTTCCGTGGTCGTCTGGGGTGCGGCCATAGGTTTCACGGGCGGGTTTCAACGGCTTTTTGACGCGGGCAAAGTGTATCATGCAGCCCGCCGCGAGCCAGCGAGCGAACCCGTGCCGAGCAAGCCAGCAATCCCCTCCGCGACCGTCCCTCCGCGAGAGCGACGTCATCGTCGTCGGCGGCGGCCCCGCCGGCTGCACGGCCGCCACGTTCCTTGCCCGCAGGGGCTGGTCCGTGACGCTGCTGGAGAAGGATCGCCATCCGCGGTTCCACATCGGCGAGTCGCTGCTGCCCTGCAACCTGCCGATCCTGCGAGCGCCTCGGCGTGCTCGAGGCGATCGAGCGGATCGGCGTGCGCAAGGTCGGCGCGGATTTCCCGGCACCCGGGCCCGAGGGCTACAACGTCTTCCGCTTCGAGCGCGCGCTGGACCCGAGCTGCTCGCACGCCTTCCAGGTCCGCCGGGACGAGTTCGATGCGCTGCTGTTCGACAACGCCGCCGCGAATGGCGTGCAGGCGCTTGCAGGGCCAACGCGTGACGTCGCTCGAGTTCGCGCGCGGACGGCGTCACCGTCGCCGGCACGTCGGAGGCGGGGCAGCCCTTTCGCTGCCGGGCCCGCTATCTCGTCGACGCGACGGGCCGCGACACGCTGGTCGGCAACCAGCTGCGCATCAAGCGCAAGAGCCGGCGCCACCAGAGTGCGGCGCTGTTTGCGCACTTCCGGGGCGTGGAGCGGCGCCCGGGCACCGACGCCGGCAACATCAGCATCTATCGCTTCGAGCACGGCTGGGTCTGGCTGATCCCGCTGCGCGACGGCGTCACGAGCGTGGGTGCCGTCTGCTGGCCGGATTACCTGAAGCAGCGCCGGACCGACAACCGCGAGTTCCTGCTGCAGACCCTGCGTTCGATTCCGCAGCTCCGGCAGCGCATGGAGCACGCGGAAATCGCCGGCAACCTGCACGCCACCGGCAACTACTCCTACGCCTGCGACGCGCATGGCCGGACCTCGCTGGATCATGGCCGGCGACTCCTACGCCTTCGTGGACCCGATCTTCTCGAGCGGCGTCTACCTCGCGATGCATGCGGCCGAACAGGCGGCCGGCGTCGTGGACGGCGCGCTGCGCGACGCCGCGCCACGGAGCGGTCGCTGCAGCGTGCGTACCGGCGCCAGGTCGAGCGCGGGCTGCAGACCTTGTCCTGGTTCATCGTCCGCTTCACGTCGCCGGCCATGCGCAAGCTCTTCGCCAGCCGCGCAACGACCTGCAGCTCGAGCAGGCGATGATCTCGATGCTCGCGGGGGACGTGTTCCGCGACAACGGCGTGCACTGGCGCCTGCGCGTGTTCAAGGCGATCTACTTCGTGACGGCGCTCGGCGACCTCCAGGAACAGGCGCGCAGCTACCTGTTCCGCCGCCGCCAGGCGCGCGCCGCCTTCGTCGGCGGCACGACCGACCAGGACAGCGCCTGACATGCCGCTGCGCCCAGCCCAGGCAGGCGGCCTGCGTGCCAGCTACGCGACGCTCGGCACCCTCACCGCTCGCCGAGGACGTCCTGGCAGCCGCCGTGTTCGGCGCGGGGAGCACCGCGCCCTCCGACCCGCGCTGCCTGCGCATCGACCTCGAGCCGCTCGTCGGCGCCGGGCTGAGCGAAGTCTGGCAGGGCGATGGACGCATGCGCATCGGCACGGCCGGGCCCGTCCGCTACGTCGAGGACGGCCGGCATCTCGCCGGGTGGATCGACCTGGAGGAGGCCGGATTCGACGGCCTCGATGAGGCCGCGGAGGCCGCCTACCTCGGCCTGCTGCAGTTCCAGGCGACCACGCCGTACCGCCACGTCTGGCGCATCTGGAGTTTCGTCACCGGCATCAACGAAGGGGCTGGCGACGACGAGCGCTACAAGCAGTTCTGCCTCGGGCGCGCCCGGGCCTTCGCGGCCGTGCACGCGACGTTGCCCGGCATCGGCTACCCGGCCGCCACCGCGGTCGGCAAGCCGACCGGTGCACGCAGCCTGCAGATCTGCTGGCTGGCCGGGCGGGATCCCGGCGTCGAGATCGAGAACCCGCGCCAGCTCGCGCGCCTATCGGTATCCGCGCCGCTACGGCCCGGCCGCACCGAGCTTCTCCCGGGCCATGCTCGTGCCCGGTCCGCTGCTGCTGGTCTCGGGCACGGCCAGCATCGTCGGGCACGAGTCGATGCACCCTGGCGACCCGGTCGCACAGCTGCACGAAACGCTCGACAACCTCGAGGCGCTGCTGCAAAGCGCCGGCGAGGTCGCCGCCCGCCCCGTCCCGCGCCTCGGCCCGGACAGCCTGCTCAAGGTTTACCTGCGTCACGCCAGCGACGCCGCGCAGGTCGGGCGCAGCCTGCGCGAGCGCGTCGGCGAGGACGTCCCGGTGCTGATGCTCGCGGCGGACATCTGCCGGTCCGAGCTGCTGATCGAGATCGAAGCGGTGCGTACCCGGCTGACGCACGCGCCCGGGCGCATTGAACGGCTCAGCGCTTGAGCGCCGCCAGCAACTGCTCGCGCGGCAACTTGCCGACCTCGTTGCGGGGCAGCTTCCGCACCCGCACCAGCGGCCGCGGCAGGAAGACCGGATCGACCGCCGGCTCCAGCCCCGCGAGCACCTGTGCTTCAGTCAGCCCCTCGGCGACCACGAGCGCCGCCAGCCGCTGGACCGCCGCGCCGTCCGGCGCGGTCGAGCTGGAACACGACCGCGTCGGTCACGCCGGGCACCGCAAGCAATCGCTGCGTCAGGTCCCCGAGCGAGGCTCGCTTGCCGCCGACCTCGACCATGTCGGCGTTCCGGCCGCGCACCACGAAGCGGCCGTCATCGCCGGAATCGAGGACGTCCTGCAGCAGCACCGGGGCGGCAAACCACGGCGCACCGACCTGCGTGCCCCTGTCGAGCGGTTGCAAGGTCACGCCCGGGTAGGGGCGCCAGGCGTCCTCGCAGGCGGTGCGCCGCGATGCGATCACGCAGGTCTCCGTCGAACCGAAAAACTCGACGAGCGCCGCACCGTAGCGCCGCTCCACCGCCCCGGCCGTGGCCCGCGTCCAGCGGCGCCGTGGCGGAGACGACGACGTCCAGCGGCGGCAACGACTGCGGCGACTCGGAGCAGCGCCCGCAGATGCACGGGCGTGGTGACGAGGATGCGGGGCGCCGGCAGTTCCTCGAGCGCCGCCGCGATGTCCGCCGGGTAGAGCGGCCGCGCCGCGTGGATCCCCGCTGCCGCCGAGCAGCGGCAGCAGCACGGACAGTTCCATGCCGTACATGTGCTGGGGTGGAACCGTGGCGAGGACCCACGGCATCGCTACACTTCGTTCCGACCTCAGCGCCTCGCGGATGCGCGACACGTTGAACGCCGTCGCGGCGACGAACGCGCCCCAGGTCTTCGGATTCGGCTGCGGCCGACCCGTGCTGCCGGACGTATAGCCGATGACGACGACGCGATCGGACGGGATCGCAGGCACGTGCAACCGCTCGGCGGGCGCCTCGTCGCGGCTGCCCTCGACGAGGTCATCGTCGAGCCGGTACGAGCCCGGATGCTCCTGCCATCACCTCGGCCACCACGGCCGGCGCACGCGACGGCGGCAGGAGGCACACCTGGCCGCGGATCAGCAGCGCCACGAACGCGAGCAGGAAATTGTCGCGACGCTCGCACAGGTTGAGCGCCGCCGGTCCGTCCGGCAGGCGAGTGGCCAGGGCGCTTGCCATCGCCATGAAACGGTCGCTGTCCACGACCGTCCGACCCGCGCGCAGCACCGACACCGAAAATGTCCGCCCGTCGATGACGAGGGTCCTCCGATCTCAACCGCGCTGGGACGGTGCCGGGGCCGCTCAGGGCCAGCGCCGGAACACCAGCGAGGTGTTGACTCCGCCGAACGCAAAGTTGTTGTTCATCACGTGCTCGACCTCGAGCCTGCGACCGTCGCCCGTGATGTAGTCGAGCTCGCCGCAGCGCGGATCGACGTTCTCGAGGTTGATCGTCGGGGCGAACCAGCCCGAGCGCATCATCTCGATGCTGAACATCGACTCGAGCGCGCCGCAGGCACCGAGCGTGTGCCCGAGGTAGCTCTTCTGCGAGCTGAGCGGCATGCGCGGGCCGAACAGCGCCGACGTGGCGCGCGTCTCCGCGATGTCGCCCTGCTCGGTGGCCGTGCCGTGCCCGTTCACGTAGCCGATCGCGGCCGGCTCGAGCCCGGCCGACTGCAGCGCCAGCTCCATCACGATGCGCATCGTCTCCTCCTCGGGACGGGTGACGTGCGTGCCGTCGGAATTGGTGGCGAAGCCCGCGACCTCGGCGTAGATGCGGCGCCCCGCGGGCCTGAGCGTGCCCGAGTTCCTCGAGCACCAGCATGCAGCCGCCCTCGCCGATCACGAGCCCGTCGCGGTCGCGGTCGTAGGGACGCGGCGTCGAGCCCGGGTCGTCGTTGCGCCGACTCGTGGCGTACAGCATGTCGAACGCCATGGCCTCGCTCGGGCAGAGTTCCTCGGCGCCGCCGCCGAGCATCACGTCCTGGTAGCCGTGCTTGATCGCCTCGTACGCGAAGCCGACGCCCTGGCTGCCCGAGGTGCAGGCCGTCGAGGTCGGGATGATGCGGCCGCGCAGGCCGAAGAAGATGCCGACGTTGGCCCCGGTCGTGTGCGGCATCATCCGCACGTAGGAGTTGGCGTTCAGTCCCGGCGCATCGCCGGTGAGCAGCATCTGCGCGAAGTCGCTGATGTCCGGCGTGCTGCCGATGGACGAGCCGCAGGCGACGCCGACGCGGCCCGAGCGCAGCAGCGGGTCGCCGAGCAGTCCCGCGTCGGTCAGCGCGAGCTCGGCGGCCCGCACCGCCAGCTGCGACACGCGGCCCATGCTGCGCAGCTGCTTGCGGCTCCAGTGCTCCGGCGGCGCGAATCCCTCGATCGGCGCCGCCAGCCGGGTGTTGAGATCCTTGTAGACATCCCACGCCGGCATCGTGCGCACGGCGTTGCGGCCTGCACGCAGCCCCGCCTCGATGGCCGGCCAGTCCGAGCCCAGGGCACAGAGGCCCGACATGCCCGTCACGACCACGCGGCGCATCAGCAGAGGCCCCCGTTGACCGCGATCACCTGGCGGGTCACGTAGGACGCCCCGGGCGACATCAGGAAGGACACGACGGCGGCCACTTCGTCGGCCGTTCCCATGCGCTGCGCCGGGATCGCCTTCAGGATCTCCTCGACCGGCGCGTGTTCGTCGGTCATGTCCGTCTCGATGAGTCCGGGTGCCACGCAGTTGACCGTGATCGCGCGCTTCGCGAGCTCGACCGCGAGCGCCTTGGTCGCCCCGATCACGCCGGCCTTGGCGGCGCTGTAGTTGACCTGCCCGCGGTTGCCGATCAGGCCCGACACGGACGACAGCGTGACGATCCGGCCCGGCGCACGGCGGCGCACCATGGGCATCACGAGCGGCTGCAGCACGTTGTAGAACGCGTCGAGGTTGGCGCGGATCACGGAGTCCCAGGCTTCCTCGCTCATGGCCGGGAACGCGGCGTCGTGCGCCAGGCCGGCGTTGCACACGACCCCGTAGTAGGCGCCGTGCTGCTCGATGTCGGCGCCGATCAGCTCGGCGCAGCGCGCGCGATCGCACACGTCGAACTGCAGGCAGCGCGCCGAGTCGCCCGAGTCCGCGCACCTCGGCCGCCACGGCCTCGGCCTCCTCGACCCGCGAGCGGCAATGCACCACGACGTCGTAGCCGTCGCGCGCCAGGCGCAGCGCGATGGCACGGCCGATGCCTCGGCTCGATCCCGTCACCAGCACCGTGCCCGGATCAGTCATCGCGCGCGCACTCCGCCTCGAGGAACGTGTCGTCCAGCGGCTGGAACACGGTGAGGGCGCCCGATGCCAGCCGCTCGCCCGCCCGCGAGATCGTGCAGTCGAACACGGCCCGCCCCTCCTCGTCCTCGGACGACTCGACGACCTCGACCCGCAGCGCCTCGCCGCAGCGGAAGTCGCCTCCGGGCGCCGCGTACGAACGCACGCCGAGCAGCAGGCCGATCGCGGCCGGCCGGCCGTGCGCGGCGAGCGAGCGCGTCCCCGCGAGAGCCGAGATCGCCTGCGCCATGATCTCCGGCCCGACCCACGCCGGCAGGTTGCCGTCGGCATCGCTGAACGCGGTGCCCGGCCGCACGAGTACGCGGGCCTCGAGCCGGTCCGCGGCGACCTGCGTGATTTCGTCGAGCAGGATCGCATCGTCCTGGTGCGCTATGGGCAGGACCGTCCGGGCGGCTCGGCTGACCCGGCGGGGCGTCATGCGTTCCCCCGCGCCAGTGCCGCGCGCACGGCGTCCACGAAGTCCGGCGGCGTCGCGAACTGCAGCTCGCCGCTGCGGGCATCCACGGCGACCTGCACCGTGCGGCCGCGCGCGATGCGCACGCCGTCCAGCGGCCGGCTGACGAGGTAGTTGAGCGCCAGGCGCGCTCTCCCACTCGACCAGCGAGGCACGCACCCGCAGCCGGTCGCCGAAGCGCGCGGGACTCAGGTACTTGGTCTGCAGTTCCACGATGGGCCACGCCACGCCGGATTCCAGCATGCGCTCGAGGCCGTAGCCGAGCTGGTTCATCAGCGCCCAGCGGGCGTTCTCGAGGTAGCGCAGGTAGTGGCCGTGCCACACGACCCCGACCATGTCGACGTCGTGGAACCGCACGTCCACGTCGACGTCGGCGAACAGTGCGCCCTGCGCCCTCACGCCAGCCTCGGCGCCGTGGCGGCTGCGGCGCGCAGCCGGCGCGCGATCAGCCACGGCGCCCGCCGCAGCATGCCGAAGAAGAGCTTCGTGTGCATCGCCGTGATCAGCCCGTTGTCGCGGACCAGCCGGAAGTGCGAGAGGCCGTCGAGCGGATAGCGCACGCGCGTCGGCAGCCATCGCATCGCGACGCCGCGCCAGTGCAGGCGCACCAGCACCTCGACGTCGAAGTCCATGCGGCTGCCCGGCGGCTCCGCCTCGAGCACCGGGAGCACGACGGCCAGCGGATACACGCGCAGCCCGCACATCGAATCCGGGATGTCGAACGACAGCGTGTTGAGCCAGACCATCACGTGCGTGAGGTAACGCAGGTACAGCCGGTGGCGCGGCACGACTGGCGTCGAACAGCGGCCGCCCGCAGACGAGCGCCGCGGGCTCGGCGAGCGCGGCCGCGACGAAGCGCGGCACGTCGGCGGAGTCGTGCTGACCGTCGGCATCGATCTGCAGCGCGTGCGTGAAACCCGCCGCGGCCGCGGCCTTCAGTCCCGCCAGCACGGCGGCGCCCTTGCCCCGGTTCTCGGGCAGTCGCAGCAGCCGCACCTCGGGATCCGCTGCCGCCAGTCGCCGCAGTTCCTCGGCGCAGGCCGGGCCCGAACCGTCGTCCACGAGCAGCACGGTCAGGCCGTGCGCACGCAGGCCAGCGGTCGTCGCGCCCACCGCGCAGTTCGTGGTCGAACACCGGCACCACGGCGCAGAGGCTAGTCATGCCGGGCTCCGAACTGCAGGCGTCCGGTCGAGACCACGGTGTGCCCGCAGGTGTAGCGGAACTGGACCTGCCCCGGTCGCGGACCGCGCTCCAGGCGTGCGTCGAGGCACATGCCGGGCCGCAGCACGCGACGGAATTTCGCCGCGCCGATGCCCGTCATCGGCCCGTCGGCCAGCCCGTGGGCGCGGGCCAGTTCGACGGCCCAGCCGACCTGCATGACGCCCGGCACGATCGGCGCCGACGGAAAGTGCCCACGGAAGATCGCCATGTCGTAGGGAACCCGCAGCCGGCAGTCGAGACCGCCGGCCCGCGGGATCCGGCACGACGTCGCTGACGATGGGCATCCACGCGGGCCGGCCCTCGACGCGGTCGAGGTCTTGCGGGCCGACCGCCGGTTCCTCGATCAGCCGCCACTCGATGGCCGCGGCCGTCCCGAGCCCGTGCTGGACCAGGTCGTGCTCCCATTCGGCGACCATGTGTCGCTTGCCGCGGGTGCGCAGCACGCGCACGCCCGCCGCACTCGGAATCACCAGTACAGTCGTCCTCGCCGCGCGACGGCCGGCGCCGGACGCCGCGGCAAGGGCAAGCGCGTCCTGCACCCAATCGTGTGCTTTCAACCGGGCGGC
The DNA here is from genome assembly GCA_963754125.1 of uncultured Gammaproteobacteria bacterium. GTDB lineage: Bacteria > Pseudomonadota > Gammaproteobacteria > Steroidobacterales > Steroidobacteraceae > RPQJ01. The sequence goes on from CAVWEX010000001.1 coordinate 529,233, forward strand.
GATGTCATCGAGCCGGTGGTCAGGCTCTTCGGGAATTGCGAGGACCGGGCTCACGCCTGCACGAGTGCATGGACCGCCGTGACCAGGTCGTCCACGGTCCGAACGGATCGGAAGTTCTCTGCGGAGATCTTGCGGCCGGTCTGCCGGCGCAGGCGGTCCATGAGGTCGACGGCGTCGATGCTGTCGATCTCGAGGTCCTCGTTGAGCCGTGCCGACGGCGTGACCCGGTCGGGCTCGATCTCGAACAGCTCGACCAGCGCCGCCTTGACCTGCTCCAGGACTTCGTCTCTCGTCTGCATGCGCCCCGCAATCCCCCGTCATTCAGGCGTTTCATTATAACCAGCGGTCCGCTCCAACTCCTGTCCATAATGCTCCAGGAGCCAGGCGTTGAGCTGCCGGGACGCCCGCGGCGGCGGCGACTGCCGGTACGGCTCGAGGTCGATGTCGTCACCGACCCGGAGGGAGATGTTCGGCCGGCGCGGCGGCACCTGGTACCAGGCCTGCGTCTTGTCGCAGGAGCGGCTGGTCCACGCGGATGTAGATGGGCGTGAGCACGGCCGCACCCCGGACCGCAATGCTCGCCGTCCCACGATGAAAGTGCATCGGCTGCCCGGGTCGCGTGCGGGTGCCCTCGGGGAACATGACCAGGCAGTCCCCCGATTGAAGGGCCGCGATCGACTGCTCGATCATCTGGTCCGTCGGGGCATTGCTGATGTACCCCGCCGCCTGCACGACGCGCCGCGTGAACGGGTTGGCGAACAGGGCGGCCTTGACGACGCACGCCGGAGCGGGCGTGAACGCGACGATGAAGACCACGTCGACCAGCGTCGGGTGATTGGCAACGATCAGCTGGCCCGGGCGCCCGAGACGCTCGCGGCCGTGGAATTCGTAGCCGATGCCCCCCAGTCCGCTCATGACGGTGACGAACAGCCGGAACGATCGCTGCACGAGGGCACGCGTACGGGCGCGGCGCCGCCCGCTGGCGTCCGGCAACAGCAGCAGCGCCGGAAACACCAGCAGCCCTAGAATGAGCCCGCCGATGCCGAACAGGACGAAGCAGGTCCCGGTGACGAGAATGCGCCAGAGATATGTCTGCCGTTCGCCCATGCCGTCCGGATGCTCCTCCCGTCGCGCCGGCCTGCCGAACGGCGCGGCGCGCAACGATGAGGCGGACCGGCCACCGATGCAAGCCGGCGCCACGTCCGCCCGGTCCTGATGTCGCAAGCACCCCGCCCTTCCGCAATCGACGTGTGGCTCGCCACACCCGACGCGGCGCGCGCGTTCGACCCGTCGAAGCTCAGCCGCGCACGACCGTGCCGCGTGGGACGCCCTGCACACCGATCGACGGCGGCTGGACTGGGCCTCGAGCCGCGCGCTGCTGGACGCCGTGCCGGTCGCCGGCCACCAGGCCAGCAGCCTGTCGCACAGCCACGGATTTGCCGCGCTCGCGCGGGCGCCCGGGCACATCGCAGTCGGCGTCGACGTGGAATGGCTGGCGCCGCGCGATTTCCTGAGCCTGGCCCGTACGGCCTACTCGAGCGGCCGAGGCCGACGAGCTCGAGACGCTCGGGGACCCGTCGGTCCTGCCCGGACGGTTCTACGAAACCTGGACGCTGAAGGAGGCATTCGCCAAGGCCCTGCGCCTGTCCCTCGCCGACGCCCTGGGCACGTGCTGCTTCACTCATGCCGACGGCGTCGCGAAGGCCATGGTTCCGACGAGCCGGCACTGGCGGGCGACCGTGTTCGCGCCGCGACCACAGCTGCGACTCGCCATCGTCCTCGTGGCGGACGCCGAAGATGCGCTCGCGGCGAGCCCGGCCACGACGGAGTGGCCGCCCGCGCGTGCGGCGAACTGGCCCGTCGTGCGACGCCTGTCCGGCGGCGGCGAACGCACGGTGACGTGCTAGCCTGCGCCACGCAGCGATCATGAGCACCCCTTCCGGCAGCACGACCCGCAAGCCCCTGCCCGCACGGGCGATGCTGCTCATGGGCGCGTCCTACCCGGTGCTGGCCCACCTTGCGACGCTGAGCGCCCGGCCCGGCCTCATCGCGGCGAGCATTTCGCTGCTCGTCGTGCTGGTGCTGCTGCCCGCACTGCGTGACGGCCGACTGCTCGCCTGGGCCGTGCTGGCCGGTGCGGTCTACGGCGTTTACGTCGCATTGGCGTCGGGCACGGCCTTGTCGCTGCTGCTGCTGCCCCCGGTGCTGCTCAACGGGTTCATGGCCTGGGTGTTCGGACGCACGCTGCGCAGCGGCGGGATGCCGTTGATCGAACGCGCGGCCCGTGCCATGCGTGGACCCGGGGCGGTGCTCGACAACGAGGTCGTGGCGTACGCGCGTGGCGTCACGCAGGCCTGGACCGGGCTGTTCGTCGTGCTGGCGGTCGTCAACCTGGTGCTGGCCCTGCTCGCGCGGCCGGCGGGCCTGCTGCTGGTCGCGGGCTTCGACCCCGCCGTCTCGGTGCCGCTCAGCACCTGGTCGCTGTTCGCCAACCTGCTGAGCTACCTGCTCATTGCCGCACTGTTCGCCATCGAGTTCGTGGTGCGGGCGCGCCGCTTCCCGCATCAACCCTACAGCGGACTGATCGATTTCACGCGCCGTCTGGCGGCGCAGGGCCACCTGTTCCGGCCCGCCGCAGCCGGCCACGGTCCGGAGCAGAACGGAAAGCCGCCAAACTGAGCGTTTCCGCGCCGCGATGTTGAATTTACGGGGTCGGTAGGGTATCTGCCTGCACGCATGCGCATCGCCTTCATCTCCGCCAATCGCGAGAACATGCCCGACGCAGTCATCCCGATCGGGCTGCTGCAGGTGATGGCCGCCGTGCCCGAGCGGCACGAGAAGCTGTTCTGGGACCTGTGCTTCGAGGACGATCCGCTGGCGATCGTGGCGCGGAACCTGCGCGAGCACGCGCCCGACCTCGTGGCGATCGGGCTGCGCAACATCCAGAACATGGATTACACGAACATCACCGTGAACCTCGACTACTACCGGCGGCTCGTCGACACGGTGCGCACGCACTCCTCCGCGCCGATCGTGCTGGGCGGCGGCGGGTTCTCGGTGATTCCCAAGGAACTCATGGAGACGCTGGGCGCGGACTACGGGATCGCGGGCGAGGGCGAGCGGGCCTTCGCACGATTGCTCGAGGAACTCGAGCGACCGGCCCCGTCGTTCGACGACATCGAGCGACTGCACTACCGGGTCGACGGCACGCTGCGGTGCACCGCCAGCGCGCGCGAGCCGCTCGACATCGACGAACTGCCCCGCGCGGACCGGAGTGTGCTGCCCGAGCGGTACTACACCGAGTACGGCATCGAGTCGCTGCAGACCAAGCGCGGCTGTCCCCTGCACTGCGAGTACTGCACCTACCCGCTGATCGAGGGCGCACGCAGCCGCATGCGCGATCCCGCCCGGGTCGCCGACGAGTTCATGGAGATCACCGCGCGCAAGGGCGTCGAGCACGTGTTCATCGTGGACAGCGTGTTCAACCTGCCGCCGCGCCACGCGAAGGCCGTGTGCCGCGAACTCGTGGCGCGCGGCAATCGAACGCCGTGGACGAGCTACGTCAACCCGGTCGCGTTCGACGACGAACTCGCGGAGCTGATGGTGCGGGCGGGCGCCGCGGGCATGGAGATCGGCTCCGACAGCGGCTGCGACGAGGTGCTCGACCGGCTGCGAAAGGGGTTCCGCACGGACAAGATCCGGCGGCTGTCACGGATCGCGAAGGCCCACCGGCTCAAGGACTGCCACTCCTTCATCCTCGGGACGCGGGGCGAGACCCTGGACGACGTCGAGCGCACGCTCGATTTCGTCGAGGAACTCGACCCCTTCGCCGCGCTGATGCTGGTGTGGGTGGAGGACCAGGAGGTCGTGGACGCCCGGACCGAGCGCGAACGCCGCGCCTTCCGCGACGAGATCTACGCGCGGATCGGCGAGCGCGCAGCGCGCCAGCCACGCTGGTCGGTGCCGAGGCTCGGCATCCGCTTCGACCCGCAAGCCTTCGCGGTGCTGCGGCGATTCGGGTTGCGCGGGCCGCTCTGGCAGCATCTCGACCGCGTGCCGACGGATCGGCTCGCGGCGGGCGCGTCGTCGGCTCGTTGATCTCGAGTGCGACCGGCGCCATTGCCGCACGCCTGCGCCGCGTGGTCACCCGCCGCGCGTGGCCGTCACGCCCATCCAGTCGAGGACGGCCGCGGTCGGCTCGTCCACCGGCCGGTAGCGGAACGTGGCGACCCACTGGCGCAGCGCCTCCTGCACGCAGCCCGAGCCTGACTCGGAGGCCACGGCCTCGACCCGTCCATCCGTCTGCACCACGAAGGCGGTCCGGTACACCGTGCCGCGCGCCGGCTCGCAGCCCGGTGGGATCTGCAGCGTGCCGGCCTCGAGCAGCAGCAACTCCGGGGCCGGGGGTGGCGCCACGCGGCTGGAGACGCAGCCGCCGAGCAGAAGGCCTGCGGCCAGCGCGAGCGCGGGTACGTGCAGCCAGCGGCACTCCGGTCCAGTGATCGAGACTCTCCTCCGGCGTGGTTTCATGGATTCACCCTCCATCAAACGATCCTGGCCACGGGGAACCTCATCCGGAACGACTCGACCTTCAGGACGGCGAGCACGGCGGCATCCGCGAGGTCGGGAAACAGCGTCGCATCGAAACGCCACGCAATCAGCCGGCCCGGCCGCACCCGGCCGCGAGCCTCCGGGGCGTAATAGTACGTCCGGCCGCGAAAACGCTGCGCGAGCGTGCGCAGCCCCACCGGCAGCAGGGCTGCGTGTACCGGCAACGGCGGCGCAAGGCGCGAGCAGGCAAAGCGCAGCTCGCAGACCTCGCGCCCGTCGCTCGTCACCCGCACGTACTCCTCGCGTCCGTTGCCGACGGCGCGCTCCACCTCGAAGTCCGCGCGGTCCTTCGGAATGCCCCAGTTGTTGCGGCCGTTGACGACGCTGTCCCAGGTCGAGACGAGGATCCGCCCGATGCTGAGATGGCGCCGGCCGTCCTCGAAAGGAAAGGTGCCCGGGATGAACAGCAGCTCGCGATAGGGCCCGCAACCGGACTCCGCGTAGTCCACGAACATCAGGAAGGACGCGAGACCTCGACCGCGGCCGGCCAGTTCAACCGGCAGGAAGGCGTCACGCGCCGGCGAGTCCGGCGGCAACCTGAGCGCGACGATCCAGCCCGAGCCGCGGAGGTCCCAGGGCGCGGGCCTGAGCGGAACGTCGGGCAGGCTGGCGTCGGGCTGCAGCATGGGCCGTTACACGAGCGCGGGGGTCGAGGCGATCAGGAGCTGCGCCGCGTAGTAGAGCGGCAGACCCCAGGCGCGGTTCACGAACTCATGGCGCACGAAGCGGTCGCGCGCCACGGAGACGTCGGACGCGGTGAACGCGAGCGCGCCTGCCGCGACCGCCCACGGCCCGCCGGCCGCCGTCACGCCGCAGGCCAGCGCGGACATGAGGCCGATCACGACCATGTAGGCGCGCACCGGCCCGGCCATGTCCTTCGGCAGCGACGGCGCGAGCCAGCGCAGCACGCCGCCGAGCACGAGGGCAAGCAGCACGGCCGCGGCGACGAGTCCGGCCAGGCTGATCGGTCGCGTCAGGAACGCCGCCGAATACGCGACGTGTCCGGCGAGGAACGCGAACACGCCGGCCCGGAATACCGCCGGGCGCTCGAGCGGGATCAGCAGCAGGTCGCCGAGCAGGCACAGCACGAGGCCGAGCAGCACGAGCTGCCCGTAGGTCGTCTCGAGCGCACCCAGGCGAGGCCGGCCCAGATGAACGCGAGCGAGGCGACCGGCTTGGTGAGCCACAGGCCCGCGCGCGAACCGCGGCGCTCGGCCCAGAGCAGGCCCGCGACGGCGGCCGCGCAGAGCAGGTACGGGCTCGAGTTGCTCACGCGTCGTCCCTCGTCGCCCGGTGCAGGCTGGGTCGTGGAAGGATGCCGCAGGATGCGCGGCTGCGCCATGCGGCCCGTGAGGACGGCGCTGCTCCCGCCGCGGCCCACCGCGGCGTTGCGTACCCGCCCCGAGCGAAATCCACTACAGTCCCGGCCAATGAGCGACGCCTCCAGCCGTTTCACTCGACTCTGGGAAGCTGTCAGGCGGCGCAAGGTGTTCCGTGCCGGCGTGATCTACACCATCGCGGCGTGGACCGTCGTGCAGGTGGCCTCGATCGCCTTGCCGGCGTTCAGCGCGCCCGCCTGGGTGATGCGCGCAGTGCTGGTCGCGTCCTTCGCCGGCTTCCCGATCGCGATGGTGCTCGCCTGGGTCTTCGACTTCACGGCGCACGGCATCGAGGTGACGACGAGCGACGGCGCGTCCCGCGGCGCGCGGCGACCGCCGAACTGGTGGGTCCGGCCGCTGGCGGCCGCGCCGCTGCTCGCCCTGATCGTCGGCGGCACGGCCTGGCTGTGGACCTCGCGGTTCGCCCGCAGCGGCGAAGCCGAGTTCACCCGCCAGGCCCGGCCGGACGACCTGCCGATCGTCGCCGTACTGCCGCTCGAGAATCTCACGGGCCGCAAGGACCTCGACTGGGCCGGCGCGGGCATCGCGAACCTGGTACGCGACGAGCTGGCGCAGTCGCGGTTCCTCGCGGTGGTGTCGACCGCGCGCACGCTGCGCATGACGGGGGAATCGAAGGACCTCGACAGGCTGTTCACGGCGGCCGCGGAATCCGGCATCACCCACGTGCTCACCGGCGAGATCCTGCGCACGCCAAGGGGCTCACCATCACCTCGCGGCTCACCGACCTGCGGCGCAACGTCGAGTCGGGCGCCAACCGGCAGGAGGCGCTCGCGGAGGACGAGATGCTCGACGTGGCGCCGTCGGTCGCGTCGCTCATCAAGCAGAGCCTCGGCGTGCCGGGCACCGAGAAGGTGGACGTGTTCGCCGCGGACTTCGCGACGCGCAACGTCGCCGCCTACGAGGCCTACGTGGTCGGTCTGCAGCATTTCCTGCAGTTCGACTACGCCTCGGCGCAGCAGTTGTTCCGCACGGCGGTGGACAAGGCGCCGGACTTCGCGATGGCGCACTACCGGCTGGCGCACGCCATGGTCGCGCTCGGCGACACCGCCGGCGCGATGGAGCAGATCGAGGCGGCGCAAGCGGACGCGGGCCGCCTCTCGGCGCGCGAGCGCCGGTACATCGCCGCCGGCGCGAGCTATTTCGCCCGCGACTACGCGACCGCCGAGCGGCAGTACCGCGACATCGTGGAGGATATCCCGTACGAGACCGAGGCCCGTGTGCTGCTGCTTTACGTGCTGCACGACCAGGGCCGCTACGACGAAGCGCTCGAGCAGGCCGAGGTGCTCGCGTCGCAGGACCCGGGCGACGAGGTCGCGTGGAGCACGGTGGCGGACGTCAACATCAAGCTCGGGCGCTACGACGAGGCCGAGCAAGCGCTGCAGAAGTTCCTGCAACGTCGCCCGACAACCCGAACGCGCATTACCGCGTCGGCGAACGGCACTTCCTGCAGGGCAGTTCGCGGAAGCCGCACTGGCCTACCGGCGCGTGCTACGAGCTCGACCCGTCACTCGCCGATGCCGCGCTGCGCCTCCCGCGCAGCGAACTGCTCGAGGGCCGCTCTGGCACGGGCTCGCGCAGCTGCTGACCGCTACGGTCGCGCCGGCCTTCAGTGCCTCGCAGCGGTCATCTGCGCCGCGCTCGACGCCTCGCACCTGCTGCGCGCCGAGGGTCGCTGTGCCGAGGCCGAGCAGCTGCTCGGAGCGCTTGCCGCGGAGATCGTCGCGGAACGGGTCTCGCAGGCCTACGTGCTCTCCGTACGCGCGCTGTGCCGGCTCGACGCGGGCGACGTCGCCGAGGCGGGACGGCTCGCGGACGACGCGCTCGACGAGGCGCCGGGCGCTGACGCGCTACCTGTTCGTGCGCGGGCTCGCCGCGATCGAGGCGGACAGCGGCAGCGTCGCGGCCACGATCGCGCCACCGTGCACTCAAGCCGCCGCAGGCGCGGGCGACGGCACCGAGGCGCGGACGCGACTACCTCGACGGGCTGCGACGCTCGAGGGCGGAGTGCGGCCGGAGCGCTGCGCCGCTGCAGGCTGCGACCGACGGCGCGGCGAGCAATACGCGCTCACGGCGTGCGCCGCCCGCGCGCTCGAGGCGACCGGCGATCGTCGCGGCGCGCGTACGCTCCTGCGCAGACTGCTCGAGCCGACCCGCCCGCCGAGCTGATGCGGTCGCTCGAGCCGGCCGTCGCGAGGCCGAGCGGCTGCTCGCGTCCCTCGGCGGGTGAGCGGCCGCGGCGGTGCCGCGGCCGCTCTGTCAAGTCAGTTGCCGACGTCTCGCTGCCCGCGACCGCTACGTGCTCACTTCGGCGGCGGCTTGATCGCCCCCGGCCCCGGCGGGCAGGCGATGTCGGTGCGCACCGCGCCGTTGCCGTCGAAGTCGAACGGGATCATGTCGGCGAACGGCTCGCCGCCGCGCTGGAAACCGGAGACCTGGCGCAGCCGGATCGTCTCCTCGTGGAGATCACCTCGTAGCCGGCAAGCCGCGCGTCATCGGCCGTCACGCGACCGTCGCCGTCGAGATCGGCGAGTTCGCTCGGCGCGAGGCCGTTGACCAGGAACGCCGTACCACGTAGGTGAGCGACTCCATGACCTCATCGACGCGGTCAGGTACTCCGGGAGCGGACGCGCGACACCGGCGGGCCACCGGCGAGGCATGCGCCGGGTGTCCGCGAGCTCGCCACGACGCAGTTCGGCTCGCTCGTGACCCCGCCGCCGGCTGCGCAGAGATCGAGCTTCACCAGGGGCGCCACGAGGCCGTAGGGCACCGTATGCCGGCGTGCACGACGGTGAGGCCGTTGGCCGCCGTGAGCTCGTAGTTCACCCAGTTCATGAACCCCGCGAGGTTGCGCTGGCGAAGCGGGCCCGCTGGCCGGTTGAACTCCTGATCGAGGACGATGCCCGCGCCGTGGCGCGCCAGAACCACGAGGTTGATGAAGTCGTCGTCCGCACCGAAGCCGTACCCGTCCTTCACTGCGTCGCCGGTGCGGGGTCCGAACTCCTCGAGCGACGGCGGCGTGCCAGACGCGATGTCGTTGTCGGTCTGCGACAGGAACTTCGGTCGGCCGCTCAGTGCCGGATCAGAGAGGCGCTCCCAGGCCTTGAGGTTGCCGAGCCGCACGGGATCGCCGTTCGGGGCGAGCGGATCCGACATCCCGGCGTTGTCGAAGTCCATCGAGAACTCGAGATAGGTCTCGTCGGGCACCACGTCCGTGGCGCCCTGCAGGCACTCCGGCAGCACGACGTCGAAGTCGCCGGGCTCCCAGTACACCTGAGGCAGCGCGGGGTTCTCGGACACGGCATCCAGCCGTCTGGCGATGGCCGGGGTACGGCTCGCGGCCTGTCGCGCCACGATGCCGGTCGATCGCGGCTGTCATCGCGCCGGACGGTCGCCTCGAACTCGAGCGGCCAGCCGCTGCCGTACGTGATCCCGAGCGGCAGCTGGGAGCGCACGGCGGCGAATCGATGTCGAGCTTGACGAGGATGGCGGCTTGGGCGGCTGGGCGGCACCTGGCGAAGGCGCTGAGCGAAGCGACGGTGGAAGCGGCCACAGGGCCACGAGACTCTGGACGTGCGGACGCATGATCTACCTCCTGTAGCTGCGCAACGGCGGTGTTGCCTCGGCGTTCTTCGTTTGCAGCACGCCCACGCCTGCGCGCGGGTCGGGTGCCGCGCACATACACTGCTCGCTGGCGCGATGAAGAACAAGCGGCCGGCCGGTCCGGCATGAGACATCATCAGAGGGCCAGACACGGCTCAGCGTTTGCGGCGTGCGCAGGTACAGCACGTAGGCGATCAGCACCACGATGAGCAGCAGCAGGAACTTGGTCATGGGCGGGACTACCTCGTCGGTCGCGGGATCTTACCCGCCGTGAGCGCCGCGTCGCTGGTGTCTTTCAGGGCCGGCCCGGGCGCGCTCGCACACGTCCGCGAGCATGGCCTCGCACCCGCCGACATCGCCTGCATCCCGGCCGCGGCGGGCGGCCCGAAGGGGCTCGCGCTGCTGCCCCTCGATCGGCTGCTCCATCGCGAGTGGCTGCAACCCCACGCCGCGAGGTCGAACTCATCGGCGCCTCGATCGGCGCCTGGCGCATGGCGGCGCTGGCGCAGCCCGACGCGCTCGCGGCGATCGACCGCCTGCAGCACGCGTACGTGCGCGGCCAGGACTACCCGGCGAAGCCGTTCGCCGGACGAGGTCGCCCGGACCTGCCGGCGCATCGCCCGCGCCGTGCTCGGCGGCCGCCCGCTCGAGGTCCGGGACGGCGTGGCGCTCACGGTGATCACCTCGCGCGCCCGCGGCCCGCTGCACGGCAGGGAGTCGAAGCTCGCCTTCGCGCGGGCGACGCTGAGCAACGCGTTCGCGCGCGAGCGCCTCGCCCCCTATCTCGAGCGCGTGCTGTTCGTGGCCGGCCGCCCCGGCTTCCTGCGCGAGCCCTTCGACGCAGTTCGGCCTGGTCCGCGTCGCGATGGACTCGCGCAACACGGAGGACGCGCTGGTCGCCTCCGGCACCATCCCGCTCGTCTGCTCGCCGGTGCGCGACATCGCCGGGGCCCCGCCGGGCAACTACTGGGACGGCGCGCTGGTGGACTACCACCTGCTGCTGCCCTACCCGCAGCTCACGCGCGCGGGCGGGCGCCGCCGCCTCGTGTTCTACCCGCACTTCAACGACTACGTGACGCCCGGCTGGCTCGACAAGCACCTGCCCTGGCGCAAGGCGCCGCGCGGCCACCCCTGGCTCGAGGACATGCTGCTCGTGGCACCCTCGCCTGCCTTCCTCGCCGGCCTTCCGGACGGCAAGCTGCCCGAACGGCAGGACTTCTATCGCTACGGCCCGGACCACGCGGCGCGCATCCGCGCCTGGGAACGGGCCATCGGCGAGTGCGAGCGCTTCGCCGAGGCCGTGCTGCGCTGGCTGGAGCGGCCGGATCCGTCCCTGCTCCAGCCGATCTGAACGGCTATCATTTCCCGATGTTGAGACCCGGGCCACGCTGCGTCGAACTGCTCCGTCACACCGGCTCGCCGTCGTCGGGCGTGGTGCGTCGCATCGACGTCGAGATCTCGACCACCCGCGAGGGCGCGCTGCGCCTGCGCTACTTCGTGGACGGCGACGTGAGCCGCATCGTGGTGCCCTCGCCCGCCCCGGCGAGGCCGGCCGACGGCCTGTGGCGCCACACCTGCTTCGAGGCGTTCATCGCCGGGCAGGCCTCGACGGCCTACTTCGAGTTCAACTTCTCGCCGTCCTCGCAGTGGGCGGTGTACGGGTTCACGAGCTACCGCGAGGGCATGGCGCCGCTCGAGCACGTGCTGCCGCCGCAGGTGGCCACGAGCATCACCGACGACCGCATCGCGCTCGAGGCCGTCGTGCAGCGCGAGACCCTGCTCGGCCTGCCGGGCGCCGCGACCCTGCGGCTCGGGCTCGCGGCCGTGATCGAACGCGCCGATGGCGGCCTGTCGTACTGGGCACTCGCCCACCCCTCGGAGCGACCCGACTTCCACGACCCCGCGGGCTTCGTGCTGACCATCGAGCGCGACCCGCCATGGTGAGCTTCGGCCTCGACCGGCTGATCGCCGACCCGGCGCTGCGCCGGCCGCTCGCCGGCAGGCGCGTGGCGCTGCTCGCGCATCCGGCCTCGGTGACCGCGGATCTCACGCACTCGCTCGATGCGCTCGCGGCGCTCGGCGACCTGCGCTGACCGCCGCCTTCGGCCCGCAGCACGGCCTGCGCGGCGACAAGCAGGACAACATGGTCGAGTCGCCGGACTTCCACGACCCGCGTGCACGGCATTCCGGTCTTCAGCCTGTACGGCGAGGTGCGCCGGCCGACGGCGGCGATGCTCGACACGCTTCGACGTGCTGCTGGTCGACCTGCAGGACCTCGGCTGCCGCATCTACACCTTCATCACCACGCTGCGCTACGTGCTCGAGGCGGCGCGCCGCGCACGGCAAGTCGGTGTGGGTGCTCGACCGGCCGAACCCCGTCGGCCGCCCGGTCGAGGGCCTGCACGCTGCGCGCGGGCTGGGAGAGCTTCGTCGGCGCGGGCCCGCTGCCGATGCGCCACGGCCTCACGCTCGGCGAGCTCGGCCGCTGGTTCGTCGCGACACCTGAGGCTCGACGTCGACTACCGCGTGATCGAGATGGAGGGCTGGCAGCCCGACGCGCGCGCCCGGCTACGGCTGGCCGCTGGGCGAGCGCACCTGGGTCAACCCCAGCCCGAATGCGCCGAACCTGTCGATGGCGCGCTGCTACGCCGGCACCGTGATGCTCGAGGGCACGACGCTCTCCGAGGGCCGCGGCACGACCCGCCCGCTCGAACTGTTCGGCGCGCCCGACCTCGACGTCGGCGCGCTCTGATCGCGAGATGCGCGCCTCGCGCCGCGACTGGCTGCGCGGCTGCCGCCTGCGCGCCGTGCTGGTTCGAGCCGACCTTCCACAAGCACGCCGGGCAGCTGTGCGCCGGGCGTGCAGATCCACGTCGAGGACGCCGGCTACGACCACGAGGCGTTCCGGCCCTGGCGCGTGCAGGCGCTCGCCTTCAAGGCGCTGCGCCGGCTGCAGCCGGACTACGCGCTGTGGCGCGACTTCGCCTACGAGTACGAGCACGACCGGCTCGCGATCGACCTCATCAACGGCAGCGACCTGCTGCGCCGATGGGTGGACGATCGCGACCGCGACGCCGGCCGACCTCGACGCACTCGCGACGCCCGACGAGCGCGCGTGGCGCGAGGAGTGCGAGGAGGTCCTGCTTTATCGTTGAAGCGTGAAAAGGCGGGCCAGCAATCAGCGGAGGTGGTCATGAGGCGGGACGCAGCGATCCGGCGCATTGTGGCGCTCCACACGCCAGGACTGCGGGCCGAGATCCGTGAGAAGCGTGCGCTGTTGTACGGCACCGACCCGGGTGCCGCGTCCGGAATCGCGAGCCACGTTCGCGCCGCGTCCGCCATTCGTCGTCAGGGGACACGGCTCATCGTCATGCAGGATGATGTGAATGCACTGGCTGTGATGGATGCCTCCGGTTGCGTCGTGCCTCTTCTGCTGCCGCCGGGAACCGACGGCCGTCGATGGTTCGATGACACGATCGGCAACAAGCACCTGAAGATGGACCTCGAGGCCGCCGTGGTGCTGCCCGACGCGCGAGTCCTGGCCTTTGGGTCGGGGTCTACTCGGGCGCGCGAGAGGATCGTCGTTGTCGAATCCGAGACCGGCGTGCAGGTGCGGCGCGCGCCGGGCTTTTACTCGCGTCTACGCAAGCACTGCGAAACCGTGGGCACCGAACTCAACATTGAGGGCGCGGTCTTACAGGGTCATCGGTTGCGCCTGTTCCAGCGAGGCAACGGTGCGCGTGTCACGGGCGGCCGGTCAGGCAGCCTGGTGTTCGACGTCGACCTTGCCCGGTTCCTGCGATGGCTGGCGAGTCGTGGGCCCGTTCCAGCGTGATCGATGTGCTGGAGGTTGATCTAGCACGATCGACGGGGTGCCGTTCGGCTTCACCGACGCAGCCGTGGCACTTGACGGCCGCATCGCCTTTGTCGCCTGCGCGGAAGAATCCGTGAACGTTCGGCGTGACGGACCCGTGCTTGGCTGTCGCTTTGGCTGGCTCGACGACACGGGTGCGCAAGTTACGGATGTCATCGAGCCGGATGGACGCTCGACTCCGCTCAAGCTCGAAGGAATCGAACCGCGACCGGGATGGCCGCGGTGTTCGATGTCGTGGCAGACATGGATCGACCGGACCATCCGGCGTTGCTGGCGGGACTGTGGATTACCGATGGGCCCGAATCGAGCCCTGCGGGTCGGGCAGATCCTCGTGATCCAGGTCAGGCGATTTGGCCGCCCTGGGTTTGGTGACTCGGTCCGGGACGCCTATGATGCGGGCCGGTTCGCCGTCGGATTCTCCGGAGGCGCATGGAAAGCCTGCTGCAAGTCATCCTGCTCGGCATCATCGAAGGGGTAACGGAGTTCCTGCCGATTTCGAGCACAGGACACCTGCTGATCGCGCAGCACTGGCTCGGTCGGCGTTCGGATCTTTTCAACGTCGCCATCCAGGCGGGTGCGATCCTCGCAGTCGTGGTCATCCGGCAACGCCTCTGGGACCTCGCAGTGCATTTTTCGAGACCAGAGAATGGTCGCTACGTCTACCGACTGACTGCCGCAGTCGCGATCACCGTGGTCGGCGGCTTCGTCGCGAAGCAGATGGGCCTCGAGCTCCGGGATACGGTCGCACCCGTCGCTTGGGCGCTGATCCTCGGCGGGTTCGCGCGATCTGTGAGAGGGGGGGTCGGGGGGGGGCCGGACCGGGCCGGGGGGGCGACGGGGGAGGGCGGCTTTTGGGGTCGGCAGGGGCCGGACCCGGGGGGGGGGGTCCCGGGGACCCCCCGGTTCGGCGGGGCCCATTTTGGGGGGGAGGTTGGTGGGCAGACGGTGGCGGCCGGGGGCGGGGGGGTCCCGGTCCTGGGTCGCCTCCCCGCCGAGGTTCGCCGCCACCGCCTACGAGGCCTTCGATCTCCACCAGTCGGGGCGGGTCGCCGACGAGAACTGGACCGAGCTCGGCATCGGCTTCGTCGTGTCGGCGATCGTCGCGTTCATCGCGGTCAAGTGGCTGCTGCGATACGTGCAGACGCATAGCTTCACGCCCTTCGGCTGGTACCGTATCGCGCTCGGGCTGCTCCTGGTCGTAGCTATCGACTGACGCTGAGACGTCACGCCCGCGTGCTGCCCGTCGCAAGGATCTCAACTTCCTGGATCGACCGTGCGCTTCTCGCGCAGGGTCACGAACTCCTCGGCAGCGGTCGGATGCAGGGCCACGGTCGCGTCGAACTGCTCCTTGGTGAGCCCCGCCTTCACCGCGATCGCGAGGCCCTGAATGATTTCCGGCGCGTCGGGCCCGACCATGTGCGCGCCCACCACGCGCTGGCTCGCTTCGTCCACCACCAGCTTCACCAGCGTGCGCTCGTTGCGCCCGGAAAGCGTGTACTTGAGCGGACGGAAGGTCGTGGCGTAGATGTCCACCACACCGAACGCAGCCACCGCCGCCGCCTCGGACAGCCCGACGGCCCCGACGGGCGGCTGACTGAACACCGCGTGCGGCACGTCCCGGTGATCGACGGCGATGCGACGGCCGCCGAACAGCGTGGTCGCGAGCGCCGCCCCCTCGCGGATGGCGACCGGCGTGAGGGCGATGCGATTGGTGACGTCGCCCACCGCATGGATGTGCGGCACGCGACTCGTGGAGAACTCGTCGACTCCTATCGCGCCCTGATCGTCGAGGGCGACGCCCGCGGCTTCGAGTCCGAGTCCCGAGGTCGCGGGCCGGCGGCCGGTCGCGAATAGAACGGCGTCGGCGTCGACCTGCTCCGCAGTGCCCGCCGGTCGTGAGCGCGGCGCGGAGCGAGACCGTCCGCACGTCTCTCGATGCGTGTGAGATGGCTCTGCAGCCTTACGTCGAGCCCCTTGCGCACGAGTTCGTCGTGCAGGTGCCGGCGCACGTCGTCGTCGAAGCCGCGCAGGATCTGCTCGCCGCGGTACGCCAGCGTGACGTCGGCGCCGAGGCCGTGGAAGATCCCGCCGAACTCGACGGCGATGAAGCCCCCGCCGACGATCAGCACGCGACCGGGGATCTCGGGCAGCTGGAACGCCTCGTTCGAGGTGATCGCCAGCTCGGCGCCCGGAATCGCGGGCCGGACCGGCTGCCCGCCGGTGGCAATGAGGATGTGCGCAGCCGTGAAGCTGCGCCCCCCGACCCTCACCGTGTGACGGTCGGCCAGCGTGGCGTGACCCTCGATGAGGGCGACGCCGGCCGCCTTGAGCAGCGTCCGGTAGATGTCCTCGAGGCGTGCGATCTCGCGATCCTTGTTGGCGATGAGCGTGGGCCAGGAGAAGGTCGCCTCGGCGGTCCAGCCGTAGGACGCGGCATCCTCAAGGTCATCGCGGAAGTGGGCGGCGTACACGAGCAGCTTCTTCGGCACGCAGCCCCGGATCACGCAGGTGCCTCCCGGCCGGTCAGACTCGGCGATGGCGATCCGCGCGCCGAACCCGGCTGCCACGCGGGCCGCCCGCACGCCGCCCGAACCCGCGCCGATCACGAACAGGTCGTAGTCGAACTGCGCTTCTCCCGTCACGGCTCCTCGGACCCGAGGGTCGTGAGCAGCCGGCGCGCGCCCGCCTCGATCTGGTCCATCATCACCGCGAAACCGTCGGCCTCGCCGAAGTACGGATCGGGCACCTCCCGGTCGCCGAGGAAGAGTTCGATCCGCGCCGCATTGCCCGCCGGACGCCGCGTCTCGAGCTCGTGGAGGTTGACGTGGTCCATGGCGAGGATCAGGTCGCTCGCGGCGAAATCCTCCGCGCCGATTTCGCGACAGCGGAAAGCGCCGAGGTCGTAGCCGCGCGCTTCGCAGGCGGCCATGGTGCGCGGGTCGGCGGTGTCGCCGACGTGCTTGTCCTTGAGGCCGGCGGAGGCGAACGACACGCGTCCTTCGAGTGTCGCATCGCGCGCCAGCTTGCGGCACACCGCCTCCGCCGCCGGCGAACGGCAGTAATTACCCGCATCCACGAACAGGATCTTCATCCGTCTCCTCCGTTGTTCTGCTCACAGGCGGCCACCGCCGCGTCGAGACGTTCCAGCCATTCGCGGCCGTAGCGATTCGCATACCAGTCCCGCAGGCCCCGGGTGGCGTCGCGGAACTGCGCGCGCTGCCCGGGCGAGATCTCGTCCACCGTACCGCCCGAGGCGCGAAAGGTCTCGAATGCCGGCGCCTGTCGGGCCGCGGCCGCCTCGCGCGTGGCGAGCGCGAGCACGCGGAAACCCTCGGCCACGACCGGTTTGAGGTCCGCAGGCAACGCCTGCCACTGCTGCTCCGAGTACCACCACATCGCGCCCATGTAGCTGTGCCGGTCGACCAGGAGGAAGCGAACGTGCTCGTGCAACTTCATGCCGACCACGTCCTGCACGCTGTTCTTGGTGCCGTCGAGCAGCCCGGCCGAGAGCGCGTAGTAAACCTCCGACCACGGCAGCGGCGTCGGGCTGCCGCCGAGCTCCCGCACCATCTCCTGCTCGAGCGCCGAGGGTAGCGTGCGGATGCGCAGGCGCGCGAGGTCCGCTGGCGACTGGATACGCTTCTGGGTGGTCGCAAAGCTGCGCCAGCCGCCCGTGTTGCCCACGGCCATGAGCCGCAGGCCGAGGCCCTGGTCCAGGATCGACTGCCCCATTTCAGCGAGCAGCGGTCCGTCCATCACGCATTCGGCCACGGCGTCGTCCGCGAAGGTGTACGGCAGGTCGAGCACCTGGGCGGGGCCGAACAGCGCCGCAAGCCCGCCGAAGGTCGTCTGGTGCATCTCGAGCATGCCGCCTTGCAGCGCCTCGATGCACTCGCGCTCGCTGCCGCAGTACTGCCCGGACGGGAACACCTGCACCGAGACACGGTCGCCGGCGGCCGCCTCGACGCTTTCCTTGAATGCCATGGCACCCACGTAGTCCTCGTCGTCACTCGAGGCGAGAAAGGCGATGCGGATGGTGATGTCGGCGCGATCGGCGCGCGAGGTGTACACGCCGACGGCGCAGACGGCCAGGATCAGCGCCACCAGCACGCGCATGAGTACCGGGTTCGTCACGGCGCCCTCACTGGATCAACCCGAGCCAGCGCGGCAGCGCCAGCGTGAGCGGCGGAAAGAACGTGATGAGCATGAGCACCGCGATCTCGACCGCGAGGAACGGCAACATGGCCCGCACGATGCTCTCGACGCGCACGCCCGAGACCGAGGAGGTGACGAACAGCACCAGCCCCATCGGTGGTGTCGCGAGGCCGAGCGTTAAGTTGACGCACATGACGAGCGCGAAGTGCACGGGGTGCACGCCCATCTCCACGAAGATCGGCGCCAGCACCGGCCCGAGGATCAGGATCGCCGGCCCCGCGTCCAGGAACATGCCGATCAGCAGCAGCAGGACGTTGACGACGAACAGGAGGACGGTGGGGTCGTCGCTGAGCTTCAGCATGGCATTCGCGATTCCCTCCGCCATGCCGGACACCGTCACGAGCCATGCGAACGTGACCGCGGCGCCTACCAGCATCAGGATGACGCCGGACTGCATGGCGGTGGCGATGAAGATGCGTCGCATCTCGGCGAAGTCCACGGTGCGCAGCACGAAGGGCGCCACGATGATCGCGTAGCCCGCCGCGACGGCCGCCGCCTCGGTGGCGGTGAAGTAGCCCGAGAGCATGCCGCCGAGCAGGATCACCGGCATGACGAGCGCGAGCGCCGCCTCGCGGAAGGCCAGCCCGCGCTCGCGCCAGGTCGCCCGGCGCGACGCGACGGGAAGGTTGTTGCGCGTCGCGAGGATGCGCGTCGTGAGCATGAGCCCGAGGCCGATCAGGATGCCGGGCACCACGCCCGCGGCGAACAGCGCGCCGATGGATACGTTCATGACGAAGCCGTACAGCACCATGATGCCGGACGGCGGGATGATGGGCCCGATCACGGCCGCGGCGGCCGTCACGGCGGCCGCGAAGCTGCGCTTGTAGCCGTTCTGCTCCATCGCAGGCACGAGCATCTTGCCGATGGCGGAGGCGTCGGCGACCGCCGATCCCGAGATGCCGGCGAACAGCATCGAGGAGAGGATGTTCACCTGGGCCAGTCCGCCACGGAAGTGGCCGATGAGCGACTGGCTGAAGTTCACGATCGAGCGGGTGATGCCGCCCGAGTTCATGAGCTCGCCGGCGAGGATGAAGAACGGCACGGCGAGCAAGGGGAAGCTGTCCACGCCGTTGTAGAAGCGCGAGAGCAGCGTGGCGAAGAACTGCCGCTGGTCGTCCAGCACCAGGCTCAGGCCCGGGCCGATCAGCAGCGCGAACACGACCGGCGTGCCGAGCGCGAGCAGTGCGATGAACAGCCAGAAGAAGGCCGTGGACACCGCGCTCAGTCCTCGACCACGGCGGGCATGGCGCCTTCCATGACGATCCCGGACGGCGCGCCCGCGAGGTGCAGCAGCAGCCGGCCGATGAGTTCGATGCCGACCAGGATCAGCATGGCGAACGCGGTCGGCACGATCGCGTAGATCCACGCCATCTTGATCTCGAGGGTCGAGGCCATGATCTCGAGTCCGCGGCGCCAGAAGGCGAAGCTCTCGATGAAGAGCACCACGAGGATCCAGACGATCAGGCCGTTGAGCACGAGGCTCGTGACGGCGAGCAGCCGCGGCGGGAGGGCTTCGGCAAACGACACGATCGCGACATGTGCGCCCTTGCGGTAGGCGTACGGCGCGACCAGCAGCACCGACCAGACCAGCGCCACCCGGGCCAGTTCCTCGGCCCAGTCGAGCGAGTAGTGGAACACGCCCCGGGAAACGATCTGGGCGAGCGCGAGCGCGAGCATGACCGCGAGCAGCGCGCCGGCGAGGTTGCGCGCGGCGAGCGAGAGCGGGCCGTTGACACGACCCAGTCGCCCGGACGATCCCCATGAGCAACGACTTCATGCGCCGGGCCACTCCCCCGCGACGGAACCCGCGTGACAGCACAGGCCGCCCGGGGGCGGCCTGCGCCGGATTATGGGGCAGGCCGCGTCCGAGCGCGACGCGGCCGCCGTCGGTCAGCGGCCCCCGCCGAAGCCGACGCGGAACTGCGCGCCGAAGTAGCGGTCGGCCTCGCGCGGGATCTGCAGACGTCGGCCGTTGGCCGGGCCACCGCGCGTGATCAGCGCCGCGAAGTTCTCGTCGGTGAGGTTGCGGCCGATGATCGTCAGGCGGTAGCGATCCGACTTGTCGGCGAATGCCACCGACAGGTCGATCGTGGTGAAGGACGGGATCAGCACCTGCTGCTGCACGGTCGGCTGAGTCCTGCTGATCAGGTCCGCGTACTGGTCGTCGGTGTACACGAACAGCAGGCTCGGCGTGATGTCGAGTCTGTCGAGCTCGACGCGGTAGTCGGCGTTCAGGGTCGCCTTCCACTCCGGCGCGAGCGGTAGCGGCGTGCCACTGGCGATACCCGTCGAGCCCGGCGGCGTGAAGAACTTGTCGACCTGGGCGTCGGTGTAGGCGATGCCGCCGCCGAGCGAGAGCCCATCGATCGGGCGGGCCAGGAAGTCCAGTTCGAAGCCCTCGGTCGACACCGAGCCGGCGTTGGTCAAGCGTCGTGATCAGCACGCCGTTCAGGATCAGGAAGTTGTTGGTCTGGAAGTTGTCGTACTCGGCGGAATAGACCGCGCCGTTGAGGAGCAGCCGGCCGTCGGCCAGCGTGGACTTGAGGCCGAGCTCGTACGAGTCGGCCGTCTCGCCGTCGATGACCTCGGCATCCCGGACGCGCATGTTGAAGAAGACGTTGTAGGCCGGGCCCTTGTAGCCACGGGCGTAGCTCGCATACGCCATCAGGTCGTCGGTGAAGTCGAACTGCACGCCCAGCCGGCCCGAACCCTCGTCGGAGCTGTTGCTGCCGCTGATGGTGCGGGTGCCCCCGGGGCACAGGCTCACCACGCCGTTGCACTCCGTCTCGTTCGGATCGGCGCTGCTGCGGATGCCCGGACCGGTCGTGGGCGAGAAGTTGTAGGTGTGATCGAACTCGAGGTCGTCCCAGGTCCAGCGCAGGCCGGCGATCACGCGGAAGCGGTCGGTGAGGTTGAACGTGCCGTCGCCGAACACCGCGAAGTTGTCGAAGTCGGCGCCGAAATCCGCGTTGGCGGACGGGGACTCGATGACCGAGGCCGCCGGCGTGCAGGGCCGCAGGCCGGTGGCGTCCGGTTCCAGCGTACTCGAGCGGCACACCTCGGTGTCACGCTGGAAGTAGCGGTCGGCGCTGGTCGTCGCGTAGTAGAGCCCCGCCACGTAGTCCACGAACTGTCCGCCGGGCGAGGCGATGCGCAGTTCCTGCGAGAACGTGTCCTGCTCCTGCGGACCGAAATCGTGCAGCTGGTTGATGCCGACGTAGGCTGGGCCGGCATCGAGCCAGTCGCCCTCGCGGATCTCCGTCGAGTCCCAGGTCCGGTAGGCGGTGATCGAGGTCAGGGTGTAGTCGCCGAGGCCGACGTCCGCCTGCAGCGACAGTCCCCAGGCTTCCTCCTCGGAAGTCATCTCGAGGTTCTGGCGCACCTTGCGGCTGGAGAAATCCTTGTCGTAGTCCGTTCCCTGCAGCAGCGTGGCGACCGCAGCCGCCTGCCCGCCCGACAGCGGCCCGGCGATGACCTCGACGCAGCAGTTGTCGTCGGACTTGCGGTAGTCACCGATGAACGTGAGCCTGACGTTGTCCGTCGGGTCGGCTTCCCAGATCGTGCGCACGCCCCAGCGGTCGTAGCCGTTGAGGTCGCCGCCCGCGTTGGTATCGCTGATGTTGTCGATGTAGCCGTCGAAGTTGCCCCAGGTCGCGGTGGTGCGAGTGCGCAGATTGTCGGAGATCGGCGCATCGATCGCAGCCTTCAGGCGCACCTCGTTGTCCTCGTACCAGCCGAGGTCCACGTAGCCCCCGAGCGTGTCGCCGGGCCGCGTGGAGACGACGTTGACGACGCCCGCCGAGGCGTTCTTGCCGAACAGCGTGCCCTGCGGGCCGCGCAGCACCTCGACGCGCTCCACGTCGTACATGTCGCCGAAGGCCTCGCCCGCCGAGGACATCACCACGCCGTCGAGCACGAAGGCGACGCTCGGTTGCGCGGCGATCGCGAAGTTGATGGTGCCGACGCCACGCAGAAACAGCGACTGGTTGAGCTGGGTGTTGGTCTTGCGGATGTTGAGCGAGGGCACGAGCTGGCGCAGCGACTCGACGTTGAAGCCGCCGGTGGCCTCGAGAGTCGCGCCACTCACGACGGAGACGGCGATCGGCACTTCCTGCAGGTTCTGCTCGCGCTTCTGCGCGGTGACGATGATCTCCTCGAGGCCGCCGGCGGTGGTGCCGGCCTCCTGGGCTTGCGCGGCAGCAGGTGCCGCCGCGAGCGCCGCGAGGACGGCGGCGGCGATTGGGCTCATGGAGCGGCGGGTCGGGCGGACATGCATGGTCGGTTCTCCCCCAGGACTGTTTTGACGCATCGCGCCGCAGCCGCAGCAGCGGCGCGGACTCCTGATGAAGCCGACGGTAGCATGAGGATTCTATGTCTTACAACCCTTATATAAGACATGAGAGCGCCCGCCTCAGCGCGGCCCGACCCGGCACACCACTCAGGGGGCGCGCCACACCTCGGCCACCACGGGCATCGCGCCGAGCTCGCCGGTGTGGTGCACGGCGGGCCCGAGCGGAATCTCGGTGCCGCGCCGCGCAAAGACCGCCAGCTCGTCGAGCGCCAGCACGAATTCGTGCGTTCGCCCGCCCTGGAACGCGGCGCCGCCCGGGAAGCGGCACCACTCGCCGTCGGGGAGGTAGACGCGCACGCGCCCGGAGGGGTCGAGGCAGGGCGCGACGAGCAGGTCCTCCCCGCAGAAGAACTGGTGGTCGAAGGCCCAGGCCTCGGGCTCGTCCGGGCAGGCCAGCGCCATGGCGCGCTGTACTGGAAGGCCGGTCGCACTCGCCTCCTCGACCGTTCGCCACAGGTACGGCAGCAAGCGGTAGCGCAACTCGAGCGCCGCCGTGGCGGCACGTTCCGCCTCCGGGCCGTAGGACCACGGCTCGCGGGCGCCGATGCCGTGCAGGCGCATGTGGGCGGAGAATACGGACGCCTGCGCCCAGCGCACGTACAGCAACGGATCGCGCCGGTCGCCATAGAAGCCGCCCACGTCCGTCGCGTAGAACGGCGCGCCGGTGAGGCCCCACGACAGGCCGCCGCGAATGCTCGCCGCGAGGCCGCCCCAGTCGGCCTGCGGATCGCCGCCCCACTGCGAGGGGTAGCGCTGCGAGCCCGACCAGGCAGCCCGACTGAACAGGAACGCCCCGCCCTTCGAATAACGGCTCGCCGCCTCGTACACGCAGCGGTTGTAGAGCAGTGCGTAGACGTTGTGCAGCGCGTCGCCCTGTGCGCCGTCGGAGGCCACCATGTACGGCTCGACCTGCTCGCCGAAGTCCGGCTTGATCATGTCCACGCCGAGTTCGAAGAGTTCCCGGTGGCGATCGCGCCAGTAGGCGTAGGCCTCGGGCTGTGTGAAGTCGAGCAGACCCGATTCGGGCAGCGGCGTCAGCACCGCGCCGAAGGGCTCGAGATCCCACTGGTAGCGATAGGCGTCGCCGCTGCGCGCATCCTTGAGCAGCCACCCCTTCGCCGCCAGTTCGTCGAACAGCGGGTTGCGTACCGAGATCAGCGGGTATTCCCAAACGCAGATGCGGAAATCGAGCGCCTTGAGCTGCTCGATCACCGGTCGCGGGTCCGGGTAGCGGGCTGGATCCCACTCGAAGGCGAAGCGCGTATCGGTGTCCTGCCAGGCGCGTCCGTCGAACGTGATGGTGTCGCAGGGCATGCCGCGCTCACGCACCTCGCGCGCGACCGCAAGGATCTCCTCGGCAGTGCGGTAGTAGGCCTTGGAGAGGATCAGCCCCAGGCTCCACAGCGGCGGCACGGGCGCGCGCCCGGTCAGCGCGGTGTACTGGCCGAGGATCTGGGCACCGCTCGCCCCGTCGAGCACGAACAGGTCGAGCGAGGGCGAGTCCACCTTGAGGCCGTAGGCCCGCTGCGACCAAGGCGCGTATCCCACGCCGTGCACGACGGGCGCCACCGTGTGCACGAACACACCCCAGCCCTCCGGGCTCCAGGCGAATGGCGCGTTCTTGTAGCTCGCCTCGGCGTTCACGCCGAGAGCGTCGTGGTTGTACGAGCGCACGAGCTGCCCGCGCCGGTCGAGGCGACCCCATTTCTCGCCGAGGCCGTACACGGGCGTGTCGTGTCCGAGCTCGAGGCTCACGAACCACGCATCGCCCATGCGCGCGAAGGGCGGCAGGCGGAAGCGACGCACGAAGTGTCCGTCGCCCGGGGACGACTGCACGGCGCGTCCCGACACCGTGAGCGCGAACGACAGCGGCGCGTGGCCGATCTCGAGCACGCGCTCGCCGGACACCAGCCGCGTACCGCCCTCGACGGCTTCGATGCGTGTCGCGAGTGCCGCGGGCTCGCGCAGCAGGATCCCGTAGTCGCGTGCATCGGGCCCGAGGCGCAGGCGCACTCCGGACTCGAGCAGCGCGACCCGCAGGGGTCCCGCATCCGTCGGCAGCGTCACGCTGCCGTCCGGATTCGGGACCGGAGCGCCCGTCACGGCGACCGGGGGGATGCGCCCCCAGTTCGGCGCCTCGACGTCGAACGCGCCCACCTCAGGCCAGCTCGAGCACGGGCAGGTTCCAGCGCGCGGCGATGGCCCTGAGCGCCGGCTTGTGGTCGCCGTAGGCGAGCGCGAAGTGGTGCTCGAGCCCCTCCTCCATGATGGTGCGACCGACCTCGGCTGCCGGCCGGTCGAATCTGACCGTGCCGGAGCAGCCGGTGAACGCCATGGGCGCGCGGATCACCCGGGCGCCCGCGATCATGAGCTTGGTCTCGTTGCGCGCGCGCGAGAGCCGCGCCAGCGTCACGCGGCCCGGCTTGATCGGGAACTGGTGCAGCAGCGGCATCCTGCGGTTGGTGTGGATGGTCGCTTCCGCGTGCGCCTCCGGGTCGCGCATGGAGATCGGGGCGAGCCCGCAGTGCCAGAGCACCGCCGTGTCGTCGGCGGACGTGATGTCCACGAGATCGGCCATCCAGGCGGGCTCGCCGGCGAGTTCCTGCAGCATCAGCTGCGACAGCGAGCCGTGCACGTCGGCCTCGCAGGCCGAGGGCACCTGCTTCTGGTTCATCATCGCCATCGGGCCGCAGGCCGCGCAGCCGTATTCGGTGAACATCTCGGGCCAGCAGCGCACCGCGAGCCCCTTCGCGTGGCTCTCCTGCTGCACGTCCTCGAGCGCGCAGAAGACGCGGAACGAGCGGTCGAGCTGCTCCTGGTCCACGGCATCGAGGCCTTCGAGCTCCGCCGCCGCGCCGGCACGCGCCGCACCGACGCGGGCCGGATCCATGGCGCGCGCCTTGTCGAACAGCTGCCCGAGCTGCACGGTCTCGACGCGCAGGCCGGCGAGGTCGAACAGCAGCCTCTCGTCGTACTCGCAGGTATCGAAGCCGTCCGGGTGCTGGCCGACGACGGTGATCTTCGAGCCGCGCAGGGACTCGAGCACGCGCTCCGCCGCAGCGTCCGCACCCACCTGCGCCGGACGCGCTCGCGACGGCACGGACTCAGTCGGCGTGGCGAGCGCGCGCAGGCTGGACGCGAGGTCGGGCGCGTCGGGCGCCGCGTACAGCCAGCCGTGCGACACGCCGGCCCGGCCGAGCGCGTGCGCGGCCAGGTTGAGCCCGCAGTAGGCGTTGAGTCGCAGCCGGCCGCCGATGCGCGGCTCGGGCACGGCCCAGATCGCGAGCGGCGTGGTCGCCTCCTTCGCGAGCTTCACGGTCATCGTCGCGTCGGTGAACGTGATCTGCAGGATCAGCAGCAGGTCGATCGGCCCGGCGGAACGGATCTCCGCCACGGCCCGCTCCGCCGCGGCGCGGTCGAACAGCAGCTCGCGGGGCCCGACCGTGCGGATGCCGGCCGCCTCGAGGGCTGCGAAGGCCCGCGTCTTCATGTCCTCCGCGAAGGGGACGTCGAATGTGGGGCGCGCCAGCACCGCCACGCCGTAGGTCAGCGACATGTCATCCTCCGAAACCGGCATATGCGTGCCGGAAGCTCGAATCCGCGGGCTCGACGCGCGCGCCGCCCGGCCCGAAGCACGGGTGCGCGTGCCACGGCCTCGCTGCCGCGTCGGTGAGTGAATTGAGTTCGCGCATGTAGGGGACGGCTTCGCCGCGAAGCTCGTCGCGGATGCCGTCCCAGTCCGGAAAGCGCTGGAACGCCGCGAGCCAGATCGCACGGCCCGCGAGGTAGCCCGACGCGCCCGCCGCGTACGCGTAGTGCAGCACGCGCTTGAACTCGACCATCCCCGCCCCGGCCGACAGCATCACCCAGGGCCGGCCCGCGGCGCGGTCGAGCTCGTGGAACAGCGCCTGCACGGCCTCGGAGCCCGGCGCACCGGGCTCGGGCACGTCCCCGGCCGGCACCGGGCTCTCGAGCTTGAACAGGTCCACGCCGTAGCGCGGGTCGGCAAAGGTGCGCACGCTGTCGATGACGAGCCCGGCCTGCTTGGTTTTCATCTCGACGTACTCGCGCGTCTGCTCGGCGTCGCGCGCGAGCGGGTACACGAGCAGCTCGAAGACGAACGGGATGTCGTACCGCTTGCAGGCCTCGCCGATCCGGCGCGTGAAATCCTGCTGCGCGGCGCACACCGCGGGGTCGCCGTCCGGGCGGTACCAGGTGAGCACCTTCACGGCGTCGCCGCCTGCACGCTTGATCTTCCCGACCGACCAGTCGTCGATCTCGGCGGACAGTCGGCCGCCGGCCGTCTCGTGGAAGATCGAGTCCTCGAGGGTGAGGATGAGACCGAGCCGCGCGTCGAGCATCGTCACGCCGCGCGGATAGGCGTAATGCGGGTCGAGCAGCATCGCCGAGGACTCGCCCTGCAGCTCGCGGATCAGCAGCTCCTTGAAGCCCGCAACGTCCTCCCAGGGCGCCTCGGGCGTGCCGCGCTTCGCCTTGATCGGATTCTTGATCGGCGGACGCTGGTCCACCGCCGTCATCTTGTAGCGCCCGGCCGCATCCGCCATGCGGCGCATGCCCCAGTACTTCCCCGCGGAAATCGTCATGTGGGCCTCTTGCGTGTCGTGTCAGCCGGCGGGGTACGCCGCGAGGAACCCGTCGAGCTCGGCACGCGTGGGCGCTCCCGAGCGCCCGCCGGTCCGCTGCACCTTGAGTGCAGCGGCCGCGGAGGCGAAGCGCACCGCCGCGGACTCGTCGCGGCCCTCGGCCAGCGCCAGCGCGAACGCGCCGTGCCAGACATCCCCGGCACCGAGCGTGTCCACCACCGGCACCACGAAGGCCGGGAATCGCCGCAGTTCGCCGCCTTGGAGCGCGTACACGCCCTCGGCGCCCGCGGTGACGGCGCACCAGCCCGGCAGGTCGCGCCCGACCTCGACGAGCGCTCGCGCGGGCTCGGCGATGCCGCTGAAGTCCGCGAGCGCGTCTGCGGAGAAGGCCACGTGCGAGGCCGCCCGCAGCAGCGCACCGTCGGCCGGAACCGGGCGGTCCGCGTCGAGCACGCCCGGGAGGCCCGCGGCGCGGGCCTCGAACAGCGCTGCGAGCGCGCCCTCCGGCCAGCGCGTGTCGGCGAGCACCACGTCGGCGCCGGTCACCCACGGAGCCGGCAGCCAGTCCGGGTCCTCCGGCAGCGCGGCATCGAGGTGGTTGACGATCATGCGCTCGCCGCGGGCGTCCACGATCACGGCGGACACGGACGACGCGCAGCCGGCGCAGCGCCGCACGAGCGTGCAGTCCACGCCGTACGCCTGGAGCTCCGCGACGATCAGGTCGGCCGCGGCGTCCTCACCGACCCGCGCGGCCAGCATCGCGCGCCCGCCGAGCAGTGCGATCGCCACGGCCGCCGTTGCCGCCGGCCCGCCGCCCACGCTCTCGAAGCGCGTGGCCCGGTGCTTCCGGGCGTGCTGCGGCAACTCGGGCACGGTGAACACGAAATCCTGCACCGCATGACCCACGCACAGCACGGTCGGCATGGGCGTGCGCTCAGGACAGGGTGACGGCGTACACGAACTGCGTCGTGTCGCAGCGGCTCGCGCGCCATTCCACGCGCACGCCCTCGAGCGACAGCGCCACGCGGTCGATGTGCAGCAGGGGCGCTCCCGGCTCGAGCTTGAGGCGGCGGCAGTCCTCCTTGCGCGCCGTGTCCGCGCGCAGTTCCTCCTCGGCCGAGACGATGTTGACCCCGTACTCGCGCTGGTACAGCGCATACAGGGCGTTCGGCAACGGGGCGTGGCGCTCGAATCCCGCGAACAGGGCTGCGGGCAGCACGACCTTCTCGAGGACGATGGGCTCGCCGTCCACGAGCCGCATGCGGTTGATCTCGTACACCTCGGCCCCGGGCTCGAGCGCGAGCCGTGCGATGTCCGCGGCGCGTGCGGCGCGACGCTTGAGCGTGTCGCCGGCGCTCGTGGGCACGGCGCGCGAGCCGCCGCCGGGCCGCGTGAGGCGGAAGAACCGGAACAGCGCCCGCTCCTGCGTGTGCTCGGAGACGTAGGTGCCCTTGCCCTGCCGGCGATCGATCAGGCTGTCGGCCGCGAGCGCGTCGAGCGCCTTGCGGACCGTGCCCTGGCTCACGTTGAGGCGGCCGGCGAGCGCCTGCTCCGAGGGCAGCGACTCGCCGGGGCCCCACTCGCCCGTCGCGATCTGCTTCACGAGGAACTCGTAGACCTGCTGGTAGAGGGGCCGGTAACGTGGCGACTCGTCCATGGGCGGTTCTCCCGGGCCGAATTCGCATCGTACGCGGCCGCTTGCGCCCGTGTCCATCATCTGCTGTATAGTATCTTATATAAGACTTGACGGCCCAGAACCCGGCAGCCCCTTACGGAGGAAACCCCGTGACCGCTCCCCACCTGCTCGTGCACGACCCGAAGGACAACGTCGGCGTCGTGGTCGTCGAGGGCCTCGAGGCCGGCACCGAGATGCTGTGCGTCGTGACCCACGACAATTCGGACTTCCGGCTCGTGGCGCGCCAGGCCGTGCCGATCGGCCACAAGGTGGCGCTCCGGGACCTCAAGGCGGGCGACACCGTGATCAAGTACGGCCAGGACATCGGCCGCATCGTCGCCGACGTCGGCCAGGGCGAGCACGTCCACGTCCACAACCTCAAGACCAAGCGCTGGTAAGCGGAGGCCCACCATGAGCACGGGCAAGAAGATCTGGGCCTACCGCCGCGAGAACGGCCGCGTCGGCGTTCGCAATCACGTCGCCATCCTGCCGGTGGACGACATCTCGAACGCCGCCTGCGTATCGGTCGCGGCCAACATCAAGGGCACGATCGCGCTGCCGCACGCCTACGGGCGCCTGCAGTTCGGCGAGGACCTCGAGCTGCACTTCCGCACCATGATCGGCACCGGCGCCAACCCGAACGTGGCCGCCTGCATCGTCATCGGCATCGAGCCGCACTGGACGCAGAAGATCGTCGACGGCATCGCCGCCACCGGCAAGCCGGTCGCGGGCTTCTGGATCGAGGGCAACGGCGACATCGCCACGATCGCCGCCGCCTCGCGCAAGGCCAAGGAGTTCGTGCACCAGACCTCCGGGCAGGTGCGCGTCGAGTGCGACCTCGAGGAACTGTGGATCGCGGCCAAGTGCGGCGAGTCCGACACCACGACCGGGCTCGCCTCCTGCCCCACCGTCGGCAACATGTACGACAAGCTGATCCCGGCCGGGCTCTACGGCTGCTTCGGCGAGACCTCCGAGCTCACCGGCGCGGAGCACCTCGCCGCCGCGCGCGCCGCGACCCCGGAGGTGCGCGAGAAGTTCATGAAGACCTGGCAGGCCTACCAGGACGACGTCATCGAGGCGCACAAGACCTCCGACCTCTCCGACAGCCAGCCCACCAAGGGCAACATCGCGGGCGGCCTCACGACGATCGAGGAGAAGGCGCTCGGCAACCTCGAGAAGATCGGCAAGAAGGTGAGCTTCATCGACGTGCTCGAGCCCGCCGAGGCGCCGGCGCGCGGCCCGGGCCTGTATTTCATGGACACCTCGTCGGCCGCGGCGGAGTGCTGCACGCTGCAGGCGGCCGCGGGCTACGTGCTGCACATCTTCCCGACCGGCCAGGGCAACGTGATCGGCAACCCGATCATGCCGGTCATCAAGGTCACGGGTAACCCGCGCACCGTGCGGCTGATGTCCGAGCACGTGGACGTGGACGTCTCCGGCATCGTGCGCCGCGAGATGACCATCGACCAGGCGGGCGACGCGCTGATCGACATGATCGTGCGCACCGCGAACGGCCGCTACACGGCGGCCGAGGCGCTCGGCCACCAGGAGTTCGTGATGACCAAGCTGTACCGGAGCGCCTGAGCCGCATGCCGGAGCCGGCCCGACTCACGCTCGACGAGGGCGAGGCGCTCGCGTACGAGGCGCTGGTCGCCAGCCGTACGAGTCCGGCGAACGCTCGGGCGACGGCGCGCGCGCTGGTCGCCGCGGAGGCCGACGGCCAGGCCGGCCACGGCCTGTCGCGCGTGCCGTCCTACGCGCTGCAGGCGCGGGCCGGCAAGGTGGACGGCCACGCGACGCCGCAGCCTCGAGCAGGTCGCCGGCGCCGCGCTGCGCGTGGACGGCGGCTTCGGCTTCGCCTACCCGGCCATCGACCTCGCGATCGGGGCACTGGCGCCGCTTGCTCGCGCGCATGGCGTCGCGGTCGCGGCCCTCCACCGCTCTCACCATTTCGGACAGGCGGGCGCGCACGCCGAGCGGCTGGCCGAACGCGGCCTCGTCGCGATCGTGCTCGGCAACTCGCCCAAGGCCATGGCGTTCTGGGGCGGCCGGCGGCCGACGCTCGGGACCAATCCCCTCGCCTTCGCCGCGCCCCTGCCGGGCGGCGCCGACCCGCTCGTGATCGACCTCGCGATGTCGGTGGCGGCCCGCGGCAAGATCGTCGCCGCCGAGAAAGCCGGCCGGCCGATCCCGGGCGACTGGGCCGTGGACGCGGAGGGTCGCCCGACCACCGACCCGAAGGCCGCGTTCGGCGGCACGCTGCTGCCGATCGGCGGCGCCAAGGGCGGCGCGCTGGCGCTGATGATCGAGATCCTCGCCGCGGCGGTCACGGGCAGCGCTTTCGGCTGGGAGGCGAGTTCGTTCTTCGACGATCAGGGCGGCCCGCCGAACATGGGCCACTGCTGATCGCCTGGACGCAGGACGGCTGTCCGCCGGCGCGTACGATGAGCGCATGACGACGCTGCTCGACGGCCCTCGCCGCCGAGCCGGACGCCCGCCTGCCGGGCACGCGCCGCCTTGCGAACCGCGCGCGTGCGGCCGCCGACGGCCTCGCCGTTCCCGCCGCGCTGCACGCCGAGATCCGCGCCCTCGTCGAGCGCCCTGCCTGACCGGCCCGGCGGAGCCGATTCGGAGACCCGTCATGCCCGAGATCGTCATCACCGAATTCATGGACGAGGCTGCCATCGAGGCCTCCTTCGCCGGACGCGACGTGCTCTACGACCCGAAGCTCGTGGACGACCCGGCGCGGCTCGCCGCCGCGCTGCGCGAGGCGCGCGCGCTGATCGTGCGCAACCGCACCCAGGTGCGCGGCGCGCTGCTCGAGTCCGCCGTGCGGCTCGAGGTGGTCGGGCGCCTCGGCGTCGGTCTCGACAACATCGACGTTCGCGCCTGCGAGGCGCGCGGCATCGCGGTGTACCCGGCGACGGGCGCCAACGACCTGTCGGTGGCCGAGTACGTGATCACGGCCGCGCTGATGCTGCTGCGCCGGGCGTGGTTCGCCACCGCGCGCGTCGCGGCGGGCGAGTGGCCGCGCACCGAGTCCATGGGTCGCGAGCTCGCCGGCAAGCGGCTCGGGCTCGTGGGCTACGGCGCCATCGCCCGCGTGACGGGACGCATGGCCCGCGACCTCGGCATGACCGTCGCTGCATACGACCCGCTGCTGCCCGAGGACCACTCCGCGTGGGCCGGCGCCCTGCGCCAGGCGCTGCCGGAGCTGCTGTCCACGAGCGACGTGGTGAGCCTGCACGTGCCGCTCACCGACGCGACGCGCAACATGCTCGACGCGAAGGCGCTCGCCGGCATGAAGCCGGGCGCCATCCTGATCAACGCCGCGCGCGGCGGCGTGGTGGACGAGGTGGCGCTGTGCGCGTCGCTGCGCGCGGGGCAACTCGGCGGCGCGGCCCTCGACGTGTTCGCGCGCGAACCGGTGGACGCGACCTCGGGCGCGCAGTTCGCGGGCGTTCCGAACCTGATCCTCACGCCGCACATCGCGGGCGTCACCGAGGAGTCCAACGTGCGCGTGAGCGCCGTCACCGCCGAGGCGGTCGCGCGGCACCTCGACGCATGAGCGGGGCGCCGGCGAGCTACGACCTGCTGGTCGTCGGCGGCGGCATCAACGGCGCGGGCATCGCCCGCGATGCCGCCGGACGCGGGCTGCGCACGCTGCTCTGCGAGCAGCACGACCTCGCCTCGCACACTTCCTCGGCGAGCACCAAGCTGATCCACGGCGGGCTGCGCTACCTCGAGTTCTACGATTTCGCGCTGGTGCGCAAGTCGCTGCGCGAGCGCGAGGTCGTGCTCGCCGCGGCGCCCCACATCTGCTGGCCGCTGCGCTTCGTGCTGCCCCACGACGCGCACCTGCGTCCCGCCTGGATGATCCGGGCGGGCCTGTTCCTCTACGACCACCTCGCCCGGCGTCGCTTCCTGCCGGGATCGTCCGGCGTGAACCTGCGCCGGCACCCCGCCGGCGCGCCGCTCGAGGCGCGCTACACGAAGGGCTTCGTGTACTCCGACGCGTGGGTCGACGACGCCCGCCTCGTGGTGATCACCGCCATGGACGCGCGCGAGCACGGCGCGACGGTGCTCACCCGCACGCGCTGCACGAAGCTCTCGCGCGACGGCGAGCGCTGGACCGCGACGCTCGAGCGCGAAGGCGGCGGCACGCTCGAGATCGAGGCCCGCGCCGTGGTGAACGCCACCGGCCCCTGGGTGGACCGCTTCCTCGACGGCGCCACGCCCCTGCCGGCCGCGCGCCACCCGCGCCAGGTGAAGGGCAGCCACATCGTCGTGCCGAAGCTGTTCGGCCACGAGTTCGCCTACATCTTCCAGGGCGCGGACGGCCGCATCGTGTTCGCGATCCCCTACGAGGGCGACTACACGCTGATCGGCACCACCGAGATGGACTACACCGGCGACCTCGCGAGCCCCTCGATCGCCGAGTCCGAGATCGAGTACCTGCTCGCCCTCGCCAACCGCTACTTCTCGAGCGACCTCGCGCGCAAGGACGTGGTGTGGACGTTCGCGGGACTGCGGCCGCTGCTCGCCGACCCGAAGGACCGCGCCACCAGCGTGACGCGCGACTACGTGCTCGACCTCGACGCGAACGGCCCGCCGCTGCTGTCGATCTACGGCGGCAAGCTCACCACCTATCGCCGGCTCGCCGAGGACGTCGTGGACGCGCTGGCGCCCGGCCTCGGCTGCACCGCCCGGCCGTGGACTGCCGGACAACCGCTGCCCGGCGGGGACATGCCCCAGGCCGACTTCGACGCATTCATGAAGGGACTCTCGGCGCGCTACCCCGGCCTGCCGGGCGCCCTGCTGCACCGCTACGCCCGCGCCTACGGCACCCGCGCCGAGCGCATCCTGGCGGGCGCCGCCTCGCCCGCCGACCTCGGCGCGGAAGTGCTGCCGGGGCTGTACGCGCGCGAGATCGACTACCTGCGCCGCGAGGAATGGGCCGTGACGGCCGAGGACATCCTCTACCGTCGCAGCAAGCTCGCGCTGCACGTGCCGGCCGACGGCGCGGCGCGGCTCGACGACTGGCTGCGGAGCCACCCGTCCCCCGGGCCCGGAGGCGATGCCGTGGTGTAATCTCCCGGCCCACGAGAGGTTCCCATGACACGATTCGTGCTCGCCCTCGACCAGGGCACGACCAGCTCGCGCTCCATCCTGTTCGACCACGCCGGCCGGATCGTCGCCACGGCGCAGCGCGAGTTCACGCAGCACTTCCCGCGCTCCGGCTGGGTGGAGCACGACGCCGAGGAGATCTGGGCCACGCAGGCCGCGACCATCGCGGAGGTGATGGCGCGCGCCCGCGCCACCGTCGACGACGTCGTGGCGGTCGGCATCACCAACCAGCGCGAGACCACGGTGCTGTGGGATCGCGCCTCCGGCCGACCCGTGGCGCCCGCCATCGTCTGGCAGGACCGGCGCACGGCCGACGCCTGCGCGCGGCTCAAGGCCGAGGGCCACGAGCCCGAGGTGACGCGGCGCACCGGCCTGCTGCTCGATCCGTATTTCTCCGGCACCAAGCTCGCGTGGCTGCTCGACAGCGACCCGGGGCTGCGCGCGCGCGCCGAGCGCGGCGAGCTCGCGTTCGGCACCATCGACAGCTGGCTCGCCTGGAAGCTCTCGCGCGGCGCGCTGCACCTCACCGACGCGACCAACGCGAGCCGCACGCTGCTGCTCGACATCGGCACCGGCGAGTGGGACGAGCACATGCTCGAGCTGCTGCGGATTCCGCGAGCGGTGCTGCCGCGGGTCGTGCCCTCGATGCTCGCCCGCGGCGAGGCCTTCGCGAGCCTCGGCGGGCGGGAGATTCCGCTCGGCGGCATCGCCGGCGACCAGCAGGCGGCGCTGTTCGGGCAGGCCTGCTTCACGCCGGGCATGGCCAAGAACACCTACGGCACCGGCTGCTTCATGCTGATGAACACCGGTCGCGCGCCGCAGGCCTCGGCGAACCGGCTGCTCACCACCGTCGCCTGGCACACCGACGGCCGCCACTACGCGCTCGAGGGCGCGGTGTTCGTGGGCGGCGCGGTGGTGCAGTGGCTGCGCGACGGCCTCGGCTTCATCGAGAACTCCGCCGACGTCGAGGCACTGGCGGCGAGCGTGCCGGACGCGGGCGGCGTGTACCTCGTGCCGGCGTTCACGGGCCTCGGCAGCCCGCACTGGGACGCCTACGCGCGCGGCACCATGGTGGGCCTGTCGCGCGGCACGACCAAGGCGCACATCGCGCGCGCGGCGCTCGAATCGATCGCGTTCCAGAGCGCCGAGGTGCTGCTCGCGATGCAGCGCGACGCGAGGCAGCCGCTCGTCGAGCTGCGCGTGGACGGCGGCGCCACCGCCAACGACCTGATGATGCAGTTCCAGGCGGACCTGCTCGGCGTGCCCGTCGTGCGACCGAAGGTGACGGAGACGACCGCGCTCGGCGCGGCCTATCTCGCCGGGCTCGCCGTGGGGTTCTGGGGCTCGACGGACGAGGTCGCCGCGAACTGGCAGGTGGACCGCCGCTTCGAGCCCGCCCTGCCGCGGGACGCAGCCGAGGCGCGCCTCAGGACCTGGGAGCGTGCCGTCGAGCGCTCTCGCGACTGGCACGTCGAGGGTTGAGGGCAGGCACATGGGCAAGACGATCGCACTCGCCACCCCGGTGTTCTTCGCGCTGATCGCGCTCGAGTTCTTCGTCGGTCGCGTCCGCGGCCGGAGCAACTACCGACTCAATGACGCCGTGAACAGCCTGAGCCTCGGCGTCATGAGCCAGGTCGTGGGGCTCTTCACGCGGCTACTCGCGGTGGGCATCTACGCGGCGGTGTACTCGGTCGCGGCGATCTGGCAGCTGCCGGCCGACCAGTGGTGGGTGTGGGCGGCGGCCATCGTCGCCTACGACTTCTGCTACTACTGGAACCACCGCCTCGGCCACGAGAGCGCGATCTTCTGGGCGGCTCACGTGGTGCACCACCAGAGCCAGGAATACAACCTCTCGACGGCGCTGCGGCAGACCAGCTCGGGCGCGCTGCTGGGCTGGATCTTCTACCTGCCGATGGCGATCGTCGGGTTCCCGCCCGAGGTGTTCGTGGTCGCCGCGGTCGTCAACCTGCTCTACCAGTACTGGATCCACACGGAGCAGATCGGCAAGCTCGGCTGGTTCGACCGATGGTTCGGATCGCCCTCGAACCACCGCGTGCACCACGCGGTGAACGACACGTACCTCGACCGAAACTACGGCGGCATCACCATGCTGTGGGACCGCCTGTTCGGCTCCTTCGTCGAGGAAGACGAGAAGTGCGTGTACGGCACGCGCGCGCCGCTCGAGTCCTGGGACCCGCTGTGGGCCAACGTCGAGGTGTATGCCGACCTTGCGCGCCGGTCCGGACGGGCGCGGCGCTGGCGCGACCGGCTCGCGGTGTGGCTCATGCCACCCGGCTGGGAGCCAGCGCCGGCCGGCGGCACGCCGTGGCGCAAGCCCCACTTCGACTTGAGCCGCGTGCGACGTTACGACCCGCCCGTGAGCCGCGGCGGGCGGGCATTCGTGCTGGCGAGCTTCGCCGTCGTGCTGGTTGGCAGCACCGTGCTGCTCTGGTTCGCTGCGGAGCTGCCGCTCGGGGTGCTCGCCATCGTCGCGGCGGCGATCCTGGGCGTGCTGTGGATGATCGGTGCCGTGATGCAGGGTCGGCTGAGTCTCGCCGTGGCCCTGGGGCTCGAGGTCGCGACCGGCCTGCTGATCTTCGCCACGGTTGCGGCGCGGGCTTAGGCTGACGAAGGATTATCCGGGAAGGTCTGTTGTCGGGACCAGAAGGATGTGGCGGTGTCCCGATCGAGCGGGCTGAGGGAGCGGACCTTCGGGAACTTCTTAAGGCGCCAAAGACGGTCGATCACCCGGACACGCGTTGTGCTCGACGCGTTGGCCTGACGTCACACCGGATTTTTTCTCGGCCGGCCTCGCGGCTTAGCAGCAGTCACGAGCGCTTCCGAATGTCGAATCCCGGCGGCTAGCCGTGATCGGCATTCTGTCATCGTGGCCATCACGGCCTCAAGTGACGCAGATCTCTCCGACGCGAGCGAAGAGTGCTTGCATGGACCCGATGTTCGCTCGCCGCTCATGGCGATGCCCGCCGTGCCGTGACCAACCAGCCGAAAACCGCCTCCCCTGCCTCCTGGCGCAGCGTGTCGCCGACGATGGCAACGGGTTCGAGATTTGTCGCGCGCAAGGCCTGCTCGAGGTAGCTCCGCGCATGGGCATAACGCCCGTTGGCTTGAAGCACATGCCCCGGGGTCAGACCTTCCGGCAGCGCCTCGACTGTGAAGATGAGCCAACCACCGGGCCGCAGACAGCGTTGCGCAGCGGCGAGCGCCATTTCGAGCGCACCGAAGTAGCACAGCGTGTCGGCCGAGATGACAGCATCGAAGGCCTCGGGCTGGGTCTCAAGGTAATGGGTCAGTTCAGCCTTGTGCAGGACGTCGTAGACTTTCCGCGACCACGCCCGCCGCAGCATGCCCTCGGAGAGATCGCAGCCGGCGAGTCGCCGCGCATAGGGTCTGAGTGCGGGGCCGCACATGCCCGTGCCGCAGCCCGCGTCCACGATGGCCAGCGCGCCCGCCGGCGCGCCGGCGGCGGCGGTCAGCGCTTGCACCACCAGCCCCGGCGCGCGGTAGCCGAGGGCCTCGAGCTGGGAGTCGAACGAGGCGGCGAAGGCGTCGAACACCTGCTCGACATAGGCGTCGCTGGCGCGCTCCGGCGCCGCCTCGCCCTCGCAGGCGGCGAGCATGTGTTCGGCCACCGGGTTGTCCGGGTCTTCGGCCAGCCAATCGCGCAGCAGCAAAGCGGCACGCTCGCGTTCGCCAAGCAGCAGCAGCGCGCGGATCAGCTCCTGGCGCGACTGCAGGTGCGCCGGCCATAGCGCAACGGCGCGACTGCCGGCCAGCAGGCCGTCGTGCACGCGGCCTTGCTTGAGCAGTGTGAGCGACAGGTTGTACCAGGCATCGGCGAAATCGGGCTCGCGTTCGAGCGCACCGCGCGCGGCCACTTCGCTCTGGTCCAGGCGGCCCTGGTACCGGTGCAGCGCGCACAGGTTGTTCAGGGCCATCGCGGCGTCATGGCCCTGGCCGCCATTGGTGCCGTGGTGCACCGCGTTCTCATAGGCAGCCTGTGCTTCCGTGGCACGGCCAGCCAGCAGCTGCACGTTGCCGAGATTGTTCCACGCGGTGGCATGGTCCGGGATGCTCGCCAGCGCGCGCTGGATCAGCGCCACCGCCTCATCGACGCGGCCTTGCGTGTGCCGCAGCACGCCCAGGAAGTGCAGCGCGTCGGGCTGCTCAGGCCAGCGCCCCAGGATTGCCAGCAGGGCAGGTTCGGCCTCCTCGATGCGCTCGGCACGCAGCAACGAAATCGCGTCGTCCAGCGCGCCGCCAAGCGAGACCGCGGGCACCGTCGTGGCGGTGGCAGCCGCCGCCGATCGGTCCGCCCAACGTAAGCTCGAGGAAGGCACGCGAAACCTCACCCGTGGGCATCCGCGCTGCTGCCGCGTGAGCTCTCAGGTGATCTTCTTGGTCTTGACATCCCAGCCGAATTTCACCTCGCCGCCCAATCCACCCTTGGAATCCTGCGGTCTGTAGGAGAAGTCGATCGCTCCGTAGCTCATCGACACCGACTCGCCGAAGTCGCCGCCGCTCGACTGCACCGCGGTGATGAAAACCTCCTTCATCGTGATCTTCAGGAAGTCCTTCTGGCCTTCGCCGGACTTCCGCTCGGTGACCACGACGGTCGGGAAATGCATGCCCTGCGCACACTTCTTCGCCAGGAGCGGCGAGGCCTTGTCGTAACCGTGTGTGAATTGAAAGTCGCCGGGCACCGCCTTGCCCTTGCCGCTGCCGGCCGCGCTCACCTTGGCTGCGTTCGACACGCCCCAGGTCCAGGACAGGACTTTGACTTCGCCCTTGTGGTCAACATGGGTGGATTCGCCTTCGACGCCGTCGAACTTGATATGGGTATCGATGGCCATGGTGATGGACTCCTTCGGATGGAATGACCGTCAGCTGCCTGCGCAGAAGGATGCGCTTGAATTCAACCAGGAGGCAACCCATCGCAGCTGGACAGTTTCCAGCGGCGCTCAGAGGTAAGGCGACAGCAGCCGCGTGAGCCCGTTCCGCAGCAACACCGGCAGCGGCTGCGACTCGAGCTCCGATCGATCCACCGGCCGGGCCACGGCGATCTTGGCATCGATGATCGCGTCGAGGCGCGCGGCGAGAGCGCGGTCGTAGCACTCGAGGTTGTACTCGAAATTCAGGCGCAGGCTGCGGGCATCCCAGTTGGTCGAGCCGATCAGCGCCCAGGCGCCGTCCACCACGAAGAGCTTGCTGTGGTCGAAAGGTGCCGGGCTGCGGTAAACGCGACACCCCGCCTCGAGCAGCCACGGCAGTTGCGGCATCACGGCCCAGTCCATCAGCGGCACGTTGCTGCGTTCGGGCAGCACGATGTCCACCGCCACGCCGCGCATGGCCGCCACCTGCAAAGCGCGCAGCAGGCCGTCCTCGGGCAGGAAGTACGGCGTCACGATTCGCGCGCGCTGCGTCGCCACCGACAGCGCACCCAGGATCAGGTGCGGGAGGTTGTCGAGGTCGCCGTCCGGACCGTCGGGCACCCCGCGCGCCGTCACCGGACCGCAATCGCTCAGCCGGGCGAACCAGCGCTCGCCGTCGAGGCGCTCACCGGTGGTGAACGCCCAGTCGGCCGCGAAGACCTCCTGCAGGTCGGCCACGATCGGTCCATCCACCCGGAAGTGGACGCAGCGCACCGGAGACTTCGGGACGCGCGTGTGCCAGTGACCGGCGCGGATGTTCATCCCGCCGGTGAAGCCGACGCGCCCGTCCACCACCATGATCTTGCGGTGGTTGCGCAGGTTCGCGTACTTGAAGAGCCGCGGCACGCGGGTCGGAAGGAAGGCTGCCGCCGGCACCCCCGCGGCCCGCAGCTCGCTCACCATCGTGGGCTTGGTGTAGCGCGAGCCAACGTCGTCGATCAGCACCCGCACTTCGACGCCGCGATCGAGCGCGCGCGCCAGCGCGTCGCGGAACGCCTGGCCGGCGAAGTCGTTGTCGAAGATGTAGCTCACGATCGAGACGGACCGCTCGGCCGACTCGATGGCTGCGAGCTTGGCCGGAAATGCCTCGTCGCCGTCGATCAGCGGCTCGATGCGATTGCCCTCGAGCAGCGGCCGGCCCGTCACCCGTGCGCCGAGGCGCGCGAGGCCCGCGAATCCGGGGTGCAGCGTCTCGAGCGCCTCGCCCTGCTCCTCGTCGCGCGCCGAGTCGGGCGCGGCGCGTGGCGCCTCCGGTAGTCCGGCCGCGGCCTTGCGGTCGAGCGCACTCGCGCTGCGACGGATGCGGTTGATGCCGAGCAGGTAGTAGGCCAGTGCGCCCACCACCGGCGCGAGCCAGGCGAGCCCGACCCAGCCCACGATCGCAGGCACGTGCCGCTTGCGCAGCACCGCATCCACGGTGACCCAGGTCGCACCGGCGACGTAGGTGATCGAGACGAGAACGGGCCAGAGTTCGCGAACCCAGGCGGTGAAGCCCTGCATGTGTGAGCGGCGGCGCCAGCGCGGTAAACGAGGGACGCGCGGAGTCTACTCGACTCGGACAGGCCCGGGCGTGCGCCGGCGCGCCGCGATCAGCGGCCGCATTGCCCGGGCGAAAGTGGAATCAGCGGAAGCGCCAGCCGACCGATACGCCGACCGAGACCGGGTCCGCAGCGACGAGGCCTTCGGCGCTGCGCAGCAGGACGCCGTCGGCGTCGAGTTCGGCCCAGCGCAGCTCGGCATTCACCATCAGCTGCCGGCTGACGCGGAACTCGGCGCCGACTTCGGCCGCGGGGCCGAGCCAGCGGTCGTAAACGCGACGCGTGAGCAAGGTGGGGCCATCGCTGGCGTGGGTGAGGTACCCGGTCTGGTTGAGTCCTGCTCCGGCATAGGCACGGACGGCACCGCGCTGGGCGAGCGGGTAGCGAAGCGTGAGCAGGTCGGTACCGTCGCGGCGATCCTGCTGCACGACGAGCTGGGCGGCGTCGGCACCCGGTTGAATGCCCGGATCGATCTTGTCTTGCGACAGTTCGAGGATCCAGTCGGGCTCGTCGCGTCGCGTCATCGTGAGCTGGCGGCCGAGAAAGTCCCGCAGCTCGTGGAGCTTCACTTCGCCCTGCTGCCAGAGGTCGCGGACCCACGGGCCGTCGGTTCCCTCGGCAGCCGCGAGCTCCGGCGCGACGCAGCATGCGAGCCCGCAAACCAGTGCATGAAAGAGTCGTACGGCCATCTTGCACTCCGCCTGATGTCCGGCAACCCCGCTATCCGCATCGGCCGCGTTCGGCCGGTCGTGGACCGGAGGCTTTGCGTCCCCGCCTCGCGACGGGTTTGCCAGTGGGGCCGAACATACGCCACCCGCGCGGCGAGTGGACGCCCGCGCCCAACCAGAGTGCAGAACTGGGACCCGGGCCACGTCCGGCGTGCCGTGGCGGAGCATTAAGTCGCATCCCGCAAGTCCAGGTGGCGGCCGCAGCAGCGGGCGCTGCGCGCTGCGACGCGGCACCGATGGGCGCTCAGCGGCGCCGTACGTGCAGGTGCTTGTGCGGCGTGGCGTGAGGGGCGCCGTGCGTGTGGGTCTCGGTGCGCTCCTCCACCGGCACGAGCACGAGCCGGC
Source organism: uncultured Gammaproteobacteria bacterium (assembly GCA_963754125.1). GTDB lineage: Bacteria > Pseudomonadota > Gammaproteobacteria > Steroidobacterales > Steroidobacteraceae > RPQJ01. The sequence continues at coordinate 570,250 of CAVWEX010000001.1, forward strand.
CGTGGCGAACGCCGCGCTCGGCAATCACGTGGTCGGCGAAGTGGCGTACGTCGCCGACCGCCCCTCGCAGCACGGTCACTTCCATGCAGCTGTCGTGATCGAGGTGCACGTGCAGCGTGGCGAGGGAGAGATCGTGGTGATCGTGGGCGGCGCGCGTGAGGCGGCTCGACAGCTCGCGTGCCTCGTGGTCGTACACGTAGATCGCGGCGCCGAGGCACTGCGCCTGCGGCGAGGCTTCGAGCGTGGCCTGCTCGAGCCCGGCGCGCACGAGATCGCGAATGGCCTCCGAGCGGTTGGCGTACTGGCGGTCTGCCATGAACTCGTCGAGCCGGGCCATCAGGTCGTCGTCGAGCGTGATCGTGGTGCGCTGCATGAACGGGGTCTCCGGGTCACGGCATCGGTATGCACTTATTTAGAAGTCGTCATACGCCTTGCTAGAGTCCGCGACCGAGGGTCGGGGCTCGATCTCGAGCGGGAGGCGATCATGGACAACGAACCCGGGTCGCGCAATTCGGGCGTGCTGCAACTTGCCGTGCTCGTGGCGCTGGCGTTGCCGACAGCGACGCAGGGCTCGGGCATCCCGACCTCGAGCCCGCTCGAGGAGATCGTCGTCACGGCCACGCGGATCGGCCTCATCGGCGAGTCCAGGGCCGCGAGCGAAGGGGTCGTGCTCGCGATCCAGCTCGAGGGCCGTCCCCTGCTACGCCCGGGCGAGGTGCTGGAGGTGGTCCCGGGACTCGTCGTCACTCAGCACAGCGGCGACGGCAAGGCAAACCAGTACTTCCTGCGCGGCTTCAACCTCGACCACGGCACCGACTTCGCCACGCGCGTGGACGGCATTCCGGTCAACATGCCGACGCACGCGCACGGCCAGGGCTACGCCGACATCAACTTCCTGATCCCCGAACTCGTGGACAAGGTGCGATATCGCAAGGGCACCTACTTCGCCGACGAAGGCAATTTCTCAGCCGCCGGGGCCGCGGATATCGTCTATCGGCGCAAGGTCGACGCCGCGCTCGCGAGCCTCACGATCGGAGAGGACGACTACTACCGCGCGCTGATCGCGGCCTCGCCGGAACTCGCCGGCGGAACCTTGCTCGGTGCGCTCGATTACTCGACCGCGGACGGCCCCTGGGACCTGCCGCAGGACTTCCGCAAGGTCAACGGCCTCGTGAAATTCTCGCGCGGCGCCGCGGAGCGCGGCCTCGCCGTCACGGCCATGGGCTACGACGGGCGCTGGGACAGCACCGACCAGATCCCCGAACGTGCGGTACACGGCCAGTGCGCGGACATCCCCTTCTGCATCTCGCGCTTCGGCTACGTCGATCCCACCAGCGGCGGCGAGTCGCACCGCTACAGCCTGTCTCTGGACGCATGGTCCAACACCGATGACGGCCGCGGCTGGACCGCAAGTGCCTACGCGATGGACTACCACCTCGAGCTGATCTCGAACTTCACCTATGCGATCGACCCGGACAACGGCGATCAGTTCGAGCAGTACGACGACCGTCGGGTCTTCGGCGGGCGCTTCGAGTACGTCTGGCCCGCCTCGTTCACCGGGATGCCCGGGGCCGTGCGCACGGGGGTCGAACTCCGGCGCGACGAGATCGAGCCGGTCGGCCTCTACCTGACCACGGAATCTCGACGACGCGAGACGGTCCGCCGGGACGACGTCACCCAGACCAGCTACTCGGCCTACGTCGCGCACGACCAGCGCTGGAACGACTGGCTGCGCACCGAGTTCGGCCTGCGCTTCGATCATTTCGACTTCGATGTCTCGAGCAACCTGGCGGCCAATTCAGGCGAGGCCAGCGACTCGATCGCGAGCCCGAAGGCCACCGTGGTGCTCGGGCCCTGGAATGAGACCGAGTACTTCATCAATGCCGGTCGCGGCTTCCACAGCAACGACGCGCGTGGCACGACGATCCGTGTCGACCCGACGGACGGCGTGACCCCGGTGGACCGCGTCGACCCGCTGGTGGCCGCGACCGGCGGCGAGCTCGGTTTCCGCTCCGGCATCGTCCCGGGCCTGCAGCTCTACGGCGCGCTCTGGGGCCTCGACCTCGACTCCGAGCTGCTGTTCGTCGGCGACGGCGGCATCACCGAGCCGAGCCGCGAGAGCCGTCGCTACGGCGTCGAGCTGGGCGCGTTCTGGACACCACTCGACTGGCTGATCCTCGACCTCGACTACGCCTGGTCGCACGCGCGATTCCAGGGCTCGGATCCGGCCGGCGACCGCATCCCCGGCGCGGTCGAGGACGTCGCGTCGCTCGGTCTTGCGGTCAATCGCAACGACGGCTGGTTCGGCGGTGCGCGCGTGCGCTACCTCGGCGAAGCGCCGCTCATCGAGGACAACAGCGTGCGCTCCGACCCGACGCTGCTCGTGAACGTCGAGGCAGGCTACCGCTTCAACCAGCACTGGAGCGCTTTCCTCACCGTGTTCAACCTGTTCGACCGTGAGGACAACGACATCACCTATTTCTACGAGTCGCAGCTTCCCGGCGAAGCGGCGCCGGTCGAGGACATCCACTTCCACCCCGTCGAGCCGCGCACGCTGCGCGCGACCGTGACGGTGAACTTCTGAGGTTGGGGCCAAGAACGGTTCCAGAGGTCGAGGCGGCTGCTCCGAATTGGGGTGGCCGTGGCTGGCTGGGTCCGGCGCCTGGTTTGCCGGACGGCGAGTTGCCAACCAACGAGGGCCAGGACACAGGACGAGCATTGGCTATTATCGACCGATGCGTTCAATTGCAGCCTCGTTCGCCGGCACGGTGCTCGGTCTCTCCATTGCAGTTGCAGACCCGACGGCCACCGCCGCGACGGACGCGGCGCAGATCGCGACGGCCGAGAAGGCCTTCATCGACTACCTGGATGCCCGCGACGCGGCAGCGTTCGTCGAGTCCGGGGTTGCCATGCGATTCGAGAATCGAGGCCTCGCCGAATGGCAAGTTCGCGGGTCCAGCGACGCACTGCACTCGACGCTGCGCTGTCGGCAGTGGCGCCTGGCGCACTTGCGGGTGCCGACCAGGACGCGCTCGTGGCGATGCGGCGGTCGCTGGCCGCACTGGACGCCGACAGTACGACCGGCGTTCAGCAGCACGCCTGTCGCGATGTCGGGCGCAGCGACCTCGATTACGCCGCGATGCGTTCCGCACTGGTGGAGTGCTTCGTCGAGCACGGCAATCACATGCGCTACGAGGGGCGCGAGATCGATCGCGGCACGGCCCTGCAGCTGCTGCACATCGTCGACGAATCGGCACGTCGCAAGGCGATCTTCGACTCGTTCGGGCCGCTCTGGACCGCGCTCAACGCGCGCAACGACCGCGACAGTCCTTATCGCCGGATGATTGCCATGGCGGCTGTCGATGCTGCGAAGCACGGCTCTGAGATCGATGCCGCGGCACGCGCGATCGCCGTCGAGCCCGCAGAGGTCGGGCGTTGGCTGGTTCGGGTGCTCGAGGCGTGGCGCGACTCGGGTCCCGCGCAGCCGGTCGAGCCCTGGGACTACCGCTACGTGAACAGCGCCGCCAACCGGCGCCTGCAGTCGAACATCCCGGCGCAGTCGCTCCTGCCAGCCAACGAGCGCTTCTATCGCGATCTCGGCGCGGATCTCACGCTCCTCGAGGTGACCTTCGATCTCGCGCCGCGGCCGGACAAGTCGCCGCTCGCCTACTCGGATTTCCTCAGGCGCGGCCGGCAGGTGGACGGCGCCTGGCGTCGGCCGGTGGCGCGCGTCGTCGGCACCTATCCCGAGGGTGGCCTTTTCTCGCTCAACGAGCTGGTGCACGAAAACGGCCATGCCGTGCACGTGAGCGCGATCCGCACGCGGCCCGCCTACATGGACTGGCCGGATACGCTGTTCACCGAGGCGTTCGCCGACGTGCCCGCGTGGAGCGTGCACGAGCCGGCGTGGCAGCGCCGCTACCTCGGGGTCGCCGCACCGGAGTGCGAGTCGCTGCGGGCGCTCTACGGCAACGTGATGCTCGACGTGGCCTGGTCGCTGTTCGAGATGCGCCTGCTGGAGAATCCGGACGCGGACCCGAACGCGGTGTGGACCGACATCACGAGCCAGTACCTGCACATCGTTCCGCATCCCGAACTGCCATGGTGGGCAATGAGGGTGCAGCTCGCGGGTAACCCAGGCTACATGGTCAATTACGGCCTCGGCGCCGTGCTGACCGCCGAGATCCGCGAGCGCACGGCCTCGGTCATCGGCCCATTCGACGCGGGCAACGCTCGCTGGTACGAGTGGTCGAGCGAACAGCTGCTCCGGTTCGGCTCGGAGCTCGACACACGCACGCTGATGACGGCGCTGCTCGACCGTCCCGTGTCGCCCGAGGCCCTGCTGCGCCAGCTGCGTCGCTGCGAGGCGCCGCGCTGACCCGCGATCAGCGCTCCAGCGCCAGCGCGAGCCCCTGTCCCACGCCGACGCAGAGCGTGACGAGCGCGCGCCGACCGCGGCTACGCTCGAGCTGACGCAGCGCGGTCAAAGCAAGGCGCGCCCCGCTTGCGCCCAGCGGATGTCCGAGCGCAATCGCACCGCCATTGGCGTTCACGTGTTCAGCGTCGTCGGCCAGGCCGAGCGCGCGAGTCACGGCCAGCACCTGCGCCGCGAAGGCCTCGTTGATCTCGATCACGTCGAAATCGGCGAGCGACAGACGCAGGCGTGCGAGCAGCCGGTGCGTGGCGTCCACCGGGCCGATACCCATGACGCGCGGTGCCACGCCGGCCGCGGCCATGCCGAGCACGCGTGCGCGTGGCGTGAGGTTCCAGCGGCGGACGGCCGGCCTCGGACGCCACGAGCAGCGCGCAGGCGCCGTCGTTGATGCCGGAGGCATTGCCGGCAGTGATGGACGTGCCCGGCCCGAGGATGGGCGCGAGCGCCGCGAGCCGCTCGAGTGTCGTGTCGGGGCGCGGCTGCTCGTCCACTGCAAGTGCGGTGCCGTCCGATGAGACGGGAACTGCGGTCAATTCCTCCGCAAGCCACCCGTCGGCGATGGCGCGGGCGGCACGCTGCTGCGAGCGCAGCGCGCAGGCGTCCTGGTCCTCCCGCGAGACCTGATGCTCTCGCGCCAGGTTTTCCGCGGTCTGTGCCATCGAGTCCACGCCATGCAGCGTCTTCATCCGAGGATTGACGAAGCGCCAGCCGAGCGTCGTGTCCTCGAGCTTCTGCTCGCGCGAGTGCGCCGCGTCGGCCTTGCCGAGCACGTACGGTGCCCGGGTCATGCTCTCGACCCCGCCGGCGATCACCACGTCGGCCTCGCCGAGGGCACAGGCCCGCGCCGCCTGGCCCAGCGCTTCGAGCCCGGATGCACAGAGGCGGTTTACGGTTACGCCCGGTACCGAGGCCGGCAGGCCCGAGAGCAGCGCGGCCATGCGCGCGACGTTGCGGTTGTCCTCGCCCGCCTGATTGGCGCAGCCGAGGTAGACGTCGTCGACGGCGGCGGGGTCGAGTTGCGGATGACGCTCCAGCAGGCGCCGGATCGCCAGCGCGGCGAGATCGTCGGCGCGTACCGCGCACAGGCCACCGCGAAATCGGCCGAAGGGCGTGCGCAGGCCGTCGCACAGATACGCGTGTGTCGTGCTCACAGGGACACCGGGGGCAGGCTGTTGGCAGGCAGGCAGCGCTCGATTGCCGTTGCGGTCGCGCGCAGCTCGGGCAGCACTTCGCGCAGTGCGTGACGGGCGGCGTCGGCGTGGTAGGGCAGGCTTGCGTTCAGGGCCGCGACCACCCGTCCGTCGCGATCGCGAACGGGCACCGCGAGCGAGCACAGTCCCAGCTCGAGTTCCTGCTCGACGTAGGCATAGCCCTGGGCGCGGACCTCCGCGACGATGCGTCGCAGTCGTCGCGGGTCGTTGACGGTGTGCGGCGTGAGGCGCTCCGGCCGGCAGGCGGCGAGCCAGGTCTCGAGTGACTCCGCCGGCAGGCCCGCGAGCAGCACGCGACCCATCGACGCCGCATACGCCGGCAATCGCGCGCCGACCCCGAGCGCCACGGTCATCACGCGCCGCACCGGTACGCGCAGCACGTAGACGATGGACTGACCATCGAGCACGGCCATCGAGCAGCTGTGGTTGACGCGCTGCGCGAGCTGCTCGATCAGCGGCTGCGCGAGATCGGTGAGCTTGAGCGAGCTGAGGCAGCCGAATCCGAGCTCGAGCACGCGCGGGCTGAGCGCGTACTCGCGACCCAGCGGGCGGACGTACCCGAGGTGCGTCAGCGTCAGCACGAGGCGCCGCACCGCCGCGCGCGACAGGCCGGTGCGCGCAGCGATGCCGGCCAGGCCGAGGGTCTGGTGCTGGGCGTCGAACGCGCTGAGCACGGCCAGGCCGCGGGCCAGCGATTGCACGTAGTCGCGGCTCTGCTCGAAGTCGTTCGCGGCGGCGCTGGGGTCCCGGCTGGCCATTTGACGCGGAGCTTAGTGATTCGTAGCATAGTGCGCAATGCGAACACTTGTGCGATATGCGCACGTTTGAACTCGCGGCAAGGCAATCCGGGGGAGACGTGGGCGCCGAACGCCATTCCGTGCTGCACAGCTGGTGCAGGCAGTCCCAGTGGGACGCACCGACGGTGGTCGGCGGCGAGGGCGCGCGCCTGTTCCTCGAGGACGGGCGCGCGATCCTCGACATGAGCAGCCTCGCCGAGTGCAGCAACCTCGGCCACCAGCATCCGCGCGTCGTCGCGGCCATCAGGGCGCAGGCCGAGCAGCTCTGCTTCGTGACCAATGCCTGGGGTGCGCGGCCGCGCGCCGAGCTCGCCGAACGATTGCTCGATCTCGCCGGCTTCGACGGCGGCCGGGTGTTCTTCACGCTCGGCGGCGCCGACGCGAACGAGCACGCGGTGAAGATCGTGCGGCAGGCCCTCGGCCGGCCACGCGGTATCGTGGTGGCGCGCGAGCGCTCCTACCACGGCGCGACTCATCTCGCGATGGCGCTGTCGGGGGACGCACGTGCGCGCGCCATGGTCGACCCGGATGCGATGGGCGTGAGCCACGTGGAGCCGCCGTATGCCTACCGCTGTCCCTTCGGCAGCACGACCGACGACGCATGCGGTGAGCTTGCGGCGGGCGCGATTGCCGGGCGCATCGACCGGTTCGGCGCGGAGCGCATTGCCGCGGTGATCGTCGAGCCCAACGCGGGCTCGAACGGGATCGTGGCTCCGGACAGCTACTGGCCCGCGGTCCGCCGCCACACTGCCGAGCGGGGGATTCCGCTGATCGCCGACGAGGTGATGAGTGCCTTCGGCCGCTGCGGCGAGTGGTTCGCCTGGCAGCGGCACGGCGAGGCGGGGCGCCCCGACGTGATCACGCTCGCCAAGGGCCTCACGGGAGCCGCGCTGCCGCTCGGCGCCGTCGTGCTGTCGCATGAACTGGTTGCGCGCCTCGAGGACCAGGTGCTCAACACCGGGCTCACCTACTGTGGACACCCGCTGGCCTGTGCCGCAGGTGTCGCGGCGATCGAGGCCTACACGGAGGAGCGCCTCATCGAGCGCTCGCGCTCGCTCGGTGCCGCAATGAAGCACGAACTCGAACGGCTCGCCTCGCGCCATCGCGTGATCGGCAACGTGCGCGGCGGTCACGGCCTGTTCGCCGTGCTGGAACTCGTCTCGGATCGGGACACGCGCGCACCGCTCGCGCCGTGGCCGCAGACGCCGCCGGCACTTGCATCGCTGCTCGCGGCAGCGATGCAGGAGGGCGTGTCCTTCGGCTCCAGGGGCAATCTGATCCTGCTCGCCCCGCCGCTGGTGATCGAGGAGCAGGAACTCGCCGACGCGCTCGCGCTGCTCGATCGCCTGCTGGCTCGCTTCTTTCCATCCATCTGAATGCTCGGTGACAGGTCCATGAGCTTCCGTCTCACCTACGCCACGATGTTCGACCCACCCGAGGTCATGCACCAGCGCTTCGATGCGGCACTCGCGTCGGTGCGAGCGCGCCTCGGTGCGCGCCACGCGCTGTTCCTCAACGGTGCCGACGTCGCCCCGGCGCAGTACGTCGCAGCGACCGAGCCCGGTCGACCGCGACCTGATCCTCGGCGAGTTCGCGGTGGCCAGCCGCGGCGACGCGGAGGCCGCGATGCAGGCGGCGCTCTCGGCGTTTCCCGCATGGCGCGCCACACCGGTCGCGGAGCGCCTGCGCCTGATGCGTCGCGTCGCCGACCTCATGGAACAGCGGGTGTACGAGATCGCCGCGGCGCTCGCGCTCGAGGTCGGCAAGAACCGCATGGAGGCTCTCGGCGAGGCGCAGGAGACCGTCGACTTCTTCCGCCATTACGCCGATGACTTCGAGAGCCACGGTGGCTACGAGCACGTACTGCCGAACGACCCGCTGCCGGGCGTGGTCTCGAGCAACCGCAGCGTGATGCGACCCTACGGCGCCTGGGTCGTGATCGCGCCGTTCAATTTCCCGCTCGCGCTCGCGGGCGGGCCCGCGGCGGCGGCGCTGGTCACGGGCAACACGGTGGTCGTGAAGGGCGCGAGCGACACACCCTGGGCGGGGCGCTTGCTCGCGGACTGCATCCGCGACGCGGGCTTGCCGCCTGGCGTCTTCAATTACGTCTCGGGCTCGGGCCGCGAGATCGGCGAGGCGCTGGCCGCGCACGAAGCGACGGCCGGCATCACCTTCACCGGCTCGGTGGCGGTCGGCATGGGGCTGCTGCGGCAGATGACGGGCGGCGCGTTTCCGCGTCCCTGCATCGCCGAGATGGGCGGCAAGAATCCCTGCATCGTCACCGCGCGCGCGAATCTCGACGAGGCGGCGGCGGGTATCGCGCGCTCGGCCTATGGCATGGGCGGGCAGAAGTGCTCTGCGCTGTCGCGCCTGTACGTCGAGCAGCGCGTGGCCGACGAACTCATCGAGCGCCTGCGCGCGCAGGTCGCCGCGATCCGCATCGGCGATCCCTGCCGTCGCGAGAACTGGCTCGGGCCGCTGATCAACGCCTCGGCCCGCGACAACTACCAGCGCTACGTCGGCCAGCTCCAGGCCGGTGGCGCACGCGTGATCGCGGGCGGTGGCGTGCCAGCGGAAGGCGCTCTCGCACGTGGCCATTACGTCGAGCCCGTGCTGGCGGAAGCACCGGTCGGACACGCGCTGTGGAAGCACGAGATGTTCGTGCCGATCCTGATGCTGAATCGCGTGCGCGATCGCGACGAGGCCATGCGGCTCGCGAACGACACGGACCTCGGGCTCACCGCCGGTTTCTACGGTGGCGCGGACGAGGTGCCGTGGTTCCACGAGCACATCGAAGCGGGCGTCACCTACGCGAACCGGCGCCAGGGCGCGACGACCGGCGCCTGGCCCGGCTACCAGCCCTTTGGCGGATGGAAAGGCTCGGGCTCCACCGGCAAGGCGATCGCATCGTTCTACTACCTCGCGCAGTACCTGCGCGAGCAGTCGCGAACCGTGGTGGCGAGCGGCTCGTGAAGATCATGTCGCTGACCGAGGCGATCGCGCGGCACGTCGCCGACGGTGCCTGCGTCGCGCTCGAGGGCTTCACGCACCTCATTCCCTTCGCGGCGGGGCACGAGATCATTCGCCAGGGCCGCCGTGACCTGCATCTGGTGCGCATGACGCCCGACCTCGTCTACGACCAGATGATCGGCATGGGTTGCGCACGCCGCCTCACGTTCTCGTGGGGCGGCAATCCCGGCGTCGGGTCGCTGCATCGCCTGCGCGACGCGGTGGAGCACGGCTGGCCCGTGCGGCTCGAGATCGACGAACACACTCACGCGGGCATTGCGGCCGCCTTCTGCGCGGGTGCGGCGCGCCTGCCGTTCGGGATACTGCGCGGTTACCTCGGCACGGATCTCGTGGCCGCGAACCCGCGCATACGCAGCGTCGAGTGTCCCTACACCGGCGAGCGCGTCGCTACCGTTCCAGCCATCAATCCCGATGTCACGATCCTGCACGCGCAGCGCGCGGACCGGCAGGGCAACGTCGCGATCACTGGCATCGTCGGCGCCCAGCGCGAAGCCGCGCTGGCTGCGCGGACTCTGCTCGTCACGGTCGAGGAGATCGTCGACGAGCTGCCGCCGGCGATGAACGGCATCGTGCTGCCGCACTGGGTGGTGAGTGCGGTGGCGCACTGCCCCGGGGGCGCGTATCCGTCCTACGCGCAGGGCTGCTACCCGCGCGACAACGATTTCTACCGGCGCTGGGACGCGATCGCGCGCGACCGCAGCAGCTTCCTTGCCTGGATGCAGCGGCACGTGCTCGGCAGCGCTGACCATGCCGCATTCCTTGCGAGCCTCGGAGCCGCCGCATGAGCGACTGGACCCGCGACGAGATGATGACCGTGGCGGCAGCGCGGCGCCTGTGGAACGGCTGCGTGTGCTTCGTGGGCATCGGCCTGCCGAGCGCGGCCTGCAACCTCGCGCGCCTCACGCACGCGCCCGATATCGTGCTGATCTACGAGTCGGGGACACTGGGCACGCGTCCGGAGGTGCTGCCGCTGTCGATCGGTGACAGCGAGCTCGCCGAGACTGCAGCCTGCGTCATCCCCCTGCCCGAGATCTTCGCCTACTTCCTGCAGGCCGGACGCGTCGATGTCGGTTTCCTCGGCGCGGCGCAGGTCGATCGCCATGGCAACCTGAACAGCACGGTGATCGGCCCGTACGAGGCGCCGGCCACACGCCTGCCCGGCGCGGGCGGCGCCACCGAGATCGCCGCACACGCACGACAGACCTTCGTGATGCTCAAGGCGAGCCCACGCAGCCTCGTCGCGCGGCTCGACTTCCACACCAGCGCCGGCTTTCTCGACGGCCACGGTACGCGCGCACGTACGACCATGCGTGGCGCCGGGCCGCAGGCGCTGATCACCGACTTCGGCGTGCTGACCCCCGAGCCGGGCACCGACGAGCTGGTGCTGAGCGCGCTGTTTCCGGATGCGACTCTCGAAGAGGCGCGTGCAGCCGTTGGTTGGCCGCTGCGCACCGTCGCCTCGGTCGAGACGATTGCGCCGCCGACCCCGCTCGAACTCGATACCCTGCGTTCCTTGCATGCGCGCACGAGGGAGGCGCACGCCCGTCCCGTCCGCGTGCCTGCCTGACGCGCGCTTTACCTGGAGTCCATCGTGCCCAATCCCCACATCAAGACCGAACTGCCCGGCCCCAAGGCTCGAGCCCTGCTGGAGCGCGACCGTCCTGTGGCCTCGCCGTCGTACCCGCGCGACTACCCGTTCGTGATGTCGCACGGCCGCGGCAGCGAGGTCTGGGACGTGGACGGCAACCGTTTCCTGGACTTCATGGCCGGCATCGCGGTCTGCTCCACGGGCCACTCGCACCCGCGCGTCGTCGAGGCCGTCAAGTCCGCCGCCGACAGGTTCCTGCACATCTCGAGTGACTACTGGCACGAGAACATGACGGCGCTCACCGAGCGCCTCGCGAAGCACGCACCCATGGGCGAACCGGTGATGAGCTTCCTCTGCCAGTCGGGCACCGAGTCCGTGGAGGGCGCGATCAAGCTGGCCCGCTACGCCACGGGCCGGCCCCGTTACCTCGGGTTCCTCGGCAGTTTCCATGGCCGCACGATGGGATCGCTCGCGTTCACCTCGAGCAAGTACACGCAGCAGAAGGGCTTCGCGCCCACCATGCCGGGCGTCACGCACGTGCCCTATCCGAACACCTACCGCCCACTGTTCGCCGGCAACGACCAGGGCCGTGCGGTGCTCGACTACATCCGCATGCTGTTCGATCGCAACGTGCCGCCCAGCGAAGTCGCCGCGATCCTGGTCGAGCCGATCCAGGGCGAGGGCGGCTATCTCGTGCCGCCCGACGGCTTCCTGGCGGGGCTGCGCGGGATCTGCGACGAGCACGGCATCCTGCTGATCTTCGACGAGGTGCAGTCGGGCGTCGGTCGCACCGGCAGGATGTGGGCGAGCGAGCACTGGGGCGTGCAGCCCGACATCATGACGAGCGCGAAGGGCCTGGGCTCCGGCTTGCCGATCGGCGCGTTCATCGCGAAGCAGACCATCATGGAGAAGTTCCAACGCGGCGCCCACGGCAACACCTACGGCGGGAATCCCTTGAGCTGCGCCGCCGCGATCGCGACGCTCGACCTCGTGGCGTCGGAATACGCCGCGAATGCCGCGAAGGTCGGCGACCATTTCATGGGACGCCTGCGTGAGTTGCAGAGCGATTTCCCCTGCATCGGCGAGGTCCGCGGCCGCGGCCTGATGATCGGCATGGAACTGATCGAGAGCGACGCCGCACGTACGCCGGCTCGTCAGCTCGTGGACCGCCTCGTGACGCGTGCCTACCACAACGGGCTGCTGCTGCTCTCCTGCGGCGTGAGCACTCTGCGCTTCATGCCGCCGCTGTCGGTGAGCGCGGCGGAGGTGGACGAGGCGGTCAGCCTGCTGCGCGTCGCGCTCAGCGAGGCGCTGCAGCCTTGACGAGGCGGCCGTACTGCCCGAGCAGCTTCACGAGCTCCGCATGCGGCAAGGCCTTCGCGTGATGCCCCTCGGTGCCCTGCATGTCCCGCGCGGCTACCAGCGCATTGACGATGGCCTCCTCGGTCGCCTCCACGGTGGCATTGAAGAGCGGGTCGAGCTCGTCATTGCCGAGGGACGTGGACTGCGCGAGCGGCGCGCCCCTGAGTGCCTCGGCATTGGCCGTCGAGAAGGCGATGAAGATGTCACCCGAGCCGTTGCCGGCGTAGCTGCCCATTCGTCCGAGGCCGAGCGCCGGCCGACGCGCGATGCGCTTCATCTGGTGCGGCAGCAGCGGGGCGTCGGTTGCCACGACCACGATGATGGAACCGGAGTCCGAAGCGAGCGCCGGGTCGGTGTAGATGCGATCGTTGCGCAGGTGCTGGCCGATCGGCACGCCGGCGATGCGCAGCGTGTCCCGGATTCCGTAATTGGCCTGCACGAGGACACCAAGCGTGTGCTCGCGGCCGGCGACGGTCACGCGTCGCGAGGCGGTACCGATGCCGCACTTGAACTCGTGGCAGACCATGCCGGTGCCACCGCCGACGTTGCCTTCGGCCACCGGACCCGCTGCCGCGGCGTCGAGTGCGCGGGCCGCGTGCTCGGCTCGCACGTGGAAGCCGTTGATGTCATTAAGGTGCCCGTCCCAGGTCTCGGCGACGGCCGGCGACGACCACCAGTAACCCGAGGGGTCCGCGGGCCCGGCACGTACCCGCCAGGCGATGACGGCCTGGTGCACGGTGCCGACACTGTGCGTATTGGTGAGCATGACCGGCCCGTCGAGCCGACCCATTTCCTCGAGATACGTCGTACCGGTCATTTCGCCGTTGCCGTTCAGCGCAAACCAGCCGGCGTATGCGCCGGTGTCGAGCGTGGCGCGCCCGCGCGGCAGGATGGCCGTCACGCCGGTGCGGACCTTGCGTCCGTCGGCAAGGTCCTCGATCAAGGTGACCTGGCCCACCGTCACCCCGGCCACGTCGGTGATGGCGTTCAAGGGGCCGGGCTTACCGTCGAAGGGCACGCCGAGGTCGCGTGCGCGCGGTTCTGCAGCGTCGACCGAAGCGACGGCGAAGCAGGCGAACAGGGCGATCAATGCGCGGTACATGACGGGGCTCCTGCGGCGGTCGTGGCAACCGCCGTTGCCGCAGGACTCTACCGTAGCGCGGGCAGCAGGCGCGACTGAACAGGCGAGGAGACATGCAGCCAGGCAAGGAACTCGGATTCTGGATGTGCACCGCGCTCGTGGTGGGTAACACGATCGGCATCGGCATCTATCTGCTGCCGGCGTCGCTCGCCCCCTACGGACTGAACGCGATGCTCGGCTGGGCCGTCACCGTGCTCGGCATGACGGTGCTCGCGCGTGTGTTTGCGCGGCTGGCGCGGGAGTTTCCGTCGGCGGACGGCCCGTACGCCTACATCGAGGCGACCAGCGGCCGGCTCGCGGCTTTCATCTCGATCTGGTGCTACTGGGTATCGTGCTGGATTACCAACGCCGCGATCGCGATCGGTGTCGTCGGGTACCTCACCAAGGTGGTGCCGGCGCTCGCGGACGTCTCACCAGCGCTTCTGTCGCTGGCGCTGGTGTGGGTGTTTGTCGCCGTCAACCTGCTCGGCGTGCGCGCCGGCGGTCGCGTGCAGGTGGCGACCACGGCGCTCAAGCTGCTGCCGATGGCGGCGATCGTGCTGCTCGGTGCCTGGCTGCTCGTGACCGAGCCTGCCACATACGTGGAGCAGGTGCCGGACACGCCGCTCACGCTCGAAGCGCTGATGGCCGCCTCCACGATCGCGCTGTTCGCCATGCTCGGCATCGAGTCGGCCGCGGTGCCCGCGGGCCGCGTACGCGATCCCGAGCGAACCATTCCGCGCGCCACGATGACGGGGACGCTGCTGACTGCGGCCGTTTATATCGCGGTCTCGTCGATGGCGCTGCTGCTGATTCCGCAGCGCGAGCTTGCGCAGTCGAGCGCTCCTTTCGCCGACCTTCTTGGCGGTTTCATGGGAGACGGAGTCGGACGCGTGCTCGCGGTGTTCGTGGTCGTGAGCGGCCTCGGCGCGCTGAACGGCTGGACGCTGCTGGTCGGCGAACTCACGGCGACGATGGCGCGGCACGGATCGCTGCCGCAGCCGCTTGCGCGACTCAACGCGCGCGGCGCACCCAGCGTGGCGCTCGTGATGACCGGGCTGCTCGCGACCGCGATGGTGCTGATGAACTACAGCAAGTCGCTGGTCGAGGGCTTCACGTTCCTGACGCTGATCGTCACCGCCGCGAACCTGCCCCTGTACCTCCTGTGCGCGTTCGCACTCGTCGTGCTGTGGCGCCGCGGCACCGCACGCCTCCCGGGTGATCTGCTCGTGCTCGGTCTGCTCGGCACGGCCTACGCCGTGTTTGCGTTCGTGGGGCTCGGCCGCGAGCCTTTCCTCTGGGCGCTCGTGCTCGGCGCAGTTGGCCTGCCGCTCTACCTGCTGATGCGCAGGCGACGGACCTGACGCGCAGTTCGACGTGAGACCGGCGCCCACGGGCGGCGATCATCCTCTGCACTCTGTTGCCGCCGGAGTATGAACATGCACTTGCCGAGACTGCCCGTCCTGTCCGGATTGATCGTCGCGGCGACGCTCCACGCGGGAGCAACCGACGCTGCGTCGCCTCCCGCGGAACCGACGACGTCCGCCGCAGCGCCGATCGCGCGCAGTGCGGTCGACGGCCGCCAGACGCTGGATCAGTTGTGGGCGCGCTACGAGTCCCTGGCGAAACGGCACGGCTGGCAACAGGAGACGATCTACGCCTACCCGGACGAGCCGGGCCTCGCCATCCGCGCATGGCGTACGGCGCAGCGCGGGCCGGCACTCTGGCTGCTGGCCGGCATCCACGGTGAGGAGCCCGCCGGCCCGAATGCGATTGCCGGGCAGCTCGAAAGCGTCGTGAAGCTGGCGGAGGCCGGCGTGCCGGTCGTGCTGATCCCGCTTTGCAACCCGAAGGCCTATCGCAGCAACTGGCGCTACCCGAACACGGCCGAGCGCGACTGGCGCAAGGGCGGCTACAGCGTCGGCGATGCCGAGTACCTGCTGCCGGACCTCGAGCACGGTACAGGTCCGCGTGCCGGCGCGGCACCGGGTCCCGAGACTCGCGCCCTCACGCAGTATGTGCTGCGGACGTCGGAGGACTATCCGCCGCAGCTCGTGCTCGACCTGCACGAGGACGAGCTGTCGACGGAGGGCGGCTACATCTACTCGCAGGGCCCCGACGCCGACGTCAACCCGGTCGGCGCCGAAATCATCCGGCTGCTGCAGGCGTCCGGCATCCCGATCCGACGGTCCGGGCGCACGCGTTTCGACGAGCCGATCGTGGACGGCGTCATCAGCCACGACGACAAGGGCGCGCCGATCCGGGACGGCTCGATCGACGAGCTGCTCGCGGCCACGGAGGTGTTCAGGGATGGAAAGAGCGAGCGTGGTCCCGCGGCGCCGACCGTGATCGTCGTCGAGACACCAGCGTTTGCGGGCTCGAAATTCGAGCTTCGGGTTGCGGCGCAGGGTGCTGTGGTGCGGCACGTGCAGAAGCTCTGGATGCTCGGCGGGAAGCGGCAGTGAGGACCACCCGCACCCATCCCTCGGCCTGCCGGCGTCACCGCCGCCCGCAGCCGACTGTGCGGCGCGAACACGCCGTGATACCTCTGCCGCCCAGGTTCTGAGGGCAGGCCTGGAGTAAGCTTCCGACAGTGCGCTCCCTCCAGCCCAGCACCCTCCGCATCGGCCACCGCTATCGCCCCTCCCGCCTGAACGGGCGCTACGACGCGCTTGTCATCGGCTCCGGCATCGGTGGTCTCACGACCGCAGCCTTGCTCGCCGAGCTCGGCTGGAAGGTCGCGGTGCTCGAGCAGCACTACACCGCGGGCGGCGCCACCCACAGCTACGAGCGCGCCGGCTACGAGTGGGACGTGGGCGTGCACTACCTCGGCGACATGGGCGCGCGCACCACGGTGCGCCGGCTGATGGACTTCCTCACCGAGGGCAACCTCGACTGGGCGCCCATGGACGCCCACTACGACCGCTTCTTCATCGGCGACAACGTCTACGACGCCGTGGCCGGTCGCGAGGCCTTCCGCGACAACCTCGTGGGCTACTTCCCCCGCGAGGCGCAGGCGGTCGATCGCT
Organism: uncultured Gammaproteobacteria bacterium; assembly: GCA_963754125.1. Lineage (GTDB taxonomy): Bacteria > Pseudomonadota > Gammaproteobacteria > Steroidobacterales > Steroidobacteraceae > RPQJ01. Next base: position 586,822 of record CAVWEX010000001.1, read on the forward strand.
ACCTCGAGCTGCTCGGCGAGGTCTCGCGCGGCATGCGCAGCTTCACGCTCGATCGCACGCTGCCCCCGTGGGCGGCCGCGGTCGCGGGACCCTGGCTGCGGCGACGCCTGCCGGCGAGCTTCAAGCGCACCACCTGGGAGGTGCTCTCGGAGCTCACCGACGATCCCGAGCTGATCGCGGTGCTCACCGGTCAGTGGGGCGACATGGGCCTGCCGCCGAAGCGCTCGTCGTTCGTGATCCAGGCGTTGATCGCCAAGCACTACCTGCACGGCGGCTTCTACCCCGTGGGCGGCGCGTGGCGCATCGCCGACACGATCCTGCCGCGCATCCGCGCGACGGGCGGCGAGGTGTTCACCTACGCCCGCGTCGCGGAAATTCTGGTTCGCGACGGCCGGACGCGCGGCGTGCGCATGGCGGACGGCCACGAGATCGAGTGCGACTGCGTGATCTCGGACGCGGGCGTGGTCAACACGTTCGCGCGGCTGCTGCCCGCGGAGGAGTCCCGCCGCCAGGGCTATGACCGCCTGCTGCCGACCGTGAAGCCGAGCATCGGGCACCTCGGCGTTTACATCGGCCTCGAGGCCACGGCCGCCGAGCTCGGCCTGCCCGAAGACCAACTTCTGGATCTACCCGGGCAACGACTACGACGCTGCCCTCGACCGCTTCCTTGCGGACCCGAGCGGCCCCTTCCCCGCCGTGTATCTCTCGTTCCCCTCGGCGAAGGACCCGGACTTCGAGCGACGGCATCCGGGCAAGGCCACCATCGAGATCGTGGCACCCGCACCCTACGAGATCTTCGAGCCCTGGGCCGGCAAGACCTGGGGCAAGCGCGGCGAGGACTACGAGGCGTTGAAGCAGGCCTACGGCGAGCGGCTGCTCGAGCACCTCTACGACAAGCTGCCGCAGTTGCGCGGCCGCGTGGACTACTGGGAAGTCTCGACACCGCTGTCGATGCAGTGGTTCTGCGGCTGGCAGCGCGGCGAACTCTACGGCCTCGACCACGACCCCGCACGCATGCGCCAGGGCTGGCTGCGGCCACGCACGAAGCTCCCCGGCCTGTGGCTCACCGGACAGGACATCATGTCCTGCGGCGTGAGCGGCGCCATGATGGGCGGGCTCGCCTCGGCGACCGCGATCGCCGGGGTGCGGCGCATGGGGCCCGTGATGAAGCGCATCTTCGGGTGAGGCGGCGCACGTGACGGACCCGGGCGGCGGATCGACGCGGACCGGCGACCTCGAAGCCGACGTGGCGCGTGCCGAACGACTCGCGCTCGACGGGCGAAGCCGACGCGGCCGTCGAGGGCCTGACGCGGGCCGCGGACCGCGGCCACGCCTACGCGTCGGCGCTGCTCGGTGCGTGGCAGACGCTCGGCCACCTCGTCGACGCCGACCCGGCCGCCGGCATCGCGCGTCTCGAGGCCGCCGCCCATGCCGGCGAGAGCGCGGCCTGCGCTTTCCTCGCCAACCTGTATGCCGGCGGGCTGCAGGTCGAGCAGAGCTGGCCGCAGTCCATCGACTGGCTGCTGGCGGCTGCGCGCCTCGGCAATGCGCGCGCGCTGACCGGACTGGCGCTGATGGCTCAAGGCGCGGCGCCCGACGCGCTCCGCATCCACCTGCTGATGGCAGCCGCCACGCGGGACTTCGCACCGGCCCAGTTCATGCTGGGCCGCGAACTCACCGCATCCGACGATCCGCAGCACCGGCAGGTCGGTGCGGCCTGGATCGGCGCTGCCGCCGCCGGCGGGAATCCTTCGGCACGACTCGAGGTCGGTGCCCGACCAGCCCGTGGCACGCAGCCGAGGCGCCCTCCCCGTCGAGGGCTATGACTGGCCGCAGGTGCGCGAGCGCTGCGATCCGCTGACGCTGCTCGCTCTGTCGACGGGCGCCACGGCGCGCCCCGTCCCGCAGGCCACCACCGTGGAGCGGCTCATCCCGGAATCGTGGTGTCACTACGTCATGGGGCTCGCGGCGCCGCGCCTGCAGCGCGCCACGGTCAACGACATCGCGCGGGGCGCCATCGTGCACGAAATGCGCACCAATTCGACCACGTGCTTCCCGGCCGCCGACTCCGACCCGCTGCTGCAGCTGATCAACCACCGCGTGGCACAGGCCTGCGGCCTGCCGCTCGCTCACCAGGAAGTCATCGCCGTGCTGCACTACCGGCCCGGCCAGACCTACGAGGACCATTTCGACTTCATCGACCCGGAGGTGCCGCGCTTCCACGAGGAGCTCGCCGTCCGCGGCCAGCGCGTTGCGACCGTCCTCATCTACTTGTCCGCGGACTGCGAAGGGGGTGAGACGGATTTCCCGCTGCTCGGCTGGCGGCACAAGGGGCGGCCCGGCGACGCGCTGGTCTTCCGCAACGTGACCGACGCGGGGGAACCCGACCGTCGCACGCTGCACTCCGGACGCGCACCGACCCGCGGTGAGAAATGGCTGCTGTCGAAGTGGGTCCGCAGCCGCCCACAGGACGTACGCGACCGCGGCTGACACCTCGAGGGACCACCATGCGAATCCTCATCACTGGCGGCACGGGCTTCGTGGGCCAGGCGCTCTGTCCACGCCTGGCGGCGGCGGGCCACGAGATCGTGCTGCTGAGCCGACAGAGCAGGCCGCGGCTGCCGTCCGGTGCTTCCTCCTCGGTGACGCGACTCGACGAGCTCGACGCGGGCAAGTTCGGCGGCGTGATCAACCTGGCCGGCGAGCCGATCGGTGACGGACGGTGGACGCCGAGCCGGCGCAAGCAGCTGCTCGATTCACGCATCGAGACGACCGCGAACCTGGTCGAGTGGATGCGCCGCGCCCAGCGACCGCCTCAGGCGCTCGTGTCCGCGTCGGCGGTGGGCTACTACGGCGAGCAAGGTGAGCGGCCGATCACCGAGGACACACTGCCGACGCCCGGGTTCACGCACGAGCTGTGCGCGGCCTGGGAGCGCGAGGCCGAGCGCGCCGAGCCGCTCGGCGTGCGCGTGTGCCGGATGCGCATCGGCGTGGTGCTCGATCGCGACGGCGGTGCGCTCGCAAAGATGCTGCCGGCCTTCAGGATGGGCGCCGGCGGACGGCTCGGCTCGGGGCAGCACTGGTTCCCGTGGATACATCGCGAGGACATCGCGGCCATCGTGCAGTGGCTGCTCGAGAACCCCAAGGCCCGCGGAGCCTACAACGCCAGCGCGCCGAACCCGGTCACCAACGAGGCGTTCACCCGCGCGCTCGGCCGTGCGCTCGGCCGACCGACCGTCCTGCCGATGCCCGAGCTGGCGCTCAAGCTGCTGTTCGGCGAGATGTCGGAGCTGCTGCTCGTCAGCGACCGCATGCTGCCGAAGCGCCTGCTGGACGCCGGGTTCCGGTTCCGTTACCCGGACCTCGAGGGCGCGCTCGCGGCGATCTTCGCGCGGCACTGACGGTCGCGCGCAGTCACGCGGCCGGCGACGGACCCGCGCCGACGTCGTCCGCTCCGCGGCGGCGCCACTTCCAGCCCAGCTTGTGAAGCTCCATCACCACGAGCAGGCTGAGCGCCGCCGCGGGAAAGACGATCCACTGGTCGGCCGTGATCGGTCCGATGTCGAGCACGCGCTGCATCAGCGGGACGTGCATGGCGCCGACGTGCAGCAGCAGTGCGGCGCACACGCCCCCCGCCAGCAACGGGTTATTTGCGAGCGGGTTGCGGAATGCCGAGAGCGTCTCGGAACGCGCGTTGAACGCATCCACGTTCTGCAGCAGCACCATCAGCAGCAGCAGGTCGCTGCGCGCCATTTCCACGGTCATGCCGGTCTCGAGCATCAGCACGAAAGCGCCGAACCCGACTGCGGCCATCCAGCCGCCGGCGAGCAGTCCGCGTTCGACCATCAGCCGGTCGAAGACCGATTCGTCCGGCCGGCGCGGCGGTGAGGCGAGCTCGTTGCCGTGGCCGCGCTCGAAGGCGAGCGCGACGTCCTGGATGCCGTTGGTGACGATGTTGAGCCACAGCAGCTGCGCCGGCAGCAACGGCAGCGGCAGTCCGACGAGCACCGCGAGGCCGACGGTCGCGACCTCCGCGATGCCGGCCGCGATCAGCAGGTAGATGACGTTGCGGATGTTGCGGTAGGCGATGCGGCCTTCCTCGACTCCGTTCACGATGGTCGCGAAGTTGTCGTCGCTCAGCACGAGGTCGGCGGCCTCGCGCGCCACGTCGGTGCCGCCCTTGCCCATCGCAACGCCGATGTTCGCCCGCCTGAGCGCCGGGGCATCGTTGACGCCGTCGCCGGTCACCGCGACGACGTGACCGGCCGCCTGCGCCGCAGCGACGTACGCGAGCTTCTGGTCCGGCGTGACCCGCGCGAGCACGTCCGCGTGAGCCACGGCGGCGCGCAGCGTGTCGGGCGCGGCGGCTGCCAGCTCGGGCCCAGTGATCACGCGCTCGCCCGCCTCGTGGATGCCGAGGTCGCTCGCGATGGCGGCGGCGGTGAGCGGGTGGTCGCCGGTGACCATCACCACGCGGATGCCCGCCGCGCGACAGCGATCCACGGCCTCGCGGGCACCGGGCCGCAGCGGATCGATCAGCCCGGCGAGACCGAGGAAGTCGAGGTCACGCAGCTCGCCACCCTCCTCCGGGCGCCATGCCGCCAGCGGACGGCGGCCGCTGGCGAACGCCATCACGCGGAAGCCGCGCGCGGCCATGGCCTCCGCGGCCTCGCGCGAGGCGGCTCGCGCCTCGTCCCCGAGACGGCACATCGCGAGCACGCTCTCGGGCGCACCCTTGACCGCGATCCACAGGCCTTCGTGCTGCGTGTGGAAGCTCGCCGCGTAGCGTCGCTCCGACTCGAACGGGATGCCGCCGGCGGGCGGACGCTCGGCGAGCAGCCGATCACGGTCCACGCCGCCCTTGCGCGCCAGCGAGAGCAAGGCGACGTCGGTCGGGTCGCCGCGCCATGACCAACCGCCGTCCGGACCGTTGAGTTCCGCCTCGTTGCAGGCCGCGGCGACCTCGAGCAGCGAGCGCAGTCCCGCGCTCGACGCGGGCCCGGCGCCGGATCGCGGGACGATCGCGCCGGTAGGCTCGTATCCGGCGCCGGTGACCTCGAATTCGAGGCCGTCGGCGAGCCGCAGCTCGCGCACGGTGAGCTCGTTGCAGGTCAGCGTGCCCGTCTTGTCGCTGGCGATCAGCGTGCAGCTGCCGAGGCCCTCGACCGCGGGCAGTCGGCGCACGATGGCGCCGCGCCGCGCCATGCGCCGGGCGGCAATGGCAAGCGCGACGGTGAGCGCCACGGGCAGGCCCTCCGGGATGGCCGAGACCGCGAGCGCCACGCCGAATACGAACATCTGGCCCACGCTCTGCCCGTGCGCAAGCACGCCGACCGCGCCGATGACGAGGGCGGCGCCGAGGACCGCGACGGCGATCACGCGGCTGAAGCCCTCCATGCGTTCGACCAGCGGCGACTTGGCACGCTGCGTCGCGGTCATCGTGGCGGCGAGCCGTCCGAGTACGGTGCCGGTGCCCGTGGCAACGACCTCGCCGCGGGCCCGGCCGCGGGTCACGGTCGAGCCCGCGAACGCGAGGTCGCGCCGCTCGCCGGGCGGCGCGTCGGGCGGTCCCGTCCAGCCCGGGTCCTTCGACACCGGCACGGACTCGCCGGTGAGCAGCGACTCCTCGATCTCGAGGCCCTGCACCTCCAGCAACCGCAGGTCGGCCGGAACGCGCTGGCCGCTCTCGAGCGCCACGACGTCGCCGGGAACCACCTCCTCGGCATCCACCTCGACGAGGCGGCCGTCGCGCAGCACGGTGGCGCGGACGCGCAGCATCCGCTGCAGCGCCTGGCTCTGCTGCTCGGCGTTCCATTCCTGCCAGCCGCCGATGCACGAGTTGAGCAGCAGCACCGCGCCGATGAAGCCCGCGTCGCTGTAGTCGCCGAGCGCGAAGGCCGCGGCCGCGGCCGCGAGCAGCACGTAGATGAGCGGGCTCTTGAGCTGTCGCAGGCCGATCTCGAGCACGCCGGGCGGCGGCTCGGACGGCAGCACGTTGCGGCCGTGCTGCGCGAGCCGCGCACGGGCTTCCTCGCTGCCGAGTCCGGGGTGCGGGTGATTCACGCGCCCATTTCAGGCCGGCGACCCGGGCGACGGAATAGCGGATTGCCGTCGTCAAGCCGGTGCGCCGCGTTAACATCGGGGCCGGTCATCGGGGGGTCCGGCCATGCCATCGATCTTCCTCAGCTACCGGCGCGTCGACACGAGTGGTCACACGGGCCGACTCTCGGACGCGCTCGAGGCGAAGTTCGGCCGCGACGCGGTGTTCCACGACATCCAGTCGATCGAGGCCGGCAACCGGTTCGACGAGGTGATCGACGCGGCGCTCGCGAAGTGCCGCGTGTTCGTCCCGCTGATCGGCGACGACTGGCTCGGCATCACCGGCGCGGACGGCCGCCGGCGGCTCGACGACCCCACGGACCTCGTGCGCCGCGAGGTCGTCGCTGCGCTGAGGCGCGGCGTGCCGGTGATCCCGGTGCTGCTCGAGGGGGCGACCATGCCGGCAGCGGCGTCCCTGCCGGAGGAGATGCAGCCGCTCACGCGCCACCAGGCCATCGAGATCAGCGATACGCGGTGGGACTTCGACGTGCAGCGACTGATCGCTGCGATCGAGCGGGTCGGCGTCGCGGAGGCCGGCGGGCCGGTCCAACCGTCCAGGCGACACGTCCTCTGGGGCCTCGCGGCCGTGGCCGCCGTCGCGGCCGGCGCCGCCGCATGGTGGCGTTCGAGCCGCCCCGACATCCCCGACATCGACGGCATCTGGGAGCTGCCGAGCGGAAGCTACTGGGTCGTGACCCAGACCGGGCGCGAGGTCGTGATCGACGAGACGCACTACCAGTCGCGGGAGGTCTGGCGGCGCGGCTCCGGCCGCCTCGCGGACGACGGAACACTTCACGCCGAGCTGCTGCCGGTGTTCGACCCGCCCGAGCGGCTGCGGCTCGAGTATCGCCTCAGGCTGTCGGCGGACGGGCGCCGGCTGGGCGGCGACGTGCACGACCTCGTGAGCGGACGATCGGACGTCGTGACGCTGCTGCGTCGGTGACCGGGCCCTCAGTAGGCCCGCTTCTTGGTGTCGATCATCCGCAGGATCAGCGGCGTCAGGATGATCTGCATCGCGAGCGGCAGCTTGCCGCCCGGCAACACCAGCGTGTTGGGTCGCGACATGAACGAGTCGTGGATCATGGACAGCAGGTACGGGAAGTCGATGCCCTTCGGGTTCGCGAAGCGAACGATCAGGAAGCTCTCGTCCGCCGTCGGGATGTCCTTGGCGATGAAGGGGTTCGAGGTGTCCACGGTCGGCACGCGCTGGAAGTTGATGTGCGTGCGCGAGAACTGCGGCGCGATGTAGTTCACGTAGTCCGGCATGCGGCGCAGGATGGTGTCCACCACCGCCTCGGTCGAGTAGCCCCGGCTGCGGCGGTCGCGGTGCAGCTTCTGGATCCACTCGAGGTTGATCGAGGGCGCCACGCCCACCAGCAGGTCCGGATATCTGGCGACGTCGTGCTCCGGCGTCTGCACTGCGCCGTGCAGGCCCTCGTAGAACAGCAGGTCCGAGCCCTCGCCGATCTCCGTCCAGGGCGTGAAGGTGCCCGGCGCCCCGCCGTGCTTCACCCCTTCTTCCGCATCGTGGATGTAGGTGCGCGACAGTCCCTTGCCGCTCAGCGCATAGCTCTTGAACAGCGCCTCGAGATCGCCGAACAGGTTCGAGTCCGGACCGAAATGGCTGAAGTTCTTGTTCCCCTGCGCCTCGGCCTCCTTCATCTTCTCGCGCATGGACAAGCGGTCGTAGCGGTGGAAGGCGTCGCCCTCGACGATCGCCGCGTCGATCTTCTCGCGCCGGAAGATCCACTCGAAGGTCGTCTTGACCGTGCTCGTGCCCGCGCCGCTCGAGCCGGTCACCGCGATGATGGGGTGTCTCGCCGACATGGCTTGGTCTCCCGGCGTGAGGATCAGGTGTTGGTGAACAGCGACCGCTCGCCGAACAGGGGCGAGCTGTAGGGCTTGTCCTCGCCCCGGTCGTACTCGGCGTGGTAGCGCTCGACGCGCTCCACCTCGGCCCTGGAGCCCAGGATGACGGGCACGCGCTGGTGCAGCCGCTCCGGGGCGGCCTCCATGATGCGCCCGCGACCGGTCGAGGCGGCGCCGCCCGCCTGCTCGACGATCATCGCCATCGGGTTCGCCTCGTACAGCAGCCGCAGGCGCCCTTCGCGGTTCGCCTCCTTCTGGTCGCGCGGGTACATGTAGATGCCGCCGCGGATCAGGATGCGGTGCACGTCGGCCACCATCGAGGCCACCCAGCGCGTGTTGAAGTCCTTGCCACGCGGCCCTGCGGCCCCGGCCTTGCATTCGTCCACGTAACGCGTGATCGGCGGCTCCCAGAAGCGGCGGTTCGACGCGTTGATCAGGTAATCGGCGCCTTCTTCGGGGACGCGGATGTCAGGGTGCGTGAGCACGAAGTTGCCGATTTCGCGATCGAGCGTGAAGCCGTGCGTACCGCGACCGACGGTGAGCACGACCTGGGTGGACGGACCGTAGATGGCATAGCCCGCCGCGATCTGGCGCACGCCGGGTTGCAGCACGGCCGCCGTGCTGCGCACGGTCTCCGGCAGTGCGAGCACCGAGAAGATCGAGCCGACGGGCAGGTTCACGTCGAGGTTGTTCGAGCCGTCGAGCGGATCGAACACCAGCGCGAGGCGGCCGTTGCCCTCGACGAAGTGCACGTCCTCCATCTCCTCGGAGGCGAGCGCGCCGACGAGGCCGCTCCACTCGACGCCGCGCGCGAACAGTTCGTCCGCGACCAGGTCGAGCTTCTTCTGCGATTCGCCCTGCGCGTTCTCGGTGCCGGCGAGGCCGGCGAGCCCCACCAGCGGGCCCTTGCCGACCGCGGCCGAGATCGCCTTGACCACCGCGGCCACGTCCACCAGCAGCGCCGCGAGCTCGCGCCCGTGCGGGCCCTCGGGCACCTGCTGGATCAGGAATTTCGAGATCGTCGTATAGCCGGGATTCAGCATGGGGCCTCCTCGGCGGGGTCCCGCGCGGGCGCCGCGTCGAACACGCGACTCGCGCGGATGTCCTCCGCCTCGATCGTCATCAGCATCGCCGCGTCCACCCGCCCGGTGTCGAGCAGGCGTCGTGCCTGTCGCAACCGGGCGCGGTCGAGCGCGTTGCGCACGGAGCGGGCATTGGCGAAGTTCGGCTGCTCGCGGCGCAGCCGCACGTAGTCGAGCAGCGCCTCCTGGGCCGACGGCGACAGCGCGAGGCCGAGCCCCGCCACCATCCGCCCGGCGATGGAGGCGAGCTCCTCCGGGCTGTAGTCGGGGAAGTCGATGTGGTGCGCGACGCGCGAGCCGAGGCCGGGGTTGCTCTGGAAGAACGTGTCCATGCGCGACTTGTAGCCGGCGAAGATCACCACGAGGTCGTCGCGCTGGTTCTCCATCACCTGCATCAGGATCTCGATCGCCTCCTGGCCGTAGTCGCGCTCGTTCTCCGGGCGGTAGAGGTAGTAAGCCTCGTCGATGAACAGCACGCCGCCCATCGCCCGCTTGAGGACTTCCTTGGTCTTCGGCGCCGTGTGGCCGATGTACTGGCCGACGAGGTCGTCGCGCGTCACGGCGACGAGGTGTCCCTTGCGCACGTGGCCGAGGCGATGCAGGATCGTCGCCATGCGGCTCGCGACGGTGGTCTTGCCGGTGCCCGGGTTGCCGGTGAAGCACATGTGCAGCGAGGGCTTGGCGCCCTCGACGCCGAGCGCCGCCCGCGCCTTGTCCACCACCAGCAGCGAGGCGATCTCGCGCAGGCGCATCTTGACGGGCGCGAGGCCGACGAGCTCGCGATCGAGCTCGTCGAGCACCTCGCCGACGCCGGACTCGGCGAGCAGCGCCTTGAGGTCGATGGAACCAGCCGCGGTCACGATGCGTCTCGCCGCTCAGGCGCGCTCGAGCGTGTAGCGCACGAGCCGGTTCTCGCTCTCCTCGCGACGCAGCTTGTAGCGGGCCTCCTCGGCCGGCCGGTGCACGATGAACGACATGCGCATCGTCTCGAAGCCGAGCGTCGAGTCGAACGCATTGAGCTTTATGTAGCAGTCCGCGTGCGCCTTGCGGCACTCGCGCAGCTCACCGATCACGCCCGCCGGGTCCTTGAGGTCGAACATCGGCAGGCCCCACATCTCCCAGTAGACGTTGCGGGGATGCGGGTCGTCGGTGAACTCCAGCGAGACCGCCCAGCCCTGCTGCAGCGCGTATGCCACCTGCTTGCCGATCTGCTCGTCGGTGAGGTCGGGCAGGAACGAGAAAGTGCCTTGTGTGATGCGCATGTCGGGCTCCTCAGGCGACGCTCGGGGTCGGCACGAAGTCCGACGTATCCGTCGAGGCGTAGTTGAACGTGACGTCCTTCCAGGTCGTGAGCGCGGCCTCGAGCGGCCGGCAGGTCTTCGCGGCGGCGGCGAGGATCGCGGGACCCTCGTTGGCGATGTCGCGGCCCTCGTTGCGCGCGAGCACCATGGACTCGAGCGCGACGCGGTTCGCCTGGGCGCCGGCCTGGATGCCCATCGGGTGACCGATCGTGCCGCCGCCGAACTGCAGCACCACGTCGTCACCGAAGAGATCCAGCAGCTGGTGCATCTGGCCGGCGTGGATGCCGCCCGAGGCCACGGGCATCACCTTGCGCAGCCCCGCCCAGTCCTGGTCGAAGAAGAGGCCGCGCGGCAGGTCCTTCGCGGTCACGGCATCGCGCAGCACGTTGTAGAAGCCCTGCACGGTCAGCGGGTCACCCTCGAGCTTGCCGACGGCCGTGCCGGCGTGCGCGTGGTCCACGCCCGCGAGGCGCAGCCACTTGGAGATCACGCGGAAGGAGATGCCGTGCGTCTTCTGCCGCGTGTAGGTGCCGTGGCCGGCGCGGTGCAGGTGCAGCACCATGTCGTTCTGGCGCGACCACTCCGAGATCGACTGGATCGCCGTCCAGCCGATCACGAGGTCGATCATCACGATGCAGGAGCCGAGCTGCTTGGCGAACTCGGCGCGACGGTACATCTCCTCCATCGTGCCGGCGGTGATGTTCAGGTAGTGGCCCTTGACCTCGCCGCTCATCGCCTGCGCGCGCTGCACGGCTTCCATGCAGAAGCCGAAGCGGTCGCGCCAGTGCATGAAGGGCTGCGAGTTGATGTTCTCGTCGTCCTTGGTGAAGTCGAGCCCGCCGGCGAGCCCCTCGTAGACGACGCGGCCGTAGTTCTTGCCCGACAGGCCGAGCTTGGGCTTGATGGTCGCGCCGAGCAGCGGGCGGCCGTACTTATCGAGGCGCTCGCGCTCGACGATGATGCCGGTCGGCGGACCCTTGAAGGTCTTCACGTAGGCGACCGGGAAGCGCATGTCCTCGAGCCGCAGCGCCTTCAGCGGCTTGAAGCCGAACACGTTGCCGATGATCGAGGCGGTCAGGTTCGCGATCGAGCCTTCCTCGAACAGGTCGAGGTCGTAGGCGATGTAGGCGAAGTACTGGCCGGGCGAGCCCGGCACGGGGTCCACCTGGTAGGCCTTGGCCCGGTAGTGTTCGGCCGCGGTGAGGCGGTCGGTCCAGACGACGGTCCAGGTTGCGGTGGACGATTCACCGGCGACCGCCGCGGCCGCCTCGTCGGGCTCGACCCCGTCCTGCGGCGTGATGCGGAAGCAGGCGATCACGTCGGTGGGCTTGGGCTCGTAGTCCGGCACCCAGTAGCCCATTTCCTTGTACTTGAGCACGCCGGCCTTGTAGCGGGCGGCGGTGTTGCCGGTGGTTCTCTGGCCGGCGCCGCCGGCCGTTGCTGGGGTCTGGGTCATGGGGGTCCGCCTCTTGCCGCGATGAGCGATGGCTGGACTCTAGGCCGGACCCTTGATAAAAAAATACTTAGTATTTATTGGCTAACCATTAAGATTTGCTTATGCCAATGCGTCATCTCAGCCTGCGGCAACTGCAGGTCGTCCGCACGATCGCCGACCTCGGCTCCATGGCCCGCGCCGCGGCGGCGCTGCACATGACCGGCCCGGCGGTTACCCAGCAGGTGCAGCAGCTCGAGAAAACGCTGGGCGCCCCGGTCTTCGACCGGCTGGGCCGCAAGCTGCGCCTCACGGTGGTGGGCGAGCGGGTCGCCGATGCCGCCGGCGACGTGCAGGTCCGGCTCGGCCTGCTCTACAAGGACCTCGACGCGCTCAAGAAGCGCGACGACGGCACGCTGCACCTCGGCATCCTCGGCACGGGCACGCACATCCTGCCGCCGCTGCTCGCCGAGTTCCGGCAGCGTTCGCCGGGCATCGCCGTGCAGATGGTGGTGCTGCCGCGCGAGGAACTCGCACGCCGCGTGCTCGACGGCGACGTGGACCTCGCGCTCATGGGACGCGGCGCAGCGCCGGCCGCGGACGCCGCCGGGGCGAGCGGCGCGCCGCTCGCCCTCGAGCCCTTCGCGGACAACCCGCACGTGATCATCGCCTGGCCCGGTCACCCGCTCGCCGCCGCCCGCGGCGTGCCGGCCATCGAGCTGCGGCACGAGAGCGTGGTCCAGCGCGAGCCGGGTTCGGGCACCCGCGCGATGCTCGACGCATTCCTCGGCATGCACCGCATCGTGCCGCGCGAGCGCATCACCGTGACCGGCAACGAGATGGCCAAGCACGCCGTGATGTCGCGCCTCGGGATCAGCCTGACCTCCATGCACACGCTGTTCCTCGAGCTCGAGACCGGCGCGCTGGTGCGGCTCGACGTCGACGGCACGCCGATCGTGCGCACCTGGTACGTGGCGCACCATGCCGACCGCTGGCTGCCGCCCGCCGCGGCCGCGTTCCGCGATTACCTGCTCGATGAGGGCGCCCGCAAGGTCGCGGCCCGGACGCGGGCGCTGCTGGCCGCGACCCACGGCGCGACCTGACCTGAGCCCGCGCCCGGATCAGCTCCTGGGCGTCGAGCCAGCCCTCGAGGTCCGCGATCACGCGGTCGCGCTCGGGCTCGTTGTAGATCTCGTGGAACAACCCGTTGTAGGTGCGGATGGCCCGCAACTTCGGCTGGCCGAGGGCGGCATAGATCGGACGGTTGCCGCCGTAAGGCACCAGGCTGTCGGCCGTGCCGTGCTGCACCAGCACCGGAATCCGCAGCTGGCCGGCACGCTCCTGTAACGACTTCATCGCGCCGAGCAGCTCGGCGAGGGTTCGCGCCGGGATCGAGCCGCGGTACACGAGCGGATCGCTCAGGTAGGCGCGCACCACGGCCGGATCGCGGCTGATCGCCGATGCAGGCAGCGTGAGTGCACCCGTCCCGGGGGCCACGGCCGAGAGCAGGCGGATCATCCCCGCCTTCAGGCTCGACACGGACTCGCCGGTTGACAGCGCCGGCGCCGACAGCACCAGGCCCTTGAGCGCGTCCGGGTACTGCAGTGCGCAGCCCAATGCGATCGCGCCGCCCATGCTGTGTCCGATCACGAAGGCGGGCCGCCCCGGGTGCTGGCGCTGCGCGCGACCGACGAACGTGCCCAGGTCCGAAACGACGTACGCGAAGCGCTCGATGTTGGCGCGGCCGCCCGGCGAGCGCCCGTGACCGCGGTGATCGAGCGCGTACACCGCGTAGTTCCGCGCGACCAGTCGGCCGGCGAGCGCCGCGTAGCGTCCGCCGTGCTCGGCCAGCCCGTGCGAGATCACCAGCACGGCGCGCGGCTCATCCTCCGGCAGCCAGGACTGCCCGTGCAGCGTCGCCTCCCGGCGGCCCGGAAACTGCATTTCCCCGTGCTTCACTTGCGTTGCTTCCTGGGGCGGCCCCGGGCCACCGGCCGTGGCCAGTCCGCGAGCGTATCCACGAATAGCTGCCGGACGCCGGCGATGCGGCGGTCGAGGTCGCGCGACGTCCAGCCCGCCACCGGGATCGGCGGGAGCACGGCCACGTCCACGACGCCCGGCCGCATCGCGCCCGACCTGAGCGAGCCGATGTCGTCGACGTTGCGGATCACGATCGGCACGATCGGGCACCTTCGCGGCCATGGCCATGCGGAACGCGTCCTTCCTGAACTCGCCGATCCCCTCGCCCGCCGGTCGCGTGCTCTCGGGCGCGACCAGCATCGAGATGCCCTCGCCGAGCAGGCGCGTCGCGGGCTCGAGGGTCGCCGCCACCGCGCCGCGGTCGTCCCGGTCCACGAAGGCGATGTGCATGAAGCGGCTCGCGGCCGCGAACAGCGGCGACTTCTGCAGTTCCTTCCCGGCGACCGCGCCGAAGTCGCGCTGCACGAGCCGACTGACGATCTGCGTGTCGATGAGGTTGCGGTGGTTCCAGATGAACACCGCCGGGCGCGCGGCCCACAGGTGTTCCTCGCCGGTCACGTTGAGCTTCACCTTGCCGAGCCCGAGCGAAATCTCGGTGAGCGTCGAGGCGAGGAAGTTGGCCGCCTCGCGCTTCTCGCCCGTGAGCACACGCATCGCCGCGGCACCGAGGAACACCGGCACGGCGCTCGCCGTCGCGAGTGCGCTGCGCAGGTAGGCGTCCGGACCCGGCGTCCCGCGGCTCGTGAATCGCTGGACCGGCCAGCCCGCGCGCCCGGCCTCCGCGGCGAGCAGCGGTCGCGGGTTGGTGGGGCATGGATGGCCCACCTCGCGCATCAAAGCGAGTTCCTCGTCGCCGTCGGCGTAGAAATAGCTGCGGCGCAGGTCCACGTGCTGCTGGCGCGCGAACTCGCGCACCGCCTCGGCCTTGGCGCGTCCCCACAGCACGGGCCCGCTCGACTTGCCCGTCAGCAGACCGTCGCGCTGCTCGAGTCGCGTGCACAGCACGTGCTCGATGCCGAGCTCGCGGGCGACCGCCGCGACCTGGAACGGCGCGGCCGAGGTGGCGATCGCGACGACGTGCCCCTGCCGGCGGTGCTCGGCGACCAGTGCGCGCATCTCGGGGTAGATGCGTTCGCGCAGCTCGCGCTCGAACAGCCGCTCGCCGAGCGCCTCGAGGTCGGCGAGACTCCGGCCGTTCCACTCGTGGATGCCGCGGGTGATCAGCTCGCGGCTGTCGATTTTGCCGAGCGCCGACTGCGCGACCGACACCGCCGTGCGCAGCAGGTCGGCGGCACCGAGCTCGCGCTGCCGCACGCGCTCCTTGAGGAACGCCAGGATCGAGTATCCGGCGATGAGCGTTCCGTCGTAGTCGAAGATCGCCGCAGTCCGTGGCGCGTTGGGCATCCGAGGATCATAGCGCCGGTCGCGTCGCGGCGTGCCGGCGACCACCGTGGACCGTCAGGCCTCGCCGAAGGCGGCCAGCGCGGCTCGCGCCACGTCCTCGCCGTGCTCCTGCACGAAGTGCCCGGCCTGGGGCAGCTCGAGCGGCGGCGGGCAGCCGCGGATGACCGATGCGAGCGCGTGCATCACCGGGGCACCGAGCACCGGGTCCTGCATGCCGATCGCCATGAACGACTGCCCCGCCCAGCGATCGCGCAGGAAGCGGGCCGCCCGCTGCGAATCCTCGACGCCGTCCATCCCGGGCTCCACCGGCACGAGGGCCGGGAAGCGCCGCACGCCGGCGCGGTAGCGATCGTTCGGGAACGGCGCGTCGTAGGCGGCGGCTTCGGCGCCCGTGAGCCCGGCGACCGAGCGCTTCATCAGCGTGCCGATGGCGAAGTTCGGGTTCGAGGCCACGAAGGCCTTCCAGGCGTCGAAGCCGGGCCCCGGCGAGCGCCCGACGCCGAGGCCGGTGTTCATGACGATGAGCCGGTCGATTCGTTCGGGGTACTCCATGGGCAGCGTGAGCCCGAGCAGGCCGCCCCAGTCCTGCACCACCAGGGTCACGCGCTCGAGGTCGAGTGCCTCGATGAATCGCATCAGCATCCCGCGGTGAAAACTGAAGGTGTAGGTCGCGTCGTCCACCGGCTTGTCCGAACGACCGAACCCGAAGAAGTCGGGCGCCACGACGCGCAGCCCGGCCGCGGTGAACAGCGGGATCATCTTGCGGTAGAGGTAGCACCACGTCGGCTGCCCGTGCAGGCACAGCACGGTGCGGCCGCTGGCCGCGGCCGCGGGTCGCTCGTCGAGATAGTGGACGCGCAGCGAGTCGTAGCCCGGCAGGCCCTCGAGGTAGTGCGGTGCATAGGCAAAGCCGGGCAACCCTTCGAATCGTTCGTCGGGAGTGCGGAGCGCTTCGAGGATGGACGGCATGGGCGTTGATCCGGACACGCGGCCCGCGCGGCCGCCCGGCGATACTAACGCCGCGAGCTGTGGCAGTGTGGCGTAAGACCGCATGGGAGAACGAAGGTGGATCGAGCGTACAAGGTCGTGGATGTCTTCACCGACCGGCCGCTGCTGGGCAACCCCGTTGCGGTCGTGCTCGACGGCGAGGGACTCGACGGGCGACGCCATGCAACGGATCGCGCGCTGGACGAATCTCTCCGAGACGACCTTCGTCCTGCCGCCGGACCGCCCGGAAGCCGACTATCGCCTGCGCATCTTCACGCCGGGTCGCGAGCTGCCGTTCGCGGGGCACCCGACGCTCGGCAGCGCCCACGCCGTGATCGAGGCCGGTCGTGTCGTGCCGCGCGGGGGACGCGTCGTCCAGGAGTGTGGCGCCGGCCTCATCGACATCTCGAAATCCGCCTGCGGCCTCGAACTCACCCTGCCGGAGCCCCGGCTCGCGCCCCTTGCGCCCGCCGAGATCGACGAACTCGAGGCGATCCTCGGAGCGCCGGTGCTTCGCAGCGCGGAGCCTGCGTCGTGAACGTCGGACCGGTCTGGATCGTCGCCCAGTTCCAGCGCCGAGGCCGTGCTGGCGCTGCGACCCGACCTCGTGCGGTCCGCGGCGTTCGAACGGCGGCTTCAGGCGACGGGCATCAGCGTGTTCGGAGCGCACGCGACGGGCACGGCCGCGATCGAGGTCCGTTCGTTCGCGCCGTCCTGCGGCGTCGGCGAGGACCCGGTCTGCGGCAGCGGCAACGGCGCGATCGCGGCCTTCCGGCGCGCGCGCGGCCTGCTCCCGGCGGCGAGTGCCGCCTACGTGGCCGCGCAGGGCCAGTGCGTCGGGCGCGGATGGGCGCGTTGCGATCACGGTCGCCGCGGACGGACCCATCACGGTCGGCGGATCCTGCGTCACCGTCATCGACGGGGTGCTGCGCGTCTGACGAACCGGGCGAGCGCCGCCGCGTGCCGCTCAGTCGTGCCGGTGCAGTTCCTGGTCCGCCAGCGCGGCCGGGTCGCCGAGCGGCTCGAGGTGGGTGTCGACGGTGACGGGCGGCAGCGCGCGGCGGATGTCGGCCTCGATGCGTTCGAGCAGGTCGTGCCCCTGCTGCACGGACCACTCCGGCGGCACCAGCACGTGCACCGACACGAATCGTCGGGCGCCGGACTGCCGCGTACGCAGCGCGTGGTACTCGATGCCGTCGGCGGCATAGCGGTCGAGCAGGTCGCGCAGCAGCGTTCAATTCGGACGGCGGCAACGCTGCGTCCATCAGGCCCGCCACCGAGTCGCGCAGGATGCGTGCGCCCGCGACCACGATGTTGACGGCGACCGCGATCGCGATCAGCGGGTCGAGGACCAGCCAGCCCGTCGCCGCGACCGCAATCACGCCGACCACGACGCCGGCAGACGTCCAGACGTCCGTCAGCAGGTGATGCGCGTTGGCCTGCAGCGTGGCCGAGCGATGGGTCCGGGCGGCCTTGAGCAGCACGAGCGCCACGCCGAGGTTGAGCAGCGAGGCGACCACCGACACGGCCAGGCCCAGCCCCACCTGCTCCAGCGGGCGCGGGTGCAGCAGGCGGTCGATCGCGGCGACCGCGATCGCGATGGCGGCGATGACGATCAGCGCGCCCTCGGCGCCGGCTGAGAAGTACTCGGCCTTGCCGTGCCCGTGCGGGTGGTCGTCGTCCGGCGGGCGCGCCGCCACTGTCAGCATCGCGAGCGCCATGAAGGCGCCCGCCAGGTTCACCAGCGATTCCATGGCGTCCGACAGCAGTCCCACCGAGCCCGTGAGCCAGTAGGCCACGGTCTTGAGCGCCATGGTGGCCAGCGCCGCAGCGATCGACAGCCACGCGAATCGGGTGAGGGACGGGGTCTTCATGGGTGCGCCAGGCCATTACGGTAGCGCAGCCGGGCCGTCTGCGTCGTCGTGGAATGCATCGGAATCGGACTCGTTCGCGCGAAGTCCATCGCCGTCGGTCACACTGAAGCCTCCGGCACCGCCACGTCGTCGCGACTCCAAGGTCATCCTCATGAAATCCGCACGCGTCCACGCCTTTACGCAACATCCCGCCGACATCCGGATCGAGGATGTCCCGGTGCCGGAACCGGGCCCGGGACAGGTTCGCGTGCGCATGCTGCTGCAGTCCGGTGAATCCATCGGATTTCCAGTACGTGCGCGGCACGTATTACCAGGCGCTCGAGCGGATCATCTGGAACCAGCGGCGGAGCGATGCCGATCGGCGCGTGTGCTTCGATCCCGACCGTACGGTCGAATGCCCGGTTCCGCCCTACGCGCTCGGCGGCGAAGGGGTCGGCGTCGTCGATGCCGGTGGCGGCGGATTCCTGGCCAATCACCTCAAGGGCAAGCGCGTCGCGGTGGCCGGCGGCCCGCCGAACGGGACCTGGCAGGAATTCACGGTCGTCGACGCGAAGCGCGCGGTGGTCGTGCCCGACGAGCCTTGCCGACGAGCAGGCGGCCATGTACCTGACCAATCCGATCTCGGCCCACGTAATGGTCCGTGAAGTGCTGCAGGTGCCTCGCGACGGCTGGGTCCTGGTGACGGCGGCGGGATCCGCGCTCGGCAAGAGCGTGGTGCGCATCGGCAAACTGGACGGCTTTCGGACGATCTGCGTCGTGCGCTCCGGCGCGAACACCGCGGAACTCGCGGCACTCGGCGCCGATGCGGTGATCGAGACCGATCGCCATGACGTCGTGGCCGAGGTGGCGCGCCTGACCGCAGGCCGGGGTGTCGGCTCGGCCCTCGATTGCGTGGGCGGCAGGCTCGCGGGCGAGGTCGTGCGTTGCCTCGGACTCAACGGCCAGTTGGTGATCTACGGCACCCTCGCCGACCGCCCGATCGAGATCCCGTCGCGCGACCTGATGATGCCGGTGGCGCAGGTGACTGGCTTCTACCTGGGGAACTGGATGGCGCGGCAGTCGCCGCTCAAGCTGCTGGGCGTGCTGCGCGCGGTCAAGCGATTGACCGCCGCGGGCGTCTTCCAGACGGACGTGGGCGAGACCTACCCGCTCGACCAGGCGGCGACTGCGGTGGCGGCGTCGCTCGAGCCGGGCCGGACGGGCAAGGTCATGCTGCGCATCGGTTCGCGATAGACGACGGGCTGTTCGCAGGCCGACACGCTGGCGGGCGGCAAGGCGATCGAGTAAAAAGCGTCGCGGCCCCATCCGCGACCGCGGCATCCATGCCGGCCCACCCGCCCAACTGACCCCAGGAACAACCGATGCAATCCTTCCAGGCCTGGATGAACACGCTGAACGGCATCGTCTGGGGTCCGGCCATGCTGGTGCTGATCCTGGGCACCGGCTTCTACCTGCAGGTGCGGCTCGGCGGCATGCCCCTGCGCCGCATCGGCAGCGGACTCAGGCTCGTCTGGCGCGGGCGCGTCGGCGACGTCGACGGCCACGGCGAGGTGAGCCCGTTCGCCGCACTGATGACCTGCCTCGCGGCGACGATCGGCGTCGGAAACATCGCGGGCGTCGCCACCGCGATCGCGCTCGGCGGCCCCGGCGCGGTGTTCTGGATGTGGATGACGGCGCTGGTCGGCATGGCCACCAAGTACGCCGAAGTCGTGCTCGCCGTGCATTTCCGCGAGAAGGATGCGGACGGCCGCTGGGTCGGTGGCCCGATGTACGCGATCCGCAAGGGGCTGGGCGCACGCTGGGCCTGGCTCGGCACCGCGTTCGCGCTGTTCGGCGGCCTGGCCGGCTTCGGCATCGGCAACATGGTGCAGTCGAACAGCATCGCGGCCGCGATGCAGTCCTCGTTCGGCTGGAGCCCGACCGCGACCGGAATCGTGCTGTTCGTGCTGACGGCCGCGGTCATCCTGGGCGGCATCCAGCGCATCTCGGCCGTCGCGAACTGGCTGGTGCCGTTCATGGCCGTGGGCTACATCGTGGCGGCACTGATCGTGGTCATCGCGCACGCGTCGGAAGTCCCGGCCGCGGTCGCCACGATCGTGACGCACGCCTTCACGCCGACCGCCGCCACCGGCGGCTTTGCCGGCGCCGCCGTGATGGCCGCCATCCGCTACGGTGTCGCGCGCGGGATCTTCTCGAACGAGGCGGGGCTCGGCACGGCGGGCATCGCGCAGTCGGCCGGCGTCACCTCGAACCCGGTGCGCAGCGGCCTGATCGGCATGATGGGCACGTTTTTCGACACCATCGTCGTCTGCTCCATGACGGGCATCGCGATCGTCGTGTCCGGCGTGTGGACGAGCGGAGAAACGGGCGCCGTGCTCACGCAGCTCGCGTTCCAGAGCGCGATGCCGGGCATCGGCGACGAGATCGTCGCGATCGCGCTCGCGATCTTCGCGCTCACCACCATCTTCGGCTGGAGCTTCTACGGCGAGCGCTGCTGGAACTACCTGCTCGGACCGCGCTCGATCCTCCCGTTCCGGGTGCTTTGGACGATCGCGGTGTTCCTCGGCGCGATCACGCACCTCGACCTGGCCTGGACCATCGCCGACACGCTGAACGCCCTCATGGCCGTGCCGAACCTCGTCGCACTGCTCGCGCTGGCGCCGGTCGTCGTGCGCCTGACGCGCGAGCAGCTGCGCGCCGCACTGGACGTGCGCTGATTCAGCCGGCCGGAGCGGCCTTGCAGACGTAGTCGAGCAGCTCGCCGAACACCGTGCGCTCCTCCGCCGGGAGCCACTGCATGTTCTTGTCCTTGGACGTCGCCTTCTGCACGACCTCGCCCTGCAGGTCGGCGCCGGAGTAGGCCCGCAGTTCCTTCATGCCGATTCTTCGCTGGGCGCAGTCGAAGCGGTAGAGGCTGCGCGTCGAGAGGTAGCTCTTGTCCTTCTTTGCAGCCGGCTGCGCCTGCGCGTAGTTCTGCTTGACCCGGGCCTCGAGCTGGCCGTCGACGGTCGTGATGGAGGTCGTGTTCACGAACGCCTCCTGGTTGTCGGTCTTCGCGACCGACTGCCACTTGTCACCCGACGTGGCGTCCTGCGCCAGCGCGACACCCACCGGGCCGGCCAGCGCGAACGCGACCAGGGCCATCGACAAGGAATTCCCGTAACGCATGCAAGGTCTCCTCGCGCCACACCGGCGCCGGCGACAAGTGTACGGCCGGACTCGTATGCTGCGAAGCTCGCCGGCGACGACGGCGAACCGCGCCGCGCCATCGGCGCACCGAATGACTTCGAGGAGACGCTATGGACGACATCCTGCTGACCGACATCCGCGACGGCGTCGCGACCCTGACACTCAACCGGCCCCGCCAGATGAACGCACTGTCGGCCGAGCTCCGCGGCCGCTTCGGCGCGGCGCTCGAGGCGCTCGGCAAGGACGAATCCGTGGCGGTCGTGATCATCACCGGGGCCGGCGAGAAGGCCTTCACCGCCGGCGTGGACCTGAAGGAACTGGAGACCGCCCCGCTCACCGACGAGGAACTCGGGCCCGACGGTCCGGTGAGCCGCGCCTTCCGGGCACTCGGCAAGCCGACGATCGCCGCGGTCAACGGCTTTGCCATCACGGGGGGCATGGAGCTCGCGATCAACTGCGACATCCTCGTCGCCTCGACCCATGCGCGCTTCGCGGACACGCACGCGCGCGTCGGCATCGTGCCAGGCTGGGGGATGTCGCAGATCCTGCCGCGGCTCATCGGGCCGGTACGCGCCCGCTACATGAGCTACACGGGCAACTTCGTGGACGCGGCGACCGCCAAGGCCTGGGGCCTCGTGCTCGAGGTGCTGCCGCCCGACGAGCTGCTGCCCTGGTGCCAGAAGCTCGCTGCGGAGATCGCGAGCTGCGACCGCGCGACCCTGGCCGACGTCCGCCGCGCCATCAACGGCGGGCTCGAGACGACGCTCGAGGCCGGCCTCGCGCTCGAGGGACGGCTCAGCAAGGCGGCAACCCTCCGCATGGACCGCTCGAAGTTCGCCGCCACCCGCGAGGCCGTGATGTCGCGCGGCAAGGAGCAGTCGAGCTGATCGGCACCAGGATCGCGGCCGGCAAAGTGTATAGTGTCACTCCACATGAAGCCGACCGCGACCCGCCGACGACCCGTTCGTGGCACGAGCCGCCGCACGCCGGCCGATGCCGCCGATCGTGCCGCCGCGCCTGAACCTGCCGCGGCGATCGAGCCGCGGCTGCGCATGCGCGACCTCGTCCGCGAGAGCGGCCTGCCGCGCGAGACCATCCACTTCTACAAGCTGCAGGGCCTGCTGCCGGAGCCGGTCAAGACCGGCCGCAACACCGCGCTGTACACGCAGGAGCACGTCGAGCGCCTGCGCCGCATCCGCGAGCTGCAGGAACGGCAGTTCCTGCCGCTGAAGGCGATCCGCGCGGTGCTCGAGGACACGGACGAGGAAGGCTTCACGCCGGACCAGGAGGACCTCGTGCGGCAGGTGCGGGCCAGCCTCGCCGGCTGGGCCGGCGCCCAGCAGCGGCCGACCGTCGCGGTCGCGGACCTCGTGCCCGCGCGCGTGTCGCGACGCGAGCTGCGTGAACTCGTGGACGCCGACCTGGTCGCGGTGCACGGCTCCGGGTCGGGCGCGCGCGTTTCCGAGGACGACGCGGTCATCCTCGAGTGCTGGGCGCAGTTCAAGGAGGCGGGTCTCGGTCCCGACCAGGGCGTGAACCCGGCGGAGCTTCGGCTGTACGACGAGGCGATGGAGCGCCTGATCGCCCGCGAGGCGCGCATGGCGCTGCGCGCACGCGCCGGGGCGCCGGCCGAGGACCTCTCGCGCACGGTCGAGCAGATCGGCCCCGTGATCGGACGCCTGCTCGGCGCCATGCACCGCAAGCGCATGCGGCGATTCCTCGCGGAGGTCGGCGGCAACGGCGACACGGCGCCGGACTGAACCCTTCGGGCTCGAAGAGATCGCTGCTGCAGGTCAGCGCAGCACGCGCCAGCGATCACCGGGACGACGGGCTGTCGCCCCGCTCAACGGATCTTTGCGAAACTTGACGACAGGACGATGGTCGACCTGCTGCAATGGCGTCGTGCAGGTAAACCCAATTCGCGGAGTCGCAGGCATGAGCGCAGGCCGAGCCCGCCCGTGGATCGTCCTCGCGAGCGCGAGTCTCGCCGGATGCATCACCGTCGGTCCCGATTACGAGTCGCCCGCGACGGCCGTGCCGGCCGCATGGACGAGGCTCGACTCCGTGTCGGCGCCCGCGATCGAGGTGACCGCCGCCGGCGACCTCGAGCGAGTGGTGGCTGCGCCTCGACGACCCGCTGCTGTCGGAACTCGTCGCCGAGGCGGTGCGCTCCGCCCCGGACCTCAAGAGCGCCGAGGCTCGCCTGCGAGAGGCGCGCGCACGACGGGGCGTCGCCGCCGCCGACTTCTACCCGGGTGTAGGCGCTTCCGCCGCGGCGAGCCGGAACCGGTCGAGCGAGGAGACCGGCAGCGGCACCACGCGCGAGTTGTATGCGGCGGGCTTCGATGCCCGCTGGGAGCTGGACGTGTTCGGCGGCACGCGACGCAGCGTGGAGGCGGCCGATGCCGACGTCGAGTCCGCGGCCGCAAGCCTCGAGGACACGCAGGTCACGCTGGCCGCCGAGGTGGCGGCGAACTACGTCGAGGTCCGCGCCCAGCAGGCCCTGATCCGCATCGCACGCGACAACCTCGACAGCCAGTCGGAAACGCTGCAGATCACCGAGTGGCGCGAGCAGGCGGGACTCGCGACGCGCCCAGGAAGTCGAGCAGGCGCGCACCAACCGCGAGCGGACGCGGGCGCTGATCCCGAGCCTCGAGACCAGCCTCGCCGAGGCGGAGCACCGGCTGGACGTGCTTCTGGGACTGACACCGGGTTCGCTGCACGCGCGGCTTGCGCCGACTGAGACCCTGCCCCGTATTCCGGACGGGCTCGCGGTCGGCATCCCTGCCGACACGCTGCGCCAGCGCCCGGACGTTCGCGCCGCGGAGCGTCGGCTCGCGGCGGAAACCGCGCGCGTCGGGCGTGGCCGAGGCGGCGCGCTACCCGTCGTTCAGCCTGTCGGGCTCGGTCGGCGTCGAGGCGCTCACGATCGGCGCGCTCGACTCGAGCGGCGCCGGTACCTCGTCGCTGCTCGGCGGCATCACGGCGCCGATCTTCGAGGGCGGCCGCGCTGCGCAGCCAGGTCGCGATCCAGGACGCGGTGCGCGAGCAGGCCGAGGTGAGCTACACGCAGACGCTGCTCGGCGCGCTGGAGGACGTGGAGAACGCGCTCGTGGCGTTCGCGCGCAACCGCGAGCGCGATGCGGCGCTCACCGCCGCGGTCGAGTCGGCCCGCACGGCCTCGCGGCTCGCGCAGGCGCGCTACAGCGCCGGGCTGATCGACTTCCAGTCCGTGCTCGAGACCGACCGCACCGTGCTCGCCGTCGAGGAGAGCCTCGCGCGGACGCGCGCCGACGGCGTGCTCGCGGTCGTCCGCCTGTACAAATCGCTGGGCGGCGGCTGGTCACCCGCCTCCGCCTCCACTTCGGCCGGCAAGGACAGTCCATGAACGCTCCCCTCCCCGGGCACGGCGCCGACAACGGCGCACTGCAGAAGCTCCTCGCCGCGGGTTCCAGCGGGGCCTCGTGGCGCCGCGGACTGTGGCTCGCCGGCGCCCTCCTCGTGATCGCCGTCGCGGGGATCCTGCTGCTGCGTTCCAGCAAGGATGCGCGCGGCCCCGAGCTACCGGACGGAACCCGCGACGATCGGCACGCTGGTGGTCACCGTGTCCGCCACCGGCAACCTGCAGCCGACCAACCAGGTCGAGGTCGGCAGCGAGCTGTCCGGGATCGTCGAGGCGGTGCTCGTCGACGACAACGACCGCGTGAAGACGCGGCCAGGTGCTGGCCCGGCTCGACGTGTCGAAGCTCGAGGACGCGATCGCGAGGTCGCGGGCGACGCCTGGCCTCGGCCGAGGCGCAGGTCGCGCAGGCCGCAGGCCACGGTCGCCGAGGCGCGCGCCAACGCTCGACGCGCTTCCGCGAGGTCGCGCGAGCTGTCGGGCGGCAAGGTGCCGTCGCAGCAGCGAGATGGACGGCGCCGAGGCCAACGCTGAAGCGGGCCGAGGCCGACGAGGCCAGCGCGCGGGCGGCGGTCGCGCAGGCGCGCGCGAACCTGCGCTCCGACGAGACCAACCTGCACAAGGCCAGCATCCGCTCGCCCATCGACGGCATCGTGCTCACGCGCCAGGTCGAGCCCGGGCCAGACGGTGGCGGCGTCGTTCCAGGCGCCGGTGCTGTTCACGCTCGCCGAGGACCTGGCGAAGATGGAACTGCAGGTGGACGTGGACGAGGCCGACGTCGGCCAGGTGCAGGACGGCCAGCCGGCGACCTTCACGGTGGACGCGTAGCCGGGCCGCAAGTACACGGCGGTGATCACGCGCGTCGGCTTCGGCTCGCAGGAGAAGCGACGGCGTGATCTCCTATCCCACGGTGCTCGAGGTCGACAACGACGACCTGAGCCTGCGCCCCGGCATGACCGGCACCGCGGAGATCACCACGCTGACGCGCGAGCAGGCGCTGCTGGTGCCGAACGCGGCGCTGCGCTTCACGCCGGCACCGGCCGCCGCAGCACGGCAGGCGCCCAGCCGCAGCGTCGTCGGCTCGCTGATGCCCCGGCCGCCGGCCACGACGCCTCGGGCGCAGGCGCCGGTCGAAGCACCGGCGACGCCGCGCGTGTGGGTGCTGCGCGACGGCGAGCCCGCGGCCGTCGACGTCGAGACCGGCGCCACGAACGGCAAGCGTCACCGAGATCGTCGGCGGCGACGCTGGAGGCCGGCATGGAGCTGATCACGGAAGTCGCGTGAGCAGCCCGAAATGAGCGACGGGCCGCTCATCCGGCTGACGCGGCGTCACGAAGACCTACGGCGAGGGCCAGGCGGCGTTCCAGGCGCTGCGGGGCGTCGACCTCGACGATCGACGCCGGCGAGTTCGTCGCCATCATGGGCCCGAGCGGCTCGGGCAAGTCGACGGCGATGAACATCCTCGGCTGCCTCGACACGCCGACCGCCGGCCGCTACGAGTTCAAGGGCGTCGCACGTCGAGCGAGCTGACGCGCAACCAGCGCGCGCTGCTGCGCCGCCACTACCTCGGCTTCGTGTTCCAGGGCTTCAACCTGCTGGCGCGCACCACGGCGCTCGAGAACGTCGAGCTGCCGCTGCTCTACCGCGGCGAGGCCGGCCGCGCGCGCGGCACGCGTCGGCGCGCGCGGCGCTGGCGCAGGTCGGGCTCGACCGGCTGGGAGCACCACACGCCCGCCGAGCTGTCGGGCGGCCAGCAGCAGCGCGTCGCCATCGCGCGCGCGATCGTCACCCGACCCGCCGTGCTGCTCGCCGACGAGCCGACCGGCAACCTCGACTCGCAGACGCAGCCGCGAGATCATGGACCTGCTCACGCGCGCTCAACCGCGACCACGGCATCACCGTGCTCATGGTCACCCACGAGCCGGACATGGCGGCGCACGCGCGGCGCATCGTCCACTTCGTCGACGGGCGCGTCGAGCGCGACCACCGCAACGAGGAGGCCGCACTGATGCTGCTGGAACACCGTGCTGCTCGCACTGCGCGCGCATCCGCCGCAACCTGCTGCGCTCGTTCCTCACGGTGCTCGGCATCGTCATCGGCGTGGCCGCGGTGATCACCATGGTGACGCTCGGCAACGGCGCCACGCAGTCGGTGACGGACCAGATCTCCGAGCATGGGCAGCAACCTGCTGATCGTCGATCCCGGGCCAGCGCTTCGGGCCCGGCTCGCGACGGCGCAGCCGCTGCTTCAAGAGCGCGGACGCCGAGGCGATCGCGCAACCAGATCACGGCGGCCGAGCGCGTGGCGCCGATCGTCAGCACAGGCGGTGACGGCGGTCTACCAGGCCAAGAACTGGTCCACCGTCGTGACCGGGCACCAGCGAGTCCTACTTCGTGGCCGGCAACTGGACGCTCGCCGCGGGCCGCACCTTCACCGAGACCGAGGAGCGCGCCGGCACGGCCGTGTGCGTGATCGGCGAGACCGTGCGCGAGCAAGCTGTTCGGCACGCCAGAACCCGGTCGGCGAGCGAGATCCGCGTCAAGCAGTTCGCGTGCGAGGTCGATCGGCCTGCTCGAGCCCAAGGGCCAGTCGGCGATGGGCTCGGACCAGGACGACACGGTGATCATGCCGCTGCGCACGGTGCAGCGACGCCTCACCGGCAGCCAGGACGTCAGCCGGCTCATCGTGTCGCGTGCGCGACGGCGCCTCGCATGGACTCGGTCAAGGAGCAGGTCGACGCTCCTGATGCGCGAGCGCCGCAACATCGGCGACGACGAGGACGACGACTTCCACGTGATCGACACGCCGGCAGATCGCCGAGACGCTCACCAGCACCACGAAGATCCTGACCATGCTGCTCGGCGCCGTGGCCGCGGTCAGCCTGCTGGTCGGCGGCATCGGCATCATGAACATCATGCTGGTGTCGGTCACCGAGCGCACGCGCGAGATCGGCACGCGCCTCGCCATCGGCGCGCTCGAGCGCGAGGTGCTGCTGCAGTTCCTGGTCGAGGCGGTCGTGCTCGCCTGCCTCGGCGGGCTCGTCGGCATCGCGCTCGCCACCGGGGCGTCGATCGTGCTCGCGGGGCTGATGAAGGTGCCCTACCTGTTCGACCCGGGCATCAACCTGCTGTCGTTCGCCTTCGCCGCGGCGATCGGCGTGATCTTCGGCTACTTCCCGGCGCGCCGGGCCGCCCGGCTCAACCCGATCGACGCGCTGCGGCACGAGTAGGCCGGCGCCGGCGCCCGGCTTGCGCCGCCGGACAAAAGTGTATAGTGTTTATACACACTAGAACTTCGAGTCCATCGTCATGCCGGGTGTTGCCGCGTTCGTCCGGGGCTGGTTCGCCGAGCCCCCGCCCCCCTTCGAGCTTCGCGAGGCCAGCGCCCGCTGGGGCCGCGGCCGGCCGCAGCAGGCGCGGCGCACGCTGCGCGTCGCCGAGGTGGTCCAGGAGACGCCCTCGACGCGCACGTTCGTGCTCGCCGCGCCGGACGGCGGCGCGCCGAGCCTGGACTACCGGGCGGGCCAGCATCTCACGCTGGTGGTGGACGCGGACGGCGCGACGCACCGACGCTGCTACTCGTTCTCGAGCTCGCCGCTGGCCGGCGGACTGCCGGCCATCACGGTCAAGCGCGTCCCGGAGGGCGTGGTCTCACGACTCCTGCACGAGCGCATCCGGGCGGGCGACACGCTCACCGTCCTCGAGCCGACCGGCGACTTCACGCTGGCGACCGACGCGACGCTCTCCCGCCACGTGGTGATGGTCGCGGGTGGCGTCGGCATCACGCCGCTCGCGAGCCTCGCCGAGACCGTGCTGCGTGCCGAGCCCGCGAGCCGAGTCACGCTGCTGACCGGCAACCGCCGGGAAGACGAGATCATATTTCGCGCGCGTCTCGATGCGCTCGCGGCGCAGTTCGGCCCGCGGCTCGCCGTACGCCACGCGCTGGACGACGCCCCGGACGCCTGGACGGGCCTGCGTGGCGTGCTCGATGGACCGCAGGTGCTGCGCGCGATCGACGACGAGCCGGCCGACGCCTGGTTCGTCTGCGGCCCCGAGCCGATGATGCAGGGCGTGTGCGAGTCGCTGGCCGCGGCCGGCGTGCCGCGCGAGCGCATCCGCACCGAGCGCTTCGCGTACGCCTCGGCGAGCTCACCACGCGCATCCCGGACCACGCCGCGGAACTGCACTTCGCGACGAGCGGCCGGCGCGTCACCGCCCGCGCCGGCCAGACACTCCTGCAGGCCGGCCTCGAGGCCGGGATCGACCTGCCCTCGAGCTGCACCATGGGCGGCTGCGGTGCCTGCAAGGTCCGCAAGCTCGAGGGCAGCGTCGTGATGAGCGAGCCCAACTGCCTGAGCGAAACCGAGCGCGAGGCGGGCTACGTGCTCGCCTGCTGCGCATACGCCGACACCAACCTGGTCATCGAGGGATTCTGAACATGCTTCCAGATCGCGCACTCGAGTCCATGCCGAGCCCGGCCCGCCGCCGCATCCAGGACGTCTTCGACGCCATGAAGCTGGCGAGCCGCGTCGAGAACAAGAAGGTGCTGGTGGACCTCGCGCCCTCCGTGATGCGCGGCCTGGTGCTCAAGGAGGGCAAGTCGGGCGAACCCGTGGGCATGCGCGCCAGTCACGACGCGTGGTTCGATTTTCGCTACGGCGGCGACTACCCCGAGATGTACGACCTGTACCGCCGTGCGGTGCAGAACCAGTGGGATGGCGACACGCAGCTCGACTGGTCCACCGACGTGGACCCGCGCAACCCCGAGAAGCCGGTGTTCCCGATCGAACTCGTGCCGATGGCGGGCCTGGCCTCGCACGGCATCCGCCTGAACCCGGACGAGCAGATGCGCTTCGTGCACGACTTCTCGTCGTGGCTGCTCAGCCAGTTCATGCACGGCGAGCAGGGTGCGCTGTTCGCCTCGGCGCAGGTCACCGAGAGCGTGCGCTGGGTGGACGGCAAGTTCTACGGCGCCACGCAGGTGATGGACGAGGCGCGTCACCTCGAGGTGTTCCTGCGCTACCTCGAGAGCAAGCTCGGCAAGCTCTACCAGGTGAACGACAACCTGTTCACGATCATGGACGCGCTGATGCGCGACTCGCGCTGGGACATGAAGTTCCTCGGCATGCAGATCATGATCGAGGGGCTCGCGCTCGGCGCCTTCAGCATGATGTACCAGTCCACCCGCGAGCCGCTGCTGAAGGAGCTGCTGCGTTACGTCATCCAGGACGAGGCCCGACACGTGCACTACGGCGTGCTGGCGCTGAAGCGCCACTTCGCGGAGCTGTCGGACGCCGAGCTGCGCGAGCGCGAGGACTGGACCTTCGAGGTCGCCTGCCTGATGCGCAACCGCTTCCTCGCCCACGAGATCTACGACGAGTGGTTCGGCGCGCACATGAAGCGCGCCGACTGGGACCGGATCATGTCGGACTCGCCGTTCATGACCACGTTCCGCCAGACCATGTTCAAGCGGCTGGTGCCGAACCTCGAGTACATCGGAATCTTCTCGCCCCGCATCCGCGCGCATTACGATAAGGTCGGGCTCACGAAGTACGCCGGCGGGCGAAACGCCTCCGAGCTGACCGCCGAGGACCTCCTCGCCGCCTGAACCGGGACGGCGGGGACTTGGGGGAGATGACCATGTCCACGCCGATCCCGATGCTCGACCTGATGTTCTTCCTCACGGAGACCGTGGACAACCCGCGGCACGTGGGCTCGGTGCTCATCTTCAAGCGTCCGCGCGGCGGCCGCGAGGTCGTTCGCGAGATCGTGGCGGCCTATCGCGCCGCGAAGCCCCTGCCGCCGTTCAACCGCATCCCCGTGTTCAGGAAGTCCGGCATGCCGCTGTGGCAGGAGGTCGAGCGCATCGACCCCTCGCACCACGTGCTGCACCTCGCCCTGCCCTCGCCCGGTTCCGACCAGCAGCTGCACGAGCTGATCGCCGACCTGCACGCGCCGATCCTCGAGCGGCATCGCCCCGGCTGGAAGGTGTACGTCATCGAGGGGCTGGCCGGGAACCGCTTCGCGATCTACCACAAGGTCCACCACGCGCTGGTGGACGGCGAGTCCGGCATGGCGATCCTGCGCCGCTCGCTCGCCGACTCGCCACGCGACCGCCACATCCGCGCGACCGTGGCGCTCGCAACCGCGATACGGCCGCGACCGACGCCCCACGGCCTGCGCGAGACCCTGGAGCTCGAGGCCCAGGCGACTCGCGCGGCGCACGCTCTCGATCGGCCGCAGTTCGATCCGCATCGCGGAGGAAACCCTGGGCGGGCTGCTGGGCTACTCGCCCGCGCACGCGCGCGCCTTCACCGCGCCCCGCACGCCGATGAACGACCCGATCTTCAACGCGCGCTCGATCTCGCACGTGGCGCTGCCGCTCGCGGACATGAAGGCCGTGGCGCGGGCCTGGGACGCCACGCTCAACGACGTCGCGCTGTGCGTGGTCGACGCGGGCGTGAACCGCTACCTGCGGGCGATGGGTCGCGCCCCCGAGCATCCGCTGGTGAGCATCTGCCCCGTCTCCCTGCACGACCCGAAGGTGAAGCAGGCGACGACCAACGTCTCGGCGATCTGGCCGGGGCTCGGCCCGGCGTCGGCGCCGATCGACCGGCGCATGCGGACCATCATGGCGAACACCCGCGCCGCCAAGGCACAGATCGGCACGCTCGGCCGGGACGCGGCCTATGCCTACGCGGTCATGGCCTTCGCGTTGTCCGAGACGCTGACCATCGCGCGGCCCGAGGCGCTGGGCCTGCTGCCCGCGAACATGCTGATCTCGAACGTCCGCGGGCCCGACCGGCCGCTGTACCTGAATGGGGCGCGGCTCGAGGCGCTGTTTCCCGTCTCGACGCTGATCGCGGGCGTCGGGCTCAACGTCACGTTCATGTCCTACGCCGGCCGGGTCGTGTTCGGCTTCACGGCGAACGGCTCAGCGCTCCCGGAGGTCGAGAGCATGGCGCGGTACACGGCGGAGGCGCTCGTGGCGCTGCAGCGGGCGTCGGCCAGACGCATCGGCGCAGCGCGCCCGAAGACCCGTCGCGCCTGAACGGCTCCGGGTTTTTCTAACGCCGAGCTAACAAGCGCCCGATTACGCTTCCAGGCGTCTCGGGAGGCTGGCGCATGGAAATTGTCGTTCTGTTGGTGACCGCGGCCCTGTGCGGCGCGACCTGGGGTCTGTTCCGGCTGTGTGTGCGGCTGAGGGGGCCGTCATGACCCCGGTGGACGTGATCGGCCTGCTGCTGGCCGTCGGACTCCTCGTCTATCTCGTGGTCGCGCTGCTGTATCCGGAGAAATTCCAATGACCGGCCAGGGACTGCTGCAGATGGGACTGTTCCTGTCCGTGCTGCTGCTGCTCGTGAAGCCGCTCGGCGCCTACATGGCGGCCGTCTTCCAGGGCGAACGCACGTTCCTGTCGCCGCTCCTCGCGCCCGTCGAGCGGCTGATCTACCGCGCCGCTGGCGTCGACCCCGCGCGGGAATCGGACTGGAAGGGCTACGCCCTCGGCGTCCTGCTGGCGAACCTGCTCGGCCTGATCGCGGTGTACGCGTTGCAGCGCCTGCAGGCCGTGTTGCCGCTCAATCCGCAGGGGTTCGGCGCCGTCTCGCCCGATTCGTCGTTCAACACGGCGGTCAGCTTCGCCACCAACACGAACTGGCAGGGCTATGCCGGCGAAGCGACGATGAGCTACCTGACGCAGATGCTCGGGCTCGCCGTGCAGAATTTCCTGTCGGCGGCCTCCGGAATGGCGGTGCTGATCGCGTTGATCCGCGGCTTCGTGCGCCATCAGACCCGGGAGATCGGCAATTTCTGGGTCGATCTGACCCGCAGCACGCTCTACGTGCTGCTGCCCTTGTCGGTGCTGCTGGCGGTCGTTCTCGCGGCGCAGGGCGTCGTGCAGAGCTTCGCCCCTTACCAGACGGCGAGCCTCGTCGAGCCCGTGGTCATGAGGGACGACACCGTCACCGAGCAGACGCTGCCGCTCGGTCCGGCGGCCAGCCAGGTTGCGATCAAGCAGCTCGGCACCAACGGCGGCGGGTTCTTCAACACCAACTCGGCACACCCGTTCGAGAACCCGACGCCGTTGACGAATTTCCTCGAGGTGCTGGCGATCCTGCTGATCCCGGCGGCGCTCTGCTACACGTTCGGCAGCATGGTCAACGACAAGCGCCAGGGCTGGGCGTTGCTGGCCGCCATGCTGGTGATCTTCGTGCCGTTGATGGTCGGTGCGTTCTCCGCCGAGCAGGCAGGCAACCCGCGCTTCGCGGCCTTCGGCGTGGACCAGACGGCCTCCGCCACGCAGCCGGGCGGCAACATGGAAGGCAAGGAGATGCGATTCGGCATCGCCAACTCCGCGCTCTGGGCGACGGCCACGACCGCGGCGTCGAACGGCTCCGTGAACTCCATGCACGATTCGTTCACGCCGCTGGGCGGCCTGGTGCCGATGTGGCTCATGCAACTCGGCGAAGTCGTGTTCGGCGGCGTCGGCAGCGGACTCTACGGCATGCTGATGTTCGCCGTGATCGCGGTGTTCATTGCCGGGCTGATGGTCGGGCGCACGCCCGAATACCTCGGCAAGAAGATCGAGGCCTACGAGGTCAAGATGGCGGCGATCGTGCTGCTCGTGCCCTGCGTGGCGGTGCTGCTCGGCACCGCCGTGGCAGTCATGGTGCCGGCGGCCACCGCAAGTGTCGCCAACCCCGGCGCGCACGGGTTCTCTGAGATCCTGTATGCATTCTCGTCCGCCGGCAACAACAACGGCAGCGCATTCGCGGGACTCTCCGCCAACACGCCGTTCTACAACTTCGCACTCGGCATCGCGATGTGGGTGTCGCGCTACTGGCTGATGATCCCGGTGCTGGCGATTGCCGGCAGCCTGGCCGGGAAGCGTGCCACCGCAATCACCGCGGGCACGTTGCCCACGCACACGCCGTTGTTCGTGACGTTGCTGGTGACGACCGTGCTGCTGGTCGGCGCGTTGACGTTCCTGCCCGCGCTCGCCCTCGGGCCGATCGTGGAACACCTGCAGTTGTACGGGGCCCAGTGACATGACGACCACGCATGCCGGCACCCCTGCGCTCAGCCGGCCGATCCTGCTGCAGGGAATCCGCGACTCCTTCGCCAAGCTCGACCCGCGCGTGCAGGTCCGCAACCCGGTGATGTTCGTCGTCTTGGTCGGCAGTCTCTTCACGACGGTCCTGGGCGTCGCCGCGGCGCTCGGGTTGGCGCCGGATGCAGGCCGCCCCGGGTTCGTGCTGATGGTCTCGGCGTGGTTGTGGCTGACGGTGCTGTTTGCGAACTTCGCCGAGGCACTCGCGGAAGGACGGGGCAAGGCCCAGGCCGCGGCGCTGCGCTCCACCCGCCGGGAGGTGCAGGCCAGGAAGCTCAAGAGCCGGCGCCCGGAGGACGGCCACAGCCTCGTCCAGGCGTCCTCGCTGCGACGCGACGACATCGTGCTGGTCGAAGCGCGTGACATCATTCCGGCGGACGGCGAGGTGATCGACGGCGTGGCCTCGGTGGACGAGAGCGCGATCACCGGTGAATCCGCTCCGGTGCTGCGCGAGTCCGGTGGCGATTTCTGCTCGGTCACCGGCGGCACGCGCGTGCTGTCGGACTGGCTGGTGGTGCGCGTCACCAGCAATCCGGGCGAGGCCTTCCTCGACCGCATGATCGCCATGGTCGAGGGCGCCAGGCGCGGCAAGACGCCGAATGAGATCGCGCTGTCCATCCTGCTGTCGTTCCTGACGCTGGTGTTCCTGCTGGCCACGGTCACGCTTGCGCCGTTCTCCAGGCATGCGGTTGCGACGGCAGGGGTGGGCACGGCGGTCACCGCGGTCGTGCTGGTCGCATTGCTCGTCTGCCTGATCCCCACCACGATCGGCGGCCTGCTCTCGGCCATCGGCATCGCCGGCATGGATCGCATGGTGCGATCGAACGTGATCGCGACGTCCGGCCGTGCGGTGGAAGCCGCCGGCGACGTCGACGTGCTGCTGCTCGACAAGACGGGCACCATCACGCTCGGCGACCGCCAGGCGTCCGCATTCCACCCGGCGCCCGGCGTGAAGGAGCAGGACCTCGCGGACGCCGCGCAGCTGGCGTCGCTCGCGGACGAGACGCCCGAGGGCCGATCCATCGTCGTGCTCGCCAAGCAGCTCTTCCAGCTCCGCGGGCGGGACCTCGCCAGCACGGCGCACGAGTTCCACAAGTTCTCGGCGCAGAGCCGCATGAGCGGTGTCGACCTCGAAGGACGTCGGTTGCGCAAGGGCGCCGCCGACGCGGTGCGCAGGTTCGTCGAGACGGAGGGCGGCGCCTGGCCGGTCGCGGTCTCGCAACAGGTGGAGACGGTGGCGCGCGCCGGCGCGACCCCGCTCGTCGTGGCCGACGGCCGGCGCGTGCTCGGCGTGATCGAGCTGCGTGACATCGTCAAGGGCGGCATCCGCGAGCGGTTCGCGGAGCTGCGCCAGATGGGCATCAAGACCGTGATGGTCACCGGGGACAACCGGCTGACGGCGGCGGCGATCGCTGCGGAGGCCGGCGTCGACGACTTCCTCGCCGAAGCAACGCCGGAGAACAAGCTGGCGCTGATCCGGCGCTACCAGGCCGAGGGACACCTGGTGGCGATGTGCGGCGACGGCACGAACGATGCCCCGGCACTGGCGCAGGCGGACGTGGCGGTGGCCATGAACTCGGGCACGCAGGCGGCGAAGGAAGCCGGCAACATGGTGGACCTCGACTCGAACCCCACCAAGTTGATCGAAGTCGTGGACGTCGGCAAGCAGATGCTCGTGACGCGCGGTGCGCTCACGACGTTCTCGATCGCGAACGACGTCGCCAAGTACTTCGCCATCATTCCGGCAGCCTTCGCGACCACCTACCCGCAGCTCGACGCACTCAACCTGATGCGCCTGGCGAGCCCGGAGAGCGCCATTCTCGCAGCCGTGATCTTCAATGCGCTCATCATCGTCGTGCTCGTGCCGCTCGCCTTGCGCGGCGTGAAGACCCGGGCGGCGTCGGCCGCACACCTGCTGCGGCGGAACCTGCTCGTGTACGGGCTCGGCGGGCTGGTGGTGCCGTTCATCGGCATCAAGCTGATCGACATGCTGCTGGCGGTCACCGGCTGGGCATGAGGTACGCACGATGATCCGTGAACTGCGCGTGGCAACGATGGTGTTCCTGCTCCTGACGATCGTGACGGGCGTCGCCTACCCGGCGTTCGTGACGCTGGTCGCGCAGGTGGCGTTCCCGGACCAGGCGTCCGGCAGCCTGGTGCGGAGTGACGGCAAGCTGGTCGGCTCGCGCCTGATCGGGCAGTCGTTCTCGTCGCCGCGGTATTTCTGGGGCCGCCCTTCGGCGACCGGTCCGATGCCCAACAACGGTGCCGTGTCGTCGGGCTCGAACCAGGGTCCGCTCGAACCCTGCGTTGCTCACGGCGATCGAGAGCCGCGTCGCGGCGTTGCGGGCGGCCGATCCGGGGAACAGCGGCGCCGGTGCCGGTCGATCTCGTGACCGCATCCGCCAGCGGTCTCGATCCGCACATATCCCTGGCCGCGGCCGAGTACCAGGTGCCCCGCGTCGCACGCGAGCGGGGCCTGCCCGAGGAAAGAGTCCGGCAGCTGGTGCGCGATGCCACGCAGGGGCGCACGTTCGGCGTGCTCGGCGAGCCCCGCGTCAACGTGCTGCAGTTGAACCTGGCGCTCGACGCCGGACCATAATCCGCTCATGACCGACGAACGCCCGGATCCCGACCAGCTCCTGGCGCAGGTGCAGGCCGAGGAGGCACGGGCGCAACGGGGACGCCTGCGGGTCTTCTTCGGCGCTTCGGCGGGCGTCGGCAAGACATTCGCGATGCTGGAGGCGGCGCTGGTCGCCAAGGCGGCGGGCACCGACGTCGTCGTCGGCTACGTCGAGCCGCATGGCCGCCACGAGACCGAGCGCCTGCTCGAAACGCTCGAATGCCTGCCGACGCAGCCGGTCCGCTACCGCAGCATGGTGCGCCAGGAATTCGACCTGGACGCGGCGTTGCGGCGACGGCCCGAGATCCTGCTGGTCGACGAGCTGGCGCACTCGAACCTGATCGACGGCGATCCGCCGCCGCGGCATGCCAAGCGCTGGCAGGACATCAGCGAACTCTGCGACGCGGGCATCAACGTCTGGACGACGCTCAACATCCAGCATCTCGAGAGCCTCAACGACCTCGTCGCGCAGATCACCGGCGTACGCCAGCGCGAGACGATCCCCGATCGGGTGCTGGATGAAGCCGACGAGATCGAGCTGATCGACCTGCCCCCGGAGGACCTGCTGCAGCGCTTGCGGCAGGGCAAGGTGTACGTGTCCGACCAGGTCGGCACGGCGGTCGAGCGCTTCTTCCGCAAGCCCAACCTGATCGCGCTGCGCGAGCTCGCGCTGCGGCGGACGGCGGACCGGGTCGACGCCGCAGCACGCGCGCAGGGACTGCCCGGCGGCCTGCAGTCGCGGGCCTATCTCGCGCGCGATCGGCTGCTGGTGGCGGTCGGGCCCGATGCACAGGCGGAGCAACTCGTGCGCACCGGCAAGCGTCTGGCCGATGCCATGGATGCGGAGTGGACGGCCGTATACGTCGAAACACCGGCGTTGCAGCGTCTCTCCACCGCCGAGCGCGACCGGCGCATCGACGTCCTGCGCCTGGCCGAGTCGCTCGGGGCCGGCACCGTGACCCTGGATGGGCCGACGGCGGCAATCGCGCTGATGGAATATGCGCGGACCCGCGGCATCACGCGCGTCCTGGTCGGCGAGCCGAAGCGACGTGGCTGGCGGGCGCTGGTTCGGCCGTCCACCGCCACGGAACTGATCAAGCGAGCGCAGGATTTCGACGTGCTGGTGGTTGCGCGTCAGGACGGCGAACGCGCGGTGCGTGCGCAGTCGAAGCTCGAACTGCCGCGGGAGGTGCCGTGGTCGCGGTACGGCTGGGCCGCGGCGATCACGGTGGCCTGCACCGGCATCGCGTTCCTGATGGATCCGATCATCTCCGAGACGAACGTCGCGATGCTCTACGTGCTGGGCGCGACCATCGCGGGGCTGAGGCTCGGGCGCGGGCCGGGCACCTTCACGGCCATTCGCGAGTATCGCCGCGTTCGACTTCTGCTTCGTGGCGCCTCGCTTCACGTTCCAGGTCAGCGACGCCCAGTACCTGATCACGTTCGCCGTCATGCTGGCCGTCACGCTGACGATCGGCAACCTGATGGCGAACGTGCGGCAGCAGAATCGCGTCGCGGGCGCCCGTGAGCGGCGCACCGCGCTGCTCTACGCAATGAGCCGTGAACTGGCCGGGACGCGCGGCGTCGAGAACATGGCGCGCGTTGCCGTGACGCACGTTGCCGAGGTCTTCGACTCGGCGGCGGTCGTGCTGACGCCCGACGCAACGGGTCGCTTGCGGTATCCGGCGGGCAGCCCGCTCGAGAGCTCCCTGCGTGGCGCCGATCTCTCGGTGGCGCAGTGGGTCTTCGACCATGGCGAGCGCGCCGGGCTGGGAACGGACACGTTGCCGGCCGCTCCGGCCGTCTATCTGCCGCTGCGGGGATCCCAGCGCACGCTCGGCGTGCTCGGCGTGCTGCCGACCAATCGGCGGCGCATCCTGCTGCCCGAGCAGCGGCGGCTGCTGGAGACGTTCGCCGGACAGATTGCGCTCGCATGGGAAAGGGCCGCCCTCGGCGAAGAGGCGGCGACCGCGCGCATCGCGGCCGAGACCGAGAGCCTGCGCAACACGCTGCTGGCGTCGATTTCGCACGACCTGCGCACCCCGCTCGCGGTCATCACCGGCGCCGCCAGCACGCTGATCCGCCACGGTGCGTCGATGGATCCATCGACCCGGGAGTCCCTGGCGCAGTCGATCGAGGAGCAGGCGCACGAGATGTCCAATCTGATCTCCAACGTCCTGGACTTGATGCGCCTCGAGTCCGGCCGTATCGAGTTGAGGTGCGACACGCATTCCGTCGAGGACCTGGTGGGAACCGCGCTGCATCGCCTCGAGCCACGACTCCGCAACCATCCCGTGGCGATCGACCTGCCCGACGACCTGCCCGACGTGAACGTGGATCCGGTACTGGGATCACAGGTGCTCGCCAATCTGCTCGAGAATGCGGCGAAGTACACGCCGGCCGGCACTCGCATTCGAATTACCGCGGTGGCGGATGCTCCAATGGTTCGTGTTGTCGTCGAGGACGAAGGTCCGGGACTGCCGCCGGGCGATCCGAGGTTGCTGTTCGAAAAGTTCCAGCGCGGGCGCGAGGAGAACGCCGTTGTCGGCGCCGGCCTGGGGCTGGCCATCTGCCGGGCCATCGTGAATGCCCACGGTGGCGAGATCTCGGCAGGATCCGGCACGCGCGGCGGTGCCCGGTTCGAGTTCACGCTCCCGGGTGTCGAGGCGGCCTCGTGACCCAGGCGATGCACCAGATCCTCGTCATCGAAGACGAGCCCGGCATCCGCGCGGTGCTCCGCGTCCTGCTGGAAGCGGAGAAGTATCGGGTCATCGAGGCCGGCAGCGCGCAACGGGGCGAGATCGAGGCGCGCTCGCACAAGCCCGATCTGGTGCTCATCGACCTGGGACTGCCGGACGAAGACGGCGTGGCCGTGATCCGACGGTTGCGGGAGTGGTCGCCCGTACCGATCGTCGTCCTGTCGGCGCGAACGATGGAATCCCAGAAGGTGGCGGCGCTCGATGCGGGTGCGGACGACTACGTCACGAAGCCATTCGGCGCACCGGAGTTGCTGGCCCGGGTTCGCGCCGGGTTGCGCAGGTCGACCCGAGGCGCGCAGGCGCTGCCTGAATTGACGCTGGCCGGCATTCGGATCGACCTGACCCGCCGCACCGCAAGCGGCAACGACCGGGGCGGTCCACCTGACCCCGCTGGAATTCCGTGTCCTCGAGTGCCTTGCAAGGCAGGCCGGAATGATCGTCACGTCGCGACAGCTGCTGCGCGAGGCGTGGGGCCCTGACCGGACCGGGGACTCCGGCGCGCTGCGCGTGTGCATCAAGGGGCTGCGCGACAAGCTCGAGCCCGACCCGCATCGGCCGCGATTCCTGGTCACCGAGGCCGGGATTGGTTACCGACTGAGGGCTGGGGATTCGGACGAAGGATGACCGGCAACTCGACGTAACTCGCCTGCCCGGGCGCAACCCAGATGCGGTGCGTGGCAAGGCGGTAGTCGCCAGGATCGGCCTTGGCGATGTTCTCTACGAAGGTCTGCGGGTTGCGGTCGTACAGCGGGAACCAGCTCGACTGCACCTGGACCATGATCCGATGCCCCGGCAGGAAGGTGTGGTTGGCCTCGGGCATGCGCACCCGGTAAGGCGCGACCACTCCAGGCTCGCTGGGCTTCGGATGCTCCAGGCTTTCCCGATAGCGACCGCGCAGGATGTCGGCCGAGACCATGAGCTGGTAGCCGCCCAGCTCGGGGTTCGAGCGCACCTCCGGCGGGAACACGTCGATCAGCTTGACCACCCAGTCCGCATCGGTGCCGGTGGTGGATGCGAACAGCGTGGCCGCCACTTCACCGCTGATGCTGAGGGCTTCGGTCAACGGCTCGGTGACGAACACCAGCACGTCCGTCCGGTCGGCGAACGGCCGCTGGTCGTCGACCAGCCAACGGTCCCAGCTCGAACCGGCGTCGTACATCGGCAGCACCGGTCGCACGCGGTAAGGCACCGGCTTCGCCGGATCGGACACATACTCTGCATAGGACTGCGCAGCCGCGTGCGGCTCCGCAAAGCGCAGGCCGCCGTCCGGCTGCAGGTGCAATCGCGTGGCCGACACCGCGCCGTCCGCCGGCCAGCTCTGGAAGGCGCGCCATTTCCTGAAGGCCCGTGTCGAAGGCGAGCACCGGCGGGATCGGGCTCGCTGGCGCCTCGCCCTTCAGGTGCAGGTTCCAGAAGGGCAGCAGGACGTTCTCCCGGAACCACAGGCTGGTGTCGGCGTTCCACTTGAGCGCGCCCAGCTCCGAGCCCTCGCGCTGTGACTGCCCGTGGCTCCAGGGACCGACCACCAGGTGCACCCGGGTGTTGTCGGCATCCTTCGCCTCGAGCGACCGGTAGGCCGCGATCCCGCCGAAGTTGTCCTCCTGGTCGAAGAGCCCGTGCACGACCAGCACCGGCACCCGCAACGGCCGCGTGGCGAGGATGTCCTGGACCGCCTGGCCACGCCAGAACGCGTTGTAGGCCGGGTTGTCGACGACCTTCCGCCAGGTCGGCAGCTGGTCGGCCTTGTAACGACGGGCCATTGCCTCGGCGGATCCGGCCGACAGGAAGGCCTCGTACAGGTCGCGGTAGCCGTACGGCACCTTATGGTCGCCGCTCTTGTGCGCCCCCATCCCGTAGATCCACTCGAGCATGGTCTGGCGGAACGCGCCGTTGTGATAGAAGTCGTCGCCGATCCAGCCGTCCACCATCGGGTACATCGGCACCGCCGCCTTGAGCGCGGGGTGCGGATCGACGAGGCCCATCAGCGTGAGCCAGCCGCCGTACGAGACGCCGGCGAGTCCGACGCGGCCGTTGTTCCCCTCGACGTTCTTCAGCAGCCACTCGATGGTGTCCCAGGTGTCGGTCGCGTGATCGACCTTGCGGCGATTGAGCTCGCCGCGCAGCGGCAGCGTCATCACGTAGTCGCCCTCGCTGTCGAACCGGCCGCGCACGTCCTGGTAGACGCGGATGTAGCCGGCCTCGAGCAGCGGCTCGTCGGCCAGCGGCAGCACCATCGCGGCGTGCGGACTGCTCGACTGCGTCGTGGGCTTCTTCGCCCCGTAGGGCGTGCGCGTGAGGATGATCGGCGCCTCGGTCGCGCCTTTCGGGATGACGACCACGGCGCGCAGCTTCACGCCGTCGCGCATCGGGATCATCACCTCGCGCCGCTCGTGGTCGAACGCCGCCGTGACCGGCGAGAAGTCCTTCGGGATTTCGGTCTGCGCCAAGGCGCTGCGCGCGATGAGCGCGGCCGCGACGACAGCCAGCATCAGGAGCCGTGGTCCGGACTTCATCTTCAGTCCAGCAGGGAAATCGGCGGCAGGCCCTCGATCAGCAGCTTACCGTCCTCGATCCGGACGTGTTCCTCGGACCGGACCTCGTGATCGAACCGGTAGACGATGTTCGCCGTTCCCTCGGTCATCGCGCGGTCCCACTCCTCGGCCGCCGCGCCGACCGCTTCGTTGCGCTGGCGCCAGGCCGAGAGCGCAGCTCCGCCGTGCCGCTGCTCGAGCCACTGCGACACGATCCGTGGCGAGACGACGGTTGCCGTCGCGTTGTTGCCGCCGAACCCCTTGGCGTTCAGGAACGCCGCATCCCAGTCCGCAGCTGCTCGCTGCAGCGGTCTCGGTGAAAACCTCAGGTGTGCCTGCTCCACGTCGGTCGCCACCTCGTCGATGGTCGTGATGCCCGGCAGGATGCCGTGCGCGAATACGCCGAGGGTCGATGCGAGCTGGTCGCCCCCGGCCGCGGCCATCGTGTGGCCGACGAAGCACTTGATCGCCGCCACCGGCCAGTCCTCGATCCCGAACGCCTTCGCGACGCCGCTCAGGATCTGCGACTCGGTGGTGCGGTTCTGCGGCGTGCCGGTGCCGTGCGCCTGCACGAAGCTGCGACGGCGGATCGACTCCTCGCCCACGTCGCGCACCGCACGGGCCACGGCCCTCGCGAACGAGATGTAGTTGCCGACGCCGGGCGAGGAGATCGACTTCTTGTAGCCGTCGGCGTGCACCTGCACGTCGGTGACCGCACCGAGCATCGTCGCGCCGAGCTCGACGGCGAGCGCATCGTCGAGCAGCACGGCGAACTGGCCGCCCTCCGCGATGGTGAAGCCGCAGTTCTCGCCGAACGGACGACAGGCGCGGCGCAGGTCGGGCTCGGTCGCGTTGCGGTGCCGGTCCAGCTCGAGCAGGGCCTTGTCCGTGCCCAGCGCTCCCATCGTCGCCAGGCCTTCGATCACGTCCGGGCACAGCGGCGCTTCCGCGCCGCCGACCAGCGCGATGCGCGACCGGCCCGACTCGATGTCGAACATGCCGTGCCGCAGGTTGTAGAGGAAGGTCGCGCAGGCGCCCATGTTGTGGCCGGTCTGCCCGACGCTGCCGAGCACGTAGGCATTGACGAAATCCGCCGGCATCTCGGCGAGGCCCATGGGCACCTGCCGCGAGGTGGGTCGCAGTCCACGGTAGCGGGACGCGAGCAGCCCGCCGTTGCCTTCCTGGTCGAGCTGGCCCATGGCGCTGCCCGCGTACACGCTCACGCGCTCCGGGGGCACGTGCTGCATCAACGTGTCCCAGCGGATGCCCAGCGACCCGAGCGCGTCGTTCGCGGCGAAGAGCGCGATCTGCACGGCCCTGGGGTGACCGCGGCCGGCATACAGCGCCTTCGGATCGAAGCCGGTCGGAAGCTGGCCGGCGGCACTGACCTCCAGCGCCCGCGTCACGGGCAGGAAGATTTCCGCATCCCCGGACACCTCGATGCGAACGCGTCCGTCGACCTCCTCGACGGCGCTCCAGCCCTCCGGCAGGCGAGCGGGCAGGTCCCGCCGTAACACCACGAACGAAACCGGGCCGTCTCCCGGCACGAGGCGCGCCTTGCAGTTCCAGGCGACGTTGCCCGGGTCGAGGAACGCGGGCTCGAGGCCGCGCACGAGGGTGTGATCGAGTATGTAGCGACGCTTGTCCGCGTCGATCGCTCCCGCGATGCCCATCAGGCCCGCCAGGCTCTGCAAGGTCCCGGTCGCAAGGTCCGCGTCCAGGACGTCGATCACCGAGCGCCGGTAGCCGTGGTGGGCGGAGCTGCGGCCCGCCGCATTGATGCCGCCGATACCCGCGATGACTGCCAGGGGCTTCATGACCGCGATGCGGATGGACTACTTGCGGAACAGCAGCGTGCCGGTGCGCTCCTTGTCCTGCCAGCTGAGTGCGAGCTGCTCGGCCTGGTAGGAGTAGCGATTGACGAGCGCGAGCTGTGCGAGGAAGCGCTGCTCGAGGTCCATCTTCTCGTGCGGACAAGCCATCTTGGTTCCGGCCGCCGGGCCGATGGCGATCTCGCCCGGCTTCGTCTCCGTCACCGGGGCGTTGAAGCGGTTGCAGCCGGCGAAGCCGCGCACCGACGCGCGCTCGAAATGGACCAGCGGCGGATCGACGCCGGCCGGCAGCGGCTGCCCGTCCATCTCGACGAGCTGCCACTCGTTGGCCGCCAGCATGCTGATCGCGAGCACGCCGCGCACCTCGCTCGAGAGTTGCTTGAACTCGCCGCCCTCGAAGCCGTAGGTCTTGCGTGCCACCTGCGTCGGGCAGCAAGCGGCGTCGTCCGGACCGACCTCGATCACGTCCATGAGAACCTTGCCGCGCTCGAGCCACAGGCTCTGCAGCTTCGTGCGATCACCCACGGCTGCAGTGCCGAGGTTGGCAAGCGCACCGTCGCGCACGCCGAACGCCGCCACGTGCACGAACTCGCCGCTGCCGCCGGCGCTCGAGCTCAGCATCGCCACGGCCTCGCTGCCTTCGGCGCCGTCCAGGTCGCCGAAATGCACGGTCGACTCCCAGAGCTGGAGGCGAGGCCGCGAGGCGGCGCCCGGCTCGGCAGGCTCGCCCTCGTACACGCCGCCGGCGAGCGCGACCGGCGCGGCGAACACGCCAGCGACCGTCGCGGCGCGCAGCTGCTCGACGGTCGGCGCCGGCGGTGGACCGGCCGGAGCGGTCGCGGCGGCTGCCGCCGGCGGGGCCTTCTCACCGCAGCCGGCGAGCGACAGCGCGGCGGC
This sequence comes from uncultured Gammaproteobacteria bacterium, assembly GCA_963754125.1. GTDB lineage: Bacteria > Pseudomonadota > Gammaproteobacteria > Steroidobacterales > Steroidobacteraceae > RPQJ01. Next base: position 631,192 of record CAVWEX010000001.1, read on the forward strand.
GAGCGGCACGAGGATCGAGGACAGGTGGAAGAACGCGCATCTTGGAAACCCTCGGGTAGCGTCAGCGTTCCAGGCCGAAATCCTAGCTCATTCCTCGCCATCCGTTGCAGATCACGGCCGTGCACGCTCTGGACAACCTGCGATTCGCAGTGGAAGCTTCGGCGCTCGCCGCACAGGACTCCGGGGAATTTCAACGTGAAAAGAGCAGGATGCTGGCTGGCCGCGATCGCGGCCTGGGCCGGTGGCGCCGTCGCGGCGCAGGACCCGTACCCGTCGACCTACCAGCCGCTCGCCGCGGCCCCGACACTGATCCGCAACGCCACCGTGCTCGACGGCGCCGGCCGACGCTTCGACGGCGCCGACGTGCTGATGCGCGACGGCAAGATCGTCGCGGTCGGCCCGGCCCTCGCGGCCGACGGCGCCACGGTGGTGGACGCGCAGGGTCGCTGGGTGACGCCCGGCCTCATCGACGTGCACTCGCACCTCGGCGTGTACGCGAGCCCGGGCGTCGAGGCCCACCAGGACGGCAACGAGATGACCGACCCCGTGACCTCCGGCGTGTGGGCCGAGCACGGCGTGTGGCCGCAGGATCCGGGCTTCCAGACCGCGCTCGCCGGCGGCGTGACCACGCTGCAGGTGCTGCCCGGTTCGGCCAACCTGATCGGCGGCCGCGGCGTGACGCTGCGCAACCGTCCGGCCACGACCATGCAGGCCATGAAGTTCCCGGGCGCGCCGCACGGCCTCAAGATGGCCTGCGGCGAGAACCCGAAGCGCGTGTACGGCGGCATGGGCCGCGCGCCCTCGACCCGCATGGGCAACGTCGCGGGCTACCGGCAGGCCTTCGCCGACGCGCAGGACTACCGGCGGCAGAACGAGAAGTACCAGCGCGAGCTCGCCGACTACGAGGCCGGTAAATCCGGCAGCCGCCGGAAGGGCAGCGACGATGCCAAGCTCCCGGTGCAGCCGAAGCGCGACCTGCGACTCGAGACGCTCGTCGCCGCGATGGCCGGCGAGATCCAGGTGCACGTGCACTGCTATCGCGCCGACGAGATGGCCATCATGCTCGACCTCGCGCGCGAGTTCGGCTTCAAGGTGGCGGCCTTCCACCACGGGGTCGAGGCCTACAAGATCGCCGACCGTCTCGCCGCCGAGGGCGTGTGCGGCGCGCTGTGGGCGGACTGGTGGGGCTTCAAGCTCGAGGCCTACGACGCCATCTGGGAGAACCTCGCCTTCGTGGATGCGCTCGGACAAGGGCTGCGCGATCGTGCACTCCGACTCCGAGGAAGGCATCCAGCGGCTCAACCAGGAAGCGGCCAAGGCCATGGCGCGCGGCCAGCGTGCCGGGCTCGACATCCCGCCGGAGCGCGCGATCCGCTGGGTGACCTCGAACGCGGCCCGCTCGCTCGGCATCGACGGCCAGGTGGGCACGCTCGAGCCCGGCAAGATGGCCGACGTGGTGGTCTGGGACCGCGATCCCGTTCAGCGTGTACGCGCACGCCGAGCGGGTCTACGTCGACGGCGCGCTCGTCCTCGACCGCGCGGCGCCCGCCGTCACGCCGCGCTCGGACTTCCTGCTCGGCCAGCCGGCGGGAGGTGCGCTGTGATCCGCTTCAACGCCCGCGCGACTTGCGCCCTGCTGTTCTTCGCGGCCTCGCTGCCGGCCACGGCGCCGGCGCAGGACCTGCTGATCCGCAATGCCAAGGTGCACACGGTCACCGAGCGCGGCACGCTCGAGCGTCGCCGACGTGCTGGTGCAGGGCGGCCGCATCGCCGCCGTCGGCACCGGCCTCGCGGCCGCCGGGGCCACCGTGGTGGAAGCGAACGGCCGGCCGCTGACGCCGGGACTGTTCGGCGGCATCACGGGACTCGGCGTGGTCGAGGTGTCGCTCGAGCAGAGCACCGTGGACTACGCGCCGCCGCACGGCGGCGAGGACGCCGGGTCCGCGCCGGAGCCTCATCCGGAGTTCGACGTGACGCTGGCGTTCAACCCGGACTCGCCGGTCATCGGCGTGAACCGCGTCGAAGGCATCACCTTCGCGATGGTGGCGCCGAGCGCCTCGCCGGGTGCCGCCGTGGTCGTGGGCCAGGGCGCGGTGGCGCGGCTCGACGGGCGCGCGGACGCCTTCGCCGCGCCGAGCCGCACGCTGTTTGCGGACCTCGGCGTGGGCGCGCCCGCGGCCGGCGTGGGCCGGGCGGCGCAGTTCATGCTGCTCGAGCAGGCCGTACGCGAGGCGAAGCCGCCGGCATCGATGCGCGACGGCGACTTCCGGCTGCTCACGCCCGCCGGGCGCGAGGTGCTGGCGCGCTACCTCAACGGCGGCCGCATCGCCTTCAGCGTCGATCGCGCCAGCGACATCCGCCAGGTGCTCGCGTTCGCGCAGCGCCACGGCGCCCGTCCGGTCATCGTGGGCGGCGCGCAGGCGTGGCAGGTGGCAGGGCTGCTTGCGCAGGCGAAGGTGCCGGTGATCCTCGACCCGCTGGTGAACCTGCCGGGTTCCTTCGACCAGCTCGGCGCCTCGCTCGAGAACGCAGCCCGGCTGCACCGCGCGGGCGTGCGCATCGCGTTCACGTACTTCAACGACGGCACGCACAACGCCCGCAAGGTGCGGCAGGCGGCCGGCATCGCGGTCGCGAACGGGCTGCCCTGGGAAGCGGGCCTCGCCGCGATCACCGCGAACCCCGCGGAGATCTTCGGCCTCGGCGCCGAGCAGGGCCGCATCGCGCCGGGCCAGGTCGCCGACCTCGTGCTGTGGTCGGGCGATCCGCTCGAGGTCACCACCGTCGCCGAGCAGGTGTGGATCGACGGCCGCCCGCAGTCCATGCGCTCGCGGCAGACGGAGCTGCGCGACCGCTACCGGCCGCGTGTGCCCTAGCGGCGGCCGGCGATCGCAGCGGCGACCGCGTCCCAGGTCGCCTCGAAGCCCTCGGGCGTGAAACCCTGCGCCCGAGGGCAGCCAGTCGCCGGCACGCTCCGACAAGGTGTAGTGACCGACCACGTCGAGGTGATCGGCGCGCGCCACGTGCAGCAGTCGACCGTGCAGCTGGCTCAGCGTCGGGACCACGCCGTCGTTGGTGCCCGGCGTGACCTCGAACCCAAGCTCGCGCGTGAGGCGGCGCTGCACGGCGACCGGGGGCTTCGGATACGGGTAGTGCGGGTGGGGTCGGGAGGCCAGGCCGTGCAGCAGGCGGAACAGCGCCCGCAGCACGACGCGCTCCGGCTCGAGGATGGCCCGCGTGGAGAATCGCTCGCGCGGCGGCGGCACGCCCGCCACCACGCTGCGAGTAGTCGACGTCGCGCCGGTCGGCGACGGCCGCGTCGAACAGCGCGATGCCCTCCGGCGTGAGCTGCAGCACGGCGCCCTGGTCCTGCTTGATGTCCTCCAGGTACTGCCAGACGGGCTGGCTTGATTCACGCCTCAGGCGCTTCAGCATCCGCTCGACGACGCGGTCGAGCAGGCTGTTCTCGATGCCGGTCCAGTCGTCGAGGCGCGCAGCAAGCGCAAGGGCGCGCGTGACGGCGAGGACCGTGCCGCGGCCGGGGCCGGAAGTGGCGAGTGCGCTCAGGAGCAGCAGCAGCGTGTGACCCTGCAGCGTGAGGAAGTGGTTGGCGAGCGGCGTGCCGTGGTGCGGCGTGGTGACCGACACCGCAGTGCGCGTGCGCCGCGCAATCCGCTCCTCGGTGTTACCCGCCGAGATCTTCACGTCCGGCGCCAGCAGCATGCGCACGTCGAGGCCGCCGGTCGAGTGACCGACGAAGTGAAGCTCGCGGGCCTCGAGTCCGCCGTGCGAAATCACCTGCCGGCGCAGCCGGTCGGCCCGGCGCGGGATGGACGCCGTCGGCTGCGTCGCGCAGCGCACGATCCGCGCCTCGATGCCCCGCCGCGCGAGCGCGCCACCGAGCGCGGTCTCGACGTCCCTGAAATAGCTCATGGCCCCGACCGAGGTGAACCCGAAGAATCCCGGGACCAGGAACACCAGTCGCTGCTTCGCCATCGCAATCTCCGTCGTCGAGCGCCGGTGCGCGGGACTCAGCCCGTCGGCCGGCCGGTCTCCACCATCTTTCGCGCTTGCTCGATGAATTTCTCCGCACCCTCCGCCCTCCTCGAGGCGCGGCGGCCGCGGCGGCACGTCGATGCCGCGCTGGCAGGCGGGCCGCGCGGCGAGCTGGTCCACCCAGCGCTGCAGGTGCGGCAGGCCGTCGAGCGCGACGCCCGACCACTTGTGGGTCCGCACCCAGGCCCAGTTGGCGATGTCGGCGATCGAGTAGTCGCCGGCGAGGTACTCGTGGTCGGCGAGGCGCCCCTCGAGGACTTCGAACAGCCGTCGCACCTCGCCGTGGTAGCGGTCGATCGCCGGCTGGATCTTCTCGGGGAAGTAGCGGAAGAACACGTTGGCCTGGCCCATCATCGGACCGATGCCACCCATCTGGAACATGAGCCACTGCATGACCAGCGAGCGCCCCTTGACGTCCGCGGGCATGAGCTGGCCGGTCTTCTCCGCGAGGTACACGAGGATCGCGCCCGACTCGAACACGGCGAAGTCGCCGGCCTCGCGATCGACGATCGCGGGAATGCGGCCGTTGGGGCTGATGCGGAGGAACTCCGGTCGCTTCTGGTCGAGGTTGCCGAGCTGGAGCGCGTGCACCGTGTACGGCAGCCCGAGTTCCTCGAGGGCAATCGAGACCTTGTGCCCGTTGGGCGTCGCGGCCGTGTACAGGTCTATCATCGGCGTCTTCATTCCGGGGCTGTCAGTGGGAGTGCGAGAGGATGATCGAATTCTTCTTCGATTGCTCGAGTCCGTGGACCTGGCTCGCGTTCCGCAACCTCCAGCCGCTGGCCCGGGAACTCGGCGTCGAGGTGAGCTGGCGGCCGGTGCTGGTGGGCGGGATCTTCAACGCCGTCAACCCGAGCGTGTACGAGTTCCGCGAGCGCGGCGTGCCGGCCAAGCAGGCCTATCTGCGCAAGGACCTGCAGGACTGGGCGCGGCAGGCGGGCATCACGATCAAGTTCCCGCCGAGCGTGTTCCCGGTGAACAGCGTCAAGGCGATGCGCGGCTGCATCCTGCTCGACGGGCAGGGCAAGCTCGTGCCGTTCGCCGAATCGGTGTTCGAGGCGTACTGGACGCGCGACCTCGACATCTCCCAGGACGCCGTGCTCGCTGCGCTGTGCGAGCGCGTCGGCGTCGAGCCGCAGGGCTTCCTCGAGGGCATCGCGCAGCCCGAGGTCAAGGCGCGACTCAAGGCCAACACCGACGAGGTGATCGCGCGCGGCGGCTTCGGCTCGCCCACGATCTTCGTCGGCGGTGACGACATGTACTTCGGCAACGACCGCCTCGGCCTCGTGCGCGAAGCGGTGCTGCGCCGCCTGGCGCAGGTGCGAGGGCACCGGGCGCTCCCGACGAGCTAGCGTCGCACGATCGACTTCGCCAGCGTGACCTTGCCCTGGGCGTCGACGTTGAGCCGGTAGGCTTCGTTCATGCCGTCCTTGCCGCTGTGCGTGAACACGAGGATCCGCTCGCCGTCCGTGCGGATGTGGACGATCCCGAAATTGGTGCGCTCGAATCCGAAATAGCTGCGCTTGCCGTCGGCGGTCTTCGACCAGCCGCGCAACTCGAAGAAGGCGGCGAGCTCCGTGCTGAACACCAGCGAGACGTCCGTCCGCGCGATGCGCCCGAGCGCGCCGAGCAGCGTGGCGCGCGGGTGGATGTACTCCGTGCGGCTGCTCTCGTCGCCCGAGGAGATGAGCGAGATCACCGGCGAGATGCTCTTCAGCAGGCGGAAGTCGAAGTCCGCCGAACCGTGGTGGGGAATCTTCAGGATCTCGCTCGCGAGCTCGGCCTTCGAGTACCGCGCGTTCAACGCAGACATGGCCTGCTGGTTGAGGTCCCCGCCGAGGAAGAACCGTACGTTGCCGTAGCGCAGGCGCAGGGTGACCGAGTGCCCGTTGATGGTGTGCGACGCGCTGAACGCGCGCGGGGCCGGGTCGAAGCCCGTGACCGAGATGTTGTCGTCCTTGGGCGGCTCGCGCAGGAACTCGAGCACCGTGTGCCGCCGTCCGTCGACGGTGGCGTAACGTGTCCCTGGCCCGAGCACGTCGACCTCGATGCCCTCGTCCTGCAGGAACTCGAACGCCTTGCGATCGCCCCGGACCAGCCGCCTGAACTCGATCGGGCCGCGGCCGGCCCAGTGCAGCAGCGTCTTCTTCCAGCGCCGGAATGGCGTGTTGAGACGGGCGTCCTCGACCGCCGACGGATCGTCCACCAGCTCGCGGATGCCGAGGCCGCCGTCGGGCAGCGGCACCGTGGCGCCGAGCATCTCCTCGTCGGGCACCCGCTTCGAGTCGCGGGTGGCCGGTCCCTTGACCAGCCCGTTGTGGAACACGCGCTTCGGGTGGATGAACAGGCGCTTGCGCAGCGTCGCGTGGGTCTCGGAGTCGTGGATCTCGCTCAGGCCGTCGAAGTGATCGGCGTCGCCGTGGGTGACGACGATGGCATCGACCTCGAGCGGCTGCTCGGCACTCGAGCCCCGGAACCGGGCCGCGGCGAACCGCGCGAACAGCTCGTTGTCGCCCCCATCGATGAAGATCTTCCGGCCCGCCGGCGTGAGGAAGATCAACCCGTCGCCCTGCTGGACGTCGATCATCATGAACTGCAGCGGACGCTTGTCCTGCGTGGGCAGCTTGCCCGCCACGCTGCCCGGGATCGGTCGCGACCCGCGCTCGAGCACCGTGAGCTTCGTCCGCCCGCCGGCGGACTCGAGCACCTCGATCTCCTCGCCCCAGTACAGGTTGAACGGCGCGCCGCGTTCCGGCGTGAAGCGGACGATGTCCTCGGCGATGAACGGCATGATCGTGACTCCGCGAGGGGTGGACTCGGGATGCGGGGCGTAGCGCTCGCTACGAGACCTCGCTGGCGACGGCGAAGGCGCCGAGCAGCTGCCTTGCTTCCTCCGCGCGTGCCGGCTCGACCAGGCTCACGCGGGCGAGCGTGCCGCGGCGCTCGTCGGCCGCTGCCGTGACCGTGGCGGCGAGTCCCTGCTGCGCCAGCGCCGCCGTCAGCACGTGCTCGATCGCACGCCAGCGCAGCTCGGGCTTGTAGGTCTTGCCGACCGCCGTGACCGGCAGCGAGGGCAGCACGACGACGCGCACGGGAACGGCGGCCCGCTCCGCGATGCGCTCGCGGCACCAGGCGACGAGTTCCTCGGGCGCAGGCGAGGTCCCCGGCCGCGCCGCCACGTAGGCCATGGGCAGCTCGCCTGCGTAGGCATCCGGCTGGCCGACGGCCGCGGCCATCGCGACGGCCGGGTGCGTCGCGAGCACTTCCTCGATGAGCTGCGGGTCGATGTTGTGCCCGCCGCGGATGATCAGGTCCTTGGCGCGCCCCGTGAGCCAGACGTAGCCCTCGCGGTCGATGCGGCACAGGTCGCCGGTGTTGAGCCAGCCCTCCTCCGCCCAGATCCGCACGTTGTCCTGCTCGCGCAGGTAGCCCGGGAACACCGCGGGCCCGCTCACGAGCAGCACGCCGATCTCCTCCGGCGCGCAGTCGCGCAGCCGCCTGCCGTCGGCGCCGATCACCACCGCCTTCACCTTCTGGTACGGCATCGCGAGACCGACCGACCCGATGCGACGCTCGCCCGCCGGCGGGTTGAGGCACGAGGCACAGGTCGCCTCGGTGAGCCCGTAGCCCTCGAGGATCCGCAGGCCGGTCAGCTGCTCGAACCGGCGGAACACCTCGGGCGGCATGGGCGCCGCGCCGCAGAGCGCGTAGCGCAGCGAACTCACGTCGGCACCCGCGACCGGCACCTCGAGCAGAGCGGCGTAGACGGTCGGCACGGCGCTGAAGTAATTGACGCGATGGCGCTCGATCAGCCGCCAGAAGCCGGCGAGCAGGCCCGGGGTGCGATAGCCCTGGATACCCGCAAGCAGCACCGTGGCCCCGCTGCAGAACGTGCCGAGGCCGGTGCCGATCGCGCCGTTGACGTGGAACAGCGGCAGCCCGCAGAGAAACACGGATCCCGGCCCGAGGCCGACGAACGCGCTCACCCCCCAGGAGAGGAACACCTCGTTGGCATGCGTGTGCTGCGCGATCTTCGGGGTGCCCGTCGTGCCGCCGGTGTGGAAGTAGCTCGCGACCTCGTCGGGACGGATCACCCGGCCGCTCACCAGGCGATCACCGGGTTCGCGCCCACACTCGGCGTCGAAATCGAGCACGGCGCGTCCCGCGTGCGTCGCGCCACGTACGTTAGACGCGGCGGGCGGCACGAAGCCCGGCACCAGGAATTGCGCCAGGCTCACCTGCAGCACCGTCTGGAGGGTCGGAACCTGCTCGACGACGGCCGCCAGCTTGTCCCACAGCTCGCCGCCGGGCCCCGGGCCGACAGTCACCAGCACGCTGGCCCTGGCCGCCCGCAGGATCTGCACCAGGTGCTCCGGCTCCAGCATCGGGTTGATGGCGCAGGCGATGCCCGCGGCCTGGCCGCCCAGCAGCGAGAAATACGCCTGCGGCAGGTTCGGCAGCACGTAGGCCACCACGTCGCGCGGACCGACGCCGAGCCGGTGAAAGAGGTTTGCCGCCTGCGTGACCCGTCGCAGCAGTTCCGCGTGCGAATACGTAAATGGCGGTTCGTCGGCGCTGCCCATCGGCACGAACACCAGCGCATCGCGTTCAGGGAACCGCGTGGCGGCCTGCCGCAGCATGTCGTAGGTGCTGTCGGCCCGATACTGCTCCGCGAGCGGCGTCCGCTCGATGCGCTCGACGTCCGCGGCATTCGCGATCAGCGCGCTCGATCCCGTCATGGCGCCGACTCCCAGGAAAGTGTTGCGGGTGAAGGCCGGCCCGGACAGGTTAGCATCTGCCCCGGGATCCTGAACCGAGGGGAACGACATGCCACTGCGTGAGATGTTCTTTGCCGTCGCAGCCGGCCTGCTGCTGCCGCTTGGGGCCGCTGCCGAGGTGAAGCAGGCGTCGCCGGACGGCTTCTTGCTCGAGCATCGCTTTGCGATCACTGCGAACCCCACGGTTGCCTGGGAGGTGCTGGTGCACCCGGAGCGCTACTGGCCGGACGGCCACACCTGGTCGGGTCGCGCGGCGAACATGAGCCTCACGCCCGAAGCGGGTGGCTGCTTCTGCGAGCGGTGGTCGCAGGGCAGCGCGGAGCACGGCCGCGTGATCATGGCGGTGCCCGGCAAGCTGCTGCGGTTCCGGGGCTCGCTCGGTCCGTTCCAGGACATGGCCGTCACCGGCGTGATGACCGTGGCCCTGACCCCGGCGGAGTCGGGCACCGAGGCGGTCGTCACCTATCGCGTGAACGGAACCCCCTCGCAGCGCCTCGGCGAGATGGCCCCGGCCGTCGATTCCGTGGTGCGCCAGCAGTTCGCGGGTTTTGCCGCCCTCGCCTCGCGGCCGCGGGAGTGATCTGCCACCATCGTCCACAGATCGTCCAGCGAAAGGGCCGACCATGTTGACTGCCATGCGACTCATGCCGGCGCCGCTGCGCCGCCGGGTGCTCGATGCCGCCGAGGTTCCGTGCGATCTCGCCACGGTCACGTCGGTCGCCGTCGCGGACGAGCAGTCGCCCGGGCCGGTCGGCATGACGCGCGAGGACGTGGCGGCCATCTGGAGCGCCGTCGAGCGCCTGTACGCGACGGGCATGCATCCCGGCATCTCGATGGTGCTGCGGCGAGGCGGCCGCATCGTGCTGAAGCGCGCCATCGGCCACGCGCGCGGCAACGGTCCCGGGGACGCGGACGAAACGCCGGTGCCGATGACCCCCGACACGCCGGTGTGCATCTTCTCGGCCAGCAAGGCCATGGCGGCGATGCCGCTGCACCTGCTCTCGGAGCGCAAGGAGCTGAGCCTGCTCGACCCCGTGAGCCACTACCTGCCGGAGTTCGGCCAGAACGGCAAGCGCGACATCACCATCTACCAGCTGCTGTGCCACAAGGCCGGCATCCCGACCGTCCCGACGGATGGCGTGGACATCGGCGAGCTGCTGCTCGATCGCCGCGAGATCCTGCGGCTCATCTGCGCGACGGCGCCCGACAAGCCCGGCCAGCACCACGCCTACCACGCGCTCACCTCGGGCTTCGTCGTGGCGGCACTGGTGGAGAAGATCACCGGCCGCAGCTTCCGGGCGTTCTTCCGCGAGCAGATCAGCGGGCCGCTCGGGCTCGCATCGCTCGACTTCGGCGCGCGCGGCGCCGTGCTGCGCCGGGTGGCGCGCAACTACGTCTCGGGCATGCGGATTGCGCGCGTGCGAGGACCTGTACCTGCAGGCGCGCCATCGGCACCGGCCTCGCGCACGCGACCGCGCTCAGCAACGATCCGCGCTTCTACCGCGCGGTGATCCCGGCCGGCAACGTCGTGGCGACCGCCGACGACTGCTCGCGCTTCTTCCAGTGCCTGCTCGACGGCGGCACGCTCGGCGGCGTGCGCGTGTTCGAGCCGCTCACCGTGCGCCGGGCGGTGGCCGAGGTCGGCAAGCCGGAGTTCGACCGCCTGCTGCTCGTGCCGCTGCGCTATTCGGCCGGCATGATGCTCGGCGACCGTCCCTTCGGCCTCTACGGGCCCGACACCACGCAGGCCTTCGGACACCTCGGCTTCGCGAACATCTTCGTGTGGGCGGACCCCGAGCGCGACATCTCGGTCGCGCTGCTCACCACCGGGAAGCTGGTGCTCGGCCCGCACCTGACCGCACTGTGGAGGGTGCTCAGCCAGATCTCGCGCCACTGCCCGCCGCTCACGGCGCCGCAGCAGCAGGCGCGCCTGCAGACGATCGGCATGGCCTGAGAACGAATGCGCAACCCCTGGAGATCCGCGCGATGAACCTCGAGAAAGTGATCTTCGGCTTCTTCATCGTTCTCGCCGCGACGCTCAACCTGGGCTTCGTTTACGGCGACCCGGCCAATCCCGAACACCACCACTTGTGGGAATTCTTCGCCGCCTTCGTCGTGAACGTGATCGCCACCGCGCTCAAGTTCGGCGACCGGACGCAGATCGGCGCGATTCACCTCGCCACGAGCCTCGTCGCCGTGCTGCAGCTCGCCGCCGCGGCGCTGGTGTGGTTCTTCGCCCCGGCCGGTCCGCTGCCCGAGGGCACGATCGTCAGCATCGTCTCGCTGTCGGCGGGCGCGCTGCTCGCGAACCTCGTCTCGATCGTCATCCTGATCGTCGAGACCACCATGATGCGGAGGTGAGGTGAACAGCACGCTGCTGCTCACGCTGCGGCGCCTGCGTGCGCCGATCATCCTGCTGATCGTGGTGTTCGCGGTCGGGATGGTGGGACTGGTGCTGATCCCGGGCGTGGACGAGCACGGCGAGCCCTGGCACATGACCATGTTCCAGGCCTTCTACTTCACGAGCTACACCGCGAGCACCATCGGCTTCGGCGAGATCCCCCGGGAGTTCACCGACCGCCAGCGGCTGTGGGTCACGCTCATCATCTACGCCTCGGTGATCGGCTGGGCCTACCTGGTGACGAACCTGCTGTCGCTGGGGCGCGACCAGGCCGTGCGCAAGGCGCTCATCGACGGCCGGTTCCGCCGGCGCGTGGATGCACTGGTCGAGCCGTTCTATCTCATCTGCGGCTTCGGTGAGACCGGCCAGCTCATCGCCCGCGCGCTCGACCTGCGCGGCCGGCGCTTCGTCGTCGTGGAGATCGACGAGGCCCGTGCGCAGGAAGTGGACCTGATGGACTTCCACCAGGCGCCACTCGCGCTCGCCGCGGATGCGCGGTTGCCGGACACCCTCGCCGCGGCCGGGTTGCGCCGGGACCAGTGCCGCGGCGTGCTGGCGCTCACCAACGACGACCAGGCCAACCTCGCCGTGGCGATGACCGTGCGGCTGCTCGAGCCGAACGTACCCGTGCTCGCGCGGGCGATGAGCCGGGAGACGGCGGCCAACATGGCCTCGTTCGGCACCCACCACATCATCAATCCGTTCGCCCGCTTCGGCGAGCAACTCGCGCTCGCGATCTCGGCCCCGGCCAGCTATCGGCTGGTCTCGTGGCTCACCGGGCTGCCGGGCACCCGGCTCAATCCCGAGAATGCGCCCCCGCGCGGTGCGTGGGTGGTGTGCGGCTACGGTCGCTTCGGCCGCGAGGTCGTGCAGGCGTTCCATGCCCAGGGCCTCGAGGTGACGATCATCGACCCCAACGTGCCGGACGATCCCGCGGTGCCGAGCGTGCGCGGCCTCGGCACCGAGGCCGAACCGCTCGCGGCCGCCGGCATCCACACGGCGGTGGGCATCGTCGCCGGCACGGACGACGACGTGAACAACCTCTCGATCGTGGTGACCGCGCGGGAACTCAACCCGCACCTCTACACCATCGTGCGGCAGAACCTGCACGCGAACCGCGCGCTGTTCGACGCCTTCGACGCCGACGTGACCATGGTCTCGAGCGAGCTGATCGCGAGCGAGTGCCTGGCGGTGGTGCGCACGCCGCTGCTGGCGCCGTTCCTCGATGTGGCGCGCCATCGCGACGCCGACTGGGCCCACGCGCTGATCGCACGCCTCCAGGCCGCTTGCGGCGAACCCGCGCCCGCGATCTGGAGCGTGACGCTCAACCTCGCCGACGCGCCGGCCATCTACTACCTGCTGATGGACCACGGCCACGCGACGGTTGGCGACCTGCTGCGCCAGCCCGCCAATCGCGACGAGCCGCTCGCCTGCGTGCCGCTGTTCCTCAGGCGCACGGACGAGTCCGTGGTGCTGCCCGACGACGGCTTCGCACTGCAGCCGGGGGACCAGTTGCTGTTCGCGGGACGCAATTGGGCGCGCGAGCAACAGCAGTCACTGCTGCGCAGCGACAAGGTCCGCGACTACGTCCTCACGGGCCGCGACCCGCCGGTGGGCTGGATCTGGCGGCAGCTGCAGCGCCCTCGATCCACTCGTCCACCAGCCGCTCGAGCACGGTGAGCGGCACGGCGCCGCTCTCCAGCACGACGGTGTGGAAGTCCTTGAGGTTGAACGCCTCGCCGAGCACGGCGCGGGCCTTCTCGCGCAGCTCGAGGATCTTGAGCTGGCCGACCTTGTAGGCCGTGGCCTGACCGGGCAGCGCCATGTAGCGCTCGATCTCGGAGGTCACCTCGCTCTCGCCGAGGCCGCTGGTGCCCACCATGTACTCGATCGCCTGCTCACGCGACCAGCCCTTGGCGTGCAGGCCCGTGTCCACGACGAGGCGCACCGCGCGGAACATCTCCGCCTGCAGGCGCCCGAGGTCGCCGAACGGATCGTCGGCATACAGGCCGATCTCGGCCGCGAGGCGCTCGGCGTAGAGCGCCCAGCCCTCGCTGTACGCGGTGTAGATGGGTTGCTGGCGGATCAGCGGCAGGCCCTTGAGTCCGTGCGCGGTGGCGATCTGGAAGTGATGGCCCGGGAATGCCCTCGTGGTAGGCCAGCGTCTTCATGCCCCAGGTCGGGCATCTCGGACGTGTCGCGCAGGTTGGCGTAGAAGGTGCCCGGGCGCGAACCGTCCATCGCCGCCGGGTTGTAGTACGCGCCGGCCGAGCCCTTCTCCGCCGAGGCCGGGAATGCGCTCGACCTCGAGCTGTCCCGGCGGGATGGTCCGGAAATACTCCGGCATGCGCGCCGCCATGTCGTCGAGGATCTCGCGGTAGCGGGCCAGCATCTGCTCGCGCCCCTCGTCCGTGTTGGGCAGCAGGAAGCGCGGGTCCTTGCGCAGCGCGGCCATCCGCTCGGCGACCGTACCCTCCTCCAGGCCCTGGCTGCGCAGCAGCGCATCCATCTCGGCGTCGATGCGCGCCACCTCGGCGAGGCCGAGCGCGTGCACCTGCTCGGGCGTGTAGTCGGTGGTCGTGAACTGCTCGAGCATGGCCTGGTAGAAAGCCGCACCCTCGGGCAGTCGCCCGACGCCGTCCGCCGTGCCCTCCGCCTTCGGCCGCTCCGCGATCAGCGCCGCGCGCATGCGCTCGAAGGCCGGGTACACGCTCGTCTTCACCGCCTCGATCGCCTCGGCGCGCAGTGCCGCCTGCTTCGCCTCGTCGAGTCCCTTGGCCTTGGCCATGCGCTCGACGAACGTCGTGACGAAGGGGCTCTCCTCCGGCGCCGGCGCGATCGTGTCCTCGATCACCACCAGCGACTTCTCGAGCAGCGACGACGGCAGCACCACGCCCGCGGCGGACTGGCGCTGCATCTCGGCGGTGAGCCCGTCGAGCTTTTCGTCCATGGCCTTGAGGCGCGAAATGTAGTTGCGCGCCATCTTCTCGTTCTTCACCACGTGGGTGGTCTGCATGAAGCTCGCAAGCTGCACCTGCGTGCCGAACATCGGGCTGATCGGGTACAGGCCTTCCGAGGAGAGCCAGTCGAACTCGTGGAATTTCGCCTGCCTGCCGTAGAAGTCGAGCAGGATGTCGTAGGTGACCTGCTCCTGAGGCTCGAGCTTCGCGCGGTCGAAGCGCTGCACCTCGGCGAGCGCCTTCTGGCCGAACTGGTAGTCCGCCTCGCGCTTCTCCGGCCCGACCGGCGCGAGCTTGCCGGAGTGCCGGTCGAGCGGCGTGCCGTCCACGGCGCCGATCATGCTGAAGAGCTCGGGGTTGCGGACCAGGAAGAAGAACGCCTGCCGGTTCGCCAGCTGGTTGAGCGTGAACGGATCGCCCCAGACGATGCGGTAGCCGGCCCAGGCGCCGACCAGCAGCAGCACCAGCAACGACCAGCCGAGGATCTTGAGGAACTTCTTCATGGGGTGACCCGCCGCAAAGGGAGCGCGGAGGCTATACACGTCACTGGACAGGGGCAAGACCGGGAAGGAGGGCCTGGCACCCAGCGACGCCGTCGGAATCTCTTACAGATTCGGGGCATCCGTGGTCCGGACGGACCACTAAGCCATTGATCAGCTTGAGACGCCGTTCGCTGGCGCGATTCTTGCTTGAAGGGTCGTCCAACAAGAACACACGTGGAGGACAACATGAAAACAAGGCTGCTGGGACTGCTGGCTGTCGGCCTGCTGTCTATCACCGGTGCCTCGTTCGCAACGACGATCGTCGATACCGGCCCCGCAGTGCCGGCAAACGCGGATGACGTGACCGTCAGTGGTCATCGCGCGGGGCAATTCGTGCTCGGCAGCCCGACGACAATCACCTCCGTCGAACGGTGGACCGCAGTGACGACCGGCGGAGACGCGTTCTTTGGGATCTATACCGACGCAGCGGGACTCCCGGGCAGCCCGATCGAAGGCCTGTTTGCGGCGCTCTCGGTGGCGGAAGGCGGGAACGCGTGGGTCGGGGTCTCGGGGCTCAACTGGGAACTGTCGCCTGGAACCTACTGGCTGAGATTCAGCAGCTGGTTCGGCGGTGACCTCGGCCCTGCCGGTTTCGCCGCTCCCTTCTGCGCTGTGGGCGATACCGCCTGTCTTCCTGCGGCGCTCGCGCTCGAGGCCGGTCTGGATGCCTTCGATCCAGAAGCCTGGGGCTCCCGGGGTGCACGCACCGGCTGGCGAATCAGCGGCACCACCGTCCCCGAACCCGGCTCACTTGCACTGCTCGCCCTCGGCCTCGTGGGTCTGGGCCTGCATCGACGACTCGGGATCAAATAAGCGATCAGTTCAATTTCACAAGTAGCCCGGCGCGAATGCCGGGCCACTTGTGTCTCTGATCATTTGAGCGTCGACTCCCGTGCCCGCTTCGCCGCCTCGTATTCCCGCAACGCCTCGGCCGCCGCGTCCTGCATGCCGAGGGCCTGGTACGTCCAGCGCAGCACGTCATAGGGCCCTTCATACAGCGCCGGCAGGTGACGAAAGCCCACCCGCGCAAAGGCCGCACCCGCTCCTTCGTACAAGCCATTGACCATCGCCATGTTCGACCATGCGATCGCGTCCTCGTAGCGCTTCGCCTTGAGGGCAGCGTAGCCCGCGAGCCACGCGCACTCGCTCGTGGCCGGGCGGATCGCAAGGCCCCGCGCGCAGAGCTCGATGGCCTCGTTCCAATGCTCGAGCTTGCAGCAGCACTCGGCCGCGCGGTAGCAGGCCCAGGCACCTTCCTCCGGCCAGCCGCCGAGCGCGGCGCAGGCCTCGTAGGCGTCGATCGCAGCCGCGAACTGGCCGAGGTCGTGGTGCGTGGCGCCGAGGTAGTAGTGCCAGCGCGGTTCCTTCGAGTGTTGCTTCACATGCCGGCGCAGGATGCCGACGTCGCGCTCGAGCTTGCGTCGCAGCGCCGCCTCGTCCTTCGGCAGTTCGCGGAAGCGCACGCCCTCGAGCACTGCGGACTCCCCGGGACGCTGCCCGGCCAGCGACTCGTGGGTTGGACCCGACCAGCGCTCCGTGGCGGGCAGGCGGAGGATGCGCTCCTTCGCGTAGCTGCCGTCCTCGGCACGGACGTGCAGCACCCGTGCCGTGGCTCGCGGCCAGCGCCGCCCGCAGGTCGAATCCCGGGTCGAACAGCAGCCGCTCGTCGGTGTCCACCGTGACAGCCCACTGCCCGCCCGCCTCGGTCGCGGCGTCGAGCGCGAAGTTGCGCGCCGCGGCGAAGTCGTCGCGCCAGGGAAACTCCCGCACCAGCAGCTTCCCGCCCGCCACTCGGCGCGCCACCTCGAGCGTGTCGTCGCGGGCGCCGGTGTCGATCACGAGGCAGCGGTCCACGTGGGCGACGACCGAGGCGAGCGCGTCGCCGATCAGCCCCGCGCTGCTCGCGGTCAGTGTCGTCGAGAGGATCATGGTGAGGCGGTAGTTATCCGCCTGCCGGCTCCCTCGTCAAGCCGCGGGCTGCTACGCTCGTCGCCACCCGCCGCTCCGGAGACCGCGCATGCCGACGACCGCCGAGTTCCTCACGCCCGTCCTGGCGCTCGTGTGCTGGACGCTCGTGATGTGGGCGTGGATGTACGCGACCCGCATCCCGGCCATGAAGCAGGCCGGCATCGACCCGCAGGAAGCGGCCTACCCCGGCACGTGGTCGCACCGCCTGCGACCCGGCGTGCGCTCGGTGGCGGACAACTACAACCACCTGCACGAGCAGCCGACGATCTTCTACGCGCTGATGTTCTTCGCCGCGATGACGGGAGGCGCGGACTCCACCGCGCTCGGGCTCGCCTGGGCCTACGTGGTCCTGCGCGTGCTGCACTCGCTGGTGCAGGCGACGATCAACCGCGTGATCGTGCGCTTCGGCATCTTCGCGATCGCCACACTGGTGCTGGTAGCCTTCACCGTTCGCGAGGTGCTGCGGATCCTCGCCTGAGTCGCGCCGCGCGCCAGGCGCGCGCCGTCCGCATCACTCGCGGTAGTGGGCGCCGCGGCTGTCGGAGTTCTCCCAGGCCGCCAGCGTGACGATCAGCGCCACCCGCACGGCGTTGCGCAGGCCGATCAGCTCGTCGGTCATCGCGGCGGCGCGGTAGAAGCGCTCGATCTCGACCTCGAGGTTGCGCAGGTCCTGGATGGCGCGCGCGAGCCGCGGCGTGGTGCGCACCAGCCCCACGTAGTTCCACATGATGTGCTTGATCGAGCTCATGTCCTGCGCGACCAGCGCCGGGTCGGGCACTTCGCGTCCCGTGGGCTGCCAGGGCGGGATGTCGTCGTAGCGAGCCCCGTCGTGCGTGCGCAGTTCCGCCGCGATGTGCTGCGCCGAGCGATGGCCCCACACCAGCCCTTCGAGCAGCGAGGTGCTCGCGAGCCGGTTCGCCCCGTGCAGTCCGGTGCAGGAGACCTCGCCGACCGCGTAGAGCCGCTCGATGGTGCTGCGGCCGTGCTCGTCCACCCACACGCCGCCGCAGGAATAGTGCGCGGCCGGCACCACCGGCAGCAGGTCGCGCGTGATGTCGATGCCGTACTCGAGGCAGCCGCGTGACCATGCCGGGGAACTCGCTGCGGATGCGCTCGGCGGGGATGTACGAGCGCAGGTCGAGGTACACGTTCGACACGCCGCGCTTCAGGATCTCGGAGTGGATGCTGCGCGCCACCACGTCGCGCGGCGCGAGGTCCTTCCACTCCGGGTCGTAGCGCTCCATGAACGGCGTGCCGTGCTCGTCCACGAGCCGTGCGCCCGCGCCGCGCACCGCCTCGGTGATCAGGAAGCACGGCGCGTTGCGGTGGTAGAAGGCGGTCGGGTGGAACTGCACGTACTCGGTGTTGATCACGCGGGCGCCGGCGCGGTAGGCCATGGCGAGGCCGTCGCCGCGCGAGCCCACCGGGTTGGTGGTGCGCAGGTAGATCTGCCCGAGCCCGCCGGTGGCGAGGATGGTGGTGCGGGCGAAGCAGCGGATGATCTCGCCCGTCGCCTGGTCGAGCACGTAGGCGCCGACGCAGGACAGCGGGTCGTAGATGGCGCGGCGGTCGCGGCCGTGGTGGGCCGGCGTGAGCAGGTCCACGGCGGTGTGCGCGGTGAGGAAGCGCACGCGCGGATGCCGGGCGAGCGCGGCGATCAGCGCGTCCTCGATGGCCCGGCCCGTGGCGTCCGTGGCGTGCAGGATGCGCGGCAGCGAGTGCCCGCCCTCGCGGCCGAGCGCGAGGCGGCCGTCGGGCCGGCGGTCGAAGGGCACGTTCAGCCGGTCGAGCAGGATGGACTGCACCAGCCCGGGACCGCTCTCCGCGAGCAGCGCGACGGCCTGCTCGTGGCACAGGCCGTCGCCGGCGTGGGTGATGTCCTTCGCGAGCAGCTCGGGCGAGTCGCCCTCGCCCTCGAAGATGATCCCGCCCTGCGCCCAGTAGGTGTTCGACTCCTCGGCCCGGTCGGCGCGGGTGACGATCACGCACCTCGAGCCCGGCCTCGGCGAGCTCGAGCGCGGCCGTGCCGCCGGCGATGCCGCAGCCGAGGACCAGGACGTCGGTGTGGATCGGTTCGCTCAATCGATCTTCGGTCCCACGGCCAGCATGCGCTCGACCGAGCGCAGCGCCCGCACCCGGATGTCCTCGGGCACGTCGATCTCATAGCGCATGTACTTGAGCGAGTCGCGCGTCTGCTCGAGCGTGATCTCGTGCATGTGCGGGCAGCGGTGGCTGCACATCCGCAGCATTTCCTTCTCCGGGTTGGCCGCCACGATGTTGTCGCCCATCGAGCACTCGGTGAGCAGCAGGTAGCGCTTTGCCGTCGATTTCTCCACGGCCTTGATCATCGCGGTGGTGCTGCCGGAGAAGTCGGCCTTGGCGACCACCTCGGGACTGCACTCCGGGTGCGCCAGGATCATCACGTCCGGGAACTGCTGGCGCACCGAGTCGATGTCCTCGGGCGTGAAGAGCTCGTGCACCTCGCAGCGGCCCTTCCAGGCGATCATGGTGCGCTCGACGTCGGTGCCGACCGGGCCCGCGCCCGGCTTCGGCAGCACCGACGGCACGATCACGTGGCAGCCGGTCTCGCGGGCGACGTTCTTCGCCAGGTACTCGTCCGGCAGGAAGATCACCGTGTCGGACTTGAGCGACTCGACCACGGCCACCGCGTTGCTCGAGGTGCAGCAGATGTCGCACTCGGCCTTCACGTCGGCGTAGGTGTTGATGTAGGTGACGATCGGCACGCCCGGGTAGGCGGCGCGCAGCGCGCGCACGTCCGCCGCGGTGATGCTCTCGGCGAGCGAGCAGCCGCCCTTCGCGGTCGGCAGCAGCACCGTCTTCGTCGGATTCAGGATCTTGGCGGTCTCCGCCATGAAGCGCACGCCGCAGAACACGATCACCGACTTGTCGGTCTCGGCCGCGCGGCGCGAGAGCTCGAGCGAGTCGCCCTGGAAGTCGGGCACGGTGTGGAACAGCGCCGGCTCCATGTAGTTGTGGCCGAGGATGACGGCGTCGCGCTCGACCTTGAGGCGCATCACCTCGGCGGCGACCTCGGCCTTCAGGAGGAGTTCGGCCTCGGGCATCACGTCCCCGAGCTTGCGCTTGAGGTCCTGGAAGATGGCTTCGGCTTGCATGCTCGCGGGTCCTGGTCTGGCATCCGGCTGGACGGGGTCAGGGGCGCGATTCTATGACATGCTGGCGCTTCCCGCTGACCGAGACTCCCCCATGCCAGCCACCCGCAACAGTCCCACGCACGACGTGGTCGTCTTCGGCGCGACGAGCTTCGTCGGCCAGATCCTCACCCGTTACCTCGCGGAGGAGTTCGGCACGCACGACGGGCTGAAGTGGGCCATCGCCGGGCGGTCGGAGTCCAAGCTCGCGGCACTGCGCAGCGGGCTCGGCCTGAAGGCCGGCAAGCTGCCCCTGCTGGTCGCGGATGCCGCGGACGAGGCCGCGCTGCGCCGGATGTGCGCGGACACGCGCGTCGTGATCTCGACCGTGGGCCCGTACGCCCTCTACGGCGAGCCGCTGGTGAAGGTCTGCGCCGAGACGGGCACGGACTACTGCGACCTCACCGGCGAGGTGCAGTGGATCCGCCGCATGATCCGCGCCTACGAGAAGGCGGCGAAGAAGTCCGGCGCCCGGATCGTCCACTGCTGCGGCTTCGACTCGATTCCCTCGGACCTCGGCGTGCACTTCCTGCAGCGCGAGGCGAAGGCGCGTTTCGGCGAGCCCTGCACCGAGGTGCGGATGCGCGTGAAGGGCATGCGCGGCGGCTTCTCGGGCGGCACCGTCGCGAGCCTGCTGAACGTGGTCAAGGAAGCGAGTGCGGATCCGGCTCTGCGCAAGGAACTCGCGAACCCGTATTCGATTTGTCCCGAGGGCTACGCGCCCAAGGTCCGGCAACCGGACGTGCGAACGCCGCAGTACGACGCCGACTTCGACTCCTGGGTCGCGCCCTTCGTCATGAGCGCGATCAACACGCGCATCGTCCAGCGCAGCAACGCGCTCTCGAAGCAGGCCTACGGGGCCGATTTCCGCTACGACGAGGCCATGCTCACCGGCCGCGGGATCAAGGGGCAACTCGCCGCCACCGGCGTGACGGCCGGCCTCGCCGCGATGATGGTCGCGGGCGCGCTGCCGCCCGCCCGCTGGGCGCTCGGGCGCTTCGTGCTGCCCGGACCCGGCGAGGGCCCGAGCCCGGAGGCGCAGCGCAAGGGCTACTTCGACCTGCGCTTCCTCGGCAGTACCGACGGCGGGGACGAACTGCGGGTGAAGGTGACCGGCGACCGCGATCCCGGCTACGGCTCCACGGCGAAGATGCTCGGCCAGGCCGGCGCCTGCCTTGCGCTCGACTTCGCGGACTCCGGCCGCGGCGGCGGATTCTGGACGCCGGCCACGATGTTCGGCGACCGGCTGGTCGAGCGGCTCACGGCGCACTCCGGCCTGGCCTTCGAAGTCCTGGAAGCCTAGTTCCCCGCCGGCATACGCATCGCGCAGCCGTAGCGTTGCGCGATGCGCTCGAGGTCCTCCGGGAAATCCACGTCGACGACGTAGTGGACATTGTCGCTGTCGAACCACGCGACCTCGTCCGGGTGCTCGTCCAGCCACTCCCGCGCGCCGTAGGTCGCGTCGCCGCGCAGGATCTCGCGACCGACGCTGGCGTCGAACAGCACCGGGTGGCCGCGCCGCCCCTGCACCCGCGGCACCACGGCCCGAGCCGCGCCGCGCCGCTGCCAGGCCTCGATCAGAGCCGAGACATCCGCGGCCTCGAGCAGCGGCTGGTCCGCGAGCGCGACGATCGTCGGGCCGTCGATGTCGGGCAGGATCGCGAGCCCCTTGCGCAGCGACGTGCCGTGGCCCGCCGCGTAGGCCTCGTTGACGACCGTGAGCACCGGCAGGTCGTGCACTGCCCAGGCCACGTCCTCGGCACGATGGCCGAGCACGACCACGACGTCCGTCGCACCCGCATCGACCAGCGCCTGCACCACGCGGCGCACCAGCGACACGCCGTCGCGCAAGATCAGCGGCTTGGGACGGCCGCCCATGCGGCGGGCCTCGCCGGCGGCGAGAACGACGCCCGCATACGCGAGCCGGATGGGCGCCACGTTCTGGTCAGACATGGCGGGCCTGCGCCCAGCCGGTGATCCGGGAAGATGAAGCCCGAACGGCAGACACCCGTCGCTGTCGGAACCTAATCACGCCGATCTCATGACCCGCTGGAGCATTTGGCGAGAGTCTCCACCACCGGACTTGGGCCTGTCACGAAACGTCCGCTTATCGCTGCCGGTGAGGTCTCAAATCGACCGTGAGCAGAAGTTCGTCGCGCTACAAAGCAGACGCTGACGTTTGGCTAAGCGGCGCCATCAGGCCTCCGCTTGAACGAGTGACCACCAGTCGCCGCCCGATCCACGCCGCGAGCGGCGTGAAGATCGCGAAGCCGAGCAGCTGGATCAGCAGGTGGAAGCCCAGCGCGACGACCCAGCGCGCGCGCAGGTCGCCGTGGGATCGGGAGGCGAGGCCTTCGGACATGGGATGCTCCCGCGTGGAAACCCGGCATCGGGCCCTCCTGGCGCCCGGTAGATGGTATTACTGGCAGCCCCTGCCAATCCAATCGGAGATCCACACCATGGACGCACCTGCTCTCGCGATCAGCGTCGAACCGATGGAAGGCGGCAAGGTCGCCTACCTCCCGCTCGCCGCCGCGCAGAGTGGCCAGGGCGGGCACGCCAGGGTGATCCTCAGGCTGCGCATCAAGAACAACACCGGCAAGAAGGTCACCGTCACCGGCATCCGCTTTTCGTTCCCGTCCTCGATCCACGGCGCCATCGACATGGAGGGCATCCCCTTCGCGATGCTCCCGGACGACAGCGAGGAGCGCTCGGCGGACATCCCGGCGGGCAAGTCGGCGACCTGGTCGAACGGCCGCGTCGACGTGGCCCCGGGCGACGCAGAGGATTGGCGTGAGAACATGGTGAACCTGACCGGCACGCCGCCGACGCGGATCCGCGTGAGTGTCTTCTGCACCGGCTACGACGACCCGGCGGTCGTGAACCACACCCTCGTCGCCTATACCTCGCCGACGCCGCAGGGCGCCTTCCTACTGCCCTTTGCAGCCGGCGACTTGCGCGACGGGGAGTTCGTCGTCACACAGGGCTGGCACTGGGCCAACGGCGGGGCCTGGGGCACCCAGATCTTCGCGCACGACATCTCGGTGCGCGGCGTAAACGGCGGCTACTGGTCCCAGCTGCTGCCCGGCAAGCAGCGTGCGTACAACGACAGCTACCGCATCTGGGGGCTGCCGGTCCGCGCCATGGCCGATGGCGAGGTCGAGTCGTGCCACGACGCGATGGCCGACAACACCGTGCTCGACGAGTTTCCGGAGCCCACTCCGAGCCCTGGCGCCGGCAACCATTTCTGGATCAAGCACGGCGACGTCTTCGTCAAGTACGCACACCTGCAGTACGGCTCGATGCCGGATGCGCTCAAGCAGAAGGGCACGAAGGTCAGTGCCGGGCAGTTCCTCGGCCGCATCGGCAACTCGGGCAACTCGACCAACCCGCACACGCACATCGAGTGCGTGAAGGGCAGCAAGAGCGGCCCGCTGCGCGGCCTGCCGTTCCGCGACGCGTGGGTCGTGGAGCACGCCGCGTTCAAACCGCCGACGGCCTCGAGCCCCTGGGTGCGACTGACCGCGCACGGCATCCCCCGCGAGGAGTCGTCGATCTGGCCCGCCAGCACTACGCCAGGCTGCAAGATTCCGGCCGCCGGCATCGCGCGCGGCGGTACGTGGGCGAACTCGTACTGGATCAGCACCAGCCGGTCGGCCTTCGAGGCGAAGGCGCAGGAACTCTTCGACGAGCAAAAGCGACGGATCATCTGGGCGAGCACCTACGTCGAGAACGGCAAGCGGCGCTGGGTCGGCATCGCTCGCGCGGGCGACTGGGCGAACTCGTTCTGGATCTCGGCCGGCCGCGTTGCCTTCGAGAAGAAGGCGCAGCAATTGTTCGACGAGCACGGACGGCGGCTCGTGCACGTGTACAGCTACCTCCAGGGGTCGACGCTTTACTTCATGGGCATCGCGCGCGCCGGCACCTGGGCGAGCAGCTACTGGGTGAGCGCCAGCCGGGCCGACTTCGAAAAGCACGCCCAGCGGCTCTTCGACGAGCAGGGACGCCGGCTCACCTTCGTGCATACCTTCATGGAGGGCAGCAAGCGTCTCTGGGCGGGCATCGCGCAGGGCGGCACCTGGGCGAACAACTTCTGGGTGAGCGAAGGGCTGGACGCCTTCAACCAGAAGGCGCAGGCGCTTTTCGACGAGCACGGCCGGCGGCTCGTGCACGTCCACACCTACGTCTCCGGGAGCAAGCGTTACTGGGTGGGCATCGCGCGCGCCGGCGACTGGGCGAACAGCTTCTGGTACAGCCGGGACCTCGACAGCTTCAACCGCGAGACGCAGGACCTGTTCGAGGACCAGGGCCGACGGCTGATGGTGGCGGAGTTCCTCGACACCTGATCACGCACTGCAGCAACACGCGGCGTGCATGCGGACCGCCACAGCGCCATGGTCCATTGCCCGCTCCACGATCACGACGGAGGAAAACCGCTGGCCATCATCACCCCGCAGGCGAGCCCCGCGCGCTGATCGACTACGGCGGATTTCCGCCCCGCCCGCGCCGCGCTGCCGGTCCGCGCGCACGCGGACCCATCGGGGACCAGCCGCCGCTCGAACTCAAGGACCGCGAGGCGCAGACGCTGGTGGCCGGATCGGGCCTGATCGTCGCGGGCGAGAACATCCCGGCCAAGACACGCGCGAACCTCGTCAACTGCACGTTGTTCGCGCAGCTCGCGGCGAGCGGCGAGGTGCCGGAATCGCGCAAGGTGATGGACTGGCACGACGCCTACTCCCGCTGGCTCGCAGTGCTCGGCTGGCCCAGTCGTACCGACTCTACTTTCTCCGACTACCGTTCACCTCAGGCGAACGTGTGCCGCGACAGCGGCAACTCGCGGATCGGCTTGCCCGTCAGCGCCACGAGCGCGTTCACCACGGCGGGCGCGATCGGCGGCAGCGGCGGCTCGCCGACGCCGCCCATCGCCTCGCCCGACTCGATGATGATGGTCTCGATGCGCTCCGGCGACTGCGTGATGCGCAGCAGCGGGTAGGTGTCGAAGTTGCGGTCCACGGCGCGCCCGTTGGCGATGCCCACCGCCTCGCCCATCGCGGCCGACAGGCCCTGCACGATGCCGCCCTCGACCTGCGAGCGCACGCCGTCGGGCAGCACGATCGAGCCGCAGTCGAGCGCGCAGACCACGCGGTGCACGAACGGCCGCCCGTCGCGCAGCGACACCTCCGCCACCTGCGCGCACAGCGAGCCGTAGCACTCGACGTAGGCCATGCCGCGCGCACGGCCCTCGGGCAGCGGCTGGTCCCAGCCCGCGGCCTTCGCGACGGTGTCGATCACGTTGAGCGCGCGCGCATCGTGTGCGAGCAGCTCGCGACGCAGCTGGTAGGGATCGCGCTTCGCCGTGCGCGCCACCTCGTCGATGAAGCACTCCATGAAGAAGCCGTTCTGCGTCGCACCCACGGCGCGCCACGGCGCCATCGGCACGGGCTGGTCCACGCGCACCCACTCGACGTGAAACGCGGCCGGCTTGTAGCGCGACTCGCGGATGGTCTGCACCGAGGAGCCGTCGAGCTGCCCGGCGGGCAGGCCCTGCGGGCTGAAGGAACTCGACAGCGCCGGCCCGGCCGTGCGAACGCGCAGGCCGGTGACGCGGCCCTCGGCATCGAGCGCGGCCTCGAGCCGCGCCGCCTGCGCCGGGCGGTACCAGCCCTGGCCGAACTCGTCCTCGCGGCGCCAGAAGAACTTCACCGGCTTCTTCACGGCCTGGGCCGTGACGACCGCCGCGGCGATGCCGTCCGAGCCGAGTCTCCGGCCGAAGCCGCCGCCGAGCAGGGTCGTGTGCAGGCGGACCTTCTCGGGCGGCACGCCCGCGGCCGCGGCCGCCGCGTTGCGGTTGCGGTCCTGGGTCTGCACCGGCGCCCAGATGTGCACGACGCCCTCGGCGTCGATCTCCACCGTGCAGTTCCACGGCTCCATCGGTGAGTGCGAGAGATAGGGCGCCTCGAAATCGGCGGTGACGACGCGGCTCGCGGCCTTGGCGACGGCGGCCCAGTCGCCGTCCTTGCGCGCCTCGATCGCGGTCGCGCCGTCCCCAAGTCCCGCGCGCATCTGGCGCGAGATGGTCGCGGAATCGAGACGGTCGTGCGGCGTGGGCTTGAAGCGGATCTTGAGCGCCTCGGCGCCCTGCATCGCCGCCCAGGTGTGGGTCGCGATCACCGCCGCCCCACCGGGAATCGCCACGACGTCGAGCACGCCCGGCACGGACTTGACCGACTCGCGCTCGAAGCCCTCGAGCTCGGCGCCGAACACCGGCGACAGGACGGCGCAGGCATACACCATGCCGGGCCGCTCGATGTCCGAGGCGAACACGGGTTCGCCGCGCACCTTGGCCGCGAGGTCCACGCGCGGCACCTTGCGGCCCGTGTAGCGCAGCTCGGACTTCGGCCGCAGCGTCGGGTTCTCCGGCAGCGGCAGCGCCGCCGCGGCGCCCGCCAGCGCGCCGATGCCCTGCACGCCGGTTCGACGCCGCGTGCACCACCTCGCCGCGCTCGAGCCGGCACTCGGCCGCCGGCACGCCCCATTGCGCGGCGGCGGCCGCGATCAGCACCTCGCGCGCCTGCGCCGTCGCCTTGCGCAGCGGCTCGTACCAGTAGCGCACGCCCCAGGAGCCGCCCGAGCCCATCTGGCCGTTGCGGCGAAACGGGTCGGCGGGCTCCGCGGTCACGACGCCGACGCGCTCGATGTCCACGCCGAGCTCGTCGGCGATGATCACCGCGTGGCCGGTGTGCGTGCCCTGCCCCATTTCCGTGGTCGGCGAGTGCAGCAGCACGCTCCCGTCCGGGGAGACCTCGAGGTACGCGGTGACGAACTCCGGGGCCGCCTTGGGGTCGGCCGCCGCGTCGCCGCGCAGCGGCAGCGACACCGCCACGGCCAGCGCCCCGGAGCCCAGCATGAAATCGCGTCGCGTGAGCATGGTCAGCCCTCCGCCTTGGGCGCCATCGCCTGCGCGGCGCGCTGCACCGCGGCCTCGATGCGCGGATAGGTGCCGCAGCGGCAGAGCACGCCGTTCATGCCTTCACGGATCTGCTCCGCGGTAGGCCGCGGGTTGGCCTCGAGCAGCGCCACGGCCTGCATGATCTGGCCGGTCTGGCAGTAGCCGCACTGCGGCACCTGCTCCTCGAGCCAGGCCTGCTGCACGGGATGCTCGCCGCCGAGCCCCTCGATGCTGCGGATCTCGGCGCCCACGACCGACTTGAGCGGCACCACGCAGGCCCGCATCGCGCGGCCGTTGACCTGCACGGTGCAGGCACCGCAGGCGCCGATGCCGCAACCGTACTTCGCGCCCTTGAGGTCGAGGAAATCACGCAGCGCCCACAGCAGCGGCATGTCCGGGTCCGCGTCGATCGAGCGTGCCTGGCCGTTGACCTTGAGTGTGATCTGCATGATTTCCTCCGCCTTGTCGCGCAACTGAGGCCGGATCAGGGTGCCGCGGCGCCCGTGCCTCCCGTGTACTTGTCGAGCCAGGACTTCACTTCGCGGTACCACACCAGCGAGTTGCCGGGCTTGAGCACCCAGTGGTTCTCGTCCTTGAAGTACAGGAGGCGTGTCGGCACGCCCTTCTGCAGCAACACCTGGTAGAGCTCGATGCCGTGGTTCACCGGCACGCGCAGGTCGTTCTGGCCGTGGACGACCAGCGTGGGCGTGGCGAAATTCGCGGCGCCGTAGTGCGGCGAGGCGGTCTTGAACACGGCCTGCTGCTCGGGCGTCCAGAAGCCGCCGAAGCGTGGCATCTCGTAGGAGTAGTCGGCGCCGACCTGCGTGTACCAGTTGTACACGGCGGCATGCGCGACCAGCGCCTTGAAGGGATGCGGCCGGCCCAGGATGATCGAGGTGAGGTAGCCGCCGTAGCTGCCGCCGCCGGCGACCATGCGGTTGGCGTCGATCCACGGCTGCTGCGCGAACCAGTCGGCGGCCGCGATCACGTCCTTGTAGGGCAGCGCGTCCTGCTGTGGGTTGATCGAGTCGGTGAACGCATTGCCGAAGCCCGACGAGCCGTGGAAATTCGGCCACGCGGTCACGTAGCCCCAGCTGCCGAACACCTGCGCGTTCCAGCGGAACGCCATCGCGTTGGTGATGGCGTTGTGCGGGCCGCCGTGGATCAGCATGAACATCGGGTACTTCTTCGACTTGTCGAAGCCCGGCGGGTAGTTCACCCACATCTGGATCGGCTTGCCGTTGGCGCCCGGCGTACGTGACGCTCTCGTAGGTGCCGAGCGCCGTGCCAGCGAGCAGCGCGTCGTTGAGCGTGCTCAGCTTCGTCGCCTTGCTCGTCTTCGGGTCGATGCGCACCAGCGTGGCCGGCTCGAGGAAGGTCTGTCGCAGCCCGACCATCGCGCCGGTCTGGCTCGCGATGGCCAGCGAGGAGAACGTCTCCTCGCCCGTGATGAGGCGCGGCTTGCCCTCGAGCGGGATCTCGTAGACGCGCACCGAGCCTGCATCGTCGATGGTGCCGAAGAGACGCTTCGAATCCGGCGCCCAGACGAGGCCGTCGGCCGAGCGGTCCCAGGCGTCGCCCACCACCTCGCGAACGGTGCCACTGCGGCGGTCCATCAGCATCAGGCGGCGCAGGTCGCCGTAGAAGCCCGGGGTGCGCTGCTGCGCATGGGCGAGCCAGCGGCCGTCCGGGCTGTACATCGGGACGCCGTCGTCCGCGGCGTTACCGGCGCTGCGATTGACCGCGTCCTTGCCGCCGATGGGCACGGTGTACACGTCGGCATTCGTGACGTTGATGGCCGGGTCGGTGTCCGCGACGAAGGCGAGTTCCATGCCGTCCGGCGCGATGTCGTAGAGCGGTGAATCGAGCTGCGCTTCCGCACGCGGCAGCTGGAGCTTGGTGCCGAGGGTGAGGTTGACGGGCTCGCCGCCCTCGATGCCGATGCTGAACACGTGCAGCTGGCGGTCGTCGAGCCACGTGTCCCAGAAATAGATCGGCCCGATGTCCCAGATCTGCGCGCTGGTCTTGGCCTCCGAGCGTTCCTTCAGCCGCTCGCCCTGCTTCGCCATCGTGTCGAGGTCGGCCCAGACGCGACTCACGAACGCGATGCGGCGCCCGTCGCGGAAACCACTTCAGCTGACCCACGCCGGTCGGCACGCTCGTGACGCGCGAGGGCTCGCCGCCCGCGAGCGGCAGCACGTAGATCTGCGGCGCGGTGTCGCCGTTGCGCTGGCTGACGAACGCGAGGATGCGGCCGTCCGGGCTGATCAGCGGCGACGAATCGGAGGCCGGGTGCGTGGTGAGCGCCCGCTGCATCGTGCCGTCGGCCGACCACAGCCACAGGTCGGTCAGTCCCTTGTTCTCCTTCATGTCGTAGTTGGTCACGGGCGCGATGATTGTCTTGCCATCGGGCGTGATGGTCGGCGGGCCGATGCGCTGGATCTGCCAGGAACGCTCGGCGCTGAAGGGCACGCCGTCGGCGGCGACTGCGGGCAGGGCGACGCCGAGGCGCAAGCGCGGCGGCAAGGACACGGAAGTGCATCATCGGATTCTCGCGGGACACGGGCGGGACCCGCACCTTACCCCAGCAGGGCAGGCTCATCCAGATCAATGGCTTACATGAAGCCGCTGGACGCCCTCGGATCGGGTGCGAGCCGCTTCAGAACGGATGGCGCAGGCTGTAGGCCACTGCGGCAACGGCGATGAGGATCGCGATGGCGATCGCGATCCAGTCGGCGCCCGCGGGCGCGCCGGCCTCGGCGGGTCGATGCAGCCGGATCCGGCGATGGCGGTGCGCCAGGAACAGCGGCACCGCGAAGCTGATGCCGATGAGCGTGCTCGCCGAGGAAGTACCCCCACAGCCAGCCGGCCCCGATGCCGAGCCGGCGCCCTTCCGCGAACATCCACACGAACAGCGCGGCCGCGAGCACCAGGATGTCCACGGTGATGAACGTGCTGGCGGGCGTCGCGACGGTCTCGCGCCAGAACCGGAGGTTGCCGGCCACGAAGCCGTGCTCGAGGTAGCCGAAGGCCTGGGCCCAGGTGCCGACGAGGCCGAGCACGCCGAGTCCGATGAAGAGCCACTCCATCGGCGCCAATGATCGCGATGCGTCGTTCATGAGACCACTCGTTTCAGTCGACCGTAGTCGCCGAACTTGTCCATCACTCGCTCGAGTTCCTCGTCGCCGAGCACCGCGGGCTCGAGGCCGGCCGCGAGCAGCGCGAGGTACTGCCGGGCCAGGTTCTCGACCTCGACCGCGACCGACAGCGCATCGCGCAGCGAGGCGCCGAGCGCCACGACGCCGTGATTGGCGAGCAGCGTCGCCCGCCGGTCCTCGAGGCCGCGCACGGCCGTCACGGCGAGTTCCGCGGTGCCGAAGGTCGCGTAGGGCATGCAGCGCACGTCGCCGCCGGCGAGCGCGATCATGTAGTGGAACGCGGGAATGCCGCGCCCGGCGCAGGCGAGCGCCGTCGCGTGCGGGCTGTGCGTGTGCACGATGGCATTCGCGTCCGGGCGCAGCGCGTAGATCGCCTCGTGCATGCGCCACTCCGACGACGGTCGCGGGCCGGTCGAGTCGGGCGAGCCGTCCGGCGACAGCTCCACGATCTGCTCCGGCGCCAGGTCCGCGTAGGGCACGCCCGCCGGCGTGATCAGGAAGCCGCCCGCCGAGCGGCAGGACACGTTGCCGGACTTGTTCGGCACCAGGCCTGCGGCATCGAGCGACAGCGCGATGTCGATGATGCCGGCCCGCAGTTCGCGATCGGTGTCGGTCATCGGCGATCCGTCCTTTCCGGGTACAGCGCCGCCAGCCCCTCGCGACTCGCCGGCGCCACGCCGCGCTCGGTGATGAGCCCCGTCACGAGGCGCGCCGGCGTGACGTCGAAGGCGGGATTCGCGACCGGGCTGCCCGGCGCCACGACCTCGACCTCGAGCAGCCGGCCGTCGTCGGCGCGGCCCCGCACGTGCGTGACCTCGCGGGCCGCGCGTTCCTCGATCGGGCACGTCGCGCACGCCGTCGTCGATCGTCCAGTCGATGGTCGAGGACGGCAGCGCCGCGTAGAACGGCACGCCGTTGTCGCGCGCCGCGAGCGCCTTGAGGTAGGTGCCGATCTTGTTCGCGACGTCGCCCGCGGCGGTGGTGCGGTCGCTGCCGACGATGCACACGTCCACCTGCCCGTGCTGCATCAGGTGGCCGCCCGCGTTGTCCGCGATCACGGTGTGCGGAACGCCGTGCGCGCCGAGCTCGAAGGCCGTGAGCGCCGCGCCCTGGTTGCGCGGGCGCGTCTCGTCGACGTACACGTGCACGGCGATGCCCGCCGCCTGCGCCGCGTACACGGGCGCGAGCGCCGTGCCCCAGTCCACGCAGGCGAGCCAGCCGGCGTTGCAGTGCGTGAGCACGCGCACCGGCCGCCCGTCGCGCGTCGCCGCGCAGCTGCTCGAGGATGTCGCGGCCGTGGCGACCGATGGCGGCGCAGGCAGCCACGTCCTCGTCGGCGATGCGCGCGGCCTCGGCGTAGGCCCGCGCCACGCGGGTCTCGGGCGGCTCGTCCGCCAGCACCGACTGCATCCGGGCGAGCGCCCAGCGCAGGTTGACCGCGGTGGGACGGGTCGCGCCGAGCAGCTGCACGGCGCGTGCGAGCCCGGCGTCGCCCGGGTCGGCGCGCAGGCCGAGCGCCACGCCGTACGCGGCCGTCACGCCGATCAGCGGCGCGCCGCGCACCACCATGTCGCGGATCGCGTCCGCGGCCTGCTCGGCGCTGCGCAGGTGCGCGCAGCTCGAACGCGAACGGCAGGCGCGTCTGGTCGATGACCGCGACGGTCGCGCCGTCGTCGGCGACGAAGATCGTGCGGTAGTGCTGGCCGTGGACGCGCATGTCGGGACCGCCCCCTTCACCCGGCGCCGAGCACGCGGCCCGCGACGGTGCCGAGCTTCGCCACCATCGCCGGATCGCGCGCGTCCGGGTGCGTGATGACGGCGCCGTCGAGCGCCCGGTGCGAGCCCACCGGGCACGGAATGCGCTCGGCGGGAAGTTCGCTGCGCCAGCCGCGCGAACAGCCGCTGCGCCTTGCCGCGGTTCTCGTTCATGACCGCGACCAGGCTCGCGACGTCCACCGCGCCGTGCACCTCGTGCCAGCAGTCGTAGTCGGTCACCATCGCAACGACCGCGTAGGTGATCTCCGCCTCGCGCGCGAGCTTGGCCTCCGGCATCGAGGTCATGTGGATGACGTCGTAGCCGAGTCCCTTGTAGGTGAGCGACTCGGCCCGCGTGGAGAACTGCGGACCCTCCATGCACACCGCGGTGCCGCCCCGATGGCAGGGAATCGCCTCGGCCACGGCCGCGCGGGCGATCAGTTCCTGCAGCGCCGGCCCCACCGGGTGCGCGAAGGACACGTGGGCGACGCAACCCGTACCGAAGAACGAACTCTCGCGGCGCACGGTGCGGTCCACGAAGTCGTCCACCAGCACGAAGGTGCCGGGGCTCAGTTCCTCGCGGTAGGAGCCGCAGGCCGAGAACGACACGAGGTCGGTCACGCCCAGTTGCTTCAGCGCGTCGATGTTGGCGCGGTAGTTGATCTCGGAGGGCGGCAAGCGGTGGCCCCGGCCGTGCCGCGGCAGGAACACGACGTCCGTGCCGCCGGCGCGACCGACGCGCAGCCGGTCCGACGGCTCGCCCCAGGGCGTGTCGATGCGCTCCTCGCGCACGTCCTCGATGCCGGGCAGGTCGTAGAGGCCGGAGCCGCCGATGATGCCGAGCACTGCCTTGGTCATCGCATCCACTCGCCGTGACGATGCGGTCGAGCTTACCCGAGGCGCCGGGCCTGCGGCGACGGTTGCCGGTTCACATGAACGGCTTGGCGCGCTCCATCAGCTCGTCGAGCCCGGGCTCGGCCGGATCCCAGGGCTTGCCCGGGTGGATGATCGAGACCTGGCAGCTCTCGGCCGCCTCGACGATCTGCTTGTAGCTGCCTGCCTTCAGGTCGGCGATGTAGGCCTGCTTGTTCGTCGTTGTAGGCGAACATGCGCGGGTTGAGCTGCGTGCACTCGTTGCAGGTCGAGCAGCGCACGGTCTCGATGTAGGGCTCGTCGGGGTTGCGCGCGGGCTCGGCCTCGACGACCGGCGGCGGCGGCACAGCGGCCGCCGGCGGCGCCGCCGCGGCATTGCCCGGGGGTCGCGGCCGGTGCGACCGGGGCCGCAGGAGCCGTCGCAGCCTCGCGACGATGCGCCTCCTCCCAGGCTGCGCGCTCGCGCGCCAGCAACCGCTCGGCGCGCGAATCGTGGATGCCGCCCAGCTCCTGCAACCGATGCCACGCTTCGCGGCAGCGCAGCGCCGCGCGCATCAGACGCTCGTCCACCACGAGGCGGCAGAGCAGGTCGGCCTCGTCCACGGCCAGCACGTACGGGCACGCCGGCCGCGGGGTCGTGAGCCGGATTCGCCAGCCACTGCCTGCGCGGTGATCATCCCCTCGCCCCAGG
The DNA here is from genome assembly GCA_963754125.1 of uncultured Gammaproteobacteria bacterium. GTDB lineage: Bacteria > Pseudomonadota > Gammaproteobacteria > Steroidobacterales > Steroidobacteraceae > RPQJ01. The sequence goes on from CAVWEX010000001.1 coordinate 664,490, forward strand.
CCGCGCGCGGCAGCGGGCTCGAAGTGCGCCGGCACAGCGCGCGTCGCAGACGGCGAAGTCGGCGAACGTGAAGGCGACCTCCTCGCTCACCGCCTGCAGGTCCGGGTCGGCGTACTCGAGCCGCTCGACCGGCCAGTCGAGCTCCGGTTGCGGGTTGTTGTCGAGGGAGAAGCGCGACGCGAGGTCGGCTCCCGCGTGCGGGTCGTACGTGAACGCCGGAAACGCCCGCGACTGCATCGCCGCCGCGGCCTGCAGGTAGCCCGGCACGGCGCCGCCGTCCGGCGCCGCGTAGATGCTGAAGAGCGCCGGACCCGCATGGCGCAAGCCGCGCCGCACGCGCTCGCGCATCTGCAGCAGGTTCGAGGCCGCCGACTGCAGCACGAACACGTCGTCGAAGCTCATCGCGGCGCTCGCGAGTTGCGTGGCCCGCAGCCCGAAGGCGAACTGTCCCTGCCCCAGCATCGACTCCTCGAGCAGGTCGTCGACGTGCACCACGACCTTGAGCGGCACCCCGGACGACAAGGCGTCCGCGAGCGTTCCGCGCGCGCCGGCCGCGCCGGGCTCGAGGCACACGAGGTAGTCGGGGAAGAACTGGAGGTCCTGCGCGGTGACCGACTGCTCGTCGAAGGCGGCGAAGATCGCCTCGTGCAGATCCTCGACGTAGCTGCCCTCGACCTCGAGCTCCGCGACCTGCAGCGCCTTGAGCAGCTGCGCAAGCTCGGGCAGGCGCTCGCGAAATGCGGCGAGCGCGTCCCCGGCGCTCGCGAACTCGAATTCGTACGCGCCGGATCCCGCCACCTCGCCGGCGCGCGGGAAGAACCGCTGCGCCCGCAGGACCGCCAGCGACTCCTCGACCCGTCGCTTGCGTCGCTCACCGAGCCCGCCACGCGGCGGGCTGTGCGACAGCAGCCGGGACATGGCGCCGAAATCGAACATGCCGCGGTGAGCGGCGCCGAAGGAGGCCTGCAGCGCCGGCTGCGCCAGGGCGGCCGCGGAGCGCGCGTAGTCCGCACGCAGGATGTCGCCGAGACGGATCACCAGGCTCTCGATCCGCTCGCTCGCGACCCGCGCCTTCTCCTTCTGCACGGCCGACCAGGCATGACGCAGGAATCGGGCCGGCAAGGCGGCATTGCAGTCGGCCACCTCGCCTTCCGCTGCGAACTGCGGCCGGACCTTGCCCGCATCCTTCAGGAACGCCGCGTCGCCGGGCGGCGCCACGGCCTGCACGGCGCGGTCCCACAGCTCCGCCAGCGTGCCGCGCTCGCCGGCCGCGACCCGCCTGCAGATTTCCCGCTCGACCTTGAGCGCACGGCGCCGCAGCGCCTCGCCGGACACGCCCGGCGGCGCGACGGCGCGCAGCGCGGTGTCCACGGTTGCAGTCAGCGACTGCACGTACTCGTCAGCGGTCCCGGTGAAGATCACCGGGAAATCGTGGCGCAACGATTCGAGGTTGCGGTAGGCGAGCCATGAGCGCCGGGCGCAGGCCGCCGACCTCGTCCGCCCGGGACTCGCCGTCGGCGTGGCGACCGGTGAGATGGAAGACGACCTGGGCCTTGAGCTGCTTGTCCATGTTCGTTACGGCCAGACGGTGAACTTGTCGAGCTCCGCCTCGAACGAAGCGCGGATCGTATCGGTGGTGCGCAGCATGCCCGCACGCCGCAGGTCCTCGTAACAGGGCACCTCCGGGTTGTGGTAGAGGATGCCCACCGGGATCGGATCCTCGCTCGAGGCGATTTCGCGGGCGCGGTTGATGTCCGCGGGATCGTGCACGATCTGGTTGCGGTAGATCTTCTGCAGCGCCGGGCTCACCTTGAGGCCGTTCTCGTGCGTGAGCATCAGCATGCGCTGCGGGTCGTGCACCCACGGCTCGAACATGTCGCCCACGAACTCCGGACAGCGCTGCAGGATCCGGACGAACGACAGGCCGCGGTGGCGGAACGCCGCCGTGACGATCTGGAACAGGCTCTCCGGGATCCAGTCCACGGCCTGCGCGACGAACGACGCGTTCTGCACGCCGAGCGTCACCGTGAGCGGGCTCATCGCGTCGAGGTACGAACCGCGCGGCGTGGTGTTGCTCTTGGTGCCGAGCGGCGAGGTCGGCGAGGCCTGCTTCTTCGTGAGGCCGTAGATGTGGTTGTCGTGCAGCAGCACGGTGAGGTTCATGTTGTAGCGGATCGCGTGGATCCAGTGCGCGGCGCCGATGCTGCAGCAGTCGCCGTCGCCGGTGTTCACGAACACGTGCAGGTCGGGCCGGGCGAGCTTGATGCCCTCGGCGATCGGCAGCGCGCGGCCGTGGATGCCGTGGAACCCGTAGGTGCGCATGTAGTGCGGCAGGCGGCTCGAGCAGCCGATGCCCGAAACGAACACGGTCTTCTCGGGACGCAGTCCCTCGTCCCGGCACAGTCGCTGCAGGGCGGCGAGGATGGCGTTGTCGCCGCAGCCCTTGCACCAGCGCGGCACGCCGCCCTGGTAATCCTCGAGCGCGCGATTGCTCCTCGAAGAGGTGGTGGAGACAGGCGGTGGCGGTGCTCATGGACGCTGCTCCTCACGCGCGAGGCGTTTGCGCAACACGGCGCAGATCGAGCCGGGCTTGATCGGGCGGCCGCGGACCTCGCTCCAGCAGTCGATGTCGACGAGGTAGCGGGCACGCAGCAGCATGGCGAGCGCCGTGTAACGGCGGTTCGACTCGTCGATCAACGGGTCCTCCGGGAGATCCGACCAGTTGGCCTCGATGGCGATCACCTGCTTGAAGCGGTGCAGGATCTCCTTGATGCCGGGGGCCATCGGCTGCAGGAAGGTGAGGTGCAGCGACGAGACCTTGTGCCCCTCGGCACGCATCCGCTCGACGGATTCCTCGATGGCACCCTTGGTGCTGCCCCAGCCGACCACCAGCAGGTCGCCTTCCTCGTCGCCGAACACCGTCGGGGGCGTGAGCATCTTCTGCAGCGTGGCCAGCTTCAGGCTGCGCGCGTGCATGCCCTGCTCGTTGATCTCGGGGTCGTAGGCCACGCGGCTCGACCGGTCGTGCGCCAGGCCGGTCAGCGTGTGCATGCCGCCCGGCTGGCCGGGCACGAAGCGGTGCGAAAGGCCGGTGACGGGGTCCCAGTCGTAGGGCTTGGCGCCCTCGGGCACCGGGTTCTGGTCGATCGGGGGCGCGAGCCAGTCCTCGTTGAACTCGGGGCGCGGGAACGGCTGCTGCGCGGTCGCGAGACTCGCGTCCGACAGCACGACCACCACCATGTTGAACGTCTCGGCGATGCGGCGCGCCGTGATGATCGAGTGGAAGCAGTCCTCGATGGTGCTCGCGGCGATGACCACCTTGGGCGCGTCGCCGTGGCTGCCGAACATCACGGCGAGCAGGTCGCTCTGCTCGGACTTGGTCGGCTGCCCGGTGCTCGGGCCGCCGCGCTGCACGTCCACCACCACGAGCGGGATCTCGGCCATGACGGCGAGACCGATGCCCTCCTGCTTGAGCGAGTAACCCGGCCCCGAGGTGATCGTGACCGCGACCTTGCCCGAATACGAGGCCCCGATGGCGAACGCGCAGGCCGCGATCTCGTCCTCGGCCTGGTGCACGAGGCCGCCCGCGCGCTCGAACACGTCGCTCAGGTAGTGCGACGCGGACGTAGCGGGCGTGATCGGGTACATGGCGCAGATGTCCATGCCCGACGCGAGGACGCCGAGTGCGATCGCGGTGTTGCCGTTGATGACGAGCTGCGGCTCGGTGGCGCGGACGGCCGGCACCCGGAAGCCGAATTCGAGGTTGTGCTCGGCCCAGGCGTGGCCCGCCTCCAGCAGCGCGACGTTCGACTTGATGACCTTCTCGGCCTTCTTGCCGAAGATGAACGCGATCTGGTCGCGCGCGAGGTCCATGTCGAGGCTGTAGAGGTTGCAGAGCATCCCCAGCACGAACATGTTCTTGCCCTTGCGCGGGTCGGAGACGAGCTTGCGGCACTCGCCCTCCATCGGCACTTCGTGGACGCGATAACCGTCGGCGTGCAGCCGGTCGAGCGTCTCCTTGTACTGGGCGGCGATCTTCGGGTCGGCACTGGCCGCCCACATGCTCTCGAGCAGGATGATGCAGCCGGGCTTGAGCTCGCCGGCATTGACACGCCCGAGCAGGACCTGCTCGTTGAAGGCCACGGCGAGGTCGGCCTCGTCGCCACCGTTGGTGACGCGCTTGGAACCGATACGGATGCGGTTGCCGCTCGCGCCCGCCACGCTGCGCGCCGGCGGCTGGATCTCGGCCGGAATGATCTCGACCGTCCACACGCCGTTGCCCATGCGCGCGGCGATCGAGCCGAAGGACTGGCCGCACTTCTGCGCGCCCTCGCCCGAGTCGCTCATGATCTCGATGACGGCCTCGCTGAGCGTGACGACCTGCTTGGCACGCGTCCGCGCATCCATCGTTTCCACTGCAGCATTCATGCGGTCACCTCGGGCTGCGCACGCGCGCGTAGCCGTGCTCGGCGCGGTCGATGCCGAACAACGTGGACGCGGCACCGTCCGGCCGATCCTGGTAGACGAAATCGGTGTCGCGCAGGCCGAGGTAGGCCTTCATGCCGCGCGCGGCGCGCCGCCCAGCGCCCATGGCCTCGATCACCGTGGCGGCGCCGGTGACGATGTCGCCACCCGCGTACACGCCGGGAATCGAGGTGGCGAGGTTTTCGTCGGTGGCGATGTAGCCGCGCTTGTCGAGCTTGAGTCGCGAGGTCTGGCCGATGATCGGGTTGGCGTTGGTGCCGATCGCGTAGACGACCATGTCCGCCTCGATCTCGAACTCGCTGCCCGGCTCGGGCACCGGCCGGCGCCGCCCGGACGCGTCGGGCTCGCCGAGGGTCATGCGCACGCAGCGCACGGCGCGCACGCTCTTGTCGTCGTTCGGGATGATCTCCACCGGGCTCACCAGCCAGTGGAAGACGATGCCCTCCTCCTCGGCGTGGTGGATTTCCTCGACACGTGCCGGTGCCTCGGCGCGGCTGCGCCGGTACAGGCAGCTGACCGAGTCGGCGCCGAGCCGCAGGCAGACCCGCAGCGCGTCCATCGCGGTGTTGCCCGCGCCGATCACGGCCACGCGCTTGCCCGGCTGCATCGGCGTGTCGTAGGCGGGGAACTCGCGCGCGTGCATCAGGTTGCAGCGCGTCAGCAGCTCGTTGGCCGAGAGCACGCCGTTGAGGTTCTCGCCCGGGATGCCCATGAAGCTCGGGTAGCCCGCACCGGTGCCGATGAACACCGCGTGGAAGCCCATCTCCTCGACCATCTGCTCGATGGTGAACAGTCGCCCGACCAGCGTGTTGCACTCGAAGCGCACGCCGAGCTGCTTGAGCTTCTCGATCTCGGCGTCCACGATCGAGTTCGGCAGGCGGAAGTCGGGAATGCCGTACTTGAGCACGCCGCCCGGCTCGTGGAAGGCCTCGTACACCGTGACCTCGCAGCCGGCCTTGGCCATGTCGGCGGCGCAGGCCATGCCGGCGGGGCCGGAGCCCACGATGCCGACGCGGAACGCGCTGGGCTCGATGTACGGGACGTTCGACCAGCCTTCCTTGATCGCGAGGTCGCCGACCCAGCGCTCGAGGCGGCCGATGGCGACGGGCTCGAGCGACTCCCCGACCGTGCAGACGCCCTCGCACTGGCTCTCCTGCGGACAGACGCGACCGCATACCGACGGCAGCAGGTTCGAGGCGGTGATCACGTCGTAGGCACCGCGGTAGTCCCGCTCGGTGATCTTCAGGATGAAATCCGGGATCGCGATGTTCACCGGGCAGCCGCTCACGCAGGGCTGGTCGGGGCACATCAGGCAGCGCTCGGCCTCGAGCTGCGCGTCCTCGACGAGGTAGCCGCAGTTCACTTCCTTGAAGTTGCGCGCCCGCTCTTTCGGATCCTGTTCGTGCGCAGGCGTCCGCGCCTGCGGGATCATGCGGATGGTCTTTTTCTTCTTGCGAGGCTCGTCGGCGGTCGCCATGGTCAGGCTGCGCCTCCCGTCGCGTCCGGGATGCTGCGCATCCGGCAGTTCTCGTCGAACTTCTCGGCCGCCTCGCGCTCGGTCGCCTTGTAGCGCTGCAGGCGGAACATCAGGTCGTCGAAGTCCACGAGGTGGCCGTCGAAGTCCGGGCCGTCCACGCAGGCGAACTTCACGACCTCGCCGATCTTGACGCGGCAACCGCCGCACATGCCGGTGCCGTCCACCATCACCGGGTTGAGGCTGACCATGGTCTTGATCTTGTGCGGCCGGGTCGCCTCGGCGCAGCCCTTCATCATCACGGGCGGCCCGATCGCCACGCACTCGTCGATGTCGGGGTGCTTCGCGATCGCCTGCCGGATGCCCTCGGTGACGAGCCCCTTGATGCCGGCCGAGCCGTCGTCGGTGCAGAGGATCAGCTCGTCGCAGCAGGCGCGGAACTTGTCCTCCCAGAACACGAGGTCGCGGTTGCGGAAGCCGAGCACGCCGATCACGTAGGCGCCGCTCTCCTTGAAGGCCCGCGCCTGCGGGAAGACCGGCGCGACGCCGAGGCCGCCGCCCACGCACAGCACCTTCTTCGCGCTTGCCGATGTGGCTCGGGATGCCCATCGGCCCCACCAGCGCGACCAGGCGGCTGCCGACCCTGAGGTCGCGCTGCATCTCGCGCGTGGTCTTGCCGACGGCCTGGATCACCAGCGTGATCGTGCCCTTGTCCCGGTCGTAGTCGGCGATGGTGAGCGGGATGCGCTCGCCGTGCTCGCTCGCCATCACGATGACGAACTGGCCCGCGCGCGCCGCCTTCGCCAGCATCGGGTGGCGCACCTCGAGCAGGAAGGTGACGTCCGAGAAGTCCTGCCGCGCCACGATCTCGTAGCCGTTCGCCTGTGTATCTGTGGTCATGCGTGTGTCCTGGTGTGGTACGCGTTTATCCCGAGGGGCCGCCATCCGCAATCGGGGCAATTGCGGACACGCCGCCGCCGTCCGGGCCGCCTGTGCGCATTGCGGCAATTGACGCACTGCGGTATCTCCTTGGCTCGCCACGACCCTCCCCGCGAGATGCCGATGCCCAAGACGCCCCGTACACCGCAGGCCGGGGGCCTCTCCGCCCGCGCCCTCTCCACGCCCGAGCCCTTCGTCCGCCAGTTCGCGCGGCGCGTCCAGCAGGAAGGCGCGCTCGACCTGACCCAGGGCGACTACAAGAACGCCGACTTCGCGCCGCACCCGGAGGTGGTGCGTGCCGCCCAGCGCATCACCCGCAACACCGTCCACAGCTACGGCCCCGCGGTCGGTCGGATGGACGTGCGCAGCGAGGTCGCCGAGTTCTTCAACCGCGACGGCCTGCTCGACTACCCCGATTCCGAGGTGCGCTTCCAGCCCGACGAGGTGCTGTTCACCCCCGGGACGCGCGCCGGCCTCGCGATCGTGCTCGAGGTGCTCGGCGCGGACGGCTCGGGCGTGGTCGTGCCGCGGCCGAGCTGGGAATACGACTGGTTCATCGAGCGTGCCGGCAAGAAGGTGGTCGAGTTGCCCACCGACGGCGCCCGGCTTCCTGCCCGACCCGCAGGAACTCGACCGGCTGCTGGCGCGCGGCGGCATCTCCTCGGTGATCATCAACAACCCGCACAACCCCACCGGACGCGTCTATCCGCGCGCGCTGGTCGAGGAACTGGTGCGCGTGGCGGTCCGGCACCGCTGCTACGTGCTCTACGACTCGGTGTACCAGCGGCTCGACTACGTCGGCTGGTTCGTCAATCCCGCCTTCGCCTGCCCGGAGTGGCGCGACTGGGTCGTGTCGCTGTCGGGCCTGTCGAAGATGGACATGTTCGGTGCGTCGACGGGCGCCCGCGCCTGCTGGCTCGTCATCTCCGACCAGGTTCGCTCCAACGGCGTGCGCGCACGGGAGATCCTCGCGAACCTCTCGGCGTGGCTCGTGGCCACGCCGTCCACGCTGGCCCAGGACTGGGCGCTCGCCGCGCTGCAGAGCCCGCTCGCGGCCCTGCGCCGGCCGTCGCCCTACATGCGCGAGCGCCGCGACTTCATGCTGCGCGCGGCGGACGAGCTCGCGCACCTCGGCATCGAGCGCACCGATTTCGGCGGCACGTTCTACGCGCCGCTGGCCTTCCCGGGCCTGGTGGGCGAGCCCTTCGACCGCCTGCGCAACGGCGTGCACGAGCCCGCCGTCGTGCGCGACTCGGTGGACGCGTTCGAACTGCTGCTGTCGGGCGGCGTGGGCGGCATCCCGTTCGTCGCGTTCGCCGGCGGCGGCGCGGGTGCCGCGCGCTACGGCACGTGGCAGCGGCTGTCGTACGGCTCGAAGGACGTCAAGGAACTCGCGGTCTTCATGGACCGCGTCAAGGCGCGCATCGAGAAGCAGGGTCGCCTCGGCGCCGGCGCGGCCGTGCCCGCTCGCCCGCGCACGTCGCTCGACGCCGTGTGGGAAAGCATCTGCACGGCCGATCGCTACGACGCGCTCGACGGCCTCGACCCGGCGGCGTTCGCCACGGCCCGGCAACGCTTCCTCGAGCAGCCGCGGCACGAATCGCTGCGCCTGACGGGCACCAAGCACCCCGATTCGACGGCGCACCGTGCCGAGCAGGTCGAGCGCGCGCTCCGGGCGGCGCCGGCCGACGCGCCGAACCGCGCGCGGCTGGCACTGACCCACCTCGAGTGGAACCCGCGGATGGAGGCGCGGGACGAGTACGAGGAGTCGATCGCCGACCTGCTCGGGCCCTGCAGCGAGGTGCTGCTCGACCTCGAGGGCCGGCAGATCAGCCCGGACTGGCTCGACGTGCCGGAGAAGGTCGTGCTCGGCCTGCTGCGGCAGGGCATCGTGCCGGGCGAGGACCGGCACATCCTGTTCCGCGTGCCCAATCCCTTCATCGAGCAGGACGAGGAGAAGGTCGCGAAGATCCTCGCCGCCGTCGCGCGCAGCAACGTGCTGTTCCACCTCGCCTGCGAGCGGCTCGGCATCGTGCCGCAGCAGAACGCGATCCACGAGATCAGCGTGCCGCAGATCAACTCGACCGCCGAGATCGGCGCCGTGACCAAGATCGGCACGCTGTACCGGCAGGCGGTCGTGGAACTGTTCGAGGGCCCGCCGGAGCGCGTCGACGCGTTCCTCGCGGCGCGCGTGCCGGCGGAGCGGCGCGCGGAGATGGTGGCGCGTGTCGAGCGCGTGCGACTCGTGCCGCTGTGCGAGAACGTCGGCGCGCTCAGCCACCTGCCGGACCTGCTCGAGAAGTTCTACGTGGCGCTCGAGCGCGGCATCGGACTCGAGGGCCTGCCCACGCCCGACACCTTCCGCACGTCGTTCGAGCGGCGCGAGGCCACGGTGCGCGTGTTCGTCGCCATGTCGGACACGGCGCTGCAGAGCGGCAAGATCGCCACCGACGCGGCCTATGCGTTCACGGTCGCCGGCCGCGACGAGGCCGAACGGCGGCTCGCGGCGCACGCCGAGCGGATCGGCGAGCCGGCGCCCTCGGTCACGTTCCTGATCGGCGCGGGGCGCGCCGGCTTCCGCGGCGGCTTCGATCCGGCGCACCCGGGCGTGATCACGCAGTTCGCCCGCGCCGACGGCGTCACGATGCAGGGCATCCGCGCCGACGCACCGGAGGAAGCCGCGCAGCTCGCGGCCGCCTTCCGTGCCGAAGTCGCGGGACGGGCATCGGCCCGGGCACGGAGCCACGCACTCCCGGCCAGCGATGCCGAGGCGCTCGAGCGGCTGCTCGAGACCGGCATCCGCGCGCACACCGAGACGCTGCTGCGCGTCGCGCCGCTGCTCGCCCCGTTCGGCAGCCTCGTGCCGCAGACGCGCGTGCGCATCCGTGCGACCGGCTCGGCGAGCTACGGCCGATCGATCCCGACCTACCCTGCGGAGTGGGGCGGCGGCACGACCTTGCCGGACGACCGCGACCTGCGCGACGCGTGGCCCGAAGGCGTCACGCTGCCACGCGCGATCGTCTACAACCTCGCCTGCACCACGCTCGGCCTGCCCGCCGTCACCAGCGACATCGCGGTGCTCGACCGTCGCGCCGCGGTGATCCTCGAGCGCAACGTGCCCGGCTACCGCGAGATCATCGCGAGCGAGCTGCCGCACTTCGTGAAGGAAGCCGCCGGCCTCGTGTTCGGCCGCAAGCTCGCCGAGACCACGGCGCGACGCTGCCTGCGCGCCGCCGCGGCGCTGTGGGTGGACGCGCGCACGCGCGCCGACCTGGTCGCGCCGACCTGCCTGTTCGCCATGCAGTACCTGCGCTACATGGCGGAGGATTCCGAGAGCTGGGACGAGACCAAGGAGCACGAGAGCCAGACCACCCGCGAGGAGGAACTGATCCGCGCGACCTCGAGCGTGGCCTTCGCGGCCCTGTGCGCCGAGCGGCCCGGCGAACGCTGGCCGGTGCTGCAGTCGCTGGTGGACGCCGAGGATGCGGCGCGCCTGCTGCTCGCGCGGGAACTCACCCTCGAGGAGAAGCGCGAGTTCGTGGACCTGCGCATCGAGGGCTGGCTGCGGACCCTGCCCGACGTGCTCGCGCGCGAGCTGCGGCCGCAATGGTCGCAGCTGCGCGAGCTCGGCAAGGACGAGTTCGAGCTCGATGCGATCCAGCGCCTGATCGCGCTGGAGAAGTTGCGCGGCAGCCGGGGCGCGTGAGGGAGGACAGCTGAAGCGGTGACGAGCATGGACCGCAAGCCGGCGGCACCGGCTCCGCCGTCTATCCCTCCGCCCCCAGCAGCAGCACGGCACGGAAGTCGTTCACGTTGGTGAGCGTCGGCCCGGTGACGACCGAGTCGCCGAGCGCGCCGAAGAACGCCGTGCGCGTCGTTCGCGTCGAGGAACTGCTGCGGGTCGAGCCCGCGCGCCGCGGCACGCGCCAGGGTGTCCGGACGCCAGACGGCACCGGCCACTGCGGCCATGCCGTCCACACCGTCCGTGTCCGCGGCCAGCGCATGCACGCGCTCGCAGGGACCGAGCGCCGAGCCCGAACCCGAGCAGGAACTCGACGTTGCGACCGCCGCAGCCGCTGCCGCGCACCGTGACCGTCGTCTCGCCGCCGGACAGCAGCAGACACGGCGGACGGCACGGCTCTCCGCGCTCGAGCACGCCGCGCACCTGCGCCGCCATGTGGCGGCCGACCTCGCGCGCCTCGCCTTCGAGGCGATCCGACAGGATCACGGGCTGCACGCCCTGCCCCGCCGCAACGCGTGCGGCCGCCTCGAGCGACGCCTGCGGTGCGGCGACGATCCGAAACTCCGCGCCTGCCAGTCGCGGATCGCCCGGCTTGACCGACTCCCATGCCCCGCGCTCCAGCGCCGATCGCGCCGCGGCGGGGACCTCGATGCGGTAACGCGCCAGCACCGCAAGGGCATCCGCGCAGGTGGTCGCATCGGGCACGGTGGGACCGGAGGCAATGTCCGCCGGGTCGTCGCCCGGCACGTCCGAGATGGCGAGCGTCACGAGGCGCGCCGGGTGGCAGGCGACGCCGAGGCGCCCGCCCTTGATGCGCGAGAGGTGGCGGCGCACGGTGTTGATCTCGCCGATCGTCGCACCCGAGCGCAGCAGCGCGCGCGTGAGCGCCTGCTTGTCCTCGAGGGACAGCCCCTCGGCGGGCAACGGCAGCAGCGCCGATCCGCCGCCCGACACGCAGGCACAGCACGAGGTCGTCGCGCGCCGAGCCCGTGCACGCGCTCGAACAGTGCGCTCGGCCGCACGTCTGCCCGGCGTCGGCCGGCACGGGATGCGCGGACTCGAGCACCTCGATGCGCTCGCAGGCCACCGCGTGGCCGTGCGGCGTGACGACCGTTCCGCCGAGTTCGCCGTCCCAGTGCGACTCGACGGCGCGCGCCATCGCCGCGGCGGCCTTGCCGGCGCCGATGACGACGGTGCGACCGGCCGGCGGCGACGGCAACGCCGGCGGCACGCAGCGCGCGGGACTCGCCGCTTCGATCGGCGGCGGCGAAGGCGGCGCGCAGCAGGCGTTCGGGATCGAGGGCGGGATCGAGGGTCGGCATGAACGGTGACGACGGATCGGTGCCGCGAAGTCTGCCTGAATCGGCCGGCCGGCGCGGCGGCCGGCCCGGCCACTGTCACGGCAGATCGACGGGCGGCGTTGCGCTTCGCGCTAGCCGCGTGCGCTCCAGCCGGACGTACACTGCTCTCCAGCACCTCGAGTCCCCGCGGGCCGCGCGTCCGCACCGGAGGATCGCGTCATGAGCACCCTGACCAAGCTCGCCCTCGGCGTCATGGGACAGTTGCGACCGCGCCCGGCCCGCGGCGACGCCCGGTCGGTCATCAAGCTGCCGGCGCCGGACAAGACCGGCGGACTGCCGCTGATGCAGGCGCTTGCCAAGCGCCGCTCCTCGCGCGAGTTCCAGCGCAAGGCGCTGCCGCTGCCCGGTGCTGTCGAGCCTGCTGTGGGCCGCCTTCGGCGTGAACCGCCGTGGCGGCGGACGCACCGCGCCCTCGGCGCTCGACGCGCAGGAGATCGACGTGTACGTGGCGCTGCCCGACGGCGCCTACCTCTACGACGCGCAGGCACACGCCCTGCGACTGGTCGCGGCGAGCGACCTGCGCCGCGTCACCGGCTACCAGGATTTCGTGGACGAGGCGCCGCTCGATCTCGTCTACGTCGCCGACCACGCGCGCATGCGCATGGTCCCGGCGGCGCAGCGCGAGAGCTATGCCTCCGCAGCCGCCGGTGCCATCGCCGAGAACGTGTACCTGTACGCCGCGAGCGCGGGACTCGCCACCGTGATCCGCGCCTGGATCGACCGCGCGGCGATCGCCGACGCGCTCGGGCTCACGCACGACCAGCAGGTGCTGCTGTCGCAGACGGTGGGATATCCCGCGAAGTCGCGTGGCTGACCCGGTCGGCGCGGCGAGGCGAGCACGGCTGCGCTGTCAGCGGCTCGGCTTACGCGCCGCGATCGCCTCGATCTCGACCAGTGCGCCCGGGATCGGAAGCGCGGCGACCTGCACGGTCGTGCGGGTCGGCAGCTTGCCCTGCGACGGTTCACCGAAGTAGCGGCCCCACGCCTTCATCAGGCCCGCGAAGTCCATCGTGCCGCCCTTTCCCGGGTCGCCGACCAGGAACACGTTCATCTTCACGACGTCCGCCATCGTGAGCCCCGACGCCGCGAGTTCCTTCGCGAGCTTGCCGAGCACGCTCGCGGCCTGGGTCTCGGTGTCGCCCAGCCGTTCGATGCTGCCGGCGGGCGCGTCCGGCTTCGCGACGTCCGCAAGCGTGCCGCTCAGGAACACGAGATCGGTGCCCGCAGGCACCACGATGCTGCTCGCGATCGGGAAGTCGCCGGCTTGTCGTCGGACGATGTCCCCGGCGTGTGCCGGCAGACAGGAACGCGGCGGCGAGCAGGCCAACCAGACAGGCGTGCGATTTCATGGCGGGTTCCTCCTGGGTTCGGTCCGGGTGCGGGCATGGTCGCAGACCCGACTCGAAACTTCGATGGCCAGCACCGGAGGTGCAGGCCATACTCCGCCCGCAAACGACCTCGGGGGAAGCGACATGAACGAACAGAACACGTCGCGCCGGCAGTTCCTGCAGGCGAGCGGCGGGGCCCTGGGCGCGGGCTGGCTGGCGCTGCACTGGCCGCAGGTCGCCGCGGCCGCCGAACACGCCCACGCCGCAGCCACGGGCGAGGCGCCCCGCGAGTTCAAGCTGCTCACGCCCGCCGAGGCCCGCGACGTCGAGGCCATTGCCGCGCAGATCGTCCCGAGCGGCGCCACGCCGGGTGCCCGCGAGGCCGGGGTGGTGTACTTCGTGGATCACATCCATGCCGGGCTGTATGCAGCCCAGGCCGACTCGTTCCGCGCCGGTCTCGCCGCGTTCCAGCAGGACGTCGCGGAGGCCCACCCGGACGCGGGCCCGTTCGCCGACCTGCCCGGACCCGTGCAGCTCGCGTATCTCAAGAGCATCGAGCGGACGCCCTTCTTCGAGCGGATGCGCTTCCTCACCGTGCTCGGCCTGCTCGCGCTGCCCTCCTATGGCGGCAACCGCGACAAGGCCGGCTGGAAGATGGTCGGCTTCGTGGACCGGCACGTGTGGGAGCCGCCCTTCGGCCACTACGACGCGGACTATCCGGGCTTCAAGCCGTTTGCGAAGGAGCCGCAGTCGTGAGCGCCCGCAGGTTCGGCCCGAACGACACGGTCGATTTCGTGGTGGTCGGTTCGGGCGCCGCGGGCGGCGTGATGGCCCGCGAGCTCTCGCAGGCGGGCTTCGAGGTGCTGGTGCTCGAGCAGGGTCCGCGCTTCACGGCGGCGGACTTCAAGCACGACGAGCTCGACCACTGGTTCAACAACGCGCTGCTCAACAGCCCGGAGACGAGCCCGCAGACCTTCCGCAAGACCGCCGCGGACACGGCCGAGCGCGTGCGCGACTTTCCGTCGCTGTGGTACGCGCGCATGGTGGGCGGCAGCAGCAATCACTTCACGGCCAACTACTGGCGCTTCCACGAGGTGGACTTCAACGAGCGCAGCCTGCTCGGCGAGATCGCCGGCACGAGCTTCGCCGACTGGCCGATCGACTACGCCGAGCTCGAGCCCTACTACACCAAGGTCGAGTGGGAAGTGGGCGTGTCGGGCCTCGCCGGCGCGAGCCCGTTCGATCCGCCGCGCTCGAAGCCCTACCCCATGCCGCCGCTGCCGGTGAAGTCGTCGGGCGTGCTGCTCGAGCGCGGCGCGCGCAAGCTCGGCCTGCACCCGTTCCCCGCCCCGATGGCGATCGCCTCGGTGCCCTACCGCGGCCGCCCGGCCTGCGCGCACTGCGGCTTCTGCATCGGCTTCGGCTGCGAGATGTCGGCGAAGTCCTCGACGCTCTACACCATGCTGCCGGAGGCCGAGGCCACCGGGCGCTGCGAGGTGCGCAGCGAGAGCTACGTGTTCCGGGTGGAGACGAACGACAAGGGACGCGTCACCGGCGTGAGCTACTTCGACGGCGATCGGCGCGAGCACTTCCAGAAGGCCCGCGCCGTGGTGCTGTGCGCCAACGGCGCGGAGAGCGCCCGGCTGCTGCTGATGTCCGCCAACGCGAAATTCCCGGACGGCCTCGCCAACTCGAGCGGGCTCGTGGGCCGCAACCTGATGTTCAACACCTACGCCGAGGTCAATGCGGTCTTCGAGCACGAGCTCAACGAGTACAAGAGCGTGCAGGTGACGCGCATCGTGCACGACTTCTACGACTCGGATCCGAAGCGCGGCTTCTACGGCGGCGGCGGCTTCGACTCGCGCATCGGGCCGAACCCGATCGCGTGGTCACTGTTCGCGCCGCCGCCCGAGCGCGCCTGGGGCGCGGAGTTCAAGGCGCTGCTCGAGGCCATGCCGCGCGCGATGATCGTCGCCACGCACGGCACCTCGCTGCCGCTCGAGACCAACCGCGTGGACCTCGATCCCGAACTCAAGGACGCGTGGGGCCTGCCCGCCATGCGCGTCACCTACAAGGACCACCCCGACGACCTGGCGATGGCGCGCTTCCTGCAGGATCGCGGCGTCGAGGTCATGCAGGCGGCCGGGGCACAGCAGGTGTGGAAGGGACCGGTTGCGGAGGCGCCCGGCAGCCCGCACCTGCTCGGCACCTGCCGCATGGGCAACGACCCGAAGACCTCGGTCGTGGATCGCTCATCACCGCACTCACGACCTCCCGAACCTGTTCGTCTGCGACGGTTCGAGCTTCGTCACCTCCGGCCGCGGCCAGCCGACCATGACCATCCAGGCGCTGGCGTTCCGCGCCGGTGAGCACATCGCCGCGTTCGCGCGGCGCGGCGAGATCTAGCCGCACGGCGGCAAGCGAGCACGTCCATGCCCGTAAAGAAAGACGCCCCCGACCTCGCGCGCCTGGACAAGGTCGTCGCCGACGCGCGACGTGCCCGTGACGAGCGCGACAAGAGCTACCGCGGCCAGGCGCTCAAGATGTACCCGTGGATCTGCGGTCGGTGTGCGCGCGAGTTCGATCACGCCAACGTCCAGGAGCTGACGGTCCATCACAAGGACCACAACCACGACAACAACCCGCCGGACGGCAGCAACTGGGAACTGCTCTGCGTCTACTGCCACGACAACGAGCACCAGCGTTACGTGGATCAGCCGACGTCGCTCGCGGGTCGCCCGGGCGACCGTCCCAGTTCGACGCACACGCCGTTCGCCGATCTCGCCTCGCTGCTCCGCAAGGACGACTGATCCTGCGGAGCGCTATCGCAGCTTCATGGCGAGGACGCCGTCGCCCCGCAGCTCGGCATCGAACCCCGCGTGCCGCAGGCGCTTCGCCACTTCGTTCGGCACGTCGCGACCCGTGGTGAGCTTGTTGGGCGTGCCCGTGTAGTGGAACAACCGGCCACGGCGCTTCAGCACCCGCACGAGGTGATCGTAGAAGGCCTGTGAGTACAGGTCGCCCGCGGTGCCGAAGCGCGGCGGGTCGTGCAGGACGGCATCCACGGACTGGTCGGGCAGTCGCGCGACCTCCACGGCAACGTCGGCCTCGGTGAGCGTCAGTTCGGCGCAGGGTGGCGGCGACCAGGGATTCAGGCTGCGCAGCCAGACCACGTCCGGGTTCTTCTCGAAGGACAGCACCTGCGTGGCCTCGCGTTGCAGGCACCAGGCGGCGAAGTAGCCGAGGCCGCCGCAGGTATCGAGGATCACCTTGCCCGCCGGGCGGATCAGCTCGACCTTGCGCCGTGCATCCTCGTAGGGCGAGACCTGCGCCGTGGGCAACATCTTGATGCCGTCGATCTCGAAGGTCGGCGGCCCCCACTCGGTGGGCACGAGCTTAACGAGCGAGCCCGAGAAGCGCGATGCGGGCTCGAAAGCTTCGTCCGTCCAGTAGTAGATCGTCCGCGGCTTGCAGGCCTGCAGGTAGGGGAAGATCCGGCCGCCCACGGTCCAGCCGGTGGCACTCACTTCGACCCGCGTGACGGTGCGGTCGAGATCGATTGAGCACTCGACCGAGGGCAGGCCCGCCTGCCGAGCGGTCACGAGCCTCTCGTGGACCTTCGAGGTGAGCAGGGGCGTCGAGTGCATCTGGCGTTGGTGACCTGGCGGGATCGGGGGCACAGCGCGTCGCGTCCAATGATGTCGCGCGTCATCCGTACGCGACGTGCACCGCGCAATCAGAGCATCACGCTGGAACGGCTGAGAACCTCCTCCCTGAATTGGGTGGCGCGCGCGCAGAAACCCCCGCGGTCGCGGGGGTCCCTGCATTCCAACTGCGCGTCCGGCGGACTACTTTCCGTAACGATACGCCGAGTACATCGCGTCCATTCGCGCATCCTGCTGCACGGTGAAATTCCACATGCAATAGTCGTCCGTGTAGTCCATGAAGTTCACGATCGGATCGACACCACCACCCGAGCAGGTGTCGCGTCCGATCGGGCAACCGTAGGCGGCCGAGCGCTCCGCCGACGTGTCCGCCACATAGTCGCCAGACTTCGAGCACCCCCCCTGGAAGGTGTGATAGAGCCCCATCCAATGACCGACTTCGTGGGTGCCAGTGTCACCTTCGTTGTATGGGTCCGCACTGCCGCCCGGCAGTGAGCTGTAGAGCAGCACCACTCCGTCCTGGCTCGGGCTCGACGCGTACGATGATGGGAACGTCGCCCAGCCGAGGTAGCCACCGGCCGGGTTCGCGGTGTAGATGTTGAGGTCATCAGCCGACCCCTCCCGCAGAGCCGTCTTTGCGTTGCGCTCAGCCGTCGTGCCCGGTTGCATCGCGAACCAGGTCGCGTTGTCCGTGTAGTCCGTGCTCACCAGATCGAAGCTCCAGCCGGTGTCCGCGTATGCCGCGTTGAGCACGTTCATCTGGGCATTGATATCGCCCGAGGACAGCTTGCCGGTGTTGCCTGAGTGAATGACGTGGATGTACACGTTGATCACGCCGCCGGTCACGGTCGTACCGCCTCCACCGCCGCCGCCGCCCCCACCTCCGGGCTTGCCCTTGTTCACGTTTGCGTCCCGGAGCAGTTGCGCCCGCGCCGCGATGAAGGGTCCGATCTTCTCCTCGACCGTCGCGCGATCAAAATCCGCCAGTGGCTTCGTCGCGCAGCGCGCTCCGCTGTCGAGGAACGCCCGCTGACTCGGCCAGGAATGCTCGCCCACCCAGAACGGCCGCCCGTTGGCCTTATCCTGCGCGACGACCGCACCGCTCAACGCCATCAATACCGCGCCGAGCACGGCGCCTGCCACGATCTTCATTTGCGTTCCTCCCCTCGCGCCTGTTTCAGAAGTCTCGAGCCACGGCGCGGTGAACGGACCATACACCGGTCCCTCAATGCGAAGCCAGCGCGCGCGTTTTCGCGAACCGCAGCCGAAACATAAGACGCGGATTCCTGCGGTACCGCTTCATCGCACACCGGGCGGTGCGGAAGATCGGTCGCTCCGATACAACTTCTTTTTGGTTGGGCTACACCCATCCGCGCCGCCACCGCGCGACGTCGGTGAGCTCCCGCCACCGAATGATCCGCGCGCGCTTCGAATGCACCGCCTCGATCTCGACCGACACCACGGGCAACTCCGGCGACTCTGGCTCGATGACCTTGGTGACAAGGAAGTGCTTCTCCTTGTTACGGGGCTCGACCGCCGTCCACTTCGTGTGAAGCAGCTTCTTCGGGCTCAATGCACCCGATGTTGCACAAGTCTTCACGATCCGCCCGCGGCGACCCAGTCGTCCACCACCCGCGCCAGCACCTCGAGCGGCATCGCCCCGCCCTTGAGCACCGTGTCGTGGAACGCCCGCAGGTCGAAGCGCTTCCCGAGCTTTGCCTGGGCTGCGGCGCGCAGCCTCACGAACTCGAGGTGGCCGATCTTGTAGCCACAGGCCTGGCCCGGCCACACGCAATAGCGATCGATCTCGCTTTCGACCGCGCCGCGCGCGAGGCCCACCGTCCCGGCCATGTAATCGGCCGCCTTCTCGCGGCTCCAGCCCTTCCAGTGCATGCCCGTGTCCACGACGATCCGCACGGCCCGGTAGAGGAAAGACTGCAGCATCCCGAGGCGACCGAGCGGGAATTCGCGATACATGCCGATCTCGTCCACGAGCTGCTCGGCATACAGCGCCCAGCCCTCGATGAAGGCGTTCATGAACAGCGTCCGGTGCAGCATCGGCGTGGCCTCCGCCTCCAGCGCCAGCGTGAGCTGGAGGTGATGCCCGGGCAGGCTCTCGTGATAGGTCAGCGTCGGCAGGGCCCACTTCGGCCAGATCGCGGTGTCCTGCAGATTGATGTAGTAGGCCCCGGGGCGGGTGCCGTCGAGGCTGCCGGTCTGCGCATAGCCACGCGGCGCGCCAAGCTCGATGTCGGGCGGCACGCGCCGTACCTCGACCGGCGTACGCGGCAGCACGGTGAAGAGTTCCGGCAGGCGACGGCGGATCGCGTCCACCTGCACGTTCAGGTCGGCGAGCAGAGCGGCGCGGCCCTCATCGGTGTTGGGATAGAGTCCGCGTGGATCCGCTGTGAGCGCCGCGAGGCGCGCGCCGACCGGTCCGTCGGCGAAGCCCTGCGCCTTGAGCAGCGCATCGGCCTCGGCCGACGATCTCGGCCACTTGCGCGAGCCCGATCGCGTGGGTCTCGTCGGGAGTCGCGCGCGTGGAAGTCTGGTAGCGCAGGCACAGCGGGTAGTAGGTCTCGCCGCCCGGCCGACCGCGCACGCCCGCCTCGTGGCTGGCGCGGGCACGCTGCTCGGCCACGAGCGCGATCTGCGCATCGAGCGCTGAGGCGATCGGACCGTCGACGATCCGCGCAGCACGCGTGCCCCAGTCGCCCGCGATGCGCTTCGCGCCGGTGCGCCGCGCCAGCGAACTCGCGAGCCCGGATTTCTCGCCCGACTGCGCACTCAGTGCCTTCAACTGCGCCAGCGTCTTGTCGCACACGAAGTCCGGCGGAATAGTGCCGCGTTTCAGGTCGTCACGCGCCCGGTCGGTGTCATGGCCCAACTCCCGCGCGAAGGCATCGAGCCGGGCGAGGTACGCGTCGGCGTCCGCGGCGGATTCGATCGGGTGCTTCGAGGCGAGGAAGTCCGGCGTGGACTGGTAGGCGCCCGTCAGCTGGCTCACGACATAGGGGACCGGGTAGGCATAGGAGTCGATCCCGCCGAACGGGTGGGCGTTGATCTCGCGGCTGATCGCCCCGATCCACGCGACGGTCTCGAAGTCCGACCGGTCACGCCCGGCGAGACGACCCGCGTCGATGCCCTGCAGTTGCGGCCAGGCACGGATGAGCGGGGCGAGTTCGCGCATGCGTCCGGCGGGCGAGCGATCGTCGAGACGCGAGCGCGCGGTGGCATTGAGGCCGGTGTCGAGGCCGAGCGAGGTCGCGGTCTGAGGGGATGACTCGAGCAGGTCGGCAAAGATCGCGTCGTAGAGCGCCCGGGCACGGGCCGCCTCGGAACCGGCGTCGGCAGCGAGTGGTGGAGCGCGGAGGATGCCGGCAACCGCCAGCGCAACGCCCGAAGCGAGGAATTCCCTGCGATCCATGTTTTCTCCCGTGGTCGTCGGTGGCCGTCGGGCAGCAGTGTGAAGAGCGGCGACCCGCCTGCCAAGCGAAGCCAGGCTCATCGGCCCGACGGGTTGAGTCCCTGCCGGCAGCAGTCGAGCAGCGCATCGGCATCGCGGGCGGCGGCTGCGCAGCGGCGCCCGATCCGGTTGGCCTCAACATCCTCGCGTGACGCATCTCCGCCGCCCATCGCGTCGCGTGCTTCCTTGCCCCATCCGGCAAGCCACGCCTCGAAGCGGCTGCAGTGCAGAGCGATTCCCGCGGAGGCGAGGCAGTGTTTTTCGAGATCGTCGAGACCCGGCGGCAGCGCCGCGACCACCGCCTCCGCGCAGCCGACCGTCGACACGGCCGGCCGCTCGGGGCTCGCCGCACACCCCGCAAGACCAAGCGAGGCCAGGCATGCAGCGTGGATCGCGAGTTTCGCCTTCACGCCCCATGATAGTGCGTGACACCGCTTACCTTTCGTTCACCTCGCAACGGTGTGCAGGCGCCTGCTCTCCCGCTACCGGCTTTCCTGCTAGTCTCTGCGCGATGTTCGGGAACCCCACCGCCCTGGCCGAACGCACGACGACCCTTCGATCGAGGGGGCCGGATGCTGCACGGTGATTGAGGAAACGGCGGTAATCGACCGGCCCGTGTCGTGGTCGGGAGAACTCCTGTATGGGGTCCTGCTGTTCACCGGCGCGTTGATCGCGCTCGGCATCGCCTCGCCCGCCAGCCGGCTCGACTCCGCGACCTGGCCTCACGTGCTGTTCTTCATCGCGTTCGGGCTGTTCACGATCTCCATCGGCTACGAGCACCCGAAATTCGGGTACGTCTCCTTCGATCGCGTGGCGCAGGTCTCGAGCATCCTCGTGCTCGGACCCGTGGACGCCGCATGGATCAACGGGCTCGCCTCGCTCATCTACCCGTGGCACCGGCTGCGCAAGGGTGTGCCGCTGCGGTCGGTCGTCAGCGCCGCGCTGACGAACTCGGGCCTGATGACTCTGATGGTGCTGGCCGGGGGCCTGCTGTACGTCACGCTCGGCGGGCCGTTGCCGCTCGTGCACCTCGCGCCGGGTTCGTTCGCCATCGTGCTGCTGATGCTGCTGTCCATGCAGGTCATCAACGAGGGCGGATTCATGGCGCTGGTCCGCATTCGCGGACAGGTGGCCCGGGATTCGCTGAGCCTGTTCGACACGGCCACCGAGTTGACCGCGGGGCTGATCGCCGTGCTGGTCGCGATCACCTGGAACAGCCTGGAGGTCGACGCCCTGCTGCTGTTGCTCGTCGTGCTCGTCGCAGGGATGCTCGCGCTCAAGCGCTTTGCCGAGATGAGACTCAGGCTCGAGCGGCTGGTGGCGGAACGGACCGCGGCGCTGCACGACAAGACCCGCCAGCTCGAGGAGCTCGCAGCGAAGGACACGCTCACCGGGCTCTACAACCGCCGCCGGGCCGACGAGTTCCTGCGCCGCGAGATCGCGGGGGCCGCCCGCACCGGGCACCCGCTCTGCATCGCGCTCGCGGACATCGACCACTTCAAGCAGATCAACGACGGGCATTCACACGGCATCGGCGACCGGGTGCTCGAGCGTGTCGCGCGGATCTTTGCCGATCGGATGCGCGAATCGGACCTCGTGGCCCGCTACGGCGGCGAGGAGTTCCTGTTCTGCTTCAGCGGTGCACGCGAACCGGATGCCGCGCGCGTCTGCGAAGAATTGCGGCTCGCCGTGGAATGCGAGGACTGGAACCAGGTGGCGCCGGGACTGCGGGTGACGATGAGCGTCGGCATCGCTGCCCACAGGGGCGAGCCTGAAATGCAGGCGCTGCTCGATCGCGTCGACAAGCGGCTCTACGAGGCCAAGCGCCTCGGCCGCAACCGGGTCGTCGCGCGCTCCGGCCAGCGTGGCACGGAGGACGAGGTGATGCCGCTCGCCGGGCTGTGAGGCCGTTGTGACCCTTCGCAATCCGGGGGATCATGCGCGACCCTCCGAGTTACCCGGGAATCGTCGCATGCCCTCCAGACAGGCACTCTCGCTGCTCGCACTGCCCTTGCTGTGTATCTGCCTCGCACCGGCGGCCGGGGCGCAGTCGGTCGAAAAGCCGGCGGCGCTGGTCGCTGACGGCATTCCCGAAGTGCCCCCCGAGCTCGCCGCGCGGACCCGGCCCTACATGGAGTTCCGCACGGCGACCTTCCTCGGCTGGCATCCCGTCGACCGCTCGATGCTGATCGCCACGCGCTTCGGCAACACCAACCAGGTGCATCGGGTGTCGAAGCCGGGCGGCGCGCGCACGCAGCTCAGCTTCGAGGAGGATCGCGTCCAGCTCGCGAGCCACGCTCCGCGCACGGGCGACGTGATCCTGGTCGCGAAGGACGTGGGCGGCGGCGAGTTCTACCAGCTCTACACGCTCGCCGACGGCCGCCTGTCGCTGCTGACGGACGGCAAGAGCCGCAACCAGCCGGGCGCATGGAGCAAGGACGGCCAGCTCGTCGGCTACTCGTCCACGCGGCGCAATGGGAAGGACACCGACCTCTACGTCATGAACCCGCGCGACCCGAAGACCGACCGGCTGGTCGCCGAGCGCACGGGCGGCGGCTGGGCTCTTCTCCGATTTCTCGCCCGACAGGTCGAAGGCCGTCGTCACCGAGTACGTCTCGGTCACCAAGTCGAACCTCTGGCTGCTCGATCTCGGCTCCGGCGCCATGACGCCGATCGGCGACCACGCGAAGCCTGTCGCCTACGACGGCGCCCAGTTCGCGGCCGACGGCACGCTCTGGGTGACGTCGGACGAGGGATCGGAATTCCAGCGCCTCGGCACGCTCGACCCGGCCACCGGCAGGTTCACGCCGCGCACTCCGGACGCGACGTGGGACGTCGAGATGTTCGACATCGCCGACGACGGCCGATTCGTCGCCTACGTCGTCAACGAGGCCGGTCGCAGCACGCTCAAGCTGCTCGACCCGAAGGGCGGCGCAGTACGCACGGTGCCCATGCCGGCCGGCGTCATCGGCGGACTCGACGTGGCGCCGTGGGGCGAGATCGGGCTCACCTTCACCTCGGCGCGCAGCCCCGCCGACGCCTTCTCGGTGGATCCGGCCACACTCGCCGTCACGCGCTGGACGACCAGCGAGACGGGCGGGCTCGACCCGAACACCAACGTCGAGCCCGAGCTCGTGGAGGTGAAGAGCTTCGACGGCCTCGCGATCTCGGGCTTCCTCTACCGCCCCGACCCGGCGCGGTTCGACGGCCGGCGGCCCCTGATCGTGAACATCCACGGCGGTCCCGAGGGGCAGTCGCGCCCGGGCTTCCAGGGCCGCAACAACTACCTGCTGAACGAGCTCGGCATCGCGATCTTCTACCCGAACGTGCGCGGCTCGACGGGCTACGGCAAGCGCTTCGTCGGCCTCGACAACGGCCCGTTCCAGCGCGAGGACTCGGTGAAGGACATCGGTGCATTCCTCGACGCGCTGGCGAAGGACCCGCGACTCGATCCAGAACGCTTCGCGGTGACCGGCGGCTCCTATGGCGGCTACATGTGCTACGCGAGCTCGGTTTTCTACGGCGCGCGCCTCCGGGGCGCGAACTGCGTGGTGGCGATCTCCAATTTCGTCACCTTTCTCGAGAATACCCAGGACTACCGCCGCGACCTGCGCCGCGTCGAGTACGGCGACGAGCGCGACCCGAAGCAGCGAGAGCAGCTCGTCGCAATCTCCCCGCTCACCCGGGTGGACGAGATCCGCCTGCCGATGATGGTCGTCACCGGCGCGAACGATCCGCGCGTGCCGGCGAGCGAGGCCGACCAGATCGTGAACGCCATCCGCGCCAAGGGCGGCACCGCCTGGCACCTGCTCGGCCAGGACGAGGGCCACGGCTTCGCGAAGAAGGTCAACCAGGACTACCAGTTCTGGACCAGCCTGCTGTTCTGGGAGCAGTCGCTGCTCCAGGACCGCAAGTGAACGTCCCCCGGCCGCGCTGAGAAGCCCCGTCAATGCAGGTCGAGCGTTTCGCCGGCAAGGTCGTGGTCATCACCGGCGGCGCCAGGGGACTCGGGCGCGGGCTGGGCGAGGCGCTGGCGCGCGGGGGCGCGAAGCTCATCGTGAGTGACATCGACTTCGCTGCCGCGAGCGCGCTGTGTGACGAATTGTCGCGCGCCGGCGGTTCCGCGACGGCGTTCGCGGTGGACGTCGCGGATGCCGCGGGCGTCGAGCGCCTCGTCGCGCACGCCGTCGCCCTGCATGGCCGCCTCGACTACATGATCAACAACGCGGGCATCGCCGCCGCCGGCGAGTTCCACGACGTCTCGGCGGACACGATCCGTCGCGTGGTTGAGATCAACTTGCTCGGGGCCGCCTACGGCACGCTCGCGGCGTACCGGCAGATGGTCCGGCAGCGCGGCGGACAGATCGTCAACATCGCCTCGATGCTCGCGCTGTTCCCGAACCCGCTCTCGGCCGCGTACGTCGCCGCCAAGCACGGGCTCGGCGGCCTCACACAATCGGTGAGCGCCGAGGCGGCCACCTACGGCATCTCGCTCACGCTCATCTGCCCGGGCTACATATCGACCAACCTGTTCCAGGCGGGCACGTTCGAGGGCAGCCTGCGATCCGACGACGTCATCGAACGCATTCCCTTCCGCTTCATGGACGTGGACACGGCCGTGGCGCGCACGCTCGAGGCCGTGCTTGCGCGCCGGTCGATCGCGGTGTTTCCCTTCTACGGCCGCGTGCTGTGGTGGATTCACCGCCTCTCGCCACCACTGATGGCCAGCCTGCTGCGCCTGATGATGCGCGAACCCAACGCCAAACAAACTCGAGGAGACGGGTCATGAAGAACAACGAAATCACGCGTCGTGCGGTCCTGGCGGCCCTCGGCGTCGCGCCGCTGGCCGGCATGCTCGGTGCGCGCTGGGCCTGGGCCGAGGCGCCGGCCGGTCCGCCCGTCGCCCGCATCGAGCCGGTCAGCGAGACCCACTGGGGCGAGACCATCGTCGATCCGTATCGCTGGATGGAGAACCCGAAGGACGCCGAGTGGGAACCGTTCATGCGCGGGCAGGGCGAGCACGCGCGCCGCGTGCTCGACGCGATCCCGGGACGCGCGGCGCTGCGCGAGCGCATCGGCGCGCTGTCGGGCGATGCCGCGATCACGGCGCAGGTCCAGACCGGCGGCGGCCGGGTCTTCTACGAGAAGCGTCCGGCCGGCGCCGATGCCTACAAGATCTACTTCCGCGACGGGGCCGGCGGCGAGGAACGCCTGCTCGTGGACCCGAGCGTCATCAAGGAGGACGGCAAGCACGTCTCCATCGACTGGTGGCGCGCGTCCCCGGACGGTCGCCACGTTGCCTACGGCCAGTCGCCCGCGGGCTCGGAGATGGCCACGGCCCACGTCATCGAGGTCGCCACCGGCAAGGTCCTGCCCGAGCGCATCCCGCGCACGCCGTTCGTCGGTGCCTACTGGCTGCCGGACGGCTCGGGGTTCTTCTACACGCGCCTCGCCGAGAGCGCCGAGATCGGCTCCGTGGACCTGTTCCGCGACATGGTCGTGGGCCTGCACCGCCTCGGCACCGATCCGAAGGATGACCGCAAGGTGCTGGCACGCGGCCTGCACGCCGACGTGCCTCTGGAGCCCTTCGAGATTCCGATCGTGGTCGCGGACCCCACGTCCGACCACGTCGTGGCGATCGCCGCGGGCGGTGTGCGGCGCGAGAACCCGCTGTTCACGGCGCGCCTCGCGGATGTGCTTGCAGGCCAGCCGAAGTGGCGACGGGCCTGCGAGGTCGCCGACGAGGTGGTGAGCTTCGCGGCGCGCGACGGCGAACTCTACATGCTGAGCACGCGGGACGCGCCCAATGCGCGGGTGCTGCGTACCTCGATCGCCGAACCGCGCTTCGCCGGCGCCACCGTGGTCGTGCCCGAAGGCACGTCCGTGATCGAGAACGTCCTGGCAGCACGGGATGGGCTGTACCTCGTGGACATGGAGGGCGGCTACAGCGCGCTGCGGCGCCTCGGCAACGACGGCAAGCTCACGCCCGCGCCACTGCCCTTCGAGGGCGCGATCGACAGCGCCTTCACGAACGAGCGCGAGGACGGTGCCTGGGTGATCGCGACGAGCTGGCTCGAGCCCAACACCGTGCTGCGCTACGACCCGGCCACGGGCCGCGCCGCGGACACGGGCTTCTCGCCGCGGCCGACGATCGACACCTCCCGCTTCGAGGCGATCCGCAGCTTCGCCGCGGCGCGCGACGGCACGAAGGTACCGCTGTCGATCATCGTGCGGCGCGGCCTGCCGCGGAACGGCCGCAACCCCACGCTGGTGCGCGCCTACGGGTCCTACCAGATCACGAGCTCGCCCGCGTTCAACGCGCGCGGCATCGCGTTCCTGGAGCAGGGCGGCGTGCTCGCGGTGGCGCACGTCCGCGGCGGCGGCGAGTACGGTCGTCGCTGGTGGAAGGCCGGCCAGAAGCTATCCAAGCCCAACACCTGGCGCGACCTCATCGACTGCTGCGAGACACTGGTCAAGGACGGCTGGACGAGCCCGCGCCACCTCGCCATCCAGGGCGGATCGGCCGGCGGCATCACCGTGGGTCGCGCGATGACGGAGCGTCCGGACCTGTTCGCGGCGGTGATCTCGAACGTCGGTGTGTCGAACACGCTACGGGCCGAGTTCTCGCAGAACGGCCCGACCAACATCGACGAGTTCGGCACGGTCACCGAGCGCGACGGGTTCCTCGGCCTCAAGGCGATGGACGCCTTCCACGCCGTCAAGGACGGCACGCCCTTCCCCGCCGTGCTGCTGACCACCGGCATGACCGATCCGCGCGTCGAACCCTGGCAGGCGGCCAAGATGACGGCGCGGCTCCAGAAGGCGACGAGCTCGGGCAATCCGGTGCTGCTCCGCGTGACGTTCGACGCCGGCCACGGCGTCGGCTCGACGCGCTCGCAGGTCGACGACGAGCGGGCCGACGAGTACGGCTTCGTGCTCTGGCGTGCCGGGGTGGCCGGGTTCCAGCCGAAAGCCTAGCGCTCCGCGCTAACGGCCGGCTTCAACCCACGATGGCGAGACCACCCGGCCGGGCGTAGCGTGGTTGGCTGACGGGAGTGCGTCGGGAGGACGCCGCCCGATCGCTCGCGCTCGCTCGCTCAAGGAGGGTGCACCATGAGGACGACAGGGGTCATCGCAACCGCCGCCGGGTTCACATGCCTGATTCTCGCGCCCCCGGCGCAGGCGGCGCTGCACGGCCGCAACCTCGACAACGATCCAGCGACCTTCGAGGCTTACTACGACGACCTGCTGGACATCACGTGGCTGGCCGACGCGAATTTCGCCCGGACCTCCGGTCACGATGGCGACGGCATGATGACCTGGCCGACGGCCACGACATGGGTCGAGCGCCTCGACTACTTCGGCATCACGGGTTGGCGGCTGCCGGCACTGACGCCACTGGACGGCGCGACGTACGTCCACACGTTCAGCAACAACGGCACGACCGACGTGGGGTTCGGCACCCGCGGCACCCACTCGGAGCTGGCGCACCTCTATTACGTCACGCTCGGCAACAAGGGTCTCTGTACGCCTGACGACGCCGACCCGGGCAGTTGCGTCGTGCAGAACGGATGGGGACTGAAGAACCCGGGCCCGTTCGTCAACGTCGGCGCAATCGCGGGACACTGGACCGGCTCGGAATCGATGTGCCCCTGCGGCAGTCTCAAGACCTGGCTCATCGACATGACGAACGGCCGCCAGGGCCAGCTCCTTGGCTCGAACCTGCAGGGTGCGTGGCCCGTGCGCGACGGCGACGTCGCGCCGACCGGCGACCTGGCGAGCCTGACGCTGAAGACGTCGGCCGTTTCGGGCTGCAAGTCCGTGACCGGCACGGTCCGGCTCGCCGGAGTGGCACCGGTCGAGGGCGTTGTCGTACAACTCGCGGACACGCTCGCCGCGGCCAGCACGCCGGCCTCGGTCAAGATCCTCGCCGGCACCAGTTCGCGGAACTTCACGATCAAGACGGTCCCGGTGGTGGACGCCGAAACCGGATCGATCAGCGCGACACTCGGTAGCATCACGCTGAACCAGGCGCTCACGGTCCGACCGATGGGCCTGTACTCGATGAGCCTGTCGCCGAGCTCGGTGGCCGGAAGCAATCCGGTGGCCGGGACGGTGAAGCTCGACTGCAGTGCGGGACCGGGGCCGGTCGCCGTCGAACTCGGCAGCAGCAATGCGCTGGTGGCGAACCCGCTGACGCAGACCGTGTTCGTTCCGCAGGGACTCAAGTCGGCGACCTTCGACCTCGTGACGACGCCGGTGACCGCCAAGACCTCCGTGACGATCACCGCGGCCGCCAACGGCACGTCCAAGTCCCGGACGCTGACGGTCACCTCCATGGCTGCGGTGAGCCCGACGACCCTCAGGTTCGGCAGCCACGTCATCCACACCACGAGCCCCGTGCTCGCCGTGACGCTGGTCAACCGCGGCACGATGCCCTTTGAGGTGACCAGCCTCACCCTCGGAGGCTCGGGCGCCGGGCATTTCGCACAGGCGAACGATTGCCCGGCCAACCTCGACGCCGGCGCTTCCTGCACGATCGGCGTGACCTTCACGCCGACGACCACCGGCAACAAGTCTGCGAAGCTCTCTGTCGCGACCAGTGCCACCGCCACACCCATCGGTGTCTCGCTGTATGGCAAGGGTGTGTTGCCGCCTTGATCGAAGGCTTCGCGCCCCCCTGAGCCCCAGGCGCCGCGCAGACAGGACCCCGGCCCCAGGCCGGGGTCCTGCGCTTCAGGGTCCAGCCGCTGCGAAATATTCCCGCAGGGGGCACGGTCTGGTTACATAGAGGGCACGTGCGCTGGAGAAATCCTCGCGGACGGACCTCGGTAACCGAAAACCCAAGACCACGAGCCTCTGGAGGAATCACCGATGAACCTGAAGAACCTGGCCCTTGCGGCCGCTGTGGGCAGCCTGATGAGCATGAGCGTGACGTCGACGGCTTTCGCCGGCGACGCGAAGGCGGACAAGGAGAAGTGCTACGGCGTCGCCAAGGCCGGCAAGAACGACTGTGCGGCCAACGGCCACTCCTGCGCCGGCCAGTCCAAGATGGACAACGACCCCACCGAGTGGAAGTACGTGCCGAAGGGCGAGTGCGAGAAGATGGGCGGGACGACCGCCGCCGGCAAGAAGATGTGAGGATCGGGTGAGTTCGAGCCGCACGGCGAACTCGAGCAGGCCGGTCCCGGCAGGCGCCGGGATCGGCCTGCGCTCCGCCCACCACGAGGCGCTCGTCCGCGAGCGGCCCGCGGTCGGCTGGATCGAGGTGCACACCGAGAACTACTTCCACGACGGCGGCCCGCACCTCGCGGCTCTGGAACGGGCCCGCGCGGCCTATCCGCTCAGCCTGCACGGGGTCGGCATGGGCCTGGGGTCCGTCGATCCGCTCGATCGGGCGCACGTCGCCCGCGTCGCTCGCGCCATCGAGCGCTTCGAACCCGCCCTCGTCTCCGAGCACGCGTGCTGGGGCAGCCACGACGGCGAGAATTTCAACGACCTGCTGCCGCTGCCGTACACCGACGAAGCCGTCGTGCACCTCGCCGACCGCGTCGCCGAGGCGCAGGACCTGCTCGGGCGGCAGATCCTGATCGAGAACCTGTCCTGCTACCTGAGTTACTCGAGCTCCCGCCTCACCGAATGGGAGTTCCTCGCGGCGGTCGTCGAGCGCGCCGGCTGCGGGCTGCTGCTCGACGTCAACAACGCCTACGTCAACTCGGTGAACGTCGGGCTCGACGCGAACGCGTTCATCGACGGCCTGCCGGCCGGCGCCGTGCAGGAGATCCACCTCGCCGGTCACACGCGGCGGCAGGTCGGCGAGCGCACCATCCTGCTCGACGATCACGGCTCGCGGGTTCCCGAGGCCGTGTGGAGGCTCTACGAACATGCGATCCGGCGCTTCGGAGCCGTGCCGACCCTGATCGAGTGGGACACCAACGTGCCGGACCTCTCGGTGCTCGCGGACGAAGCGGCACGGGCGCAGCGACGACTGGACGGTGTCCGTGGCCTCGCTGCCTGAGCTCCAGGCGCGCTTCGCCGCGGCACTGCGCGGCGACCCCGGCCCGATCGAGCACGACGTCGTGGGCGACGGGCTCGAGGCCGCCGGGCGCCTCGACATCTATCGCAACAACGCACGCGCCGTGTTCGAGGGCGCGCTCGAACGCACCTATCCGGTGCTGCGCCGGCGCGTGGGCGAGGACTACTTCCGCCAGCTCGCACACGGCTACCGCGAGCGCTTCCCGTCGCGCAGTGGCGACCTGCATGGCGTGGGCGAGCACTTTGCGCGCCACCTCGCCGAGACCGAGGCGGGATCCGGTTACGGATGGCTGGCGGAACTGGCCGAACTCGAATGGGCCTGCGAGTGCGCGTTCGTCGCGGCACGCGAGCAACCGGTCGGGCCGCAGGCGCTCGCGAGCCTTTCGCCGGACGCGCTCGGCCTCGCTCGCCTGCGGCTGCAGCCCTCGCTGCGCTGCGTCGCCTCGTCCTTCCCGGTGCTCGACGTCTGGCGCGCCAACCAGCCCGAGGCCGACGGCCACGCCGTGGACCTGACGCGCGGCGGACAGTGCGTGCTGGTGAGCTGC
The DNA here is from genome assembly GCA_963754125.1 of uncultured Gammaproteobacteria bacterium. Classification (GTDB taxonomy): domain Bacteria; phylum Pseudomonadota; class Gammaproteobacteria; order Steroidobacterales; family Steroidobacteraceae; genus RPQJ01. The sequence goes on from CAVWEX010000001.1 coordinate 695,530, forward strand.
GGCGTGGACGGACTCGAGCTCGTCGAGGTGTCGGCGGCCGCGTTCGCATTCACGCGGCAGTTGCAGGAGGGCGCTCCGCTCGGGAGCGCGGTGGACGAATCCGGCCTCGATCTCGCCGAGTTGCCGGGCGTCCTCGGGATGCTGTTCTCAGGCGGCCTCGTCACCGCAGTCACCGAACCCTCGATGGAGAGCAACTCGAAATGATCCGCCTGCAATCCGCCATCCGGCTGGCCGAGCGCGTCACCCTGCCGTTCGAGTCCCTGCTGCTGCTGGCGACGCGCGTGTACGTCTCGTGGCAGTTCCTGAAGTCGGGCTGGCTCAAGATCGGCGACTGGGAGACGACGCGCTTCCTGTTCGAGGAGGAATATCACACGCCGTTGCTGCCGCCCCTGGTGGCTGCCATCGCGGGCACGGCCGGCGAGCTCGTGTTCCCGGTGCTGCTGATCGTCGGCCTGCTCAGCCGCTACGCAGCAGCAGGCCTGTTCGTCGTGAACGTCATGGCCGTCGTGTCGTACTCGCACGTGCTGCTGACCGAGGGCTTCGAGGCCGCGCTGGCACAGCACTACCTCTGGGGGTTCATGCTGCTCGTCGTGATCGTCGCAGGTCCCGGGCGCTGGGCGCTCGACGCGATGCTTGCAGGCTCGGGCCGGCCGCGACGCTAGCCAGGAGGAGGCCGATCCCGGTGAGCCACAGCTGGGACCTCGTCGTGATCGGCGCAGGCGCCGTGGGCAGCGCGGCGCTGCGGGCCGCAAGCGAGTGCGGCGCGAAGGCGCTCTGCCTCGAGCAGCACGCGCCCGCGCACGAGCGCGGCTCGAGCCACGGCCTTTCGCGCATCTTCCGCCACGCGTACTTCGAGCACCCGGACTACGTACCGCTGCTGCGCCACTCGACGGCGCGCTTCGAGTCCCTCGAGCGCGAGTCGGGAGTCGCCCTGCTCCACCGCTGCGGCATGCTGGTCGCCGGGCCGCCCGGGTCCGAGGTCGTGGCGGGGTCGCTCGAGTCGGGGCGCCGCTGGGAGCTCGCGGTCGAGGCGCTGGACGCACAGGCGCTGCGGGCGCGGTTTCCATGGTTCGCGTATCCGGACGATGCCGTGGGCGCGTTCGAGGCGAACGCCGGCATCGTGCGCCCGGAGGCCGCGGTGCATGCAGCCCTGGACGCCGCGCGGTCCCGGGGCGCAGAACTGCGGATCGGTGCCCGCGTGCGCTCCATCGTCGAGGACGCGGCCGGCGTGTGGGTCGAAACCGACGCGGGACGCGAACGGACGAACGCGGTCATCGTCGCGGCCGGGGCGTGGACGCCGCGCTTGCTGCCGGAACTCGCGCCCTTGCTGACGGTGACGCGCCAGGTGCAGGCGTGGGTCGCGGCGGCGGCCGGCATCGACGCAGCGGCGATGCCGTGCTGGCTCTTCGATCGCGGCCCCTCGGAGCGCGCGCTCTACGGCCTGGCGCCCGACCCCGCTGCGCCGATGAATGCCGCAGGTGAGTCGTCGCCGGCGCATCACCCGAAGGTCGGGCTGCACGGCTCCAGCGACGTCGTCGATCCGGAGCTGGGCGCGGCGCCGGTCGCCGACGCCGACCTGGAACGGCTGCAACGCGCCTATCGCGTCGTCGCGCCCGCGCTCGCCGGCCGGGTGGTGGCTGCCGCGACCTGCCTGTACACGATGTCGCCGGACGGGCATTTCCTCGTGGGTACCCGCCGTGGCTCGCGGCGCATCCACTTCGCGGCGGGACTCTCCGGCCACGGCTTCAAGCTCGCGCCCGCCCTCGGGGACGCGCTCGTGGATCTCGCGCTGCGCAGCCGGACCGAGCTGCCGATCGACTTCCTCGCACCGGCACGATTCCCGGACGCGCCTCTCCCGCGCTAGCGGATCAAGCCGTCGCGGCGCAGCCGGTCGGCGATCGGCCCGGTGATCGCGGCGAGGGCGGTGTCGCGCGACTCGAGGTTCCCCACGGTCGTCTCCATCGTGTAGATGTGCGTCGGACCCTTGGTTTCCCAGACCTTCGTGGTCACGTGCGCGGTGCCCTTGACCGTCGTGATCGATGACGCCGTCTGGAATTCGCCGTACACCACCGGCACCCCGTACACGCCGTAGTAGCCCGTCGCATAGCCGGCATCGGTCGCCTTGTACATCCCGCCACCGCGATCGTCGCGGCCAGCGCCTTCCTTCGCACCCCAGTCGACGGAGACGAGCGTGGTCGCCACCACGGCATCGGCCTGCTGCGATGCGACGGCCTCGTCGATGCTCTCGCGCGTGAGCGGGTTCTTGGCCTTCACCACGTCGCAGCTCGCGATCGCCTTCACCGAGGCGCTCATGATCCGAGATGCCAGGAAGTGCTCGAACGCGCAGCGCTGATTGATGTCCGGGCTGACGCCGACGATCAGCACCCGCGAGAACGACTGGCTGTGGGACGCGCCGTCCTGCCATGCGCTCGACACTGAGGGCTGGCTGGCGCAGCCGGATAGCCCAGCGCCGGCGAGCAGCATCAGGGCGCACACGGCGTGTGCGCTCAGGGAAGCCAGCGGACGAACGACGGCTGTATGCACTGCAGGTTCCTCTCTATAGGTTGGGTCGCGGGATCTCCTTGACCGCCCGCGCCCGGCCGGATGGCCGGGAAAACGGAACGCAGCTTAACCCGGGGACGGGCGCGCCGCTCACCCGCTGGCGCGAGTGCGACCGGACTCGAGCCAGGCGTCCCACCGCGGATCGGCGTGCAGGCGCTTGAGGAAAGGCGAGTACGACGTCGACCACCGCGCGCGTCCCCCGACTTGCTGCCACGGCATCGTCCGGGGCGCCGGGTTCGCCGAGTTCAGCCACGCGAATGCCTGTTCGACCTCGCCGCGGTAGGCATGCACCTCCGCGATGCGCCACACGTCCTGGCCACCCGACGACGCAATCAGTGCCCGGAGGGCCGCCTCGGAATCGCCATCCCGACCGAGTCCGTGCAGTGCGAGCGCGCGTATGTACAGGCCGTCCGCCTCGTCCGACCATGCGGCAGCCACCTCCAGCGCCTCGGCGAATTCGCCCTCGAGCACCAGCACGATGCCGAGCAGATCGTCTCTTTCGCGCGGCATCGGATGCAGTGCCTTCAGCTGGAGCAGCTCGGCCTTGGCCTCGCGATAGCGGCCCGCGAGCACCAGGAACGAAGCCAGGTTGTAGCGGCTCGCCGCCGCCAGTGGCTCGACCGCGACGGCGCGGCGCTGGATCTCGATCGCCTCGTCGAGTCGACCGTCCTGGGCCGCGTTCCCGGCCTGCACGCTGAGCGCCAGCGGATCGTCGGGATCGAGCGCGAGCGCCGCCTGGACGTGTTCGTCGCGGGCGCGCGGGTCGCCCATGCTCCCGCGATAGGCGGCGAGCCGAATGTGCGCCTCGGCCAGCGTCGGGTCCAGGTCGAGCGCGCGCTCGGCCGCGTCGCGCATCCTCGACAAGCCCTGCTCCGGAGGCATCCGCCCTTCCACCGTGTCGAGCCAGTAAGCCCCCGCCAGGCCCGACCAGGCCCGAGCAAAGCCGGGATCGATCTCGAGTGCCTCGCCGAAATGATTACGTGCGCGCTCGATGTCGCCGGGCGCACGTCGCTGGAGGAAGTGCCTCGCGAGCAGGTATCGCTCCTGCGCCTGCGCGGGCGGCGACGGCGCCGCGGCGGAGTCGCGACGACGATCGTCGAACGGCAGCGAGACGACGGTCGCGACCACGGTCAAGCCCAGCATCATCGCCAGGGCAGCCGGCCACCATCGTGTGCGCCGCGACGCCCGCGCGGCGAGTGGCGCCGTCGTTTCGACCTCCTTCGGCGGCTCCTCGGTCGGCGGTGCGGGCTGTGCATCGATCGAGCCGATGAACCGGTAGCCGCGCCGCGGAATGGTCTCGATGCACCGTGGTGCGTCGGCGTGGTCGCCGAGTGCCACTCGCAGCCGGTGCACCGCACTGTTGAGCGCGGTGTCGTAGTCGACGACGCCGCGCGGCCACAGCCGCGCGATCAACTGCTCGCGCGTCACCATTTCGCCGGGGCGCTCCAGCAGCGCCTCGAGGACCTGCAGCGGCTGAACCTGCAGCCGGATGCGCGTGCCGTTGCGGACGAGCTCGCCCGACTGTCGGTACAGCGTCCAGCCGTCGAAACGGATCTCCAAAGCGGAAATCATGCGGATGCCTGCCGTATAGCCGAGCCGGATGTCGGAATGCCACCCCTGAGCATCGTGGCCGATGCTTTTGTCGGGAAGGTTACACCTTCGGCCGACGGGTCAGAAACATGTCAGACACCGGTCAGCCCGGCGCCATGGTGCAACCACTCCAACCGCCGTCAGGATGTCGGTTGCCCCGCGGCAGGCTCGCGTGCCCCGGGGTCGCTTCGAACAACAACGCCTTGGATTCAGGAGGATCTCAACGTGAGACAAAAGACTCGTACGGACACCCAGGGTCTAGGATCCGCGAACAATCGCGGCACCGGACGGCGTGCCTTGCTGCTGCTCGGCCTCGTGCTCGCGCCGTTGATTGCGTCGGCCGACGTCGGGGATGCGAAGACCTTCGCCACTGGGCTGGCGAACCCTCGGGGCATCGACTTCGCGCCGAACGGCGCGCTGTACGTGGCCGAGGCCGGCAAGGGCGGCCCGGGCCCGGACAGGTGCGTTCCGTCGCCGCCGAACCCGTCGGTCCCGCGCTGCTACGGCGAGACCGGTGCACTCACCCAGATCCTGCCCGACGGTGGGCTGAAGCGGGTCCTCACGGGCTTGCCGTCGCTCGCCTTGCCGGATGGCACCGCCGAGGGCGGCATCGCCGACGTGTCTTTCTTCGGGATGACGGCGTTCGTGACGCTGGGTCTTGGCGGCGACCCGAAGGCGGTGCGGGCCGCGCTCGGTGGCAAGGCGCACCTGTTCGGCAAGCTGTTGCGGGTCACGCCCGCCGGCAGGTACCAGGTGGTGAGCGACGTCGCGGCGCTGGAGGCGCGCCTCAATCCGTCGGGTGGAGCGATCGACTCCAACCCCCAGGGCGCGTTCGCGCTGCCCGGACGGACCATCGTTGCCGACGCGGGCGCGAATGCGCTGTTCCTGATTCCGGCGCACGGCCGTGGCCAGTTGTTCGCCGTGGTGCCAAGGCTTCCCGGCCTGCCGCCCTTCCCCCCGCCGTCGGACGCGAACCAGTGCCGACTGCGGTCGCCGCGGGTCCAGACGGCGCGATCTATGTCAGCCAGCTGACCTCGTTCCCGTTCTGGGCCGGCACTTCCACGGTGCTGCGCGTCTCGAGCGACGGCGGCAGCATCACGACCTTCGCAACCGGGTTCACGGCCGTCGTCGATCTTACCTTCGACGCCGGCGGCGCCCTGTACGTGCTCGAGATCGCGAGCGGGCAGTCGGGCTCGTTCCCACCGCCAAACCCGGGGCTCGGTGCGGGGCGACTGAAGCGCAAGTGCCCGGGCGCCGACCCCACCGTGCTGGTCGACGGGCTGACCTACGCGGCCGGTGTTGCGATCGGACCGGACGGCGCCGCTTACATCACCAACTTCGGCACGTCGCCGACGAACGGCGAGGTACTGCGGCTGCCGGTCGCGCCGTGCCCGTAGCGGTGCGTCGCGCTGCCGCCCCGCGGCACGACCGCGCCTAGCCCGGTCCTGCCGACAACTCACGGCTGGCGATTCCGTCGCCAGCCGTTTCTTTTGCCCGTACCATCCCCCGCGGATCTGCAGGGGGAACCGATGCACGCGCTCAGGGGCTTCGTCAGGGGGGTGGACGCGCTCAACGACTGGATCGGTCGCACGGTGGCGTGGCTCACGCTCGGCTGCGTGCTCACCTGTTTTGCCGTGGTGGTGCTGCGCTACGCGTTCGACCTCGGTTTCCCCTGGCTGCAGGAACTCTACGTGTGGCAGCACGCCGCGGTCTTCATGGCCGGCGCCGGGTACACGATGCTGCGGGGCGGGCACGTCAGCGTGGACGTGCTGTACGGGAAGGCGAGCCCCCGCCGCCGTGCGTGGATCGACATCGCGGGCACGCTCGTGTTCCTGTTCCCGTGGCTCGCCGTGGTCGCGACCGCCGCGGCCCCCTTCGTGCTCTCGTCGTGGACCATCCGCGAGGCCTCGAGCACGGCCGGCGGCATGCCGGCGCTCTACCTGCTCAAGTCCCTGCTGTGGATCTTCTGCGCCCTGCTGTTCGTGCAGGGCCTTGCGCTGATCGCGCGGCGGAGCCTGTTCCTGGCCGGGCACGACGCGCCGGACGCCGACACGGCGCGATGAGCACGGTGCTGATCGGCGAGATCCTGTCGGTGGCGATGTTCCTCGCCACGATCGGCGCCGTGCTCGCGGGCTATCCGGTGGCCTTCACGCTGGCCGGCGTGGCGCTCATCTTCGCCGCGCTCGGGATGGCGACGGGCGTGTTCGACCCGGCGATCCTCGCGGCGCTCACCGGGCGCTACTTCGGCACCATGACCAACGAGACGCTGGTCGCCGTGCCGCTGTTCGTCTTCATGGGCGTGATGCTCGAGCGCTCGAAGATCGCCGAGGCACTGCTCACGACCATGGGCGAGCTGTTCGGCGCGCTGCGCGGCGGCCTCGGCTACTCGGTGGTGATCGTGGGCGCGCTGCTGGCGGCCTCGACCGGCATCGTCGGCGCCACCGTGGTCACGATGGGCCTGCTGTCGCTGCCCGCGATGATGCGGGCGGGCTACGACCCGAAGCTCGCGACCGGCACGATCTGCGCCGCGGGAACGCTCGGGCAGATCATCCCGCCCTCGACGGTGCTGATCTTCGTCGGCGACATCCTGCAGGGCGCCAACCAGCAGGCGCAGCTCGAGCTCGGCAACATGGCACCGGCGCCGATCTCGGTCGGGCAGCTGTTCGCGGGCGCGATCATCCCCGGCCTCGTGCTCGTCGGCCTGTACCTCGGCTGGATCCTCTTCAAATCGATCGTGGACCCGCGCTCATGCCCGCCGCTCGAGATGAGCGACGAGCGGCGCGCCGGACTCGCGGGGCGAGTCGTTGGCGCGCTGGTGCCGCCGCTGCTGCTCATGCTGGCGGTGCTGGGCTCGATCCTCGCCGGCATCGCGACGCCGACGGAGTCGGCCTCGGTCGGCGCCGTGGGCGCCATGCTGCTCGCCGCCAGCAAGGGCCGCTTCGACCTGCCGCTGCTGCGCGAAGTGATGCGCACGACGCTCGGCATCACCTCGATGATCTTCGTGATCCTGCTCGGCGCCAGCGTGTTCAGCCTGGTGTTCCGCGGGCTCGGCGGCGAGAACCTCGTGCACGACGCCCTCGCCTCCCTGCCCGGCGGCGTCGTCACGGCGGTGTTCGCGGTGATGGTCGTGATCTTCGTGCTCGGTTTCTTCCTCGACACGTTCGAGATCATCTTCATCGTCGTGCCCATCACTGCGCCGGCGCTCATCAAGCTGGGCGTGGATCCCATCTGGCTCGGCGTGATGATCGGCATGAACCTGCAGGCGAGCTTCCTGACGCCGCCCTTCGGCTTCGCGCTGTTCTACCTGCGCGGAGTCGCGAGCACGCTGGTGCGGACGGTGGACATCTACAAGGGCGTGGTGCCGTTCGTCGTGTTGCAGCTCGTCGGCGTCACGCTGGTCGGGCTGGTGCCGGGCATGGCGACCAACCTGCCGGCGCGGCTATACGCGCAGGAGGCGCCTGTCACGGACCGCCGCGCTCCCACGGGCATGGCGACGGCCCCGTCGGGCTCGCCGGTGGCCGACGATTTCAGCGACCTGCTCGAGGAACCGACACCCGGGCGCAACCCGCCCTATCTCGACGATTTCGATGAACTGGTCACGGAGTAAGCACGGCGGCGCGACGCCGCCCTGCCGCTACACCAATCAACCCCAATGCGATGAGGAACCCTATTGCAGGTTCCGGGACGACGTTGATCTCGGCAAGGACTTCGGTCGAGAACGGGTCGCCGCAGCACAGCGTGGTCCCGCCGAACCTCAACGTATGCGTACCCGGCGCAAGCCCGTCGATCATCAGCCAGTAGCCGGACGACTTCGACGGGAAGACATCCTCTCCGACCGGAACGCCGAGCGAGGCAATCCAGCTGCCCTCCTGCGCAAGACCGCCCGAGAAGAAGTCTGCAGTCACCTCGAGATAGTCGAATGGATTGGCAACCGCTACACCGTCGAACTCCGCAAAGAGATCGGTAACGGATCCGGGAAATGCTGCGATCGCCGCGTTGATGACCTCCTCGGTGTCATAGGTGTTGAAATAGTTGACCATCGGGATCAGCAGCGGCCGGCCCGCCGGAACGGTGAACGTCCGCTCCACTGGACCACCGCCGGTTCCGGCGACAAAGAACACCGGCCCGCCGTTGTTCTGATTGGCCAGGCTGCCATCCGGATCCGAGAATGGCACCGCATCGGACGGCGACTGAAAGACCCACGTCCACCATGCAGCGGTCCAGTCGGCGATCGACTTGCCGGCAACTGTCGAGCCGGGCGCAAGGATCTCGACGGCGCCGGCTGGCTGCAAGGCAGCCACCGCCAGCACCAGCGTGCCGATCATCGCCCTCAAGTGTTGTCTTGGCATGGGAATTCCCTCGAGGCTTTCTGTTCATCTTTCCTGATTGAGTCACGGACGGCGTGGAACCCACGCGACCGCCCTCCCCCGACGGCGATGGAACCACCTGCGCGGTCGCCGCGCCATCACCCGAACGGATGATTTCGTGAGTTCTCGTCGATTGGTTCAATATAGTCCACCGCCTGTTTTCGTCGGACATGGCCCTCAATCGCACTCCATCCGCCCATCCTATGAATACCCGCCCGAAACCGAGCGCCGTGATCTTCGCCAAAGACATCGAGGCACTGGCGCGGTTCTACCGGGAGACTGCAGAGATGACTGAAGTCCACAGAGACGGGGACCACGTCGTCTTGGACGTAGAGGGATTCCAGATCGTCGTTCATGGAATGCCGAAGCAGATCGCGGCAACGATCCAGATCACGAGTCCGCCCGCGGTCCGGGAAGAAGCCGCGATCAAGATCTGCCTGCCGGTCTCAAGCGTTGAGCGTGCACGCACGAAGGCCGCAGAACTCGGCGGGCGAATCGGACCCAGGACGCAGGAATGGGCCGCGCCGGATTTCAGGGCATGCGACGGCTACGACCCTGAAGGCAACGTCTTCCAGGTGCGCGAGAGTGCGGCCTGACCACCCATGCCAACCGCAATCCCGCCAAGCTCGCCTTCCGACTTCGACTTCATCATCGGAAACTGGCAGGTACGACATCGCCGCCTCAACTCCAGGATGGCGGGTTGTACCGAATGGACCGAGTTCCTGGGAACTTCGTCCACACGAAAAATTCTCGGCGGGTTCGGCAACGTCGAAGACAACGTTCTGAAGTTTCCGGACGGAGACGTCAAAGCCGCAGCCTTCCGTTCCTACAGTGAGCAGTCCCGGACATGGGCCATCTGGTGGCTGGACGGTCGATCCCCCCACTCCCTGGACGTACCTGTGATCGGCAGCTTTGCCGGCTCCGTCGGCACCTTCATTGCCAGCGACAGCCTCGACGGCAAGCCGATCACCGTTCGCTTCACATGGCACGCCAATCCGGGCGCCAACCCGGTCTGGGAGCAAGCGTTCTCAGGAGATGACGGCAAGACCTGGGAAGCGAACTGGGTCATGGAGTTCGTGCGCCAGTGAGGCCAAAGCGAACGGGAAAACTGCTCTTCATGTGCGGGAAGATGGCGGCAGGCAAGTCGACCCTCTCGAAACAACTCTCTGAGCGAGACGATGCGGTGCTGCTCGTGCTCGACGACTTCCTGGAACGGCTGTATCCCGGTCAGATCGTCGACATCGCGAGCTTCGTCACGTACTCGACCCGAATACGGGATGCCCTGGCGCCCCATATCTGCTCGCTACTGTCGATGGGCATCTCGGTGGTCCTCGATTTCCCCGGCAATACGAGGAAGCAGCGCGCCTGGTTCCGCCAGCTGTGTGAGCAGGCCGGTGCCGAGCACGAGCTGCATTTCATCGAGGCCTCGGACGACGTCTGCAAGCGGCAGCTCCGGGAGCGCAGCAGGGACCTTCCCGCTGGCACGAAGTGGACCACGGATGCCGAGTTCGATGCGATCACGGCCTATTTCGAGCCGCCCGCAGCCGACGAAGACTTCAACGTCGTTCATCATGAACGCGCCTGACGACCCCTACGCCTTCAGCTTGAACTCGAAGGGCAACCGCCGCGCATTGAGGTAGGCCTGCTCGCCGATGCGCGTCCAGGGAATGATCTCTTTCCGGAACGCGAGGAAGTCCTCGATGATCCGTCGCACGATGCGGTCGGGCGAAGTGTCCGCCGCGTAGATCTCGTTCAGCACCTCGTTCGACTTCTCGCCGCAGGCGATCAGTACCTCCTCCGGGAAGGGCCGCACGATCACGCCGTGGTCCTGCACCAGCGTGCGCAGCGCCGGCCCCGAGCGCGCGTTGTACTCGCCCAGCATGTCGCGTGTCGCCGCGTCGGCCGCGGTTCGGACGATGGCCTGCAACTCGGGCGTGAGCGAGCGCCACGCGCGCTCGTTGATCATCAGCTGCAGGTTCGGGCCGGGCTCGTGGTAGCCGGGCGCGTAGTAGTGCTTGCACACCTGGTAGAAGCCCAGCGCCAGGTCGTTATACGGACCGATCCACTCGGCGGCATCGATCGCCCCCGACTGCAGCGCCGGGAAGATCTCGCCGCCCGGCAGGGTCACGGGCGTGACGCCGAGCTTGGCGAGCACGCGGCCCTGGTTGCCCGGTGCGCGGAACTTCAGGCCCTTCAGGTCCTCGAGCGAGCGAATCTCCTTGCGGAACCAGCCGAGCATCTGCGTGCCCGTGCTGCCGGCGTGGAAGGCGCGGATGCCGAAGGGAGCGTACAGCTCGTCCCAGAGCTTCTGGCCGTTGCCGTGCTTCACCCACGCGTCCATCTCGGCCGCGGTGAAGCCGAACGGGAACGCCGTGAAGAACGGCGCGCCCTCGGTCTTGCCCGTGTGGTAGTACGCGGCGTCGTGCCCGAGCTGTGCCGTGCCGTTGGCGACCGCGCCGAAGCACTCGAGCGCCGGCACCAGCTCGCCCGCGGCGTAGACCTTGATCGCGAGCCGCCCGCCGCTCATGGCCGTGATGTTGGCGGCGAGGCGCTCCGCGCCTGCGCCGAGCCCCGGCAGGCCCTTCGGCCAGCTCGTCACCATGCGCCACTCCATCAGGCCCTTCGAGATCGCAGGCGCGGCGATGGCTGCACCACTGCCGAGGACGGCGGCCTTGAGGAGCGTTCTGCGCTTCAAGGCGCGTCAACCGGCGGGCAGTTCGTCGGCCCATACCCTGAAGCTCTGCAGGGTATTGGGACCGAACGTGCTGCTGATCGCGACGTCGCCGGCGTCGCGGCCACGCGCGATCAGCACCCGGCCGATGCGCCGCGTGTTGTTGCGCGGGTCGAACGTGTACCAGCGGCCGTCGAGGAACGCCTCGAACCAGCCCGCGAAGTCCATCGGGCCTTCCACTGGTACACCGATGTCGCCGAGGTAGCCGGTGCAATAGCGCGCCGGGATGTTCATGCAACGACAGAAGGCCACGCCGAGGTGCGCAAAATCACGGCAGACACCCGTCCTGTCGTGGAATGCCTCGAGCGCCGTCCGGGTCTTGCGCGCGTGTTCGTAGCCGAAGGCGATGTGCTGGTGGACATGGTCGCAGATCGCCTGCACGCGGGCCCATCCCGTCGGCCCCTGCCCGAACAGGGCCCAGGCCGTCTCGGACAGCCGGTCGGTCTCGCAATAACGGCTGCCCATCAGGAACTGCAGCACGTCGTCAGGCAGTTCCTGCACGGGAACCTGCCGGGCCTCTGGCTCGAACGCGTCAGGCGCTCCGCTGTCGTTCACGATCGCATCGGACGAGACTCGCGTGAGCCCCTGCGGCGCAACGATGCGCGCGCACCAGTTGCCGTAGCTGTCACGAAAGCGCGTGATCGGAACCGGCGGATCCACGATCAGCGCACCGCCCGTGACGATATCGGACGCGCGCGTGAAGTGGACGTCCACGTTGAACAGCATCGGGGTGGGCTGGGGACAGTCGTAGACCATTTCGAAGCCGACTCGGATCTGCATCATGGTTCTCCAGAGACCGCGCCAGGGCCAGTCACCAGACCAGATCCGGCAACTGGCGGAATACCCTTCGCGTCCCCTCGCTCCATTCGCTCTGGAGCGAAGTGAAGTAGGCGTCGCCCTCCTCGAAGCGGCGCCGCATCCGGACCGCGAGGCTGTCTCGTTCGTAGCAGATCAGGTCGATCGGCATGCCGACCGACAGGTTGCTTCGCATGGTCGAATCGAACGATACCAGTACGCACTTCGCGGCATCGGCGAGCGGCGTGGAGCGCGTGATCACGCGGTCGATGATGGGCTTGCCGTACTTGGTCTCGCCGGTCTGGAGAAACGGCGTCTCTACGCCCGCCTCGATGAAGTTGCCCTCGGCGTAGATCCGGAACAGCCGCAGGGGTTCGCCGCGGAGCTGCCCGCCGACGATGAACGACGCGTTGAAGGCGATTTCGCTCTGCTCCAGGAACTTCCCGTCGCGTTGCTCGATGTCACGCATCCCGTCCGAGACCAGCATCGCGACGTCGAACATCGTTCGTGCGCTCCACAGGTTCGGCGCCGCATCGCCGGCAGCACAGCGCTGGTTCAGCACGCCGATCACGGCCTGGGTTCCGGCGAGGCTCCCGGAGCTCAGCAGGACGATCACCCGGTCGCCGGGACGCTCGAACACCGTCATCTTGCAGAACTTGGCGTAGTTGTCCACGCCGGCATGCGTGCGCGTGTCGGAGGCGAAAACCAGCCCCTCGTCGAGCTTCACGCCGACACAGTAAGTCATTCCTGAAGTCCTCTTGAGCCGATCCCGGGCTCGGGGCGGGGAGAGTCTAGCAAACGTCTGCGGCGGCATGGCTTGACTCGCCGCGGACGCGCCCAGCAACATGCGCGGCCCCGGGCTCGGCGCGCGCCCCGCGAAATCGCGGCGACGACCAGCCAGCCACCGCCCCTGCCGGAGCAATTCCATGGACAGACGTGACTTCCTGACGATCGGCGGCCTCGGGCTCGCCGGGCTCGTGCTGCCGATCCACGGCCGCGCAGTGGCGGCCGAGGAACTGCTGAGCACGCTCGACGTCAGCCTCAAGAAGGCCATCGCGGACGCGGCGCTCGAGGCCGCGACCAAGGCCGGCGCCAGCTACTGCGACGTGCGCGTCGGCCGCTACCTGCGCCAGTTCGTCCTGACCCGCGAGAACAGGGTCGAGAACACGGTCAACACCGAGTCGTCGGGCATCGGCGTGCGCGTGATCGTGAACGGCACCTGGGGCTTCGCCGCCACCAGCGACCTCACGAAGGACGGCGCCGCGACCGCCGCGGCGCAGGCCGCCGCCATCGCACGGGCCAACTCGCGCGCCCAGACCGAGCCCGTGCAGCTCGCCAAGGTGAAGGGCGTGGGCGAGGTCACGTGGAGCACGCCGATCCGCAAGAACGCCATGGCCGTGCCGCTCAAGGACAAGGCCGAGCTGCTGCTGGCGGTCAACGCCGCGGCCCTGAAGGCCGGCGCGAATTTCGTCAGCTCGAACATGTTCGCCATCAACGAGCAGAAGTACTTCGCCTCGACGGACGGCTCGTACATCGACCAGGACATCCATCGCATCTGGGTGCCGTTCACCGTGACGGCGGTGGACCAGGCGAGCGGCCGGTTCCGCACGCGCGACGGCCTGTCGGCCCCGATGGGCATGGGCTACGAGTACCTCGACGGCGACGCGCCGGCCAGGTTCGTGATGCCGAACGGCGTCGTCACCTACGGCAATTCCTACGACATGGTCGAGGATGCGATCGCGGCGGCGCAGCAGGCCCGCGAGAAGCTCAAGGCCCCGTCGGTGAAGCCGGGCAAGTACGACCTCGTGCTCGACCCGTCGCACCTGTGGCTGACCATCCACGAGTCGGTCGGGCATCCGCTCGAGCTCGACCGGGTGCTCGGCTACGAGGCCAACTTCGCCGGCACCAGCTTCGCCACGCTCGACAAGCTCAAGTCGCGCTTCCGCTACGGCAGCGACAAGGTGACGCTGTTTGCCGACCGCATCCAGCCGCACAGCCTCGGCGCCGCCGAGTACGACGACGAGGGCGTGAAGACGCAGCGCTGGGACCTCGTCAAGGACGGCATCCTGGTCAACTACCAGGCGATCCGCGACCAGGCCCACATCATCGGCGCGGAGGGCTCGCACGGCTGCTGCTACGCCGACTCGTGGTCCAGCGTGCAGTTCCAGCGCATGGCGAACGTCTCGCTCGCGCCGGGCGCCGGAGAAGCTCGGCGTCGCCGACATGATCAAGGACGTCGAGAACGGCATCTACATCATCGGCGACGGCTCGTTCTCGATCGACCAGCAGCGCTACAACGCGCAGTTCGGCGGGCAGCTGTTCTACGAGATCAAGGACGGCCGCATCACCGGCATGATCGAGGACGTGGCCTACCAGATCCGCACCCCCGAGTTCTGGAACTCCTGCGCCGCCGTCTGCGATCCGGGCGACTACCGGTTCGGCGGCTCGTTCTTCGACGGCAAGGGACAGCCGAGCCAGTCCTCGGCCGTCTCGCACGGCTCGAGCACCGCGCGCTTCAACGGCGTGAACGTCATCAACACCGCGCGCAAGCTGGGCTGAGCGGCCCGGCCGCAGGAGACACACCATGAGCATGTACAACGAAGCGGACGCGCGCGCGATCCTCGACAAGGTCGTCAAGCTGTCGAAGGCCGACGAATGCACGGCGACGCTCGAGGGCTCGATCAAGGGCAACGCGCGGTTCGCGCTGAACAACGTCTCGACGAGCGGCATCGTCAGCGACACCGTGCTCGCCGTGCGCTCGGCCTACGGCAAGCGCCTCGGCACGGCGACCACCAACTCGTACGACGACGCCTCGCTCGAGCGCGTGGTGCGTCGCGCCGAGGAACTGGCGCAGCTCGCGCCCGAGAACCCGGAGTTCATGCCGGCGCTCGAGAAGCAGGCCTACAAGCCGAGCCCGACCTTCAACGCCTCGGTCGCAGGCATCACGCCCGAGTACCGGGCGAAGGTGGCCGCGGACTCCATCGCGCCCTGCCGCGCCGCGAAGATGGTGGCCGCGGGCTTCCTCGCCGACGGCCAGAGCTTCGTCGCGATCGCCAACAGCAAGGGCAACTTCGGCTACCAGCAGGCGACCAGCCTCGACTACACCTGCACCGTGCGCACCGACGACGAGCGCGGCTCGGGCTGGGTCGGCCGCAACGTCAACGATGCCGGCCAGCTCGACGTCGCTGCGGAGGTCCGCACCGCGATGGGCAAGGCCGGCCGCTCCGTCGACGCCAGGGCGCTCGAGCCCGGCAAGTACACCGTGATCCTCGAGCCCGAAGCGGCCGCCGGACTCATCTCCTTCATGATGCGGTTCTTCGACGCGCGCCAGGCCGACGAAGGCCGCAGCTTCCTGTCGAAGCGGGGCGGCGGCAACCGGCTCGGCGAGCAGGTGTTCGACCCGCGGGTCAGCATTCACACCGACCCCTGGGACCCCGTGGTGCCCGTCCTGCCCTGGGACGGCGACGGGCTGCCGCGCGAAAAGTTCGCGCTGGTAGACCAGGGCAAGGTCGCCAACCTCGAGTACTCGCGCTACTGGGCGAAGCTCAAGGACAAGCGCGCCATGGGCTCGTCCGGCAACATCGTCATGGCGGGTGGCACGAAGTCCACGGACGAACTCGTCCGCGGGACGAAGAAGGGCATCCTCGTGACGCGCACCTGGTACATCCGCATGGTCGATCCGCAGACCGTGCTGCTCACCGGCCTCACGCGCGACGGCACGTTCTACGTCGAGGACGGCGAGATCCGCTACCCGGTGAAGAATTTCCGCTTCAACGAGTCGCCGGTGATCATGCTCAACAACGTCGAGGAACTCGGCCGGCCCGTGCGGCTCGGCGGCGGCGGCGGCGGCGGACAGCCCTCGAGGCTGCTGTCCATCCCGCCGATGAAGCTGCGCGACTTCACCTTCACGTCGATCTCGGACGCCGTCTGAGCAGTGCGGCGCCCGCGAGGCCGGCGATGACCCGCGCCCAGTTCCTGCGGCTGCTGTGCGGCGGCCTCGCGGCGTCGGCGCTGGCGCAGGCCCTGCCCCGCCGCGCGCTGGGCGGCCGCGGAGCCCGACTACGACTTCTGGTTCACCCGGCTGATGTACGACTCGGGCAACTGGGACGTGGACCAGCGCATGCCCGCGAACCTGATCATGGCGCTGATCGAGTACACGAGCCTCCGGGTGGACCCGAAGGAGCACGTGCTCGCGCTCGCCGACCCGCGCATGCTCACCGCGCCCTTCTGCTACCTCGCCGGTCACAAGCTCGTGGAGTTCAACGCCGACGAGCGGCGCAACTTCGAGCAGTACGTGCGCCGCGGCGGCTTCGTGTTCGTGGACGACTGCAACCACGACATCGACGGGCTGTTCGCGCGCTCGTTCGAGGCCGAGATGGCCTCGATCTTCGGCGCGAAGGCGCTGCGCCCGCTTCGCAACGACCACCCGCTGTACTCGAGCTTCTTCACCTTCGACGGACCGCCGACCACCGGGTTCGAGCTCAACGGCTGGGGCGACGACCTCGTGCACGAGTACCTGCGGGGCATCGAGATCGACGGCCGCCTCGGCGTCCTCTACAGCAACAAGGACTACGGTTGCGAGTGGGACTACGACTGGCGCAACAAGCGCTGGCTGGCCGAGGACAACACGAAATTCGCGGTCAACATCGCGATCTACGCCCTCGACGGGCTGACGCCCACGAACCTGCGGCAGGAGCCCCGGATGAACCGAGCAGTCACCGAAGCGGATGTCCAGGCGCAGCTCGCCCGGCTCGACTACGTTGCGCGCGGCGATCGCGCAGGCGATCGTGGGCCAGGAGACGGTCGTCGAGCAGTTGCTGATCGGGCTGCTGGCCGGCGGCCACTGCCTGCTCGAGGGCGTGCCGGGCCTCGGCAAGACGCTGCTGGTCCGCTCGCTGGGCCGGGCGCTCGACCTCGAGTTCCGCCGCATCCAGTTCACGCCGGACCTGATGCCGAGCGACATCCTCGGCACCGAGATCCTCGAGGAGGACCACGGCACCGGGCGCCGCCACTTCAAGTTCCAGCCCGGCCCGGTGTTCACGAACCTGCTGCTCGCCGACGAGCTGAATCGCACGCCGCCCAAGACGCAGGCCGCGCTGCTCGAGGCCATGCAGGAGCACACGATCAGCTACGCGGGGGTCACCCGCCCGCTGCCCGAGCCGTTCTTCGTGCTCGCGACGCAGAATCCGCTCGAGCAGGCGGGCACCTACCCGCTGCCCGAGGCGCAGCTCGACCGCTTCCTGCTGCACATCCGCGTCGAGTACCCGACCGAGTCCGAGGAACGCGCGATCCTGCTGCACACCACCGGCGTGCCGGGCGCGCCGGTGCCGCAGGTCATGAGCGGCGCGAGCGTGCTCGAGCTGCAGACGCTGGCCCGCGAGGTGCACGTCGGCGACGACGTGCTCGACTGGATCAACCGCCTCGTGCGCGCCAGCCGGCCCGGCGCGGACGCCTCGCCCGAGGTGCGGCAGTGGGTGCGCTGGGGCGCGGGTCCGCGCGCGGGCCAGTCGCTGGTGCTGGCCGCGAAGGCGCGCGCCCTGCTGCACGGGCGCCTCGCGGCGACCCGCGACGACGTGCGCGCGCTCGCCGCGCCGGTGATGCGGCACCGCCTGCTGCTCACCTTCGTCGCGGAGGCCGAACAGAAGAGCGCCGACGACGTGGTCGCGGCGCTGCTCGACGGCGTGCCGTTCCCCGGCGCCTGATCGCGCCGTGACCGCGGGCATTCCCGAGTTCATTCCGGCGGACGTCCGGGCCCGGCTGCGCGACCTGCGCCTGCTGGCGCGCCGGCCGTCCGGCAGCCCGGGATTCGGCGGTCACCCCAGCCGCAGCCGCGGCGCCGGCCTCGAGTTCGCGCAGTACCGCGCCTACCAGCAGGGCGACGATCCGCGGCAGGTCGACTGGAAGCTGCATGCCCGTTCCGACCGCTACTACGTGCGCGAGGCCGAGCGCGACAGTCCGCTCGAGGCCTGGCTGCTCGTCGATGCGACCGCGTCGATGGCGCAGGGCGACGCCGCGCGGCCCGGCTGGTCGCGACTCGACGCGGCGCGCGGCATCGCCGCCTGCGTGATCGATCTCGCGCTGCGCCAGGGCGATCGCTTCGGCCTCGTGACGATCGGTGGCGAGGGCGTGGCGATGGTTCCGGCCGCGGGCGGCCCGCGCCAGCGCAACCGCTGCCTGCTGCAATTGCACCGGTTGCAGGCCGCGGGCACCTGGCCCGCGGCGGCGAGCCTGCGTGCCGTGGGCGAGCGCGTCGGTCCCGGCGCCCTCGTGCTGGTGCTCGGCGATTGCTTCGACGAGGCCTGCGTGGTGCTGGCGGAACAGCTGTCGGCAGCGCGACGCGAAGTGCTGACCGTGCAGATCCTGACCGCCGAGGAGCGCGACTTTCCGTTCCGCGGCGGATACCGCTTCACGGATCCCGAGTCGGGCGACGAATTGCTGAGCGACGGCGCCTCCGCACGCGAAGGGTTCCTCGAGCGCTTCGCGGCCGCACGTCGCGCCCTCGCGGCGCGGCTGGCCGGCCAGGGCATCCGGCACGTCGAGTACTTCCTGGACCAGCCACTCGATGCACCGTTGCAGCGGCTGTTCGGCCGGGCCTCCGGCGACGCCGGTCCGGAGCGAAGTTGAGTTTCGGGCTGCTGCTGCCGGCCGGCCTGGCGGCCCTGTTCGCGCTGCTGCTGCCGCTGCTGCTGCACCTGCACCGGCGCACGGAGCAGCAACCGGCGATGTTCGCCGCGCTGCGCTGGCTGCAGGGACGACAGCGCCCGCAGCGCAGGATCCGGTTCGAGGAGTGGCCGCTGCTCGCGCTGCGGCTGCTGCTGCTGGCCGCACTCGCGCTGCTGGTCGCGCAGCCCGTGCTCTACGGCGCGGTCGGGCGCTGAGCGCTGGGTCGTGGTCGCACCCGGCATCGATCGGGCCCAGGCCCGCGCGGCCGTCGCGGCGCCGGACGCCGAGTGGCATTGGCTGGCGCCAGGCTTTCCCCGAACTCGAGCGCGACCCGCCGGCGGGCACGCAGCCGCTCGGCAGCCTGCTGCGGGAACTCGATGCGACGCTGCGCGGACGATGCGCTCCTGACCGTCGTGGTGCCGGCGCGACTCGAAGGCCTCGACGGCGAGCGCCCTGCCCTGCGCCGTGACGTGGAGTGGCGCGTGCTCGAGGCCGAAGCGACCGCAACGCCCGTCGCGCGTCCCGCGCCACTGACTCTCGCCGTGCGACACGCACTCCCCGACGACCCCGCGCTGCGCTACCTGCGTGCGACCGGGGCGGCATGGAGCGCTGCAGCCGCGGGGCCGGCGGCGAACCGCGCAAGCATCGACATCGCGCCGGCGTCCGAGCCGATCGGGCCGGAGGTGCGCGGGCTCGTGTGGCTGGTGCCGGGCGCGCTGCCGCCGGAGCTTCGTGCATGGATCGAGGCCGGCGGCACGGCGCTGCTGGCTGCGGCGACCGAGGCGCCCGGGCGCGACGCGGGCATCGCCCTGTGGCGCAACGCAGGGGGCGAGGCGCTGGTGCGTCGGGCGCGCGCTGGGCAACGGCCGCGTGATGCAACTGACGCGCGAACTGGCGCCGGCCACTCTGCCTGAAGTGCTCGATCCCGATTTTCCGGACCGCCTGCGTTCGCTGTTCGAGCCGGCTCCGCCGCCCGACAGCGCGTACGCCACCACGCACTCGCCGCGGTCCGGCGGACCCGAACTGCCACCGACGCCGCGCCCGCTGCATTCGTGGCTCGCGTTGCTCGTCGCGACGCTGTTCGCGCTCGAGCGCTGGCTCGCCACGTCGCGCCGCCGCGAGCGTGCCGCATGAGCGCGACCGGCGGGCTCGACGGTCTCGCGAGCGCGGCCCGGCGACGTCGCGCCGCGATCCTCGTTGCGCTGGCGTTGCCGCTCATCCTCGCGGCGGCCGCGGTGGCGTGGCGCGTCGCCGGTGCCGGCGGACTCGCGGCCGTGCTGGTCGTGCTAATCATGCTGGTCGGGGGCGCCGCCGCGCTGCTCGGGTGGGTCGGCCGCTCGACGCGGCCGTTCGACGAGGGCTGGGTGGCGCGACAACTCGACGATCGGCGCCCCGATCTCGAGGACAGCGCCGGCCTGCTGCTGCGCGAGCCGGCGCAACTCAACCGCCTGCAGCAGCTGCAGCGGGCGCGCCTCGAGCGACGGCTGGCCGACGCGCCGCCGCCCGACCTGCGCCCGGCGTGGCCGGGCCGCGCCGTGGCACTCAGTTGGGCGGTCGGCGCGGCGATCGCTACCGCGGCACTGCTGGTGCCGCCGCTGCACGACGGGCTCCACGCGCGGCGCAGCGCCGGCCCGCGCTCCAGCGCCCGCCACCGCGACCGAGTCCGCAGCTCGTCGAGCGGCACCTCGACATCGAGCCGCCGGCGTACACGGGACTGCCGGCGCGCAGCGAGGACACGCTCGATGCGAAGCTGCCTGCGGGCTCGCGCCTTCGCTGGCGCCTGGCATTCGAGCCGCAACCGGAGACGGTCGCACTCGCCTTTCACGACGGCAGCCGCATCGCGCTCGCGCAGGCCGACGGCGTGTGGACGGCGGAGCGCCGCATCGACCGGTCGGCGCTGTACCGCGTGCTCGTCGATGGCGAGGCCACGGGCGCCGCGACGCCGCTGCACCGACTCGACGCGATCGCGGACCGGCCGCCCGCGATCCGCGTCCTCGCGCCGACCCAGGCGGTGACGCTCATCGAGGCGGGCCAGCGGCAGTGGCTGCTCGAGTTCGAGGCGAGCGACGATCACGGTCTCGGCCCGGCCCGGCTGCAGGTCACGCTCGCGCAGGGCGGCGGCGAGAACGTCACCGTCACGGAGCGCACGATCGCGCTGCGCGGCAAGGGCGACGCGAGGCAGCAGCGCTACTCGCACCGCCTGGACCTCGCGCAGCTCGGGCTCGCGGCGGGCGACGACGTGATCGTCCGCCTCGGCGTGCACGACAACCGAACGCCGACGCCGCAGTCCGCACGCAGCGCCAGCCTGATCCTGCGCTGGCCCATGGGGGGCGGCGAGGAAACGACGGGCATGGAAGGCATCGTGCGGCAGACGCTGCCCGCGTATTTCCGCAGCCAGCGACAGGTCATCATCGACACCGAGGCGCTCGTCGCGGAGCGCGACAAGCTCGCCGTCGATCGTTTCGAATCGCGCTCGGACGCGATCGGCATGGACCAGCGGCTGCTGCGACTGCGCTACGGACAGTTCCTCGGCGAGGAGATCGACGAAGGCCGCGGGACTGCGCACGAGGATCACGACGACGCGCGGAGCCGGACGCCGGAGCGCTGGCACGACGGATTCGGTGCTGGAGCAGTTCGGGCACACGCACGACATCCCCGAGGCCGCCACGCTGCTCGATCGCGAGACGCGCGAGCTGCTGCGGGCGGCGCTCGGCGAGATGTGGCAGGCGGAGCTGCACCTGCGCCAGGGCCAGCCCGGGCGCGCGCTGCCCTTTGAATACCGGGCCCTCGATCGCATCAAGCAGGTCCAGCAGGCGAGCCGCATCTATCTCGCGCGCGTGGGACTCGAGCTGCCGCCGATCGATGCGACCCGCCGGCTCGCGGGTGAGGCGGGCGGCGTTCGCAGCCGCGGCGATCCGCTGGCGCCGTCCACGCCCGCGGACGCACTGCCGGCGGCCCTCTGGCAGCGGCTCGGCGAACCCGTTGCGGCCCGCGACGAGGCCGTGGCGAGCGCGCTGCGATCGGACCTCGAGTCACTGGCGAGGTGGGTCGGCGAGCGGGAGACCGAGCTGCCGCAGGCCATCGAGCTGCTGGCCGCGATCGACGCGCTGGTCACGGACCCGTCCTGCGAGCCCTGCCGCGCGCAGCTCCAGGCACTGCTGTGGCCGCTGCTGCCCTCGCCCGCCGCGGCGACCGGCCCGCGTGCGACTGCAGGCGCATCCGGGGCGGCGTACCTCGAGGCCCTCGAATCCGCCGAGTCCCTCGAGCCTGGGGCGAGCCCTTGAACGCCGCGGTCGTGAGCGCCGTGGTGCTGGCCCTGGGTGTGCTGGCCGGGAGCGTGCGGCTGTTGTGGCCGCGCTCCGCGGCGACACGGGTGCGACCCTGGCGCACCGCGCTGTTGCTGGTCGGGCAGGCCGCCGCCGCGCTGCTCCTGTACCTGGCGATGTTTCCACCGGGCACCCGCACGACGTCCGCAGCCCTCGTCGTCGTCACCGCCCACGCCACGGACGCGCAGCTCGCGCGGATCGAGCCGCAGGCCCGGGCCGTGGCGCTGCCCGAGGCCCCGGCGAGCGCCGCGGTCGAGCGCGTGGCGGATCTCGCGACGGCGCTGCGTCGCGATCCCGCCGTCGAGCGGCTGAAGATCGTCGGCGCCGGCCTGCCGCCGCGCGACCGCGACGCCGCGCGGCACCTGAGCCTCGAGTTCGACCCCGCACCGCTGCCGCGCGGGCTGGTCGAGCTGTGGTCGCCACGGCGCGTGACTAGCGGATCGTCCTGGCGCGTCTCCGGCGTGGTCAACGACGTGCCCGGCGGGACCGTGGAGCTGCTCGATCCGTCGCAGCAGCGGGTCGGCAGCGCTGCGCCCGGGGACGACGGGCGCTTCACGCTGCAGGCAGACGCGCGCATGCCGGGCCGCGCGCAGTTCCGCCTGCGCATCCGCGACGCCGCGCAAGCCGTGGTCGAGGACGTCGAGGTGCCGCTGCTCACGGTGGCGGGCACGCCTTTGCGCGTGCGGGTGCTGTCGGGCGCGCCGAGCCCGGAGCTCAAGTACCTGCGCCGCTGGGCGCTCGACGCCGGCGTGCAGCTGCAGAGCGAACTCGCGCTGCGCCCGGGCGTGCGGATGCTGCGATCCGCCGCCCCGCTCAGCGCCGATGCGCTGCGCGAACTCGACGTCGTGATCCTCGACGAGCGCGCCTGGCAGTCGCTCGGTGTCGCCGGTCGGGACACGCTGGCCGATGCGCTGCGCGCGGGTCTCGGCGTCGTGATTCGCGTCACCGGCGCGCTCACCGACCGCGATCGACGAGAACTGAAGGCGCTGGGCTTCGACGTGCGCGACATCGAGCTTGAACAAGCGGTCCGGCTCGCGGGCGTGCAGACTTCGCTGACGCGACGACCCCTGCACGTCGAGTCCCGCGACGGCGTGCCGCTGCTGCGCGACGGCCGCGGCGAACCGCTGGCGATGTGGCGCGCGGAGGGTCGGGGCCGCATCGCGCTCTGGTGGCTGAGCGACAGCTACCGGCTCGCGCTCGACGGATCACCCGCCGCTCACGGCACGCTCTGGAGCCATGCGCTCGCGACCGTGTCCCGCGCCCGTGGCCTGCGCGAGCCGGAATTCGTGCACGTCGATGCGCGCGTCCACACACGACAGGTGATCTGCGGACTCGACGCGGACGCGGAGGCGACCGTGCAGGCCCTCGATGGCAAGCGCGTGCCGCTGCTGCGCGAGTCGTCCGGTTGCGCGGCCTATTGGCCGGAGTCGGCCGGCTGGCACGTCCTCGACACCGGCGACGGCGACTGGCCGTTCCACGTCCGTGCGGCCGGCGAAGCGCCTGGCCTGCATGCGCAGGAGTTGCGCACCGCGACGGCGGCAATGGTCGCGAACCGGAGTCAACGACCGGACGGGCCGCCGCCGGGACGCGCGCCCGGATCGCCGTGGCCGTACCTGCTCGGCTGCCTCGTCGCGCTGGGCGCGACGTGGTGGCTGGAGCGGTCGCGCGTCGGACGAACGCAGGAGAAAGCATGAAGTACACGACGATCGAGACGACGGACGAGGTCACGCTCGCGCCCGCACAGGCGCCGGTGGCCTCGGTGGTGCTGCTGCACGGCCTCGGTGCGGACGGCTGGGACTTCGTGCCGATCGTGGCGGAGCTCGGCCTGCCGGACACGCTGCCGGTGCGCTTCGTGTTTCCGCATGCGCCGGTCCGACCCGTGACGGTGAACAACGGCTACGAGATGCGCGCCTGGTACGACATCAAGTCGTTCACGCCCGAGGGCCGGGCGGATGCGGCGGGACTCGCCGAGTCCACGCGGCGCGTGAATGAGTATCTGCAGGCGGAGATGGCTCGCGGTGTCGAGGCGTCGCGCATCGTGCTCGCCGGCTTCTCGCAGGGCGGCGCGGTGGCATTGAGCGGCGGGTTGCGCTTCGGCGAGCGGCTGGCGGGCCTGCTCGCGCTCTCGACCTACCTGCCGTATCCGGAGACCCTCGCCGCCGGCAAGTCGGCGGCGAACTCGGACGTGCCGATCCTGATGTGCCACGGGCGGATGGACCCGGTGGTGCCGGTCTCCATGGGCCTGGAAGCGCGCGACGTGCTCACGGCCCAGGGGTACGCGGTCGAGTGGCACGAGTACCCGATGCAGCACGAAGTGTGCGCCGACGAACTCGTGGTGATCGGGCGCTGGCTGCGGGCGCGGCTGGCCGGCGCCTGACCCGGCTACTTGCCCCCGGCGGACGCGCGCTCGGCGTCGCTCGCGGCACGCACCACGCCGTATTCGATTCCCGCGTTCCAGCCCGGCCAGGTGCCGTCGTCGGCGAGGGCGCGGCCGGCTTCGTACGCGACGCGAGCTTCCTGGGCGGTGCCGGCGAAGGTCCATGCCGGATCGAACTCGTCGGTGGTCTGGTGGTAGTGGCGCGCGTTGTAGGCCTCGACCCAGGCATTGCCCGCGGCCGTGCCGCCCTCGACGAGGTCGCGACCGGCGCGAAATGCAACTGCCGGCACACCCTTCTTCGCGAACGGGAAATGGTCCGAGCGGAAGTACCAGCCGGCTTCCGGATTGGGCTCGGGCGTGACCCGCAGCCCGAGTGCCGCCGCCGCGTCTGCCAGCCGTGACTCGAGATCGGTGCGGCCGCCGCCGACGAGCTCGATGTCGCGCGCTGCCGGCAGCACGACGTGCGGGTCGAGGTTGATCACGCCGGCCGTCTTCGCGAGCGGATAGACCGGGTTCGCCGCGTAGTACTCGGCGCCCAGCAGGCCCTTTTCCTCGGCGGTCCAGGCCGCGAACACGACCGTCCGGGCGGGACGCGACGCGGCGGCGAAGGCGCGCGCAATCTCGAGGACCTCGGCCGTACCGGTGGCGTTGTCCACCGCACCGTTGCGGAGACCGTCGCCACGGGCGTCCGGCCCGTTGCGGCCGTTGGCGTCCCAGTGCGCGCCGTACAGCACGTATTCGCCGGGCCGCGAAGTCCCCGGCAGCCGGCCGATGACGTTGTGGCTGACGACGTCGGTCGCACGGACGTCACCGCTCGCGCTCAGGGTGGCGCCCCGCAGCGCGAATGCGCGGAAGCCCGGGTCGCGCGCCTGGCGCTTGAGCGCCGTCGAGCTCGAGGCCCGCGCGCGCGAGCACGTCCGTGGCGACGTCCCGCCGCAGCCAGCCGCTCAGCTGCATCGGCGACGGCTTCAGCGGCGCAAGCACGAAGCCCGGCAACGCGTCGCCGCTCGCGACCTGCAGGAACGGGTAGCTCGCCGCCGCGTCCTCGTGGATCACGAGCGCGCCGAGTGCGCCTGCCTTCGCCGCCGCCTCGAACTTGCTGCCGACGCGACCGGCCAGCACCATGCGCCGGCCCTCGAAGCCGAGGTCCTTGCCCGCCTCGAAGTCCGGGTCGTTGGCCAGCACGACCACGATGCTGCCGCGCACGTCGACCCCGGCGTACGCGTCCCAGCCGCGCGCCGGATCGACGACGCCGTAGCCGCCGAACACCAGCGGTGCATTCGCGACTTCAGTTCGCCCGGCGTTGCGCAGCGCCAGTGTCGCCTGCTCGCCGATCGCGAGCGGCAGGGTCTTGCCGCCGACCGTCACCGACAACGCCGCACCGGGCAGGCGGTCGAGCCGCACCAGCGGCACCTCCTGGACCCAGCGGCCGTCCGCCCCGCCCGGCTCGAGGCCCGCGGCGGCAAAGGCGCGGGTCAGGTATTCGACGGTCTTGTGCTCGCCGGCCTCGCCGGGCCCGCGCCCTTCGAAGGCGTCGGAGGCGAGGACTCGCACGTCCTCGCGGATGCGGTCAGCGGAAATGACGACGGGGGCCTGGGCGGTGGCCGCGGCGAAGACAAGAGGAAGGATGGTCATGGACCATGATGGCGAGCGGCCCGCCGTCCATGCAAGGGGGCGCCTCCGGGGGCGCCGCTATTCCTGGATGTCGTCCAGCTGCAACCTCGGCAACCGCACTCCGGTCGTGACGCTCGGATCCCAGCTGATCGCACGGTTGCCGCCGGCCGTCTTGGCGAGCAGCAGGGCCTGCTCGACCCGCTCCACGGATTCCTCGGCACTGATCTCCGGATCCAGCGACGCGAGCCCGAACGAGGCCGTCACCCGCAGGTCGATGCCGCCGGGCGTGGTCATCAGCGGCGAGCTCGCGAAGCCCTCGCGGACCTGCTTGATCACCGACTGGGTCATCGCCAGGTCCGCCCCGGGCAGGGCGATGAGGAACTCGTCGGCGCCGTAGCGGAACACCTTGTCGAAGGGGCGCAGCAGCCGCACGAGGCGCCGCGCAACGACCGCGAGCAGCTCGTCGCCGACCGTTGGGCCGTGGGCGTCGGTGATCGCCTTGAAGCGGTCGAGGTCCACCAGGACGATGCTGCACTTCTGGACGCCCCGCGCCGCGAGGTCTCGCCAGGCCCGCAGGTCGGTCAGCATCCCGCCGCGGTCGGCGGCTCCGGTCGTGGCATCGAGGTTTCGCACGGCCTCCGCGACCCCGTGCCTCAACGCATCGAGCGCGTCGTGCAGTCGTACGCTACCCGCGATCAGCTCGTCGAATTCCTGGACGTCGATCGGGGCATCGGTCGCGAGCTTGTGCAGCAACCGGTCGCCGAGCCGGTGCAGACGCCAGTGCTCCACGCCCATCGCCGCATACGCAGGCGTGCCCCACAACTCGGCAGGCGCCAGGTCGAAGTACCAGCGATTGAAGTGGCATGCGCGGTGCACGCCGTCCCCGGGCTCGTTCGCGTGGACCGTAGCCCCGTGGACGATGGCCTCGAGCACGCTCTCCTGCCAGTCGGTGTGCTCGTGTACCGCCCGGGTCAGCTGCTCCAGCACCTCGTCCAGGCGGTGCGGATTGATCTTGCGCATCGGTGTACACCTCCGTAACGAACGCACGCCGCCCAGCTTGTCCAGCCGCACGGCCAGCTTCGCGGTTGGACCGACTATTGACAAGTGCAAGGCCGGAATATCGCCCCCCAATCCCGTTAAGTGCGTCACAGTTCAGCAAGGTATCCCTCCCATACTCCGCCTCCTGCCCGCCCACGCCATCGCCCGGTCCCGACGCGGTCGCATCTGTGATGCCGGCCCTGTTCCGGTCGTGATAGCGTGCGGTAGCGTCGCGCCTCCTTCACTGCCACCACGGGAAGATCATCAATGGCTGCTTCGTACGATCCCGCTTCAGACCGCGCCTCCGTCCTCGGCCCGACCCTGCGCTTCAAGGGCGAGTTGTCCGCTGCGGAGGACCTCGTGATCCACGGCCAGGTCGAGGGCAGCGTCGGGCCGGCGCCGAAAGTCACGATCGGCCCCGAGGCCCACGTCAGGGCGGGCGTCAATGCGGACGTGATCATCGTCGAGGGACGCGTCGAAGGCGACCTGAAGGCCCAGGTGTCGATCACAGTGCGGCCGAAGGCCAACGTGCGGGGCAACCTCGAGGCACCGGCCATCAACATCGCCGAAGGCGCGACCTTCAACGGCGGCATCAAGATGGAACCTGCGGCGACCGGCTCGAGTTCGACTTCAGCGCGCGATCACGACGTGAACGTGTTCCGCACCGGCACCGCCAACTGACCGTTCGAGGATCGTCGCCATGTGGAAGCGCAAGCAACCCGAACCGGTCGACCTCGAGCACGTCCTGACCGAGGCGCCGCCTGTCTGGCCGATCGCCGCGCGCCCGGTTGCACCGATGCCATCGTCTCAGCCGGAGGTTCCGGCAGAGCGCGCCCCGCTCGGCCGCGCCTCGACGCTCGGGGCAACCCTGCGCATCAAGGGCGACCTCGTCGCCGACGAGGATCTCGTCATCCAGGGGCAGGTCGAGGGATCCATCCTGCACACCCGCAGCCTCACGATCGGCTCTCAGGGCAAGGTGCGCGGGGACATCCGTGCCCGGAGGATCGTCGTCGAGGGAACGGTCGAGGGAAATCTGTACGCGCTTGAAAGCGTGAGCCTTCGTCCCGGCGCCACGGTCCGCGGCGACATCTTCGCGGCCGGGATCGCGATGGAGGACGGCGCACGCCTGATCGGCCGAATCGACATGGACAATGCGCCCGCCGTACCCACCGTCAAGGTTACGGTGCCCGAGTCGCCGGAGCCTGCCGGCGAGGACCTGTCCGATACCCAGGCCCACGCGCTGCTGACCGGCTCCTGAGTCCGGGCCCGGCGCGGCACGGATACGCCCGGCCTCGGTCAGTGATATACAGGCCGCATGGCCTGGCGACCACGGAGTTCGAAGAGCCTGCTCGAGGGAGCGCTGCTTGCGACCGGACTGGTCGTGATGGCGACGCCGCTCGCTCACTCTGACGCCGATCCAGCAGCCGCCCAGCGCGTCGAGGAAGTCGTCGTCTCCGCCCCGGAACCGCGCTACGTCGCACCGACGACGCGCGACCGCATCGGCCGCATCTGGGCCCCCGTGCTCATCAACGGGATGGGCCCGTACCGGCTGGTGCTCGACACCGGCGCCAGCCGCTCCGCGATCTCCACCAAGGTGGCCGCCGAGCTCGGCCTGCCGATCCAGGCCGACTCGGTGCGGTTGCAGGGAGTTACGGGCTCGACGATCGCCTCGACCGTGGACGTCGACACGCTCGAATTCGGCGACCTCGTGGTCAGCAACACGAGAATGCCGATCCTCGCCGACGCCTTCGGCGGCGCCGAGGGCGTACTCGGTGGCGAAGGCCTCGAGGACAAGCGCATCGTGATCGAGTTCCGGAACGACCGGATCACCATCAAGCGCTCGCGGCGCTCGCCGGCGCCCGAGGGATTCTCGGTCGTGCCGTTCAAGAACCACCCGAAGCGCGGCATGCGCGTCAGCGTGATGGTCGGCAACGTCAAGGCCGTCGCCATGGTCGACACCGGGGCGCAGCGGACCATCGGCAATCTTGCGCTCCACCAGGCGCTGGCGCGCCACGCCGGCAAGGCGGACGCGTTCGACGTGGAGGTCATCGGCGTCACCGAGGACGTGCAGATGGCGGCACCCGTGCGCATCCCCCGCTTCGTCGCCGGCGACATGGTCGTGCGCAACGCGGAGATCATCTTCAGCGACGTCTACATCTTCGACCATTGGCAGGTCCGCGACGAACCGGCCCTGCTGATCGGCATGGACCTGCTCGGACTCCTCGACACCCTGATCATCGACTACCGTCGCAACGAGCTGCAGCTCAAGACGCGCCGCTGACCGCCGTCGGCGCCTCGGCGATCGACTGCAGCGCATCGCCGGCGCTCGTGGGCTTCGCCAGCGCCAGGTCGCCGAGCGACACGATGCCGACGAGACGCTTCTGGCGGTTCAACACCGGCAGGCGCCGCACGTGCAGGTCGCCCATGACCTGCGCCACGTCCCGCACCGATTCGTCGTCGTAGACGTACCGGATCTCCGTGGACATGACCTCGCGGACCTTGCTGTCCTGCGGCGGCAGGCCCCGTGCGACCGCACGGATCGTGATGTCGCGGTCCGTCAACATGCCCACCAGTCGGTCGTTCTCGGCGACGGGCAAGCTGCCGAAGTCCTCCTCCTCCATGATCCGGGCCGCGCACTGGAGGGTGTCCTCCGGCGAGGCGATCCTGACGTCTCGCGTCATGACTTCGCTGATGATCATTGTCCGGCTCCTGTCGCATGGGGTGTTTCAGTGAATGGAGTCTACCGCCCGCGAAAGATGCCGCCCCTCCGAACGTGTCCCGAAACGCCGTAGGATTAATCCGGCGCGGCGGCGAGGATGTAGGACTCGACCTACGCAAAGCCGCGGGATTGCATGGCTGAAGGCCGGACCCGGCCACGTAGAGACTCGAGCCATGCAATTGGATTCGCTGCACCCGCGCGACTTGAGGCTACGAAGCCAGCAGGCGCTGGTCGTCATCGCCGTGGTGCTCGTGCTCGGCTTCCTGCATGTCGCGAAGTCCGCCGTCGTGCCGCTCCTGTTCGCGGCCTTCCTGGCCATTCTGCTCGCGCCGGCCGTGGCGCTGGTGCGCCGTGTCGGCGTGCCCCGCGCCGTCGCGGCCGGGATCATCCTGATCTCCCTGATCGCGGTCGTGAGCCTCGGGTTGAACGCGACCTGGCGTCCGGCCAGGGAGTGGCTGGACCAGGCGCCACAGACGATGCGGACGCTGGAACGCAAGCTGCGCCCGGTCACCGGCTTCATCGCCAAGGTCGAATCCGTCTCGGAGCAGGCCGAGCGCGTCACCGATCCCGGTGCTGCCACGAACGGCGCGCTCGTTCCTGCAAATGCCCCGGAGCCGAAGAAATCGACGATCGCCAACACCCAGGAGTGGCTGATCGCGATCCTGACCACGCTGGTGGTGACGTACTTCCTCCTCGCCGCCGGTCCGTCGCTGCTGGTGAAGGTCGAGGCTTCGCGTCGGGCGCGCCGGCTCAACACACGCTTGCTGCGCCTCGCGTCGGCGATCAGCGGCGACCTGAGCCGCTATTTCGCCACCGTGACGCTGATCAACCTGGCACTCGGTATCGCAACGACCGCGACCATGTACTGGCTCGGCATGCCCAACCCGCTGCTGTGGGGAGTCGTAGCCTTCGTGCTCAACTACGTTCCGTATGCCGGTTCGGCGGCGACGCTGGTGTTGATCACGGTCGTGGCACTGGTCTCGTTCGACGATCTCGGCAAGCCCTTCGCCGTGGCAGGCTGTTATCTCTTGCTGACCACCCTCGAGGGCCAGTTCGTCCAGCCGGTCCTCGTTGGCCGGCGCCTCGACGTCAACCCGTTGATCGTGATCCTGTGCCTGTGGTTCGGCGGCTGGCTGTGGGGTATCGCCGGGGTCGCTCTCGCCGTGCCCCTGCTCGTGGCAGCCAAGGCGCTGGGGCTCGGCCTCTGGGCACCCGAGTCCGCCGAGCCTGGAGAGTCGGGACGCGGCGAGTCGCCGACTGGAACCGCTGCAGCGCAGTCGTAGCGCACTGGGACGCAGCGACCGCCCGCGCGATCGAAAGCGGCCGCGGGCGGCGCGCCGCCCGCGGTCGCGATCGTCCTTACTTGTTGTGCCTGATCTCGAGGTCGTTGCGGACGGTCGTGACTCCATCGACGGAGCGCGCGAGTTCGCCGGCACGGGCCCGGGCCGCCGTCGAGTCCGCGAAGCCGGTCAACTGCACCACGCCCTTCTGCGTCTCGACGTTGACCTGGAGCGCCTTGGTCGTGGAATCCTCGGCGAGCTTCGCCTTCACCGACGCGGTCACCGTAACGTCGTCGACGACCTGGCCTGCCGTCGCCTGCGGGCTGCTCACGCGCAGGTCGTTGCGGACCTCCTTGACCCCCGTGACTGAGCGCGCCACCTTCGTCGCCTGCTCCTTCGAGCGGGCGTTGTCCACGAAGCCGCCGAGCTGCACGACGCCCCGGAAGGTCTCCACGTTGATCTGGCCCGCCTTGGTGATCGGATCGTCGATCAGTGCCAGCTTCACATTGCTGGTGAGCACGCTGTCATCGATGACCTCGCCGGCCGACGGTTGCGTGCGCGTCGCGGCGCAGGCGCTGACCATCGCCAGTGCCCCCGTGACGGCAATGAACTTGATGATCCCACGTTTCATATTCGTCTCCTGTCGTGTTGCGTAGACCCGGACCTACGCTGCAAGCCACGTGCCAGCGCGCCTGTAAAGACACGCCGTGCCGACGGGTCGACGACGTTGCGATGCCGACATTCGTGGCGAATCAATCGAATGGCAGCGCCGTGTAGGACGAACACCGACAAAAGGAGACGGGAACTCTGAACGCGATGTGCGTGACCGCCGATGCACCACCGGCCGGGTAGTTGTTACAAAGTGCCCATGCAGTCGTGTAAAAAATTGCCGCGGTCTCCGGGTCGAGCGCCAGGCCCCGACGATGCCCTCGCGTCCGCCGGAGCATCGGTTGGCCTGGTCGGTGAATCCGGCCCGATGAGCCGGGTGCGGGCGCTGGTGGAGCGCGTGGCGGCCACCGAGGCATCGGTGCTCGTGATCGGCGAGAGCGGCACCGGCAAGGAAGTCGTTGCGCAGGCACTGCACGCGGGCAGCCCGCGTGCGGAGCGGGAGTTCCGGGCCATCAACTGCGGCGCCATCCCTGCAACCCTGGTCGAGGCCGAACTCTTCGGCTTCGAGAGGGGCAGCTTCACCGGAGCGACGCGCACCCACGAAGGCATCGTCGGACAGGCGCACGGCGGGACGCTGTTCCTGGACGAGATCACGGAAATGCCGATGGAGACCCAGCCCCCGTTGCTGCGCTTTCTCGAGACCCGGAGGTATTTTCGTGTCGGCGGCACCCGGGAGCTCTCCACGGACGTGAGGATCGTGGCCGCCACCAACCGCCCGCCGGCCAGCGCCGTTCGCGAGAACAGGCTGCGCGAGGACCTCTACTACCGCCTCGCGGCGTTTCCGATCGAGCTGCCGCCGCTGCGCGAACGGGGCGACGACGTCGTCGAGCTCGCGGAGCTCTTCCTCGAGCGACTCAACGACGAAGCGGGCACCGCAAAGCGCTTTTCCGCAGGCTCGCTGGACGCGGCGCGGCGTCATGCATGGCCGGGCAACGTCCGGGAACTGAAGCATGCCGTCGAGTGCGCCTTCATCCTCGGGGATCGCGTCGTGGACCTCGGCATGGCCCTCGGGAACTCCGCCGACCTGTCTGCACGCGTCACGCCGCCGCAGGACGTGAGCGACACGCTCTGCGTGCGCATCGGTTCGCGGTTGAGCGACGTCGAGCGCTGGCTCATCGAGGCGACGTTGCAGCGCTTTGCAGGCAACAAGCGCCGCGCCGCAGCCCTCTTGGGCTGCAGCGTCAAGACGTTGTATAACAAGCTCAATCGCTATGCCCAGCCCGCGGGCGAAACCTGACAGGAGACGTTCAGCGATGACTCGCGTACTGATCGCCGACGACCACGCGCTGTTCCGCGCCGGGCTGCGCCAGTTCCTCGTGGACGCGCTGCCCTCGGCCGAGATCGGC
The DNA here is from genome assembly GCA_963754125.1 of uncultured Gammaproteobacteria bacterium. Classification (GTDB taxonomy): domain Bacteria; phylum Pseudomonadota; class Gammaproteobacteria; order Steroidobacterales; family Steroidobacteraceae; genus RPQJ01. Next base: position 728,607 of record CAVWEX010000001.1, read on the forward strand.
GAAGCGGCATCGGGCAACGAAACCCTGACCTGCCTGCAGCGCAAGGACTGGGACCTGCTGATCCTCGACATCAACATGCCCGACCGCACCGGTCTCGACATCCTGCGGCACGTGAAGTCGGGACACCCGGCGACGCGCGTCCTGGTGCTCTCAGGCTATCCGGAGCGCCAGTACGCGCTGAACGTGCTGCGGGCGGGCGCCTCGGGCTACATCGCCAAGGACGCCGACCCGGAGGATCTCCTCAAGGCCGTGCGCATGGTGCTGCAGGGTCGCCGGTACGTCAGCGAGAGCCTGGCGGAACTGCTGCTGCTCGACCTCGATCGCGGGGACAAGCCGCTGCACTCCCTGCTCTCCGACCGCGAGTTCCAGATCTTCGGCAAGCTGGCCGCAGGGCAAGGCGTTTCCGAGATCGGCCGCGAGCTGTGTCTCTCGGTGAAGACCGTCAGCACCTACCGGACACGCATCCTGGAAAAGATGCGGATGACGAGCAATGCGGACCTGACGAGTTATGCGCTTCGAAATGAAATCATCCAGTAGCGACTCCGGACGAGAATGGCGTGACGGGCGCACGGCCCGACCTGCGGGTCCTGCTGGTCGAGGACTCGCCGGTCATCTGCGGCCTGATCATGGAGATCATCAACGACGTGCCGGGAGTGAAGGTCGCCGCGAGCGTCGAGTCCGAGCGCGACGCGATCGAGGCAGTTGGTCGCCTCGGCGTGGACGTCGTGATCCTCGACCTGCAGCTGCGCAAGGGCACGGGCTTCGGCGTGCTTCGGGCCCTGCGCGACCTGCCGAACAAGCCGGTCGTCGTGGTGCTCACGAACTTCGCCCTGAGGTCGTATCGGGAGACCGCGCTCGCACTCGGCGCGCGCGATTTCCTCGACAAGTCGCGCGACTACGACCGGTTGCCGACGATCCTCACCGAGATCGCATCCTCACAATCCTCCTGACGCTCAGGCCGCGGGCCCGGGCTCGGCTGCGCAGGGAAGCGTCGCAAACGTCCCCGAGTCGCCATCGTCCGCGCCCGCCGTCCGGATCACGTTGGCCAATGGAACCCGGACCCGGATCGTGGTGCCGCGGTTCGGCACGGACGAGATGTCGAGCCGGCCACCGAGCACCTGGATGCGGTGACGAAGCCCTGCGATGCCGTGCGAACGAGGCCGGTTCAGGTCGGCCGGCGCGGCACCGACGCCGTTGTCCTGGACCGTCACGACGACATCCCGGTCGGTCAGCTCGAGGGCGATGTCGACCTCGCTCGCCCGGGCGTGCTTCGCTACGTTGGCGAGGGCTTCCTGCACGACCCTGAACAGCGCGATCGCACCGGCCCGGTTGAACTGCGGCTCGTCGTCGGGGAATCGCTCGTTGCAGCGCAGGTTCGCGCGCCTGCACGTCTCCTCGCTCTGCCAGCGCAGGGCGGCCAGCAGGCCCATGGTGTCGAGCAGCGTCGGACGCAGTTCCTCCACGACCCGCCGCTTGAGATCGATGCCCTGGTCGAGCACCTGCTTCAGGCGCTCGAGACGTTTCCTGAGGTTGGCGTCGTCGCCGCCGCATGCTGCTGCATCCAGGTCACGTCCATTCGCGCCGCCAGCAGCACGCCGCCGAGTTCATCGTGCAGGCCGCGCGAGAGGCGCGCGCGCTCCTCCTCCTGCACGTGCTGAAGGTGGCGCGCCAGCTCGGTCAGCTCGTACGCCTGGGCGTCGAACTGCGACTTCAGTTCGTCGTGCTGCCGCTTCAGCTCGGCCGTGGACTCCGCGCGCTGGCGCTGGTTGCGGACGAGCGCCGTGGCGGCGATCACGCGTGAGCAGGACCCCGAGCAGCAACGTTGCGAGATTGAGCCGTCCGGCGAGCGTGAGTTCGCGCTCCCACTGCTCCAGCGAGCGATCCATCAGCGCTCGCTCGTACTCCCGCGTGATCCCCGCGAGCTCCCGGAACGTGGCCAGGGTCTCGTGCCTGGAGGGCGAGTTCGCCAGCCTGAGCCCGGCCGACGGGCCTTGATCCCGGTACACCGCAACCGATTCCTCCATCTGCGTCATGCGCGAGCGGGCGACGACGCCGAGCTGCCGGATCGCCGCGCCAACGCGTTCGTCCTTGCCTTGATACGTTTCTGCGAGCTCGGCGGCCGAGGTCGTCGATCTGCCCCTCGGCGCGGTGGAGCGGTTCGAGGTAGGTCGGGTCACCCGTGTGGAGGTACCCCCGGTGACCTGATTCGGCATTCATGAGCAGCTGATACAGGTCCACGACCCGTGCCAGCTGCACCTGAGCCCGGCGGACGTCCTGCTCCGCCGCGACGAGTCGAAGGCGCCCGAATTCGGCGACGACGTACAGCAAGACGACGAAGCCGATGGACACGGCCACGACGATCGCGAGCTGCCACCACTTGAATCGCATCGGCGTCTTCTACCCGGCGTTGGCGCCGGTTGTCCAGAGCGGGGGATCGGCGGCCCCGGCGCGTCGAACGACTCCGCTTCTCAGGGACTGGAGCTCTCGTCCAGGGCGATCATGGCCTGCGTGACCGCCGCCAGCTGCGACCCGACGTCGCTGGTTCCGCGGTCGCTGGGGCCGCGCTCGTCGAGCATGTTCTCCTCGCCGGCCTTCTGCAGCTGCACGAGTTCCTGCTTCCAGTTGCGAAGCACCGTCACCTTGTCGTCGTGCGACAACTCGCGGCAACGCACGACCTCCTCCGGGTAATCGAACACGGATTGGGGAACAGTGAACGCCTTCTTCCGATCGACCTTCGTCATGAGACCTCCCGTCGAGTGACGCGTGAGGGAACGCTTCGTAGCGGATATCTCACGCCTTCCGTCCCCCGCCCCCCATCGGCCGGCGGAGCGCCGTTCCGTCGGATTCCTCCTACCTGGACGACGTAGGCGGCTTCCGACACGAGCACACGGCACCGGTCGATCGAACTGCGTCCTGGCCGGACGCAGCATCAACTCACGGAGCGCAAGCTTCGTGCGCAGGCGGTTCACCCCCATCCCCAACCGCCTCCTCGGCCCTCGCCGGCTCCGGCTCGCGAGGGCTCTTTTTTCGAGTTCGTGGCCTTGCCTGGGCTGCTCCTAGCCAGTCACGCGGACGACGAGGCGGCGCACCCAGGGAGCGACGATCGTCACTGTCGGAAACGCAACTGGCCAGGTCGTGGCGCAACTCTTCAGCCATTGCGCCGCGAACCCTGGCTCCAGTCCCCTGGCAGTGGCGAGGACGAAGGCGGACACGATGGCGACCATGATTGCGGACAGCATGGCGCCGAAGACGATGGGTGCAAACCGAGCGGGAATGCGCATTTTATCCTCCTGTAGGGATAGCTGACTCGATGGACGTTCTTGCGGCGACGGCGCGTTCACAAGACGCAATACAGTCGGGCGACCCAGCCGGAGGCATAGAGTCCCAGCCCGAAGATCGTGTGTGTCGCGAGGCTCTGCACGCGGGCAGCGGCAGGACGCGGCGTGCGGCTGGCGGCTACGCCGGCGCCCATGCCGGGTTGCATCACCAGGAAGGGCGCCACCACGGTACCGATGCCGACGAGCAGCGCAGGGCCGATCATCGGATGTCGAACCCACGCAAGGCCCCACCCGGCAAGCAGCAGGGCGGCGAACAGGACACCGACGACGTAATGGGCGATCCAACCGATCACGTGCTCGCCAGGGACCGCTGCCGAGACTGCGATCGATTCGTGGCGAAACCGACCCCGAGCCAGATAAGCGAACCAGCGTCCAACCAACCCGTAGTCAGGTAGCGGAATGTTGAAGGCGCGCCTGCGAGCGATCGCCCAGAGATCCATCAGTACCGTGGCCCCGACGCCTATCACGAGCGCACATACGAGGTAGTTCATTCCCAGGTCTCCCAGTTGCTTGCCATCGGGTGGCGCAGGCGGCACTCTGCCACTTGAAGTCAACTTGAGGTCAAGGGGATGCGATACCTGGACATCACGGCGGTGGCGAAGCAGTCCGGCGTTCCTGCCTCTGCACTGCGCTACTACGAGAAAAAGGGGCTGATCGCCTCGGTCGGGAGGCGTGGTCTGAGGCGCCTGTTCGATGCGGCGGTGCTGGAACGATTGGCGTTGATCGCACTGGGGCAAGCGGCCGGCTTTTCGCTCGACGAGATCGGGGACATGTTCACCCCGGATGGGCGTCCGAAGATCGAACGGAAGTCGCTGGCGACCAAGGCCGATGAGCTGGACCTGGCAATCCAGAAGTTGAGTTCGATGCGAGATGGGCTACGGCACGCTGCCGCCTGCCCCGCGCCGAGTCACATGGAATGCCCGTCGTTCCGCCGCCTGATGCAAGCCGCGGCGGGAGTACGGGCCGTCGACAGCAACGTTTCGTCGGCGCGTCGAAGACCCAGAAGTCCGTCGCTCGTGCGGTCCCGTCGGACCATCGCGAGGCGGTGAAAGCATAGAAGCCACCTGCGAGGCGCATATCCGTGAACGTTTTCGAGTTCCTTCTCGTGCTCGTGTCGATCGTGTTGGGATTGGGCATTACCGAACTACTCGCCGGCTTCGTGCGAATCCTCCGAGGCGAGCTGGTGGCGGGCAGACTCCACGCCCTATGGATGTTCGTCATCTTTCAACTGCAGGTTCAACTGGCGTGGGGACTTTGGGGGCTTCGGTCGAAGGTGGAATGGCAGTATCCGGAGTTCCTGCTCCTGCTGCTTGCGCCAGTACTCCTCTACCTGACAGCCGCGGTGATTTTTCCCAGAGTGCTATCCGATGAGAGTCTCGACATGCATCTCATGCGGCGCCGGCGGCCATTTTTTCTGCTTCTCACGGGCTACGTACTTGTTACCGGCCTTTTCAGTTGGCTCCTCTTTGACGAGGAGCTGACCCTGGCATCAGCGATCATTCGCCTCGCAGCGGTAGCGATACTGGTGACCCTGGCGACCACCGAGAGACGGCGCCTTCATCTCGTCCTCGGACTCGTGGTCCTTGCCTTGCAGCTCGGGTTCACCTACGTGTTTACATTTGTCGTCGGGGCTTGATCGCTTTCGTCCCTCAGAGCTGGGAGGACAGCAGCGCCGAGGCGTGCTCCAGGACCTTCTCCTGCCAGGGCCGGGCCTTCCACGCCTCGAAGGTGATCCGGTGCGCGCGCTTCAAGTCGTCCTCGAAGACCTCGCTGACGCGGGCGGCGAATTCGCCGTCGTAGACGTTGAGGTTCGCCTCGTCGTTGAGCCGGAACGAGCGATTGTCGAAGTTCGTCGAGCCGACCGACACCATGAGCCGGTCGACGACCAGCATCTTGCAGTGGAACATCGTGGGCTGGAACTCGTAGATCTCCGCGCCGGCCTCGAGCAGTTCGCCCCACTGGGCACGGGACGCCTTGCGGACGACCTCGGTGTCGATGTGCTCGCCGGGCACGATGATTCGCACTCGCACGCCGCGCTCGAGCGCCGCGCGGAGAGCGGCCCGGGTCAGGTCGTCGGGGACGAAATAGGACGCGGACAGGTCGATCGTACGCTCTGCGGCGGTGATCGACAGCAGGTACATGAGCAGCATGCTGTCGCCGCCACCACTCGGTGAGCTGGTGAACACCTGCGCCCGTGCATCACCCACGGCGGCCAGCGGCGGGAAGTACTCCATCCCCTGCAGCACCGTGCCGGTGGTCTTGATCCAGTTGTCCATGAACGCCGCCTGCATCTGCGCGACCGCCGGTCCTTCGAGCCGGTAGTGCGAGTCGCGCCAGTGATCGGGTGCGCTCGCGTCGCCGTCCCAGTTGTCCGCGATGCCGACGCCGCCCGTGAAGCCGACCTCGCCGTCCACGATCAGCAGCTTGCGATGGGTGCGGTTGTTCAAGCGCGCCAGGTGATACCAGTGCAGCGGGTGATACCGCTCCACGTGCACCCCGGCCTCGACCATCAGGTCGAGCAGCGCCTGCTCCATCTTCTGGCTGCCGACCCAGTCGATCAGCACCTGCACCTCGACGCCGGCGCGCGCACGTTCGGCCAGCGCCTCGGCGAACGCCCGGCCGATGTCGCCCGACCAGTAGATGTAGGTCTCGAAGTTGATGTTGTGCCGGGCGGCCTTCACCGCCTCGAGCATCGCGGGGAAGATCTCGATGCCGTTTTCCAGGTTGGTGACCCGGTTGCCGTCGATGATCGGCGGCCCGAGCAGGATGCCGAGCTCGCGACGGAACTGCGGGTCGTCGACCGTGTAGCGATGCTCGAGCTTGCGCTGGATCTTCTTCTCGCCGGCGACGAAATTGAGGGCGATCACGGTGATGATCGCCGCGAGCAGTGCCCCCACCAGTCCCGCAACGATCATGCGCCTACGGCTCCACACCATCCGACCCCTCCCGATCACGGCCACAGGCGCGTGAACGCCCGGGCCTACGTGCACGCCGGGCGGCGGCATATCGCCGCCGCCCGGTGGCAGCCTACCCGCACGGCACGTCAGGCGGGACGTGCGGTGGTCAGTCTCGAACGAAGGCGGCTACCGAGCCGCACCCCGGCGAAAGAGATTCACCACGAAGAGCAGGATGATTGCCCCGCCAAACGAGACCAGCAGTCCCATCAGGCTGAAGTCGCCCTGGTTGACCGTTCCGGCCCCAAGCAATGGCGACAACAGCCAGCCTCCGAGCAGGGCGCCGACGATTCCCACGATGACGTTCAGGATCATGCCCTGCTGGGCGTCCGTCTTCATCACGAGACTCGCGAGCCAGCCGATGATGCCGCCCACGACCAACCAGATGATCAGGTTCATGTTGTTCTCTCCTTGTCGGTCAGCGACCGTCGTTGTCGAAGTCGCCCGGCATGATCCGCTCGACGCGATGCCACGCGGCTCGAACGGCATCCTTGGCGTTCTCCCAGGCCAGCCGGGACTTGCCCTTGATGCGCTCGTAGTTCGCGCGCAGTTCGGGCTCGAGGTCGTCGAAGCGCCTGTTCTGGCCGTGGTACTGGCCCGCCGCTTCATACCCGGTGCGATACGCCGGCGCGTAGTCGTCGTAGGTGTAGTCGGCCGTGTAATAGGGCTCGCGCTTGTACGCTTCCCGCCAGTAGATGTCGTGCACGCTCGGATTGAACGTGCCTCGCGAAGCCGTCCCGACCGGGCCTGAACCGGGTGCACCAGTCTTGGGATCGCGGTGGGCCGGATTGCTGTCCGTACGATGCATGTTTGCCATGTGTTCCTCCTGCTGTGAGTTGCATTTCGAGGGCAGGTGAATTCTGGCCAGCCGGGCACTACCGCTCTATAGGATCCGACCGCGCGTCGATGTAGGACGAAAGACTCGTCCTGGATGCTGTCCGACACGGCAACGCGCGCGCCGCCGACAGGAACCCTCGAGCCACGCGCTCATCCTCAAGCAGGCGCGCTTTGCGCAAGCACTGACGATGGAGGACCTGGATATGGACATGAGACAGTTCGACAACCTGATCCTGCAGGCGCTCGAGCACGAAAAGGGCGGGCTCAAGGTCTATCAAACGGCGCTCAAGTGCGCCGTCAACGACGACCTCAGGGAGGAGTGGGAGAAATACCTCGACGAGACGCGCTCGCACGTCGAGGCGCTGACCGTCGTCTGCCGGAGCCTCGAGATCGACGCCTCGGCGGAGACCCCCGGGCGAAAGATCGTCCGCCACCTCGGAGGTGCGCTGGTCGAGGCCATGGAAATGGCGCTGAAGGGCGGGACTCCGGAGGCAGCCGAGCTCGTGGCATGCGAGTGCGTCGTGATCGCGGAGACGAAGGACCACCTCAACTGGGAGCTGATCGGCAAGTGCGCGAAGAAGCTCAAGGGTGAATCCGCGAAGGTGGTCACGGAGGCCTATGAGGAGGTCGAGGAGCAGGAGGATGAGCACCTCTACCACTCGCAGGGATGGTGCCGGGAGCTCTGGATCCAGTCGTTGGGAATGAAGGCCGTGCTGCCTCCGCCCGAGGAGCGCAAGCACGTCAAGACCGCGATCGGGGCGTCGCGCGCGCAGCAGGCGAGCGAACGCAACCGTTGATGATGAAAATGCGCCGGGGATGCAATCCGCATCCCCGGCGCCGGCCTGACGAGAGTCAAATGGCGCTTACCGTTGGCTCGGGTTATCCCCTGGCTTCCGGCCCTTGGCCCGGGCCCGGCCTTCCCGCTCGGCCTCGAGCATCTCGCGCTGTTCGCCCTCGGACCTGGGCGCCGCATCACGGGCGAGTTCCTCGATGGCGTTCTCGTCGTTCTCTGCGACGAACTCTTGTACGTCGCGTCGATGACGACGAGCCGCCCGGTAGTCGCCCTCGCCCTGCACGGCCGGATTGTGCTTGGTGTCGCTCACGGTGGGTTCCTCCGTTGAGGGGAGCTACTGGCGCGCGCTTCGCGTCGAGACGATGTCGAAACGCTCGTCGTTCACCTTCTCGTCGCCCACCCACACCTCGGCGCGGTAGTCACCGGGCTTCCAGCCCTGGGTGTCCTGCTTGACGAACTTGAGCGTCGATTCACCGGCGGCAACCGTCTTCGCGTCAGTGCCGATCTGCTTGTCGCCAGGCCCGATCCAGACCACCCGGATCGCGGTGCCGGGCGCTGCGTCGCTGACGTCCATCGTCAGGTAGATGTCCTCGCCCGGAAGGAAGTGGTCGGGGTTGGTGTCAGCCGGAACGCGACCATCGCTGGCGACGGCGACGCCGATGTTCACGTCGTCGACCATCGACTGCGCGACCGGCGGCGACACGTCCCCGGGCTGCGAGATCCCGGGCTTCTCGGCGACAGTCGGACCCTTGGCGTTGTCGCCGGCGATCGCCGGCGCGGACATGGCGGCGAAGACGACGAGCAGTGCATTTGTAAGCTTGCGGTTCATGGCGGCTCCTGAGTGGGTGCCCGCCGAATCGCGGGTGACGGCCATACTCGCAGGGACCCGCCGCGGGCTCCGTAGGCGGATGACGGCACCGGCTGTAAGACTTCGCCTCAAATCGGGCTGAACCGCTACATGGCCTGCTCAACGAGATCGAACGCTGGGTCCGGGTCGACTTGCACGCGCAATTCCGAGCCTATATTATCTATTCATTATCGATTCAATTTGGCTCGCCCGACCGCATGCGTCCGACTACGCGAGAACAGGTTCTGCAGTTGCTCATGTCAGACCCCGCTGGGCTGCGCACACCCGAACTCATTCGCATGGTGCGCCCGCGCATCAGTCAACCGACGCTGTGGCGGACCCTCGACGGCCTTCGCTCGGAGGGAAGGATCACGGTGGAAGGTCATGGCAGGGCGACCCGATATCACGCACTGGAGCGAACCGGCGTAGCGGAGTTGCGCAGCTTGCGAATGCATCAGCATGCGGCGCGACGCCTGGCCAAAGATCCCGCTTTAAGCGCCCAGGCGCGAGAGCGTCTCGGGAAGCTCCGCCGTGTCAATCCTCATGGCCGCGTCTATCACGACCGCTGGGAATCCCTGCTGAATGCTCCGCTGCCCGCTTTGCTGCGGGCGATGACGGAGGACTCCGAACAGGCGGCCGCGCTTCGCAAGGAGTCGCCCTTCTCCATCCTGGTCACGCCCGAGGAGCGCCGGCGGGTCTTCGCAGCGACACGGGCGGCCTGACGGCCATGCGCCGAAGCCAACTGCAGCACGTGATCCTGGAGATCGGCCGGCGCTTCGACATCGACGAGTTCCACGTCATCGGATCCGCGGCGATACTCGCGGTGCTGCCGAACCCACCGGAAGGAGCGCTGACGGCCACGCGCGACGTCGACGTCATCCCTCCCGACGACGACGAGACCCTCGCCGATCGCATCTCTTTCGTACTCGGTGAGGCCAGCGAGTTCGATGCCGAGTACGGCTACTACGCGCAGGGCGTCACATCTCGAACGGCGCGGTACGCGCCGGCAGGCTGGAGGGCCCGGGCCGTGCCGGTCCGTGTCGAGCAATACACCGGTTGGTGCATGGATCCGCACGACGTCGTACTCAGCAAGCTCGGTGCCGGGCGCGAGAAGGATCTCGACTTCGCGAAAAGCGCCGCGGCGCTTGGGCTCGTACGACGCGCCGAGCTGCTCGCACGACTCCGGGAAGTGAACTGCCCCGACGAGTACCGCAGCCAGATCGAGGCTCGGGTCCACGCCTTGTTCGTTTGATGCGTGACGGCGGGAATCCACCTCACTCGCGCGACAGGCGGTCAATCTCCGCAAAGAAGCTTCGGCGCCCGCTGGTCAACCCGAGCGCGCGCCAGGTGGGCGCGAGCCGCACGACGCGCTCCTTGAACGCGTCGTCGTAGTACTCCTGGTCCAGGTAGCCCTGCTGGTACTGGTAGTGCATGTTGTCCCAGTGCGTTTGCTGGGCGATCTGCCACATCCGGAACCGCCGCCGCTCCGCATCCGTCAATGCGTCGAGCGCCTTGACGTCCTCCGGGTAGCCGAGCTCGGTGAGCTTGATGATGATCGGGCCGATGTAGTCGGAGTCGGCCGCCTCGACGAGCATGGCCTGCAACGCATCGGATCGCATCTGGTAGGTCTGGGCCAGCGCCAGCCTGCGTCCCTCCTCCATCGCGTGGGTGTTCTGGCGAATCTGCTTGGCGAGGTAGATCAGCGTGACGACCACGGCCAGCGCGCCGACCATCTCACCGATCGCTCCCCAGTCCTGCAACGTCATGGGACTCCTCCGTCAACGGGACTTCAACGCAACTGGCTGTCCTTGCTGCCACGTCGGTTGTAGCCACTCGCCGTTTGCACCTGGCGATCCGCCTCGGCCTGGCAGGCGATGCACAGCCGTACGCCCGGCACGGCCTGCCGGCGCGCCTCCGGGATCGCCTCGCCGCACTCCTCGCAGTGCGACAGGCTCGGCCCGCTCGGCAGCTGCGCGCGGGCGCGCTCGATCGCGTCCGCGATGCTGTCGTCGATCTGTTGCTGCACTGCGCCGTCGCCGGCCCAACCGGTGGCCATCGAACCTGCTCCTGATTGCCACGAATACCTTACCCGGATAGGGTGACGGCGTCTTCTGCCGCATGGGGTCAACGGCCCGCTGGCCGGCGACGCCCGGCGGCGCAGCTCGACTCGAGACACAATCAGGGGAGATGTCCGCATGGCCAAGTTCGTTCCCGGACGTGATAACGAAGTGAAGGCCGCCGAGCCGATCCTCGAGGTCATGGTTGACCGCGCACACCCGCTCGGCGTCGGAAAGCACACCTTTCAACTCGTCGTCACCGACGACTCCGGCAACAACAGCGAGCCGGCCGTCGTCAGCGTGATCGTGCTCGACCGCGACCGACCGACCGCGGTGATCGACGTGCTGAATGCAGCCGGAAGCGTGGTACCGCCGCCGGCCCGGATCGGGTTCGGTGAAAAGTTCTCGCTCTCGGGCCGCCGCTCGAGCGACATTGCAGGGTCGGTCACGACCTGGACCTGGACGCTGCTCCCGGACTGAGACCGCATCGCCGCCGTGGAGACGCTCCATCTCGACGACCGCCTCCGGACCGCCGGGCCCGAGGTGCAGATCGACCCGCGGCTTCCGGCCGGGCGCTATGTCGTGTCGCTGACCGTGACCTCGGAGCGCGGCGAGAGCCGTGTGGCGACCCTGCGTTTCACGGTGCAGGCGGGCCGGTCCGTCGCACCGCGGGCGGGCGGGGCGACGTTGGCGCCACGTCGGCCCCGCTAGCGACCGGAGGGGACATGCTTCGAACGATGGTGGCAGGACTCGCATTGGCGGCGCTCGGGACCGCCGCCGCGACGCACGCCGTGACGTCCCCGGTCGTCGCGCCGGAACCGCAGGAAGTGGCACCCGGCGTGTGGATGATTCCCGGCGGCATCCTGCCGAACCGGCAACCCGACGGAAACTCCGTGATCTTCGCTGCGCCGATGGGCCTGGTCGTCGTCGATACCGGCCGCCACGCGTGGCATCGCGAGGCGATCCTGTCGCTGGCGCGCGCTGCAGGAGAAGGCGATCGTCGCGATCGTCAACACGCACTGGCACCTGGACCACGTGAGCGGCAACCCGGACCTGCGCGCGGCGCATCCGGGCCTGCGCGTCCATGCGAGCGATGCGATCGACGGTGCCCTCGCCGGCTTCCTTCCCGCGAGCGCGAAGGACTCGGCGGCATATCTCGACGACCCGAAGATTCCCGAGGAAACGCGTGATGACCTGCGCGGGGACCTGAAGACGATCCAGAACGGAACGGCCCTGAGGCCGGACGTCGTGATTGCCGCCTCGAGCACGATCACGCTCGGCGGCCTGGACCTGCAACTCCACTTCGCGGCGAACGCGGTGACGGCCGGCGACGTCTGGCTGTACGACGAGACGAGCCGCGTGGCCGCGCTCGGCGACCTCGTCACGCTTCCAGCGCCCTTCCTGGACACGGCGTGTCCGCAGGGATGGAAGGCTGCGCTGGTTCAGGTGGCCGCCACGCCCTTCACCGTGGCGATCCCGGGCCATGGCGCTCCGATGAACCGCGCGCAGTTCCTGCTCTACCAGTCTGCCTTCGAGACCTTCATCGACTGTTCAAGCTCGACCCGTTCCGAAGAGGAGTGCGCTTCCCGCTGGACGGATTCGATCCGGCCTCTGCTGTCCGACGACCCGCTGGAGCAACGGCGGGCAAAGGGAATGGCCGCCTATTACGTCGGACTGCTCCGGGCCAATGGCGGGCGCAGCAAGTACTGCACCCTCGAACCTACTTGAGATTCTGGTCGAACCAGCGATACCCGGCATACATCCCGGCTTCACCGGCGAGGAACGCGACCAGCCAACCGATCAATCTGCGCACGATCGTCACCCCGCTCAGGCGCCGTCCAGCGTCCGGCCTTTCCAGGCCCACCACTCGAGCAGCTCCGGCTTCGGCCGCGGCGTGCGCGCTGCGTACACCGCGCAGCGGAAAGTGTAGAGCACACAGGGATCCTGCCGCTCACCCGTGATCTCGCAAAGCCGCGCATACAGCCGCTCGGGATCCCGCCGCGCCAGATCCTTCACAGAGCGCACCCCAAGTCGACGCAGGTCTGCCGCCATACGGGGTCCGATGGCCGGCAACTGCTGCAGTTCGTCACGCATGCAGGTCTCCCGGGGGTGCTTCACTTACTCGCGTCGCGGTATGACTCGGAGGTCCAGCGGTGCATCTTGGTCTGACCCACCACCCGGTTGCCACTGCGCACCTCCGGCGCCCGGTCAGCCAGCCTCACCCGTTCGGGTGATGGTTATCGGCGATCCCGGGGTGTAGCGTCTTTGCCGGCAGGCGAGCAGGTTGCGCACCCGCGCACGCCTCGTGTTGCGCCGTCGATCTGCCGGTCACGGCAAGGGGGGTTCTCATGTCCATGCGTCTTGCCTCCACCTTCGGCGTCGCGCTGTTGTCGTTGGCCTGCTCAATCTCAGTCTCCGCGCAGGAGCCAACCGTTCCCGGCATCGCTGCACCCCAGGAAAAGCCCGATCTTCGTGAATCCGAAGACGTCAGCAATCGGGTCTTTGCCGCGCGGATCCAGGAAGGCAAGGTGACCGAGTTCACGGCCACCGATCTTTCCCGCAAGTCGTTTTCGCGCGAGCCATTCAAGAAGGCGAAGCGCGAACGCCCGAAGCCGGACCTCGAACCGGGCAAGGTGCATCCGCTTCTGCAACGCTGGCTGAAGGAGCGTCCCGACGACGCGGAGTTGATCGTGATCAGCTTTCGCGATGATTTCCGCACGCCGCGATTCCCCGAGCCGGTCGCGGGAGAGTCCCGTAAGTCGAGGGCCAACGCAAAGGCCCTGCGTCGCGCCGACGAACTGGTTGCACAGATCCGCGCCAAGCGCGTCGGGGGCTACAAGGAGATCGCGGAGACGCTGCAAGGGTCCTACGAGGCCAAGGTGGTGGAGACCTTCTGGCTGGTGAAAGCGGTAACGGTCAAGATGCCGCTGGCGATGGTTCCGAAGCTGGCCGACAGGAAGGAGGTCATGTACCTGGAGCCCGACCGGACCGAGGACAAGCCTTCGCAGGATGCCAACGCCAACAACAACGTGCAGGACGGGCGCGCGCGCCTGAACAGCGATCCGTACTTCGGGGTCGGACTCACCGGCGGGTTCATCGGCCTGCTCGACAGCGGGATTCGGGCCACGCACCGGCATTTCACCAGTCCGTCCACCATCGCGTTCCGGCGTGACTGCGTCAACGGCGGCAACGACTGCAATACCGGCGCTGCGCTGAATCCGAACGACGACTGTTGGAACCACGGCACCTCGAGCGCCGCGATCATCACGGCGAACGCGCGCGACGGCCAGGAATTCCGCGGCGTCACCGGGATCACGCTGGACAGCTTCAAGGTGTACCCGAGCACCTTCGACGGATCGGGAAACTGCACCGGCAACCTGAGCACCACCGCCGCGGTCCGGGGTTTTGAGCGCGCGGTCGCGGTGCTGGACCGAGTGATCGTCGCCGAGATGCAGGGCAGCGGCAACTACCTCAGTGCGGTGTCGGTAGCGGCCGACAACGCCTACGACGCCGGAGCGGTGGTGATCGCGGCGAACGGCAACAACGGTCCGGCGGCCGCAACGGTCAACGCCCCGGGGTCGGCGCACCGGGTGATCGGCATCGGCAACTTCGACGTGCAGTCGCAGACCCAGGTGGCCAGCCAGAGTCGCGGCCCGACGCCCGACAACCGCTTCAAGCCGGACCTGCAGGCCCCGACCAACACGGAGACCGCCAGTACGGGTTGCGCGTTCGGCATTCAGTGCGCGATGTCGGACACGGCGTTCCGGGTGTTCGGCGGCACGAGCGGTGCCACGCCCTACGGCGCGGGCGCGGCGGCACTGGTGCGCAACTGGTTGAGGGGCTCCAGCTTCAGCATCGATCCGGGGCAGGTGTATGCATTCCTGATCCTGTCCGGACAGCAGTCGTATCCCTTCAACAACACGAGTGGCGCCGGGCCCATCCGCCTGCCTACCGACGGCTGGGCCTGGTGGGGCAAGGTCGCGGTGAACAACGGCGACACGATCGACATCCCGATCAATGTCGCCGGCACCCCGAATCGGGTCGACGCCGCGATCTGGTGGCCCGAGGGTGCTCAGCAGTTCCTGTTCGTGACCCTGGAGTCCCACAACGACGTGGATCTCTCGTTGATCGACCCCGGTGGCACGTCCCGCGCCTCCAGCCTGTCCATTCCCAGCGTGTTCGAGCGCGCTCGCGTCAGCGGCACCATCACGACCGGCCAATGGAAGGTGCGGATCCGCGGCTACAATGTAGGCAGCGGTCCGCAGACGGTGTACTGGGCGGCCGCCGCGCATCGGCAATGAGGCGCCGAGCGGCGATCGCCTGCATGCTGTTCGTGGTACCGACCGTCGCTCTTTCGGTCGCGCGGTCGCGTGATTCCGCCGGCGACGGAGCGACAGACGTGATCTACGCCGACGAGACGTGGTACCGCGAGCGGCCGGAGCCGGAGCAGACCTGGCAGGGAACGCTCCAGCAGCGCGCCGTGGTCGACAGCCCGGGCGGACGCCCGGGCCTGACCTTCTCGCTGCAGACGACGGAGGCAGACCTGCCGGTCTACGCGGCCGGTGCCTCTGACCGGCTCACGCGGTACGTGGGCACGCGCGTACTCATCACCGGCAAGCACGTCGACCTGCGCGCGGAAGGCTTCGGCCGCGAACTCTGGATCGGCACCATCAAGCATCCTGGTGCAGCGGATCAGGGCCACGCGCCGCCGCGTGTCCCTGATCGATGATCCCGCCTTGATGGCGGTGGCGGGAACCGCCGGCGCGGCGACGCCCGATCCAGCGGCTGTACTTCACCTCGCCCGAAAGGTCCCATTGCCCGGGAAGGCCGCTTCTCAGTGTTTCAGACTGGCATTACGGTGACGTCCCCAGACGTGGTGTACGAGTGACGGACCGCGCCGTCGGCTCGCACCTCCGCTCGAGAGTACCTTCAGAGGCGATTGAGCAGCCGCCGCAACGATCCCTGCCGGGTGTCCCGTGCGCGATGATCCCGCAGCTCCGCGATGAGCTGCTCGAGTGCCCGGCTCACGCGGCCCCTCAATCGTCGCAGCAGAACCGCGTCGTCTGCCTGGCCCTCGTAGCGGGCCGTCTCGATGGACTTCCCGATCGAGAAATACAGCTTCTCCGGCCGCGGCATCGCCGTGAGCCCGAGTCCGCGCACCACCGGCGGAAACTCCTCGCCGCCCCGCAGGTGGCGGTCCGCGATCCCCCAACGCTTCAGGTACCGCCCCACGGGCGTGTTCATGTAGTCGCCGGAGTCGAGCAGCACGTCGAAGGCTTCCTCGGCTCCGACCGTCGCGTACGGCGTGATCGAATAGCCGTGCTCGATCGCGAGCCGTACGAACCCGTAGCGCTGCTTCCAGATCAGCCGGTACGCCTCCCCCTTGTGCTTGAATACCTCGCGCGCACCGCCGGGGAAGACCAGCAGGTGCTCGCCGCGGCGCATCAGCGCCGCGCAGTTCGCGCGGGTGCCGAGCACGGCACCCGTCTGCACGACGAAGTCGCGCCACAGCGGGAACTTGAAGTGGTTCCGGTCCGCGAGCATTCGCAGCGAGATGCCGCGCTCGCGGTACAGGCCGTCCGAGAACAACAGGACGTCAAGGACGCCGAACACCGAGTGATTGCCGACGAACAGCGTCGGTCGCCCAGCATCCGCTCGGTCGAGGTGCAGGTACTCGGGCGCGAAATACCACCGCAGCGCTCGGTTGCCCCAGCGGAATCGAACGGCCGGCGGCGTCTGCAGTCTCGGGGCGCTGTCGTCCACGGCACCACCGTACCCGCATGCTCCGGTCTTTCCAACCCGTGACGTTGACTTGGATGAGCCGGCACGGGACGCTGCCACTCAGCCCCATCCGTGGAGCGTCGTCACCGACCTATGAGGAAGACTGCAATGAAGACCCTGGCTGTGTTCACCGGGCTGCTGTGCGTGCTGACGACGGGATCATCCCTCGCCCACGACATCATTCGTCATGCGAGCCCGAGCACGCCGGTCGCAAGCAGCGTTTCCGTGCCGGCCGGCTCCGACCTGCTGTTCGTCAGCGGCACGTTTGCGGACGTGGCCGATCCCTCGGCGCCGGCCGGCAGCATCGAGCGATTCGGCGACACCGAGGCCCAGATGAAGAGCGTGCTCGGCAAGCTCGCGAAGGAGCTCGAAGCGGCGGGCTACTCGATGGCGGATGTCGTGAAGATGAACGTGTTCCTGGTGGGCGACCCACGCAAAGGCGGCGCAATGGACTTCGACGGGCTGATGAAGGCCTATCTCCAGTTCCATGGGCTCGCCATCCGTGGCCAGAATCATCCGGCCCGCACCACGGTGCAGGTGGCGGGTCTCCCGATCCCCGGTGCGCTCGTGACGATCGAGGCGGTCGCCGCGCGTCACGCGGCGCACTGATCCCGGGCGCTTACGGCAGGTCGTGCGGTGGCAGGTTCTTCTGCCACCAGCCCTCGAACGCGGGATTCACCTCGGTCGGGTCGGCGTTGCCGGTCAGCACGCCGATGGCGTCCATCATGTCCTGGACGATGTCCCAGCCGGCGGAGTTGGTCTCCTCGTAGTGACCCTGGGCCTCGCCGAGGAGCTGGCCGTAGCGACAGCTGGCTCCGATGGCCGTGCGCGCCGGCTCCGGGTAGGCGGCGAGAGCCGACGGGTCATCGGTGATGCGCTTGCAGGTGGCACCGGCCACCGCGTCCGGGAACTCGATGGCTCCGGCCGCGTACAGTGCGGCGCAGACACCCGGCCCGACGAGCAGGTCGGCGACACAGACGACGCGGTAGTTCGACAGCGGGACGAAGTAGCCGATCTGGTCACTGCCGAGGCCGACCATCCACTCGTAGCGGTCCGACATGCGGCGCGCGGCATAGCCCGGCACCTGGTAATCGTCGCCGAAGGCATGGGTGCCCGCCGGTTCCTCGTACCACTTCTCCGGCATCGACCGGAACAGCGCCGGCAGTCCGATCGTCAGCTCGCCCGGCACCTCGCCGGGCAGGAACATCATGCCGACGGGACCGATGCGCACGTACTCGACCGCGCTCTTGAGGTGATCGCCGACGCGGTGGGTGAGGCCGAGCAGCGGGTCGGTCGTGGCCGCGAATCCGTCCGAGGTGCAGTTCGCATCGGTCTTCGCCCCGCCGAGCGGGCAGTTGTAGAGCGGCGCAGGATTGTGGCCGAGGCTCGTGCGCCCGGTGGCCGGGTTCACGGTCAGCAGGTACGCGGAAGGCCATGTTGCTGAGGTAGGTATAGAACGGCTGCACCGAATACGAAACGCGCGGCGCGGCGATCTTCGCGGCGCCGTCGAGCAGCCGACTCGCCGCCAGCGCGAGTTGCTCCCCGATGACCTCGCCCCGGCGGAAGTTGCGTTGCGTGTAGTTGACGCCGCCACCCGGCGCCACGGCGCCTGCCGGCGCCTTCAGCTGGTTGCCCAGCGGGTGGGCGTTGGTGACCTCCCAGACATCCGACCCACCCGGGCCGATCAGCACGCCGAGCGCGCCGTTGAGGAACACCACTTCGCCGCCGTAGCGAGCGCCCAGGTCCTCGCGCAGGACACCCGACGAAATCCGAGGTGAAGTAGCGTCCCTCGGCGTTGCAGTTGCTGCCGGTGAGCCCGAGCATCGGGCAGTCGTCCTCGATCTCCGCGAGCGGCGGCGGCCAGCCCAGCGTTGCTTCCGGATGCAGGTTCCACTGCACGGTGGTGGCGATCACCTGCCCGCGAGTGTCGATCGCCTGGAGCACGTTGAGCCGCGGGTCGTAGATGTTCGGGTCGGTGCCGTCGTTCATGCCGAACCAGTGCTCGCCCGACGCCACCTGCAGGCGCGCGGGACGGCGACTCTTGACCGCTGCGGCCACGGTCGCGGCGGCCTGCCCGGCCATGTAGTCGTACCAGCCGTGGTTCACGTCGAACGCCGTGTCCGGACCGTGATGATTGTGGGAGGCCGTCACCACCACCTTGAGCTTCTTGGCGATGCCCGGTGGCAGCAGCTTCGCGGCCCTGGCTCGGATCTCCTCGCCATCGTTGCGGAACACCATGTACAGGTCGGTCGCGACGATGACGACGATGTGCGGGCTGCGCGGGTCGTCGATCGCGAGCGCCGTGACGCGAATGTCGTCGTGCACCCAATACGACTCCGGCTCGCCATTTCCGACGGCGATGCGCCCGTCGTCCCACTTCGGCACCGGGATGCCCGGATCGAACGCGTTGCCGCGCTCGGGGAAACCGGCCTT
Organism: uncultured Gammaproteobacteria bacterium; assembly: GCA_963754125.1. Taxonomy (GTDB): domain Bacteria; phylum Pseudomonadota; class Gammaproteobacteria; order Steroidobacterales; family Steroidobacteraceae; genus RPQJ01. Next base: position 747,647 of record CAVWEX010000001.1, read on the forward strand.
CAGGTAGTCGTGGCTGCCGTCGACGAGTGGCAGCACCGTCCTCGAGTCGGCGCCCACCTGCAGCGTGCCCTGCCCCGGCGGCGCGCCGGGTGCGGCATTCGCTCCCGCCGCCGTGACGAGGCCCACAACGCAAAGCAGTGAGACGAAGTGTCCGTGTCGCATGGCAACTCCCCGGTCGGCCTGTCGTGCGCGGGTGGACCCGCAGTTATGGGCCGAGCCTGCTACCCGTGCGCGGATGTGTCAAGGCAAGGTCGGATCAACGCCGCAGGTACACTGCAGTCCGGTTGATAGCCTGGGGACCGCGCGTGAAGCGATTGGCAGGGGAACTGTTCGTCATCGTGACCGGCATCCTGCTGGCACTCGGCGTCGACGAATGGCGCCAGGATCGCGAGGAGATCCGCGTCGTGGAGGAGCACCTCACCGACATCGCCGCGGAGATGCGCAGCAATCTCTGCACCGTGGAGCGGGTTCGCGTGCGCCAGTGGCAGCGGAAGTCCGACGGCCTGCAATCGATCCTGCGGTTCCTGGGCGATCCCGAGGCGGTCGTGGACGATCCCGCTGCCCTGCTCCAGGCGTTCGCCCGGAGCTCTGCGGCCACGATTCCCTGGCTGGTGGACAACCAGTACCAGGCGCTGCAGAACTCGGGCAATGCGCGGCTCGTTGACAAGCTGCAGCCCGGACTGCGACTGGCAGGTGTCTACGAAGGGCCGGAGGTGTTGTTCGCGCAGGTCGACCGGCTCCAGGGCGCCTACCCCGTGGTGGTGCACGAGCTGATACCCGCGCAACTGCAGCCGGAGATCAGCCCGCTGCACGGCTACTTCGCGGACGCCACGGCGCCAGCCCTCGAGGACGATGGCGATCTCGTCCGGGCCGTCGAACGCATCCGTGGGCGGCGAATCGAGTTGCTGGACCTCGCCCGCAACGAGGCGGCCGTCACGACCGCGAAGTGGTATGCACTGCAGCGACTCAAGCGGGATTACGAGGTGAACCTCGCCAAGCTCGAACCCTGGGACAGGGACACGACGCCGCTGGCTGAGCTTTACGCAACGTGCAAGGAAGGGGTGGGACGGCCGACACCGACGCCGACGAAGTAGCGGCTTGCCCAGCCGCGTACCCGGCTGCTAGTCATCCTTACGCCGACCACGCGCGTTACGGCGATTCGTTCCCGCATACCACTCAGTGGACGCCCATGCGTTGCGTCCCGTCACGTCGGACAGGCGCCGGCCGTCATCACCGTCACGTCGGTCGAGGTGCTTTTCGAACTTGCACCTGCACTGTAGCGGCATCGAACAATCCGGCAGCGGCAGCGTCGGCGCCCTGGCAGCCAGCAGTCGCCGGCCACCGAGAGCCTTCGCCGCTTCGCAGCCGTCGTTCACGCCCACGACCGATACAGCGCCGCCGATTTTGGGCGTGCCTGCGGGGGCGGCCGTGCGATTCGGCCGAGCGACTGGTTTTTTCGGCCACATTTTCTGAGCGTGCTCCGGCCAAGGTCCTGTCTACTCTTCCAGCTTCCCGGCCCGAAATCCGTGACGCAACCGCCACGACCATGACCACCTATGGGGGTGCCCGCGAATCCCCTGTCGATCCTGTAATCGTCCGCGTCTATCGAAATCAAAGGAAAAATCTTCTTTCTCGATGTCTTGCACGCCGCCATAGTGCGCTCCGCTCAATGATGACCCGCACACCAGGAGTGCTATGTATGCCTGACAAGACGACACGTCTGACGACCGCGGCGGCGGTCCTCGCCGCGCTGACGGCCATGTCGCCGCTCGCGGCCCCATCTGCCTCGGCTGCCGCCGGCACCGGCATGTCCAACCAGGACTGGTGGCCCGAGCGGCTCGACCTGAGCCCGCTGCGGCAGCACGCGCCCACGTCCAACCCGCTCGGCGACGACTTCAACTACGCCGAGGAATTCAAGAAGCTCGACCTCGAGGCCGTCAAGGCCGACCTCAAGGCGCTGATGACTTCCTCGCAGCCGTGGTGGCCCGCCGACTACGGCCACTACGGCCCGTTCTTCATCCGCATGGCCTGGCACAGCGCAGGCACCTACCGCGTGTACGATGGCCGCGGCGGCGCCGACGGCGGCCAGATCCGCTTCGAGCCGCTCAACAGCTGGCCCGACAACGTGAACCTCGACAAGGCCAAGCGCCTGCTTTGGCCCATCAAGCAGAAGTACGGCCAGCAGATCTCCTGGGCCGACCTCATGGTGCTCACCGGCAACGTGGCGCTCGAGTCCATGGGCTTCAAGACCTTCGGCTTTGCCGGTGGGCGTGTTGACGACTGGGAAGCCGACGTCACCTATTGGGGTCCTGAGGGCAAGTTCCTGGCGGACGAGCGCCACAGTGGCAATCGCGACCTCAAGCGTCCCCTGGCCGCGGTGCAGATGGGCCTCATCTACGTAAACCCGGAGGGTCCGAACGGCAAGCCCGACCCGCTCGCCGCGGCGCGTGACATCCGCGAGTCGTTTGGTCGCATGGCCATGAACGACGAGGAAACCGTCGCGCTGATTGCGGGCGGTCACACCTTCGGCAAGGCACACGGTGCGGCCAAGCCCGATGACTGCGTGGGCAAGGAGCCCGCCGCTGCCAGCGTCGAGCAGCAGGGTCTCGGCTGGATGAACAAGTGCGGCACGGGCAAGGGCGCGGACACGATCACCAGCGGCCTCGAGGGCGCCTGGACCGCGAACCCGATCGCCTGGACGACGATGTACCTCGACTTCCTGATGGGCTTCGACTGGGTTCAGACGAAGAGCCCTGCGGGCGCGATCCAGTGGATTCCGTCCGACGGCTCCGCCGGCAACCTGGTGCCGGATGCCCACGACCCGACCAAGCGGCACGCGCCGATCATGTTCACGACCGACCTCGCGCTGAAGCTGGACCCCGCGTACCGCGAGATCGTGGAACGCTTCCGCAAGGACCCGCAGTTGTACGCGGATGCCTTCGCGCGCGCCTGGTTCAAGCTGACCCACCGCGACCTCGGTCCCAGCTCGCGCTACCTCGGGCCCGACGCGCCCAAGGTGGAGCTGCTGTGGCAGGATCCCCTGCCCGCCGTCGACCACCCGCTCGTGAACGCGCAGGACGTGGCGCAGCTCAAGTCGAAGATCCTGGCCTCCGGTCTCACCGACCCCGAGCTGGTCCGTACCGCCTGGGCGTCGGCGGCGAGCTTCCGCGGCAGCGACATGCGCGGCGGCGCCAACGGTGCGCGCGTCCGCCTCGAGCCGCAGCGCGGCTGGGAGGTGAACAACCCGGCCGAGCTCGCGAAGGTGTTGAAGACGCTCGAGGGCATCCAGGCCGACTTCAACCGCGCGCAGACCGGCGGCAAGAAGGTCTCGCTCGCCGACCTGATCGTCCTCGGCGGAGCAGCCGCGATCGAGCGGGCCGCGAAGCAGGCCGGTCAGAACGTGCAGGTGCCCTTCACGCCGGGTCGCACGGATGCGTCGCAGGCGCAGACGGACGTCGATTCGTTCGGGGCACTCGAGCCGGCGGCCGACGGCTTCCGCAACTACTTCGGCAGCAAGAGCTGGGCCTCGCCGGCAGAGATGCTGGTCGACCGGGCGAACCTGCTGACCCTGACGGTGCCCGAGATGACTGCGCTGGTCGGCGGCCTGCGCGCCCTCAACGCCAACTCCGGGCAGGCCGCCCACGGCGTGTTCACCGACCGGCCCGGTACCCTGAGCAACGACTTCTTCGTGAACCTGCTCGACATGTCCACGCAGTGGTCGAAGTCGGCCCAGGCCGAGGGTCTCTACGAGGGCCGTGACCGCGCCACGGGCAAGCTCAAGTGGACGGCCACCCCGGTGGACCTCGTGTTCGGATCGAACTCCGAGCTGCGCGCGGTGGCGGAGGTCTATGCCGCCAACGACGGCCGCGAGAAGTTCGTGAAGGACTTCGTGGCGGCCTGGGACAAGGTGATGAACCTGGATCGCTTCAAGTTCTGATTGCGCCGCAAGCGGCGATCGAACGGCGGCGCATGAAACATGCGCCGCCGTTCTTGTTCTCCTCCCGCGCAGGCTAAGATCGGCGGGCACCATCCGGCACGAGGGGACGAACGTGAGCTCTGGCACCCTGGACACCGACCTCGTCTCGGCGGCACTCGAATATCACCGTCATCCCACGCCGGGCAAGATCTCGGTCGTTCCGACCAAGGCGCTGATCAACCAGCGCGACCTCGCGCTGGCCTACTCGCCCGGCGTGGCCGCCGCCTGCGAGGCGATCGTCGCCGATCCGGCCGAAGCGGCCGCACTGACCTCGCGCGCCAACCTGGTGGGTGTCGTCACCAATGGCACGGCGGTGCTCGGACTCGGCAACATCGGCCCGCTCGCCGCCAAGCCCGTCATGGAAGGCAAGGGTTGCCTGTTCAAGAAGTTCGCCGGCATCGACGTCTTCGACCTCGAGCTCGCCGAGAGGGATCCGGACAAGCTGGTCGACATGATCGCCGCGCTCGAGCCGACGCTCGGCGGGGTGAACCTCGAGGACATCAAGGCGCCCGAGTGCTTCTACATCGAGCAGAAGCTGCGCGAGCGCATGAAGATCCCGGTCTTCCACGACGACCAGCACGGTACGGCGATCATCTCCGCCGCAGCGCTCCTCAACGGCCTCGAGGTCGTCGGCAAGGACATCGGCCGCATCAAGGTCGTGTGCTCGGGCGCCGGCGCCGCGGCCATCGCGTGCCTCGACCTGATGGTCCGGCTCGGCGTGAAGCGCGAGAACGTCTACGTCTGCGACAGCCGGGGCGTGATCTTCGTCGGCCGCGAGCAGGACCTGGAGCCGAACAAGGCGCGCTACGCGCAGGAAACGAGCGCGAGGAAGCTGGCGGACGTCATCGCCGGCGCGGACGTCTTCCTCGGCTGCTCGACCGCAGGCGTGCTGACGGCAGAGATGGTCAAGACGATGGCGCCCGCCCCGCTGATCCTCGCGCTCGCCAACCCGGTGCCGGAGATCCTGCCGGACGTCGCGAAGGCGGCACGACCCGACTGCGTCGTCGCGACCGGTCGATCCGACTTCCCCAACCAGGTGAACAACGTCCTGTGCTTTCCGTTCCTGTTCCGCGGCGCGCTCGACGTCGGCGCCACCCGCATCACCGAGGAGATGAAGCTCGCCTGCGTGTACGCGATCGCCGACCTCGCCCGCGCCGAGCCCTCGGACCTGCTCGCGAACGCCTACGGCAGCGCCGATCTCGCGTTCGGGCCCGAGAACATCATCCCGAAGCCGTTCGATCCGCGCCTCATCATCAAGATCGCGCCGGCGGTCGCGCGTGCGGCGATGAAGTCCGGCGTGGCGACTCGCCCCATCGCGGACTTCGACGCGTACGTGCGCGAGCTGACGAACTTCGTCTATCACTCGGGCACGATCATGCGACCGGTGTTCGCCACCGCGCGTGACTCGGGTCGCCGGGTGCTCTACGCGGAGGGCGAGGACGAGCGCGTGCTGCGGGCCGCACGCGTGGTGATCGACGAGCGCCTCGCCCGCCCGATCCTGATCGGCCGGCCGTCGGTCATCGAGATGCGCATCCGCAAGGCCGGTCTCGACCTGCAGGCCGAGCGCGACTTCGACATCGTCAATCCGGAGTCCGACCCCCGGTACCGGGAGATCTGGAACGAGTACTACCGGATCATGTCGCGCAAGGGCGTCACGCCGGCGATCGCCCAGGCCGAGATACGGCAGAACACGACGCTGATCGGCGCGATGCTGCTGCGGCGGAACGAGGCGGATGCGCTGATCGCCGGGCCGTCGGGCCTGTACGCGCAGCAGCTCAAGCCCATCGCCGACGTGATCGGCCTGTCGCCCGACGCGCGACTGTTCGCCGCGCTCACGGTGCTGATGCTGCCGAAGCGCACGCTGTTCATCACGGATCCCTACGTGAACGACAACCCGGACGCCGAGGACGTCGCCGCGATGACCGTGCTCGCGGCCGCCGAGGTGCGGCGCTTCGGCCTGACGCCCCGCGTCGCGCTGCTGTCGCATTCGAGCTTCGGCAGCTCGTCCTGCGCCTCGGCGACGAAGATGAGCCGCGCACGGGAGATCCTCGCCGAGCTCGCGCCCGACCTCGAGGCGGATGGCGAGATGAAGGCCGACCAGGCACTGGTGGACGACATCCGCGTGCGCGTGCATCCGGACTCTCGCCTGACCGGCCCGGCCAACCTGCTCGTGATGCCGAACATGGACGCCGCCAACATCTCGCTCAACCTGCTCAAGGCCGCGCAGGGCGAGGGCATCACGGTCGGTCCGATCCTGCTGGGTGCCGCCAAGCCCGTGCACATCCTCACGCCGAGTTCCACGGTGCGGCGGTTCGTGAACATCACGGCGCTGGCGGTTGCGCAGGCCGCAGGCCAGCCGGAGGCCTCGGCCGTGACGACGGGGGCTTAAGGTCGCAATCATCGTGCACGCGCCCACGCGATTCGAGCAATGGCGCCGGGCCACGCTCGCCCCGTTCGAGCATCGCGCTTTCTCGCTGTTCTGGTGGGCCACGCTGGCATCGTCGTTCGGCAGCATGATCCAGACGGTCGGCGCGTCGTGGCTCATGGCCACGATCGCACCCTCGCCGGTCATGGTGGCACTCGTGCAGACGGCGAGCGCGCTGCCGTTCTTCTTCCTGTCGCTCGTGGCTGGCGCCTTCGCGGACACGCGCGATCGGCGCTCCATCATGCTGGTCTCGCAGGTCCTGTCACTGCTCGCGTCGGCGGCGCTGGCGGCGGTCGCGCTCGCGGACGCCATCACGCCGTGGCTGCTGCTCGGGCTCACGTTCCTGATCGGCTGCGGCGCCGCGGCGTTCGCGCCGGCGTGGCAGGCGTCGATCGGCGACCAGGTGCCCCGCACGCAGATCGCGCCCGCGGTCATGGCCAACGCCGTCGGTTTCAACCTGGCCCGGAGCTTGGGTCCCGCCATCGGCGGCGTCATCGTAGCCGCCGTCGGTGCAGCCGCCGCGTTCGTCGTCAACGCCGTGTCGTACGTCGGCATCATCGCCACCCTCGTCTGGTGGCGGCCGCAGCGGGTACGCAGCGAGCTGCCGCCCGAGCCGCTGGGGACGGCGATCGCAGCCGGCTTGCGCTACGTGAGTCTCTCGCCGCACCTGCTCGCGATCCTGCTGCGCTGCGCCCTTTACACGATCCCGATCGTCGCGGTTCCCGCGCTCATGCCGATCGTGGCGCGCGACCTGCTGGGCGGCGGCGCGACGACCTTCGGCATCCTGCTGGGCGGGTTCGGCATTGGCGCGATGCTCGGCGCGCTCTCCAGCGCCGCGCTGCGCCACCGGTTCACCAGCGACACCCTGCTGCGGTTGCTGTCCGCGCTCGCCTGCGTCGCGATGATCGGGATCGGCCAGAGCCGCTGGCACGCGCTGACGATGCTCGCGCACGTGCTCGCCGGCTCCGTGTGGACGCTGGCGTTCGCAAACTACAACATCGCCGTGCAGCTCTCCTCGCCTCGGTGGGTGACCGGCCGCATGCTCGCGACCTACCAGACCGTCGCATTCGCCAGCATGGCGCTCGGCAGCTGGTGGTGGGGCGAGTTCGCGACCGCGGTGGGCCTGCGCGAGGCGCTGACGGTCGCCGGGGCCGCATCGCTGGTGGCACTTGCGGCCGCGCGCTGGCTGCCGATCTCCGTCGAACAGCTCGGCTCGCTCGACCCGCGCGCCCGGGTCGAGCTCAACCCGCCCAGCGTCGAGATCCACTCCGCGTCGGGTCCGATCGTCGTGGCCATCGAGTACCGCGTGCAGCCCGGGAACGCGGTCGAGTTCGCGGCCGTGATCAACGAGGTCGGGCGCATCCGTCGACGCGACGGAGCCCGCGCGTGGTCCATCAGCCAGGACGTCGACGCGGTCGAGCTATGGGTCGAGCGCTTCGAGTTCCCGACCTGGCTCGACTACCTGCGCTGGCGCACCCGACCGACCGAGTCGGACCAGGCCGTGCGCGAACGCCTGCTGCAACTGATCGACGACGAGCAGTTCCGGGTGCGCCGCCTGGTCGCGCGGCCGCCGGGCGCGCAACCGCTCGGAGCGCCCCCGGCCGCCGAGCCGGAGGATCACGAACGCCGAGCGCGGCGATCACGGGCGGTGGTGAGGGCCGCGATCGGCGGTCCGCCGGTCTCGGCCATGAAGTTGCGGCGCGAGGCCGCACCGCCCTACGACCCTGCCGCGAGCAGCGAAAGCGTTCCCCCCATGCACTCAACCCGGGATGAATCCACGTCTGCGTCTCCGGTTCCCTCTTCCGCCCTGATAGTCACTAATAGTGACTATAAATCAGATTCGGTAAACTTTGCCTTGTCAATGGTTTACAGACTTTCGTATTTTAGTCACCATGAGTGAGTCAAAGAACGAAAAGCTAAACCGCCTATTGGGGACGCTAGGAGACACCACCCTAGTCTCCAGCCGGTGGCTGCGCGCCCACGGCTACCCCGGCAATCTCGTCGCCCGCTACATGTCGAGCGGCTGGCTGCAGTCGCCAGCGCGCGGGGTCTACCTCCGCAAGGGCGGCAAGCCAACTTGGGAGGGCCTCCTCCGCACTCTCCAGACACTGGAGCAGTTACCCCTCCACGTTGGTGGGCGGTTCGCGCTGGCTCGCCAGGGCCACGAACACTACTTGCGCCTGGGCGAGTCCGAGACTCTGACGCTATACGGTCCCGCGAAGTTGCCGGCCTGGGCGCGCAAGCTGCCGCTCCGCGAGCGCATACAGGCATGCGGTAAGAGCCCGTTCGACTGGCCGCCGCCCTCCTTCGGCGCCGGCACCCTCGACGCGACATTGAATGCCCATGGCCTTGAACGCGCGGCGGACAACACGAGCGCGGCCGGCGTCGTCTTCTCCAGCACTGAGCGGGCAACACTGGAACTGTGCGACGAGACACCGGACAGCGCACTGGTGCACGAAGTGAATGCCATCATGCAGGGACTCGCCACGCTCCGCCCGCAACTCGTCAGCTCGATGCTGCAGCACTGCAGCAGCATCAAGGCGAAGCGATTGTTCCTCGCCCTCGCAGACCGTCATCGCCACGCGTGGCTGCCGCACGTGAGCCTGCAAGACGTGGACCTCGGTCGCGGAAAGCGCGTGCTCGTGCGTGGCGGGAAACTGAACACGAAGTATCAGATCACGTTGCCCGCCGACCTCGATGAACAACTGGGATAGCCGCTACGCGGCGCGCGTGAAGCTGCTCGTAGAGATCCTGCCAACGCTCGCGGAGGAGAAGCGCTTTGCGTTGAAGGGTGGGACGGCCATCAATCTTTTCGAGAATGATCTGCCGCGTCTCTCCGTCGACATCGACCTGACATGGCTTCCCGTCGGAGAGTTCACGAAAGACGCACAGGATATCTCCACAGCGCTGGAAGCCATCGGCGACAGACTGCGCTCCGGACCGCTGCGACTGCAGGTACAGACGAGCGGAACCGAAGCAGCGGGCGTCCATCGGCTGATTGCGAGCCGCAACCGTTCGCGCGTGCAGATCGAGACGACACCGGTCATGCGCGGCACAGTCCATCCGGTGCGGACACTGCGCGTGCGCCCTGGCGTGGAGCGGGACTTCGGTTTCGCCGAGATACAGGTGCTCGACTTCGCGGACCTTTACGCCGGAAAGCTATCCGCTGCGCTGTCGCGCCAGCACCCTCGCGACCTCTTCGACATGCAGCCGCTGCTGGACGATGGGCGCGTCGATGAACGCCTGTGGCGAACGTTCCTCGTTTATCTCACCTGCAGCCCCAAGCCCGCTGCAGAAATGCTGGCGCCGCAGGAGCCTCGCGATTTCGAGCGGACGTTCGTGGCGCACTTTCAGGGCATGACCGCGGCGCCGGTCACCGCCACTTCGCTACTCGACGTGCGGGCACGGCTCCTAAGGCGCATCTCCGAATTGCTCGATGCACCATCGCGCGCGTTCCTCGAGTCCGTCGAGCGCGAAGCGCCCGACTTCAACCTCATCGAGCTTCCGCACGCCGCCGAGTTGCCAGGCGTTCGTCGCAAGCTCACCAACCTTGGCCAGCGCTCGGCAGCGAAGCGCGCGGCTGACTACCAGCAACTTGCTGCCCTTCTTTCGCGACGTAGCTCGACCTGAGTGCGTTTCGCCGGTAAATGACATGACCAAGATCAGTGTCGGCGAGTGGCTCGAGGCCTACAAGAGGGCGATCGTGCCGCGGTCCAGTGGTGGACGAATCTGAAGAACGACGGAGCGAACATCACTCTCGCTGGCGCAATGTTTCTCAGCTTCGCGACGGATGGACGTTGCACCGATCTCACGGAGTACTGTCACTTCGGCGGGGGCGAACTTTTCCCGCAACCCGGTTGGGGGAGCTGACAGCAGGTCTCACTCGAACCGCGGGTCTCGGGCTTGGCGTTACGTTCCTGCTGCCGCGAGCAACCGCCCTGGTCTGCTGCGCCTGGCGCGTCAGCGGGCCGCCGTAGTTCTCGTGCCGTTGCACCATCACGTGCCGCACGTCGGCGATGACGTCGGGCCCGAGCATCCGGCCAGGCACCATCCAGTAGCTCGCAAGCAGCCGGTCCCTGAACAGGGCCTCGCGATCCTCGTACCTGCACCCGCGCGGAGTACCGGGCCAGCGGGTCGCGGATGGAGCGCGACAGGAAACGGAAATCACCGGTCGACGCGCCTCAGCCTCACGGCCACAGCTTCCGGCTCGCCCGCTCAGCTCCCTGCGCCAGCGCCGCGAGCTTCGCCCAGACCACGTCCGGGTCCACGCCGGCCGTGCCGACGTGGATGCTGAACCCGCAGTCGGTCCCGGCCATGACGTTGTCGCGCCCGACCCGGTCGGCATAGCGCAGGATCCGCTGCGCGACCAGGTCCGGGTGCTCGATGTAGTTCGACTGCACCTCGATCACGCCGGGGATCAGCACCTTCCCCTCCGGCAGCTTGACCTGCTCGAACACCGACCACTCGTGCGCGTGGCGTGGATTCGCGGCCTCGAACTGGATCGCGTGCGGCTTGGCCTTCCAGACCTCATCGACGATGTCCTCGAGCGGCACGTCACAGTGATGCGGCCCCGGGTAGTTGCCCCAGCACAGGTGCATGCGCACCTTCTCCGGCGGGATGTTCACCAGCGCGCGGTTCAAGGCCTCGATGTGCAGTTCCATCCGGTCGCGGAACCCCGCCACTGACAGTTCCCGGTACTGGGTGTGCCGACCCATCGCGAGGTCCGGGCAATCGACCTGCAGCAGGATGCCGGCCTGCACGATCGCCTCGTACTCGTGCCGCATCGCCTCGGCGAGCGCGAAGACGTAGCTCTCGTGGTCCGGGTAATGGTCGTTGCGGAAGAACAGGCCCACGACCCCGGGCGATGCAGCACTCATGAAGGTGCCCACGGCGCCGTGCCGCAGCGCCGCGGCCTTGAGCCGCGCCGCGTCGACGCGAGGCGCGTCCATGTCCCTGACCGTGATCGGCGCATTGCAGGCCGGGGTCTTGCGATGCTTGCGACCCGGGTCGCCTGCCATGCGGGCCTTGGAGCGTGGATAGTCCTCGAGGTCCTGGAAGACGTAGCTCGTGCCCGACCCGCCGAAGCCGTTCAACCGGTCCTTGATGTAGGTGGCGTAGCTCGGCTTCGGCCACTCGCCGTCGTTGACGATGTCCACGCCGGCCGCGACCTGGCGCGCGACGGCCTCCTCGACCGCCTGCTCCACCCGCTGCTGCAACGCCGACGGGTCGATCGGGATGCCGTCCTCCCGGGCAAACATGATTTCCACCAGGTCGTCGGGTCGCGGCAGGCTGCCGACGTGGGTGGTCAGGATGCGCCCGTGTGAATTCATCGCGAGTCTCCGTGCGTGTCGAGTCCGAGCGAGCCACGGGCATTCTAACTGTGCGCCACGTCACATAGCGCATGGCTGCTTTCGGACGCGATTCACGGATGGACCGGGTCCAACTCAGGCTACATGCACCAGGTCTGAAAGAAGCCGCGGCGTCGATTGGAAGCGCTGGAGAACATGCTGCACGGGCCGCCCAAGAACGTGGTCAAGAACAAGCGCGAGCCGTTCGTCTCCGGCTGGACGGGCTACGTCACCGTCGCGCTGTTCGCGTACACGTTGATCGCGATACTCCTGACCCTCCTGAACAAGGAGGGATCGCGCGCCCACGAGATTTTCACGCTCTATTCCGACGCTCCCCCATCGATCGTCGCGGCCATCCTCGCCGCGGCCGCCGCGCGCGGCTCCTCGGACCCGGCCGCGAGGCGCACCTGGTGGCTGCTCGCGGGCGCGCTCGCCTGCTACACCGCCGGCAACCTGCTGCACGCGACCTACTGGCTGTTCGGCGTCGACCCTTTCCCGTCGATCGGCGACGTGTTCTACCTCGCCTTCTACCCGCTCGTCTTCGCCGCGGTACTGACGGTGGTCCGCGCCGCCGCCGTGCGCGTGCAATGGGCCCGCCTCGCGCTGGACACCTCGATCCTGCTGCTCGGATTCGGCGGGTTCTTCTGGTTCTTCGTGATCGCGCCCACGGCCGCCTCGCCGCACGACGAGAACATGCTCCGGTTCGTGCTGGCGCAGAGCTACATCGCGATGAACTGCGTCGTGCTGCTGGCGTGCGGCGTGCTGCTGATGCACTCGGGCGCCGCGCCGATCCCGCGCCGGGCCCTGCTGCTGCTGACGTTGGGCTTCGCGTCGATGTCGCTGGCCGACATCGTCTGGGCGATGTCGAAAGTCGGCGGCAGCTACCTGCCGGGCGGTGTCTCGGACGCCATGTACCTGTCGTGCTACGTCTGGCTGGCGGCGGCCGCGCGCGAGCAGCTGCGCGGTGCACCGCCGATCCGGCGGGCTCCGGGCGCGTTCACCAGCGTGCTGGTCGAGGGCTTGCCCTATATCGCGATGATGGTTTCGTTTCTCATGCTGGTCTACGTCGAGAGCAGCTCGGCCACGAGCCCGGTCAACATGATGACCATGATCATCTTCTTGCTGACCGCGCTCGTCATGGTTCGCCAGGGGGTGCTGCTGCGCGACGACGCACTCCTCAGGGAGCAGCGGGCGGCCGGCCTCGTCGAGGCCCGCTACGCCTCGTTGATCAGGCATGCCTCCGACGTGATCATGATCGCGGATGCCGAGGGCCAGCTGCGGTTCGCCTCGCCCGCCGCCGCACGCACGTTCGCGATCCAGCCCGATGAGCTGGTCGGTCGCAATCTCCTCGACCTGTGGGCGGACGGGGAGCGCGAGCGACTGTCGGCATTCCTGGCCGAAGTCGCTGCCTCGCGTGGCCGGACGATCGGTCCCGTCGAGGCCGTGGTCGAGACCGGAGACCGGCGCAGCACGCTCGAGTGCGTGGGCAGCAACCTGATGGACGACACCGCGATCGCCGGCCTGACGCTCAATTTCCGCGACGTGACCGAGCGCAAGGCGCTCGAGGAGCAGTTGCGCAAGCTGGCGTTCCACGATCCGCTGACGCTGCTCGCCAACCGCAGCCTGTTCTGGAACCGCGTCGAGCACGCGCTGGCGCTGGCGCAGCGCACGTCCCAGCGCGTGGCCGTCATGTTCCTGGATCTCGACAACTTCAAGAACGTCAACGACTCGCTGGGCCACGATGCCGGCGACCGGCTGCTGCAGGCGGCGGCGCAGCGACTGGTCAAGTCGACGCGGCCGTCCGACACGGTGGCGCGACTGGGTGGCGATGAGTTCGCGATCCTGCTCGAGGGCATCGGCGGCGACGCGGACGTGGAGCGCGTCGCCCGGGCCGTCAGCGAGGCCTTCAACCGGCCGCTGCTGCTCGACGGCCGGGAAACCGAGGCGACGGCCAGCATCGGCGTGGCCTGCTCGCGGCCGGGCGACGACGCCGAGCAGTTGCTGCGCAACGCCGACATCGCGATGTACGGCGCGAAGTCGGCCGGCAAGGCGCGCCTGATGGTGTTCCAGCCGCAAATGCAGGAACAGCTCCACGACCGCCTGCGCCTGGAGCAGGACATCGACCTGGCGCTGGCGCGGGACGAGTTCTTCCTGGAGTTCCAGCCGGTGGTCGACCTGACCAGCCGCGAGCTGCTGGGCGTCGAGGCCCTGGTTAGGTGGAACCACCCGCATCGCGGCGTGGTGATGCCCGCCGATTTCATTCCGATCGCCGAGGAGTCCAGCCGGATCATCGAGCTCGGGCGCCGGGTCCTGGTCGAGGCATGCACGCAGGTCCGCGCGTTCAGCGATTCAATCGCGGCCGGAAGGGACCTGCGCATCGCAGTCAACATCTCCGGCCGCCACCTGCAGCAGGGCAACCTGGCCGAGGACGTGCGCCACGCCCTCGAGGTTTCCGGCCTCGAGCCCGGCAGCCTCGTGATCGAGCTGACCGAAAGCACGATCATGCAGAACACCGGCGTCAACCTGGAGCGGTTTCGCGACCTGAAGGCGCTCGGCGTCCGGCTCGCCATCGACGACTTCGGGGTGGGCTACTCGTCCCTGTCCTACCTGCACCGGTTCCCCATCGACATCATGAAGATCGACCGGGCCTTCGTCAGCCGCATGACCGAGCAGAACGGCGGCCCCGAGCTGGCGCGCGCGGTCGTGATGCTGGGCACGACTCTCGGCCTCGAGACGATCGCCGAGGGCATCGAGAACGAGGACCAGGTGGCCACGCTGCTCGACCTCGGCTGCGTTGCGGGCCAGGGGTTCCTGTTCGCCGGCTCGAGCTCGCTGGAAGAGGTCGCGAAGACGACCTTCATGGCTCGCCGCGCCCGGCTGCGTGCGGAACGGGCGGCCTATGTGGATCTCACGGCCACCGGCCGCTTCCGCCCCGCCGAACTGCAACCACGGTCCGCAGCGGGTTGATCGTACGCCGGGACGACGGTCGGGCCCCGCGCTGCGGAGCCGCCCAACGTAACTGGGATCAATGACTTACGCGCGCTCCGGGATCGTCCCGGAGCGGCTTCTCCCGGCCGCAGGCTGGTCGAATCGTGATGGCGCGCACGGTTCTGCCTGCTGGCCGCTTGTCCGGGGCTTGCGTAACCGCGGGCGGATCCGGAAGCTTGCCACGCGACCGGGGGAAAACGACGATGCTCACGACGAACCCATCCATCCTCCAGAAGGCCCTCAAGCAACTGGAACAGGCCACGCTCGACCATGCCGTGTGGCGCGATCAGCTGCTACGCGTGATCTCGGGTCGGCTGCCGCTTGATCCGGGCGACCTCGCGGCGGATGCGCACCGTCGCTGCCTGTTTGGCCAATGGTATTTCCAGTGGGCGCTTCCCGAGCTGCGGGCACTGCGGTCATTCGCCATGATCGGTGCCGAGCACGAGAACCTGCACCGGATCGCCGCCACGCTTCTGCGTGGCACGGTGGCACGTGTGCCCGTCGCACGGACGGCCGTCGAGGAGTTCGAGGAAGCGAGCTCGCGGCTCAGTTTCGCGCTGTACTTCATCAGGCGCGAGATCGAATGTGCGCTCAACAGTCGCGATGTGCTGACCGACGCGCACAGCTCGAGTTACATGTTGCGAGACCTGCGCGAGTGGCATGCGCTCGCCAGGCAACCCGGCCGGCAGTGCTGCATCACCCTCATGGAACTCGACAACGTCCGGCAGATCAACGCGATTCACGGCGACTCCACAGGCGCGAAGGCGCTCGTCACCGCGGTGAAGATCATTGCCGCGCACCTTCGGCTGTCCGACAAGGTGTTCCGCTACGACGCGAGCAAGTTCCTCATCCGCCTGTCCGGGACGGATCTCGCGTCCGGCAAGACGGTGATCATGCGGCTCCATGAAGCCGTCACGCGCGGACTCACGTCGGTCGGCGCCGATGGGATCGCGTTCCAGTTTACGGTGTCGTTCGGAATCGCGATGCTGGACCCGGAGGTGGATGCGCTTGAATCCATCGACCGGGCGGACCAGGCGTTGACGCTGGCGAAGGCGGCCGGGCGCAACCGGATGATCACCTGGGACCCGTCGGTCACGACCGGCGTGCGACTGCGGCGGCTCGAGATCAAGGACGTCGAGGGCTAGGCTTCCAGTCGCTTGCGCGGACGGGATAGCGTCGCGCCCGCGATTTGACATATTGACTTTGCCTGCAACCGGGCGTACCGGTTGAACCTCGGACTTCGCAGGGGGAAGCCGGCACATGCCGGAACGCACGACCGGCGTGCGCGCGGTCGCATGGGGCCCTGCGATCACAGGCAAGCCGGGATCACCGGCGGAGTGATCAGATGGCAGACTTCGACCATCGACACCTTCTTGCCAACGCGGTACCGCTCATTGCGGTCATCCTGATGGCGTCGGGAATCGTCGTCAGGACCCTGCCGCTCGCGAGCAAGCGGCCGGTCGAAGCCAGCGACGCGAAGATCGCCCACGCCGGCCGCCAGGACGTGCACGCGCGCCTCTGGGAGGACCCGTTCGTCGCGATGCGCGATGTGCAGGGCAGGCAGCCGGCGAAGCGCTGCGAGGAAGCCCTGGGCGACGCCGCGCACCATCCGGCCACGCTGACCATGGCGGTTCAACGGGCACTGACGCGCCAGGGGACGGAAGTCATCGTCATGCCGGTCTTCGTTCCCGGAGGACCGTATTCCCAGGACAGCGAGTCGCGGCGACGCACGCGATACGCCACGGTCATGGCACTGCTGCAGGCCGAATGGGAACCGAGCGACGAGGAGAAGCTCGGATTCGTCTGGACGTTCGAGAGCTGCCTCGACGCCCCCTGGACGCGGTTGATGCCGGAGATCCTGCCGTACGAGTGGTTCAGGCGGGACCGGGACGAGAACAGCGAGTCGGTGCTCGTACTGTGGGTCGACGAGGATGCCGTCTCGCGACGACCGCTCCGCGGGATGCACACCCTGAATGACCTGATCCTGCGTGGGCCAGAGGTGTGCCGGCTGCTCGAGTCACAGGCGCAGCCCTCTGATCCGGTCACGCTGCGCCGCCACGAGTCGCTTCTGCCGCACTTCGACGTGCTCTGTCCGGTCGCGAGCGCGGGCAGCGCCTGGCGATCGTCGGCGGGTCCGAAGCCCTGGACGAGTACCACCGTGATCGGACCCTGGTCGTCGGCGACCCTGTTCGGACTCGTCGGGGAAATCGCCGGCCGGAGATCCGACCCCTCACCAGAGGGCGGCCTGGACGCGGCGCCTGGCGCAGTCGCGTCCATTCGCCCACCTGAGCCGCGCTTCTTCTCCTCGGCCGCAACCGCCCGGATCGATGACGGCGCATTCGAGGGGGCCCTGGCGACCTGCGAGCAACGCAAGCGCGCGGCCGAAGGGCGTGGCGAGGCCGGGGACGCGAACAGGGTGGGGTGCGCAGCCGACGCGGACGCGATCGCGGAGGAGTTCGAGAGACGGGTCGTGCGGCTGAACGCGACGGACGACCGCCTGACGAGTGCGTTCGTCAACGAACTCATGCTGCGGCTCGACTCCGCGACCCCGCTCGAGCACCGCCGGACGGCCCTGTGCACGGGCACGATCGTCATCGTTGCCGAGGGCGACACCCGGTACGCGCGCGCCTTTCGCGAGGACTTCGACAGAACGCTTGGTGTCGAAGCGTGCCGTGGCCGCAAGGGCCCGGCGATCGTGGAGGTTGGCTACCTGCGCGGACTGGACGGCATTGCGCCCGGGAACGCCGGCCGTCCCGTGAACCCCGGGACGACGCCGCAGAGTCCGCGCCCGGGCGGCGGGAATGCGCTGCTGGAGCAGGCGGCGCTGGAACGTGCCGACGGCCCGAGTCAGTTCGACTATCTCCGGCGGCTCTCCGTGCAACTCGTGGACCTGGATCGCGCGCTGCGCAAGGACGGTCAGCACGGCATTGCCGCCATCGGCATCCTCGGCAGCGACGCCTACGACAAGATCCTCGTGCTCGATGCACTGCGAGACCGATTCCCGCAGGCCGTATTCTTCGCTGCCGACCTCGATGCACGGATGCTCGACGCGGGCTCGGTACGCTCGACACGCAACCTGGTCGTGGCATCCGGCTACGGCCTCGCCCTGAACAGGCAGCTGCAGGGAAGTGCGCCCCCGTTCCGGGACACCTATCAGACCGGCACGTACCTCTCGACGCTCGTGGCCCTGGATCCCCACGCGAGAACGCTCGGCACCGGGGACTTCGATGTCTGGTTCCAGCAGGCGCGGCGGTATGAGATCGGTCGCACGCGTCCGGTGAACCTCGTCGGTGCGCCCGATGCCTCGCCGGAGACGAAGGTTCAGCCGGAGTCCAACGACTGCACCGTACCGGACCCCATGACCTGCAGTTCCATACACTCCGACGAGGACTGGCGTGGCTTCGACCCGCTGCCGACGTTGCGGGTGTGGCTGGCCTTCCTCGTGATGGTGGCGGCCGCCGCCGGGCTCGCGTACGTGCTGTCACGCACGGCGCGTTCCGTCGGCCGTGAGCTGCGAACCTACGCGACACCGGCCGGTCTCGGCATCGTCGCAGCAGCGCTCGCATTCCTGGGCGCCGGGCTGTATGCGATACGCGCGAACGTGAGGACGCGTGACGGTGAGCCGTTCGCCTGGCTCGAAGGCGTGAGCATCTGGCCGACCCAGATCCTCGGGCTGATCATCCTCGTCGTGACCTGCGCGCTCCTGGTGTATGGCCGCATGAGACTGCGCGCGAACATCGACAAGGTGGCGACGTCCTTCGGCCTCAGCACGCTCGGCGGTCGCGAGCAGGCCAGCGGACGCGAGGAACGCTTCGGTCTGAAGCCGGATTCGACCACGCACTGGGCCGGCGAGCTCGACGCGTACAGGTCGGGCCTCGGGGCTAGAACCGTCGCGGATGAATGGATGGACTTCCTCGGGCGCATGCGCTTCGGGGCGTGCGCCATGCGGGTCGCGCTGGCGACCCTGCTGTTCCTGGTCTTCGGGGTCGCATTGTTGTCGCTCGACTGGCCCAACTCGCCGCATCGGGGGGCATCGGCGGCCTGGTTCAATCATGCCCTGCAGTTCGTGCTGATCGGCTCCACGATGGCGCTGCTCTTCTCCGCGCTCGACGCATCGATCGTGGCGTCGCGCCTGCTTCGCCGCATCCTGGCGGCTCCCGTGGATCCCCAGCTGCTTCAGTCCAGCTTGCAGGGAACGGCCTTGGACAATCCGTTCAGCGAACAGGCACGCGGTCACTGGGTGCGGTTCCGGCTGGCCGTCGAGGTGGCCGCCGCCGTCAACCGCCTCGTCTACCTGCCGTTCGTCGTCCTGCTGTTGCTGGCGCCGATCCGCAGCCGGGTCTTCGATGCATGGGATTTCTCGCTGCCCTACGCCGCGCTGCTCGTGATCTCGCTGGGCATCGGGGTGCGCTGCGCTCTGGACCTGCGCAAGCAGGCGGAGAGACTGCGTTCGCACGTATTGACGGCCCTCGACCACGAAGCCGAGCAGCGGGAAATCGAGACGGGCCCCAGCGCGCCCGTCGCTGCGACCGGAGCCGGTGCTGGCGAGCTCTCGACGTCGAGCGCCCCGCCCAAGCTGCAGGCATCGCTGCTGCGACGACTGGCGGCCGAGATTCGCGCGGTCCGCGAGGGGCCGTTCCGGCCGCTCTCCCAGGAACCGGTCGTGCGCGGCCTCCTCGTGGTCCTCGGCGGTACGGGCGGAATCACGACGGCCGAGTTCCTGTTCCTCGCGCGCTGACCGCCCCGCGGCTTTGACCCGAACGTCAGCGCGGTGATAGCGTTCGTGCGACCGCCAGACGAGGGAACCGCCATGTCCACGAGACTCGATTTCTCCAAGCTCGCCCTGATGGACGCCCTCGACCTGGCCTCCCTGATCGAGCTCGAAGCGACGAAGCGGTACACGGAATTCGCCGAATCCCTCGGGACCCGGGGTGTCGACGACGCCGGCGCAGTCTTCCGATCGATGGCCGTCAACGAGACCAAGCACTGCGAGGAGATCGCCGAGCGCCGGCTCGCCCTGTTCGGCGACAAGCCGGCCAAGGTCACGCTCGACGACATCTTCGACGTGGAGGCTCCCGAAGTCGGTGACGTACGCTGGAACATGTCGGCGTTCAAGGCGTACCAGCTGGCTTTGCACTCCGAGCAGAAGGCCTTCGCGTTCTACGACGAGGCCCTCGAGTACGTGACCCAGCCCGACGTTCGGACGCTGTTCGAGGAGCTGCGGGAGGAAGAGGCCGAGCATGTCAGGATGCTCGTGAAGATCATCGCGAACCTGCCTCGGTCGGCTGAGGTCGAACTCGAGGACGAGGATTACGACCCCAACCGGCCCAATCGCGACAGTTTCGAGGTCTAGCGACTCGCCTTCCTCGCGACCTTGCGCTTGGTCTTCCTCACGGCGCGCTTGGCACTCTTGCGTGGCTTCCTTCGTGCGACCGGCGCGAGTTCCACCTGCGGCGGCTTGACGACGTCCTCATAGGTGTCCGTTGCCACCGTGCGCACGCCCTTCCCCGCCCGCTTGAGGATCTCGATCACCCGCTTGATGTCCGCCGCGATGCGCTTGCGCGCCGCGCGCAGTTCCTCGGCCTGACCGCCCGCCAGGTCCCGAACGCCCCGCGCTCGCGCGACCCGCTCGAGCTGCGCCGACGCATTGGTGAGCACCGCAGTCACGACCTCGAGCTGCAGCTCGAGGAGGCTTTGCAGCGTCTCCTGCGAAAGACTCGTCAGTCGCACGCCCGATCGCGTCACGACGCGCACCGGTCTCTGCAATGCCTTCACACCCTGGGCGGATCTTGCCGCCGCCCGGCGCACCAGGACTCCGGGCGCCTGGCGAAGGAGTGCCGCCTGTTCTCCGACGAACTCCGTCTGCTCATTCAGCAGTTTCCGGGACTTGCTTACCATGATGACCCCCATTGATTGTTGAGACTCGGACTCGCGCGCGCCACTGTACTCCCTGTGCCATGGATCAGACGCCGGTTCGCGGCGTGACGTGCACCAGTTCGACGGTGACGTGCACCAGTTCGTCGTGCACGGCGAGCGCCCGGCGGACCGCGTGGGCATCGAGCGCCGCACCGGTCGACAGGCTGAGGATGCAGGCGTACTTGCCCTTGCCGACCCGCCAGAGGTGCAGGTCCCGCACCGTCGTCGGCTGCGGGAGCCCACGCACGACTTCCCTCACCTCCTCGACCACCGGGGCATCCATCTCGGCGTCGAGGAGCACTCGACCCGTGTCGCGCAGCAGGCCCCACGCCCAGCGCCCGACCAGCAACGTGCCCACCAGCCCCATCACCGGATCGAGCCACGACGCGCCGAGATACTTGCCGCCGATCAATGCGGCGATCGCGAGGATCGAGGTCACGGCATCGGTGACGACATGCAGATACGCGGAACGCAGGTTGAGATCGTGATGAGCGTGCCCGCGGGGGTGTCCGTGGTCGTGTGCGGCCCGAACGTCGTCATGCCCCGCCTCCCCGGTGGACAACAGCCAGGCGGAAAGCACATTGACGACGAGGCCCATGACCGCCACGGGAATCGCCTCGTCGAACCGGATCGCAGAAGGCGTCACGAGCCTCGCGATCGACTCGATGCCCATGTACGCCGCAACGCCCATCAGGAACACGGCGCTGGTATAGCCGCCCAACACCTCGATCTTCCAGGTGCCGAACGAGAAGCGCGGGTCGTTGGCCATGCGACGGGCCATCGCATAGGCCACGGCCGACACCCCCAGCGCGAGCGCGTGGGAACTCATGTGCCAGCCATCGGCCAGCAGCGCCATCGAATTGAAGATCGTGCCCGCGGCGATCTCGACGACCATCATCGCCGCGGTCAGCCACATCACCTGCCGCGTCCGTCGCTCCGCAATGGGATTGCTGAAGTCGAAGACGTGACTGTGGGAGGTGTCGTCTGGTTCCTTCATCGCGTCGGCGCGCTCAGGAACTCGGCCCACAGCCGCGCACGCTCGGCATCCTGCACCGGTGCCCCGATCCGCGACTCGACGAAGGCCGCGAACGAGGCGCTGAACGGTGTCGGTTGTGACCGCCACCACTGCTGCACGCCCGGCCACTGCAGCCACCAGCTCATCGTGTCCGCCCAGCGCTTCCAGACGTCGTCGGGCAAGGCGCCCTCGCGCGACTGCAGGTACATGAACTCGAAGGAGCCGAACATCTCGTACAGGCTCCAGGTGAACTGCACTCGCTCGCTGCGGCGCAGCGCCAGCGGGTCCGCGAGCCCGGCGTTGAAAATCCGCACGAGTTCCGGGTTCGTGCTCAACCGCGCCTGCATCTCCGCGACCCGATCGAGTGCGTGCGCGTAGTTCTCGGCGCGCAGCGAACGTGTGTTCTGGCGCATCTGTACGGCCAGGTAGACCAGCGAGACGACGATCGCGATCGCGCCGACCAGGTCGGCAACCTGCGCCATGAACTGCAGGTTCATTCCGAGTGGTCCATGAGTCTCACTCCTCGGTGCGGGTGACCGAACCACGCGCCGAACGTGGCGTCTGGCGCAGACTCGCCGTCGCTCTCCGACCGGAGACGCGGCGCTTGCAGCCCGGCCCTCGCCAGACCCTCAGTTGGACGGCGGTGGACCGCTCGGAACGTAGACGACGGCATCGCCCTGGTAGGCACGCGTGTACCAGTTCGAGCCGCACTGGTAGAAGTTCTGTCCGTTCACGACCGATATCTTGGCCTCGCAAGGGAGCGACGCCAGCGCGGTGACGTTCGTGACATTCGTGACGTTCGTGATTTCGGTCGTGTCATCGTCGTCATAGTCGCTCACCGCGACCGCGACCGCGCCGACGGTCACGCCGACGACCACTGCTTCGGCCCAGTCGTTATCGTGGTAGTAGTAGTTGTTGTCCCAGTCATCGTAGTAGTCCTGCCGATCCTCCCGGGCATCGTCGGCATGCTCCTGCCAGTCCTCGCGCGCCTCGTCGCGATCGCCCTGTCGCTCGCCCTGGTTCTCCTGGCGATTGCCCTGGCGATCGGCCGTCGAGCCCTGCTGCTGTGCGGATCGGTCCGACCCGGTCGTCGGGCGGCTCGCCTGGGTCGCCGGCCGCTGGGCCGGGGCCGCCTGCCGGGTCGACGGCTGCGCCGAACGCTGCGGCGCCGGGCGAGACGACATGCCGCCACTTCTTGCGGGGCTGCTGCGCGACATGCCCCCGCCGCCGCCGCCGCCACCACGCCTGCCGGCGGCATCGGCGTCTGCCCAACCCGCCATCATCAGCCCGACGGCGCACGCGACTGAAATGAGAACTCCCCGGAGTCCAGGACGGCGGCTCATCGTTGCTCTCCTGTAGGCCCGGCCGGGACATCCGCCGGCGGTCGCGGGGCGAGGTACATGATCTGCTCGGCGCCCGCCGGGGGAACGAACGCGAATGCGGCGGCGTCCAGCTTCGCCGTCACGCTCCAGTCGTTGAGGTCGGCTCGGAACTGCGGTTCGCCAGGGTCATTCTTGTAGGTGATGACGACTCTGCGCGGCAGCGGCTCCGGGCCCTTGGCAATCCACAGCTGCAGGTCGACTTCCGCGGACCGCACGGCCACGTGATTGGTCGGGACGTCGAACAGGCTGCACTCTTCGACAAACGTGACGGACGTTGCACGCTTGTCCATGTCCACCGGAAAGCCGGTCGTGAACATGCGCGCCAGGGGCAAGGTCGCGCGCAGGTCGCGCACCATGTAGACGAGCGCCTGGTCCAGGGTGCCAGGCTTCTCCACGCGGGCGTAGACGTTTTCCCTGGCGTTGAACGCGGTAATCCAACGGCCGTCGAACACGACGGTTCCACGCTCGCCGTCACTGCGCTCGACGTCGACTCGCAGCTTGTCCGGACGTTGCATCAAGAGCCGGCGACGCTCGCCGAACTCGATTCGCTGGCCGTCCGCCTGGATCGCGTCGTAGCTGCTGCGCATGGTCACGCTCATTGCGGGTGCGCGCGCCATGAATTCGGCCATGCCGAGCAGGAGCGTCCGGCCGGCCGCATCCTGCGCCGACGCCGCGGGCGCGGGCGTCGGGTCAGCGGCGCGCGCCGGGCCGACGGCTGCGACAACGGTCAGGATGGCGAGCACGGCCGCTGGCCGAGCGAGTCTGTTTGTTCTCGTGTGAATCATTGCAGCGGTCCCTCGATATCCGCGGGCAGGCTAATGCCGCTACGTGGACAGTACCACTGCCAGCGCCTCGGTTTCGCAGAGGAGGTCGGGCCGGCAGATCGGTGCCGTGACCAACGCGTGCGGGAAGCCCTGGAAGCCGGCTGCCCGGAGCTTCTCCCGAAGGCGCTCCGCGTCCGCGGGATGCTTCAAGTACGTGATCGCAGAAGTCACGTCGCCGAAGTCTGCGCCCTGCCCCTCGAGCAGGGCCGCGATGTTCACGAGCATGCGGTCCGCCTGGGCCTCGAAGTCACCGGGGTGCGCCGTCCTGCCGTGCTCGTCGATGCTCGCGGTCCCGGAGATGTGGAGCGCGACCTTGTTCGTCTCGACGACTTTCATTCCACGAACGAAATCAGCGCCGTACTCCACGGCTTCGTTGAGCGTGGGGGACGTCATCACGGTCCGCACGGGGGGACGTCCCGCCTTCACCGCGTACACGCCCAGGCAGAGATCGTGTACCTCGGAGACCGGCCCGCCGCCGATGCCGGTGCTGGCCGGGACCGGATCGATCCCCCGTGCCGCGAAGAACGCGCGCCGCGCCCGATTCAGATCCGCGTAGTCGCGGTCGATGTGGCGCAGATGGATCCAGGTGCGCACCACGTCGCGAAACTCCATCCCCGCCTGCCGCAGCAGGTCTTCGGCAAGCCCGAACAGGCCGAGCGTCTGCTCGTAGGCATTTTCGCCCGGCCCGCACAGCCCGGCCGCATGGAACCGGGTCTCCTCGCCCACGTGGATCCGCAGGCCGTGCGCACGGGCGCACTCGGCACAGCCGCAGGTGGGCTCGGTCTCGATCGGTTCGAATCGAGGCGGCGACGCGTTCGGCAGGACGGCCTGCACCGAGACCTCCAGGCAGGCGCGCTCGTTCAACGGGGGTTGCTCGATCTCGGTCGTGGCGGGCCGGTGAGTCGCCCCCCCGTGCGCGGCAACAACTCGGTGACGTGCCTCCCGCACCGCCTCGACGCTCGCCCGCAGGTTCCGCAGAAACACCGTCTCGGAGACGACCGATCCGAAGCTTCCTCCCTCCGCCTCGAGGACATGGAGGATCGCGCGATAGATCGCATCGGCCTGCGGGCGCGCGTCCGCTGTCTCAGCGGGAGGCTGGCAGTGAAAGTAGAGCTCCCTCGCCTCGGGACCTTCGACCCGACGGAGGACGATCGAGCAGCCGTGCGCCTCGATCGTCTCGGCAATGGGATGAGGAGACACTCAGCGTCGCGTCACCGATGCCTGCTTCCAGGGACCGCCCTTTCAGCACCCGTCGGTGGGCAGTTTCCCATCGGGTTGTGAGGAGACGACCGAGAAGCCGCTCGGCTTGTTCAACTTGAAGCAGTTTCCGGACGATCCTTCGAACTCGAAGTAGGTGATGTCTGCAGCGAGGAAAGCGATGGGGATCGGCGGCGCATCCAGGCCATTGCCGCTCAAAACGTTCAGAGAGATCAGGTTGTTGTTCACGGCAGGATCCGCGATCGGCGGCTCGTCCATGCAGTTATTGGGAGTGCCGTCGTTGGCCGTACACCAGCCGAGGACCGCGATTCCTACGAAGTCATTGCCCATGACGGTGTTCTTTGAGATCACGTGGTCGGAGACACCCGCCAGCAGGATCCCGATGCCCGGCGGCACGAAGCTCTGGAAGGACCCGGGCACCGCCTCGTTCGGACGGTTGTTGTTGCGAACGTCGTTGAACTCGATCACCCAGTTGGCCATGACCGGCAGCGGCGGGTTCCCCGCACCGTTTGGATGGAACAGGCCGATGCCCACGGTATTGTCGTAGATCCTGTTGCGCGTCACCCAGACGTTGTTGGAGACCGTGATCTCGAAGCCGATCACGCTCCCGAAGAGCTCATTGCCCATGACGCGAACGTTCTCGGAGCCCGCCACCCACATCGCGGTATCCAGCGAGCCGTAGGAGACATTGTTCTGCAGCAGCCCGTTTGCCGAGAGAGTCGGGTAGATGCCGTTGTTGAGGTTGTTGACGGATTCGTTCTGGACGAACTCGAAACCATCCACCCAGCGGGTCTGGATCCCGTTGACCGGGAACCCCTCCACCGTGAAGCCACGAATGTAGAAGCCCCGGACTTTCCTCTTCTTGCATTCCTTCCCGAGCGCACTGTCGGCCGAGACGTTGAAATCGCAACCGTCAGGAGCTGCATAGACGCCCGCGCCCACCGTGCCATCTTTCGGAATGCCGTCGTACAGCAGGCGGACCTTGCCAGCATTACGCAGGCCCGGCTTCACCCTGCCGATCAGGCGGAGGTTGTCCTTGGAAATGCGAAGGCCGTATTTCTTGCCGCCGACGGATGTATACGACTCCTTGTACGTCCCCGGCTCGACGAGGATGGTGTCACCCGGCTTCGCGGCATCAATCGCGTCCTGGATGGACTGGCCCGGAAAGACACGGTGCACGGCTGCATCGGCACCCGTCGAGATCGCAAAGAGTGCGATTCCGAGCGCCGCGCAGAAGGGACGCAAGTTCAACCTGGCATTCATTCTTGGATTCTCCCCACGTGGTCCGGACTCTTCTTCTGTCCCGATTCTTCCCCCGTGGGCTGGGCCTGTCAATTTTTTGCTGCACCGAGGCTCCGCAGCTCGTTTGACGCCGCCTCGATCGGTCACCCACAATCGCCCGCGAATGAAGGCGCAGCGATGAACCCACGATCCAGAGCTCGAGCACGCGCCCGAGCCGAGTCCTCCCCCGCTGGGATCTGTCTCCTGCTCGCTGCGGTGCTGGCCCTCGCCGCCTGCAGCAAGGGGTCCGAACCGGCCCCGCTCGCGTTCCCGAGCGAGCCCGCCGGTGGCCTCGCGATCCAGTATCCCCTCGACGAGACGCTCTTCCCGCCCGAGATCGTCGCCCCGACCTTCCTCTGGAGCGACGAGACCACGGGCGTCAAAGAGTGGATGGTCCTGCTTCGGTTCGACAGCACGGACGAGGTACTCCGGTTCCCGACGACGGAACCGCGCTGGCGCCCCTCGGAAGCCGATTGGGCCGAGATCAAGCAGCGCAGCGTGGAGCGAGATGCCGAAGTGGCGATCGTCGGGGTCGGCCCGGACGCACAGGCCGTCTCGTCCGCGAGCGTCCGCATCCGGACCTCCAGGGACCCGGTGGGCGATTCGATCTTCTATCGCGAGGTTCCGCTGCCGTTCATCACGGCCGTCCAGGATCCCTCGCGCATCCGCTGGCGCTTCGGTGCGATCGACTCCGAGACCGCGCCGCCCATCGTCCTCGAGGACCTGCCGGTCTGCGGGAATTGCCACTCCTTCTCGGGCGACGGCAGCGTGCTAGGCCTCGATGTGGATTACGGCAACGACAAGGGAGCCTACGCAATCCTCCCCGTGTCCGAGCAGATGGTGCTGAACGACGAGAAGATCATCACCTGGAGCGACTACAAGAAAGGCGACGGCGAAACCACCTTCGGGCTCCTCTCGCAGGTCTCGCCCGACGGCCGCTACGTGATCAGCACGGTCAAGGACCGCGCGGTGTTCGTGGCGACGCCCGACATCTGGTACTCGCAGCTCTTCTTCCCGATCAAGGGCATTCTCGTCGTCTACGACACCAAGACGGGTACCTTCAAGCCGTTGCCGGGGGCGAACGACCCCGAGTACGTCCAGAGCAACCCGACCTGGAGCCCCGACGGAAAGTCGATCGTCTTCGCTCGAACGAAGGCGTACCGCAAGGACTCGATCGCGAACGCCACGAGCGTTTTACTGAACGAGAAGGACGTCCCCGAGTTCGTCAATGACAAGGAGCCGTTCAAGTTCGACCTGTACCGGGTTCCGTTCAACGACGGCCGAGGCGGAAAGGCCGAACCGATCGAGGGCGCCTCGCACAACGGGAAGAGCAATTACTTCGCGAAGTTCTCGCCGGACGGGAAATGGATCGTCTTCTGCAAGGCCGAGAACTACATGCTGCTGATGCCGGACAGCGAGCTCTACATCATCCCGGCCGAAGGCGGGCGAGGCTCGGCGCCTGCGAGCGAACACGCCCCGCATGAACTCCTGGCACAGCTGGTCGTCGAACGGCCGCTGGCTCGTGTTCTCATCGAAGGCCAACACGGCCTACACCCAGCTCTTCCTGACCCACATCGATGAGGCCGGCGAGTCCACGCCCCCGGTGGTGCTCGAGCGCTTCACCGGGACCGACCGCGCCGCCAACATCCCGGAGTTCGTTCCGCTGCCCGCGGAGGCGATCGCGAAGATCAAGGAGCAGTTCCTCGACGCCTACTCGTTTCTTCGGGCGGGCATGGCCAACGAACGGACCGGCAACTACCCCGCCGCCGTCAAGGCCTACGAGCGCGGACTCGCGGTCGAGCCCGAGAACGTGGAACTTCTGAACTCGCTCGGGTTCGCGTTGTTCCAGCAGGGCAAGAGCAAGGAAGCGGTCGTCGCGCTGGAGAAGGCGGTCGCGGTCGACCCGAAGCACTGGAAGTCGCACAACAACCTCGCCCTCGCCGCCATCGATATCGGCGAGCTCGAGGTGGCCGAAGCGCACTACCGGGACTCACTCGCGATCAAGCCGCAGCCCGCGATCTACAACGACCTTGGTTTCGTACTGGAACGCCAGGGATTGCCCGAGGAAGCGACCCGGGCGTACCGGAAGGCGATCGAGCTGGACCCCAAGTCGGCCACCGCGCAATACAACCTCGGGGCATCGCTCGCCCGGAGCGGGAATTTTGCCGAGGCCGAAAGGCACCTGCGGGCCGCGATCAAGGCGGACCCGACCAATGCGGCCGCCCGGCAGGCGCTGGCCCAGGTGCTCGAGAGCCTCGGACGCAAGGATGAGGCGGAAAGGGAAATAGAAAAAACGAAGGCGTTGGCAGTGGACTCTTAATGGACTATATTCGGTCCTTCCACCGAATGCCGGGCCCACACAATGCGCTACTCGACGCAGATCAAACCCATCAGCTACCTCAAGGCGAATGCCGCCGAGGTACTGAGTGAACTGACGGAGCATCGCAGGCCTCTCGTCATTACCCAGAATGGCGAGGCTCGTGCCGTCCTCCAGGACGTCGCCTCTTTCGAGGAGACGCAAGAAATGCTCGCGCTGCTCAAGATCCTGGCACTGGGCAATCAACAGGTCACCGAAGGCAGGGTCAAACCCGTCGCCGACGTGGTCAAGCGACTTCGCGAGCGCGCGGCGACCGAGTGATGTCATGCGAGGTCGTGCTTACCGCTGACGCCGAGCGGGATCTCGAGGATCTGTATAGTTACATTGTGGACGTCGACTCACAGGCAAGCGCCGACCACGTGCTTGATCGTCTCCTCGCAGCCGCGGAAAGCCTGTCGGCGCTTCCGGACCGGGGGTCGCAACCGAAGGAGTTGCGCGCACTCGGAATTACGGAGTTTCGGCAGGTTTTCTTCAAGCCTTACCGGATGATCTATCGGGTCGTCGAGAGACGGGTAGTCATCTACCTCATCGCGGACGGCCGCCGTGACCTGCAGGAATTGCTGGCGCGCCGTCTGTTGCGAGCCTGACCTTACGAGGGAACGAACGGGCCGGACAGTCCACGCCGGTCAGGCGCGGACTGCCCACCGCTCGTCGCGAACTACTTCTTGTCGTAGACCATGACGTTGTCGTACGGCACACCCGTTGCGCTGGTGCCTTTGCTGCTCAACGTGAGCACCTTGCCGTCCTTGGAAACGGTGCGAGTGGTCGTACCGATCACTTTACCGCCCTTCTTCTGCGTGCTCTGGACCGTGTGGTCATCGACCTGTTTCAACGACAGGCTGTCAAAGTTGGCTGCCCCGGTCAGGGGGTAATCCTTTCCGTCCGCCTTGAACGTCGACTTGACGACGGTCTCCTTGCCGTCCGCCCCGACACTCGTCCAGGTCATGACGGTGCCCTGCTCGGTTGCCGCGTAAACCCGGGTATCGGTCTTCGGCGCAGGGCCAGGGCTGAACTTCGATTTCGCGACATTGATCTGCCACGTCCCGATCACGGGATCGGCAGCCGGCACCGCAGCGACGGCGGCGCTTCCGACAGTCAGCAATACCGCCATGAGCGCGGTCTTCACATACGTTTTCATCTTGATGCCCTCGGGAGGTGTCGTAGTTGTGGGTTCAACGCGAGTCGAGCAGCATCTGGGATCGTTCAGCGCTTGTCCGTGCGGTAGGGAACACAACGCCGGCTGCCGGGCGGCGGACGCGCCGCCAACGAGACAATTGCCGGCTCGTACTCTCACTCGAATACGCTGAGGATGCTCTGGTACTTTTCGATGTACCAACGATTCTCATTGTTGTATTTCGGGATCGCCACGGGACGGACGCCCGTCGCTTCCGCCTTCCATAGACACGGGCAGTTCACTTGCTTTCCCTGAGGCTGCTCTCCGGGGGGACGCAGGTCTTCAAGTTTCACCCCCATCCTTTTCATGACACCGTAAAGCTTCCTGACATTCCTGGGTCCACCGTTGTATGCGGCGACCGGGAAGATGCCAAGCACCTCCTTGTTATCGCGATACGCCCAGCGAATATCCGAACGCATTTGAAACAGCTCAATGTCAAAGAGGCAGATCGCCGCCTTCATGGCGTTCAGAAGATCCGTCGCGCCGCGCTCGAAGTTCGGGTCAAGCTTCGCCTCAGGGCATCGCCTGACCACCAGCGCATAGGTCCCATTTCCCTTCCTGTTCGTGAACTGCATGGGGCCGATGGCAGCTGCACTCGAGACACTGTACCGATACGCCTCCTCCCGTTTCAGGCCGTATTGGCTCAGCACCTCATTGACCGCACCCGCCTTCTTTTTCACGAAGTCGGCGTCATCCGTCTGTTCGATCACCGCAAGGGTCGCGAGGACTTCAGCGGGCACGACATCTGCGAGCAGCCCTCCCGGAAATGCCCGTCCAGGCGCTTGCGCGAGACGCAGTTCCTCGATCGCCCTTCGCGCCGTGTCGAGTAGGAATTCCTTCCCGCCACTGACAAACAGCGGATCGAGGGTGTCTTCGTTGGCCGGAAGGTAGACGATTGGTTTCGCGGTCGCGACGACGGCCCTCCATTTCTTCCTGGCAATGAGAGCACTGTCGAAGACGGGGAACTTCCTCCCGTAGACCTTCAGTTGCTCTCCGTCTTTGGAGAAGGCGAACATCAGCCGTTCGGCGCCCGTGCCTTTCACGTGCCGTGCCTCGACTCCGGGTGTGCGCACGATGAAAGGAAAGGGCTTCCTCCCGGGCGTCCATTTGACCGGAGGGCGGGGGATCTCGATGTGTGCGATGGACCATTCCTTCTTCGTCTCGCTCCACAGAGCAAAGACGACAGGACGTCCGCGCAGCACTTCTCTTCGTCCCTTCCCCGTGAACACGTACTCGAGTTCGACATCACGAAGAATGGACTTCGCTTCGGACACGAGATCGAGGATCACCTCGTGACGGTCGCGGTGCGCCTCAACGACCACCTCCTCGAGCTCGATGCCGGGAGAGACCTCGTCGGACTGCCCTGACTTGGCAACGGCAAGCGGAATCGCCCGCTTTTCCCCCTCTTTCGCCCTCGGGGCCCCGGGCGCTTCCCGAGGAGCAGTTTGTTCCTCGACGAGGACGGGCTCTCCTTCATCGGAGACGCTTCCTGTCGTCTCACATGCCGCAGCGCAAGTCAAAGCAGCAAGGACGAGGAGAGCCTGTGCTGCTCTGCGTGTGACGAGCGGATTCATAGGGCTTTCTGTGAGCGTCGGGTGATGAGTGGCCTCGCCGGGCAAGGATCCCAGAAGCACCTTACTCCACTTCTAACTGCCGACACCCTGCCGCTCTGTACGGTAGGAAACAGACGGGCCGGCGATGGACGGCTAGCCTGTACCTGGCCTGCGCTGTCGCGCGAGCAACGCCGAGATCGGCAACTCGATAGGAAACGCACATGAAAACCGGAATCCTGAAACTTACCGCAATCCTGGGAGTGCTGGCCGTGGCCGGCGCCTGCTCCTCCACACGCACCCAGCAGTCGGCTGGAGAGGTCATCGACGACAGCGTACTCACGTCCAAGGTTAAGGTCGCCCTGATCGACGATCCGATCACCAAGGCCGGCCAGATCAACGTCGAGACGTATCGCGGCGTGGTGGAACTCGGCGGCTTCGTCGACAACGCCAAGCAGAAGGCCCAGGCCACGACGGTTGCCCGCTCGGTCACGGGCGTCAAGGAGGTCCGCAACGACCTGCGCGTCAGCACCAAGCCGCACGCGACGGCCGGCCAGGACTACGATGACAGCATGCTGACGGCGTCGGTCAAGGCCAAGCTCACGGAGAACTCGGAGACCAAGGCCCACCAGATCAACGTGGGAACGGAAAAGGGCGTGGTGCAGCTGACCGGTTTCGTCGACTCGACGGCGATGAAAACCAAGGCTGGCGAAATCGCGCGATCCGTTGACGGCGTCAAAAACGTGCGCAACGACCTCGAGATCAGGCAGAAGTAACGCCATAGAGGCCGCGGGCGGTGTATCGCCCGCGGCTCGATCATATGCCGGGACCTCGCTCTCCGCGGAGAGCGATGGTCCGACGCCAAGCGCCGTTAGCGCTTCTTCGCGGCCCTCTTCGTCGCCGCCTTCCGTGTCGCGACCTTCTTTGTCGCGGCCCTCTTCCTCGTGGCCTTCTTCTTCGTGACCTTCAGCTTCTGCTTGACGTCGCCAAACTTCGCCTGCGCCTTCCCGCGAGTTTTCTGAGCCTTGCCTTTTGCCTGAAGCTCTTTGTTGCCCACGAGCTTGCCGGCGACTTCCTTGATCTTGCCCTGCACTTCTTTCATGCGGCCTTGAATCTGGTCTTTGTACGCGGTCACGACTTGCTCCTGATCATCGAGTGCCTTCTGGATGTTCGGACCGACACCGGCACTTCGTCAATACGTCCAGATACGGTATGCGATCCCTCTAGAACAGGGACCCCGACGAGAGCCGACTGGGCTCGGACACGGGAATGAACGCCTGAACAGCCACTGCCCGTGCATCCGCGTCGATCAATGTCCAGCCTGGGCAGGTAGACCCTGTGCACGCTGTCTTGCCATCCCATCGCCAGATGTTCCCGCCAACGTGCATCTGGAACAGCGTGTCACCACCCGCAGCAATCTGGGTGGAACGCGTGTTTGCGTCGATCAGCGACCAGCCGGTGCAGGCGCCATCCACTACAGGCCGTGTGCCCGTCCCACACCCACAGCTGCCCCGTGCCTTGGCGGGCAAACAGCTTGGTCCCGGTCGCGGCGATCGTCTTGATGCGCGGGTCGTTGTCGACAAGCATCCAACCCGGACAGGCTGCTGGCGTGCAAACGCTGCTACCGTCCCACTGCCACAGTCGGCCATCGAGCTGGAGTTGAAAGAGCCTTTCGTCGGCGACCGCGATCTGAACCGACCGAGTATTCGAGTCAATCAACGACCACCCGGGGCAGCCGGTCTTGCTGCAAGGCGTGAGGCCATTCCAGGCCCATATCTGTCCGGTCTTCTGCCGGGCGAACAGTCTGCTTCCACTTGCCACGATTCCCCCGATGCGCGGGTCGTTGTCGATGAGTGTCCAACCCGCGCAGGCCGAGGACGTGCAGACGGTCCTCCCGTCCCATTGCCATATTTTCCCGTCGCCGTGAAGCTGGAAGACGCTATCGCCTGCAGCCGCGATCTGAACTGACCGGGTGTTGGAGTCGATCAACGACCAACCTGAGCACGCGCCTTCACTGCATGCCGTGTGCCCATCCCAGACCCAGATCTGACCGGTGGCTTGACGAATGAACAACCTGCTATCGCTCGCAGCGATGTTCGCAATCCGAGTGTCGCTGTTGATCAGCTGCCAGCCCGGGCAACTGTTTCCACTGCAGGCGCGCCCGGTGAATCGCCAGACCTCACCATTTCCGAGCAGGATGACCGCCGACGGCGAGAAGTGCGTCCTGGTTCCATAGATCGATCGAACCCCCAGTATGTCGACATCGGTCAATCGACCCTGGTTGTTGCCGTCCGCATTGCAGTAGTTCATGACCGAATTGCGGTCAAAGGCCGTGACCGGTTCCGCGTCATCGTCGATGCCGATCGTGTCGCAATGGGCGGGACCTTCGACATTGCCGGGCAGATCCTGTTCATGCACGAAGCCCAGCACGTGACCGAATTCGTGCACTCCCACGTATTCAACCCGTTGCACGTCTGCCGTTCCGTCGGGATTGAAGCTCAAGTTCACGTTCGGTGCATCGCCCGAAGTCGAGACGGCGGTCATGCCCAGCGCGGCGGCACCGCCCGCACCCGAGTTCTTGGCACCTTGGACATCAATACCGACTCGGACCAGTTTCTCCTCTCCCTCAGTCGGGCAATCACCCCAGCCGACAAAATCTACAGCCGCATAGTATTGCCAGGTGTCGGTGACGCTTTGCTGAACAATCTGCTTTTCCCGCGCGAACCCGGAGGTGGCCCAGCACACGGGCACTGTGTTGTCGTTGTTGGTCCACAGGTCTACCGTCGTGTCCACGCCCAGTGGTTGCTGACTCGTGCCAACGGGTTCCTGTTCATCCTGCGCACGAGCGATGTCGTACATCAGTGTCGACGATACAAGCGCCGTAACGCACACGCTCAACGCACCCAGCGCTGCGCCGATGATTGAGCGGACGCGGTTCCCTGCGTGCTGTCCTTCTGAGTCGTCGCGCGGTCGACCGGATTCAATCCCCCTCTCGTGTGGCATCTTTATCTCCCAGGCTTGCGGGGGTCCTGGCGGACCCTGCCTTATGTAAAGCAAGTTCCGTGCCTCGGCATTTTTCTTCAACGTTATCAGCGCCCGCTTTTCCCGCGTGGATCGCTGGCGCGGTTACTGCATCGCGTTATGTAAAGAATGCCGTCGGTTCCTGGCGGCACCCGTCGCAGTGTTACGAGCTTCGCGTGTCCAACGCGGGTCGCGGCCTACGGGCTGGATCAGGCGCTCTGCCGGTCGGCCGCATCCAACTCGGTCATCTCCGCCTCGGTGAAGACCCGCGAGCGGGTGTGAAACGCCTTGCCTTCCGGGCCTTCAAGCGAAAAGGTGCCGCCGTGGCCGTCGATCACGTCGATGATCAACTGCGTGTGCCGCCAGTACTCGTACTGAGCCTTGCCGATGTAGAACGGGCAGCCGCCAATATCGCCGAGGTACACGTCGCCCGCACCGATCGTGAGCTCGCCGATCAGGTAGCAGTTCGCGGCACTGTTGTCGCAGCAGCCACCCGACTGGTGGAACATCAGGCCGGGGCCGTGCTTGCGTCTTCAGCAGTTCGATGAGGTCAACAGCGGCCGGGGTGGCAATGACCTTCTGCACCATGATCAGAAGAAGCCCAGCTTGCTCTCGCTGTAGCTGACCAGCAGGTTCTTGGTCTGCTGGTAATGGTCGAGCATCATCTTGTGGGTCTCGCGGCCGATGCCGGACTCCTTGTAACCGCCGAACGCGGCGTGCGCCGGATAGGCGTGATAACAGTTCGTCCAGACGCGGCCGGCCTTGATCGCGCGGCCCATGCGGTAGGCCACGTTGCCGTTGCGGCTCCAGACGCCCGCGCCGAGGCCGTACAGCGTGTCGTTGGCGATCGCCAGCGCCTCGGCTTCGTCCTTGAACGTGGTGACGGCCAGGACCGGACCGAAGATCTCCTCCTGGAAGATGCGCATCTTGTTGTGGCCCTTGAAGAGTGTCGGCTGCACGTAGTAACCACCGGCGAGCTCGCCGGCCAGCTGGGACTGCGCGCCGCCGATGAGCACCTGCGCACCTTCCTGCCTGCCAAGGTCCAGATAGGAGAGGATCTTGGTGAGTTGCTCCTTGGAAGCCTGGGCACCCATCATCGTGTCGGTGTCGAGCGGGTTGCCCTGCTTGATGGCGGCCACGCGCGCCAACACCCGCTCCATGAACTTGTCGTAGACGGACTCCTGGATCAGCGCCCGGCTCGGGCAGGTGCAGACCTCGCCCTGGTTGAACGCGAACAACACCAGGCCCTCGATGGCCTTGTCGAGGAAGCCGTCGTCTTTGTCCATCACGTCGGCAAAGAAGACATTGGGCGACTTGCCGCCCAGTTCCAGCGTGGCGGGAATCAGGTTGTTGGCCGCGGCCTGCGCGATCACGCGGCCGGTGGTGGTGGAGCCGGTGAAGGCGATCTTGGCGATGCGCTTGCTCTGGGCCAGCGGAAGGCCGGCTTCGCGGCCATAGCCGTTCACGATGTTGAGCACGCCAGGCGGCACCAGGTCGGCGATCAGCCCGGCCAGTACCAGGATGCTGATCGGCGTGGACTCGGCAGGCTTCAGCACCACGCAGTTACCCGCGCCCAGCGCCGGGGCCAGCTTCCACGCCGCCATGAGGATCGGGAAGTTCCACGGAATGATCTGGCCGACCACGCCCAGCGGTTCGTGGAGGTGGTAGGCGACCGTGGTCTCGTCAATCTCGCTGATGCTGCCTTCCTGCGCGCGCACGCAGCCCGCGAAATAGCGGAAGTGGTCGACGGTCAGCGGAATGTCGGCATTGAGCGTTTCGCGGATCGGCTTGCCGTTGTCCACGGTCTCGACGTAGGCGAGCAGCTCGAGGTTGGCTTCGATCCGGTCGGCGATCTTCAGCAGCACGTTGGCGCGCTCGGCCGGAGGCGTCTTGCCCCACTTGTCGGCGGCGGCGTGTGCGGCATCGAGCGCGAGGTCGATGTCCTCCGCGCTCGAGCGCGCGACCTTCGTGTAGACCTTGCCGCTGATGGGCGTGACGACGTCGAAGTACTGGCCCTTGGCCGGGGCCACCCACTTTCCACCGATGAAGTTGTCGTACTGGGACCTGTAGGCGAACTTGGCGCCGGGGGTGCCGGGAGCTGCGTAGAGCATGTCGTGTCCCTCTGATGGATTGGCGATGCGGATCGCCGCGGTCGCCGCTGATCCTACACCCGGCTGGCGGCGCCGGACGCGCGCTCGTCGACGTCCTTCGCTGCAGTGCAGCGCGCGAAGCGTTACTGCCCGTTACGGTAACAACCGAGGAGCTGAGGCAAGGGCGTTAAGAGGGCCCTTACTTTTTGAACCACAGCGCGAGTGAGAAGGCCATTATGGCCGTCGCTACTTTGCAGGCCATGGAGATCGCTGAAAGTACGGCGAAAGTCTGTGCCTCGATCACAAACATCGGCGGGTTCATGTCTTTGCCGATCGCTACAGAACCGTCGATCAAGGCGGTCGTCAACGCTGAAGCCAGCGTCCCCAGGACGAGCAAACCGATCGGCGTACTGAGCTGGGAGAACCTGTATGCCCAAACAGAGACTTGCTTCGCTGTCGCGTCGACTCTCTCCCCATAGCTCAGCTTCAACTGGCCGGGCTGCAGGTAAATTTCTCTTCCGTCGGCGCCCGCACGCGGAGTCTTACTCACCTCAAAGACACCGCGCCGTGAATTGTCTGAAACAAGCACTATGGACAGATACTTTGGCGACTTGAATGGCGGGTCAAACTGGGGATTCGATGGCAGCGTCACGGCAGCCGTCTCCCCACGAGCGAAAGCGATGACGCTCGTCATGTTTATCGACGCACCAGAAGCGCGTCCGCGACCGGCTGCAGTTGTGGGATCATTTCAGCAAGAGGAAGGCTAAGCTTGGTCGCGATTGCAACCGCGGCGCCCATCAAGACGCGAGCGCGCTCCAATTCGGCACCGGCATACACACGCAACTCCCGGGGCAAATCCGAGCGGCTCAGCGCCCGAGCTATATAGTCGGCATCGGCGCGAACGGATGCCCAACGCTGCTCGTCATAGTCATCGATGACGTCTCGCGGGTCATCAATTCCAGCTGCCCATTGCACGTACCCGACGGTGGTTGCTGGTTCGGGCTTTCTTTCGCCGTCAGGTGGCGCTGTTTTGCCGTCAGGGCTCCGCGGGGGAATCCTTGGCGGGGCAGTAGGAACTTGCCTGGTCGAAGCGGCCGCCAACAAGTTAGCGAGGCAAATACCGCAAAGATAAGCGGGCTGTCCTCCGTCGCGCTGCCCGTGCCCTAAACACGCCAACACTCCGCACAGCTTGCAAGCACCAACGGCATCGCCAGCACTGGTATCTGGCAACGTGTCATGACTGCCTTTCTCACACAGGTAGCAACTTGCAGTCACCAGTAGCCTCCCGGAGAAACGGGAACGCTAAAAGATCTTACAACTGCCACGAGGGAGTTCGCTATGTCGACGTCCCCCCGCTTTCAGTAGCCGGATGCGGGCCAGGTCAGGACTACGGTCGCCGGAAGCGATGGAGTTAGCGGCAGTCGATCGGCTTTGCGCTCCCGAGCAACATCCGTTTTCCCTCGACTATCGCCACGTAGTCGTTCAAGAACGTACCGAGCGCTTCCTTGAAGATGCCCGAGTGCTTAATCACGAGCCGACCGCTTGCATATGCCACCAGAAGAGGGCTGAAGGCCTGATTCCGCTCGGCTATTGGCGACAGTTCCACGCCCACCGTGTCGCCCTTTTTCAGATCAACGACCAGCACGGGAATCTCGGTCAAGTCAAAGGCAATGATTTGGCAAGGCGCATCTGTGTACCAATTCGCGTCGAATCGTCGGCCCACCGTGGCCTCCTCCGATAGCATGTTGACGTAGTGCGTGCGTTGCGGCTCGTACTCTCCCAGTGCCTGCAACTGCATCAGATCCGCACCCTCCCGGAACCTTCCCTTGATGAAAGCCCCGGTCGCTCTCGCCATTGGGAAGAAAACCTTGCGAGCAAAATCATTCTCCGCCGACAAAGTGAGGAGCAGTGGCGTCTGGCTACGGTCGTACTCCAATTCCCCTTGCAGTCGATGAAGGCGCTCGTACTGCGACGCCTCGAGAGCCGGATTGATGAGAACGACGATGTCTCCAAACCCCGATAGAGGAGCCGGCGCCTGCCCGACCGATGGATTCTTCCGCGACGCAACCGCCGCTTCGAGATTCTGCTCGAGCGTGGCGGCGACTGCCTTAAAGAGGACCTGACCACCGAGGCTGTGTCCGAAGCTTGCCATCCCCATGAACAGTCTGGTCTGTCCATTTTCCCGTGCATCGCTTCGAGCCTGATAGATCTCGTTGAGCTCCAACAAGAAGCTGCGTAGATCGCCTTGTCCAACTCTTTCTGCAGCGGCCTTACGTCCCCAAATAGTGGCGTAGTCAAGTGGCATCGGAAGCGACTTGCCACGCCAACCGACGTACACACCGATGACTTTGATGTCTCCGTGCCCCGTCAGATTCAGCCGGGACTGCCTGTACACGCCTGGCACGGCCTGATCGTTGTCGTCGAGCCTTTTGCGAGTCCACTCCAGTGACTTGGCGAAGTCCCGTGCATTCGCATCGCTTCTATCGGCGTTGTGGTGCCAACCGTGAATGAACAATACGACGACCGTATTTGTCGCCTGGGACTGCGTCGCTATCTCCTCAAGTGCCCTGTTGGCGACCGTTGGATCCCAGAACTTGCCGTCGTCATCCACTTGGAGGACAAAGTCGAGCGGTTCTTGAAATGGTCCGCCGGCCTGGTCAAAGCTCTTGTGCCCGTAGCTACAAGCCGAAAGCACCATACTTACCGCCACAACGACTGCCGATCGGAGGTGTCGGGTCATTTGGAATTACCTCGCCACGCGCCGCCATCAGACCCCTACGCTTCCTGCCGTGAGTGCTGGCAAAGAATGCCGTGTGATCAGTCGACCACGACGCACCGCAGCAATTCATCAGTGGAGATCGAAGCCGCCGTATGAATCGTTCCGAGCGTGCGGCCGCCTTGGTGAAAAGCCGGGCGTCGGGATTGCGAAGGCGATGGACGAGCAGGTCCAGACGTCCTGGCCGTTCTGCTGCTACCGCTTGATGTACTCTCGTCCGTGTCGGTTCTCCGCTCAGCGAGAACTCGAAGAGACTTCAGTTCCTTCACACGCCGGTCGGGCTTCTCGCCCGCCAGGGTACGCCTGGAGGTCGTGCAGAAACACGCCGGCACGATCGGATGAGCCTACTCGCACGCGGTGCCCGCCGGCTTCGGCTCGACAGCCGCACTTCTCGAAGTTCATCTCGGGCCCCCTGCGAATGCAGTCGAACTTCCGGGGTCCCGGCATTCTCTGCGCGCTGCGGGCTGAGAATCCGGGACCACCGCGGCCTGAGGCTCAGAAGCTGATCTTGAGAATGCGTCCGTCGGTGCCCACGAGCCATCCGGCCTTCGGGCTCGCGAACGCCACGGCCCAGTAGCCCGTCACGCCAGGCAAGCTGTACCAGGTGCTGCCCTCGTCGGGAGTCCAGGCAGCCCCGCCGGCGTTGGCCGTGATCACGACCGTGCGGCTGCCGTTGCCTGCCCCTTGCGCATAGGCCAGTCCGAAGATGGCACCGGTCACGGGCGGCGCGTTGGTGAGCGTCCACGTGGCGCCGCCATCGGACGACGTGGCTGTCGCTGCGTTGTTGGGAAAGGCCGGGTCGAGGTCGCCGCCGCCGACGATGCCGTTACGCGGCGTGCGGAAGGCCACCGTGAAGGCACCCGCGCTCGGCGAACTTACCAGCGGCGTGTCGTACGCCTCCCAGGTATCGCCGCCGTCCCTCGTCGCAAGCACTCTCGCGGTCGTGGAAGCACCGGTCGCGATCCAGGCGCTCTGCCCACCGCGCGTGGCCACGCACGTGCCGCTGGCGGCGAACGACCCTTCTCCCGGCAACGCCGGCGGCATGTTGGCGCTGATGTCCTGCCAGTTCACGCCATCGGTGATGCGCAGATCGGGGAACACCCCATCGACCGAGTCGCTGTGCGAGATGCCACGGTTCGGCGTCCAGAACGCGAAGCAATCGTAGAACGCCGCCGGGTTCTGGTTCTGGAACTGCATGGTCCAGGACGCGCCGCCATCGACCGTCTTGTAGATGCGGAAGTCCGTCGCGATTGTCGCCAATCGACTGGAGATACGCGACTTTGGCGCTCACGCCCTCGACGTCGCGGAACTGCAGCATCTCGGCTCCCGGCACCACGCCGGCCCGCCACGTGTTACCGCCATCGGTGGTCACGACGAAAGTGCCGAAGCGCCCGGACGCCCAGACCACCTGCGGATTCACCGGGCTGACCGCAATCAGTCCGCTCGTCGTGCCGCTGCTCTGCGGCGTCAAGGTGGGTTGAGCGGTCGTCGACTTCCCGGGCGCGCCCAGCGCCGCAATCGGAGCCGCGACCAGGAACATCACCAGCGAACGTCTGAGCATGACAGTACCCCCTTGAATGTATGGGGGGAGTATTCGCCCCGGTGCCAGGGGCGTCAAACGCGCGATGTTCCTGTCCACCGCCATCACCATCATCCGCGACATGGCCGCCGACCCTCAACCCAAGCGTGTATGGTGGTGAAGTCTCGGCCCTTAAGCCGGGTCGGCTTTCCAGTGGCCCTGTCGCGATCGCTGGAGGGCCAAACCACAAGCAATTCGCAGGGAGACACGATGCAGTCGTCCACTACTTGGTCATCGAGCCTGTTGCTGTGCGTGGCGGCCTTCCTCGCTGCAGGACCACCGCCGGCCGCTCAGGCCGATCCGGCGATTCCGGATCCTTGCAAGCTGGTCACGGCGGCTGAAATCCAGCAGCTGGTCGGTCCGCTCAAGGCCGCCCCCAAGCAGGGCGACATCGCGTCCGGTGATGTGTCCTGCGAATACGCCCCCGCCACGGGGCCGGCCTGGATCGAGGTCAGGCTGCAGGAAGGCGAACTCAGCTACTGGAGAAAGAGGAACGGCCGCCCAGA
This sequence comes from uncultured Gammaproteobacteria bacterium, assembly GCA_963754125.1. Taxonomy (GTDB): domain Bacteria; phylum Pseudomonadota; class Gammaproteobacteria; order Steroidobacterales; family Steroidobacteraceae; genus RPQJ01. The sequence continues at coordinate 789,093 of CAVWEX010000001.1, forward strand.
CGCCATGTCGCTCCCGGAACTCGGCAAGGACGCGTTCGTGAACCCTGACTCGGACGGGTCGGCGGACTTGTATGCAAGAAAGGGCAACCTGGTGCTGCGGGTCAGCCTGCCGACGGGACCCACGGCCGTCGATATGGCCAAGGCGATCGCAAAGAAGGCCCTGGCTAAGTAGACGCTTCTGGACGGAGCTTCACCGTCGAGACCGGCAAGGGTACGGCTCGCACGTGGTGAAGCATCGATTCGGAGGATCGATGATAACTGCGACCGCGGTTTTGGCGTTGGATCTGGTCGGCACGTTTGCGTTCGCGATCAGCGGCGCTACATTGGGCGTACGCAAGCAACTCGACCTGTTCGGCGTGCTCGTACTCGCGTTCGCCGCGGCAACTGCCGGTGGCATCGCCCGCGACGCGCTGATTGGTGCCGCCCCGCCGGCCGCGCTCGCGGACTGGCGATATCTGGCGGTGTCGATCTTCGCTGGATTGATCACGTTCTACGGGTACCGGAGCGTGGAGCGGCTTAGTCACCCGGTGCAGTTGTTCGATGCGGTCGGTCTCGGCCTGTTCGCCGTTACAGGCGCCGAGAAAGCACTCGCCTTCGGCCTGGGCCCCAGCGGTGCCGTGCTGCTCGGCATGCTGTCCGGCATCGGCGGTGGCATCGCTCGCGATCTGCTCGTGGCTGAAATACCCAATGTGCTTCGGCGCGAGTTCTACGCCGTCGCCGCGTTGCTTGGCGCGATGTGCGTCGTGGCCGGTCATGCACTGGGTCTCCCGGCGACGCCTACGGCAGTCGTTGGCGCGCTGACCTGCTTCGTACTGCGGTACCTCGCGATCCGCCGCAACTGGCAACTGCCAGTAGCCAGTTCGCGTCACGATCGCTGATCGATCGGCCAGGTCCCCCAACTTCCCTAAGACGACTTCCCGCGTCGAAGGACCCGGACGGCCCCGCTGTACGCCATGCAGTTCATCTTGTTGCACCGCCACTTGATGAGTTGAGAATCGTCGGCGTACAAAGTCGGCGACGACCACACTGCTGACCCGTTGTTCGTGACTCGGCATGACTCAGGAGCCAGTGCGATGAACCATGTTGTCGGAACTGTACTTGTCGCTCTTGTCGCGGGCTGCCTGTGGCCATGCTCGTTGACGCTCGCACATGGGCCGGGGTCCAACGAGAACGAACCCTACCAGCCGCCACCCTTCGTTGCGCCGCGGCCAATGGCGCCGGGCCAGGTCAATGTCGCCACGTCGGCCGCGCATGAAGTCTGGCTCGTCGATCAGTCGAACTCGCGAGGCGAGGCATACGGCGGCGCAATCTACATCTACGACGGTGAGGCGTTGCGCACCGGCGCCGACTCGGCAGTGGCCGAGCGGATTGATCTGGGAGCAGCGGTCACCGCGCTCTGCCTGTCGAAGACCGGCGCGAATCCAGTTCGACCCCACATGCTGGTATTCAACAGCACGGAAACACACGCAGTGCTGGGGTTCGTCGCCAGCGGTCACGTCGTCTTCCTCGATGCGCGCACGCGGCAGCCCGTCGACTGCTTCCGCACCGAACCAGGTGCACTGGGCGCGCGGCAGGCACACGCCGTCTGGCCGACGCCCGACGATCGGTACGTGCTGGTGGCCAATCAGAACGGCAAGAAATTCGAACGCATCGCCACGAACTACGCGACCAACTCGTTTGCGCAGCAACCCGCCGCCACGCTGGACCTGGCCAACTGCACGACGCCCAGCGGTGTAGCCTGCCAGGCGGCTGGACTGCGGCCGGATAACGCCCCAATCTGTCCATTCGTGCCATCGACAGGTTTCCCTGCGTATCTATCGCTGCGTGGCGGCGGCATGCTGGCCGTGGATCACCGCACGACGCCGATGAGCATCGTCGCGGAGTACGATGCCGTGCAGATTCCGCGCGATGGCTGCGGATTCGTCGAGGCGAAGGGCTGGGTCTACGGCAACGGCGGCGGCGGTAACGCGGCGAATCTCGATGGTTGGTTCCTCTACAGAGTTCCCGTCGGCGGGCGGGATGTCTACGACCCGAGCCGAGGACCGGGCCTGCCCGAAGCCGAAGAGATCGACCACGACGAGCGCTCGCAGCGGGACGCCCATGGCGTCGCGAAGACGCATGCCGGGAAGTACGTGTGGTTCTTCGATCGGCTGGCGAATGTCGTCGAAGTCTTCCGCGCGGATGACGGGATTCATGTCCAGACCACCAATATTGCCGATCCAAACCTGTCCGTCGACCCGACGCCCGACCTGGTCGGTGAATCACCCGATGGACGGTTCATGTATGCCTCGCTGCGTGGTCCGAACCCGCTCTCCGGTGATCCGCACGCATCGCTGGGCACGACACCCGGCTTGATGGTGATCGAGGTGATGAAGGACGGCCGCAATCCAGCCGCGCGAGGCATCGCAAGGATATCGAACGTCGACGCAGGCGGAGTCGAGCGCGCGGACGGCCACGGCATTCGAGTCCGCCGGAAATAAAGGCCACCACGCCGAGCTTGGCGGCGATGACGATGAGCATGCCTGCGGCGCAGGCAAAGAGAACTGCCATGACACCGTGGAGAATCGACAACGCGCGCCTAAGGCCTACCTTCCGCGGCCCATCAATGCCCGCCCTGCACGATCAACCCCTCGGCCCGGAGCGCCTCCGCGAGCCCCTCCTCGATCTCCTCGGCCTGCGCCCTCGGGATCCCCTGCAGATGCAGCACCGGTCCGATCAGCAATTCGAGCCCGCGCTTCAGCACGCTTCCCGCCGCGCGAATCCCCGCCTTGTGCTGGTCGAATCGCGCGGCCGGCGCGTACCGCGTTGCGCCCACGTACACGCCCAGTTCATCGACCGCTCGATCGCTGTAGTCGAGCAGCACCAGGTACACGTTGGACCGACCGCGTCCCTCGGGCTCGAACCGCGCCGCCACCTCGTAGGCGAGCGGCAACCACGCCACGTAACGCATCGGCAACCAGTCCGGCACCGACTCCGGTGCCGCCCGCCACAGCAGTCCGAGCATTCGCTCGAGGTTCATCGGTGGCTCGTTCCGCATCCACAGCTCGTGAATGCAGTGTGCTCCCGCCACGCCCTCGCGCGACTCGAGCGCCGCCACGAACTGCTGCACGACGTCGTCCCGCGCGAGCAAGCGCAGCGGCCGACTCGCAGGCGCCATTGAACGGCTCTGTCGTTTCTTCTTCGTCGCCAACCCTGCCCCTCAGGCCGCCAAGCGGTTCACGCACCCGCTTCGGGATCGTGACCTGTCCCTTTGATAGGACCGTGTGTTGCGCCCTCGGTTCGATGCGCGCACCCTAAGCCGAGGGGGGGAGTTCCGCGCAACTGTTCTCGGACCGGCCGGTACGGGCCGCCGCGAGTGCCGTTACCGCGCGACGGCCGGCCCCACGTTTGGTGCCACCTGGCTCAGCCTGCATACGAACCCTGAACCGCAAGGCGGGGAGACGGTCATGAGCGATACCGTTCTGGCGATGCGTACGGTGCTCGAGCGTGCGGCATCGTCCGCGCGCCCCACGCTGGCGGACGTCGGGCTGCTTGGCGAGCTGGTGGAAGCGGGCCTGGTGGCCTCGCTGCCGCTGCAGGTGATCCGACCCGACGACCTCGTCGTGCTGGAGTTCCGCTTCGTCAACCTGCAGCGCTGGGGCAGCAGACTGCGCCGCCGCACCGCGGGGCAGGCGGCGCTGCTGGTCGTGGACCACCAGCCGCAGTCCTTCGGCGAGCAGGCCGTCCCCGAGATCGACGGGAGCCAGCAACAGTCCTACGCCAGCGCGTCGGACCTGAACCCATACGCTAACAAGCCGCCGCCACCGCCGCCGAGCCCGCCGAAACCGCCGGCGCCCACGCAGACCGCGACCCGCATCGCCGGGCCCTCGCGGCTCGTGTTCGAGATGCCGGCCGACGAAGGCCCGATCGACTGGACGCTCGAGGCGCTGCTCGCGGCATGCCGTCGCTGGCCACTGCGGCTCGCGTCGACGGCTGCCGAGGATTTCCAGGGATTCCGGCTGCCACCGGATCTGCGGCTGGGCTCGCTCGCGGCGCTCGAGGCGCTCGGCGGAAGGATCTCCGCGGCCGGGATCCGTGCGCTCGGCACACTCGCTCGCACGCTCGGGACGGAGGCGCTCGAACAGGCGGCCGCAGGACGTCCGATCGTCGGCCCCACGGTCGCGAAGCGCCTCGAGGCCGGGGTCACCGAGGCGCTGCGGAACGCGCAGTCAGCCGCTACGCCGTGCGCACCGGCCGCACCAATTTGTGGTCGGCTCGATCAGCGCGACCTCGAGCAGCGCCGCTCACGGTCCGCGGGCACCCGATGGACGGTCCCGCTCGAGCGCTCGCGCGAGGTCACCGCACGCTCGAAGATCCGAGCGGCCTGCAATCGCTCGACCAGTTCCCACCGCTTCGGCGGCGCTTCTAGGGTCGACGGGCGCAAGCCCGACGTGGACGTGGACCTGAACCCGGAACACGGCATCACCTTCGGCGGGCCGCTCGAGTTCGTGAACACCCTCAAGGACCTCATCCCCGCCAACGGCTTCTCTGACCCGCCGAATCTCTCCGTCACGCCTGCGGGCATCACGGCCGGCTACACGCTCGGCCTGCCGGCGGTGCAGATCGGCGTGATGTCGCTCACCAACATCAGCCTCGGTGCGGCCTTCAGCCTGCCGTTCACGGGCGATCCGCCGACCGCGCGATTCAACTTCGCCGAGCGGCACAACACGTTCAACCTGACGGTGTCCATGTTCGGCGGCGGCGGCTTCGTGGCGCTGGTAGTCGGCACCGAGGGCGTGCGCGAGATCGAGGCCGCGCTCGAGTTCGGGGCGAAGATCGCCATCGACCTCGGCGTCGCCTCGGGTTCCGTCTACGTCAAGGGCGGCTTCTACTTCCACTTCGCCACCGACCGCGTCGAGTTCGAAGGATACGTCGAACTCGGCGGCCGACTGTCGGTGCTGGGCCTCATCTCCGTCTCGCTCACCTTCCACCTGTCACTCTCCTACGAGTCGGTCGGGAACAAGGCGACGGACGGCAAGACCGTGTCGCGGCTCTTCGGCCAGGCGACGCTCGTGGTCGAGATCGAGATCCTGTTCTTCTCGGCCTCGGTCGAAGTGACGGTCAAGAAGACGTTCGCCGGCTCGGAGGCGGACCCGAAGTTCATCGACCTCGTGCCCACCCCGGCCGTGTGGTCCGAGTACTGCGCGGCTTTCGCCTGAGGAGCACGACCATGGCGACCTACTCGCAGCAGATCGTGTGGACCGCGGTGCCGGATGGCCTCACGACCGATGGCAAGCGGCTCCGGTTCAACGTCCACGTCGGGCCGCGCCTCACCGTGACCGGCGCGCCGAACGCGGAGCTGTCGGATTTCCCGGCCTTCGTGGACTGGGTCGCGACGCTCACCGCCGCGCAGCTCGTGCTGCGGATCAACGGCGCACCCGTGGTCCCGCTGCGTGAGCCCGTCGCCCGCGCAGAGGTGTGGGCCGCGCTGTTCCCGCCCGAAACACCGGTCGAGACGCGGCTGGTCGAGGACTTCCGCGGCAAGCAGATCCTCACCTACCCGCTCGCGACCCTCGCCGAGCGCATCGAGGCCGACTACGCGACGCTCGCGGCCAGTGCCGATGCCGAGCTTCCGCTGGCGCGCGCGCTGCGCGAACTGCTGCCGTACCACCCTGAACGTCAGCCGAAGCTCGACGACCTGCTGAAGCTGCTGGCCGACACGGACTCCGAGAAGGCGGTGGCCGACCCGCGCACCGCGGTGGCGCTGCTGGCCGCATATCACCGGCCACTCGACCAGTCCGTCGAGGTGAAGGCGTCGAAGCAGACGGCCGACGATCCGCACGAGGACGTGGTGTGGGACTCGGTCAAGCCCATCGAGCTGCCGCAGCCCGCCGACCTCGCCGCGCGCTACGATTTCCACCGGCGCCTGTCCGCGCTCGGCCAGCATCCGCACCTGATGAGGCTCGCGGGCATGGTCGTGCCGGTGACCGTGCCGCTGCGCGGCTTCGCGAACGGACCGCTGACCGTGCAGGTTGAGGCAACCTGGGAGGCGGACGGCGTGCCGGCCGAACCCGACGGCCGGCCGATCACCCACTGCATCCTCGACGGGACAGCGCTGTTCGCGCGACCGCGCGGTCCGCTGGTGATCAACGGCTGGCTCAAGGCCTCGGACCCGCGCTTCCGGCTGGTGGCGCTCGACGTGGACGGCGCCGGGCTCAATCTCAAGAACTTCGCGGGCGCACTGCCGCGCATGGTCGAGGAGCGATTCGACGACGAGGACTTCCAGGCCCCGCGCCTGGCGCACGCCGGCGCCCCGCGCCTTCGGACCGCCGGCATCCAGCTCGGGCACGTGCGGCGCGACCGCGCCATCCGCGGCAGCTTCGAGGACAGTTTCAAGCTCGAACAGGCGCTCGCCTCGCGCGCGCACATCAACCTGTTCGCCGAGGACCTCGCCCGAGGCTGGCGCGTCGAAGTCGCGCCGGTGGGCGTGGAGCGCTGGCAGTCGCTGCTGCGCTTCGACGGCCGCTATCGCCTGAAGGACGTCCGGCGAGATCATCGAGACCCGCGACGAGGAAGGCATCGTCCGGCTCGCCGCCGGCGCGTCGGCCGACGGCAGCAACCCAGACGTGCTCAAGGCCACAGAGGCGCTGTTTGCGTGGAGCGGCTGGAGCCTCGCCGCGCCCGAGCCCGGCCTCGCGATCATGCCCGACGATGTCACGCACGCCGAGGGACCCAACGAATCGCCGCCCGGACTGCCGCTCGAGAGCAGCTTCAAGGCGCACGCGAAGTCGCTCCCCACACTGCGCTTCGGTCAGTCCTATCGAGCGCGCCTGCGGCTCGCCGACATCGCGGGCGGTGGTCTGCGTTGGACGGGCGCGCCATCGGCCGTCCACGGCATCGAGTCGGCCCCGGTGTTCTACGGTCGTTACGAGCCGATCGAGGCGGCGTCACTGGCACTGGTGGAAGGCGACATCAATCCCGCGGACGGAGAGAGCATGGCGCGCGGCGCACTGCGCAGCATGGACGATCCGTCTCGATCCAACGACCGTTCGCGGCGCATCCTCGCGCCGCCTCGCGTCGGGCACCGCTTCGCCGAGACGCACGGGGTGCTCGACCGTCCCGACGGGCGGCCGGACCCGGCCCTGTACCCGCTCCTCACGCAGCGGGACGCGCCGTTCGCGACTCGGAAGGTGAGCACGCAAGCGTACCTGCCCGAAGGCGAGCCCGGCCCGGCGCCGACGGTTGTGACCGAGTACGCGGAGCACCTTGTCGCACAGCCCACGCCCTACCTCTACGACCCGCTCTGCGCCGGATTCGCGCTGCGCATCTTCGGCGTGCCCGGCATCAACCCGAACACCGTGCACAAGGTGCCACTGACGGGGTCAGCGTGGGACCCGACCGCCGCCACCGGCTGGCCCGACGGGCGCACGGTGACGCTCGAGGCGGCCGCGAGCGGCAGCTTCGGCTGGGATCCTGCCAAGCGCTTGTTCCGCGTGCCCCTCGGCAAGGCGGAGCGGGCCCGGGTGCGGGTCTCGGCTCTGGTGCCCCGGGAGGGCTGGAAACTCTTCAAGCTGCTGGAGCGCGTCCGCGCACTCCCGGACGGCGCGAAGACGCTGCTGAAGATCAAGGCACTGCTCGAGAACGGCGGGCACTGGATGTTCACGCCCTGGACGACCGTCGAGCTGGTGCACGCCGTGCAGCGGCCGCTCGTGGTGCCGAACTTCGAGTCGCTGCTCGCCGACCGCGCCCCGGCCGCGGTCGCGGCGCGGCTGCGCTGGACCAGCCCGGTGCACGCGAAGAGCACGGCGCGTTTCGACGTCGCCGGACGATGGATCGAGATCGACGACAACGGCGCGGACGGCCCGACGGCGCGACGATTCGAGGGCGCCGCGTTCAGCCGGACCTTCGCGCGACTCGACCATCCCGACGGCAAGGCGCTGCGCGTGCCCGACGTGCACGTCCTCGCCGACACCCGCGCGCGACGCATCTTTTACCAGGCGACCGCAACGACCCGATTCCGCGAGTACATGGCGCCGGACATCCGCACCGACGCCGCCAACCTCACCGTCGTCTCGACACCGCGCCGCGCCTGGGTTCCCTCGTCCTCGCCGCCACCCGCCCCGCTCGTGCGCTACCTCGTGCCAACGTTCGGTTGGTCCGCAAGCGGCAGTAGCGGCAGTACGCGCAGGGTGTGGCGCACGGGCGGTGGCCTGCGCGTCTGGCTTGAGCGTCCCTGGTTCGCCAGCGGCGCAAACGAGATGCTGGCCGTGCTGCTGCCGCGCGGCAGCGCGGATCCGCAAACCAGCGCCGGTAAGGACTTCGTCACGCAGTGGGGCGCCGATCCGGTCTGGACCGGCCCGAAGGTCACCACGATCGCACCGGTGCGGGGCGATTTCCTGCGCCGCGTAGACGCGACCGGACCCATTCCCTATGGCTTCTCCGCGCCCGGGGTGCCCGACCTCGCCACCGAGGGCTCCGATCTCGGCGGCACCCTGCCGCTTGAGGAACTCATGCCGCAGGGGGCGCCGGCCGGTCTGTCGGTGGACGCCGTGCCACATCCGGTGGCCTTCGATCCAGATCGCAAGCTCTGGTACTGCGACCTCGTGATTCGCCCCGGGGCCGCGTACTTCCCGTTCGTGCGTCTCGCGCTGGCCCGCTACCAGCCACACAGCATCCCCGGGCACCACCTGTCGTCAGTGGTGATGGCCTCGTTCCAGCAACTGGCGCCCGACCGCGTGGCGACGGTGATCCGGGAGCCCGGCGAACGCTTGCGTGTGCAGGTACACGGCGTCACGCCGCTGACGGGCGCGCCGGTCCCGCAGGGCGGCGCCGTCAAGGTGCAGCTGCAGCGGCTGCGGTCAGGCGGCGATCCCTCGCTCGACTGGGCCGACACGCCGCAAGCTCCGGTGGTGCGGCTGGCCGCGCCCGTCTCCAGCGCCAAGTCCGCGGCGGCTCGCAAGTCGAGCGTCCGCGCCAAGCGCGTGAGCGTGGCGATGCAACGCCGGGTGGCGGACGCGCTCACAGCCATTGAGCGCGGCGATCTCGAGATCGTGCTGCGCGAGCCTGACATTCTGCATTGGCTGCTGCCGCCGCTGATCCACGAGGAAGTACTGCGCCTGCCGGCCGCGGGCAGCGACCGGCTGCGGATCCTCGTCACCGAGAGCGAGAGCTACTGGACGGAGGCCGAGAACGGCGGGCGCTCGATGTCGCCAGGCAGCCGCATCGTCTACGCAACGGCGATCGATCTGTAGCGGCGATGTACGCGCGAGTCGTAATCCACTTACCGCCTCCCAGATTGCAGGGGGACTCAGGATCTCGCCGACGATCGCACCACGAACCGGAGTCAGCGCAACTTCGCGGCCGCCGTGCGAGCTGCCGCGACCACCGCATCCTTCTTCGTGGTCACGCCCATTGCCGAGGCACTGACCGTCAGCAGACGCTGGCCCACCCGGACCATGACCTCGACGCTGTAGTTACCTTGCGTCGCGAGACCGGCCTGGTCGCCGATGCCCTTGATCGCGTCACCCTCGATGGGCGTGTTCCCGATCAGCATCCGGGACATCTCGTCGCGACCCTGGTTGACGGTCAGTGTCAGGTCGCCCTTCCCCGCGCCCGCGTCCCAACGACACTGTCCTTGCGCCGCGCCGGGCGACGCCGGCCCCGTAATGGGAGTCGCATTGGGGCTGACGCCGAGAATGGCCTTCACATCACCCGCTCCAATCAAGGCGCAGACCGCCTCCGACGATATCGGCGAGGAGCGGCTTGATGGGCTGGAACTCGCATTCTGCGCGGCGCTGGGCGAACTGCCGTAGGCGGACAGCAGCAGCGCACCCGCAAGGGCCGTCGATAACCCGATCCGCTGTCGTGTGACTCGCATGGCTGCTCCACGTGTAGATGTGAGCCGCATGAACGTAGCACCCGTTGCAGAGCAAGTCGAGTCGCCACGAACTCGTCAGCACTGCCCAAGTCCGCCGACCCGGGCGGATCACCTTAGCCGCTCACGCCCCGCCTGACGCACGCACCTAATCTCACTCCTGCAACCGCAGGATCAGGAATGCGAACAGGATGAACACGCTGAGTGCACAGGCCAGCGAGACGCCGATCGAGAAACGCGGCCCGCCCTGGAACTGCGGCCGTCGCATCGCGGGATAGCGCATCATCACGAACAGCACGCCGCAGGCCACCGCCACGCCCGCGAGCGCCAGCTCTTGAGCGACATTCATGATCCAGCACCTCCTACTTCTGCCAGACTTCGAGCATCGCATTTCCCTCGCGGGCTGATGAGCAGACAATCAGCGTTCGTTCAATTGGCGCGACTGGCACCGCAGGCCGCGTCAGGAGTCCACACGAATCAGCGGAGGCAAGACCATGAGTCTCGTCATCTTCGCGGGTGCCGGCTGCTCCATGGCGCCGCCTGCTTCGCTGCCCGGTTGGTTCGACCTCAACGACGCCATCCTCGAGGGCCTGTGGGACAGATTGGCCCCCTACAATCTGCCGGCTCGCCTCCGCGGTACGATCCTCGACCAGATCAAGGCCAAGCGGACGCAATACGCTTTCCCGCCCGACTACCAGGCCCAGGTGATGGTGGAACGGGTGGGCATGAAGTACTTCGAGCTCCTGACCGCCGTCGACTCGGATGTCTACAACGCCTTTCACCACCAGGTCGCGCGAGCCGCAAAGGCCGGGCTGGTCGCGGCCATTGTCACGACGAATTTCGATCGGAACTTCGAGCGTGCGCTCGAAGCGGCCGGCGTTGCATACCGGTCTCTCATCGATACTGGCGACTTTGATGCGTTCGATCTGCAATCGGCGGGCGGAACACCTGTCATCAAGATCCATGGCTGCTGCTCTGCACCCGCCTCGATGGTGGACACGCGCAAGCAACGATTGAAAGGGCGCGCGAAGAGCCTGCAGAGCGCACTGACCACCCTGCTGCGCGATCACGAGTTCTTGTTTGCCGGCTTCTCAGGAGCCGACCTCGACGAGAACCCCAACTACCTCGGCCTGCTCGAGGCCGCGCCGATCGCCAGAGGATTCACCTACCTTCACCTACCTGCGAGCAGCGTTCGAGACAGCATCGTCAGACTGATCGCGGCCTATGGCGACGCCAAGGCGCGCGCGGTGGCAACCGAGCCCTCGCACTATCTGGAGGCGCTGCTGGACGCTGAGTCGGTGCCGGCCTCCGCGTTCGCTGACGCCGACGGCGACAGCAGTTCCTTCAAGGAACGGCTGGTGGAGCGCATCGATGAGCTCAAGCCGATGGATGCGGCGAACATGATGTTCGCACTGGCGGAGTCCTATGGGGACGAGCCGGCCGCCCGGTACCTGTACGACCGGGTCTGGAAAGAACGCCAACGAATGGACTACGACGATGAGTCGTTCGAGCGCTTCCTTCTTAACCATGGTCGGTCCTACGCATTCAATTTCGAGGACCGGCTTCAGCGGGCCCGCGCCGTGGACGTGTACATCGCTCAGACGTCGATCGGCGCGCCCGCCGGATACGAAGACCTGGTCGAGAACACCGCGAAGATGAACCTCCGACACGTGCAAAACACCTCGCCGGAGACACCGGGACTGATCGGCCTGGTGCAGACCTACATCGGCAATCCAGTGTTGTTCAGGGATTTCCCCGAGACCCTGAAAACGTACCTCCGCAGGCCGCCAACCGTCACCGAGATCTCGGACATCGTCTACTACTACTCTTTCTACGCGCTCATCCATGCCGACGCCAACGCGATAGCGCACCTCAACTCGGCCATCCTCGAAATGGAGCAGGAATGTGATGAGCCCCGGCTTGCGCAGTTACTTGCGCGCAGGGCCCTGATCCGGCTCCGCTTCGCGGATCCCGAGGTACAAGCTGCAGCGCTGGCGGACGCCGTACGGGCACGGAAGGTGGCCGAAACGTACCATGAGCCGCATCTGCTGGCCCTTTCCGCATTGGCGCTCGCCGTTCACGCAAGGAATCAGGCGGACTTTCCCGCGGCCTTTGGATTGATCAAGGAGGCGCAACGGCACTACGCGGAGCTGAAGCGCATCCCGCAGTACATGGAAAGCATCGTGGAGTTTCTCAAGATCATCCTGCTCGGCTTCCAGGACGATTCGGTGGACAAGCAGCTTCTGTTGCGACTCCGGAACGACATCGAAGAGAAGGCCGGCAACCAGATTGCGACGGTGCCCATCTACGAACCGGAATTCTGCTACCTGATGGGCATGCTCCTCGTTCAGTACACGGATGCCCCGGGCGACATGGTGCTGCCGTGGTTCGCGGATGCCGTCAATTTGTCCCGGGACATGCATCTCGACGAGCAAAGCACGTACTTCCGCGACACGTGCGAGCAACTTGGCATCCTTGAGCAGGTGGAGAGCCGGATCGCGGATGCGATCGCTCGCCAGGCTCAAAACGTCGGGCCCGGTCCCGGCAATGACGCGTAGCCCGTCATTGGGGACGCACTACGATCGACCACCGCTCGAGCTTGTGCTCGAACGACATCGCCGCATGCGCCGGACTGGTCGACGGCAGCGTCTCGTAGCGCAGCCCCGACAGATCCTCCGCCAATCCCGGCAGCACCCGCCGCCGATAGAGTTCCGCAGCCACCCGCCCGTTGAAGCAGACCAGCCGCAGCTCGGGATGCGCGGCGAAGAACCCCGCTAAGATCATTCGGCACCACCGACGCCCACCGGATCGACGCATCGAGCGCCCCTGGCCGATGCGCCGATGCACACACGTCCCACAGCGCCACGTGGTGCTGCCGCAGGATCTCGAGCCGTTGATCGTAGGACTTCTCAGGCGACGCGCCGAACAGCACGCCCATGATTCGCCAGAACGCGTTGCGCGGCTGCGCATAGTACTGCCGCTCGCGCAGCGACGCCGGTCCCGGCAGCGAGCCGAGCACCAGCACCCGTGCCCCGGCATCGGCCACCGGCGGAAATCCTTCAGCGTACATGCCCGGTCCTCTTCGGACCCGCGCCCGACAGTTGCTGCGGTCGCTCCTGACGCGGGCGCCCAGTGACATTCGCTGTGCCGCTAACGCAGAGTTCCGGAGACCCTATCGAGTGCCGCGAGAATGCGATCGTGGAGGGAATCGCCCCGATTGTTCGCGGCAGTCAGGGCGGTGGTATGTGCCGCGCACAGATTCTCGGCATCCCGCCAGCCTTTGGCGAGTTCCAGGGCCCAGTCCCGGAAGTCCTGGCCCGCACCCTTCCGCTTCTCCAGTGCCTGGCGCAGCGTGGGATGGAAAAGCAGGATGTCCCGGAATCCCAGCATCCGCATGGGCAGCGGCAGGCGGACGTACATCAATGTGTCGTCGACGTGGATCGTCCGCGAGGCGCGATGGAACACCAGCACCGAGGAAAAATGCACGTTCTCGTTGGCCGAAATGAAGTCGACGCCACGCGGTACCGAGAACTCGAAATCCTCCTCGAACATCGTGTGCAGTCGGGGTTGCTCGGTGCGTGTCTTCTGCCACGGAAGGTCTGGAAATCGCGACAGGTGCCGGGCCGTGCCGTAGAGCTTGGCCTTGGGATACCGTTGGTGCATCGCGGGTACATGAACGGTGTGAAACGGATGGAGGTTGAGTATTGCCTCCACGTCCTTCCCGCCGTTGGTCAGTGCGTCGACTTCGCGTTGCACTTTGCCGCTCAGCGTGTAGGAATCGAGAAACACGAACCTGCCGTTGGCACGCCGCACCAGCGAGCACTGGGTGCCGATATCGATCAGTCCGGCGACCTTGAACGATCCGCGGATATTCAGGAAGTCGTCTGCGACATGTATGCAGGTCTGCAAGTGCGACTCCTTGGTGCCGCCCGTAACGGGTTTGGGAAACAGCGGATCGATGATTGACGGGAATGGCTGTGGGCGTCAAATCACGGCCCCAGATCGACCCACTCAGGCGGAGAACAGTTCGGCGTCGGGGCGCTGAATCGCTTCTTCACGTCAAACCTCCCGCCGGCAGAAGCCACGTTACTTGAGCCCGTGATGGCCACGATGACAGAATGCCGATCACGGCTACCCACCGTGATTCGACATTCGGGAGCGCACTGATGGCCGCCAAGAAGAAGACGCCGCTGAAAGCGAAAACTCCGATGAAGAACCCGATGACCCGGGCAATGCCGCAGGCGAAGCCGCCGGCAAAGCTCAAAATTGGTGGCAAGCCGCGCGGCCGGCCTAGAAAAAATCCGACGTGAGGTAGGGCCCTTCGCGAGTCATCCGGCATGGCTGCGCGTGACGTCGCAGCAGCCGCTCAACACGCGTAAGAAACAACTTCGGCGTGCAACGTGGCCGCCGCCGCCGGATCAGCCGCCGCACGACGGATGAGCGCCATGGCGCCGGCCTGTTGCTCCTGGGTGGCCGACGCCTGCCCGTGCACTGCAACCGCGTACTCGCTCAGGTCCTGCACGAACACGCCGAACATCCGGTCGACATGGTTCTCGTCGAGACCTGCGCAGGCGGCGGTGGTTCCGGCGCGTGTCCCGCCCGGTGCGCCGTCGATTGCGAGCGCCGCGGCTTCCGCGGCCAGTTGCGCGTAGACGATCTGGGTGAAGATCTGCCCGATGTTGAGCAGGAAATCGAGGTCCTTGGCCTGCTCCCCGCGCGGCGCAGCCGTGGCCATCAGTTGTCCGAAGGCCTGCACCTGGCTGATGAAGGTCGCGACGTTCGGCAGGTGCGAGAATCGCGCAAAGGCACCTCTCCAGTCCGGGAAGCCGATGCGCGACAGGCCGCTCGCCGGCCCCTGTGCGAACAGGAAGGTGTCGTCGGCGGGGTCGAGCCGCACCGGCACCGGTGCGTACTTCACGCCCTGTCCGGCCCCCGCCGCAGCAAAGGCCGGCAGGAACTTCAGCACCAGCGCGAGATTGACGTGGACGGTCCCCTCCAATTTCGGCAGCGTGCGGATGTGGCGTGTCGCCTGCTCGAAGTACGTGTCCTTCTCGAATCCTTTCGCTGCGATCACTTCCCAGAGCAGATCGACGACCCGTTCACCCTCGCTGGTGACCTTCATCTTGGCGATCGGGTTGTAGAGCAGGAAGCGGCGGTCGTCGGCTGAGGCGCTGCGCTCGTAATCCGAGCACCGCGCGCTGTAGAGCTTCATCGCGACCAGTCGGATGTAGGCGTCCGCCAGCAGTCGCCGCACGTGCGGAAAATCGGTGACGCGCGTGCCGTAGAGCACCCTGCGGTGGGCGTGCCCGATCGCCTCGACGAATGCGTGCTCGGCGATGCCGATGCTGGCCCAGGCGAGCTGCACCTTGCCGACATTCACGGTGGCGAGCGCCGCATCCCACGCGGCCTTGCCGGTGTGCAGCACGTCGGCCGGGGTCACGGGGTAATCCGAGAGCCGGAATTCCGACACATACATCTGGCCGTGCACGACATTCTGCACGAGCGTGTATCCGGGATGCTTCGGGTCGGCCAGGAAGAACAGGTAATCATCGGCAGGATTGGCCGACGGTCCCGTCCGGGCGCTGCACGCGACCGAACACCGACACGCGGGCGGCGCAGTTCCCATTGCCGATGTAGTACTTCTCGCCGCTGGCGCGCCAGCCGGTGCCGTCCTGGGTCAGCACCATGTCGGTGGAGTAGATGTCGGCCCCGTGTTCGCGCTCCGAGAGTCCGAACGCGAACACTCCGCCCTGCGCGAGCAACTGGCCGACCAGGCGCTTGGCCTCGGCATTCCCGCTCGTCCAGACCGGCCCCAGGCCCAGCACGGTGACCTGCCACGCGTACCAGTGCTCGAGCGAATACCAGGCAAGCAGCTCGCTCAGGTCGTTGTTGCGTGCGGTGTCCCAGCGGGCAGTCGTCGCGTCGGTTCCGCCGGTCAACGTTCCGACCTCGGCCGGCGTGCCGAACCGGGCAAAGATGCCTTCGCGGGCGATCATCGCCAGGAAATCCTCATACCAGGTCGCGTCGTGGCTTTCCGCCTTCAGGGCTGCGTGACCCTTGGCCTCGAAAAAGCGGCGCACGGCCAGCAGTGCGTCGCGAGTCGGCTCGTCGTAATGAGCAGCGTCGTAGGCGGAGGGGTTGAAGAGCAGCATGATTCAGGGACTCCGGGCGGCCGCAGGGGCGGTTGCACCTGTTTCGACTACGCCGAGTCTACGCCGCACATCCGAGTGCGAGTATTCGCGTGGAGGTGCTGCCAGTGCCGCTTTGGATGTAGATTCCGGGGAGGACGGTTCTCTCTGCCCTCAAGCAGGACTTTCTCGCGTACGAGCGGGACATCACCGACTTGATCACGTTCCAGGTACGCCAGGCCTATAACGTGGCTGCGTGCGCTCGCGGCCGATACCCGTCGGCTGCTGAAGCGCCGGAGAAGCGCACTGCCGGGTGAGGCAGTCCTGGGGCCGGAGCTGACCGAGCCGCGCAGCAAGCTCAAGAAGCGCAAGGGCATCGGCGCATCGCGACCGAACGAGGACCGAACCGTGGCCGCTCAGTCCTGTCGGGTGAACGGCGGTGCTCGACCGCAGGATTCTTCCGCTCACCCGAAGAAGCAGGCATGCGCATCTTCCGCCACCAGTGAAGCGAACTCATCGATCGAATTCACCTCCGGTCTGGGTTCATAGCCGTGCCACTTCAGATCGCGACGTTGCCAGAACACTCGCCAGACGCCGCGCGTCCTCACGAAGGTTGCCTTCGCCACGGCCGATTCGTGTTTCTCATCGGCCGGTCCGCGCCAGGCCGGTCGGATCTCAAAAATCTCAACGCTTTGCCCAGTGACGCGGAAGCCGAGATCCAGCTTCTGACGAACATCCGGCGGAGGCCGGCGCTGCTTCATCAAGGCATCCATGGCCCGCTGTACTCGCGCCAGCTCAAACTCCGAGAGCGCCACGGTCGCGCTACGCCACTTTCCGCAAATCGACCGTATGAGCCTTGATGCCCACTTTGAGACGCTTCCTTAGGGCGCCGAAGATGGCGGCGAGGTTGTCCATGCTCGGATTGCCCTTGGGCGAAAGCATTCGATGAAGGCTCTTGCTGGGCATATCCGTGAGCTTGGCCAGCTGTTCGAACCCCAAGGTTGCATTCACAAGATCGCGCAGAATGAGACGCGCAGTCTCAGGCTCGCCACTCAGGAATAGCGTTGCCGCCTCATCCAGGAGCGCCTTGGCAAACGCGGGGTCGCGCTCGACTCGAGCGACGACGGTTTTCTTGAAATCGCGAGTAAGCGCCATGGTCCTTACCTCTTTCGTTTCTTGTACTCGGCGTGCAACGCCTTGGCCCGTTCGATGTCCGCCTGCTGACGGCGCTTGGTGCCACCGCCAAACAACACGATCAGCGATTCGCCGTCTTTCGCCAGGTAGATCCGATAACCCGGACCCCAGTCGATGACGTATTCGCCGATGCCCGCAAACCACTTCACATTCGAAGTATTGCCGAGTTCCATGCGCAGCTTCGCGGTCGTGACTTTCGCCGCTGCCTGCGCGTCGAGACCGTCAAACCAGTCTCTGTATGGACTCGACCCATCCGGACGAATGTATTCTTCCACCCGGATTTTCATTGGCATATGGTAACGTGTTTCGTACCAGTCCGGCGCATCATCGACGCGGTGCGACGTCGCCCGACGACGCGGGATGTCTCTGCATGTGCGGCGCCGCGCCACCTAGCGCTGCCGTCGCTTTCTGACTGATCCGCAAGACACGCGCATGGCCTCGCGGATCTGAGCTTCGTCGATGCCGGGATCCGCAACGCTCAATCGCCTTGCGGAACAGCTCATCGTCGATGGCGATCGTGGTTCTCATGTCCGTCACGTTGCATCAGTATTGAGCAGAGTAGCGTAGATGAACCTGCCCAACAATCGCCTGGCGACCGCGAACGCTACGGCTCGGCGCTACGTTGAAGGCGCGGAGGCTGACGAGTTTTCGGCGGCGGTTCGCACCGGCTGCCCGACCGAGCCCATGTCGAACTGGACACCGGGGCCGCCGGGCGAGGCCGGTTCATCCGTTGCCGGTCACGGTCCCCAGATTCCAGATTCCCAGGCCCCCGCCCCGCCCCGGACTCGACCCACCGACCCACTTCCCGATAGTCCGCGGGTCAGCCATCAATGGCCCCGGATAGTCCGCGGGTGATGCCCGGAACCCGTTGCGAATCATCGAGTTGGAAATGGTGGCCAGGGACGGAATCGAACCATCGACACGCGGATTTTCAGTCCGCTGCTCTACCAACTGAGCTACCTGGCCACGGTAGGCATGCCCGGCCGGACGGCGGGGCCATTGGAAGGGCGGGAATTAGACCCGAGGCCCCGAACTCCGTCAAGGACGCCGCGGCGGTCGGCATGACCCAATTCTCAATGAATTCGCGCAATTAGCCGCGTGCGGGCCACCCTGCGTGCAATGAACACTGCACCGCATCGAGTGCCCTGCCGCTGGTTGCCTTACACTGAAGTAAGGAATCCAGCATTCGGTAAGGCACGATGAGCGAAGCAAAGTTGACCAGCAAGGGACAAATCACTCTGCCGAAGGAGATTCGCCTGAAGCTTGGGCTGAAGCAGGGCGACCGCGTCCGCTTCATCGTCGAAGACGACGGACGGGTGCGGTTGCTGCCGGCGAAGCGCGACGTCTCCGAACTGCTCGGCATCCTGCCGAAGCCTAAGCGCAGGCTGTCGATCGAGGAAATGGACGACACGGTGCAGACCGCTGTCACCCGCCACGTGCTCGGCCATGATCGGGATTGATACCAACCTCCTGCTTCGACTCTTCGTCGCTGACGACACGAAGCAAGCGGTGGCCGCTCGTGACTTTCTTCGCGACAACTGCAGCGCGGAAGAACCCGGCTACGTCTGTCACATCGTCCTGGTCGAGTTGGTCTGGACACTCGCCAAGGCGTACGGGTTCACGCGAGACAGCATCGCTTCGGCAGTCGAACAGCTTCTCGAGACCACCCAGCTCGACGTCGAGTCACCGAACGACGTCACCGCGGCGATCAAGGACTATCGCAACGGAACGGCTGACTTTGCCGATTGCCTGCTGATGCGAGCGAACGTAACCGCCGGCTGCACTCACACCGTCACCTTCGACCGCAAGGCCGCGAAGCTGACGGGATTCAAGTTGCTGGCGGGGGGCTAACGAGAGTCAGAGCCCTCTCCCCGGCCCTCTCCCGCTTTCGCGGGAGAGGGAGGGAAGAGCTCAGTGCTTCCCCGGCTCCAGCTTCACGCCGCGCCGCTCGTACGTCGCGTACGCCACCAGCGCGGTCATCTCCGGGCTGTCCACCGCGAGCGGCACGCCCTCGAGCGGGTTGCGGATGCACCAGTTGATCATCTCGGGCAGCGTGATCACCTTGCCGATCTGCTTCTGGAACTTCGGATAGGTCTCCGGGTGCGAGTTCGCGGCATTGGGGTGGCACTGCGCGCACGCCACGCCGTTCTTGCCGAGGGTCGGGCTGGTCCACAGCTCGCGGCCCTTCTGCACCACCTGCATGAACTGCGCCTCCCAGCGCTCCATGTCCTGCTTGGTGAACTCGTCCGCCCGGGCACCGGCTGAGCCGAGCGCAATCGCTGCGCCCACCGCCGCGGCGAGGCAATGTCGAATGAACTTCGTTTTCATGGTCTCTCCAGTCGGTGAGGCGATTCAGTAGTGCGCCCGGTTCGGTTCCAGCGCCACGTCCTGGAGCGTGGTGTCGGCCGGGTGCCCCCGCTTGTGATCGAACGCCACCGTGCGCGTGCGGTTGTTGTAGAGGTTGAACGCCAGGTCCACGCGTCCGGTGTTGACGTTGACCATCTGCCAGCCCGTGGCGTCGCGCTCGAAGAACGGATCGGCGCGGTTCATCGGGATGGTGAGCTTCGGCAGATGGCTCTCAGCCTGTGCGTACGTCGACGGGTACGGCCACGGCCAGGCGGTCGCCATCACGGAGTTGAACGCGATGTTGCCGATCTGGTTGTACTGGATCTGGTGCACGTGCCCGTAGATCACGTTCACCTTGTCGAACGGCTTGAGCAGCGCCTGCACCTGCTCGGCGTCGTCGGTCCAGAAGTTCCAGCCCTTGTAGATCTTCTGGATCGGCGAGTGCGAGAACACCACGACCGGCGTGTCCTTCGCGATCTTGGCGAGGTCCTTGGCCAGCCAGTCGCGCTGCTTCTCGCCCACCATGAACGGCGAGCCGTTCGGGTTGTCGAGGCCGGCCATCTCGTTCATGCGCTGCTCGGCCGTCGGCCAGCGGTTGAAGGTCCACTCGTCGTGCGTGAGGATGCTGTTCAGCACCACGAAGTGCACGCCCTTGTGGTCGAAGCTGTAGTACTGCGGGCCGAAGAGCTTCGACCAGTACTCGCCGAGGTCGAGGTAGTAGTCGTGCTCGCCCATGACGACCTTGAGCGGCGCGTTGAGCTTCGCGAGCATCCCGGCGCCGTGGTCGAGCTCGGGCTTGGTGCCGAGCTGCGCGAGGTCGCCGCCGAACATCACGAAGTCGGGCTTCGGCGTCATCAGGTTCGTCTCGGCCACCGCGCGGATCAGGCCGCGATCCCAGTTGGTGACGAACTTGTTCGCACGGATGTGCTGGATGTGCGCGTCGGAGATGTAGGCGAACGTGAAGTTGTCCTGCGGCTTCGCGAAGGCGATCTCCACGAGGCTCACGGGCAGCGCGCTGACGGCCGCGACCGAGCCCGCGGTCTTGAGGAAGCTGCGACGGGAGTAGTTGCTGCTCATGGCGTGACTCCTGCGACGGCGACGTGCTGCGGACTCGTCAGCGCCTCCATGAAGGCGACGAGGTCGGAGATCTGCTGCTCATCGAGGTTGAGCTCGCGGATGCCGCCGCTCAGGAAGTCGTTCACCCGCTCGCCCTTGGTGGTGACGCCGCCGTTGTTGTAGTGCACGACCACGTCGCGCAGCGTCTTGATGCTGCCGTCGTGCATGAACGGCCCGGTGACGGCGACGTTGCGCAGCGTCGGGGTCTTGAACGAGCCCAGTTCGTCGAGGCCGTCGGTGACCGCGAAGCGTCCCAGTTCGGACGAATTCGGATCGGTGAGCACGGCCTTGTCGACGTCCATGCCCTTGGCCTTCGCCTCGAGGAACTTCGGCGCGATCTCGGGCACCTTGTCCTGGATGCGGTTGATGCCGACGCCGATGTTGTGGAAGCGCTGGTCCGTGAACAGCGCGTGGTCCTGCTCGATGGTGTGGCAGGACACGCAGCGGCCGTCCTCGAGGAACACCTTGAAGCCGCGCACGGCGGCCTCGCTCATCGCGGTCTTGTCGCCGCCGAAGTACCAGCGGTCGAACGGCGAGTCGCCGGCGACCAGCGTGCGCTCGAAGCTGGCGATCGCCATCTTCACGTGGTCCATCTTGATCGCGGCGGGCTCGATGCCGAACGCCTTGCGGAACATGTCGCCGTAGGCCGGGTCGGTCCGCACGATCTTGAGGATCGGCTCGTGGTCCTTGAGACCCATCTCCACCGGGTTCACGAACGGGTGCTGCGACTGGTCCTCGAGGTCGGCCGAGCGGCCGTCCCAGAACTGGCTCGCGAAGTACGCGGCATTCACCACCGTCGGCGCATTGCGCGTGCCGGTGAGCTTGTTGATGCCCTCGGAGGTCTTGAGCGGGCTGTCGGTGAAGGCCTTGGCCGCGTCGTGACAGGTGGCGCAGCTCACCTCGCCGGTGGAGCTGAAGCGCTTGTCGTTGAAGAGCGTGCTGCCGAGCGCGATTTTCTCGGGCGTCATCGGGTTGCTGGCCGGCACGGGGACCGGCGGCAGGCCGAGCGGCGCTGCGAGGGCGAGTGCGACCGGGAGTCCGGCACCCGCCAGCAGCACCCAGAGTGATGTGTGGCGACGTTTCATGGCGGTGAGACCTCCGGAGGGCTGGGGTCCTGGCGCCCCGCGTGCTGGGCAGCGGGAAGTCCGGACTGGCTTAGACTTCGTCCAAGCTTATGACAGTCGGGCGCGCGTTCAATACGGGCTTATCGATCAGACGAGGAAGCCCAGGTCCCGCTCAGCCGACGTTGAAGAACTGCAGGTCGCCGAACCGTTCCGTGCTCGCCGCGTCCGGCCCGCCACCGGGCTCGCCGAGACGCTCGGCCCAGGCCCGGGCCTGCGCGAGACACTCCGCGTACAGCTCGCCACGACGCTCCACCGGCAGTGCCGTCTCGTCGCAGCCACCCGCCTCGAGCGCGGCCTCGAGCGAGAACGCCGAGTGCGTCTCGCGGTACTCGCGGTGGCTCCAGGCGCCCGTCCCGGCGTCGAACGCGTACAGGCGCAGGAAGCGGTGCCCGTGCTCGGCGACGAACTCCACCGCGTCCGTCACGAACCCGGCCTCGACGTCGTCCATCGTGTAGTGGAACCCGACGCGGCACCAGCCGGGCTTGATGCCCTGGAAGCCCTTGCGCACCCAGTCGCGATACAGCTCGGAGGTGGGCGCGTCGATGCCGAGCAGCCGGTGGCCGTACGGGCCCGCGCAGGAACAGCCCGCGCGCGACTGGATGCCGAACAGGTCGTTCAGCAGCACCGTGACGAACTTCGGGTGCAGGTAGCGGCCGCGCGGGTCGGCGAGGTTGAACGACACGATGCCGATGCGCCGTGCGGGATCCGGATTGCCCAGCACCTCGATGCGCGGATGGGCGCTCCAGCGGCGCAGCGCCCGCGCGAGCAGCTCGTGCTCGCGCGCCTCGATGCGCGCCGGGCCGATGCAGCGCTTCAGTTCGAGCGCCAGCGCCGCCTTGAAGGTCTGCAGCACGCCTGGCGTGCCGGCCCGCTCGCGCGACTCGATGTCGACGATGAAGTCCTGGTCCACGGGGCTCACGTAGTCCACCGTGCCGCCGCCCGCGACGCTCGGCGGCAGCTCGCGCGCGTACAGGCGTTCGTTGAACACCAGCACGCCGCTCGAGCCCGGGCCGCCGAGGAACTTGTGCGGCGAGAGGAACACCGCGTCGATCGAGGCGTCGCCGCCGTCGGGGTCGCGCGGCGGGTTCATGTCGATCTCGGCGTACGGTGCGCTCGCGGCGTAGTCGAAGCAGGCGTACGCATCGTGGCGGTGCAGCAGCCGCGCGATTTCGGGCACCGGCGAGCGCATGCCCGTGACGTTCGAGGCGGCCGAGAACGAGCCGATGCGCAGGCGGCCCTGGTACTCGGGCTCCTTCAGCAGCGACTCGAGATGCTCGAGGTCGACGCCGCCGTCCGGCGCGAGGTTCACCTCGACCACGGTGGCGAGTCCCTGCCGCCACGTCACCTCGTTCGAGTGGTGCTCGTAGGGGCCCACGAACACCACCGGCTGGTGCGCCTGCTGGAAGGCGCGGAACGCCTCGAACTGCTCGTTGCCGAGGAACTGCTTGAGCTCGTCGCCGAGCACCCGCCGCGTCGCGGGTGGCAGCGCCACGCCCAGGATCTGCTGCAGCTTGTCGATCGCGCCCGTGGCGCCGGTGCCGCAGGCGACGATGCGGCCTTGCGGGCCGGCGTTCACCGCACGCTTCACCATCGCCTCGGCCTCGTGCAGCAGGCGGCTCATGCTGCGGCCGGTGACGTCGTCCTCGGTGTGCGTGTTCGCGTAGCCGCGCTGCAGGGTCTGCAGGTAGCGCTCGACGAAGATCAGGCAGCGCCCCGAGGCCGTGTAGTCGCAATAGACCATGAGCCGGCGGCCGAACGGCGTGTCGAATGCCGAGTCGATGCCGACGATCTGGCGGCGCAGGAAGTCGAAGCTCCAGTCGTGCATGCGCCGATTGTACGACCAGCCCTCCCCGTGCTGCCTCATCTGCGTATTCCGGCGGTTCTGCGGAAGGCGAACAATCGAGCCATCGGGAGCCATTCCGGAGGCACGCCATGACGCACAAACAGGTCCTGTTCCGCTCCGCGGCGCGGGAGAAGATCCTGCGCGGCGCCACGCAGCTCGCCGAGGCCGTGCGCATCACCTTGGGCCCGCGCTCCAAGTCGGTGCTGATCCAGAAGAAGTGGGGCGCGCCGATCGTCTGCAACGACGGCGTCACCATCGCCAAGGAGTTCGACCTCGAGGACGCCGAGCAGAACCTCGGCGCGCAGATGCTGCGCCAGGCCGCCGAGCGCACCGGCGACGTCGTCGGCGACGGCACCAGCACCGCGACGATCCTCGCGCATGCGATCTTCGCCGACGGCGTGCGCAACGTGACGGCCGGCGCCAGCGCCATCGACCTGAAGCGCGGCCTCGACACGGGCCTCGTGGCGGCGGTCGCGGCGCTGAAGGAGATGTCGCGCCCGGTGAGCGCGCGCACGCGAGAAGGCGCAGGTCGCCACCATCTCCGCGCACAACGACCCGGCGATCGGCGAGCTGGTGGCCGACGCCATGGAGAAGGTCGGCGGCGAAGGCGTCATCACGGTCGAGGAATCGAAGACCACCGAGACCGTGCTCGAGGTGGTCGAGGGCATGCAGTTCGACCGCGGCTACACCTCGCCCTACTTCATCACCGACCCCGAGAAGATGGAGGCGGTGCTCGAGGACCCGTACGTGCTGCTCACCGACCGCAAGGTGAACCTGCTCAAGGACCTGATCCCGCTGCTCGAGCAGGTCGCGAAGTCGGGCCGCCCGATCCTGTTCGTCGCCGACGACTTCGAGGGCGAGGCGCTCGCCACGCTGATCGTGAACCAGATCCGCGGCGTGCTGAAGAGCGTCGCCGTCAAGGCCCCGGGCTTCGGCGACCGCCGCAAGGCCATGCTCGCCGACATGGCGGTGCTGATCGGCGGCCAGGTGGTCTCGGAGGAGCTCGGCGTCAAGCTCGAGGACGTGCAGCTCGCGCAGCTCGGCCGCGCCAAGCGCGTGGTCGCGGACAAGGACAACACCACGATCATCGGCGGCGCCGGCGACCGCAAGGCCATCGACGGGCGCATGGCGCAGATCCGCCGCGAGATCGAGAAGGCCACGAGCGACTACGACAAGGAGAAGCTCGAGGAGCGGCTCGCCAAGCTCGCGGGCGGCGTGGCGGTGATCCGCGTCGGCGCGCCGTCCGAGTCCGAGATGAAGTCGAAGAAGGACGCGCTCGACGACGCGATCAGCTCCACCAAGGCGGCGGTCGCCGAAGGCATCGTGCCGGGCGGCGGGCTCGCGCTGCTGCGCTGCGTGGAAGCCGTCAGGAAGGTCGAGCTCGCCAGCGAGGGCGACGAGCGCACCGGCGTGCAGTGCCTGCGGCGCGCGCTCGAGTCGCCGGCGCGGCAGATCGCCGAGAACTCCTCGGTGGACGGCGGCGTGGTCGTGCACCGGATGATGGAGTCGACCGGCGCCCAGGGCTTCGACGCGGCCCGCGGCGAGTACGTGGATCTCTTCGAGGCCGGCATCGTCGACCCGACCAAGGTGGTGCGCGTCGCGCTCGAGAACGCCGTGTCGGTGGCGAGCGTGCTGCTGCTCACCGAGGCCACGATGACCGAGGTCCCGGAGAAGGAGAAATCGCTGCCGGCCGAATCGCCGGAGATGTGAAACCAGGGGTCGGTCACCGGCCCATGTCCGAACCTTCCGCAGACGGGAGCATTGCCATGAAGCATCACCCCTCCATCACCCACGTCGGCGCGCAGGATCCCGAGCTCAGGAATTCGCCGGTGGCGGACGAGGAAGACGAGGACACCGACGTCATCCGCCAGCAGGTCCCCGGCGAGGCGGTGTGCTGGTTCAACGGCACGCGAGTACCCGGACGGCACGTACGTGGTGAGCGGCTCGCAGCTGCTGCAGTGCAGCCGCGGGGTCTGGATCGAGTCCGCCGCCAGCGATCCGCGCAATCTCTAGTCGGGCAGCCCGGAGTCAGGCAGCCCGGGCGCCGGCGGCAGCCAGAACCGGACGACGGCCCCGGCGCCGTCGGCGCGGTTCCCCGCTTCGAGCGTGCCGCCGTGCGCCTCGACGATCTCGCGGCACAGCGTGAGTCCGAGCCCGCTGCCCGAGGTCTTGGTCGAGTAGAAGGGCAGCAGCGCGTTCGCCAGCACCTCGGGACTCATGCCCGAGCCCCGGTCGCACACCTCGACGCTCCAGCCTCCCCGGCTCGGACGGACGCGGACCTGCGCCTGCCCGGGCGGCGATCCGGCCTCGGCGGCATTCTTCAGCAGGTTGATCATGACCTGCTCGACCTGCGACTCGTCGAACCAGCCCGTGCCCGCGGGCAGCGTCGCCCTCCACCGCGAACGCGCTCACCGCCTGCAGCGAGCCGAGGAAGCGGCGCCAGTCCACGGCCGTCGGGCGCGGCCGCGGCAGCTTGGCGAAGCGGGAATAGCCGTCCACGAACTGGGACAGGTGCGACATCCGCTCGTCGATCGCGGCGAACACCCGGCGCAGCTGCGCCGGCTCCGGGTGCTCGGCGAGGCGCTGCCCCGACTGGGCGAGGGAAGCGATCGGCGCCACCGAGTTGTTGATCTCGTGGGCGATCACGCGGATCACCTTCTTCCAGACCGCCACTTCCTGCGCGTTCATCTCGCGCGTCAGCTGCTTGAGCAGGCGCAGGCGATGCGGCTGGCCGTTCAGCAGGAACGCGCGGTGCGAGACGTGGAACACCTGCACTTCGCCGCCGAGCGGCGCGGTGAAGAGCCGGTCGTGCTCGCCCTCGAGCGCCTCGCGCATCGGCGGCGGCAGCGCGTCGAGGAGCCCGCCGAGCGCGAGCCCCTCGAGCTTGCGCCCGGCGCCGAGCAGCTGCCGCGCCGCGAGGTTCGCGTACAGGATCGTGCCGTTCGCGTTGGTCAGCAGCAGCGCCAGCGGCGAGGCCTGGATCACCGTGTCGAGCAGCAGCTCGCGCTGGTAGAGATCCTGGCGCTGCGCCCGCAGGCGCGTGCCCAGCCCGTTGTAGGCGGCGACCAGCCGTCGCAACCGGACGTCGTCCACGCTGCTCGCCGATGCTCATGCTGTAGTCGCTGTCGTGCAGGCTGGTCAGGCCGTCCGCGAGCGCGTCGAGCAGCAGCTCCTGGCGTCGCAGCGGCCGGCGCAGCGCGACCGTGAGCGCACCGTAGGCCGTCAAGGTGAAGGCCATCGCAATGCAGCCGCGCCGTCCACGACAGGTCGGCCAGCGCGAGCGCGCCGAGCGTCACCGCGCCGAGCGTCGACAGCAGGATCGTCAAGGTGCGCGGGCGCATGCCTCAGCGCCCGTCCGTCGGGCTGGCAGCGATGCCGAGCTTCTCCATGCGCCGGTACAGGGACTGGCGGGACAGCCCGAGGTCCCGCGCCGCCTTGGCGACCACGCCTTCGTGGCGCGACAGCGCGGCCTCGATCTCGCCACGGTCGGGCTCCCGCGCCGGCGCGGCCGCATCGCCCGCGCCACCGTCGCCGCCCGACGGCAGCACGAGGTCCTGCGGCGGCGATGCGGTGGGACGCCGCGAGCAGGCAGGCGCGGCGGATGCTGTTGCGCAGCTCGCGCACGTTGCCGGGCCAGTCGTGGCGCAGCAGCGCGCGTTCCGCGTCCGGGTCGAGCTCGTAGCCCGGCTCGAGGAAGTGTCGGGCGAGGGGCAGCACGTCCTCGCGCCGCTCCGCGAGCGGCGGCACCTGCAGCTCGATCACGTTCAGCCGGTAGTAGAGGTCCTCGCGGAACCGGCCCAGCCGGATCGCCTCCGCCAGCGACGCGTTGGTCGCCGAGAGGATGCGCACGCGCACCCGCCGCGTCTGGCTCGAGCCCAGGCGCTCGAACTCGCCGGTCTGCAGCACGCGCAGCAGCTTCGCCTGCCCGGCCGTCGAGAGGTTGCCGATCTCGTCGAGGAACAGCGTGCCCCCGTCGGCGGCCTCGAAGCGGCCCTCGCGGGCCTTCGCGCCGGTGTAGGCGCCCGCCTCCGCGCCGAACAGCTCGCTCTCGAGCAGCTCCGACGGCAGCGCGCCCGCGTTGACGCGCACGAACGGGCCCGCCTTCGCCGCGGAATTCGCCTGGATGATCTCGGCGAGGATCTCCTTGCCGACGCCGTTCGGCCCGGTGATCAGCACCGGCACGTCGGCCCGCGCGACCTGGGTGGCCATCTGCACCACCGCGTGCATCGACGCGCTGCGATAGACGATGCCGCGCAGGTCGAATCGCGCGGCGAGTTCCGCGTGCGACCGGTCGACCCGGGCGAGGCGCTCTCCTTCGGCGGCGAGTGCGGCCCGCAGCTGCAGCAGGTTGCGGACCGTCGTCACCAGTCGCGCGTTGTCCCAGGGCTTCGCGAGGTAGTCGGCCGCACCCGCCTTGACGAGCTCGACCGCCGTCTCGAGGTGCGTCCACGCGGTGAGCAGCACCACCGGCAGGTCCGGCTGGACCGCACGGATCGACCGGAACAGCGCGATGCCCTCCTCGCCCGAGGTGGCCTCGCGCTGGAAGTTCATGTCCTGGATCACGAGGTCGATGCCGCCGCGCGCGACGCGCTCGAGCCCTTCCCCGGCCGTGGCGACGCACTCGACGCGGGCGCCCTCCAGCGTGAGCAGCACGTCGAGTGCCGTGCGCACGGCGTCGTTGTCGTCGATGACGAGTAGCGTTCGTCCTTGCATCCGTCGCCTGCGACCTGCCCCTGCGTGACCTCAGACCGTGCGGGTCGCGATCGCCGGTGAGACCATCGACGCGCGGCGCGCGGGCCGCAGCGCCGCGGCCAGGCTGACGATCCAGAGCACCACGACCCCGCCGACCAGATAATAGAGGTTCAGGCGCGGGAGTTCGAACGTCGTGCTGAGCCAGTAGCCGAGCAGCAGCGCGAGCACGCAGCCCGTCACGACCCCGGCGCTGGTGATCAGCCAGTTTTCGGCCAGGAAGTAACGCAGGATGTCGGTGCGCCGCGCGCCGACGGCGCGTCGCGTGCCGATCTGCTTCGTGCGCGTGCTGACGTTGAACGCCGCGAGGCCGAAGATGCCGAGCGCGGCAATCCCGAGCAGCAGCGCCACCACGACGCCGAGGTACACCGCCATGGCCCGGTCGCCGGCGTAGGTCGAGGCCGCGACGTACTCGAGCGAGCGCACGCGGAGGATCACGCGGCCGTTGTCGATCTTGCCGAGGGCCTCCTCTGCGGCCCGCATCACTTCATCCCGCCGGCCCGGCTCGGCACGGACCATGTAGCGGGCTTGCTGCTCGTCGGCAATGACCGGGAACAGTGCGACGTCGCCGACGTTTTCCCAGCTCGGCCACGACCCGTGCATGTGGTCGATGATGCCGATCACGGTGACCGGGTCACTCAGCGACGTGTAGAGCGTCTTGCCGACCGCGGACTCGCCCGGGAACAGCTCCGCCGCAACCTCCTTCGTGATCATCATCTCGGTCGGCGACTCGGAGCTGTTGCGCTCGAACTTCCGCACCACCGACGCGTCGAAGTTCCGGCCCTCGGCGAGCCGTGCACCGAGGGTGTCGAGGCCGTGCTCGTCCACCTGGAAGAAGTTGATGTCGCCGCGACGACCCTTCTCGGCGGGCTCCGTGTACATCGACGTGGCCGAGCCGCCGCCCGACAACGGTATCGCGTTGATGGTCGTCGCGGCCTCGACGCCGGGCAGTCCGCGCAGCACCTGCAGGTCCTCGCGCATCGTGGCCTCGCCCTGGAAGCGCTCACCCGAGGGCACCCACCCGACGAAGAAGATGTTCGGCACGTCCATGCCCGGGTCGCGGCCGATCAGGTCGAGGCGCTGTTTGACGATGTAGAGCGAGTTCACCGTGATGGCGAGCGCGAGCGCGATCTGCAGCGCCACCAGGATGGCGCCCGTCGGGCTGCGGCGCAGCGAACTCAGGATGGGCTTGATGTCCATGTGCGTGTCCTTGGAGCTACTGCGTCTTGAGGTAGACGGCCGGTGCCGTCCGGCCGATGCGCCAGGAGGGATACAGCCCGGCCACGGCGCCCGCGAGCAGCGACAGCCCGAGCGTCACGAGCACGACGAGCGGATCGATCTCGGTGAGCCGCTCGTACGCGCCGCGGTCGAAGTCCGAGCCGTAGAGCGCACGGATGCCGGCGAGTCCGCCGAGCGCGAGCAACAGCCCGAGCACGCCGCCCGCGAGGCCGATCAGCATCACCTCGGTCATGTGCTGGCGGACGATGTCGCGACGGCTGGCGCCGAGCGCGCGGCGCAGGCCCGTGAGCGGCGCCGCGTTCAGGAACTTCGCGAGCAGCAGGCCGACGACGTTGACCAGGCAGACGCCGAGGAACAGCAGCGCGATGCCGATCAGCACGCGATTGTCGCGCTTCACGACCTTGTTTCGATCCAGCCACTGCTCGACGTCGTAGAGGCGATTGTTGAGCGGCCGCTCCATGCGGCCCGCGGCCTTCTGGGTGCGGGCGTAGTTGTCGAGGTAGGCCTGGTAGCGATCGCGGTCGGCCGCGGTCGGCAGCTCGACCCAGAACTGCAACCAGACGCACTCCGAGTTCAGGAAGTCCTGGTAGGTCTCGCCGGACTCGGCCTTCCAGCAGTTGGTGTTGCCGTAGACGGGCAGTTCGAGCGAGCGCCCCCAGCCGTAGGGAATGTAGGCGTCCTCCGGATCCTCGAACGAGCCGTTGTTCAGGTCGAAGAACTTCGGGCTCGGCGCCCACGGCTCGAGCACGCCGACGACGCGGTACTCCACGGTGCCGAGCTTGACGGTGCGGCCGACGCTGTTCTCGCCGCCGAACACCTTCTCGTTGGTCTCGTGGCTGAGCACGACGAGCGGCTGCGGCCCCTGGTCCGCCGCTGCGTCCCAGCCCTGGCCGTACTGGAACGGCACGTCGAACATCGGGAAGAACTCGTGCGAGGTGACGCGCAGCGTCGCGTTGAACGGCTTGACGCCCTGGCGCTCGGGCAGCAGCAGCGCGCCCGACTTGTACATCACGAGGCTGCGGGAGGCGACGTTTGCGCCGTACAGCGCCATGGCGTCGCGGTAGGTCAGCAGCTGCGGCGGATTCTCCGGCTCGTCGTCGTCGTACGGACGTTCCGCGCTCCACGCGTCGAGCGTCACCGCGTGCAGCCGGTCGCTCTTCTCCGGGATCGGGTTCGTCGCCATCGCGTGGTAGATCGTGAACGTGACCGTGCACACGGCGATGCCGAGCGCGATCGCGAGCACCATCAGTGCCGAGAGGCCCGGGTGGCGCTTGAGGCTGTCGAGCGCGAGGCGCAGGTCGTAGGAAAACATGGTCAGGCCCGTGGCCACAGCGCGTCGGCGGCCGGAGGATGCAGCACCGTGACCGACGCCGAGTGCGCCTCGTACGGCTTGTAGTCGGTGATCTGGCCGTCGATGACCTGCACGTTGCGGTGTGCGCGGCGGGCGAGCTCCGGATCGTGGGTCACCATGACGATCGTGGCGCCCATGCCGTTGATCTGCTCGAGCAGGTCCATCACCTGCCGCGCCATCAGCGAGTCGAGGTTGCCGGTCGGCTCGTCCGCGAGCAGCAGCGCGGGATCGCCCGCGAGCGCACGCGCGATCGCCACCCGCTGCTGCTGGCCACCCGAGAGCTGCGAGGGCAGGTGCTTGACGCGCGAGGTCAGGCCGACGAGGTCGAGCGCGGAGTTGATGCGCTCGCGGCGCTCCGCGGCCGGCAGCCGGCGATAGCGCAGCGGCACGTCGACGTTGTCGAAGACGTTCAGGTCCGGGATCAGGTTGAAGCTCTGGAAGATGAACCCGATCTTGTGGTTGCGGACCCGCGAGCGCGCGTCGTCGTCGAGCCGGCTCACGTCCTCGCCGTCGAGGCGGTAGGTGCCGGCGTCGAAGGTCTCGAGCAGGCCGGCGACGTTGAGGAACGTCGTCTTGCCGGAGCCCGAGGGCCCCGTCACCGCGACGAACTCGCCCTTCTCGACCGTGAGGCTGAACTCGCGCAGCGCGTGCGTCTCGAGCAGGTCCGTCCGGTAGGCCTTGGTCACCTGGGTCATTTCGAGCATCGGTCCGTCCTCTTGCAATGTGTCGTTCAGTCCGCGAGCAGCACGCGCGGCACGTTCCTGAAATCCTCGGTGTCGGAGATCACGACCTGGTCGCCTTCGGCGAGCCCGCCCGTGATCTCGACTTCCCGGACGCTGACGGCGCCGGTGGTGATCGGCCGCTGCTCGGCGACGCCGTCCTTGACGACGTAGGCCGTGGCGCCGCCACCGGCCTCGTAGAAGCCGCCGCGCTCCACCTTCAGCACGTCGTCGCGGCGGTCCATCAGGATGCGCACGGACACGCGCTGGTTCTGGCGCAGGCCCGGCCGGCACCTCGCGCAGGCGGACGCGACCCGTGACCTCGCCCTGGCGCACTTCCGGCGAGATCGCACTCACCTCGCCCGGGTAGGTCTTGCCGCCGAACGACACTTCCGAGGCCATGCCCGGCCCGATCGTGCCGGCATAGGTCTCGGCCACGCGGAATTCGATCTCGAGCGCGGAGAGGTCCACGACCGTGAGCAGCGCGGCGTCCTGCTGGACCGCCGCCTTCTGCGTCACGGCGAGGTTGCCGATGATGCCGTCGACCGGCGACTTCACCGCGAGCTCGCCGACGCGGCGCTCGAGGTCCTCGACCAGCAGCTGCTGGCGGTCGCGCTGCAGGCGGCGCGTCTGCAGCTCGAACTCGAGGCTCTCCTTCTCGAGGCCGGCGCGTCGCGACGGCGTGCTTGTGCGTCAGCTTCGCCTCGTCGAGCTCGTCGCGGGCGCGCTGGAAGTCCCGCTCGCTGATGACCTTCTGCGCCCAGGCCTGCTCGGCGCGCGCGAACTCGCGCTCGGCGGCCCGGATCGCCACACCCGCCATGTCGCTGGTCTGCTGGCCCTGCAGGACCTTGCGGCCCACGTCGATCTCCTGGCGCTTGAGGTCGACGCGCAGGCTCTCGAGCGTCGCCTGCTCGCGCTCGAACTCGTTGCGCAGGCCCGGGCTCTCGACCGTGGCGAGCAGGTCGCCCTTCCGGACCGCGTCGCCCGCGTTGCGCGCGTAGGTCACGGTACCGGCCGCCGGCGCGTAGAGCGTCGGGCTGACCGCGGCGACCACCGTGGCCTGTGCGGCCACGTCGCTCACGAACTCGCCGCGCGTGACCGTCGCGATGCGCACGCGCTCGCGCGACACCGTGGCGTCGCTCGAACTCCACGCCTTCAGCAGCGAGGCGAGCGCCACGAGGACGAGCACGAGCAGCAGCCCGCCCGCGACCAGCCAGACCCGCCGGTCGTGCCGCCAGCCCGTGGGGGTCGCGATCTCGCGATCCTGGGCGGCGGTGCCGCGCATGCCGGCGGTAGCCGGACGGTCGGGGATGCGGGTGATGGGAGCAAGCGGCATCGGTTGGGTCCGGAGGGGTACGCCACGGAACTCTTGCAGGGATCGTGCCAACCCCGGCCGAAAGGCTCGTCCTCACTGGAATCAACGACTTGTCGCTGCCGTGTCGGACGATCGCCGGACCGGGCGCGTGTCCGGTCGCGGACAGCGGACGAGTCCGCGGACACATTCCCCCGGCCCGGCCGAAATGACATAGTTCCGGCCCCGAGGGAGGAAACGAACCATGGATATTCGCGGACGCCGCCAGAGCAGCAACATCGAGGACCGTCGAGGCATGCGCCCCGTGCGCACCGGCGTCGGGCTCAGCGTCGGCGGCGTGCTGATCCTGTTGGTGCTGAGCCTGTTCGGTATCAACCCGCTGCCGTTCCTCGGCATCGCCACCAAGGCGCCCGAGGTGCAGATGCAGGACACCGGCCAGCCCTACCAGGAAAACGCGCAGGAGGCGGAGGCGCGCGAGCTGACGGCCGTCGTGCTGGCCGACACCGAGGAAACGTGGAGCGCGCTGCTGCCCAAGTACGGCCTCCAGTACGTCGAGCCGCGGCTCGTGCTGTTCAACGAGGCGGTCGAGTCGGCCTGCGGCACGGGCCAGTCCGCGATGGGCCCCTTCTATTGCCCGCTCGACCAGAAGGTGTACCTCGACATGTCGTTCTTCCGCGACCTGGAGCAGCGCTTCGGCGCGCCGGGCGACTTCGCGCAGGCCTACGTGATCGCGCACGAGGTCGGCCACCACGTGCAGAACCTCGCCGGCACGTCGGAGAAGGTCCGCGCGGCGCAGAAGAGGCATGAGCCAGGCCGACGCGAACGCGCTGTCCGTGCGAATGGAGCTGCAGGCCGACTGCTACGCCGGCGTCTGGGCCCACAACGCGGCGCGCTCGCGCCAGCTGCTCGAGGCGGGCGACGTCGAGGAAGGTCTGCGCGCCGCGAGCGCGATCGGCGACGACCGCATCCAGAAGCAGACGCAGGGCCGCGTCGTGCCGGACGGATTCACGCACGGCAGTTCCGAGCAGCGCATGCGCTGGTTCAACCGCGGGCTCGAGACCGGCGATCCGGCGGCTTGCGATACGTTCGCTGCGGCGCAGCTCTGATCGCCGTCGCGGCGGGTCAGCGGATCCGCGCCGGACGCGTCTCGAGTCGCTCCCCGATACTCGCTTGGTCGGGACGCGTCCGGCACGGACCCGCCGTCGCTGCGCTGGGCGCAGAGGCGATCGCTCAGAGGTTCAGGCGGCCCGCGTAGCCGGTGAGCTCTAGGTAGCCGCGGCCGAGCGGCGCGCCGTCGGGCGCGCGCAGCCGGATCGGCCCTTCCCAGTAGATCGTGCCGGTGCTCGAGCGCGAGTCGAGCTCGGCGTCGTCCATCAGCGGCTCGACGTCGAACTCGCGATCGCCCACGCGCACGCGCCACGCGACGGGGTACTCGGCGCCGGTGCGCGGTGAGCGCCACATCCGCGTCGGAGACCACGTGACCTCCGTCAGGCTTGAACGTGCGCACGCTGCCGTCGGGCTCGCGCAGCGTCGCCGCGGCCCAGCGCGCGTTGCCCGCGGCGTCGCGCATGCGGAACGCCATCAGCGCGCCGCCGTCCTCGAGGTTGACGCCCAGCCAGTCCCAGCCGCGGGCCTCCGCGTCCATCACGTCGCTGGACCACTCGTGGTCGAACCACGCCTCGCCGGTGACGGCGCGCCGCCGGCCGTCGAGCACGATCTCGCCGCTCACGCGCAGCTGCGGCAGGCTGTAGTAGTAGCTCGCCTGGTCCGGGCTCGGGCCCTTGCGGCTGTAGCCGCGCTCGCCCTGCAGCAGCGGCGGCTGCACCCGGTCGAGGTCGAGCCGCAGCGCGAAGTCCTCGCCGGCCACCACCGCGCGGTAGCGATCCCCATCCTGCCGCAGCGACCAGTCGTCGAGTCGCAGGTCCACGCGGCCCTCGCGCGCGTACGCGAGGTCGAATCCGGCGCGCGCCGAGCGCTCGGCGTGACGCAGCCGGCCGTGCGCCGGATCGGCGACCGCCGCGTGGCCGAACAGGATCTGCGTGGGCGCGAAGCGACTCGGGTTCGACTCGCCGAGCCCCGGCCGCACGCGGAAGAACGTCACCTGGAAGCCGAGCGGCGCGCCGGCCTCGTCCTGCACCCAGCCGGTCACGTACCACCACTCGATGCGGTAGTCGGGATGCGCGCCTTCGTTACGCGGGAACTCCAGCTCGACGCCGGGCACGACCGGCGGGTAGGCGACCTCGGCGCGCAGCGGAGCGAATGCGTACAGGCAGCAGGAGAACAGCACGAGCGTGACGACGCGCTCACGCGGCCGGCGATCACGCACGAACGTGCCCGGTTTCACCAGTCTTCCTTCACGGCGCGCACCACGTCGTCGCCCATCGCCTGGCGGCCGCTCACGGCCGAGGTGAGCGCCGCGGCGACAACCAGCACGCCGCTCAGCACCGCGAGCAGCCCCCACGGCACGTGCACGTCCATGGTCCAGTGGAACGACTGCCGGTTCACCACGTAGATCAGGATCAGGCTCACCACGAAGCCCACCACGAGCCCCGTGACCACGCCCACCGCACCGAGCGCCGCGCCCTCGAAGGCCAGCATCCTGCCGATCTCGCCGCGCGTCACGCCGAGGTGGCGCAGCATGCCGAACTCGCCGCGCCGCGCCAGCACCTGCGAGCTCGTGCTCGCGCTGATGCCGAACAGCCCGATCAGCACCGCCACCGCCTCGAGCAGGTAGGTCACCGCGAAGGTGCGGTCGAAGACGCGCAGCGACATCCGGCGGATCTCGCGCGGCACCGCGATCTGGTAGCTGCCCTCGCGCTGCAGCGCGGCCTGGATGCGCTCGACCACCACGTCGGGTTCGGCGCCGCGCTCGAGCCACAGCGCCGCCGTGGTGGCGCGCGTGTCGCCGGTGTAGCGCACGAACACGTCGCGCGGCAGCACCACCGATCCACCCGGGCGCTCGTAGTCGCGCCACAGTCCGCGCACGCTGGCGCGCACGACCTCGCCGCCGAGCGGCAGGTCGAACACCGTGCCGACGTCGTAGCCGCGCAGGTCGAGCGCCGCTTCCGAGGCCCACACCGGCACGGTGCCCGGCGGCGCGGGCGCGGGGTCGGTGCGGCGCAGCGGCAGGATGGCGCCGGCGCCGGCCTCGTCGATCGGCCGCGCGATCAGCGTGAACGGCAGCCCGGAACCCGGCAACGCGACGTCCTGGAAGCGCACGAAGTCGGCGCGCGCGACGCCGTCGACGCCGGCGATCACGCGCTGCGCGGCCTCGTCGAGATAGCTCGTGAGTCCGGCCGAACCGGCGCGCACGTAGAGGTCCGCCGGCAGGATGCGCTGCATCCACGCGTCGAGCGAGATGCGGAACGAGTACACCATGATCGCCATCGAGACCATCAGGCTGAAGCTCACGAGCACGGCCGCGATGCTCACGGTCGAGCGGCGCGCCGTGCCCTTGAGCTGCGCGCTCGCGATCTGCAGCCACGGCGGACCCGCGGCGGGCAGGCGGTCGAACGCGAGGTGCGAGAGCGTGGGCGCGAAGAACACCGCGCCGAGCAGCAGGCAGGCGATCGCCGTGTAGCCCGGCAGCGCGATGCCCTCGATCGGCGGCAGCAGCAGCGCCGCGACGGCGGCGGCCGACGAGCGCGAGCGCCACCCAGCCGTGACGGCGCGCCGCAAGCGGCGCCTCGTCGCCCGCCTTGAGCGCGGCGGCGGCGGGCACCGAGGCCGCCTCGCGCGCCGGACCCAGCGTGGCGACGATCGCCGCGGCGACACCGAGCCCGAGGAACGCCAGCGTCTCCACCGGATGCACCGTGAGCTGCGGTGCGACGCCGCGGAAGTAGCCGGCGCCGAGGTCCGCGCCGAAGGCGGCGAGACCGGCGCGGGCGATGACGATGCCGAGCGCCACGCCGAGCGCCGCGCCCACGACGCCCACGAGCCCGCCCGACAGCAGCGCCGCCGCGAGCTGCTCGCGCACCGTCATGCCCATCGCGTGCAGCAGCGCGATCTCGCGGCGGCGGCGCGCCACCGCGAGCGACTGCGTGGCGTACACGAGGAACGCGCCGGTGAAGAGCGCCACCAGCGCGAGCGCGGTGAGGTTCGAGCGGTACGCGAGCGACAGGCGCACCGCATCGTCGCTCGCCTCGCCGGGCGTGGTCAGGCGCACGCCGGGCGGCAGCAGCGCGCGCAGCGCATCCTGCACCGCGACCGGATCGGCGCCGGGCTCGAGGCGCAGGTCCACGCGATCGAGCCGGCCGAGCCGGTCGAGCCGCCACTGCGCGGTCGCGATGTCGAGCATGCCGAGCGGCTGGCGGTACTCGCCCGCGGGCAGCAACCCGGCGACGCGCAACTGCACCGTGTCGAGCGCCACCTGCACCTCGAAGGCGTCGCCCACCGCGAGATCGAAGGCCTGCGCCGCCGCGGGGCTCAGCCACACCGAGTCCTCGGCGAGCAGGCCGCTGCCCTGCGAGGCGGTGGCGCCCGCCGCCGCGAGTCCCGGCTGCAGCCGCGCCGCGCGGAACGGATCGAGCCCGACGAGCTTCAGCGTCCGGTCGCGACCCGGCAGCCGCGCCTGCGCCTCGACGATGGGGCTCGCCACCGCGACGCCGGGCACGGCCGCGAGCTTCGGGTACAGCGCCTCGTCGAAGCCGAGCCCCGGCGCCTGCACCGAGAGGTCGGCCATGCCGAACAGGCTGCGCGAGGCGAGCTGCACCTCGTCCGCGGCGACGCGGTTGATCAGGTACACGGAGAAGCCGAGCGCGACACCGAGCGCGATCGCGACGATCGCGAGGATCGTGCGTCCCGGCGCCTGGCGGAGCGGCCCGAGTGCCGCGGCCTCGAGCAGCGCCCGCCGCGCGCCGAACGTCATGGCGGGCGCGTCCACGCTCAGGCCGCCGGCGGCGCAGCGCGGGCGCAGCTGCAGCCCGGTGCGCGTCAGCTCGTAGATGCGATCTACGGTGGCCGCGGCAGTGGCCGAGTGCGTGACCAGCATGCCCGCCGCGTTGTCGCGCTTGATCTGGGCGCGGAGGATCTCGAGGATCACCGCGGCGTTGTCCGGGTCGAGGTTGCCGGTGGGCTCGTCGGCGAGCACCAGCGCCGGCCGGTGCGCGAGCGCGCGGGCCACGGCGACGCGCTGCATCTCGCCGCCCGACAGCTCGCGCGGCAGGCTGCCGGCGCGGTGCGCGAGGCCCACGGCCGTGAGCAGTTCATCGACGCGCTGCGCCGCCGCGGGACCGGCCTCGCCGTTGAGCGCGAGCGGCAGGCCCACGTTGCGCGCCACGCTGAGGTGCGGCAGCAGGTGGAAGGCCTGGAACACGAAGCCCATGCGCGCCCGCCGCACGCGGGTGCGCGCCGTCTCGTCGAGGCTGCGCGAGGTCGCGGCCCTCGAGCAGGATCTGGCCCGAGTCGGGCACGTCGAGCCCGGCGACGAGGTTGAGCAGCGTGGACTTGCCGACGCCGGACTCGCCCACGATCGCGACGTACTCGCCCGGCTGCACCGTGAGCTGGAGGCCGTCGAGCACGCGCCGGCCGCTCGCGCCGCCGTAGGACTTCGTCAGGTTGCGAACGTCGAGCATGCCGGTCAGATCGCAGCCGACGGCCGCGACAGCTGGATTCATCGTCGACGCCGCGGCCCGAGGTAGGCGACGCACTTGTCGAGGCTCGCGAGCCGCGAATAGTCCGTCTCCGGCACCTCGACGCCGAGTTCCCGGTGCAGCGCGATCGCGAAATTGAGCGTGTCCATGGAGTCGAAGTCGAACTGGTCGCGGAAGTCGATGCCGGGGATGACGCTCGACGCCTCGACGTCGGGCGCGATTTCGGTGATCAGGTCGAGGATACGCTTTGCGAGATCTTCGCGATTCATCTCATGTCCTCACAGCGAGCCGGGATCGACGAGCCGCTGCGCGAGCTTCGCCAGGAACTGCGCGCCGAGCCGCCCGTCCGTGACGCGGTGATCGGCGCCGAGCGACAGGGTCAGCACCTGCCTCGGCACCACCTGTCCGTCCACGACCCAGGGACGCGCGGCGACCGCGCCGGCGCCCACGATCGCGACCTGCGGCGGCTGGATGATCGGGAACACGGCGTCCACCGACGCGTCGCCGAGGCTGGTCAGGATGATGGTGGGCGCGGCGAGCTCGCTCGCCCGCAGCCGACCGGCCCGCGCCCGCGACACGAGCGCGCGGAACTCCTCCATCAGCAGGGTGAGCGGCTTGTCGGCCGTGTCCATGAGCGCGGGTGCCACGAGTCCGCCGCCGCGCAGCGCGACCGCCACGCCGACGTGCACCGCCGGGCTTTCCTCGTAGCGTCCGTCGCGGTGGTAGCCGCTGAAGCCCGGCGTGTCGCGGCAGGTGAGCGCGAGGGCCTTCACCAGCAGCGCGGCGAACAGCAGTCGCTCGGTCACCGGCGCGGATGCGTTGTGCGCGGCCAGCCACTCGGTGGCCGCCGTGACGTCCACGGCCGTCGAGAGGTAGTAGTGCGGGATCTCACGCTTGGAGCGCGACATCGCCGCGGCGATCGCCGCGCGCATTCCGCCGCCCTGCCCCGCCTTCCCGACATCCTCCAGCGTCACCGCCCCACCCGGCCCGGAGCCCTGCAGCGACTCGACGTCCACGCCGAGTTCGCGGGCGCGCTTGCGGGCCGCGGGTGAGATCGCGCGCGCCGGGAAGACGCAGGCGGAGGCACGAGGTCGACCTCGTGGACCCCGCCCGCGCCCTCTCCCGCCGGGGCGAGGTCGGGAGTGTGACCCTCGCCCCGGCCTGCTGTCGTGGTCTCGGCAGCAGGCGGAGAGCCCTCGGTCTCGATCAGCGCCAGCACCGTGCCGACCGGCACCTTGCGTGCCGGGCTGCACGACGATCTCGCGCACCACGCCGTCCTCGAAGATCTCGACGTCGATGGCGCCCTTGTCGGTCTCGACGATCGCCACGACGTCGCCGCGCTTCACGCGGCTGCCGGGCACCACGTGCCACTCGACGATCGTGCCTTCGTCCATGTCCGCGCCGAGCGCGGGCAGCCTGAATTCACTGGGCATCGCTGAACAACCCCCGCACGGCGGCGACGATGCGCTTGGCGTTCGGCAGCGCCGCCTCCTCGAGATGCTTCGGATACGGGATCGGCACTTCCTCGGTGCACACCCGCGCGATCGGCGCATCGAGGTCGTAGAAGCCCTGCTCCACGATGCGCAGGCCGACCTCGGCCGCGAGGCTGCCGGTGCGCCAGCCTTCGTCCACGATCACGACGCGCTTGCGTCCTGCGCACCGAGGCGAGGATGGTCGCGTCGTCGAGCGGACGCAGGCTGCGCAGGTCCACGATCTCGGCCTCGATGCCGCCCGCGGCGAGTTCCTCCGCCGCCGCGACGCAGCGCCACAGGCTCGCGCCGTAGGTCACGAGCGTGACGTCGCGGCCGGCGCGGTGGATGCGCGCGCCGTCGAGTCGCACTTCGGATGCGGCGGCCGTGAGTTCCCCTTCCATGTTGTAGAGCGAGATCGGCTCGAACACGATCACCGGGTCGGGACAGGCGAGCGCGGCGCGCAGCATGCCGCGCGCGTCGTCGATGGTCGCGGGCTCCACCACGCGCAGCCCGGGCACGTGCGCGTACCAGGCCTCGAGGCTGTGCGAGTGCTGCGCGGCGAGCTGCCGCCCCGCGCCCGTCGCCATGCGGATCACGACCGGCACCGGGAACTGCCCGCCCGACATGTGGCACAGCGTCGCCGCGTTGTTCACGATCTGGTCGAGCGCGAGCAGGCTGAAGTTGACCGTCATGATCTCGACGATCGGCCGCATCCCGCCGAGCGCCGCGCCGATGCCGGCACCGACGAACGCCGACTCCGAGAGCGGCGTGTCGCGGATGCGCTCCTCGCCGAATTCCTCGAGCAGCCCCTTGCTGACCGCGAAGCAGCCGCCGTACTTGCCGACGTCCTCGCCCATCAGGAACACGCGCGGATCGTCGTGCAGCGCCTCGCGGATCGCCTGCTTCACGGCCTCGCGATAGGTGATGCGCACGGTGTCGCTCATGACGCCACCTCCGCGTAGACGTGGCGCGCGAGGTCCTCGACCGGCTCCCACTCGGCGCGCTGCGGCGAACTCCGCTGCGGCACGCACCTCGTCGTCCGCCTGCGTGCTGCAGGCGCTGGAAGTCGTCCTCGGTCATCAGGCCCGCGGCCTTGAGCCGCGTCGTGAGCGTGATGAGCGGCCCGCGCTGCGCGCCACTCCTCGACCTCGGCCTTGTCGCGGTAGAGCTGCGCGTCGAACATCGAGTGCGCGCGCAGCCGGTAGGTGCGGAACTCGAGCAGCACCGGGCCACGGCCCGCGCGCGCGTGCTCCGCCGCGCTGCGCACCGCCGCCTCGACCGCGAACACGTCCATGCCGTCCACCGCCGCGGCGCGCACGCCGTAGGCGGCGGCCTTGGCCTGGATGTCGGTCTGCGACTCCGAGCGCGCCAGCGCCGTGCCCATGGCGTAGAGGTTGTTCTCGCACAGGAACAGCACCGGCAGCTTCCACAGCGCCGCGAGGTTCATGCGACTCGTGGAACTCGCCCTCCGCGGCCGCACCTTCGCCGAAGAAGCAGGCGGCGAGGTTGCGGCGTGCCCTGCAGCTTCTCGGCGAGCGCGAGCCCCACCGCGAGCGGCAGCCCGCCGCCCACGATGGCGTTGCCGCCGTAGAAGCGCGTGGCCGCGTCGAACACGTGCATCGAGCCGCCGCGCCCGCCGCTGCAGCCGCTGCGCTTGCCGTACAGCTCCGCCATCAGCGGGTTCATGGCGATGCCGCGCGCGAGCGCGTGGCCGTGCTCGCGGTAGGTGGAGACGATCGCGTCGCCCGAGCCCAGCACCTGCATGACGCCGACGGCGATCGCCTCCTCGCCGTCGCACAGGTGCAGGAAGCCGCGGATGTGCCCGGCGCCGTAGAGCTCCGCGCAGCGGTCCTCGAACTGGCGGATGCGCAGCATCTCGCCGAGCAGGTGCAGGCCGCGCTCGCGGGTGAGTCCGGCGGGCAGGTCGCTCATGGCGCAACCTCCAGCGTCGAGAGATCGCCCTCGGGCAGCCCGAGCTCGCGGGCGCGCAGCAGCCGACGCATGATCTTGCCGCTGCGCGTGCGCGGCAGCTGCTCGGCGAAGGCGATCTCGCGCGGCGCGACCGCGACGCCGAGCAGACGCCGCGCGTGCGCCATCAGCTCGCGGCGCAGCGCCTCGCTCGGGCGCGTGGCCCGGCCTTGAGCTCGACGAAGGCCTTCACGGCCGCGCCCGCGATCGGGTCCGGCACGCCGATCACGCCCACCTGCGACACCGCCGGGTGCGTCATGAGCGCGCTCTCGACCTCGAACGGGCTGATGAGGTGGCCGGCGGCCTTGATGACGTCGTCGGCGCGGCCGACGAACCAGTAGTAGCCGTCGGCGTCGCGCTTCGCGAGGTCGCCGGACAGGTACCAGCCGTCGCGGAAGCACTTGGCCGTAGCGCGCCGTCGTCGTTGAGGTAGCCGCGGAACATCGAGGGCCAGCCGGGCTTCAAGCGCGAGCTCGCCGACCTCGTCCGCGCCGTCGAGCACGTCCACGGCGCCGTCCTCGCGCGGCTGCACGATGCCGGCCTCGATGCCGGGCACGGGCCGGCCCATCGAGCCCGGGCGCACCTCCATGCTCGGGTAGTTGGCGATCATGATGGCGCCCGTCTCGGTCTGCCACCAGTTGTCGTGGAACGGCCGGCCGAAGGCCTCCACGCCCCACACGACCGCCTCCGGGTTGAGCGGCTCGCCCACGCTCGCGAGGTGGCGCAGCTCGGGTACGCGTGTGCACGGGCGAGCTCGACGCCCGCCTTCATCAGCATGCGGATCGCCGTGGGCGCGGTGTACCAGACGGTCACGCGCTCGTCGGCGAGGATGCCGTACCAGCGCACCGCGTCGAACTCCTCGCGGTCCACGAGCATCGTCACGCCGCAGGCGAGCGGCGCGATCACGCCGTAGGAAATGCCGGTGACCCAGCCCGGGTCCGCGGTGCACCAGTAGACGTCGTCGTCCTGCAGGTCGAGCACCCAGCGCGCCGTGGCGAGATGGGCGGCGACGGCGGCGTGCGCGTGCAGCACGCCCTTCGGCAGCCCCGTCGTGCCGCTGGTGAAATGCAGCAGCGCGTAGTCCTCGGGATCGGTCCGCACGGTCTCGAACTCCGGCGCGGCGGCCTCGAGCAGGACCGCGAAGTCGAGCGTGCCCTCGGGCAGCTCGCCGGCGCCGGGCGTGCGCACCACGAGCACGTGTCGCAGCTCGGGCAGCTCGGCGCGGATCGGCGCCACCTTGCGCCGGTACAGCAGGTCGGTGGTCACCAGCACGCGCGCCGAGCCGAGCGACAGCCGCGCCTTCACGGGCTCCGGCCCGAAGGCCGAGAACATCGGGCAGTACACCGCGCCGGCCGCCAGCGTGCCGAGCACGGTCGCATAGAGCGGCGGGATGCGGCCCAGGAGCGTGGCGACGCACTCGCCGCGCTGCACACCTAAGGCCGTAAGCATGTTCGCGACCCGACGTGCGTCGGCTGCGAGCTCACGGTACGTGCACGGCCGCGAGGCGGCGCCCTGCGCGAGGAAACGGATCGCCACGCGGTCGCCGGCCGCGCCTTCCGCGTGGCGGAACACCGCCTCGTGCGCGATGTTGAGCGCGCCGCCCGGCAGACCCGCGAGCAGCGCACGTGCGCGATCCCAGTTGAAATCGCGGCGGGCCTCGTCGTAGTCGGCGAGATTCGGTGCCCGCGGAAATGCGTCGCGGGCCTTGGCGATGGGCGACCACTCCATGGAGGTTCCCCTCGTGCCGGAAGGTGTCGTTCGCCCTCACTGTAGGCGCCGCGGACCGCGCCTGAATGCGGAATTACCGCGGACAGGTGTTTCCCCCGATGACCACGCGTCGGCCGCTCTGGTAATCGGGAAGGACCCCACCCGAGGCACGGAGCCTGCCGTGACCAACCCACCCTCCCCGCCGGTCGAGCTCGACGTCCGGGTGCCCGTGTGGGAGCGGGTGTTCATGGTCGCCCCGCTGGTGCTCGTGGGCACGCGCGAGCCGGACGGCACGTTCGACCTCGCGCCGAAGCACCTCGCGCTGCCGTTGAGCTGGCAGAACCACTTCGGCTTCGTCTGCACCCCGCGCCACTCGACCTACGCGAACGCGTTGCGCGAGCGCGCCTTCACCGTGAGCTACCCGCGGCCCGCGCAGCTGGTGCACACGAGCCTCGCCGCCTCGCCGCGCTGCGCCGACGGCACGAAGCCGGCCGTGGCGACCTTGCCCACGCGGCCGGCGCGGCGCGTCGCCGGCGTGCTGGTGGACGGCGCCTCGCTCGCGCTCGAGTGCGAGCTCGAGCGCGTGGTGGAGGGCTTCGGCGAG
The DNA here is from genome assembly GCA_963754125.1 of uncultured Gammaproteobacteria bacterium. Taxonomy (GTDB): domain Bacteria; phylum Pseudomonadota; class Gammaproteobacteria; order Steroidobacterales; family Steroidobacteraceae; genus RPQJ01. The sequence goes on from CAVWEX010000001.1 coordinate 833,409, forward strand.
AACGGCCTCGTGGTCGGCCGCATCGTCGCGGCCTGGGCGGACCCGGCGGCGCTGATCGACGCCGACCGCGAGCCCGAGCAGGTGCTGGCCGAATCGCCGCTGCTCGCCTACGTGCATCCGGGGCGGTTCGCCGAAATCGCCGCCGCGTATTCGTTCCCGCTGCCGGAGGGCATGCACCGGTGAGCGGCCTGCCGCCCGGCGTGGACCCGCTGCGCGTGCTGCACGAGGTGCGCTGGCGCCGCGACCAGTTCGTCTCGCTGCTCGAGACGCTGTGCCGCGCCGAGTCGCCCTCGCTCGATCCGGTGGCGCAGCAGGCGGTGCACACGGTGCTGGCCGCCAACCTCGAAGCGCTGGGCTTCGACGTGCGCCGGCTGCCGGGTCGCCGCAGCGGCGTGCACCTGTACGCGCGTCCCCGCCGGCGCCGGCGCGGCGCGCCGGTGCAGCTGCTCATGGGCCACTACGACACCGTGTGGCCCGCCGGCACGCTCGCCACCATGCCGTTCGCGATCGAGGGCGACCGCGCCCGCGGGCCGGGCGTGTACGACATGAAGGGTGGACTCGCGCAGGTCGTGGTCGCGCTCGCCACGCTGCGCGGCCTCGGGCTCGAGCCCGTGGTCACGCCGGTCGTGCTCGTGAACGCCGACGAGGAAGTGGGCAGCCGCGAGTCGGGACGGCACGTGCGGCGGCTGGCCCGCATCGCCGACCGCGCGCTGGTGCTCGAGCCCTCGCTCGGCATCGAGGGCCGGCTCAAGACCGAGCGCAAGGGCGTGGCGCGCTACACGGTCACCGTGAAGGGGCGCGCGGCCCACGCCGGGCTCGATCCGACGGCCGGCGCCAGCGCCATCCTCGAGCTGTCGCACGTGATCCAGGCGCTGTTCGCGCTGAACGATCCCGCGCAGGGCGTGACGGTGAACGTCGGCACGATCGACGGCGGACTGCGTCCCAACGTGGTGGCGCCGGAGAGCCGCGCGGTCGTGGACGTGCGCACCCGGACGACCGCAGAGGCCGCGCGCGTGGACCCGCGATCCGTGCGCTGCAGCCGGTGACGGCCGGCACGACGCTGAGTGTCGAGGGCGGTGTCGGTCGCCCGCCGCTCGAGCCCACGCCGCGCAACACGGCCTTGTTCGAGGCCGCCCGGACGCTCGGCTCGCGGGTGGACCTCGCGCTCGAGGGCGGGCTCGCGGGCGGCGGCTCCGACGGCAGCACGGCGAGCCAGTACACCGCGACGCTCGACGGGCTCGGGCCGGTCGGCGACGGCGCGCACGCCGCGCACGAGTACCTCGAGATCGGGCCGACGCTCGACCGGGCCGCGCTGCTCGCGCTGCTGCTGCTGGCGCCACCGTCGCAGGCCGGGACCCACTGAGATGCGCCACTGCCTGCACGCCTCCGTGACCCGCATCACCGACCTCGAGCAGGTGCCGTTCGACGTGCACCCGCTGCCGCGCGACCGCTGGGAGACCGCCGACTACGTGCTGGTCGAGGTGCTCGGTCCCTCGCACTACCCGTTCGAGATCGCCAACGGCCGGCTCGTGGACGCGGTCGCCGGCGACCTCGTCGTCGGCGCGCTCGGCAAGCGCTCGGCGACGCTCGAAGTGGTGGGCGACTGGAGCCAAACCAGCGTCACGGGCGAGATGCACGCGCTCACCGGCGCGGGGCTGTTCGGGCTCGCGACCTCGCTGTCCACCTGGCTCAAGCCCCTGACGCCGATCGTGTATCGCGGCCACGTCACGCGCAGCGGCCACAAGCTCAACATGCGCGACTTCGTCGTGCCGGTGGCGCCGGCCGTGCCGACCGCGCCGGTGATCCTGCTGGTCGGGACCTCGATGTCGGCCGGCAAGACCACCACCGCTCGGGTCGTCGTGCGCATGCTTGCCGAGCGCGGACTGCGGGTGCTCGCCTGCAAGCTCACCGGCGCGGCCCGCTACCGCGACATCCTCTCCTGCCTCGACGTGGGCGCCGAGCACGTCATGGACTTCGTGGACGCGGGCCTGCCGTCCACGGTCTGCGACGAGTCCGACTATGCCCCCGCGATCGAGCACCTGCTGTCGCGGATGGCGGCGCTCGACCCCGACGTGATCGTCGCCGAGGCCGGCGCCTCGCCGCTCGAGCCCTACAACGGCACCGAGGCCTATCGCCGCCTCAAGCCGCTGGTGAAACTCGCGATCCTGTGCGCCTCGGATCCCTACGCGGTGCTCGGTGTGCAGCACGCGTTCAACATCGCGCCGGACCTCGTCGCGGGGCCCGCGGCCAACACGACGGCCGCCGTCGAGCTGGTGAAGCGCCTCACCGGCGTGCGCGCGCTCAACCTGCTCGAGCGCGGCGGCGCGGAGGAACTGCGGATGCTGCTCGACGAGAGGATCGTGCGGCCGTGCCTGGGCTGAACCCGCCACCCGGCAGCGCCGGGGAATGCACTGCGTTCGCCGCGCTGCAGGCGCGCTTGCCCGCGCTCTTCCGCAACGTGTTCTCCGACCCCGCCGCCCCGCGCACCGTGGTCGTGGTGCCGGGCCTCAGCATGGACGGCGAGGTGCTCTCGAAGGTGGTGGGCGGCCGCCACTACGAGGAACGGCAGCTCGCGATGCTCATGCTGCTGCGCCTGCCGAACACCCGTCTCGTGTTCGTGAGCAGCACGCGGATCGAGCCTTCGATCATCGACTACCACCTCGGGCTGCTGCAGGACGTACCCGTCGAGGATGCGCGCCGGCGGCTGGTGCTGCTCTCGGCGGCCGATGCCTCGCCGCAGACGCTCACGCAGAAGATCCTCGACCGGCCGCGCCTGCTCGAGCGCATCCGCGCGGGCGTAGGCGACCCGGCACTCGCCCACCTCACCTGCTTCAACGTGACGCCGCTGCGAGCGCACGCTCGCGGTGCGGCTCGGCATCCCGCTGTACGGCTGCGACCCCGCGCTGATGGAACTCGGCGGCAAGAGCGGCAGCCGCCAGGCGTTCCGCGCCGCGGGCATCGCGCTGCCGGACGGCAGCGAGGACCTGCGCGACGCGCCGCGATCTCGTTGCGGCGCTCGCGGCCTTGAAGGGACGACATCCCGGACTCGAGCGTGCGGTCGTGAAGCTCAACCACGGCTTCTCCGGCGAGGGCAACGCGGTGTTCTCCTTCGCCGGCTGCCCGGAGGACGAGCAGCCCCGGTGGATCGCGGCCCACCTGCCGCTCAACCTCTCGATCGAGGCGCGCGACCTGGGCTGGGACCGCTACGCCGCGAAGCTCGCCGAGCAGGGCGGCATCGTCGAGTCGTGGGTGTCGGGCACCGGGCTGCGTTCACCGTCCGTGCAGATGCGCATCACGCCGCTCGGCGACCTCGAGTTCATCTCGACGCACGACCAGATCCTCGGCGGGCCGTCCGGACAGATCTTCCAGGCGTGCACCTTCCCGGCCGACGCCGCCTATGCACTCGAAATCCAGGCGCTCGCGCGGCGCGTCGGCGAGGTGCTGAAGGCCCGGGGCGTGCTCGGGCGCTTCGGCGTGGACTTCGTGTCCGTGCCGCGCGAGGACGGCTGGGAGCACCTCGCCATCGAGATCAACCTGCGCAAGGGCGGCACGACGCACACCTTCCAGATGCTGCAGTTCCTGACCGGCGGCCGCTACGACCCGGAGCGCGCCGTGTTCGTCACGCCGTCCGGCGCCGAGCGCAGCTATTTCGCGACCGACAACGTGGTGAGCCCGGCCTACCGCCGCCTGACGCCCGGACGACCTGTTCGAGATCGCGGCCCGCCGCGACCTGCGCTACGACCCCGTGGGGCAGTGCGGCGTGACGTTCGGCCTCGTCGGCGCGCTGTCGGAGTGCGGCAAGCTCGGGATGGTGGCGATCGACGCCGACTGCGAGGCCGCGCGGCGGCGGTTCCGCCGCGCCGTCGCGGTGCTCGACGAGGAAGCCGCTCGGGAATAGGGCTCGCTACGCCGCCCGCGGCGTGATCTCGTTCAGCCGGTCGCCGAGCTTGCGCTTCTGCTCCATCAGGTCGTATTCGCGCCTGCAGGCCCAGGAAGAACCCCGCGTGAAGGTTGAAGTAGCGCGCGAGCCGCAGGTCGGTGTCCGCCGAGACCGCGCGCTTGCCGAGCACGAGTTCGTTGATGCGGCGAGGCGAGACCTTCAGCGCGCGAGCCAGCGCGTTCTGGCTCATCTCCATCGGCTTGAGGAAATCCTCGAGCAGGATCTCGCCCGGATGAGGATTCGGCACCAGCGCGACCTTGCGCTTCCTAGTAGTGGTAGTCGACGATTTCGACATCTTCCGGTCCTCTGTCACCCCAGCGAAAGCAGACGCGCCACTGATCGTTGAGCCGGATGCTGAACTGACCCAGGCGCTTGCCAACGAGGGCCTCGAGCCGGTTGCCTGGAGGCGCCACCAGTTCGCCAACCGTTGCGGCCTCGTTGAGCAGACGCAACTTCCGGACGGCGACTCCGAGTATCCACGGCGGCAACCTGCGGCTGCCCTCGCCCGTCCAGATGCGCTCGGTCTCCCGGTCGCGGAAGCTCACGATCATCGGCAGTCCCTCGCCTTATAACGCGCGACGTCATATGACGCAAGGCGTCATAGCCTGGCGCGCGGTCGGAACTGATCGTGGATCGCGGAATCGCTTTGGGCCAGCCGGGAATCAGGCGTGATCGAACAGATACGGGCGGTCGTCACGGTTCGCGCGCAGCGGGGAACACCCGCCGTCGCGGTGCCGGACGAGCACGTTGCCCGGGACTGAAAGACCCCACTCTCCCGCGCAAGCGGGAGAGGATCGGTGTGAGGGGATCAGCGCCGACCGCGCTTACTCGCAGCCTTCTTCCTGGCAGCCGGCGTTGCACTCTTGCGGCTCACCGGCTTCGCAGCCTTTCGTGCCGCCGGCTTCGCGGCCTTCCGGGCGGCCGGCTTCGCAGCCGACTTTTTCGCGGGCTTCGACCTGGTCTTCGACTTCGGCTTCGACTTGGGCTTTGACTTCGACTTCGCCGCCAGCCGTCGCGCGATCGCCGCGCCCAGCTCCGCCGGCGAACGCACCGTCGTCACCTTGGCGGCCTCGAGCGCCGCGAACTTGTCGGCCGCCGTGCCCTTGCCGCCCGAGATCACCGCGCCGGCGTGGCCCATGCGCTTGCCGGGCGGCGCCGTGACGCCGGCGATGTAGGCGACGACCGGCTTCGACACGTGTCGGCGGATGTACTCAGCGGCCGCTTCCTCGTCGCTGCCGCCGATCTCGCCGACCATGAGGATGCCTTCGGTCTGCGGGTCCTGCTCGAACAGCGCGAGCACGTCGATGAAGTTCATGCCGCGCACCGGGTCGCCGCCGATGCCCACGCAGGTGCTCTGGCCGAGCCCGTTGTTGGTGGTCTGGAACACGGCCTCGTAGGTGAGCGTGCCCGAGCGCGAGACGATGCCGACCTTGCCCTTCTTGTGGATGAAGCCCGGCATGATGCCGATCTTGCACTCGTCCGGCGTGATCACGCCCGGGCAGTTCGGGCCCACGAGCAGCGACTTCGAATCCTTGAGCGCCGCCTTCACCTTGACCATGTCGTTCACCGGGATGCCCTCGGTGATGCACACGATCGTCGCGATGCCGGCGTCCGCCGCCTCGATGATCGCGTCGGCCGCGTAGGCGCCCGGGCACGTAGATCATCGTCGCGTCGGCGCCGGTCTTCGCGACCGCGTCGCGCACGGTGTCGAACACCGGCAGCCCCAGGTGCTTCTCGCCGCCGCGGCCGGGCGTGACGCCGCCCACCAGCTTCGTGCCGTAGTCGATGCAGCCCTGCGAGTGGAACGTGCCCTGCTTGCCCGTGAAGCCCTGGCAGATGACGCGCGTGTTCTTGTTGATCAGGATGGACATGATTACTTCCTCGCGGCCGCGACGACTTTCTTCGCCGCATCGGTGAGATCGGCCGCGGCAATGAGCTCGAGCCCGCTCTCCTTCAGCATCTTTCGCCCGAGCGGCGCGTTGGTGCCCTCGATGCGAACCACCACCGGCAGGTGCAGGCCGAGGTCGCGCGCCGCGCCGATCACGCCCTCCGCGATCATGTCGCAGCGGACGATGCCGCCGAAGATGTTGACCAGGATCGCCTTCACCTTCGGGTTCTGCAGGATCAGCTTGAACGCCGTCGTGACCCGCTCGCGCGTGGCGCCGCCGCCCACGTCGAGGAAATTCGCGGGCGAGCCGCCGTGCAGCTTGATGAGGTCCATCGTCGCCATGGCGAGGCCCGCGCCGTTCACCATGCAGGCGATGTCGCCGTCGAGCGAGACGTAGTTCAAGTCGGCCTCGGCGGCCACGCGCTCCATCTCGTCCTCCTGCGAGGGGTCGCGCCAGGCGACGAGGTCCTTCTGGCGGAACAGCGCGTTGTCCTCGATGTTGATCTTGGCGTCGAGGGCCATCACGTCGCCGTCGCCCGTGACGATCAGCGGATTGACCTCGACGAGGCTCGCGTCGCACTCGAGGTAGAGCTTGTACAGGGCGCGGGCAATCGCCTCGAACTGCGCGACCTGCGCGCCCTTGAGCCCGAGGCCGAACGCGAGTACGCGGCAATGCGAGCCCTGCAGCCCGGAGGCCGGGTGGATCTCGACGCGGATGATCTTCTCCGGCGTCTTCGCGGCGACCTCCTCGATGTCCATGCCGCCGGCGGCCGAGGCCACGAACGCGATGCGGCCCGTGTCGCGGTTGAGCAGCAGGCTGAGGTACAGCTCGCGCTCGATCTTCGAGCCCGACTCCACGTACACCTGGTTGATCGGCAGGCCCTCGGCGCCGGTCTGCTTGGTGACGAGGCGCTCACCGAGCATCGCGGCCGCGGCGGTCGACACGTCCGCCACCGTCTTCACGACCTTCACGCCACCGGCCTTGCCGCGGCCGCCCGCGTGGACCTGGGCCTTGACCACCCAGACGCCTCCGCCGAGGCGACGGGCCGCGTCGGCGGCCTCCTCCGGTGTCGAGGCGACGTGACCGGTGGGCACCGGGATGCCGTAGCGGGCAAAGAGCTGCTTGGACTGGTATTCGTGGAGGTTCATGGAAAGGCGGCTTTCTGGTTGGTATTCGAGGCTGCGTAGTCTAAGCGCTGAAGCGCGCAGGGGCACCCTCCCCGTCAGGGCCGCAGCCATTCCGCGAGCGAGCGCGGCGAGTGGATCGCGACACCGAGCAGCCGCTCGCCATAGAGAGCCTCGAAGTGCGTACGGTCGCCGGTCAGCAGCGCGTCGCAGCGCAGCCGCACCGCCGCCGCAACGACCGGGCGATCTTTCTCGTGGATGAGCGCGGCCACGCGGGCCGGCACGGCCCCGGGGTGGAGTGGCGCGACCTCGACCCGGGAGAGCAGGGCCTCGAGCGTGGCCAGGGCCTCGGGGCCCTTGGCGAGCAGGTTGCGGCGGGCCTCCTCGACCACGTAGGCGTCTGCACACAGCAGGTGGCCGGCCGTCTCCAGCCGGGCGAGCAACTCGCGCACCGCGCCCGCCGTCTTCGCGGCCGAGAACAGGATGTTGGCGTCCAGGAAGACGCGCACGGCGTGGGGAGCTCAGCGGCCGCGGCTGGTCGGACGCTTGCGCGCGGGCGCCGAGCGCGGCGCACGGGCCGGGGCCCGCAGCGCCGCCGCCAGCTCGGCCTCGGACTCGTCGAACTCCCGCTCACGCTCCGGTGTGTAGATCTCGACCGGCAGCGTCACCGCCGGACGAAGCAGCAGCCCCTCCGGCGTGACCTCGGCGATCAGCTGGTCGTCGGCCCGCAGGCCGAGCGCCTTGCGCAACCGCGCGGGCAGCGTGATGACGCCCCGGCTGGTGATGGTGATGGCCGCACGCACGACCGCAGCATTGCAGAAATGCTGCAACTCGGCAAGCTGAGATCCGCCCGGGCGCGCCATGCCGCCACCCTGCCGTGTTGTAGCCGCGCCCGCGAGGCCCGAAACTGCCGGCAATGGCCCAATACCCCAGCCGCCCGGCCGACGCCGCGGGCTCGAGCGACCTCGCATGGCGCGTCATCGGCCTGCTCAACATCTTCCGGCTGCTGGTGCCGATGGTGTTGATCCTGCTGTTCTTCTTCAACGCGCCGGAGCGCAGCGTCGGCGCGGTCCATCCGGGCCTGTTCCTCGGCATCTGCGTCGCCTACTTCACGTTCGGGCTGGTGTGCATACACCCGATCCAGCGGCACTGGCCGTCGGCCGAGTGGATGTCGCTCTTTCCGCTGGCCGTGGACGGCATCGCCATCACGCTGCTGACCCACGCGAGCGGCGGCGTCGGCGGCGGGCTCGCCACGCTGCTGTTCCTGCCCGTGGGCGCCACGGCCGCCGTGGTGCGCCCGCGGCTCGCGCTGCTCGCGACGGCCGTCATCACGATCCTGCTGCTGTTCGAGACCCTGGTCTCGGCGCTCACCGGCACGATCGACGGATCGGGATTCCTCACCGCGGGCCTCACCGGCGCGAGCCTGTTCGCGATCACGCTGCTCGCGGTCCCGCTCGCGCGACGGCTGCGCGAGAGCGAGGCGCTGGTGCGGCAGCGCGACATCGATCTCGCGAACCTGAACGAGCTCAACCGCTTCATCGTCCAGCACCTGCGCGAGAGCATCCTCGTGGTGGATGCCTCGGACCGGATCCGGCTGATCAACGAGACCGCCGCGCGCCTGCTGGCCAACAGCCCGGTGACCCCGGGCGCCCCGCTCGAGGAGGTCGCCCCCCGCCTGCTCTACCTGCTCGACGCCTGGCGCCGGCAGGAACACGACCGGCGCGACTCGACCGGCGAGGTGGTCTCGGCGGACGGCGGCACGGTGATCCGGCCGCATTTCGTGTCGCTGTCGGAGCGCGGCGCCGGGCCGGTGCTGATCTTCCTCGAGGACATGAGCGTGATCGCCCAGCGCATCCAGCAGTCGAAGCTCGCCGCGCTCGGGCGGCTGAGCGCGAGCATCGCCCACGAGATCCGCAACCCCGTGGGTGCGATGAGCCACGCGGGCCAGCTGCTGCGCGAGTCGCCGGCGCTCGGGGCCGACGACCGCCACCTCACCGACATCATCGAGAAGAACGCCGCGCGAGTCAGCCAGATCATCGAGAACATCCTGCAGCTCTCGCGCCGTGACACGACGCGCCAGGAACGGCTCGACCTCGCGGCGTGGCTCGAGACCTTCCTGGCCGAATACCGCGAGACGCTGCAGGTCGCGCCGGAGCGACTCGAGTGCGAGACGCCGCCCACCGGCCTCGAGGTGCACTTCGACCCTTCGCACCTGCACCAGGTGCTGTGGAACCTGTGCGACAACGCGCTCGAGCACGGCGCGGGCGGCGAGCCCGTGCGGGTGCGCGCCGGCCGGATTGCCTCGACCGACCGGCCGTTCCTCGAGGTGAGCGACCGCGGCGCCGGCATTGCCCCGGCGAACGCCGAGCGCATCTTCGAGCCGTTCTTCACCACCGGGGCGGCCGGCACCGGGCTCGGGCTCTTCATCGCCCGCGAGCTGTGCCAGACCAACGGGGCGCTGCTCGCCTACGAGGCACGACCGGGCGGCGGCAGCGCGTTCCGCATCGTGTTTGCGGATCCGCAGAGGTGGGAGGGGTAGGTCCTCGCCTGGTTCACGGCCCAGGTCCACGCCGTCGGGCGGTGGCAACTACCAGTCGCGGATCAACGAAGCGTTGAGAGAGCACATTGGCCGGCAGGTAGAACCTCTCGAGGCGATCCTCCGGCGCGTCGTGACGCGACGAGCTGGCGAAGAGCCGCGACCGGTCGAAGGGCGGCGGGTAGCGGATCCCAACGCGCGAGGTCGAGCCTCGCCACCTCGCCTTGTCAGCAGCTGATCGCCACGGGCAGCCGCGCGAGCACCTCGTCCGCCGTTAGCAGCCGCAGCGTTTCGACCTCGCACTGGGCCACCAGCAGCCGGTCGAACGGGTCGCCATGGGGCACGGTCACCTTTGCGATCGCCGCGGCGTGCCGCATCGTCACGTCCAAGGGCAGCAAGCCAGCTTCGTCGATGCCCTGCTCCAGTTGGTCAATCGCAAAGTCGCCCCGCATCTTGCCCAGGGCCAACTTGATGGCGATCTCCCACACGCTGGCGCTGCTGACCCAGCACTCGTTCCCGGCGTCGCTGAGAAGTTCGCGGGCGCGTGCAGACAGTCGTGGACTGTCCGCCAGCACCCAGAGCAGCACGTGGGTGTCGAGCAGGATCCTCACGGCTCGAGCTCACCGCCGAACAGCCGGGACGAGTCCTCCGCCGAAAACGGTTTGCTGACGGCGTCGATGAGTTCCTCAGAGATCCGACCTCTGAGCGTGCCGAGCCGCACGCCACCCGGGCGTTCGAGGCGGACGATCTGGGCCACAGGCCGGCCGGCGCGGGCAAGGATCACCTTCTCCCCCGCCTCAGCAGCCTCGACGAGCTTGGAGAGCGTCGTCTTGGCTTCGTGGATGTTCACCTTGCGCATCGGTCTGCTCCAGCCGCTAGGTTAGTCCTATTAGCTAACTTTATGTTCCCCACCCGAGCAAGGCAAACTCGATAAATGTTGCCCAAGCCGCCCAATAGGACAGAAATCAACGCGCAGGACGCAAGGACTCGGTTTCTGGAGTTGCTGAAGCTGGTCCAGGTCGGCCAGCGATTCACGATCACGCACCGCGGCAAAGCCATCGCGGATCTCCTGCCAAGTAAAGCCGCCCGACCGGCCGATGCCGCCGCCGCCATCGAACGGTTCCAGGCATTCATCCGGGAGAATCCCGTCGCCGCCCGGGGTATTGACTGGCGGGCACTCATTGACGAGGGCAGTGCGTGATATTGGCCCCCAACGCCTCGGTCACCGCCCGTCTCGATGCCGTCTACGGCGATCCCGCGACCAATACCGGATTGGATCCCGCCTTGGCGGCCGTGCAGTGGGCCTCCCTCCGGGGCGAGCCCGGCACAGATGAGATCGGTTGAGATGCCCCCCCGCGCCCTGATCGTCGACGACGAGCCCGACATCCGCGAACTGCTGGCCATCACGCTCGGCCGGATGCAGCTCGAGGTGGACACGGCGGGCGACTACGCGAGCGCCGTCCGCCAGCTCGGCGGGCAGCGCTACGACCTCGTGCTCACCGACATGCGCCTGCCGGACGGCGACGGGCTCGAGCTCATCGAGTGGATCCAGGCGCACCGCCCCGGCGTGCCGGTGGCGGTCATCACCGCGCACGGCAACGTCGAGGCCGCGGTCCGCGCGCTCAAGCTCGGGGCCTTCGACTTCATCTCGAAGCCGCTCGACCTGGGCTCACTGCGCCGGCTCATCACCGCCACGCTCAAGCTCGACGACTCGGCGGCCGAGGCCACGCAGCGGCGCACACGGCTCACGCTGCTCGGCGACTCGAAGCCGATGCAGCGGCTGCGCGAGATGATCGCCCGGGTGGCGCGCTCGCAGGCGCCGGTGCACATCTCCGGCGATTCGGGCACCGGCAAGGAGCTGGTGGCGCGGCTGATCCACGAGTCCGGGCCGCGGGCCGACGGGCCGTTCGTGCCGGTCAACTGCGGCGCCATCCCCTCGGAACTGATGGAGAGCGAGCTCTTCGGTCACAAGAAGGGCAGCTTCACGGGCGCGGTGACCGACAAGGAGGGGCTGATCCGCAGCGCCGAGGGCGGCACGCTGTTCCTCGACGAGGTGGCCGACCTGCCGCTGCACATGCAGGTGAAGCTGCTGCGCGTGATCCAGGAGAAGTCCGTGCGGTCCGTGGGCGAGACGCGCGAGGCGCCGGTGGACGTGCGCATCCTCTCCGCGACCCACCGCAAGCTCGAGGAGCTGGTGAAGGCGGGTCGCTTCCGCGAGGACCTCTACTACCGCATCAACGTCATCGAGCTGCACGTGCCCGCGCTGCGCGAGCGGCTCGACGACGTGCCGCAGCTCGTGGACATGCTGCTCGACCGCGTCTCGAAGCAGATCGGCGTGCCGCGCCCCGAGATCGGCGACGAGGCGATGGACAAGCTGCTGACGTACGCCTACCCCGGCAACGTGCGCGAGCTCGAGAACATCCTCGAGCGGGCGGTGACGCTGTGCACCGGGGACCGGATCGCGCCCGGGGATATCCAGCTCAAGCAGGGTACGGGGCCGGTCGAGCTGCCGGAGATCGGCGAGGACGTCGGCGCCGACGGGCTCGAGGGCCAGCTCGAGCACATCGAGCGCGAGGCGATCGTCAAGGCGCTGGAGCAGACGCGGTACAACAAGACCAAGGCGGCGGCAGCTGCTGGGGATGACGTTCCGGCAGTTGAGGTATCGGGTGAAGAAGCTCGGGATCGAGTGAGACCGGACTGACAGTAATTGTCAGCTTTGGACGTTTCCGGTCCAGTTCACCGCCGCCTCCGTCGCCTCCGCGGCCGACGCCTGACCGGCGACTCCTTTCAGAAACAAAGACTTGCACGGAGCCGCGCCGTTGGCACGCGGATTGCTTTGTGTTCAGTGCCGGCCAAACGGCCGCGGGCTTCAGATTTCTTACCCGAACAGGAGTTGTTCAAATGATGAAGAAGGTTCAGAAGGGTTTCACCCTCATCGAACTGATGATCGTCGTGGCGATCATCGGCATCCTCGCGGCCATCGCGATTCCGGCGTACCAGGATTACACGATCCGGTCGCAGGTCACGGAAGGTCTGACGCTGGCCGGCGCGACTCAAGGCCGCCGTCGCCGAGGTACGTTGCGAACAGCGGCACCTGGCCGGCTGACGAATGGCCGCGGTCGGCGACTTGGTGCGACCGCGGCCACCGTCGGCAAGTATGTCACCGGCGTCACGGTCGACGAACGGCACGATCACCGTCACCTACGGCGACGCACGCCAACGCCGCCGTTGCCGCTGCCGCGAGATGCCTTGCTCATTCAGCCGGTGTCTAGCGCCAATGGCGACGTGGTCTGGCGTTGCGGCGATGCGGCTGCGCCCGCCGGTGCTGTAGACCAGCCGATGTGGCCGGCAGCCGATTCCGGCGCTGCCACGACCGTGTCTCGAACAAGTACCTGCCGTCGAACTGCCGCTGCTAAGCAGCGGCAGCCCGTAATCCCGAACGTCACCTGTTCGGTGACCGGTCAGGAGAGGCCCCTGCAAAGGGGCCTCTCTTTTTCGTTGGCGCGTCGGCTCATCCGCCCTACCGATTCACAGCGACCCCGGCCATGGGTTCGCCCTGCGCCCCTGCGTGCCACGGTTCACAATACTGGGCTTGATTCGCTACATCTGCCATCGTCCCGCGACTTGACATTTGATAGTCTCCGCTACGCCCGCCCGAGGCGTGCAGGCACATCAGGTACCCTTACAAGTCCATGAACGACTTCGCCATTTCCACCGGCGGCACCGCCAGCCGCCCCGGCTTCCAGGGCCTGCCGCAGCGGCTGGTCGCCGACGGCCTCATCGCCGACACGACGATGCTCGAGGCCCTCGCCGGCGCGCGCGAACGGCGCCAGTCCATCGTCAGCTACCTCGTCGAGTACAACCTCGCCAACGCCCGCGAGATCGCCATCGCGGCCTCGCAGGAGTTCGGCGCCCCGCTGCTCGACCTCGACGCGATCCAGCCCGACTTCGAGATCGTCCGGCTGGTCAGCGAGAAGACGCTGCGCCGCCACCGCGTGCTGCCGCTCGTCAAGCGCGGCAAGCGGCTGTTCGTCGCGGTCTCGGACCCCACGAACCTCTACGCCCTCGACGAGGTGAAGTTCGCCACGGGCCTCTCGGTCGAGGCGATCGTGGTCGAGGAGGACAAGCTCGACAAGCTGCTTGCGAAGTCGCTCGAGCAGGTCGACACCGCGATGCCCGAACTGGCGGGCGACGACTTCGAGCTCGACAGCCTCGAGGTGACCTCCGATGAAGACGCCACGGACGAAGGCGTCGAGCGCGCCGACGTCGAGGACGCGCCCATCGTCCGTTTCGTCAACAAGGTGATGCTCGACGCCATCAAGCGCGGCGCCTCCGACATCCACTTCGAGCCGTACGAGCGCGCCTACCGCATCCGCTTCCGTCTCGACGGCGTGCTGAAGGAGATGGCCTCGCCGCCGGTGCAGCTCGCGATCAAGCTCGCCGCGCGCCTCAAGGTCATGTCGCGGCTCGACATCGCCGAGCGGCGCGTCCCGCAGGACGGCCGCATCAAGATGCGGATCTCGAAGAACCGGGCGATCGACTTCCGCGTCAGCACCTGCCCGACGCTGTTCGGCGAGAAGATCGTGATGCGTATCCTCGATCCGTCGAGTGCGTCGCTCGGCATCGATGCACTGGGCTACGAGCCGTTCCAGAAGAAGCTCTACATGGATACGCTCGCGCGACCGCACGGCATGATCCTGGTGACGGGACCCACGGGCAGCGGCAAGACCGTCTCGCTCTACACGGGCCTCAGCATCCTCAACACCGAGGACACCAACATCTCGACGGCCGAGGACCCGGTCGAGATCATGCTGCCGGGCATCAACCAGGTGAACATCAATCCCAAGGTGGGCCTCACCTTTGCCGGCGCGCTGCGCGCCTTCCTGCGCCAGGACCCGGACGTGATCATGGTCGGCGAAATCCGCGACCTCGAGACCGCCGAGATCGCGATCAAGGCCGCCCAGACCGGCCACCTCGTGCTCTCGACCCTGCACACCAACGACGCGCCCAAGACCCTCACCCGTCTCGTGGACATGGGCGTGAAGCCCTATGCGATCGCCACCTCGGTCAGCCTGATCATCGCCCAGCGCCTCGGCCGGCGCCTGTGCAAGAACTGCAAGACGCGCCTCGACATCCCCGAGGACGCGCTGCTCAAGGAAGGCTTCACCCCTGAGCAAATCGCGACGGACCTCCAGATTTTCGGGCCGGTCGGTTGCCCCCAGTGCACGGACGGGTATAAGGGCCGGGTGGGCATCTACGAGGTGATGGCGGTGTCCGAGGAGATCGGCCGCATCATCATGGCGGGCGGCAGCGCGCTCGACATCAAGGAGCAGGCTGCTGCCGAGGGCGTGTGGGGCCTGCGGCAGTCGGCGCTCAAGAAGGTCGCCGACGGCGTGACGAGCCTCGACGAGGTCAACCGCGTGACGGTTGAGTAAGGACTGGGGAGACACCATGGCTGAAGCGATTGCCAACAAGCAGGCGCCCTTCCTCTGGGAAGGCAAGGACAAGAAGGGCAACAAGATCAAGGGCCGCGGCCTCGCGAAGAGCGAGGTCGAGATGCGCGCGGACCTGCGCCGCCAGGGCATCGCCGCCACGAAGGTCAAGAAGGAACGGCACCTGTTCAAGAGCGACGGCAAGGTCACCGCGGAGGACATCGCGATCTTCGCCCGCCAGCTCGCCACCATGCTCACCGCCGGCATCCCGATGGTTCAGTCCTTCGAGATCATCGGCGTCGGCCACGACAAGCCGGCGATGCAGAAGCTGGTGCTGGCGATCAAGTCCGACATCGAGACCGGCAACGCGCTCAACCAGGCGCTGGCCAAGCACCCGCTCTACTTCGACGACCTGTTCGTGAACCTCGTCGAGGCCGGCGAGCACGCCGGCGCGCTCGAGACGGTGCTCGACAAGATCGCCACCTACAAGGAAAAGACCGAGGCGCTCAAGAAGAAGATCAAGAAGGCGCTGTTCTATCCGGCCGCGGTGCTCGGCCGTGGCCGTGATCGTGACCGTGATCCTGCTGCTGTTCGTGATCCCGCAGTTCGAGAGCCTGTTCAAGGGCTTCGGCGCCGACCTGCCGGCCTTCACGCAGATGGTCATCAACATGTCGCGCTGGATGCAGGCGAACGGCTGGATGCTGCTCATCGTCGTCGTCGCCGCCGGCTTCACGTTCGGCTACTTCTACAAGCGCTCGCGCGCCATGCGCCAGTTCCTCGACCGCATGTCGCTGCGGGATCCCGGTGATCGGCCCGATCCTCAAGAAGGCCGCAATCGCCCGCTTCGCCCGCACGCTCGCCACGATGTTCGGCGCCGGCGTGCCGCTGGTCGAGGCGATGAAGTCGGTGGCGGGCGCCACCGGCAACATCGTCTACCAGGACGCCGTGATGAGGATGCGCGACGAAATCTCCACCGGCCTGCGCATGCAGCGCGCCATGGAGAACACGGGCCTGTTCCCGAACATGGTGGTGCAGATGATCGCGGTCGGCGAAGAGTCGGGCTCGCTCGACGAGATGGCCGCCAAGGTGGCCGACTTCTACGAGGCCGACGTGGACGCCGCCGTGGACGGCCTCTCGAGCCTGCTCGAGCCGCTGATCATGGTGATCCTCGGCGTGCTCGTGGGCGGCCTCGTCGTCGCCATGTACCTGCCGATCTTCAAGCTGGGCGCGGTCATCTGACGGTCGCCGACGTGCTGCAGGACAGCCCCGCGCTGCTCGTCGGCAGCGCGTTCCTGCTGTCGCTGCTGGTCGGCAGCTTCCTGAACGTGGTGATCCACCGCCTGCCGGTCATGCTCGACCGGCAGTGGCGGGCGCAGGCCGAGGAAATGCTGGCCGAGACGGCCGCGGCAGCCCCGACGCTTCAGGCCGACCCCGCAGCAGCGGCGCCCCCGGCGAAGTACAACCTCGTCGTCCCCCGCTCCGCGTGCCCGCACTGCGGCGCCGCGATCCGCGCGCACCAGAACATCCCGGTCGTGAGCTACCTGCTGCTCGGCGGCAAGTGCGCGAGCTGCAAGGCGCGGATCTCGCCGCGCTACCCGATCGTCGAGCTCGTCACGGCGCTGCTCTCGGCCGCCGTGGTGTGGCGCTTCGGCTTCCACTGGCAGTCGGTCGCGGCGCTGTTCGTCACCTGGGCGCTGGTGGCGCTCACGGTCATCGACCTCGACCACCAGATCCTGCCGGACGCGATCACGCTGCCGCTGCTGTGGCTCGGCCTGCTCGCGAGCCTCGCGTGGCACGCCGGGCTCGCGCCGCCGCTGCCCACCGACCCGCACTCCGCGATCGTGGGCGCGGTGGCGGGCTATCTCAGCCTGTGGAGCGTGTACTGGGCCTTCAAGCTGCTCACCGGCAAGGAAGGCATGGGCTACGGCGACTTCAAGCTGTTCGGCGCGCTCGGCGCGTGGATGGGCTGGCAGATGCTGCCGCTCGTGCTGCTGCTCTCGGCCTTCACGGGCGCCGTGGTCGGCATCGCGCTGATCGTGGTGCGCGGCCGCGACCGCAACATCCCGATCCCCTTCGGCCCCTACCTCGCCGCCGCCGGCTGGATCGCGCTGATGTGGGGGCCGCAGATCGTGGGCGGGTACCTGTCGCTGAGCGGGCTGGATCGCTGAGGCGGGGAGCCAACGGGAGTCGAGGCAACGCACGTGGTCGTTACGCCGCTCGACGACTCGCCGACCTTATTAGCGCCATCGCGGGACTGATCGCAGCCCGGCCGTTCAGCACCTTCGAGAGAGTGGTACGGTCCACGCCCAACTGGGTCGCAGCCTCGCCTACCTGAAGGTCAAGTGCCGGCAGAACGTCATCACGCAGGGTCAGGCCGGGGTGAGGGGGGTTGTGCATCTCGCTCATGGAAACCTCAGTGGTAGTCCTGGTAATCGACCAGTTCCGCGTCACCGTCGCTGAATGTGAAAGTCAGCCGCCAGTTTCCGCTGACACTCACGCTCCAGTGGTTCGAAAGCCTTCCCTTGAGGGGGTGCAAGCCCCAGCCAGGGACGTTCATGTCCGACACTTGCGTCGCCACATCGAGCGCCGCGAGTTGTCGCGCCAGCCGCGGCGCGTGCGCAGCCTGGATGCCTGCCTTGCTGCCGGTCCTGAAGAACCGCTCGACGCCTTTGTGTCGGAACGACCGTATCACGCATCTATCGTAGCGTGTGGCGCCACGCACCGCAAATTCGTATTTCGGCCTGGCCTGGGTGGATCGCCGAAATCCGGAACCGGCCCCGCGTCCGCCACCGTCACCGCAGGCCGTACCAAACCCCTCGGCCAGCTCCGTGCTGGTTCAGCGTGCCGCGTTCGACCAGCGCACGGAAGTGTTGCTTGAGCGTGTTGCGGCTGGCCCCGGTCAGCTTGATGGCCTCACCGATGGTGACGCGGCCGTGCTCGCGGGCCAACTCGACGATCTGTAGCTGCAGTTCAGGCATGGCCGCAAGAACGATCTTCTCGCGCTCGATCTTTTTCTCCAGACGTCGCACCTGCTCGGCCAGCGAGCGCAGGAAGAACACCAGCCATGGCTGCCAGTCAGGCGCTTCCGTGCGGATGGTGCCCTGGGTTTGGCGCAGCGCCAGGTAGTAGGCTTCCTTGCTCTGTTCGATCACGCTCTCCAGCGAACTGTATGGCACGTAGGCATAGCCGGCCTGCAGGAGCAGGAGCGTGGTCAGCACCCGGGATAGCCGTCCGTTGCCGTCCTGGAAGGGATGAATCTCCAGGAACACGACGACGCAGAGGGCGATGATCAGCAGAGGGTGTAGTCGGGCTGTCTCGCGTTCGTGGTTCACCCATGCCACCAGTTCCGTCATCAGGCGGGGCGTGTCGAAAGGCAAAGCCGTCTGAAACACGATTCCGATCTGCTTTCCCGCTTCGTCGAAGGCGGCGACGCTGTTCGAGTGGGTCTTGTAGTTACCCCGATGCCAGGTGTCCTTCTCGCTGTAGCGCAGCAGGATCTGATGCAGTTGCTTGATGTGGCTTTCGGTGAACGGGATGCCCTGCCACGATGAGAACACCAGATCCATCAGCTCGGCATAGCCGGCAACCTCCTGCTCGTCGCGGGTAGCGAAGGACTGGATCTCCAGGTTCGACAGCAGTTGCTCCACCTCCCGGTCGGACAGCTTTCCGCCCTCGATTCGGGTCGATGAGCCGATGCTCTCGATGGTGGCTACGCGAAGCAGCGCCGACAGGCGATCGGGTGCAAGTGTGCCCAAGGCGCGCCAGGCGCCCTTGAACTCGTCGGTCCTGGCGATGAGGCTCAGGATCTCTGGGGTGATCTGGATGGTGTCAGCCTGGAGCACCAACCAAGAATACGCCCATTTACACCCATTTTAGAGATGCAGGCATTCCGCGGATGCGGCTCGTTATGTCGCTCGATGGAAGCCTCAGTGGTGAGTCGCTGGTCATCGACCCGAAGTTCCGAGCTTCGCCGCTGTATATGATCGGATAGTATACTGCTGATGCGGGTGATCCGGTGCAGACGCGTCGTCAGGGTTCGAGTGGGATCCGCTAGGCAGAGCAACGCGGCGAGCACTCGAAGCGCGGCACTGCTGACGGCGACGCCGGGCAACGTGGACTCTCGCAACCGATGTTCATCCTGGCGGCGATACGCGACCGCGGCCGTGCTGAAGGGACGACGCGCTCGTGTTCAACATCTGCGGCAACCGGTATCGCCTGCGCGGTCATCGTATCACATTTCGGGACAGCGGATCGCTTACGTCCGCTTCGTGGGCACGCACGCTCGAGCACGACGCGATCGACGCGGAGACCGTGTTGATGAAGATCCAGCCGATTCGGACAGACGCTGACCATGAAGCGGCGCTGAAGCGCATCGACGCGCCTCATGGACGCCCTCCTCGGCACTCCTCGAGGCGGCGAACTCGCGTGACGTCCCGTACCAGTCGCTGATCAAGCTCTGGCTGCAGGAGAAGCTGGAGAACCAGCGGCGCTGACGAGGCCGCCGGGCACCTGAACGTCACCCAGGAGCTCAGATGGCGATACTCGACTGCAAGCGTGCTGAAGGGAGTCTGGATCGTGTTCAACATCTGCGGAGCCGTGTCTATGAAAGTGCTCAATCGGACCGCCGCTGCACTCTGAACGCTGCAGATGCACTCGACAGTCTCAACCGCGAACTCGGAATCCCGCTCGAGAGCCTCGTGCCGGCCGGGACTGACGTGCCGCCCTTCCGCGTCGCCCTCACCGGCGGCATCGCGAGCGGCAAGACCACGGTCGCGGACCTTTTTGCTGCACTCGGCGTCCCCGTCATCGACACCGACCTCATCGCCCGGCAGGTCGTCGAGCCCGGGCAGCCGGCGCTCGCCGAGGTCGTGGCCGCCTTCGGTCCGGAGGTGCTCGGCGCCGACGGCCGCCTCGACCGCCGCCGCCTGCGCGAGATCATCTTCGCCGACGCCACGGCCCGCCGGCGACTGGAGGCGATCCTGCACCCGGCGATCCGCGCCGAGATGGAGCGCCAGTCGCATGCCGCGGGGGGCGCGTACCAGCTGCTCGTGATCCCGCTGCTCACCGAGGGCGGGCGCCGCGACCACGTGGACCGCGTGCTGCTGGTGGACGTGCCCGAGGCCGTGCAGGTCGAGCGGCTGATGCGCCGCGACGGCGTGTCGCGCGAGCAGGCCACGGCCTCGCTCGGCGCCCAGGCCACGCGCGCCGCGCGGCTCGCGATGGCGGACGACATAATCGAGAACACCGGCCATGCCGAGGACCTCGAGGCGCGGGTGGCGGAGCTGCACCGGCGGTACCTGCAGCTCGCCGCGGCGGGTTGTGCCCCTCCGCGGCCCTAGAGCAGAATACGGCGATGAATGCCAACGAGGCCGTCGTGCCCTCGCCGGACGCCGCTCCACGCGTCACGGTCTACGAGCAGCCGCTCAACGAGCGCATGCGCAACTTCCTGCGTCTCGATTTCCTGTACCAGCAGGCCGTGCACCACCACACCCGCGCGGACTCGTGGTCCACGCGAGCGGCGGTCAGTTCCCTGCTCGAGATTCTGTCGATCACGCAGCGCGGCGACGTGCGCGGCGAGGTGCTGAAGGAACTCGAGCGCCAGATGGCGCAGCTCGCCACGTTCACGACGCGCCCCGGGGTCGATTCGGCGCGGCTGCGCATCCTGCTCACCAAGCTGCACCGCATGCGCGAAGAGCTCAGCAACGTCGGCGCGCTCTTCATGCAGAAGCTGCGTGACTCGGAGTTCCTCAACTCGATCAAGCACCGCAGCACGATTCCCGGCGGCACCTGCGATTTCGACCTGCCCGACTACTCTCACTGGCTCAACCAGTCCGACGAGGTGCGTGGCGCCGACTTCGCGCACTGGCTCGCGGTGATCCGCCCGCTCGGCGACGCGGTGGGCGAGCTGCTGTGGATGACGCGCGAGCAGGGCCGCACGCGCCCCGAGATCGCGCCCGGCGGCGTGTTCCACCTCACGCTCGACCGCGACGTGCCGACGCAGCTCATCCGCATCGCGCTGCCCAACGGCACCGATCTCTACCCGGAGATCAGCGGCAGCCACTACCGCTGCAGCGTGCGGTTCCTGGCCTGGCAGGACGCGGGCACGCATCCGATCCAGACCACCGAAGACGTGATGTTCTCGCTCACCACCTGCACGTGAGCCGTCGGACCGTTCCCTGCCCCACCTGCCGCGCGGCCGTCGAGTGGTCGCCGGATTCACCGTGGCGGCCCTTCTGCAGCGAGCGCTGCAAGCTGATCGACCTCGGCGCGTGGGTCAGCGAGCAGCGCGCGATCCCGGGCGAGGACATCCCCATCGTGCAGGACGACGGCGGCGAGTTCGAGCCGCCGCGGCACTGAGCGAGCGGCGGCCGGACCCAAGCGGCATGCACCACGACTTCTGGCACGAGCGTTGGCAGGCCGGGCAGATCGGCTTCCACCAGTCGGCCGTGCATCCGCTCCTCGCGCGCTGGTGGCCACGACTCGATCTGCCGAACGAGGCGCGCGTCTACGTGCCGCTCTGCGGCAAGAGCCTCGACATGGTGTGGCTCGCCGAACGCGGCCATGCGGTCGTCGGCAGCGAGCTGAGTCCGATCGCCATCCGGGACTTCTTCGCCGGGCGCGGCCTCGCGCCAACGCAGACGGACGAGCCCGGGTTTCGCCGCCACGCTGCCGGGCCGTTCGAGATCATCGAAGGCGATGCGCTCGCGCTCACCCCGGAACTGCTCGGGCCGATCGCCGCCGCCTACGACCGGGCGGCGCTCGTCGCCCTGCCGCCGGACCTGCGGCGCCCTTACGCCGAGTCGCTCGCGCGGCTGCTGCCGAGCGGTGCGAGGGCGCTGCTCATTGCTTTCGAGTACCCGCAGGAGATGAAGGGCGGACCGCCGTTCTCGGTCGAGGCTGCGGAGATCCACGAGCTGTTCGAGCCCGACTTCAAAGTCGAGCAGGTCGAGCGGCTGGACGTCCTGGCGGAGAGCCCGAAGTTCGCCGAGGTCGGGATCCCGGCGCTGTTCGAGACGGTGTTCATTTTGGAACGAACCTGACGATCCGCCGGGTGGCGACGACTGCTCAGAGCAGCCGTCGCCTCGATCGATCGGCCGGACGAGTACTCACTCGTCAGCAAGGTCGCCATTTGAAGCCGTGGCGCCGTAACCCATCGGCCGCAGCGGCAACACTCAGCGCAGCGCGTTCACCTCGTCGAACATCTCCATCGTCGCGGGCCTCCTCGCCGGCCTCAGTCGAAGTGCAGCTCACGCTGGTGGCGTATGCGCAGCACGAGGACGACATCAGTGGCGGGATTGTATCGGTACAAGGCTATGTAGCCGGTCCGGCCACGCGAGATCAGTAACTCGCGCAGGTCGGCCTCGACAGGTCGACCAATCAGTGGATGATCCTGGAGGGTCCGAAGACCCCCCAGAATGAGCGGCACGGTTTCGGCCGCCACTTCTGGAGCCCGATCCATCAGGAATTCGATCAGGCGATCGAGATCTTCAAACGCACGCGTGGCGAACTGCAGTCCCGGCACGGCGAACGCTGCTGGTTCAGACCTTGCGACGACGTGGCCGACGCTCTGCCTTGCCGGAGAGTTTCGACTGCAGGTAGCTCAGCACTTCGTCGCCGTCATAAACGAGCCCGGACTGCGCGACCTCGCGTTCGGCCTCGAGCGCCGACGCAACGAACTCGCGCCGACGCTCAGCGAGCCGCGTCTGGGCCTCGATCGCCTCGACCATGAATGCGTGGGGCGATTGGCCAGCAGCCTGCGCCGCCTCGGCGACGCGATCCTTGAGTTCGGCGGGCAGCTTCGAGTGTCGTGGAGGATGACATGGCCGACACCTCGAAGGTGACACCAAAGTAACACCCGACTCCGGGACGGTCAATCGACCGCTGGACGCCCTGAGGTGCGCTGGGACGCCCACCAGCGCCTCGATCATCGGCCGATCCGCCTCGAGGATGTCCTCCTCGTGCAGGCGGGCGGGCGCCACCCACTTGAAGGCCTGGCCGTCGAGGCCCTGCGGCTCGCCGCTCCAGGCGCTGACGGTCCACAGGTCGAGCCAGACGGTGCGGTCGGGATACGCGTGCGGGTAGCGCAACAGTCGCTCGGCGGCGTGCACCGTCACGCCGAGTTCCTCGCCGAGCTCGCGCACGAGGCCGTCGAACGCGGACTCGCCCTCGTGCAGCTTGCCGCCGGGAAACTCCCAGCGCCCGGCGAGCGCCTTGCCGGGCGGCCGTTGCGCGATCAGCACGCGCCCGTCGGCGTCGAACAGCGCACCGGCGACGACCTCGACGATGCTCACTCGTCGCGGGCGAGCTGTCCGTGGCAGTGCTTGTATTTCTTGCCCGAGCCGCAGGGGCAGGGCTCGTTGCGGCCGACCTTGCGCCCGTCGCGCATGAGCGGCGGCGGCGCGGTGGCGGGACCCGCAGCGAACGGGCCGCTGCCCGACGGCGAGCGGACCGGCCGCAGCCGCGACCTCGGGACCGACCGGCACCGCATCGCCCGAGATCACGGACTGCGGCGCGGCGTGCTGCATCTGCAGCCGGCGGGCCAGCTGCCGCTCGCGCTCGCGCTCCTGCTCCTCGATCTCAGCCTCGGTGCGCACCTGCAGGCGCGACAGCAGCGAGATGGTGTCGCGCTTGATGCGATCGAGCAGCGCGCCGAACAGCTCGAAGGCCTCGCGCTTGTACTCCTGCTTGGGGTTCTTCTGCGCGTAGGCGCGCAGGTGGATGCCCTGCCGCAGGTAGTCCATGGCCGCGAGGTGCTCGCGCCAGTGACGGTCGAGCTCCTGCAGCATCACGGCCTTCTCGAGGTGGCGCATCACGGGCGCGCCGACCTGCTCGACCTTCTGCTGGTACGCCTGCTCGACGGCCTCGATGACGCGCTCGCGCAAGCCGGCCGCGGCCAGCTCGTGGTTCTCCTCGAGCCAGGCCTTCGGTTCGATGCGAACCTGGTATTCGCGCTCGATCGCCTCGGCGGCACCCGCGAGGTCCCAGTCCTCCTCGACGCTCTCGAGCGGCACGAACGGGTCCATGACCGCGTTGACCACCTCGGCACGGATGCCGGCGACGGAATCAGAGATGTCCTCGGCGCCCATCAGCTCGGTGCGCTGCTGGTAGATCACCTTGCGCTGGTCGTTGGCGACGTCGTCGTACTCGAGCAGGTTCTTGCGCAGGTCGAAGTTGTAGGCCTCGACCTTGCGCTGGGCGCGCTCGATCTGGCGCGAGAGCATCTTGCTCTCGATCACCTCGCCTTCCTTCATCCCGGCCGTGGTGAGCCAGCGCTTGGTGCGGTCGGGGTCGCCGAAGATCCGCATCAGGTTGTCTTCGAGCGACAGGTAGAAGCGGCTCGAGCCGGGGTCGCCCTGGCGGCCCGAACGGCCGCGAAGCTGGTTGTCGATGCGCCGCGACTCGTGGCGCTCGGTGCCGACGATGTGCAGGCCACCCGCCGCCACGACCTGCTCGTGGCGCTTCTGCCACTCCACTTCAGCGGCCTTGCGCGCCGCCTCGTCGGCCGGATCGATCTCGGCGAGCTCGGCCTTGAGGTTGCCGCCGAGCACGATGTCGGTGCCGCGGCCCGCCATGTTCGTGGCGATGGTCACGGACCCGCCCCGGCCGGCCTGCGCGACGATGGGCGCCTCGCGTTCGTGCTGCTTGGCGTTCAGCACCTCGTGCGTGACGCCCTGCTTCTTGAGCATCCCGGACAGCAGCTCGGAGGTCTCGACCGACGTGGTGCCGACGAGCACCGGCTGCCCGCGCTTCGCGCAGTCGCGGATGTCCTCGATGATCGCCTCGTACTTGTCCTTCTGCGTGAGGTAGACGAGATCGGCCGCGTCGTCGCGGATCATCGGCCGGTGGGTCGGGATCACCACCACCTCGAGGCCGTAGATCTGCTGGAACTCGAAGGCCTCGGTGTCGGCGGTGCCCGTCATGCCGGCGAGCTTGCCGTACATGCGGAAATAGTTCTGGAAGGTGATCGAGGCGACCGTCTGGTTCTCCTCGCGCACCCGTACGGCTTCCTTGGCCTCGATGGCCTGGTGCAGGCCGTCGGACCAGCGACGGCCGGGCATGGTGCGGCCCGTGAACTCGTCGACGATCACCACCTCGCCGTTGCGCACGAGGTACTCGACGTCCTTGCGGTAGAGCGCGTGCGCACGCAGCGCCGCGTTCAAGTGATGCATCAGCCGGATGTTGGCCGGGTCGTAGAGACTCTGGCCCTCGGCGAGCAGCCCGGCCTTCAGCAGCAGTTCCTCGACGCGCTCGTGGCCTGCGTCGGAGAGGTAGGCCTGCTTGGTCTTCTCGTCGGCCCAGAAGTCGCCGTCGCCCTCCTCGTTCTCCTGGCGCCGGAGGCGCGGCACGATCTCGTTGATGCGCACGTAGAGCTCGGTGCTCTCCTCGGCGGGGCCCGAGATGATCAGCGGCGTTCGCGCCTCGTCGATCAGGATCGAGTCCACCTCGTCCACGATCGCGTACTCGAGCCCGCGCTGCATGCGGTCCTCGAGCCGGAAGGCGAGGTTGTCGCGCAGGTAGTCGAAGCCGAATTCGTTGTTCGTGCCGAAGGTGATGTCCGCGGCATAGGCGGCACGCTTTTCGTCCGCCGTCTGGCCAGCCCGCACCACGCCGACCGTCATGCCGAGGAAGCGGTAGATCGGTCCCATCCACTCGGCGTCGCGGCTCGCGAGGTAGTCGTTGACCGTGACGATGTGCGTGCCCTTGCCGGGCAGCGCATTCAGGTAGGCCGGGAGCGTCGCAACGAGCGTCTTGCCCTCGCCGGTGCGCATTTCCGAGATCTTGCCCTGGTGCAGCACCATGCCGCCGATCAGCTGCACGTCGAAGTGCCGCAGTCCCAGCGTGCGCCGCGACGCCTCGCGCACGACGGCGAAAGCCTCGGGCAGGACGTCGTCGAGGGTCTTGCCGGCGGCGAGCTGCTCGCGGAACTGGGTCGTCTTCGCGGCGAGCTCGGCATCGGACAGCCCCTGCAGGCCCGCCTCGAAGGCATTGGTCTTCTTGACGACGCCGGCGTACTGGCCAACGAGCCGCTGGTTACGGCTACCAAAGATGCGTGCAAGCCAATTGGCCACTGGGGCTCCAGGGAGGGGCGAACGGAAAGCCGGGTATTTTACAGGAAGGCCGCCGCGACTGTGGGCCGCAGGGCACGGAATGCCCGGTGACGCGGCCGATGCGCGAACCCGCGCTGGAGTGCCGGCGACCCGTCGTCGGCGCTACTGCGCCGACAGGTACTGCGTCGGGTTCACCGTCTTGCCGTCGCGCTCGACTTCGAAGTGCACGTGCACGCCCGTCGAACGTCCCGTGCTGCCGATGACGGCGATCGCCTCGCCCTTCTGGACAGTCTCGCCCTCGCGCACCGTGTTGCGCGAGTTGTGCCCGTAGCGGGTGAGGTAGCCGGTCGGGTGGGTGATCTCCACCACGTAGCCGTAACCCTGCTTGTAGCCCGAGAACGAGACCACGCCCGGACCGGTCGCGATCACCTTGGTGCCCGGCGGGGCGGCGAAATCCACGCCGGCGTGGAAGGCGCCGCGGCCGTGGAACGGATCCGAGCGATAGCCGAAGCGCGAGGAAATCCAGCCGCCGACGATCGGCCAGCCGCCGGGCATGATGCGCTCGCCGAGGCTGCGCGTGGACATCAGGCTCTCGAGGGCCGTGAGCTGGCGCTGGCGGTCGATGAGCTGCGTCTCGAGCGCGTCGAGCGCCGCGGTGAGCTCGGGCACCGCCATCGTGCCGCCGGGGAATTCCCCGCCGTCGGGGCCACCGGCGGGCGGGGGCTGGTCGAAGTCGAACTCGCCACGGTCGAGGCCGGCGAGGTCGGTGACCCGGCGACCCATCGCGTCGAGCCGGATGAGATGCGCGTTGAGCGTGCCGATGCGGCTCGCGAGCGCGTTCACCTTGCCCTGCATCTCGCTGCGGACGACGTTGACGCTGACGCGCTGCTGATCGATCTCGCGCGCGACCGCGGCGCGGTCGAGCGGTCCGGCAACGAATCGGCCGATTTCCATGCCCGCCGTGAACACCGCGCCCACTCCCAGCAG
This sequence comes from uncultured Gammaproteobacteria bacterium, assembly GCA_963754125.1. Taxonomy (GTDB): domain Bacteria; phylum Pseudomonadota; class Gammaproteobacteria; order Steroidobacterales; family Steroidobacteraceae; genus RPQJ01. The sequence goes on from CAVWEX010000001.1 coordinate 860,365, forward strand.
GAGGCCGGCAGCGGCGAGGAGGACCGTACGGGGCTGCTTCAGGTCGACCTGGAACACTCGCCCAGTCCGACCCGTCACGATTTGAAGATTCATTAAGCGGCGCTCACCCTATCAGCGGCCGTCGAGTATGCGCAGACCCCCCGTAGGGGCATCGGCGCTGCGTCACATTTCAGGACAGGGCCGTCCGAGGGAATGAACCTGAGTGCCGGCCGCCGACTTGATTAATGTCGTTGGCGGCCAGGAGGTGGACCAGCCCAGTCGCAAGGCGGCAGACTATGCCGGATGCCGGGTGCCGCTGGCAAATTTTCCGACACTTTTGTACACACGATCTTGATAATGAGCGACCCTCTCAAGCCCCTTTTCGCCGACCTGGCCGGCGGCCTGCTCAAGCTCACCCGGGGCGCCGCCGACGCGGCCGAGTTCGGCACCAGCGTGCGGGAATGCCTGCCGGAGGCGTTGCGCCTGCACGTCGTCACCGCCGTCCGGCGCGGCGACGATCTCGTCGTCATCGTGGATTCGGCGGCCTGGGCCGCGCGGGTGCGTTACGCCGGACCGCGACTGCAGGAGCAGTTGCTCGCGCGCGGGGAAGCGGTCACGGGCAAGGTGCGGGTGCGCGTCGGCCGTCCCGCGGTCACAAGCGCCTGAGCGCCGACGGTCAGGCGGTGGCTGCGGCCGGCACGTAGGAGATCGGCGCGTCGGCCAGGGTCTCGAAAGTCACTTCTTCCCACGCGGTCTCGTCCGCCATCAGCGTGCGCAGCAGGCGGTTGTTGAGGCCGTGGCCCGACTTGTAGCCGCTGAACTCGCCGATCAGGCTGTGCCCGAGCAGGTAGAGGTCCCCGATCGCGTCGAGGATCTTGTGCTTCACGAACTCGTCCTCGCAGCGCAGGCCGTCCTCGTTGAGGATGCGCGAGTCGTCGAGCACGATGGCATTGTCGAGGTTGCCGCCGAGCGCGAGGTTGTGCGAGCGCATGTACTCGAGGTCGCGCATGAAGCCGAAGGTGCGCGCCCGGCTCACCTCGCGCAGGAAGGTGGTCGTGGAGAAGTCCATCGAGGCCGCCTGCGAGCGGCGCTTGAACACCGGGTGGTCGAACTCGATTTCGAAGTTGACCTTGAAACCGTCGTAGGGATCGAAGCGCGCCCACTTGTCGCCGTCCTCGACCTTGACGCTGCGCTTGATGCGCACGAAGGTCTTCGGCGCCGCCTGCTCCTCGATGCCCGGCCGACTGCAGCAGGAACACGAACGGACCGGCGCTGCCGTCCATGATCGGCACCTCGCCGGCGCTGAGCTCGACGATCGCGTTGTCGATGCCGAGGCCCGCGAGTGCCGAGAGCAGGTGCTCGATGGTCGAGACCTTGGCCCCGTCCTTGACGAGCGTCGTGCCCAGCGTGGTCTCGCCGACGTGGTCGAAGCGCGCCGGGATGTCCACCGGCTCGTCGAGGTCGGTGCGGCGGAACGTGATGCCCGTGTACGGCGCCGCCGGGCGCAGCACCATCAGCACCTTGGTGCCGGTGTGCAGGCCGACGCCGGTGGCGCGGATGGAATTCCTGAGTGTGCGTTGCTTGAGCATGCTCGGTTGCGGCAGGCCCGGGGCCGGGCCCGGGGCCGGGGATGCCCCGACGAATTCGGCCCGGAAAGATAGCACACGGCGCCCGCGCGCGCAGGCGCTGCCCGCCGGCTACGTCGCCGGCGGGCCAGGAGTTCAGTCCGCCTGCCGCCGCAGGAACGCAGGGATGTCGAGGTACGTGTCGTCGGCATCCGCGCGGACGTCGTCGCCCACGGCGCGCTGCCGGCGGTGCACCGCCGGCAGCTCGATGTCGGCCAGGCCCGGAATCGGGCGCCGGCCCTGGCGACCGCCCGCGACGAGTTCCACCTTGGCCTGCGAGCCGGCCGGCATGCCGCGCACGGCGGCCGGGCGGCCGATCCCGGTCGCGACGACCGTGACCCGGATCTGGTCGGTCATCTCGGGATCGATCACGTAGCCCACGACCACCGTCGCATCCTCGGACGCGAACTGCTTGATGGTGTCGCCCACGACGTGGAACTCGCTGGTGCGCAGGTCCATGCCGGCCGTGACGTTGATCAGCAGGCCGTGCGCGCCGGAGAGGTTCACGTCCTCGAGCAGCGGGCTCGAGATGGCGGCCTCGGCCGCGGCGCGGGCGCGGTTCTCGCCGGTCGCGGCGCCCGAGCCCATCATGGCCATGCCGGTCTCGGCCATCACCGTGCGCACGTCGGCGAAGTCCACGTTGATGAGGCCCGGCCGCGTGATGAGCTCGGCGATGCCCTGCACCGCGCCCTGCAGCACCTGGTTCGCGGAGCGGAACGCGTCGAGCAGCGTCGTGTCGCCGCCGAGCACCGTGAGCAGCTTCTGGTTCGGGATGGTGATCAGCGAGTCCACGTACTTGCCGAGCTCGCCGATGCCCTGGTCGGCGAGCGCGTGGCGCTTGTTGCCTTCCATCTCGAAGGGCTTGGTGACCACGGCGACCGTGAGGATGCCGAGCTCCTTCGCGACCTGCGCCACCACCGGGGCCGCGCCCGTACCGGTGCCGCCGCCCATGCCGGCGGTGATGAAGATCATGTCGGAGCCGTCCACCAGCTCGACGATGCGGTCACGGTCTTCCATCGCGGCCTGGCGACCCACTTCCGGGTCGGCGCCGGCGCCGAGGCCCTTGGTGATGTTCAAGCCGATCTGCAGGCTCGACTTCACCCTGGAATGCTTGAGCGCCTGCGCGTCGGTGTTGATGCAGACGAAGTCGACGCCCTCGATGCCCGAGGTGACCATGTGGGTAACCGCGTTGCCGCCGCCGCCACCGACTCCGATGACCTTGATGACAGCCCCCTGATTCTCCGTGTCTGCGAGTACGAACATTGTTTGACGCTCCGATGATGTGAGTTTGACCGAGTGACCGCGTTACGTAGCCGAATGCCGTTGCCTTGCCCCTGCCTGCCCCTGCTCAGAAGTTCCCCTGGAACCACGACTTCATGCGCTCCACGACGCTGCGCACGTTGCTCGCGACCGGCCGGCCGCGACCGTGCTGGCGCAGGTGGTTCTCGCGCCCGAACAGCAGCAAGCCCACGCCGGTGGAATGAATCGGATTACGCACGACGTCGACGAGACCGCTCACGCCCTGCGGCAGGCCGAGCCGCACCGGTGCGTGGAAGATTTCCTCGGCGAGGTCGATGGCGCCTTCCATCTTGGCGCTGCCGCCCGTGAGCACGATGCCGGCGGCGATCTGGTTCTCGAAGCCCGCGCGATGGATCTCCTCGCGGACCTGCATCAGGATCTCCTCGTAGCGCGCCTCGACGACGCTCGCGAGCGTCTGCCGCGCGAGCCGGCGCGCCGGGCGCTCGCCGACGCTCGGCACCTCGATGGTCTCGTCGGCGTTCGCGAGCTGCGAGAGCGCGCACGCGTAGCGGATCTTGAGCTCCTCGGCGTGGTGCGTCGGCGTGCGCAGCGCCTGCGCGATGTCGCCCGTGACCATGTCGCCGGCGATCGGGATCACGGCCGTGTGCCGGATCGCGCCACCGTGGAACACGGCGACGTCGGTCGTGCCGCCGCCGACGTCGATCAGGCAGACGCCGAGTTCCTTCTCGTCCTCGGCGAGCACCGCGTAGCTCGAGGCGAGCTGCTCGAGCACGATGTCCTCGACCTCGAGGCCGCAGCGCTGCACGCACTTGACGATGTTCTGCGCGGCGCTGTCGGCGCCGGTGACGATGTGCACCTTCGCCTCGAGCCGCACGCCCGACATGCCCACCGGCTCGCGGATGCCGTCCTGGGAGTCGATGATGAATTCCTGCGGCAGGATGTGCAGGATCTTCTGGTCGGCCGGGATCGCCACCGCGCGCGCCGCGTCGATCACGCGCTCGACGTCGCCGGGCGTCACTTCCTTGTCGCGGATCGCGACGATGCCGTGCGAGTTGAGGCTGCGCACGTGGCTGCCGGCGATGCCGGCGAACACCGAGCGGATCTCGCAGCCGGCCATCAGCTCCGCCTCCTCGACGGCGCGCTGGATGGACTGCACGGTTGAGTCGATGTTGACGACGACGCCGCGCTTGAGGCCGCGCGAGGGGTGCGAGCCGACGCCGACCACCTCGATGGTGTCGTCCGCGGCGAGTTCGCCCACGATCGCGACGACCTTCGAGGTGCCGATGTCGAGGCCGACGATCAGGTTGCGTTCGGGCTTTCTAGGCATCGGGTGTCGCGTCCTCCTGCGGTGCGACGGCGAGCGCGGAACGCGCGTTCCAGCCGACGCTGAATCCATTGGTGTAGCGCATGTCCACGTAGCGGATCTCCGCCGGACGCTGCGCGACGAGAGGGCCGGCAAGCCGCACGAAGCGGTCCAGCCGGTCGGTGACGGCGAGGCGACCGAGACGCACGCGCACGCCGTTGGCGAGCTCGAGCTCCCAGGCGCCGCGCTCGTCGAGGCGCACGCCGGTGAGGCGCAGGCCGGCCTCGAGGAAGCGGCCCTGCGCGTCGAGGTACAGCTGGGCGACCAGGCCCTCGCTGCCCTCGGGCCCCTCGAGCCGCGGCAGCTCCGCCGGCACGTGGCGCGCGTGGCCGAGGAACAGCTCGCCGCGCACGTTCAGCAGTCCCGTGTCGTTCCATCGCGCCGCCGGCACCTGCTCGGTGACCTCGACGCGGATCGAGTCCGGCCAGCGCCGTGCCACGACGGCGCGGTCCACCCACTCGATGCGCTCGATCCGCTCTCGAACCGCATCGAGGTCCACGGTCGCGAGCCCGCCCTGCACCGCCTCGGCCACGGCCGCCTCGATCTCGGGCGGCGCGACGCGCTGGAACGGGCCCTCGACCAGCACGCGGCGCACCGGACGGTCGAGCGCCACGGTGACGAGCGCGACGAGCGCCGCACAGGCGGCGAGCGTGCCTGCCACGCCGCCGACCGCGCGCCAGTCGATGCGCTCGAGCAGCGTCGGCCCGTCGGCCGGTGCGCGTGGTCGATTGCGGTTCTTGCGGGTCAGCATCGGAGGTTCCTCAGGCCGTCCGTGGTGCAAGGCTCGTCTCGAGGACGCGCCAGACCAGGTCGTCGAACTCGATGCCGCGCTGCCGCGCCGCCTTCGGCACCAGCGAGTGGCTCGTCATGCCGGGCGCGGTGTTCACCTCGAGCAGCCACGGGCGGCCGGCGCGGTCGCGCATGAAGTCCACCCGGCCCCAGCCGCTGCAGCCGACCGCGAAGAACGCCGCGAGCGCGAGGCTGCCGAGTTCCTGCTCGGTGGCGCCGCTCGCGCCCGGGCACAGGTACTGCGTGTCCTCGGCGACGTACTTGGCGTGGTAGTCGTAGTACTCGCCCGCCGGCACGATGCGAATCGACGGCAGCGCCTCCGCGCCCAGCACGGCGACGGTGTACTCCTCTCCCTGGATCAGCTGCTCGACCAGCAGCGGCCCCTCGTAACGCGCGGCGAGCGCGACGGCGGCGTCGAGGTCGGCGTCGTGGAAGCAACGGCTCACGCCCACGCTCGAGCCCTCGCAGGCGGGCTTCACGATCACCGGCAGGCCGATCTTGCGCGCGGCTGCCACCACGTCGTCGCCGCGCTCGAGGCTCGCGTACGCCGGCGTCGGCAGGCCGAGCGACAGCCACACCTGCTTGGTGCGGATCTTGTCCATGGAGAGGGCGGAGCCGAGCACGCCCGAGCCCGTATACGGCACGTCGAGCGCATCGAGCAGGCCCTGCAGCACGCCGTCCTCGCCGCCGCCGCGGTTGCCGTGCAGGATGTTGAAGACGCGCTCGAAGCGGCGGCCTGCGGCGGCCGTCAGTGCCTCGACAAGGGCCGGGATGCCGTCCACGGCCTGCGCGTCCACGCCGAGGCGCTTGAGCGCCTCGAGCACGTTGCGCCCGGAGTCGAGCGACACCTCGCGCTCGGAGGAGGTGCCGCCCATCAGCACGGCGACGCGGCCGAAGGCGCGCGGGTCGGTCACTCGATGCGCGTTCATGCGGCTCCCCCTTTGCCGGCCGCGGACTGCAGCGCGGCGGGAAGGTCGTGCGCGGCGGCGCCGATGCTGCCGGCGCCCATGGTGAGCACCACGTCGCCGTCGTGCGCGATGCCGGCCAGCACCCGCGGCAGTTCGTCGAGCGACCTGAGCAGCACCGGCTCGACCGCGCCGCGCGAGCGGATCGCGCGGCACAGCGCCTTGCCGTCGGCGCCGGGGATCGGCGCCTCGCCCGCGGGATAGACCTCGGCGAGCACCAGCGCGTCCGCGCCCGAGAGCACCTGCGCGAACTCGTCGAGCAGGTCGCGGGTGCGCGTGTAGCGGTGCGGCTCGAACACCAGCAGGATGCGGCGGTCCGGCCACGCCTGCCGCGCGGCCTCGAGCGTGGCGGCGATCTCGGTCGGGTGGTGCCCGTAGTCGTCCACCAGCGTGACGCGGCCGAACGACGCCTCGACGTCGCCGAGCACCTGCAGGCGGCGGTCGATGCCCTGGAAGCCCTCGAGCGCGCGCTGGATCGCGGCATCGCCGACGCCGAGCTCGGTGGCGACGGCGATCGCCGCCAGCGCGTTCAGGACGTTGTGCCGGCCCGGGATGTTGAGCGTGATCGGCAGCGGCTGGTCCGCGCCCGGACGCAGCACCTCGAACGTCGACTGCGCGCCGCGGCGCTGCACGTTCACGGCGCGGATGTCCGCGCCCTCGCCGAGGCCGTAGGTCAGGTAGGGCCGCGCCACCTGCGGGATCAGCGCGGCGGCCTCGCGGTCGTCGCCGCAGAGGATGGCGAGCCCGTAGAACGGCAGGTTGTGCAGGAACTCGACGAAGCTCGCCTTGAGCTTCTCGAAGTCCCCGCCGTGCGTGCCGAGGTGGTCGGCGTCCACGTTGGTGACGACGGCGATCATCGGCTGCAGGTGCATGAACGAGGCGTCGCTCTCGTCGGCCTCCGCGACCAGGTAGCGGCCAGCGCCGAGACGCGCGTTGCTCGCGGCACCCTTGAGCCGGCCGCCGATCACGAAGGTGGGATCCTCGCCGCCTTCCGCGAGCACGCTCGCGACGAGGCTCGTCGTGGTGGTCTTGCCGTGGGTGCCGGCCACCGCGATCGAGTAGCGGAAGCGCATCAGCTCGCCGAGCATCTCGGCGCGCTGCACGACCGGGATGCGCTCGGCGAGCGCGCGGGCCACCTCGGGGTTCTCGGCGTTGATGGCGCTCGAGACGACCACCACGTCCGCGTCCGCGACGTTCTCCGCGCGGTGACCGAGCATCACCCGCGCGCCGAGCGACTCGAGGCGGCGCGTGGCGTCGCCGGCCTTGAGGTCGCTGCCCTGCACGACGTAGCCGAGGTTGAGCAGCACTTCGGCGATGCCGCTCATGCCGCTGCCGCCGATGCCGACGAAGTGGATGGTGTGGATGCGGCGCATGCGGTCGTTCACGGCACACCTCCCGCGGCGGCGACGCAGGCATCGGCGAGCCGCTGGTCCGCGTCCGGGATGGACGTGGCCCGCGCGGCACGCGCCATGCGCTCGAGTGCCGGGCGTCCCGCCTCGAGCAACTCGCGCAGCCGCTCGGCCAGCGAGCGCGGCGTGAGCCCACTCTCGGGCAGCAGCACCGCGGCGCCCGCCTGCACGGCGAACTCGGCGTTGCGCGTCTGGTGGTCGTCCACGGCCGCCGGGAACGGGACGAGCACGGCCCCGACGCCCGCCGCCGCCAGCTCGGCGACCGTGAGCGCGCCGGAACGGCACACGGCGAGATCCGCCCAGCCATACGCCCCGGCCATGTCGTCGATGAACGGCCGCACGTCGGCCTCGATGCCGCGCGAGCGGTACGCGGCACGGGTCTCGTCGAAGCCGTGGCTGCCGGTCTGGTGCAGCACCTCGGGCCGCAGCGCCGCCGGCAGCTCGGCAAGCGCCGCCGGCACGACCGCATTGAGCCGCGCGGACCCCTGGCTGCCGCCGAACACCAGCAGCCGGGCGCGACCCTCGCGCGCGGCAAAGCGGCGCTCGGGCGGGGCGACCGCCGCGATCTCCGGCCGGACGGGATTGCCGACGTGCACGGCGCGCACGCCGCCACCGAAGCTGCCCGGGAAGCCCTCGAGCACGCGGCCCGCGAGCCGCGCGAGCAGGCGATTCGTGAGGCCCGCGACGGCGTTCTGCTCGTGCACCACGAGCGGCCGCCGCAGCAGCCACGCGGCCACGCCGCCGGGGCCCGAGGCGAAGCCGCCGGCGCCGAGCACCACGCTCGGCCGGTGCCGGCGCACGGCGCCGAGCGCCTGCACCAGCGCCAGCGCCAGCCGGAACGGCGCCGCCAGCAGCGTCGCGATACCCTTGCCGCGCAGCCCGCTGACGCTCAGCCACTCGACCGGGATGCCCTCGGCCGGCACCAGCCGCGCCTCGATGCCGCGGCGCGTGCCGAGCCACACGATGTCGTAGCCGCGGCTCTTCAGCACGCGCGCAGTCGCGAGCGCCGGGAAGACGTGCCCGCCGGTGCCGCCCGCCATGATCAGTGCCACGCCGCGGCTCATTCGCGCCTGGCCTCCCGCGGCACGGCCGAACGGCCGGTCGCCTGGGTCTCGTGGTGAACCCGCAGCAGCACGCCGAGCCAGGCGAGCGTGACCAGCATGCTGCTGCCGCCGTAGGAGAGCAGCGGCAGCGTCAGGCCCTTGGTCGGCAGCAGCCCCATGTTCACGCCCACGTTCACGAACACCTGCAGGCCGAGCCAGACGCCGACGGCCGCCGCCAGCAGCGACTGGAACGCGAGGCCGGCCCGCGCCGCGTTGCGCGAGATCGCGAGTGCGCGGCCCACCAGCAGCGCGAACAGGCCGAGCACCAGCACGACGCCGACGAGGCCGAACTCCTCGGCCAGCACCGCGAACACGAAGTCGGTGTGCGCCTCCGGCAGGTAGAAGAGCTTCTGCACGCTCGAGCCGAGGCCCACGCCCAGCCACTCGCCGCGGCCGATCGCGATCAGCGACTGCGTGAGCTGGAAGCCGCTGTCGAAGGCGTCCGCCCAGGGGTTGCGGAACGAGGTGAGCCGGCGCAGCCGGTAGGACGAGGTGACCGCGAGCGCCGTCATCGCCGCCACGCCCAGCACCAGCGGCACCAGCAGGTGACGGATCCGCACCCCGGCGAGGAACAGCACGGCGAGGCCGGTCGCCATGAGCACGGTGGCGGCGCCGAAGTCCGGCTCGAGCAGCAGCAGCACCGCGGCGCCCACGAGCACCGCCACGGGCTTGATGAAGCCCTTGAAGTCGGCACGCAGCTCGTCGGCGCGGCGCACCGCGTAGCTCGCGACGTAGCTCAGCAGCAGCACGCGCGCGAGCTCGGAGACCTGGAAGTTCATGAACCCGAGGCGGACCCAGCGGCGGCTGCCGTTCACCTCGTGGCCGATGCCGGGCACGAGCACGAGCAGCAGCAGCAGGAAGGCCACGCCCATCAGCACCTTGGAGTACTTGTCCCACAGGGCGGTCGGGATGCTCACCGCGATCACGGCGGCCACGAGCCCGAGGCAGACGAAGGCGAGCTGGCGCTGGAAGTAATGGAACGGCGTGCCGAGGTCGCGGTCGGACACGCCGATCGAGGCGGAGGCGACCATCACGAGGCCCACCAGCAGCAGCGCCGCGACCGGGCCGATCACCCAGGGGTCGAGCACGAGCCGGCGCGGACGGCCGGTGGAGCGTGCGTAGGAAAGGGTTGCGGCGGTCATCGGGCGAGGCTCCTGACCGCGGCGGCAAACTCCTCGCCGCGGTGCGCGTAGTCGCGGTACATGTCGAGGCTCGCGCAGGCCGGCGAGAGCAGCACCGTTTCCCCCGGCCGCGCCGCCGCACGCGCGGCGGCGACCGCGGCGCGCATGTCGGACGCGCGCTCGATCCCGCAGACGCCCTCGAGCGCCGCCGCGAGACGCGGCGCGTCGCGGCCGATCAGCACGGCGTGGCGGACCTTGCCCCGGAAGGCGGGCCGCAGCTCGTCGAAGGCCTGGTTCTTGCCGTCGCCGCCTGCAATCACAACCAGTGTTCCCTCCGTACCCTCGACCGCGGCGATGGTCGCGCCGACGTTGGTGCCCTTGGAGTCGTTGACGAAGCGCACGCCGCCGACGTCCGCCACCCACTGCGCGCGGTGCGGCAGCCCGCCGAACGCCGCGAGCGCCTCGAGCACCGGCGCGCGCGGCAGGCCGAGCGCCTCGCTCATCGCGAGCGCGGCGAGCGCATTGGCGGCGTTGTGCCCGCCCTGCAGCCGCAGCGAGGCGAGCGGAATGAGCGGCTCGCCGCGGCAGGCGAGCAGCGGCTCGCGCCCGGCCAGCAGGCTGTAGTCGGCCGAGGCGTCGCGCAGGCTGAAGCTGAGCACGCGCTGTCCGGCGCGCGGCATGGCCCGCACGCGCGCGTCGTCCGCATTGACCACCGCGGTCTCGCAGCCGTCGAAGATGCGCGCCTTGGCGGCGCCGTAGTCGTCGAGCGAGTCGTAGCGATCGAGGTGGTCCGGCGTGACGTTCAGCACCGTGGCCGTCCGGGTGCGCAGCGAGTGCGTGGTCTCGAGCTGGAAGCTCGAGAGCTCCAGCACGTACAGCGCGGGCGCCGGGCGCTCGAGCAGGTCGAGCGCCGGGTCGCCGAGGTTCGCGCCCGCGATGGCCGGACGGCCCGCGGCACTCGCGACCTCCGCGAGCAGCGCGGTGACGGTGCTCTTGCCGTTGGTGCCGGTGACCGCCGCCACCGGCGCCTGCGCCTCGCGCGCGAAGAGCTCGATGTCGCCCACCACCGGCAGGCCGCGCCGCACGGCTTCGACGGCGACCGGCTCGCGCAGCGAGAGGCCGGGCGAGATCACCACCTGCGCCACGCCCTCGAGCAGCGCGTCGTCGAATGCGCCGGTGCGCAGCTCGACCTCGGGCACCTGCGCGCGCAGCGACGCCGCGCCCGGGCGGCTCGGCGCGCGTGTCGGCCACGCGCACCGCGAGGCCCTTGCGGCGCAGGTAGCGCGCGCAGGAGAGCCCCGTGCGGCCGAGCCCGAGCACCAGTGCGCGGGTGCCGGCCTCGAGCGGTGGCAGCATGTGCGGCGCGCCGTTCATCGCAGCTTCAGCGTGGCGAGGCCGACGAGCACCAGGATCACGGTGAGGATCCAGAAGCGGACGATCACCTTCGGCTCGGCCCAGCCCTTGAGTTCGAAGTGGTGGTGGATGGGCGCCATGCGGAAGATGCGCTTGCCGCGCAGCTTGTACGATCCAACCTGCAGGATGACGGACACCGTCTCCATGACGAACACGCCGCCCATGACGAACAGCACGATCTCCTGGCGGACGATCACGGCGATGACGCCGAGCGCGGCGCCGAGGGCGAGCGCGCCGATGTCGCCCATGAACACCTGCGCCGGGTAGGTGTTGAACCACAGGAAGCCGAGGCCCGCGCCGAAGATGGCCGTGCAGACCACCAGCACCTCGCCGGTGCCCGCGATGTAGGGGATGCCGAGGTAGTTGGCGAACACCACGTTGCCGGACGCGTAGGCGAACACGCCGAGCGCGCCGGCGACCAGCACCGCCGGCATGATGGCGAGCCCGTCGAGGCCGTCCGTGAGGTTGACCGCGTTCGACGAGCCCACGATCACGAAATAGGCGAGCACGATGAACAGCGGCCCGAGCGGCAGCACGAAGTCCTTGAAGAACGGCACGATGAGCGTCGTCTCGATCGGCGTCTGCGCCGTCGCGTACAGCGCGATCGCCGCGCCGAGGCCGGCGACCGACTGCCAGAAGTACTTGTAGCGGGCGACGAGCCCGCGCGAGTCGCCGACCACCAGCTTGAGGTAGTCGTCCCAGAAGCCGATCAGTCCGAACGCCACGGTGACCGCGAGCACGATCCAGACGAAGCGGTTGGAGAGGTCCGCCCACAGCAGCGTCGCGGCGACGATCGCCACCAGGATGAGCGCGCCGCCCATGGTCGGCGTGCCGGCCTTGGACAGGTGGCTCTGCGGACCGTCGGAGCGCACGCGCTGGCCGACCTGGTGCTCGGCGAGCTTGCGGATCATCGGCGGACCGACCAGCAGCGAGATCAGAAGCGCGGTCAGCGCCGCGAGGATCGCCCGCAGCGTGAGGTAGCTGAAGACGTTGAAGACGCTGTAGTGCTGGGTGAGCCAGTCGGCGACGTAGCGCAGCATGCTAGTGCCCCTCCCCGCCGCCGGCGCCGAGCGCCGCCGCCACCCGCTCGAGGCGGTTGGAGCGCGAACCCTTCACGAGCACCGTGATCCGCCGGACCCGACGCCTTCCGCGAGCGAGGCGATCAGGTCCTCGGCGCTCGCGAACCAGGTGCTGCCGGTGCCGAACGCCTCCACCGCGTGATGCGCCTCCTCACCTACGGCGAGCAGGCGCGTGACGCCGCACTGGCGCGCGAACTCGCCGATCTCCGCGTGCAGCTGCGACGACCCCTCGCCGAGCTCGCGCATCTCGCCGAGCACCAGCCAGCGCTCGCCCCCGAGGTCCTCGAGCGCGCGCAGGCCGGCGCGCACCGAGGCCGGGTTGGCGTTGTAGGAGTCGTCGATCAGGCGCCCGCCGCCCGGGAGCGCCTTGAACTCGAGCCGGCCCGCGACCGGGCGCATGCCGACGAGACCCTCGACGATGGCCTCGAGCCCGGCTCCGGCGGCGTGGGCCGCCGCGGCGGCCGCGAGCGCGTTCGCCACGTTGTGCTCGCCGGCCAGCGCGATCGCGACGCGACGGCGGCCGAGCGGACAGGCGAGCTCGAACTCGGTCGCCGGGCCGTCCTCGGACGATCGGCTGTGCAGGTCCGTCGCGGTGAAGTCGGCGCGCTCGCGCAGGCCGAAGGTGAGGATGCGTCCGGCGCCGCGCGCGAGGCCGTGCCAGTACGCGGCGAAGCGGTCGTCGGCGTTGATCACCGCCGTCTGTTCGACGCCGAGCCCCGCGAACATCTCGCCCTTGCCCTCGGCCACGCCCTCGAGCCCACCGAAGCCCTCGAGGTGCGCCGGCCCGGCGTTGATGACGAGGCCCACGTCAGGACGCGCGATGCGCGGCGAGGTGCGCAATCTCCCCGAGGTGATTGGCGCCCATCTCGATCACCGCGTAGCGATGCGCGGGCTCGAGCCGGGACAGCGTCAGCGGTACGCCGATGTGGTTGTTCAGGTTGCCGCGCGTGACGAGGCAGCTGCCGGCGTGCGCCAGGATCGCACCGATCATTTCCTTGGTCGTGGTCTTGCCGTTGCTGCCGGTGATGCCCGACGACCGTGCCGGCGAAGTCGCCGCGCCACGCCGCGGCGAAGGCCGTGAGCCCGGCGAGCACGTCCGGGACGACGACCTGCGGCAGCGGGACGGACACCGGACGCGCGACCAGCGCACCCGCCGCACCGCGCCCGAGCGCCTCGGGCACGAACTGGTGGCCGTCGAAGCGCTCGCCGCGCAGCGCCACGAACAGGGCCGCCGGCTCGAGCGCGCGGCTGTCGGTGGTCACGACGCCGAATGCAGCGTCCGCGCCGTGCAGGACGCCGCCGCTGACCCGCGCGAGCTCGGCGAGGCTGCGGATCATGCCTCGGCCCCCAGCGCATCGAGCACGACCTGACGGTCGCTGAAGGGCCGCGACTCGGCGCCGACGATCTGCCGCTCCTCGTGACCCTTGCCGGCGATCACGACCACGTCCCCGGCGTCGGCCTCGGCGAGCGCGTAGTGGATCGCCTCGGCGCGGTCGGCGATCACCTGGACCGCGACGCCGTCGCGCATGCCGGCCCGGATCTGCTCGAGGATGGCCTGCGAGGGCTCGCTGCGCGGATTGTCGTCGGTGAGCACCACCAAGTCTGCGTGCGTCTCTGCGACGGCCCCCATCATCGGCCGCTTGCCGGGGTCGCGGTCGCCGCCGCAGCCGAACACGCAGATGAGCCGGCCGCGGGCGTGCGAGCGCGCGGCGTCGAGCACCTTGGCGAGCGCGTCGGGCGAGTGCGCGTAGTCCACGAGCGCCAGCGGCTGCACGCCGCCGCCAAACGCCTCCATGCGTCCAGGCGGCGCGCCGCAGGCGGCGAGCGCCACGAGCGCCTGCTGCAGCGGCACGTTCCAGCCGAGCAGCACGCCCAGCACCGCCAGCAGGTTTTCCGCGTTGAACTCGCCCACCAGGCGCGAGCGCAGCGTGCCGGCACCCCAGCTGCTCTCGACGTGCAGCGCGAGGCCGGCCGGGGTGGCGCGCAGCTCGGGCAGGCGGATCCAGCCATTGCCGGGCTCGGTCCACAGCTCGTTCGAGGTGGAATACAGCACGCGGTCGATGCCGGGCTCGAGCCGCTCGAGGAGCTCGCGACCGAATGCCGTCGCGCGCGTTGATCACGGCCCGGCCGAGTCCCGGCGAGCGGAACAGGCGCGCCTTCGCGTCGCCGTAGGATTCCAGCGTGCCGTGGTAGTCGAGGTGATCGCGCGTCAGGTTGGTGAACACGGCGGTGTCGAAGCGCACGCCTGCGACCCGGCCCTGGTCGAGCGCATGCGAGGACACCTCGAGTCCGAGCGTCTTCGCGCCGGCGTCGCGCGCCTCGGCGAGCCGCCGGTGCACGCTCACGCAGTCGGGCGTCGTGAGTCCCACGTCGCGCAGGGCACCCGGACGCCCGAAGCCGAGCGTGCCGAGGTAGGCGCCGCGCCGGCCGAGCAGGTCGGCGGCCTGCGAGAGCAGGTAGGCGCAGGTGGTCTTGCCGTTCGTGCCCGTGAATCCCACCACTTGCAGCTCCGCGGACGGCTGCCGGAAGAAGCGGTCGGCGATGGCGCCGGCCCGCTGTCCGAGCCCCTCGACCGCGAGCACTTCGATGCCGGGCGGCAATGACGGCGGCTCGACCCCCGGAGCGGGCTCCCAGAGCACGGCGACCGCGCCGCGGGCCACGGCCTCGGCGGCGTGGGCGACGCCGTGCGTGGTGCGACCCGGGCAGGCGAGGAACGCCGCGCCCGGCCCTGCCTGCCGGCTGTCCATCGCGAGGCCCTGGACCTCGAGGTCACGACTCGGCTGCACCGACCCGTCGAGCAGGTCGGAGAGCCTCGCGCGGTACACGGGCGGGGCCTCGTCTGTCATCGGCACGGCGTCGGCAGCGTTCACCACGGGTCCTTCGCCTGCACGAGCGTCGTGGCCGGCAGGCGCTGCAGGTCGTCGGGCGGGATCGCGAGCAGGCGCAGCGCGCCCGACATCACGGCGGAGTAGACGGGCGCCGCGATCTCGCCGGCGTAGTACGCGCCGGCCGACGGTTCGTCGATCACCACGACGGCGGCGAGGCGCGGGTTACTCGCCGGCACGACGCCGCCGAACACGGCGATGTACTTGTTGGTCGAGTAGCCGCCCTGCTCAGACGCCTTCCACGCCGTGCCCGTCTTGCCGGCCACCTGGTAGCCGAGGACGGCGGCGCGCTGCGCCGTGCCGCCCTCGCCGACGACGGACTGCATCATGCGCACGAGCTCGCGCGCGACAGCCTCGTCCAGCACGCGCTCACCCTCGGGCGGCGAGTCGAGCCTGCGCAGGGACACGGGCCGCTGGATGCCACCCGACCCGAGCACGGCGTACGCCTGCGCGAGCTGCAGCGCCGTGACCGACAGTCCGTAACCGTAGGAGATCGTGGCCTGGTTGATCGGCTTCCAGTGCCGCGGCGGCGGCAGGATGCCGGCGGACTCGCCCGGGAACCCCGAGCCCGTCACGCGACCGAACCCGAAGTGATCGAACACCGCGTGCATCTGCTCGGGCTTGAGCGTCTGCGCGATCTTGACCACGCCCACGTTGCTCGAGCGTGCCAGCACAGTGGTCACATCGATCGGTCCGAGGTTGCGCTTGTCCTTCACCGTTCTCGCGCCGACCCGGAGCAGGCCCGGCGAGGTGTCGATCACCGAGTCGGCGCGGATGGTGCCGGTCTCGAGGCCGGCGGCGACGGCGAAGGGCTTGATGCTCGAGCCGGGCTCGAAGACGTCGTTGGTCGCGCGGTTGCGATAGCGCGAGGCGGCGTACTGCTCGCGGTCGTTGGGATTGAAGGCGGGCTGGTTGACCATCGCCAGCACTTCGCCGGTCGCGATGTCGAGCACCACGAGGGAGCCGGCGCGCGCCCGGTGCGCCTGGATGGCGGCCTTGAGCTCGCGATACGCGAGGTACTGCACGCGCAGGTCGATGCTGGTGTAGAGGTCCTGCCCCGGCCGTGGCGGGCGGATGCGCTCGATGTCGGCGATGGTCCGCCCGAGGCTGTCGCGCATGACGCGCTTGAGGCCCGGCACGCCCCCGAGCCACTGGTCGAAGGCGAGCTCGAGCCCTTCCTGGCCGACGTCGTCCACGTTCGTGAACCCGAGCAGGTGGCCCGTGACCTCGCCGGCCGGGTAGTAGCGCCGGTACTCGCGCTGCGTGTTGACCCCGGGAATGCCGAGCGCCTTGACGCGGTCCGCGTCCTGCGGGCGCATGTGCCGGACGAGGTACACGAACTGGCGGTCGAGGCTGCCGGTGACGCGCCGCGCGAGCCACTGCGGGTCGCGGTCGAGCGCCCTGGCGAGCTTCGCGAACTCGTGCGGCGCCTGGGCCAGCGTACGCGGGTGGGCCGTGACCGTGTCGACCGGCGTGCTGACTGCGAGCGGCTCGCCGTTGCGATCGAGGATCATGCCGCGGTTCGCGGACAGCGTCGCCTCGCGGAGGATGCGCGCGTCGCCCTTCTTCTCGAGGAAGTCCTGGTCGATGACCTGCAGGTACACGGCTCTCGCGACCAGCGCGAGGCCGGCGACGGCGAGCAGGCCGAGCACGAACCACTGGCGCCAGGCGAGACCGGCGGCTTCGGCGGAGGACTGACCGGCGCGCTTCATGGCTGCACGATGCGCAGGTCGCCGGCCTGCGGGATGGTCATGCGCAGCTGGTCGCGGGCCGCCTGCTCGACGCGGCCGTGCCGGGCCAGCGTGCTCTGCTCGATCTGCAGTTGCCCCCACTCGATGTCGAGGTCGTCACGCACCCGGGTGAGTTGCTGCAGTTCGTAGAAGCGGTTGCGCGCCTCGTGCTTGGCGTAGATCACGCCGAGCGAGGAGCCGAGCACGGCCACCCAGAGCGCGGCCACGACGAGGCGCCAGCCGGTCGCGCTCATGCTGCGAGCCTCTCGGCCACGCGCAGCACGGCGCTGCGGGCACGCGGGTTGGCGGACACCTCGGCCTCGCCCGCAACGACCGCGCCACCGATGCGCCTGAGCCGCGGCCGCGCGTGCGGCGGCACCTGCGGCAGCCCGGCGTACACGGGGTCGCCCTGCTCCTCGCGACGGATGAAGCGCTTGGCGATGCGGTCCTCGAGCGAGTGGAAGCTGATCACGCACAGGCGACCGCCGGCCGAGAGCAGCCGCACGGCCTGCGGCAGCGCCGACTGCAGCGCCTCGAGCTCGCCGTTCACGTGGATGCGGATCGCCTGGAACGTGCGCGTCGCCGGGTGCTTGCCGGGCTCGCGGGTCGGGACCGCCGCCGCGACGATCGCGGCGAGCTCGCCGGTGCGGGTCACGGGGGCGATGGCGCGCGCGGCGACGATCGCGCGCGCGATGCGCCGCGCAAACCGCTCCTCGCCCAGTTCGCGCAGCACGTCGGCGATCTCGCGCTCACCGGCCTTGGCCAGCCAGTGCGCCGCGCTCTGCCCCGCCTCGTTGTCCATCCGCATGTCGAGCGGCCCGTCCTGCATGAAACTGAAGCCGCGACTGGCCTCGTCGAGCTGCGGCGAAGAGACCCCGAGGTCCAGCAGCACGCCGTCCAGCTCCCCTTCCACTCCTGCCGCCCGGACCCGCTCCTCGAGCGGGCCGAACGACCCCCGTACCAGCGTGAGACGCGACTCCCCCGCGAACCGCCGCTGCCCCGCCCGGATCGCCTCGGGATCCCGGTCGATCGCCGACGACCCGGCCCGAGGGACCAAGGGCCGCGAGGATCGCGGCCGTGTGCCCGCCCCGACCGAAGGTCGCATCGCAGTAGCGCCCGTCGGGACGTATCGCGAGGCCGGCCAGCACTTCGTCGAGAAGTACCGGCGTGTGCTCCGCCACCGGCCGGGCCTACAGCGACAGCTGGCCGAGTTCGGCCGGCAGCTCGCCCGGCTCCTCGCCGGCCTGCAGCCAGGCGTCGCGGCGCTCGTTCCAGTGCATCTCGTCCCAGAGCTCGAACCGGCTGCCCTGCCCGATCAGCATCGCCTGGCGCGTCAACCCCGCGTACTCGCGCAGCTTCGGCGGTACCAGCACCCGGCCGTGCGAGTCGAGCTCGAGGTCGGTCGCGTGACCCACCATCAGCCGCTGCAGCCGGCGCGCCTGCGGATTCAGGGTCGGCAGGCGCATCAGCTTGCGTTCGATCTCTTCCCAGTCCGGCAGGGGGTAGATCAGCAGGCACCGATCGGCACGATCGACCGTCGCGACGAGACGGCCCTCGCTGCGCTCGACCAGGGTGTCCCGGTACCGCGCAGGCATGGCCATCCGCCCCTTGGCGTCGAGCGTCACTTTGTTGGCGCCACGAAACATTTCAGGCTGCTGAAGGGCCGGCGGCCCATTTCATCCCACTTTGTCCCACTTCGCGGCACTATAGGTCGCGTGCGCGCGGAGAGTCAACGGGCTGTTGCAAAGATTTTCTAGGACGCACAGTGACTTAGCGTCCAGAAGCTCGACCCGGCGCACCCCGCGGAAAGTACATAGCCATACCAATCAGTCGGTTATCAGAACTTCCTGAAAGTCGAGTCACAAAACGGCTGGCGTGGGATTCGCACCCGGGCGGGCGACCGCAATGGAGCGCAAGGTGGCCGGCGCGACGGCGCGGGTGGAGGGATCCAGCGGTGCTGTGGGAGGCCGATTCCGCTAGTCGGCGAATCCCGGCCGCGCGTGCTCCGGCCGGGGTGGGACGAAGTGGGACATAAGGCGTCCGCACCGCACCGGACGACGGGAAGCGTCACCCGCCGGACTTGACGGAATCAATTTACTCTGATCGGAAAAGGGAGTCGGCCGATAAGCCGGGTTCTGTCGAGGGCAACCATCCATCTGGGACGCGCGTCGCCGCGCGCCTCGAGCGACCTACCCGGAAACTCCTGCGGGCCGCAGGTGCCGGCTCCGTAACCGGCGTGTTTCCCTATTTGGTCTTGCTCCAGGTGGGGTTTGCCGTGCCGCCGAATGTTGCCACCGGCGCGGTGCGCTCTTACCGCACCCTTTCACCCTTACCGTCACTGCATCGCTGCAGCGCTTGGGCGGTCTGCTCTCTGTTGCACTTTCCGTGGGCTCGCGCCCCCCAGGCGTTACCTGGCACCTTGCCCTATGGAGCCCGGACTTTCCTCTGCCAAGGGCGCAGCGGTTGCCTGGCCGACTCCCGCGGACATTATAAGGTGACGCTGCATTAGTCCGCTTGGAAAAGGCCTGCGCCTCCCTTGAGCCGCAACGCGCGTTCGTAGAGTTCCTTGCGCGGTCGCCCGGTGAGCTGGGCGGCGAGCTTGGCGGCCTGCGATACGGGCAGGTCGTCGAGCAGGACGCGCAGGACGCGATCCGCATCGCCATCGCCCGCAACGATCGCCTGCAGCGCGCCCTGCACGATGATCACGATCTCGCCGCGCACCATGTCCGGATCCGTTGCCGATCGACGTGCCAGCGAGCCGAGCGAGCCGCGATAGACGGTCTCGAATCGCTTGGTGAGCTCGCGCGCCACCGCGGCCGGGCGATCCTCGCCGAGCGACGGCAGCGAGGTCCTCGAGCGTCTCGGCCAGCCGGTGCGGGGCCTCGTAGAACACCAGCGTGCGCACCTCGCCGGCCAGCGCTTCGAGCGCGCGCCGGCGCGCCGCCTGCTTCGGCGGCAGGAATCCCTCGAAAGCGAAGCGTGCCGCCGGCAGGGCGGCCACGGACAGCGCCGCGATCGCCGCGCACGGGCCGGGCACGGCCACGACCTCGATCGCCGGCCGCGGCGGCGGCTTGCACCAGCACCGCTCCCGGGTCGCTCACGAGCGGCGTTCCCGCATCGCTCACCAGCGCCACCGACGCGCCGCCCAGCAGTCGCTCGACGAGGCCCGGCACCCGCGCCGGCTCGTTGTGCTCGTGCAGCGACTCGAGCGCGCCGCGGGACCGCTCGATGCCACAGGCGTTGAGCAGCTGGCGCGTGTGCCGCGTGTCCTCGGCGAGCAGCAGGTCGGTGTCGCGCAGCACGTCGCGCGCGCGGACGGAAAGGTCGGCGAGGTTGCCGATCGGGGTGGCGACGACGAACAGTGTGCCCTGCCCGGGTCGCGCTATAGAATCCGCCGGGTCTCCGGTCACGGGCGCTCCTCGTTTTCACCATGCTGCACGCACCCCTCTGCGGCCGGCAAGTTCGGGCCCGGCTGGCCGCCGCGCTGCTCGTCGCCGGGCTCCTCGCGTTCCTGCCCGGCGACGCCGTCGCATCGCGCCCGGACGATCTGGCAGCCGCCGATACCTTTTCGCGCAGCGGACAGCACGCGGAGGCGGCGGCGCTGTACGAATCGCTTGCCAAGCGCACCTTTCGCGGCTGGGACGCGCGACTCGCGCTGCTGGCGGCGCGCGAGTACCTCGGGGCGGATCGACTCGAGGATGCCGAGCGCATGCTCGGCCGGGTCGGCCCAGTCCGCGGCGACGAAGCGGTGCTGCTCGCGCGCGTGCAAGCGGAGCTCGCGCTGGCGCAGGACCGTCCCGAGGCCGCCCTCGAGGCCCTCGATCGACTCCCGGAGCCCTGGCCGGCGCCGCTCGCCGCCGAGCTGCTCCAGCTGCGCGCGCAGGCGCAATTCGCCGCTGGACGACTGCTCGACGGCCTGCGCACCACCGAGGTCCGGGTCCAGCTGCTCGGCACGGCCGACGAGCGACGGGCCGCGCAGGCGCAACTGGTCGATGCACTGCTCGCGAACCCGGGCGCGACGCTACCCGCCGAAGCGACGCCGTCCGAGCGGGCCTGGTTCGAACTCGGTCCGGTGCTCGGGGCTTCGGACTCGGATCCCGACGCTCTGGCGCGGCGGGCAGCGGACTGGCGGGAACGGCACCCGAATCACCCCGGCGGGGAGTTCCTGCCGGCGGCCCTGGCCGCGGGCGCAGCGGCCGCAATCCCCGCCGGACCCGCAGACTCGATCGCATTGCTGCTGCCGCTTTCCGGGCGCATGCAGGCGGCCGGTCGCGCGGTGCGCGACGGCTTCCTGGCGGCGGCCCTCGCCGAGCCGGCCGATCGCAGGCCGAAGATCGAACTCATGGACACGGCCGAACTCGGCGCCGCCGCCGCCTATGCGCGGGCGCTGGAGATCGGCGCTCGCGCGGTCGCCGGACCGCTGATCAAGGAAGACGTGGCGGCGCTCATCGCAGCGCAGTCGTTGCCCGTTCCGACGCTGGCGCTCAACTCGCTGCCCCTGGACTCGCCGCCGCTCTTCCTCTTCCAGTTCGCGCTCGACCCGGAGCACGAGGCGCGCGCGGTGGCCCGGCGCATCGGCCGGGACGGACGCGTCCATGGGATCGCGCTCTTCCCGCGCAATGCGTGGGGCGAGCGCGTTCATGCGGCGTTCACCGACGAAGCTCGCGCGGCCGGCCTCGAACTGACCTCAATCCAGTTCTACGACCCCGCGGCGAAGGATTTCTCCGGCCCACTGCGCGCAGCACTTGGCCGGTTCGGCGGCGCCGGCGACCGGGACGCCAAGGGTGCGCCGGTGCGGCGCGATGCCGCGGCCGAGGCGCTTGCCGGGCCGCAGTTCGCGTTCCTGGCCGCTTCCGCCGCGTCGACCCGGGCCTTGCTGCCACAGCTGCGGTTCCAGATGGCGTACGAGCTGCCGGCGTATGCGACGTCGGACGCGCTCGAGCCGAGTGCGCGCGCGGTTCCCGACCTCAACGGGCTCACCTTCCCCGAAATGCCCTGGATCCTGTACGCAGGGGCCGGCGCACAGGAGTTCTGGGATGTCCTGCAGGCGGGTCGGTCCGCGGCGGTGCGCGGCCGCCTGCGCCTCTACGCCTTCGGCTTCGATGCCTATGGGCTGCTGCGCAACCTGAACTCGGCCGCCCGCGGTATCGGAGTGACCGGGCTCAGCGGTCGGCTGGCGATCGCACCGGACGGGCGCGTGCAGCGCGAGCTGGAGTGGGCGCAGATCGAGCGTGGCCAGCCGCAGCCGGCCGGGACCATCCTGATCCCGGCCCTGCCCGGTGAACCCTGAGAGCACGACGCAGGCCGGCCGGCGTGGCGAGGATCTCGCCTGCCGGCATCTCGAGTCGCAGGGCCTCGAACTGCTCGAGCGCAATTACCGCTGCCGCGCCGGCGAGATCGACCTCGTGATGCGCGAGGGCCGCGTCCTCGTGCTGGTCGAGGTGCGCTCGCGTACCAGCGCGGCACACGGCAGCGCCGCGGCAACCGTCGGCGCCCGCAAGCAGCGCCGGTTCATCCTGGCGGCGCGTCACCTGATGCTCGCCCGGCGCCAGTACCGCGCCCTCGCCGCGCGCTTCGACGTCGTGGCGATCGACCCGGCCCCCGATGGCGGACCCGCGCAACTGACCTGGATCCGGGACGCCTTCCGTGCCTGAGGCCGCAACCGGGACGGAGCCCTACTTGACCACCTTGAGCCGCGGTCGCGCCGCCGCACGCCGTGTCTCCGGGCTCGCCGGCGGCTGCGGGGGCTCGGCGCCGGGCGGCGGAGCGTCCTCCTCGGTGAAGATCATCCCCTGCCCCGTCTCGCGAGCGTAGATCGCGAGGACCGCTTCCACCGGCACGCGCACGTTCATGGCCGCGCCGCCGAAGCGGCCACTGAAGCTCACCTCGTCGTTGCCCAGCGTCAGCTGGGCAGTCGCGGACCAGCTCAGGTTGAGGACGATCTTGCCGTCCTGTACGAACTGGCGCGGCACGTCGACACCCTTCACGCCGGCGTCCACCACCACGTGCGGCGTGCAGCCGCTGTCGCTGATCCACTCGTGCATCGCCCGCAGCAGGTAGGGCCGCCGCGACTTCACCGGCGCATCTCCCGCTCCGCTTCGGACAGGCTGGCGCGAACCGCCGGGTGGGCCAGCAGCCGCTGGGCATAGCGCTCGACCGTGGGCGCAGTCGCCGGGATCGCGATCCGCCACCGCGGCAGGCGCCACAGGATCGGGGCGACCGCGGCGTCGAGCAGCGAGAACTGGTCGGCGAGGAACCATGGCTTGCGTCGCAGCAGCGGCTCGGTCGCCACCACGGTCTCCAGCAGCAGGCGCCGCGCACGCTGCTCCTCGCGGCGCTCCCCGCCCTCGAGCGCCGGCACGAGCGCGTACCAGTCCTGCTCGATGCGCTGCGCCACGATGCGCGCCTGGGCACGTCCGGCGGGCTCGCCCGGAAACAGCGCCGGCGCGGGGAATCGCTCCTCGAGGTACTCGCAGATGATGCCCGGCCCGTAGGCGACGAGGTCGCGGTCCACGAGCGTCGGCAGCGACTGGTAGGGGTTCAGGTCGACGAGGTCCTCGGGCGGGCGCGCAGGATCGCTTTCGACCACGCGCACCTCGAGTCCCTTGGCTGCGAGCGCGATTCGCACGCGGTGGCAGTGCGGATCGTCGCCCCGTGAAAACAGCGTCATCACGCCGTGGGCACTCCCGAGCGAGCGAAGGGCGGGACGGCAGGGCGGGCGTTGCCCGTGGCCGACGCCCGTTGCGACGGCGGATCCGCCCTGCCGGGCTGGCCGGCCGTCGTTACCTGACGTCCTTCCAGAACTCCTTCTTCAGCGCCCAGGCGAGCAGCGTGAAAAAGATCAGGAAGGCGATGACCGGGAATCCGAGTGCACGGCGCTTGAGCTGCGCGGGCTCCGCCATGTACTCGAGGAAGTTCACCGTGTCGCGCACGAATGCATCGTACTGCTCGGGCGTGAGCTTCCCGGGCGTCGCCAGGGCGAATTCCTTGAAGTGCCGCTGGGCGTTGCCGGCTGCGTCGACGTGGCCTTCCCACACGGCCTCCTGCACGCCCTGCAGCTCCCACAGCACGTGGGGCATGGCGGTGCCGGGCAGCACGAGATTGTTCGAGCCGGTGGCCCTGGCCGGGTCGGCATAGAACGAGCGCAGGAACGTATAGATGTAGTCGGCGCCACGGCTCCTCGCGATCAGCGAAAGGTCGGGCGGCACGACCCCGAACCAGCGCTTCGCGTCATCCGCGTTGATGGCGATGCGCATAGTGTCGTGGGGACGCTCGCCGGTGAACATCAGGTTGTCGATCAGCTGCTGGTCGGTGATGCCGAGATCGGCCGCCACGCGGTTATAGCGGACGTACTGGGCCGAATGGCAGCCGAGGCAGTAGTTGACGAAGTTCGCCGCGCCGCGCTGCAGCGACGCGCGGTTGCCCACATCGACGTTGGCCTTGTCGAGGTGCGCACCGCCGCCGGCCGCAAGCGAGGCGACGGGGAGCAGCGCAGCCGCAAGGGCGAGGAGCTTAGTGCGCATGGTAGGTGACCCTCGTGGGCACGGGCTTGGTCTTGTCGATGGTCGTGTACCACGGCATCAGCAGGAAGAACGCGAAGTAGACGACGGCGAACACCCGGGCGAGGTTCGTGAACAGCGGGGTCACCGGCTGCAGGCCGAGCCAGCCGAGCATCACGAACGCGATCGTGAACGAGATCAGGAAGAACTTGAACAGCGGCCCGCGATAGCGGATCGACTTCACCTTGCCCCGGTCGAGCCACGGCAGGAACAGGAACAGCACGACGGCGAGGCCCATCAGCGCCGCACCCAGCGACTTGCTGGGGACGGCGCGCAGGATCGCGTAGAACGGCGTGAAGTACCACACCGGCGCGATGTGCGGAGGCGTCTGCAGCGGGTTCGCGGGCTCGAAATTGGCGTACTCGAGGAAGTAGCCGCCCATCGTGGGCGCAAAGAATATGACCAGGCTGAACAGGATCAGGAACACGCCGACGCCGATCAGGTCCTTGACCGTGTAGTAGGGGTGGAAGGCGATGCCGTCGAGCGGGATGCCATCCGGCCCCTTCACTTTCTTGATCTCGACGCCGTCCGGATTGTTCGAGCCCACCTCGTGCAGCGCCATCAGGTGCGCGATCACCAGGAACACCAGCACCAGCGGCAGCGCGATCACGTGCATCGCGAAGAAGCGGTTCAGCGTGATGTCCGAGATGAAGAAGTCGCCCCGGATCCACTCCATCAGCGAGTCGCCCACCACCGGCACCGCGCCGAACAGCGACACGATCACCTGCGCGCCCCAGTAGGACATGTTGCCCCAGGGGAGCAGGTAACCGAAGAACGCCTCACCCATCAGCACGAGGTAGATCAGCATGCCGAAGATCCACAGCAGCTCGCGCGGCTTCTGGTACGACCCGTACAGCAGCGCGCGGAACATGTGCAGGTAGATGACGATGAAGAAGGCCGAGGCGCCGGTGGAGTGCATGTAGCGGATCAGCCAGCCCCACTCCACGTCGCGCATGATGTACTCGACGGAACCGAAGGCATCGGCCGCCGAGGGCTTGTAGTTCATCGTCAGGAAGATGCCGGTGACGATCTGCAGCACCAGCACCAGCATCGCGAGCGAGCCGAAGTAGTACCAGAAGTTCATGTTCTTCGGCGCGTAGTACTCCGAGACCTGCGACTTCCACAGCGCGGTCATCGGGAAGCGGTCGTCGATCCACGCCGTGAGCGCCCCGAGGCGCCCGCCACCGCCGGAGGCGGACTGGCTTGTGCTGCCCATCATGCGTTCTCCGCTTCAGCGCCGATGAGGATGCGTGTATCGCTCAGGTAGCGGTACGGCGGCACCGGCAGGTTGGTCGGCGCGGGCACGTCCTTGAAGACGCGGCCCGACAGGTCGAACGCGGAGCCGTGGCACGGGCAGAAGAACCCGCCCGGCCAGTCCGCGGCCACGGTGACGTCGCCCGGCGTGAACTTGTCGAGCGGCGCGCAGCCGAGGTGCGTGCACACACCCACGAGCACGAGGTACTCGGGCTTGAGGGCCCGCGCCTGGTTGCGCGCGAACTCGGGCTGGTCGGACTCGGCCGACTCCGGGTCGCGGAGCTTCGGCTCGACGGCCCCGAGCTGCGCGAGCATGTCGGGCGTGCGGTGGACGATGAAGATCGCCTTGCCGCGCCACTCGACTTTGAGGAGCGCGCCCGGCTCGAGCTTGCCGATGTCAACCTCGACCGGCGCGCCCATCGCCTTGGCGCGGGCGCTCGGTTTCCAGGAGGCCAGGAAGGGGTAAGCGACGAACGCGGCACCCACGGCCCCGGTCGCAACGGTGGCAACGGTCAGGAAGTGACGCCTGCCCGTATCGACTTCTTCGGTCATCCAGCGCTCTCCTCGGCGGAATCGGATGCTCGCTTCGGTGGGCCGGAAAGGGCCACGGCGTGCAGCGCAGCATTATAGGGCGCGGCCGGGGGCGGGCGGTAGGCTAGTCCGCAACGCGCCGGATCTGCGCCCCCAGCCCCTGCAGCTTCTCCTCGATGCACTCGTACCCGCGGTCGATGTGGTAGATGCGCTCGATCTCCGTGGTGCCCTCGGCCACCAGGCCCGCCAGCACCAGGCTGGCCGATGCCCGCAGGTCGGTCGCCATGACCGGCGCCGCGGTCAGGCGCTGGACGCCCTTGATGATGGCGGTGTTGCCCTCGAGGCGGATCTCCGCACCCATGCGCCGCATTTCGAGCATGTGCATGAACCGGTTTTCGAAGATGGTCTCGACGATGGTGCCCACGCCGTCCGCCACGGTGTCGAGCGCGGCGAACTGGGCCTGCATGTCGGTCGGGAAGCCGGGATGGGGCGCCGTCCGTACATCCACGGATTTCGGTCGCCGTCCGCGCATGTCCACCTCGACGTAGCGTTCATCGCGGATCACGGTCGCGCCGGCCTCCTCGAGCTTGGCCAGCACGGCGTCCATGTGCTCGGCCCGCGCGCCGCGGGCACGCACCCGCCCGCCGGTGATCGCACCCGCCACCAGGTAGGTACCAGCCTCGATCCGGTCGGGCAGCACGTCGTAGGCGGTGCCGTGCAGCGACTCGACGCCTTCGATCACGATCGTGTCGGTGCCGTGGCCCGCGATGCGGGCCCCCATGGCGTTCAGGAACAGCGCGAGGTCGGCGATCTCGGGCTCGCGGGCGGCGTTCTCGAGGATGGTGCGCCCCTCGGCCAGCGTGGCGGCCATCATCAGGTTCTCGGTGCCGGTGACCGTCACCGTCTCGAGCACGATGCGCGCGCCCTTGAGCCGCCCGGCACGCGCCTTGATGTAGCCGTTCTCGATGTGCACCTCGGCGCCCATGGCCTGCAGGCCGGCGACGTGGATGTTGACCGGCCGCGCGCCGATCGCGCAGCCGCCCGGCAGCGAGACGTCGGCGGCGCCGAAGCGCGCCACCAGCGGCCCGAGCACCAGCACCGCGGCACGCATGGTCTTCACGAGGTCGTAGGGCGCGAACGTCTCGCGGGTGGTGCGCGCGTCCACCTCGATGCGCATGCGCTCGTCGATGGTGACGCTCGCGCCCATGCGCCCGAGCAGCTCGATCATGGTCGTGACGTCGCGCAGGTGCGGGACGTTGCCGATCGAGACCGGGCCGTCGGCCAGCAGCGCTCCAGCGAGGATGGGCAGCGCGGCGTTCTTCGCGCCGGAGATGCGCACCTCGCCGTCGAGGGGCACGCCGCCGCGGATCTGCAGCTTGTCCAAGCGGGCGCCCCTAGTCCGCGCCGCCGGCCGCCCGCCACTCCTCCGGCGTGAACGCCTGGATGGAGAGCGCGTGGATCTCCCGGCCCATCAGCGCACCGAGGGTTCCGTACACCAGCTGATGGCGCTGCAGCGTCCGCCGGCCCTCGAACTGGCTTGCGACCACGATCGCCTCGAAGTGGGTGTCGTCGTCCGTCAGGACCCGGACCTCGGCCTGCGGCAGGCCCTTCGCGATCAGCTGCGTCACCTCGTCGGCGGTCATGGCGGGCACTCGCGCGTGGGAAAAGTGCGGCAGTCTAACCCGGTCGGCGGAGCGTCGTGGACCCGTGGCATCCGGGCCCGGGCTGCGGCGTGACCCAAGGGGAGGCTGTCGCCGGCACGGGCACACCGCGTATCCTGACGGCCGGCGTCACCGTCGTCCGCCCGCCCCTCCCGCCGCTCAATACTCTGCCGACCCCACTGTCCCGCATGTCCGCTTCCGACTCCCTGATCGCCCGCGGCCGTCGCGTCCTCGCCACCGAATCGCAGGCCGTGGCGGCGCTCGAGCACCGCCTCGGCGAGGATTTCGCCGAGGCCTGCCGGCTGCTGCTCGGCTGCGAGGGACGCGTCGTGGTCACGGGCATGGGGAAATCGGGACACGTGGGCAGCAAGATCGCGGCCACGCTGGCCAGCACGGGCAGCCCCTCCTTCTTCCTGCACCCGGGAGAAGCCGTGCACGGCGACATCGGGATGATCATCGACCGGGACGTCGTGCTCGCACTCTCGAACTCCGGGGAAACCGAAGAGCTGCTGACGATCCTGCCGGTCATCAAGCGCCTCGACGTCCCGCTGATCGCGCTCACCGGCAACCGCGCCTCGACCCTGGCGCGCTACGCCACCGTGACACTCGACGTGAGCGTGCCGGCCGAGGCCTGCCCGCTCAACCTCGCGCCGACGGCCAGCACCACGGCCACCCTCGCCATGGGCGACGCGCTCGCCGTCGCGGTGCTCGAGGCGCGGGGATTCACTGAGGATGACTTTGCGCGCTCGCACCCGGGCGGCACGCTCGGCCGTCGCCTGCTGCTGCACGTCGACGAGGTGATGCGCACCGGCGACGAACTGCCGGCGGTGGGGCCGGACACGCCGCTCAGCGCCGGGCTGCTCGAGATGAGCCGCAAGGGCCTCGGCATGACCACCGTCGTGGACGACCGGCGGCGCGTGCTCGGCGTGTTCACCGACGGCGACCTGCGTCGCACGCTGGACGGACAGCTCGACCTGCGTGCCACCCGCATGGGCGAGGTGATGACCGCCCACCCCAAGGCGGCGAAGCCGCGCATGCTGGCAGCCGAGGCCGTGCACCTCATGGAGACGCACCGCATCACCGCGCTGCCGGTCGTCGACGACGACGGGGTGCTGGTGGGCGCGCTCAACGTGCACGACCTGCTGCGGGCCGGGGTGATGTAGCGATGGACGCGGTGCTCGAACGCGCGCGGCGCATCCGCCTGCTGGCCCTCGACGTGGACGGGGTGCTCACCGACGGGCGCCTGTACCTGTCGCCGACGGGCGAGGAGCTCAAGGTCTTCCACGTTCGCGACGGCTCGGGGCTGGTCGCGGTGCAGCGCGCCGGCATCGCCGTCGCGATCATTTCCGGCCGGGACAGCGCCGCCGTGTCGCGGCGAGCCGCCGAACTCGGCATCCGCCACGTCCGCCAGGGGGTGGCGGACAAGGGCGCGGAACTCGACCGGCTGCTGGCGGAGCTGGCCGTCGAGCCGGTTGAGACCGCCTGCGTCGGGGACGACACGCCCGACCTGCCGATGCTGCGTCGCGCCGGGCTCGCGGTCGGCGTCGCGGACGCCCACCCGGCGCTGCTCGAGGCGGCGCACTGGATCACTCGCGCGCCGGGCGGCCGCGGCGCGGTACGAGAAGTATGCGATCTACTGCTCAGCGCGCGCGCGGCCTGATCCGCGGCCTCGGCGCGGCAGGCGCAGTGGTCGCGGGCACGCTGCTCGCCTACGGACTGTTCAGCGGCCAGGACGACGAGATCGAGGCGAAGGCCGCAGACGACGAGCGCGGCTACTACCTGACGAAGGCGACGCTGACCGAGATGGGCGCAGACGGCACACCGCGCATCGTGCTGCGGGCCGAGCTCATCGAGCAGCGCCTCGCCGACCAGAACGTGCTGCTGTCGGACCTCTCGGTGGACTACAACACCGCGGACGCGGGCAACTGGACCGTCACCGCGGACCGCGGCCGCCTGCTCCCGGATGCGAGCTCGCTGCGGCTGTCGGGCGACGTGGTCATCCGGGGCACCGAGGCGCGCGGATCGGCGGTGATCCGCACCGACGAGCTGACCTACGACACGAAGACCAGCCTGGTCCAGACCGCGGAGCCCGTGTCCGTGCAGTTCGGCGAGCACACTCTTTCGAGCCGCGGCCTGCGCGCCGCATTGAACGACGGGACCTTGCGGCTAGAATCGAACGTGCATGGCCAATTCAACCCATAACCGCGCGTGGCTCGCGTGTGCACTGCTCGCCTTCGGCACGGCGGGCGGTGCGCCGTACGACTCCACGGCGCCCATCAACCTCGAGGCCGCCTCGTCGGACTTCGACTACCGCAACAACACGCTGCTGTTCAGCCGGGTGAAGATCACCCAGGGCGCCCTGCAGGTCGAGGCCCTGGAGGCGCGCGCCACGGGGCTCAATTTCGAGAATTCGAAATGGGACCTGAAGGGGCAGGTGCGGATCACGGTGCCCGACGGCAACCTCGTCTCGAACGACGCGACCGTGACCTTCCGCGACAACGAGATCGTGAGCGCCGTCATCCGGGGGTCGCCCGCGACCTTCGAGCAGCGGCTCGAGACGACGGGACAGCTCGCCAAGGGCCGGGCCGGCACGATCGAGTATGACGTGCGAAACCAGACCGTCCGCCTGGCCGGCGATGCCTGGCTCACCGACGGCCAGAACGAGATCCGCGGCAATACGCTCGTATACGACATCGGTCGGCAGCGCGTCGCCGCCAACCCGGGCGAGACCGAACCGGGCGGCGTGCGCATCACCATCAATCCGAAGGAGACCGCCGCGCAGCGCAAGCCGCCGGCGGAGAAGGCCCCGCAGGAACGCGCGCCATGAGCCGGCTGCGGGCCGAGTCGCTCGGCAAGCGGTACCGTGCCCGCCAGGTCGTCGTGGATCTGTCGCTCGAGGTGAACTCGGGCGAGGTTGTCGGGCTGCTCGGCCCCAACGGCGCCGGCAAGACCACCGCCTTCTACATGATCGTCGGGCTCGTGCCCTGCGACGCGGGCCGCATCTGGCTCGACGAGCGCGAACTCACCGGCCTGCCCATGCACCGGCGCGCCCGGCTCGGGGTCGGCTACCTGCCCCAGGAAGCCTCCGTGTTCCGCAAGCTGAGCGTCGAGAACAATATCCGGGCGATCCTCGAGACCCGCGACGACCTCGACGAGGACTCGGCGCGCGAGGCGGCGCTCGAGTCGCTGCTCGAGGAACTGCACATCGGGCACATCCGCGGCAGCCAGGGACTGAGCCTGTCGGGCGGCGAGCGGCGGCGCGTCGAGATCGCGCGGGCGCTGGCCGCGGAGCCGCGGTTCATGCTGCTCGACGAGCCGTTTGCCGGCGTGGACCCGATCTCCGTGGACGACATCCAGCGCATCATCCGGCACTTGAGCGCGCGCAACATCGGCGTGCTCATCACCGACCACAACGTCCGTGAAACACTCGGCATTTGCTCGCGCGCGTACATCGTGAGCGCCGGAAGTGTGATCGCCTCCGGATCGGCGGAGGAGATTCTTGCCAATCCCGAGGTGCGTGAGGTCTACTTGGGACAGGATTTCCGTCTCTGACCACGGAGGGCGACACCCTCCCAGGCTCAACTCCGCGATGCTCAAGCCGGCCCTGCAGCTCAAGCTCGGTCAGCAGCTGACGATGACGCCTCAGCTCCAGCAGGCCATCCGGCTGCTGCAGCTGCCCGTGCTCGAACTCCAGGCCCAGGTGCAGGAAGCCCTCGAGAGCAACGTCATGCTCGAGGCCGAGGAGGAGGAGCAGATCGACCTCACTTCGCTCGACCAGCCCGCCCCCCAGGGCGAGGACTCCGAGGAGCGCCCGGAGGCAACGGCGGATGAGGCCGAGGTCAGCGTCGAGATGGAGGATCCGTGGTCGGAGTCCTCGACCCCGTCCGGCGAGGGGCGGGCTCCCGACGACGACGACCGACCGCTCGAGTTCTCCGACGACCGCGGCCGGGACCTGCACCAGCACCTCATCTGGCAGCTCGAGGTCAGCCGGCTCGATGCGCGAGAGGTCTGGATCGGCGAGGCCATCGTCGACGCGCTCAACGACGACGGCTACCTGACGGAATCCGTCGCGGACATCACGCGCAGCCTCAATTCCGACCTGCCGGTCGGCGAGGACGACGTCGAGCGGGTGCTCGCCTTCGTGCAGTCGCTGGACCCGACCGGCGTTGGCGCCCGCTCGGCCGCCGAGTGCATCGGCCTGCAGCTTGCGCAGCTCGAGGACGGCACGCCCGGCCGCGAGCTCGCCCTCGCCATCGCGCGTGATCACCTGCAGGCGGTCGCCGACCGCGACCTCACGGGGCTGCGCGAGTCGCTCGGCACGGACGAGGACTCGCTCGAGACGGCCCTCACGCTCATCCGCGGCTGCAACCCGCGCCCCGGCTCCGCCTTCGAGGGCGCCGAGCCCGAGTACATCGTCCCCGACGTGTTCGTGCGCCGCACCGACCAGGGCTGGTCGGTCGAGATCAACCCCGGCTCGGTGCCGCGCCTCAAGGTCAACCAGGACTACGCGAGCCTCGTGACGCGCTCCGGCGACTACGCGACGCTCCGCGCGCAGCTGCAGGAGGCCCGCTGGCTGATCCGCAGCCTCGAGATCCGCAAGGACACCCTGCTGCGGGTGGCGCGCACGATCGTGCAGCGGCAGGCGGCGTTCCTCGAGCGCGGCGAGGAAGCCATGCAGCCGATGATCCTGCGCGACGTCGCGGAGGCCGTGAGCATGCACGAGTCCACGATCTCGCGCGTGACCACCGGCAAGTACATGCTCACGCCGCGCGGCATCTACGAGTTCCGCTACTTCTTCTCGAGCCACGTGTCGGGCGCGAGCGGCGAGGACGTCTCCTCGGTCGCGATCCGCGCGCGCATCCGCAAGCTGATCTCGGGCGAAGATTCGGCGAGGCCGCTCAGCGACGCCCAGCTCGCCGACCTGCTGTCGGGCGAGGGCGTGAAGGTGGCGCGGCGCACCGTGGCCAAGTACCGCGAGGCGCTCGGCTTTGGCCCGTCCGGCGACCGGCGCGAAAGCCCCGCGCGGGCCCGGGCCTGACCTTCGGCACAGCGAGGAACTCGACCGGACACGAGCAGTCGAAAAGCTTGACCCACCCCAGTCAGGAGGAGAGGACGATGCGTGTGAACTTGAGCGGACATCACGTCGACGTCACCCCGGCCCTGCGCAGCTACGTCGAGCGCAAGCTCGCCCGCGTGCTGCGTCGCTCGGAGCGGGTCATCGAGGTGCAGTGCACCCTGACGGTGGACAAGCTGCGCCACCGCGCCGAGTCCGTCGTGCACGTCCGCGGTCCGTCGATCCACGCATCCGCCGAGGCCGACGACATGTACGCCGCCATCGACGCACTGGCGGACAAGCTCACCCGCCGCGTTCGCAAGCGCAAGGAACGCGTTGGTGACCACCACGCCTCGGATGCCCGCCGGCAGGCGCTCGCGCTCGCGACCTGATCCCGCGCGGGACGGATGCGACTGATCATCGTCAGCGGCCTGTCGGGCTCCGGCAAGAGCGTCGCGCTCGCCATGCTGGAGGACCTCGACTATTACTGCGTGGACAACATTCCCGCAGGGCTGCTCCCGGGGTTCATCGCCTACACCGTCCGCACCAGCGAGGTGGCCTACCGCAGCACGGCCGTGGGCGTGGACGCCCGCAACCGGCCGGAGGACCTCGACGACGTCCCCCGGCTGGTGGCCGAGCTGCGGCGCAGCGGCATCGGCTGCGAAGTCATCTTCCTGCGGGCCGACAACGACACGCTGCTCGAACGATTCAGCGAGACGCGGCGGCGTCATCCGCTGAGCCGCAGCGGACTCGGGCTCAAGGAGGCGCTCGAACAGGAGGAGCGCCTGCTCGCCCCGGTGGCGAACGCGGCCGACCTGACCATCGACACCTCGAAGCTGTCGGTGCACGAGCTGCGGGAGCTCGTCCGCGAGCGCGTCGTGGAGCGCAAGTCGAGCGGTCCGTCACTGTTGTTCCAGTCCTTCGCCTACCGGCACGGCGTGCCCGACGACGCCGACTTCGTGTTCGACGCGCGGGCGCTGCCGAACCCGTACTGGGAGTCGTCGCTGCGCGAGCTGACCGGCCGCGACGAGGCGGTCGCCCGCTTCATGGCCGGTCACGAGGAAGCCGCGCGGTTCCTCGACGACGTAACCGGCTTCCTCGAGCGCTGGCTGCCGTCGCTGGTGCGCTCCAACCGCAGCTACCTGACCGTCGCCGTCGGATGCACGGGCGGGCAACACCGCTCGGTCTACCTTGCCGAGCGGCTCGCGGCGCACTTCGACGGGCGCTTCGGCCACGCCCTCATCCGCCACCGCGACCTCGCCAGCCGCCGCCACGAATAGCGCCCGGCCGGCCGCGCGGGCCGGCTGCCGGCCGGACCCGGCGACGTATCGCGGTAATGATCCGAGCGCTACAGTGCGCGCGCCATGGAACCCGAGCAGCACCACACCCGCATGACCCGCCTCGAGTCGCTGCGACGCGCACTCGACCAGGGCACCGTGCGCCAGGTGGGACGCCTGGTGAACTCCATGCATCCGGCCGAGGTCGCCTCGCTGCTCGAGTCGCTGCCCCCGGCGCAGCGCGAGATCGTCTGGGACCTGGTCGACGCGGAGGTCGAGGGCGACGTCCTCGTCGAGCTCAACGAGGAGGTGCGCGCCGACCTGATCCGCGACATGGAGGCCGAGGACCTGGTCGCCGCCGCGGAGAACCTCGAACTCGACGACCTCGCCGACCTGTTGCGCGACCTCCCGGAGAACGTGCACCAGCAGGTGCTGCGCTCGATGGACTCGCGGGACCGCGAGCGGCTCAACGCAGTGCTGGCCTACGAACCGGACACCGCGGGCGGCCTGATGAACACCGATACGGTGAGCGTCCGGCCGGACGTGACCCTCGAAACCGTGCTGCGCTACCTGCGGATGCGCGGCGAAATCCCGGACAACACCGACGCGCTGTTCGTAGTCAACCGGCACGACCGTCACCTCGGCACGCTCGACCTCACGCGCCTGCTCACCGAGGATCCCGAGCGCACGGTCGGCGAGGTGATGAACACCGCCGTGCCGGCGATTTCCCCCGCGACGTCGGCCACCGAGGTCGCCGGCCTGTTCGAGGACCGCGACCTGCTGTCGGCCGCCGTGGTCGGGCCCGACGGGCGGCTGCTCGGGCGCATCACGGTGGACGACGTCGTGGACATCATCCGCGAGGAAGCGTCCCACTCCGTCATGAGCATGGCCGGCCTCGACGAGGAGGTGGACATGTTCGCGGGCGTCGTGCCGAGCGCCCGCCGCCGCGGCCTGTGGCTGGGCGTGAACCTCGGCACGGCGTTCCTCGCGGCCTGGGTGGTGGGCCTGTTCGAGACCACCATCGAGAACATCGTGGCACTCGCGGTGCTGATGCCGATCGTGGCCAGCATGGGCGGCGTCGCGGCCACCCAGACGCTGACGCTGATCGTGCGCGGCATCGCGCTCGGCCAGGTCGAGCGGGCCAACGCACGCTGGCTGCTCACCAAGGAAATCGCCGTCGCCCTGCTGAACGGCATCGCCTGGGCGACCGTGGTCGCTGTCGTCGCCTACCTGTGGTACCGGAACTGGAAGATCTCCGGCGTGATCTTCGCGGCCATGGTGGTAAACCTGTTCGCCGCGGCGCTGGCCGGCGTGCTCGTGCCCCTGACGCTCAAGCGCCTCGGGGTCGATCCCGCCGTGGCGGGCGGTGTCGTGGTGACGACGGTGACCGACGTGGTGGGCTTCGCCTCGCTGCTCGGGCTCGGCACCTGGGTACTGATGTAGTGCCGGGGATGCATCGTCCGCAGCTCGTCGCCGGCACCTACGCCAGCACGGCCAGGAAGGACAGGATCTCGCTTCGACGGGCCTCGGCATCGGAGCGTCCGAGCGCCATCAGCTCCGTCGTGTAATCCGACTCGAACAGCAGATAGCTGGCCAGCAGGCCGCCGCGCGCCTCCAGCGCCCCGATCGTGCGCAGCAGCACGCGCAGGCTGCGCGGCATGGCGCGCAGGTGGCGGCGTGCGATCGCGGTCGGGTCGTCGCTCGGCTGCACCAGCAGGATCTCGATCGGGCGGTGGCCCGGGTCGGACCCGATCGCATCGGCGGACAGCAGCTGGTTGATCTGGCGCAGGCGCTCGACGTCGATCGACAGCCCGTCGGTGAACAGCGAGTCGAGCACGAAGCCGAGCAGGTGCCCGGGGCTCGGCGGCGCCTCCAGCCCGCCGTCCGCGGGGCTCGCAGCCGCCTCGGCGCGCGTTCCCACCACCAGCAGGCGATTCGCGCCGAGGTGAACCGCGGGGCTCAGCGGGGCGAGCTGCCGCATGGCCCCGTCGCCGTAGTAGTCGCCGGCAATCTGGCCGGCCGGAAAGATGAAAGGGATCGCCGAGCTCGCCATCAGCACGTCGAGGTCGATGGCGCGCCGCACGCCGGCGCGCCGCACGCGTCGCCACTCGACGGTGCTTGGAACGGCCTCGAAGAACGCGACCGCGCGGCCCGTGGTGTAGCTGGTCGTCGCGACGGCCAGCGCCTGCACGGGCCCCGCGGCGATGCTGGCCGGGATGCGGTCGAGCGGAATCGTTCGGGCGAGCAGCTCCCGCAGCGGCGTCGTGTCGAGCAGCGAGCGCGGCGGGTGGACCAGCCACCCGCCCGAGAGCAGCGAGACCGCCCAGTGCAGTCCCGCGCGCAGAACGCTGACTGCGTCGGAGCGCACCACCTGCTCGAGGTGGAA
This sequence comes from uncultured Gammaproteobacteria bacterium, assembly GCA_963754125.1. Taxonomy (GTDB): domain Bacteria; phylum Pseudomonadota; class Gammaproteobacteria; order Steroidobacterales; family Steroidobacteraceae; genus RPQJ01. The sequence goes on from CAVWEX010000001.1 coordinate 896,807, forward strand.
GCCAGACCACACGCGCTCGAGCTCGGCGACCGCCTCGCCGAGCTGCTGGGCGCGGGCGGCCAGGGCCGCGGCATTGATCGCTCCGGCGGACGTCCCCACGAGGACGTTGAAGGGAACCGGGGCATCCGGAGGCAGCCAGGCCGCGATCGCCTGCAGCACGCCGACCTGGTAGGCCGCCCTCGCCCCGCCACCCGAGAGAACCAAAGCGGCCCGGTTCTCGAAGAAGCGGTAATCGGTGCCGTCATCCGGCGATGCCAAGACGTCCCCCTTCGCTGACAGCCAGCGGTGCGGGGACTAGTATTGCACGCGCCGCCGGCACGCCCTTTCGACCACAGGAGAACGCTCATGCTCGCATCCGCCGTCCGACGCACCGCGCTGGTGGGTCTCGCCCTGCTGGCTTCCGCCGGCATCGCAATCGCCGCCACGCCGTCCGTGGGCCAGCCGGCGCCCGCGTTCAAGCTGCAGGACCAGGACGGCAAGTGGCACTCGCTCGGCGACTACAAGGGCAAGTGGGTCGCGATCTACTTCTATCCCAAGGACGACACGCCGGGCTGCACGACCCAGGCCTGCAGCTTCCGCGACAACATCTTCGCCTTCAACAAGGAAGGCGCCGTGATCGTCGGCATCAGCGTGGACGACGTCGCCTCGCACAAGAAGTTCGCCGAGAAGCACGGCCTGCCGTTCGCCCTGCTCGCCGACGCCGACAAGGCCGTGGCGAAGCAGTACGGAGTGCTCAAGAACTACGGCGTCGTCGAGTTCGCGCGCCGCGACACGTTCCTGATCGACCCCGAGGGCCGCATCGCCAAGCACTACGAGTCGGTGGATCCGGACGGCCACTCCAAGGTCGTGCTCGAGGACATCAAGGCGATGAAGTCGAAGTCGAGCGGCTGACCCTGACGACCGCATGCGACGCAGGGCACCAGCCGGGGTCCCGGTCACGGCCGGGCATCGCGTCCGTCAGGCCTTCAGCGCGCGGATGGCCCGGTCGAGGCCTTCGAGGGTGAGCGGGAACATCCGCTCGCCGAGCAGCTGCCGCGTGATGCCGATCGAGGCGATGTAGTCCCAGCGGTCCTCGGGCTCCGGGTTGAGCCAGGCGTGCTTCTGGAAGCGCTGCGTGATCCGCTGCATCCACGCCGCGCCCGCCTCGTCGTTCCAGTGCTCGATGCTGCCGCCGGGCTGCATGATCTCGTAGGGACTCATGCTCGCGTCGCCGACGAAGATCACGCGGTAGTCCGGAGGGTAGGTGCGCAGGATCTCGAGGGTCGGGGTGCGTTCGCCATGGCGGCGCCGGCCATCCTTCCACATCGATTCGTAGACGAAGTTGTGGAAGTAGTAGTACTCGAGGTGCTTGAACTCGCTGCGCGCCGCCGAGAAGAGTTCCTCGCACACGCGCACGTGGCTCTCCATCGAGCCGCCGACGTCGAGGAACAGCAGCACCTTGACCGCGTTGTGGCGCTCCGGGACGAACTTGAGGTCCAGCAGCCCGGCGTTGCGGGCGGTCGAGGAGATCGTGCCGTCGAGGTCGAATTCCTCGGCCGCGCCCTCGCGCGCGAAGCGGCGCAGCTTGCGCAGCGCGACCTTGATGTTGCGGGTGCCGAGCTGGACGCCGTCGTCGAGGTTGCGGTACTCGCGCTTCTCCCAGACCTTGACGGCCCTGCGGTTGCCGCCCTGCCCGCCGATGCGGATGCCCTCGGGGTTGAAGCCGCCGTGGCCGAACGGCGAGGTGCCGCCCGTGCCGATCCACTTGTTGCCGCCCTCGTGCCGGCCATTCTGCTCCTTGAGCCGCTCCTCGAGCGTCTGCATGAGCTTTTCCCAGCCGCCGAGCGCCTCGATCTGCGCCTTCTCCTCGTCGGTGAAGCTGCGCTCCATCAGCTTGCGCAGCCACTCGGCCGGGACCTCCGCGCCCAGGGCCGCGAAGGCCTGCTCGATGCCCTTGAAGTGCGCCGCGAACGCGCGGTCGAAACGGTCGAAGTGCTTCTCGTCCTTCACCATCGCGGCGCGGGCGAGGTAGTAGAAGTCGTCCACGTCGTAGCCGGCCACGCCCGCCTCGAGCGCCTTCAGCAGCGTCAGGTGCTCGGTGAGCGAGACCGGGATGCCCGCTTCGCGCAGCGCGAAGAAGAAGCGCGTCAGCATGGGTCGGCCCGACGTGCAGTGGCTCGCGCTGTCGCGTCCAAACCGGGCGGTCTGGCAGGGACGCCGTGAACCCATCCCTGGGGGCTCCGCGCGCGACGTCCTGTCGCGCGACGGCCCGGCCAGACCGCCCGGTCCGGACGCTCCGTGCCGTGACCACGGCTGTCGAAGGACTGACCAGAACGTCTCATCGGCGGATGCGGTGGAATCGAAGACCCAACCACGTGGTCGGCGTGTCGGACGTGCTCCCCGGGCCGTCGCGCGACAGGACGTCGCGCGCGGAGCCTACAGGGACGTACTTGCGGCGACCCGGGGAGCAGGTCCGGCATGTCGACCGCGCGGCACGGTGGCAGCACCAGCCATGGCCCGCTCACGACCGCGACTGCCGCCGCTGCAGGAAGATGAGCTGCTCGAACAGGTGCACGTCCTGCTCGTTCTTGAGCAACGCGCCGTAGAGCGGCGGCAGGCTCTTGCGCGGGTCGTCGGTGCGCAGTGCCTCGGGCGGCACGTCCTCGGCGAGCAGCAGCTTGAGCCAGTCGAGCAGCTCCGAGGTCGAGGGCTTCTTCTTGAGCCCCGGCACCTCGCGCAGCTTGTAGAACGCGTTCAGAGCCTCCGACAGCAGCTCGCGCTTGAGGTCGGGGAAGTGCACGGCGACGATCCGCGTCATCGTCTCGGCGTCCGGGAAGCGGATGAAGTGGAAGAAGCAGCGACGCAGGAAGGCGTCCGGCAGCTCCTTCTCGTTGTTGCTCGTGATCACCACGACCGGTCGCTTGCGCGCCTTGATGAACTCGCGCGTCTCGTGAACGTAGAACTCCATTCGGTCGAGCTCGAGCAGCAGGTCGTTCGGGAACTCGATGTCGGCCTTGTCGATCTCGTCGATCAGCAGCACGGACTGCTGGTCGCTGTCGAAGGCCTCCCACAGCCGGCCCTTCACGATGTAGTTGCGGATGTCGTGGACCTTCGCCTCGCCGAGCTGCGAGTCGCGCAGGCGCGAGACCGCGTCGTACTCGTACAGGCCGTGCTGCGCCTTGGTCGTGGACTTGATGTGCCAGCGGTAGAGCGGCATGCCGAGCGCGGCCGCCACCTCCTCCGCGAGCTGCGTCTTGCCGGTGCCGGGCTCGCCCTTGACGAGCAGCGGCCGCGCCAGCGTGACGGCCGCGTTCACGGCCATCATCAGGTCCTCGGTGGCGACGTAGCGCTCGGTGCCTTCGAATCTCTGCTTCACGGGCCGTCCTCGGCGCGGCGCCGCGGCCGCGAGTGCCCGCATTGTAACGAAAGCGGGCGCCGCCACCCGCGGGGGGCAGCGGCGCCCGGGGACCGGAGGAGGGATGCCGGTCAGTACTTGTAGCGCAGGCCGAGGAAGTACTGCCGACCGGTGTGGTGGTAGTACGAAAGGCGCTCCGCCCTCGAGTCCACCCACTGGTCCTGGAACTCGTCGGTCAGGTTCAGGGCCTCGAACGTGAACTGCAGCGCTTCGCTGTAGGTCCAGGTCGCGGAGAAGTCGACGTTGAGGGTGTCGGCCGTTCCCTCGACGTCGGCGCCGTTGCGTCCCGGCACCGTGGTCAGGTACTCGTCGCGGTAGGCGGCGGACAGCCGCGTGCTGAAGGTCTGGTCCTCGTAGTACAGCGTGGCGTTAAAGGCGTTCTGGGAAAGGCCGGTCAGGTCTGTGGTCGCCGCCACGCTCCCATCGGCGTTGAGGTAGTCGACCTCGGAATCGACATAGGTGTAGTTCAGGATCAGGCCGAAGTTCTTCCAGAAGCTGGGAAGGCCGAAGAACGGCTGCTGGTAGCTGATCTCGAGGCCCTCGAGGTCGCCGCCCGGCGTGTTGGTCGGGATCGAGAACACCCAGTCGGCCTCCGGCGAGCAGCCTGGCACGGTGCCGCAGGCCGCGACCGCGATCGAGTCCGGCAGCCCATACGGGTTTCCCGTGAAGGGGCGCGTCTCCCGGGCGGTGCTCACGAAGGTGCCGATGTCCTTGTAGAACAACGCGAGGGACAGCAGCGCGTCGTCGGCGAAATACCACTCGAACGACAGGTCATAGGCATCGGCCTCGTACGGATCGAGCGTCGGGTTGCCGGTGGTCACCGTGCGGTTGTTGCCCGAGACGCTGACCGTGGTCGACGGCGCGAGACTGCCGAGGCCGGGCCGTGTCATTACCCGGGCAGCCGAGAAGCGCACCAGGAAGTCATCGGTGACGTCCGCCACGAGGTTCAGCGACGGCAGGAAGTTGTCGTAGTCGTTGCTGCCCTTGATGCTGACCGGCAGTCCGCCCGAGAAGGCATAGCCGGTCGAGGTCAGGTCGGTCTCGACCCAACGCACGCCGACGTTGCCGCGGAACGGCGTGTCCCACGCGTCGAACCGGAAGTCGAGCTGACCGTACAGGCCGAGGTCGTCCTCCTCCACCGTCTGGTTGTTGCCGAGCGACGGCTCGATGCCCATCGGGAAGACGGCCTGGTCGTAGAGGCTGAACAGCTTGCCCGCCTTCTTCACGTTCGGCACCAGCCAGCGCAGCACGGTGCCGGAAGGCGCGCCGAGCCCCGAGATCCGGGTGAGCTGGCTGTAGTCGGCGATGGGCGTCGCTGCCGCAGAAGCGGGAATGCTGGCCTCGAGGTTCGAGGTCGTTCCGTTCGAGCGCCGCTCCTCGGTCGTCTCGAACTCATATGACTTCAGCTGCAGACCCGCCGAGAACGTGAGCGCGTCGTTGAAGTCGTACCCACCGTCGAGGCTGAAGGTCGTAAACGTGTTCGTCGCCGTCTGCGGGCGCAGGCGGATCTGCGAAAGCGTCCACACGGCCGGATCCGTCACGTCCGTCGCCCCGTAGGTGATCCGCGGCAGGCGGTCGTTACCCCGGAAGTCGTAGACGTAGCCGTCGATGTCGTTGCGATCGAACAGCAGCGTGGTCTGGCGGGGGTTGTCGTGGTCCGACTCCGCCCAGCCGGCGTAGGCTCGAAGCTGGCCCCAGTCGAATTCGTTCGTGGCATCCAGGGAGAACTGGGTGAACTCGGTGGTGAGTTCGTCGTACCGCTGCTCCGACCGGATATCGACGTCGTTGAACTCGCCGTAGACGATCGACGACGTGTTCTGGTCCTGACGGATCTCCGCGGCCACCACGTCCACCCCGCCGATGCCCGACGCGCCGCCGGCGCTGAACACCGGCGCCTGCAGGAACATCTCCGTGCGCGAGCCGTCGAGCTTGGAGTACAGGCCGTCGAGGGTGATCAGCAAGTCATCGGTGGCTGCGAACTGCAGCGATCCGGTCAGGCCGAGGCGATCCTGCTCGTGAGTGTAGCGGTCGTAGCGCGGAATTCGCGGGCGGAACGCGGCGTTCAGTTCCGGGAGCGTGGGCGCCGACGAATACGACGGGTCGAGAGTCGTGAAGCCGCCGTTCTGCCATCGCACGGTGCTCGACCCGTTGTCGTACAGAGTGCGCTCCGAGTAAGCGGCGGAAACCAGGGCGCCGAAGCGTCCGTCCGCGAACGTGTTGCTCAGCATGATCGCCGCGCGCGGATCCATCTCCTCGCTGAGGTCGTTGTAGCCGGCCTGAAGAGATGTGACCACCGTCAGCCCGTTGTAGTCGAACGGACGCGCCGCGAGCAGGTCCACCGTGGCGCCGAGCGAGCCTTCCTCGAGGTCCGCCGAGGCGGTCTTGCGCACCGTCATCCGGTTGAACAACTCCGACGCGAACACGTTGAAGTCGAAGGCGCGGCTGCGGTTGGTGCCGCCGGTCGCATCCGTCCCGCCCGCCGTGCTCAACGCCTCCATGCCGTTGATGCGCACGCGAGTGAACTGCGGACCGAGGCCGCGAACGGTGATCTGGCGGCCCTCACCCGCATCCCGGGCAATCGACACGCCGGGTATGCGCTGCAGCGACTCGGCGAGGTTCAGGTCGGGGAAGTCGGCGATGTCCTCGGCCAGGATGGTGTCCACTGCGCCGATCGAATCCCGCTTGACGTCGAGCGAGGCACCCAGGCTTGCCCGGAAGCCGACGACGACGATCTCCTCGAGTTCCTGCTCGGCAGGCTCGGATGCCTCCTGTGCATGCGCCGACACGGCCACGCCGGCGAGGGCGAGTGCGATGGCATGCGCGAGCAGCGTTCGCGTCGGATGACGGCTGGTCAGATGATTGGTCATGTGCTCCCCCGAGCTGGTCTGTGCTGAGCGACGATTCACGGCGATCTATGACACCGGTGACATTGCGAGTATTCAGCCATCCGCGAAAGGAATCAAGCGCTGTAGCGCACGCCGTTTGCTGCGGCGCAAGATCCCGAGCTCGGCGATTTGCTAGCCGAGATCGAGCAGGAGCCGCAGTCGCAGCTCGTCGCCCACCGGCACTCCAACGGGACGTGCACCCGGGAAAGCGCAGTTCTGCATGCTCGGCTCCTGGCGCAGGACCCAGTGGGGCCAGGGTCGGCCGTCGACCTCGCACGCCACTCGAACCCGCTCCGGCCAGGGCGCCGGCAGCGACGGCCAGCTGAAGTCGATCGCGTCGCCGGCTTCGATCGCCGCCGGCGTCGCATGCAACTCGCGGCCGTCGCCGTGGATGACGACGCGCTCGCTGTTGCCAAAGCGGATCGAAGGGCCTCCGTACCCCTTCTCGTCGTCGGTGCCCGCAATCTCGACGCCGCCGCGCAGGCCGCGGAGCCGCACCTCGACCTCCACGCGCCTTCGCCCGCCGTGGGTCGGGTATGCACGAATTCGGCTGTTTTCCTCGACGATCGCCGTCGCCCGGCCGTCGAGCTGCACCCGCCACAACACGAGCACGTCGATCTGCGCCGAGCCGTCCGGCAACTCGCTCACCGTCGTTTCGGTCACATCGAGCTCGAGTCCCTGCCCGACCCAGCCGTCTGCAACGCGCACGCCGTCGACGAGGATCCGCCGCCAGGCCCAGAACAGGCCGCGATGGTGCAGGTGGTCTGCGGGAGCGTCCTCCGTGATGACTTCGCCGCCGACAGAGTGCAGTGGGTGCACGTAGTGAAGGCGCCACGGCTCGCGTCCGGGCTCTGCACGACGGCGGTAGTACAGCACCGGCCGATCGCCCTCGAGCAGGCGGACACCGTCGACCTCGGTCAGCGCCGAGACATGGGCGGCAGACGCGTCCAGCGTTTGAGATGCACAGGCGCCGAGCATCAGGGTCGCTCCCAAAGCGGCCAGGACCTGGCCCGCCTCTCGCGGAAGGCCGGCCATCGGCGCGTGTTCGCGGCTGGGTGACACCGGTGCCATCTTGGGGCAGGCTATCATGGCGGATAGCCCTGCGACATCGCGGGCCGGCCCGCAACCGGGGAGAGTCACACGAGGTGGACCGAAGTGGCAGCAGCAGACCGCATGGCCGTTCTCACCGCACTGATGCAGCAGTCCATCGTCCCGGTTTTCTACGACCCGGACGTCGAGGTCTGCCGCAGCGTCATCAAGGCCTGTGCCGACGGCGGTGCGAAGTGCGTGGAGTTCACGAACCGCGGCGACTTCGCGGCGCATGTCTTTCTCGAGGTCACGCGGCACTTCGCCACGGCCGATCCCTCGGTGATCATGGGCGTGGGCTCGATCGTGGATGCGCCGACGGCGGGGCTGTACATCGCGAACGGCGCGAAGTTCGTGGTCGGTCCGCTGCTCAACGCGGAGGTGGCGCGGCTCTGCAACCGCCGCGGCATTCCGTACAGCCCGGGCTGCGGCTCGGCGACCGAGATCGGGGACGCGCAGGAGCTCGGCTGCGAACTCGTCAAGGTCTTTCCCGGCGCGTCGGTCGGTGGCCCGGACTTCGTGCGCAGCGTCATGGCGCCCATGCCCTGGACGCGAATCATGCCCACCGGCGGCGTCGAGCCGACGGAGGAATCCCTGCGCAAGTGGTTCGCCGCGGGCATCGTCGCCTGCGGCATCGGCAGCAACCTGATCACCCGTGACCTGCTGAAGGCGAGGGACTACGCCGGGCTCGAGCGCAAGGTCCGGGACACCCTCGAGCTCGCGGCACGGATCAAGCGGGAGCTGGGGCGTTGACCGCGGACGACCGCTCCACCGAACACGAGGTATCCACGACATGGCTGAACTGAAGGTCAAGCCGGCCGAAGCAGCCCGCTGGGACTGCGTCTCCTTCGGCGAGGTGATGTTGCGCTTCGACCCCGGCTTCGGCCGGGTGCGCAACGCCCGCAGCTTCAACGTCTGGGAGGGCGGCGGCGAGTACAACGTCGCGCGCGCGATGCGCAAATGCTGGGGCAAGCGTGCCGCGGTGGTGACCGCCCTGCCCCGCAACGACCTCGGCTGGCTGGTCGAGGACTTCATCCTGCAGGGCGGCGTCGACCTGTCGCACGTGATCTGGCGCGACTTCGACGGCCTCGGGCGCAACACGCGCGTGGGGCTCAACTTCACCGAGAAGGGCTTCGGCATCCGTCCCGCGCTCGGCTGCTCGGACCGCGGCCACTCGGCCGCGTCGCAGATCCGTCCCGGCGAGGTGAACTGGGAGCAACTGTTCGGCGAGCAAGGCGTGCGCTGGTTCCACACCGGCGGAATCTTCGCTGCGCTCGCCTCCAACACCGCCGAGGCGGTGATCGAGGCCGTGCAGGTCGCGAAGAAGTACGGCACGGTCGTGGCCTACGACCTCAACTACCGCGCCTCGCTGTGGAAAGCCCAAGGCGGCAAGGACGGCGCGCAGCGCGTCAACCGCGAGATCGCCCGCTACGTCGACGTGATGATCGGCAACGAGGAGGACTTCACGGCCTGCCTCGGGTTCGAGGTCGAGGGTGCGGACGAGCACCTGACCAACGTCGAGGTCGACGGCTTCAAGGCGATGATCGAGGAGGCGGTGCGGGCGTTCCCGAACTTCCGGGTCGCGGCCACCACGCTGCGCAACGCGCGCACCGCGACCTTCAACGACTGGTCGGCGATCCTCTGGCACGACGGTCAGGTCTACGAATCCGTCCAGCGGCCGAACCTCGAGATCTACGACCGCGTCGGCGGCGGCGACGGGTTCGCCTCGGGCCTCGCCTACGCCTTCCTCGAGGGCAAGGGGCCGCAGGCGGCGGTGGAGTACGGAGCGGCCCATGGGGCACTCGCCATGACCACGCCCGGCGACACGTCGATGGTGCGCCTCGAGGAGGTGGAGGCCGCCATGGCCGGCAAGGGCGCGCGCGTCATCCGCTGACGGCGCATCGAGCCGAACCGATGACCCGCCTCTCGCGACGGCCGTCCCGACGGACGATGGCAGCCGCCGGGGAGCAACGGTCAGCGAAGTGAGCACAGTCGATCGAACGCGGCGTTCGCTGCTGCAGGCGGGCTTGACTCTTCCCCTGCTCGGCCTCGGCGTCACGGCCCACGCGGCGGAGCCCGGCACGGTCGTGGTCCGGACCCGCTCCGGCCGGGTACGCGGCGAATCGCGCCAAGGGCTGGGCGTGTTCCGTGGCATTCGCTACGGCGTCGACACCGGGCCTCGCCGCTTCATGCCTCCGCAGGCGCCGCCGCCGTGGACCGAAGTCGTCGATGCACTCGGGTTCGGAGCGGCGTGCCCGCAGCCAGGCGTCGGCGAGCCCACCAGCGAGGACTGCCTGTTCCTCAACGTCTGGACACCGGGCATCGACGACGGGGCGCGCCCGGTGCTCGTGTACATACATGGCGGCGCCTATGCCTCGGGATCCGGTTCGAGTCCGTTGTACGACGGCACGCGACTGGCGGAGCGCGGCGACGTCGTGACGGTGACGCTGAACCACCGGCTGAACGCGTTCGGATACCTGTACCTCGATCGCGTCGCACGGTCGGAATCGCTGGCCGACAGTGGAAATTGCGGCCAGCTCGATCTCGTGCTCGCGCTCGAGTGGATCCGCGACAACATCTCGGTCTTCGGCGGCGATCCGGACAACGTCACGCTGTTCGGCCAGTCGGGCGGCGGCGCCAAGATCGCGACGCTGATGGCCATGCCGGCGGCCAGGGGACAGTTCCATCGCGCCATGACCATGAGCGGTCAGCAGGTCACTGCGTCGGGCCCGTTGAACGCGACGGCGCGAACGCGCGCGCTGCTCGCCGCGCTGGGGGTCCCGGAGGCGCGGGTGCAGGACCTGCGCACGCTGCCCGCCGAACGCCTGCTCGAGGCGATGCAGGCGACGGACCCGATCGTCGGTCGCGGTCGCCTGTACTTCGGGCCGGTGCTCGACGAGCGCACGCTCACGCGGCACCCGTTCTATCCGGACGCACCGCCGCAGTCCGCGAATATCCCGATGATCATCGGCAACACGCGCGACGAGACCCGCAACCTGATCGGCCGCGGCGACCCAGCGGTCTTCGCCCTCGACTGGGAGACGCTGCCGGAGCGGCTCGCTGCCGAGATGCGCGTCGACATCCGGCCCGAGACGGTGGTCGCACATTACCGGCGCCTCTACCCCCGGTCCTCGCCGAGCGACCTGTTCTTCGCTGCGACGACCGCCTCGCGCTCGTGGCGCGGTGCGATCATCGAGCTGGAGGCGCGGGCGGCGCAGCCTGCCGGCACGTGGGCGTACCAGCTCGACTGGCCGTCGCCCGACGGAGGGCGGCCGCTGGGGCGCTTTCCACGGCCTCGACATTCCGCTGGTGTTCGGCACGCTCGACGCGGAAGGCTCGATGACCGGCACGGGCGAGGCCGCGCAGGCGGTCTCGAGGACGATCGGCGACGCCCTGCTCGCGTTCGCGCGCACTGGCGACCCGAACCACGCGGGTCTGCCGGCGTGGCCGCCCTATCGGCTCGACCGGCGCTCGACGATGGTGTTCGACGTCCCGCCCCGCCTGGTCGACGATCCACGCGGCGATGAGCGACGACTGTTCGAAAGGGTGCCCTTCATCCAGCAGGGCAGCTGATCACCGGCGCGTCATGTCCTGCAGGTTCCAGGTCGCTGGGTCGAAGGCCTGTCGCGTCTCCGGAAAAGCCGGGTAGCCGCCCACATCGTCCTCGCTGTCGATCACCTCGCCGCGCCCCTCGATCACGTTGGCGACGATGCGGGCGTCGATCGGGTCGCGGTTCCAGGGTCGCGCGCCTGCATTGCGGATCACCACGTCCTGCACGTCCACGGAAGGCCGCACGCGCACGCCCTCGGGCAGCGCAGGCCGCGCGATTGGGACCAGTTCGGCGGGAGCCGTCGTGTAGCGTCCGGTCATCGGCAAGGGACGCCCGATGCGGTCCACGGCGAGGTTGTCCTCGGCGTACCACTCGAGCGAACCCGAGCCGCCGAGCGTCATGAATGCGACATCGACCGGCGTGGACGGCCCGGCACGCAGGACATTGCCGATCGCCACCATGCGGCCGAGCTGGTACTCGTGGTCACCCCATTCCTCGGCGATCAGGTTGTAGTGCAGCGCGCGCGGGCCCGGGTCGTAGATCAGGTTGTTCACGACCATGCCGCGCACCCCGCCCTTGAAGAGCGGACTGCGCTCGAAGTTGTGGGCGTAGAGGTTGCCGACGATCAGGATGTCCGACGCGTTGTCGTGGATCAGCGAACCCTTGGAGTGCTCGCCCTTGGCGTGCGTGGAGTGCGCGAGTCCCTCGGCGATCAGGTTGTTGCTGAAGGTGATGCGGTGAGACGTGCCCCGCCGCCACTCGTCGGGCGTCGTTCCCGTGAAGCGCGGGCCCGAGGCCGAGAGGTTCTCGTCCGTGGCCCAGGTGAGCGAGCAGTGGTCGACGATCACGTCGTGGCCTGCGATCACCGAGATCGCGTCGAAATCGTGTCCGCTGCGCTTGCCGAAGCCGGCCTCGCCGGGACGCACGCGGATGTGCTGGACGATCACGTCGTGCGTCGCGATGTCGAAGCCGCCGCGGATGAAGGTGATGCCGGGATCGGGCGCCGTCTGGCCGGCAATGGTCAGGCGGGGCTCGGTGATCCGCAACGTCTTGCCGCCGAGGTCGACCACGCCGCCGACCTCGAAGACGACGATTCTCGGGCCTTTCGTTTCCACCGCCGCTGCGAACGAACCGGGACCGCTCGGGGCCAGTGTCGTCACGCGCAGCACCTGGCCGCCCCGGCCGCCCGGCGTACGGGCTGCCCAACCCTGCGCGCCGGGGAAGGCGACGTCCGCTTGCACAGGCGCAGCGATGCATCCGAGCGCGAAGATCGATACCAGTGCGCGGGCGAGTCGTCGCAACGGTGATGCGAATCGCGCGCGCGCCCATCGAGTCGAACGCGTGAGGCCTCGAATCGGCTGAGTCATCTGGCGGTCTCCGTCTGCTCGGCGACGCGGCAGTCCGCCGTCCGGCCGATTGTAAATGACACCGGTTTCCTATATACCATTCCGCAAGACTATACCCTCGCTTTCACCGAGACCAACGCGTGAGCCAGACCATCGATAGCGTGCCGGGCGAGGCCCGCTCGATCGCCGAGCGCTTCGTAGCGGCCCGGCTGCGCGGCGAGGCGCTCGCCGGGTTCCCGGGCACGATTCCGGTCGATCTCGACCACGCTTACCTGTGCCAGGACGCGGCGATCGACCTGTGGCCCGACGAAGTCGCAGGCTGGAAGGTGGGTTGGATCCCCGACCAGCTTCAGCCGGCTTACGGCGAGGAGCGTCTCGTCGGTCCCATCTTCCGCCGCGCGGTGAGGTTCGTCGGCCTGGACGAGGAAGTCGCCGTGCCCGTCTTTTCGGGCGGATTCGCTGCCATCGAGGCGGAGTTCGCGTTCCGCCTCGGCGCCGATGCACCGCCGGACCAGCTGCAATGGTCGGACGAGCAGGCCGCCCGACTGGTCGGCAGCCTGCACATCGGCATCGAGCCCGCCAGCAGCCCGCTGGCCACCATCAACGAACTCGGCCCGGCCGTGGTGATCTCGGACTTCGGCAACAACGCCGGCCTGCTGGTCGGGCCCGATGTGCCCGGGTGGCGCGACCGCATCCACGCGGGCATCACCTGCGAGACATTCATCGAGGGCCGCAGCGTGGGCACGGGCGGCACGGCCCGCCTGCCCAGAGGTCCCCTCGGCGCCCTCGCATTCGCGCTCATGCGTTGCGCTCGTCTCGGCCGACCCCTGCGCGCGGGACAGTTCGTCAGTACCGGCGCGGCCAGCGGGATCCACGACATCCTGCCCGGCCAGTCTGCAGCGCTCACGTTCCACGGCATCGGCACGCTGCGCTGCCGCGCGGTCGCCGCGATGCCTCAGCCGCCGGTCCCGGACCGGCCGGCGTGATGCTCACGCGGCGAGACGCGATGCTCCTGTGTGCGGCGGGCGTCGCCGCGGCCCGTGGCGTCGTTGCGGCGGCTCCGGGGCGGATGCTCGTCGCCGCGGACGTGCACGTCGCGGGTTACCCCACTGTCGAGGCCGTGCGCTGGATCGGTGCACGCCTGATGGAGGAAACCGGAGGCGAACTCGGCATCCGCGTGTACCACTCCGGCCAGCTCGGGCGCGAGAACGATACCGTGGAGATGGCGCGCTTCGGCGCGATCGACCTTACGCGCGTGAATTTCGCGGCCCTCAACAACGCGTTTCCGTCGACGGGCGTGGCCGCCCTGCCCTACGTCTTCGACTCCGTCGCGCACATGCGCCTCGCGATGGACGGCGAGCCTGGGCGCCGCATCCTCGAGGACTTTGCCCGCCGTGACCTCGTGGGGCTCGCCATCTACGACTCGGGCGTGCGCAGCATCTATAACGTACGTCGCCCGATCCACCGGCCGGCGGACCTCGCCGGGCTCAAGGTGCGCGTGCCGCCTTCCGACATCTTCATCGAGATCGGGCGGGCGCTCGGCGCCAACCCGACGCCGCTGCCCTTCGGCGAGGTCTACTCCTCGCTGCAGACGCACCTGATCGACGGCGCCGAGAACAATATCCGCAGCTTCCATTCCAGCCGCCAGTTCGAAGTTGCGCGGTACTGGTCCGAGACCAGGCACTCCCATTCCCCGGAAGCGCTGCTCCTCTCCCGGCGCAGCTTCGAGCAGCTCGGCACGGCAGAGCAGGCCCTGCTGCTCCGTCTCGGCGCCGAGTCGGTCGAGGTCATGCGAGCGCTCTGGGACGTGGCCGAGGCGACCTCCCGCGCTGCCGTTCTAGAGTCGGGCGTACAGGTGAACGAGGTCGAGCTCGCGGAGTTCGAGCGCGCGACCGCGCCGCTGGTGCAGGCCCGGCTCACGACACCGGCGCTGCGCCAGCTTTACCAGGACATCCGGAGGCTGGCATGACGCCGGCGCACGAAGGATCCGGCAGCCAGCCCACCGACCGGCTGGCGGGGGTCGCGCGCGCGGCCCTCGCGATCGCCGGCACGGCGCTCGTGCTGCTGGCGCTGGTCGAGCTGTGGCAGGTGATCGCGCGCTACGTTTTCAACGCCTCGCCGAGCTGGACCGAGCCGGTCGCAATCCTGTGCATGAATACGACCATGATGCTCGGAGCCGCGGCGGGCGTGCACGCTCAGCGTCACTTCGGCTTCTTCATCGCCGTGCACGCCGCCCCGCCCGCGCTGCGACGAGCGCTGCTGGCCCTGTCGCGGATCGTGCAGATGGCGGTGGGCCTGATGCTGGCGGGCTGGGGCCTGTACCTCTGCGCCCGAACATGGGACGTGCAGCTCGCGGGCATCGCGCTGCCGCAGGGGGCGAGCTACCTGCCGCTCTGTGCCGGCGGGGCGCTGATCGCGCTGTTCGCGGCGGACCTGCTGCGCCGCGCGCCCGGGCTGCAGCAGGAGGGGGGCTGACCATGGCGGTGACGCTGCTGTTCGGCGCCTTCTTCGCGCTGCTGCTGCTCGGCGTGCCGGTCGCCTTCTCGCTGATGACGGCCTCGCTGGTGACGGTGCTCTACCTCGAGCTGCCCAGCGTGGTCGTGGTGCTGCAGACCGCCGCCGGCGCCAGCTCGACGTCGTTGATCGCCATCCCTCTGTTCGTGTTCGCGGGCGAGCTCATGATGCGCGGCGGCATCTCCGACCGGCTGATTTCCTTCGCCGCGGCGCTGGTCGGCAAGGCTCGCGGCGGGCTCGCACAGATCAACGTGCTCGCCTCGCTGTTCTTCGGCGGTGTGTCCGGATCGGCGATCGCCGACGTCTCGGCGATCGGCGGCACCATGATCCCGCAGATGATCCAGCGCGGTTACCACCGCGACTTCGCGGTTAACGCGTCGATCTCGGCCGCGCTCGTCGCGCTGCTCGTGCCGCCCTCGCACAACCTGATCCTGTTCTCCGCATCGGCCGGCGGTTCGATCTCGATCGCCGACCTGTTCGCAGCCGGCATCCTGCCGGCGCTGCTGCTGACGGCCGCGGTGATGATCACCTCACGCATCATCGCCGGCCGCCGTGGCTACGCGGCCGAAGGCTTTCCCGGGTTCGGCGCACTGCTGGTGCGCCTCGTCTCGGCCCTGCCGGGGTTGCTGCTGGTCGGCCTGATCTTCTTCGGCATTCGGGCCGGCATCTTCACCGCCATCGAGAGCGCGGCGATCGCGGTTGCCTACGCGACGCTGGTGACCGGGCTGGTGTACCGGCGCCTCAGCCGCGAGGTCTTCCGCGAGGCGGTCACGGGCGCAGCGCGCACCGCCGGGCTCATCCTCTTCGTGATCGGCTCGGCGGCATCCTTCGGCTGGCTGCTCGCCTACCTCGAGGTGCCGGTCGCTGCGGTCGAGCTGCTGACCTCGGTGACCGATAACCGCATCGGAGTCCTCCTGCTGCTGTGCCTGATGCTGCTCGTGCTCGGCACCTTCATGGACCTCGCGCCGCTGATCATCATCTGCACGCCGATCTTCCTGCCGGTGGCGAAGGCCTTCGGCGTCGACCCCGTGCACTTCGGCATCATCCTGGTCCTCACGGCCGGCATCGGCCTGATCACGCCGCCCGTCGGATCGGTGCTGTTCGTCGGCGCGGCCATCGGGCGCATCGACGTGATGCAGGCCGTGCGGACGCTGTGGCCGTTCTACGCCGCGGCGTTCGTGGTCGTGCTGCTGGTGGTGTTCGTGCCGGCGCTCTCGCTCTGGCTCCCGGCGCTGCTCAGGTGAGTTCGACGCCGGCGGCAAGCCGGCCGTAGGCGCGGAGGAGCGCTTCCCGAAAGCCAGCCGCTGCCGCGAGGTCGCGCGGAAACACGTCCTCGATCTCGAGGAAGGCCGCGACGACCGTCGCCGGACGGCCTTCGGTTCGGCCTCGGGCCACCGCCTCGAGCCGACCGGCGAGCGGATCGACGAGAGGCATGCCGGCCTCGACCCGTCGCCCGACGAAATGCATCCACGCCGCAAGCGGGACGCACAGCCGATCGAGGGGACGTCCAAGCGACAGCGCGTCGCGGATCGTGCCGAGGATGCGCACCGGCAGCTTCTTGCTGCCGTCCCAGGCGATCTGCGCGAGCTCGTGCCGAATCGCCCGATTCGAGAAGCGCCTCAGCACCGACTCGACGTACTCCGGCACGTTGAGGCCGGGCACCGGAGCGAGCGTCGCCGCGACGTCCTCGAGCATCAGCACACGGACCGTCGCCACCAGCGCCGGGTCGCCCATAGCCTCGGCAACCGTGTTGTGGCCACGCAGCAGCCCCACATAGGCCAGCGTCGAATGCGCGCCGTTCAGCAGGCGCAGCTTGGCGCGCTCGTATCCGGCCACGTCGGCAGTGACGGTGACGCCCGCGCTCGCCCAGTCCGGCGACTCGGTCGCCCGGTGCGCCTCCACCACCCACTGCACGAAGGCCTCGCGCTGCACCGGCCAGGCGTCCTCGGCGCCCAGCGCGTCCGCTACCCGGGCGCGGAGCGCCGGGGTCGTGGCGGGCGTGATGCTGTCGACCATGGTGCAGGGAAACGGGACTTCCGCCTCGATCCAGTCGGCGAGTGCAGCGTCCAGCCGGCGGGCGAACGCGTTCACCGCTGCGCCGAGCAGGCGACCGTTGCCAGCGAGGTTGTCGCAGCTCATCACGGGGACCGGCGGCAGGCCACGCTCCCGTCGGAGCCGAAGGCCCTCGACGACGAGCCCGATGGCGCTGCACGGTGCCCGCGGGGACTCAAGGTCGCGACGGATGTCCGGGTGCGTGCGGTCGAGCCGGTCGTCCACACCGAGGCAGTAGCCCTTCTCCGTCACCGTGAGCGTGACGAGGCGCGCCCGAGGATGCGCAATGCGCTCCAGTGCGAGGAACGGCGAGCCGTCGGCGAGCAGGACTTCGCGCAGGCTGCCGATGACCGCGAGCGAGGGCTGCTCATCCACGACCGCCAGCGTGTAGAGGCCGTCCTGCGGCCCGAGCGCGTCACGCAGCGCACGGCTGCGCAGTGACACGCCGACGATCCCCCAGCGTGGGTCGGTCGCGAGCCACTGCTCCGCGTACCAGGCCTGGTGCACGCGGTGAAATGCTCCCGGACCGAGGTGCACGATGCCGGGCTCGACGCGGTCGATGTCGTAGCGCGGGCGTGCCACGACCGCGGGCAGCGTCCCGAGCACGGCCCGGCACAGTCTCGGCCTCAAAGCGTCACGCCCTGCTTCCAGATCGCGATCTCGCGCTCGTCGTTGTGCTCGTTGCGAGTCCGGCGCCCGGACGCGGTCGCGAGCACGAGTTCGTAGAGTTCGTCGGCGGCCTGCCCGGCCTCGACGCCGGCGAGGATCCGGCCCGCGTCGTAATCGATCCACGTGGGCTTGCGGACGGCCAGCGCGGAGTTCGAGGCGATCTTGATCGTCGGGACCGGGAAGCCGAGCGGCGTGCCGCGACCCGTCGTGAACAGCAGTACCGTTGCACCTGCCGCCACCAGTGCGGTGGAGGACACTGCGTCGTTGCCCGGCGACTCGAGGACGGCGAGGCCGGGCCCGTTCACGCACTCCGCGTAGCGAAGCGCCTCGGTCACCGTCGCCTGCCCGCCCTTCTGCACGGCCCCCAGCGATTTCTCCTCGAGCGTCGTGATGCCGCCCGCGATGTTGCCGGGCGACGGGTTCTCGTGGACGGGCTCGCCGTGATCGATGAAGTACCGACGGAAATCGCGGAACAGCTCGGCCAGCCGCTCGCGCGTCTGCGACGACGCGGCCCGGCCAAGCAACAACCCCTCGGCACCGAACGTCTCGGGGATTTCAGTCAGGATCGCCGTGCCGCCCGCGGCCACGCATCGGTCGGTCACGCGTCCGACGAGCGGGTTCGCCGTGATGCCGCTGAAGCCGTCGGAGCCGCCGCACTTCAGGCCGAGCCGCAGGTCGGCGACCGGGCGGGACTCGCGACGGTCGTGCCTCGCCACCGCGACCAGCCCGGCGACGGCCTCGAGCCCCGCATCGAGTTCGTCGGCGACGGCCTGCGCCGTCAACGTCCTGAGACGGTCAGGTTCCACGCCGCCGAGCTCATCGGCCAGCGCATCGATCTGGTTCGACTCGCAGCCGAGCCCGAGCAGCAGCACCCCGCCCGCGTTCGGATGGCGCGCCAGCGCCGCGAGCAGCCGCCGCGTTCGTGCGAGGTCGTCGCCCAGTTGTGAGCAGCCCAGGGGGTGAGTGAGCGCGTGCACGCCGTCCACCTCGCCCGCGTGCCGCTCCGAGGCGATGCGCGCGATGCGCTCGGCCGTGCGCGCAACGCAGCCGACCGTGGCCAGGATCCAGATCTCGTTGCGGGTCGCGACGCGTCCGTCCCGGCGTCGATAGCCCTCGAAGGTTCCGGCCGCGACCGCGGACAGCGGTACGGCGTCCCGCTCGCCGCCCGCTTCGATGCGGTCGAAACCGCTGAGGCGGGTCCGGAGGTTGTGGGAGTGGACCCAGCTGCCGGCGTCGATCGCCCGGGTCGCGAGGCCGATGGGCCAGCCGTACTTGCGGATCACCTCGCCGTCGGCAATAGTCCGGAGCGCGACCTTGTGTCCCGCTGGAATGTCCTCCGTCACCTCGATGACAGACCGGGCGACCCGCACCCGATCGCCACGGGCCAGCGGCGACACCGCGACCGCCACATCGTCGTCCGGATGCAGCTGCAGGGCGGGTGTGGGCTCCACCCGTTGCGGTTGGTCCATCGGGACTCCCCTTCGCGGCGACCCGGGCGGGTCGCGTGCGGATTAGTATATCTTGGAAACCGGTGTCAGAACGCCGCGACCACGGGCAGGGACATGAGCACGAAGAAGCGAGTGCGGGCGAAGCCCGCGGACCAGCCGGGCCGGGATGCGGCACGGCTGCCGAAGACCCCGCGCGACGGTCGCGGCGTGACCATCAACGACATCGCCCGAATCGCCGGCGTGTCGAAAAAGACCGTGTCACGGGTACTCAACCACTCGCCACTCGTGCACGAGGACACCCGCGCCCGGATCCAGGCCGTCATGGACCGTTACCGTTACGTCCCGGATCCGCAGGCCCGCGGGCTCGCGTTCCGCCGCTCTTTCCTGATCGGCCTCGTCTACGACAATCCCAACGCGCAGTACATCGTGAACATGATGGAGGGCGCGCTCGACGGCCTGCGGGGCTCCGACTACGAACTGGTCGTGCATCCCTGCGATCGTCACAGCACCGACTTCCTCGCGGGCGTCCGTCGCTTCGTCGACCGCCAGAAGCTGCGCGGCGTCATCCTGCTGCCGCCGATCTCCGAGAACGAGCAGCTGGTCGAGACGCTGAAGGAATCCGGGATGGCGTACGTCCGGGTCTCCTACGCGATGCTCGACGAGCCTGCGCGAATGATGGTGTCGAACGATCGCCAGGCCGTCGCGGAGGTCGCGAGCTATCTGCAGTCGCTGGGGCACCAGCGCATCGGCTACATCACGGGCCCACGCGGATTCATGTCGACGCGGGAGCGCCGCGAGGGATTCGCGGAAGCCCTCGAGCGACGTGGCCTCACGTTGCCGGACGAGCTCATCGTCGAAGGCGGCTATACCTACGAGTCGGGCTTCGCGGGTGGCGAGAACCTGTTGTCGCGGCCGGAGCGACCCACCGCAATCTTTGCGAGCAACGACGAGATGGCGGCCGGCGTTTACCGGGCCGCCCACAGTCGCGGACTGGCGATTCCCCGCGACCTCTCCGTCGTCGGCTTCGACGACGGCCCGATCGCCGCACGCCTGATGCCACCGCTCACGACCGTCAGGCTGCCGATCCGCGACATCGGCCGGCTGGCCGCCCGCAAACTCATCGCGGCGCCGTCCCAGACGACGGATGAGGCCAGCGCGACGGACTCGCTCGTGGTACCCCACCTCGTCATCCGGGACTCCTGCCAGCCGCCAGGCCACTGAGCCGCGCCTGCCCGGGCCCCCACCCGCGACCATCCGGCCCCGGGCGCCGTTCGGCAGCCTGAATGACACCGGTTACCAAATCTGCCCGCGACTGGCTATGATGTGGCGGACCCGGCCCGCAGCCACGCGCGGAGCCGGCCCCGTCACCGCATGGCGCAGCGAGGAACACGAGCGCATGTCCCAGCCGCTCACGTTGCACGAGGACCGGATCCTGCCCGCCGACCCGGGCGTGCGCGCGATCGCGCGCCGGATCTACGCCGGGATCCGCGACCTGCCGATCATCAGCCCGCACGGGCACACCGACCCGTCATGGTTCGCGCTCGACGAGCCGTTCGCGGATGCCGCCAGCCTGCTGCTCACGCCCGACCACTACCTCTACCGCATGCTCTACAGCCAGGGCGTGCCGCTCGAATCAGTGGGCATCCCGGGCGCCGGCGAGGGGCGCGAGGTCGCCGTGCCACGGGAGGCGTGGCGGACGTTCGCGTCGCACTACCACCTCTTCCGGGGCACCCCTTCCGCCAACTGGCTCGAGCACGTGTTCGTCGAGGTCTTCGGACTGTCGGAGCGGCTGGCGCCGGAGACAGCCGATGCCTGCTTCGATCACATCGGCGCGTGCCTGGCGCGCCCCGAATTCCGTCCCAGGGCCCTGTTCGAGCGCTTCAACATCGAGGTGCTGACCACCACCGAGTCGCCGCTCGACCGGCTCGAACATCATCGGGCCCTCGCCGAGAGCGGCTGGCGAGGCCGCGTGCTCACGGCGTACCGGCCGGATCCGGTGGTCGATCCCGAGTTCCCCGGGTTCCGCGATGCGGTCGTCGAACTGGGCAGCCTGACGGGCGAGGACACCGAATCGTGGGACGGCTACCTCGCGGCCCACCGTCGTCGACGCGAATTCTTCCGGCGCCACGGGGCCACTTCGACCGATCACGGCCATCCGACGGCACGCACCGCGGACCTGTCACGCCGGGAAGCCGAGGCCCTGTTCCGCAGCGTGCTCGACCCGTACGTATCGCCGGCGGACGCCGAGACGTTCCGCGCGCAGATGCTCACCGAGATGGCGACGATGAGCCTCGACGACGGCCTGGTGATGCAGATCCACCCGGGCTCGTTCCGCAACCACAATGCGCAGCTGCACCGGCAGTTCGGACGCGATCGCGGTTCCGACATCCCGGCGGCCACCGACTACGTGCACGCGCTGAAGCCGCTGCTGGATCGCCACGGCAACGAGGCGTCGCTGTCGCTCATCGTGTTCACGCTCGACGAGAGCGCCTACAGCCGCGAGCTGGCGCCGCTCGCCGGCCACTATCCGGCGCTCAGGCTCGGCCCCGCCTGGTGGTTCCACGACAGTCCGAACGGACTCCTGCGCTTCCGCGAGCAGACCTCCGAGACGGCGGGCTTCTACAACACCGTCGGGTTCAACGACGACACGCGCGCCTTCCTGTCCATCCCGGCCCGGCACGACGTCGCGCGCCGCGTGGATGCCGGCTACCTCGCGCGGCTCGTCGCCGAGCACCGGCTCCACGAGGACGAGGCGCACGAACTGGCCGTGGACCTCGCCTACCGCCTGCCCAAGCTTGCCTACCGGCTCGACTGAGCCCGCCCGATACGGAGAACGCCCATGCGAATCGACAAGCGCCACGCCACGCATCCCGACCAGGTGACCGGCATGTCCGCCGAGCGGATGCGCGCCTATTACCTCGTGGACCGGTTCTTCGAACCCGGCACCATCGCCCTCACCCACAGCCACGTCGAGCGCATGATCGTCGGCGGCGCGATGCCCGCGGACGCACCGCTCACGCTCGAGACCTGCGCCGAGCTCGCGACCGGTCCGCTGCTCGCGATGCGAGAGCTCGGGATCATCAACATCGGCGGACCCGGCCGCGTCCGCGTGGACGATGCGGATTACGAAATGGCGCCGCGCGACGGGCTGTACGTCGCCATGGGCACCGGAAAGGTCGCGTTCTCATCGACCGACACCGCGAACCCTGCGAAGTACTACCTCGTGAGCACGCCGGCGCATGCGCGGTTCGAGACGACGCGGATCCCGATCGATCGCGCCAAGCCGATGCCGATGGGATCGCCGGCGACCTCGAACGAACGCGTGATCTACAAGTACGTGGACCCGGAAGTCTGCCGCTCGGCACAGCTGCTGCTCGGCCTCACCTCCCTCAAGGAAGGCAGCGTCTGGAACACCATGCCCTGCCACCGGCACGAGCGCCGCTCCGAGACCTACTTCTACTTCGACATGAGGCCCGACGCACGCGTGTTCCACTTCATGGGCGAGCCCCAGGAGACGCGTCACATCGTGGTCGCGAACGAGCAGGCGGTGATCTCGCCGCCGTGGTCCATCCACACCGGCTGCGGCACCGCGAGCTACTCGTTCATCTGGGCCATGGGCGGCGAGAACATCGACTACCGCGACATGGCGGGCGTCCCGATGGACGCGCTGCGATGAGCGCTCCCCTGCAGGCCTTTTCGCTCGAGGGACGCGTGGCGCTGGTGACCGGTGCGACGACCGGCCTCGGCGCGGGCATGGCCGATCGGCCTCGCGGCCGCCGGCGCCGACGTCGTCTCGATCGGCCCGGGCAATCCCGCGGAGACCGCCGCGGCGGTGCGGGGTCACGGCCGTCGCCTGCACTCGATCGAGGCGACCCTCGGCAAGGGCGCGGATTACCGCGCGATCGTCGCGGAGGCCGTAAGGACGCTGGGCCGCGCAGACATCCTGGTGAACAACGCAGGCATCATCCGCCGCGCCGACGCCACCGAGTTCTCGGAGCAGGACTGGGACGACGTCATCGACGTGAACCTGAAGGCCTGCTTCTTCATGTCGCAGGCGTTCGCGCGCCACGTGCTTGCCGCCGGCCACCGCGGCAAGATCATCAACGTCGCCTCGATGCTGTCGTTCCAGGGCGGCATCCGCGTTGCGTCCTACACCGCGAGCAAGAGCGGCGTGGCCGGGCTGACCCGACTGCTGGCGAACGAGTGGGCGGCACGCGGTATCAACGTGAACGCGATCGCGCCCGGCTACTTCGCCACGGCCAACACCGAGGCACTGCGCGCCGACGCAGATCGCAGCCGCGACATCCTCGCGCGCATTCCGGCCGGGCGCTGGGGCGAGCCTTCCGACCTGGCGGGCGCGGCAGTGTTCCTCGCCTCGGACGCCGCGGACTACATGCACGGCGCCATCGTGCCGGTCGACGGCGGCTGGCTGACCCGCTAGGCGACCGTCGCAGCGGCCGGCACTGCGCGCGAGCTCAGGCCTCGACGCGCAGAACCTTCATGGTATTGGTGCCGCCCGACACGCCCGACAGCTCGCCGAGCGTCAGGATCAGCTCGTCGCCAGGCTTCACGTGGCCGCGATCCAGCAGCTCCTTCGAGATCGCGCGATAGAGGCTCGCAGGGTCGGTGTGGGTGATGTCGAAGGGGATCGGGTGCACGCCGCGATACAGCGCCACGCGCCGCTGCGTGCGCTCGTGCCGGGTGAAGGCGAAGATCGGGATGTCCGCCCGGATGCGGGACATCCACAGCGGCGTCGAGCCCGACTCGGTGAGCGCGACGATCGCCTCGACGTCCATGTGGTTCGCGGTGAACATGACGGCATGGGCAATGGCCTGGGCGAACTGTTCGACCTTGCCCTCGAACCGGTCGCGCCCGCGCTCGCGCGCAAAAAGGTACTTCTCTGCGCCCTCGATCACCTCGGCCATGGCCTCGACCGCGCGGGCAGGGTACTTGCCGACCGCGGACTCGCCCGAGAGCATGACCGCGTCACTGCCGTCCAGCACCGCGTTTGCCACGTCCGACACCTCGGCGCGGGTGGGCACCGGGCTGTGGATCATGGACTCCATCATCTGCGTCGCCGTGATCGTGACGCGATCGAGCCTGCGCGCAACGTGCAGGATGTGCTTCTGCAACCCGGTGAGCTGCGCATAGCCCACCTCCACGCCGAGGTCGCCGCGCGCCACCATGACTGCGTCGCTCGCCCTGACGATCTCCTCGAGCCGCGGGATCGCCTCGCTGCGCTCGATCTTGGCGACGATGCGCGCATCGCTGCCGGCCGCCACGAGCAGCGCCCGGGCCTCCTCGACGTCCTCCGCCTGGCGCACGAACGACACCGCGAGGTAGTCCACCTCGAGCTCGGCCGCGAGGCGCACGTCCTCGCGGTCCTTGTCGGTCAGCGCCTTCGCCGACAGCCCGCCGCCGCGACGGTTGATGCCCTTGTGGTCCGTCAGCTCGCCGCCGATGCTGACCACGCACTCGACGCGCCCATCCGCGATGGATACGACCCGCAGCTCGACCTGCCCGTCGCCGAGAATCAGCTCGTCACCGGGATGCACGTCCGATGCGAGGTCGGCGTAGGTGATACCGACGCCGCGGTCGGTGCCCTCGTGCGCGTCCATCGCCGGGTCGAGCGTGAACGGCTCGCCCTCGGTCAGGACTGCGAGGCCGCCCGCGAAGCGCTCGATGCGGATCTTCGGCCCCTGCAGGTCGCCGAGCACGGCGACGTGCTTGCCGACCGCTTTCGCCGTGCGGCGCAGGGCCTCGACGCGGCGGCGATGGTCCGCCGGCTCGCCGTGCGAGAAGTTCACCCGCACGACGTCCGTCCCGCGGCGGATGACGTCCTCGAGCACCCCCGGTGCGTCGGTGGCCGGACCGAGGGTCGCGACGATCTTCGTGCGGCGAAGCACGCGGTCAGCCGGCCGCGCGGGCTTCGAGCATCTCGACCGCCGGCAGCTTCTTGCCCTCGAGGAACTCGAGGAAGGCGCCACCCGCCGTCGAGATGTAGGAGATGTCCTGCCCCACGCCGTACTTCTCGATCGCGGCGATGGTGTCGCCGCCGCCCGCCATCGAGAACGCCGGGCTGTGCGCGACCGCCAGTGCGATCGTGCGCGTGCCCTCGCCGAACTGGTCGAACTCGAACACCCCCACCGGGCCGTTCCACACGATGCTGCCCGCGCCCTTGAGCGAGGCGGCGAAACGCTCGGCGGAGTCGGGACCGATATCGAGGATCATCTCGTCGGGCGCCACCTCCGCGACCGGCTTGACGTCCGCCTCGGCCTTGTCCGAGAACTCCTTCGCCACGACCACGTCGGTCGGCAGCGGGATCTCGGCGCCGCCCGCGTGCGAGCGCTCGAGCAGTCCCTTGGCGATGTCGATCATTTCCGCCTCGTGCAGCGACTTGCCGACGGGCAAGCCGGCCGCGGCGAGGAAGGTGTTGGCGATGCCGCCGCCGACGATCAGCTTGTCCACCTTGCCGAGCAGGTTCTCGAGCACCGTGAGCTTGGTCGAGACCTTCGAGCCGCCGACGATGGCGATGAGCGGCCGCTTCGGGTTGAGGAGCGCCTGCTCGAGCGCCTCGAGCTCGTTCACGAGCAGGATGCCGGCGCAGGCCACGGGCGCGAACCGGCCCACGCCGTGGGTGCTGGCCTCGGCGCGATGCGCGGTGGCGAAGGCGTCCATCACGTAGACGTCGCAGAGCGCCGCCATCTGCTGAGCGAGCTCGTCCTTGTTCTTCTTCTCGCCCTTGTTGAAGCGGACGTTCTCGAGCAGCACCACTTCACCCGGTTCGCAGGCGACACCGCCCAGCCAGTCGCGCTCGAAGCGCACCTTCGACCCGAGCAACTCGGAGAGCCGCGACGCAACGGGTGCCAGCGAGTGCTCCTCGTTGTACACGCCCTCCTCCGGCCGCCCGAGGTGCGACATCAGCATCACCCGTGCCCCGGCCGCCTTGGCGGCCTGGATGGTCGGCAGCGAGGCGCGTATTCGCGCGTCGCTGGTCACGACGCCGTTCTTCACCGGCACGTTGAGGTCCTCGCGGATGAGGACGCGCTTGCCCTTCAGGTCGAGGTCGGTCATGCGGACGACGCGGACCATGATTCACTCCTACTTTGCGATGACGCGGGCCATCTCGAGCACCTTGCACGAATAGCCCCACTCGTTGTCGTACCAGGCCACGACCTTGACGAACGTGTCGTCGAGGGCGAGGCCGGCGTCCTTGTCGAACACCGAGGTGCAGCTCTCGCCGCGGAAGTCGGTCGCGACCACCTTCTCCTCCGTGTAGCCGAGCACGCCCTTCATCGGGCCCTCGGAGGCAGCCTTCATCGCCGCGCAGATCTCGTCGTACTTCGCCGGCTTGACGAGTTCGACGGTGAGGTCCACCACCGACACGTCGGAGGTGGGTACCCGGAACGCCATGCCCGTGAGCTTCTTGTTGAGCTCCGGGATGACCTTGCCGACAGCCTTCGCGGCGCCCGTCGACGAGGGGATGATGTTCTCGAGGATGCCGCGGCCGCCGCGCCAGTCCTTGTTCGAGGGACCGTCGACCGTCTTCTGCGTCGCCGTCGCGGCGTGCACGGTCGTCATCAGGCCGCGCTTGATGCCCCAGGTGTCGTTCAGCACCTTGGCCACCGGCGCGAGGCAGTTGGTCGTGCAGGACGCGTTCGAGATGATCGCCTGGCCGGCGTAGCTCTTGTCGTTCACGCCGAACACGAACATCGGCGTGTCGTCCTTCGACGGCGCCGAGAGAATGACCTTCTTCGCGCCCGCGGCGAGGTGCTTCTCGGCGGTTTCCTTGGTGAGGAACAGGCCGGTGGATTCGACCACGACATCGGCGCCGATCTCGCCCCACTTGAGCTCGGCCGGGTCCTTCACCGCGGTCAGGCGGATCTTGCGGCCGTTCACCACGAGCGTGTGGCCCTCGACCGACACGTCGCCCTTGAAGCGGCCGTGCACCGAGTCGAACTTCAGCATGTAGGCGAGGTACTCGGGCTCGAGCAGGTCGTTGATGCCGACGATCTCGATGTCCGCGAAATCGCGCGCGGCCGCGCGGAACACCATGCGCCCGATGCGCCCGAATCCGTTGATGCCGACCTTGATAGTCATGGGGTGATCTCCAGGAAATGAGGCGGAGGGCTACAGCAAGCCTTCCACGATTCGAATGACGTTGTCGCGCGTGAAGCCGAAATGCTCGAAGAGCCGCTTCGCGGGGGCGGAGGCGCCGAAGCCGTCCATGCCGACGACCGCGCCCGAGCCGCCCACGTAGCGCCACCAGCCGTCGCGCACGCCGGCTTCGATGGCGACCCGCGGCACGCCGGGAGGCAGCACGTCGTCGCGGTACGCCTGCGGCTGGACGTCGAAGAGGCTCGTGCAGGGCATCGACACGACGCGCAGCCTGCGGCCCTTGCCCGCGAGTTCCCGGGCGGCCTCCATGGCGAGTGCGACTTCCGAACCCGTGGCGATCAGCACGCAGTCCGGCCGGCCGTCGCAGTCCGCGAGCACGTAGCCGCCGCGCGCGACGTCGGCGGCCTGCGCAGCGCTGCGCTCCATGGGCGGCAGCGCCTGTCGCGTCAGGATGAGGCTCGTCGGTCCGTCCACGCGCTCGACTGCGCTCGCCCAGGCCACCGCCGTCTCGACCGTATCGCAGGGCCGCCAGAGCTGCATGTTCGGGATGAGGCGGAGGCTCGCGACGTGTTCCACGGGCTGGTGCGTGGGTCCATCCTCGCCGAGGCCGATCGAGTCGTGCGTGTAGACGAGGATGACGCGCTGCTTCATGAGCGCGGCCATGCGCACTGCATTTCGCGCGTAGTCCGAGAACACCAGGAACGTCCCGCCGTAGGGCACGAAGCCGCCGTGCAGCGCGACGCCGTTCATGATCGCCGTCATGCCGAACTCGCGCACGCCGTAGTGCAGGTAGTTGCCGGCGATGTCCTCGCCGGTGATCGTCTTCGAGCCCTTGTGGTTCGTGTTGTTCGAGCCGGTCAGGTCGGCCGAGCCGCCGAGCATCTCGGGGATGACCGCTCCGAGCACGTGCAGCACGTGCTGCGACGAGGAACGGGTGGCGACGGCGGACGGCTTCTCCTGCGTCGCCCGGACGAATTCGTCGAGCGCCTTGCGCCAGTCCTTCGGCAATTCGCCGCGCTGCCGCCGCTCGAGTTCGGCCGCGAGCTCGGGGTGCGCCTGCCGGTAGGCGCCCATGCGCCGCTGCCAGTCCTGCTCGGCCGCGGCGCCCGCGACTCGAGCGTCCCATGCCTGCCGGATCTCCGCCGGGATCACGAACGGCTCATGCGGCCAGTCGATGTGCTTGCGGGTGGCGGCCACCTCGGCCTCGCCGAGTGCGGCGCCGTGGGTGGCCTCGGTGCCCTGCTTGTTCGGGGAGCCCCATCCGATGACGGTCTTGCAGCAGATGAGCGAGGGCCGCCCGGTTTCCGCCGTGGCGGAGGCGATGGCGCGCTCGACCGCCGCCGGGTCGTGTCCGTCCACGTCGCGCACCACGTGCCAGCCGTAGGCCTCGAATCGCTTCGGCGTGTCGTCGGTGAACCAGCCGTGCACCTCGCCGTCGATCGAGATGCCGTTGTCGTCGTAGAAGCAGGTGAGCTTGCCGAGCTTGAGCGTGCCGGCGAGCGAGCAGGCCTCGTGCGAGACGCCCTCCATCAGGCAGCCGTCGCCCAGGAACACCCAGGTGCGGTGGTCCACGACCTCGTGGCCCGGCCGGTTGAACGTGGCGGCAAGGATCTTCTCGGCGAGCGCCATGCCGACGGCATTGGCGAGGCCCTGGCCGAGCGGCCCGGTGGTGGTCTCGATGCCGAGGTGCGGCTCGACCTCCGGGTGCCCGGCGGTGTGCGAACCGAACTGGCGGAAATTCTTCAGTTGCTCGAGCTCGAGCGGATAGCCCGTGAGGTGCAGCAGGGAATAGAGCAGCATCGAGCCGTGGCCGTTCGAGAGCACGAAGCGGTCGCGGTCGGGCCACTGCGGGTTGCCCGGGTTGTGCTTGAGGTGGTCGGCCCACAGCACCTGGGCAATGTCGGCCATGCCCATCGGCATGCCCGGGTGGCCGGAATTGGCCTTCTGGACCGCATCCATGCTCAAGGCGCGGATGGCATTGGCGAGCTGCCGGCGAGTCGTCATGATCGAATCTCCAGATTCAACGCGCCATTTTACCGGGGCAGCGCGCGGCGATTCAGCAATTTGACCCCGCGACGGCTTATGCCTACGGTGCGCCGGCGGGCGCGTTGACGTGCACGCCACCGATCGCGCGTGTGCCACCCGCCGGCGCCCGATATAATTCGCGGCTCATCCGCCCGGAATGTCATACATGTCAAACAGTTACCTGTTCACCTCCGAGTCCGTGGGCGAAGGCCACCCGGACAAGGTCGCCGACCAGATCTCCGACGCCGTGCTCGACGCGATGCTGGCGCAGGACAAGCGTGCCCGCGTGGCGTGCGAAACGCTGGTCAAGACCGGGGTGGCGATCGTGGCCGGCGAGGTGACGACCGAGGCCTGGGTGGACCTCGAGGAGCTGGTGCGCGGGGTCATCATCGACATCGGCTACACCTCCTCGCACGTCGGCTTCGACGGCCGCACCTGCGGCGTGCTCAACATCATCGGCAAGCAGTCGCCCGACATCGCGCAGGGCGTGGACCGCCCCGACCCGGAGGCGCAAGGCGCGGGCGACCAGGGCCTCATGTTCGGCTATGCCAGCAACGAGACCGACTCGCTCATGCCCGCGCCGATCTGCTATGCCCACCGGCTGGTGGAGCGGCAGGCCGAGGTGCGCAAGAGCAACCTGCTGCCCTGGCTGCGGCCGGATGCGAAGTCGCAGGTGACCTGCCGCTACACGGACGGCAAGGTGGTCGGGCTCGATGCCGTCGTGCTCTCGACGCAGCACGACCCCGAGGTGAAGCAGTCCGACCTGCAGGAAGCGGTGATGGAACTCATCATCAAGCACGTGCTGCCGAAGGAGTGGCTCACGGCGCAGACCCGGTTCCACATCAACCCGACCGGCAAGTTCGAGATTGGCGGCCCGGTCGGCGACTGCGGCCTCACAGGCCGCAAGATCATCGTGGACACCTACGGCGGCATGGCTCGCCACGGCGGCGGCGCCTTCTCGGGCAAGGATCCCTCCAAGGTGGACCGCTCGGCCGCCTACGCTGCGCGCTACGTCGCCAAGAACATCGTCGCGGCCGGCCTCGCCGACCGCTGCGAGATCCAGGTCTCCTACGCGATCGGCGTGGCGGAGCCCACCTCCATCACCATCGAGACCTTCGGCACCGGCAAGGTGAGCCACGAGCGCCTCGAGGCGCTGGTGCGGGCGCACTTCGACCTGCGTCCCTACGGCATCGTGAAGATGCTCGACCTCGTGCATCCGATGTACCGGGCGACGGCGGCCTACGGCCACTTCGGCCGCGAGCCCGCGCACATGACCTACCGGTGGAAGGAATTCATCGCGGGCAAGAAGGTGGACAAGAGCGAGGCGTTCACGGCCTTCACCTGGGAGAAGACCGACAAGGCCGAGGCGCTGCGCAAGGACGCGGGGCTCTAAGCACAGCGGACCCGTCCCCGGCCGGGCACGCTCCTGTGGTTGCCCGGCCGCCCCTGACGGGGCACAATTCGCGCCCGCCTGAGGAGCGCTGCAACGGGTTTCCAAGCCCGCCAGGCTCAGGCGATGGGTTGTTCCAACCGCGCTCGCTGACCTCCGTGCAGGTTCCGGCGAGCGAATCCAATCCCGATTCCCCGCCCGAATCGTCACGGTCAACGAGAGGACCGCCTGATGAACGCTGTTGTTTCGCCCGTTCCTAACCGCGACTACGTCGTGGCCGACCTGTCGCAGGCCGATTTCGGTCGCAAGGAAATGGCCATCGCCGAGACCGAGATGCCGGGACTCATGGCCATCCGCGAGGAGTACCGCACCGCGCAGCCGCTCAAGGGCGCGCGCATCGCAGGCTCGCTGCACATGACCATCCAGACCGCGATGCTAATCGAGACGCTGAAGGCGCTCGGAGCCGACGTGCGCTGGGCCTCGTGCAACATCTACTCGACGCAGGACCACGCCGCCGCGGCCGTCGCTGCGAACGGCACGCCCGTGTTCGCCTACAAGGGCGAGACGCTCGACGATTACTGGGACTACACCCACCGCATCTTCGAGTGGCCGAACGGCCAGTTCGCCAACATGATCCTCGACGACGGCGGTGACGCGACGCTGCTGCTCATGCTGGGCGCCCGCGCCGAGCAGGACGCCTCGGTGATCTCGAAGCCCACGAACGAGGAGGAGACGGCGCTGTACGCGGCGATCGCCAAGCGTCTCGAGACCCAGCCGGGCTGGTACTCGAAGCGCCTCGCCCAGATCCGCGGCGTGACCGAGGAGACCACCACGGGCGTGAAGCGGCTCTACGAGTTCGCGAAGAAGGGCCAGTTGCCCTTCCCGGCCATCAACGTCAACGACTCGGTCACGAAGTCGAAGTTCGACAACCTCTACGGCTGCCGCGAGTCGCTGGTGGACGCGATCAAGCGCGCCACCGACGTGATGATCGCCGGCAAGGTCGCGGTCGTGGCCGGCTACGGCGACGTGGGCAAGGGCTCGGCCGAGTCGCTGCGCGCGCTGTCGGCCCAGGTGTGGATCACCGAGATCGACCCGATCTGCGCACTGCAGGCGGCGATGGAAGGCTACAAGGTCGTGACGATGGACGAGGCCTGCGACAAGGCCGACATCTTCGTCACCGCCACCGGCAACGTGAACGTGATCACGCACGAGCACATGAAGCGGATGAAGCACCAGGCGATCGTGTGCAACATCGGCCACTTCGACAGCGAGATCGAGATCGCGGCGCTGAAGCAGTACCCGTGGGAGAACATCAAGCCGCAGGTGGACCACGTGGTCTTCCCGGACGGCAAGCGGATCATCGTGCTGGCCGAGGGCCGGCTCGTGAACCTCGGCTGCGCGACGGGCCACCCCTCGTTCGTGATGTCGAGCTCGTTCACCAACCAGGTGCTGGCGCAGATCGAGCTGTACGGGCACGGCGAGAAGTACGGCAACGAGGTGTACGTGCTGCCGAAGCACCTCGACGAGAAGGTCGCGCGCCTGCACCTCGAGCGCATCGGCGTGAATCTGACGACGCTGACGGCCGAGCAGTCCGCCTACATCGGCGTGCCGACGGACGGCCCCTTCAAGACCGACCAGTACCGGTACTGACGCGGGTCCGCTCGCGCGGCGGCTCAGCGCCGCCGCGCGAGCGCGTACAGCACGGTGCCCATCCGCCAGCATCGCGCCGGTCGCCACGTAA
Organism: uncultured Gammaproteobacteria bacterium; assembly: GCA_963754125.1. GTDB lineage: Bacteria > Pseudomonadota > Gammaproteobacteria > Steroidobacterales > Steroidobacteraceae > RPQJ01. The sequence continues at coordinate 929,025 of CAVWEX010000001.1, forward strand.
CCCATCGGCCGCACCTGCGTCAGCAGCGCGAGGCAGATGAGCACGGCGACGCCGGGAATCACGAGGCCACCGGGCAGGCGCAGCACCTGCGTCTGCTGCGCCGGGCGCCGGCGCAACGCCGGCAGTGCGGCGATGCAGCCGACGTAGATCAGCACGCGCGTCAGCACGCTGAGGCTCGCGAGCCACACGAACGAGCCGCCGGCGGCGAGCAGGAACGCGATTGCGCCGAACACCCCGATCGAGACGGCCGGCGTGCCGAACCGTGCCGGGACGCGCGCGAACCACGCCGGCAGCTGGCCCTCGAGGGCCAGCGCGTAGGTGATGCGCGGCGTCGAGAACAGCGCGCCGGCGAGGTTGCCGCCTACGGAGGCCAGCATGCCGGCCATCATGACCATCGCACCGGGCGGCCCGAACAGCGCGCCACCGACTTCGACGAGCGGGCGGCTCGTCTCTGCGAGGCCGGGCAAGACCGCCAGGCTCGCCGTCTGCAGTCCAAAGTACAGCAGCGCCGCCACGCCGATCGCCCACAGCAACGCGCGCGGCATGTCGCGGCGCGGGTTGCGGGCCTCGCCGGCGGGCACGAGACCCGACTCGAAGCCGACGAAAGCGTAGAACACCAGCAGCACGACGGCACCGAGGTCCGCATCGGCGGGTGCCGCGATCTGCAGGCCGTCGAGCATGTCGGCCGGCAGTCGAAGCAAACCGTAGGCGACCAGCGCCACGAGCGGCAGGAACTTGAGCACCGTCACGACGCCGAGCGAGCGCATCGCCCGGCGGGTACCGGTCACGGTCAGCGCCGTGAGGCCTCCGCACAGGAACAGCAGCAGCACGAGCCGCATGCGCGGATCGTCGGCCGGCGGCCAGAAGTAGCCGATGGCACCGACGAGCAACGCTGCATTGGCCGAGAATGCCGTGAGCCGCGCGACGTAGAAGGCCCAGCCGGCCTGGAAGCCGGCGAAGGGGCCGAACACGCTACCGACGTAGCGCACCGGCCCGCCCGTGCCGTCGAAGCGACTGGCGAGTTCGGCGAAGCACAGCATCACCGGCAGCATCAGGGCCGCGCAGATCACGAACACCCAGGGACTGAACCCGCCGGCGAGCCGCGCGGCCTCGGAGGGCATGCCGAAGATGCCGGCGCCGATGATGCCGTTGATCACCAGCAGCCAGACGCCGAGGCCGGACAACTGGCGTGCGAGCGGTTCGGGAGTGGCGGCATCCGATGGCGGGGTCGGCGTCATCGGCGGGGACCGGGGCGCCTCAGCGCTTGCGTGCGAGGGTCAGCCCGTCGCCGACGGGCACGAGGCTCAGGTCCACCCGCTCGTCGAGGTGCAGGTGCTCGTTGAAGTGGCGCATCGCCACGGTGTCGGCCTCGGCGTCCTCCGGGTCGGCCACGCGGCCCGACCACAGCGTGTTGTCCACCACGATGAGGCCGCCCGGACGCAACAGCTCGAGCACCCGTTCGTAGTAGCCGACGTAGTTCTCCTTGTCGGCATCGATGAACGCGAAGTCGAAGGTGCCGGCCGCGCCGGTGGCGCGGAGGCGCTCGAGTGTCTCCAGGGCCGTGGCCAGCCGCAGCTCGATCTTGTGGGCGACGCCCGCCGCCGCCCAGTAGCGCCGCGCCACCGCCGTCCAGCGCTCGCTCACGTCGCAGGCCAGGATGCGACCGTCGTCCGGCAGCGCCAGCGCGAGCGCGAGCGAGGAATAGCCGGTGAACACGCCGATCTCGAGGCAGCGGCGCGCACCCATCAGCCGCGCGAGCAGCGCCATGAACTGTCCCTGTTCGGGCGAGATCTGCATGCGGGCCGAGGGGTCCAGGGCGGTCTCCTCGCGCAGCCGGCGCAGCAGGTCCGGCTCGCGCAGCGACACCGACAGCAGGTAGTCGTAAAGCGAGTCCGTGAGCGAGATCGAGCGCCGGGACATGCCCCGAGAATAGGCGACATTCCCCAATTTGGCATTTCCGGCGACCCGGGCCGGGAAATTGCCCGCGCGGCATAGCAGAATGGCCGCCCGACCGTCCTCCCGTTTCACCGGTGCCCGGCGTGATCCGACTCCTGCAGTTCACCGACACCCACCTGATGGCGGATCCCGCCGCCAGCCTGCGCGGCGTGCGCACCTTGCCGAGCCTCGAGGCGTGCCTCGCGCTGGCGCGCCGCCGCCACCTGCCGGCGGATGCGATCGCGGTCACCGGCGACCTCGTGCAGGACGACCCCGAGGCCTACGGCAGCCTCGAGCTGTTGTTCGACGACCTCGGTGCGCCGGTGCTGCTGATTCCCGGCAACCACGATGTACCCGCGGAGATGGAGCGGCGGCTGTCCCGCCCGCCCTTCCAGCTGGGCGGCGTACGTGTCCTCGGCCGCTGGGCCGTCGTCATGCTCGACACGTGGTTCGCCGAGTCGGACGACGGCGAGGGTCAGCTCGGCCCTGACGAGCTCGCGCGGCTCGAAGCCACGCTCGAGGCCCATCGCGACCGCCACACACTGGTCTGCCTGCACCATCCGCCGGTGAGCATGGAAGCGGCGGGCCTCGACGCCCTCGGCCTGCTCGACGCGGAGCCGTTCCTCGCCATCCTCGACCGACACCCGCAGGTGCGCGGCGTCGCCTGGGGCCACGCGCACCAGTCGCTCGATCGGTACCGCGGCGCGACCCGCCTGATGTGCACGCCCTCCACCTGCATGCAGTTCCGGCCGCGCGATCCCGGCTTCGTCGTGGACGACAGACCGCCCGGCTACCGCGTGCTCGACCTGCACGACGACGGCGGCATCGCGACGGAAGTCGTGTGGCTCGAGGGCTACGCGCAGTGAGCGCCCGTCTCGCCGCGCTGCTGCTCGCCGTCGCGGCCGCAGTCGCCGGGCCCGCGGCGAACGCGGCCGAGCGCAACGTCCTGTGGTCCGTGCGCGGCGAACACAACACGGTGTACCTGCTCGGCTCGATCCACGTGCTGCGGCCGGGCGACGTCGCCCTGCCGCGCGCTGCGCTGGAGGCTTACGCGGACGCCGAGCAACTCGTGATGGAAATCGACCTCGACGACCCCGCGGTGGCCGATCCGACCGCGCTGCTCGGCACGATGCAGCGCACGGCCCTGCTGCCCGAAGGCGAAAGCCTGCGCAGCGTGATGGGCGACGACTACGCCGCGATTGCCGGGCGGGTCCGCGAGTCGGGCCTCGACCTCGCCGTGTTCGACCGGTTCGCCCCGTGGTTCGTGGCGACGATGCTGCTGCAGCTCGAACTTGCGCAGCGCGGCTTCCAGCCCGAGCTCGGCATCGAGCAGCAGCTCGCGGACCGCGCGGTGCGCGATGGCAAGCCGATCGAGGGGCTCGAGACCGCCGAGCAGCAGTTCGCCATGCTGGCCGGCCTGCCGCTGCCCGAACAGAAGCGGTTCCTGCTGATGACGCTTGGCGAAACGGACCGCCTCGACGAGGAGATCGAGGACCTGCTCGCGGCCTGGCGCTCGGGCGACGCGGACGCGCTGGAGGACATGCTCGCCGCCGCCTTCGAGGAATTCCCCGAGCTCTATCGCCCGTTGACCGAGGACCGCAACCGCGCCTGGGTGGAGCGGCTCGAGGAACTGCTCGAGGACCGCGACGACTACCTCGTGGTCGTGGGTGCGCTGCACCTCGTCGGCCGCCACAGCGTCGTGGACCTGCTGCGACAGCGGGGGCACACGGTCACGCAGCAGTAGCGGCGCGGCCGCGGCGTCAGACCTCGATCATCTCGAACGACGACTTCGGCGCTCCGCAGTCCGGGCAGAGCCAGTCCTCGGGCACGTCGGCCCACGCCGTGCCGGGCGCGATTCCGCCGGCCGGGTGGCCCGCCGCCTCCTCGTACACGAAGCCGCAGTTCACGCACATCCACGCCTTCATTTCCGCTCCTCGCAGGCCCGCGCCGGGTCCGGTCGATGGTACGGGCGTCCCGGCGATCCCGGCAACGCACGGCTGCCCGGGACGCCCTATCATGGCCCACCGGTCGGCGATCGATGGCGGCGGACCCGAGTTGAGCAAGCGACTCCTGAGCTACAGGTACAAGCCCAATCACCGGGTCTCGGTGCCGGTGTACCTGAGGCTGCAGCTGACGGCGATCGCGCACCGACTGGCCGACCTCGGCGTTGGCCCGCTGGCGCACGGCGACAGCTTCGGTTTCGTGGCCGGCTGCGGCCACAGCGGGACGACGCTGCTCGCGAGCAAGCTCGGTCTGCACCCGGACGTCCTGCTGGTCTCTCGCGAATCCAATCTCTTCCTGCCCGAGCGAGGATTGCGCCTGGCCCGCGTCATTGCCGAGGAGTGGCTCGCCTTTGCACGCCAGGAGGATCGCCGGGTGATCCTCGAGAAGTCCCCCAAGCACGTCCACTGCATCGACCGCATCCGCAGGCTGCTGCCCGGGGCGCGCGTGATCGTGATGGTCCGCAACCCGCTCGACACCTGTGCCTCGCTGTACCGGCGGTTCAACGATCTCGATCTCGCCATCGAACGCTGGCGGATGGACAACGAGGCCGCGCTCGCGGCCTCAGCCGGAGACGCGACGCTGCTCGTACGCTACGAGGACCTGACGCGCGATCCGGCGGCCACGCTCGCGTCCGCCTGCACGTTCCTCGGCCTCGAGTGGGATCCGGAGCTGCTGACGCGCAGCGGCAGCGCCTACGGCACCCATCCTGGACTGCGTCGCAACATGGCGCTGCGCCACGAGCAGGTGAGCCAGCCGATCTACGACAACAACGGCCGGTGGCGCGAGGTCCTGGACCCGCGGCAGGCGTCGATCGTGCGCGAGCGGACCGCGGAGCTCGCGGCGCGGCTCGGCCTCGCGTCGGCGACGAACGAACCCCCGCGGTCATCCGAGCCGCCGGCGGACGATCTCGAGGTCCGGCGCCTGCCGGGCAATCCCATCGTGCGGCCCGTGATGCTGCCGGGCGAGGACGGCGCGAACATCAACGGGCCATCGCTGATCCGCGTGCCTTCGTGGGTCGAGTCGCCACTCGGTCGCTATTACCTCTATTTCGCCCATCACAAGGGCACCTGGATCCGCCTCGCCTACGCCGACCAGCTCGAGGGCCCCTGGCGCATCCACGCCGCGGGCGTGCTGCACCTCGAAAACGTCCCGGCCTGCCGCGGGCACGTGGCCTCGCCCGACGTGATCGTGGACGAGGAGCGACGGCAGCTGCGGCTCTACTTCCACGGGCCCGCGCGAGCCACGACCGGCCAGCGGAGCTTCGTCGCGCTGTCCCGGGACGGCCTCTCCTTCGAGCCGCAGGAAGAGATCCTCGGGTCGTTCTACTTCCGCGTGTTCCGGCACGAGGGTGGCTGGTATGCGATGGCGAAGGGCGGCGTGCTCTACCGCTCGCCGGACGGCCTGACCGGCTTCGAGCCGGGACCGAATCCCTTCCCGGGCGGCGAGCTGCGCACCGGCCCGCTCAACGAGCCGGGCCCGAGGCACGTGGCCGTACTGCCCGAGGGACGGACGCTGTGGGTGTTCTACAGCAGCATCGGTGATCGGCCCGAGCGCATCCTGCGCGCGCGCGTGGACCTCGCCCCCGACTGGCGCGAGTGGAAGGCGGTGGATCCCGTCGAGGTGCTGCGGCCGCAGTTCGACTGGGAGGGCGCAGACCTGCCGCTGCGCGCCTCCGAGGCGCGCGCCGCCCGGGCGCGCGAGCATGCGCTGCGCGACCCGGCCATTTTCGTGGACGAGGACGGACGCCGGTACCTGGCCTACGCCGTGGCAGGGGAAAGCGGCCTGGCGATCGCCGAGCTGGCGCGACCGACACGCGCGTGACCGCTCGCACGGACAGGCCTCACTTGCGGAGCGAGCCAATCCTTTTCGTCCACGCCGGATCCCACAAGACCGGCACGACCGCCATTCAGCAGACCCTCGGCGCAGCGCGGGGCGAGCTCCGGGGGCAGGGCATCTGCTGGCCGCAGCTCGGCTCCAGTCCGGTGCACCACAAGCTCGTGCAGTCGTTGCACGACCGGGGCCTGCTCGCGCGGCTCAATGCAGCGTGGATGGCGCGACGGATCCGACGGCAGTCGCAGGGCTGTCGCGCCACGGTGCTCAGCAGCGAGCGACTCTATCGGATCGGCTACGACCTGATCGGCAACGAGCCGCAGGACTCGGATGCGAGGCGCAGGCGGCGGAACGAAGTGCTCGGCCGGTTTCGCGCGCTGTTCGCGGACGAATTCGACATCCGCGTCATCCTCTACCTGCGTCGGGTCGACGTGTTCGCGGAGTCGATGTTCAAGGAGCTGCTGTTCCGCAAGGACTACCGGGGCCGTTACCTGTTCGCGCGCTTCCTCGAGGAGCAGGACGTGCTGTTCCGCTACGACGACCGGATCCGCGAATTCGAGGACTGCCTCGGACCGGTCAGCGTGCATTCGTACGACGCGCTGAAGGGTACCGGGGTCGTGACGCACTTCTGTTCGCTGATCGGTGCGACTCCGCCGCGCACGGCGGCCTCGGACGCAAGGATCCGTCGCAGCGCCTCGAATGCCGGCGCCTGGTTCCTGCTGCAGCTGGCGGAGCAGCGCGACCTGTCCGCGTCGGACCGCCGGCGCGTGCTCGAGTTCTGCCTGTCGGACGCGTGGCCCGAGCCGCCGGGCGCGCCGCGCTCGCTGTGGCCGTCGGCGGCGGATCGCTCCAGGTTCCTGCACACCTACCACTCGGCGACGCTCGACTCGCTGTTGACGGTGGTCGATGCCGGACCGCTCGAGTACGGTCCGCTGCCCGAGGCGCAGTTCGCACGCTGCCTGCAGGCCTGGGAGCACTGGAGCCGGTCCGGCGCATGAATCGCCGCGCTTCCCTGGCGCAGGCCGCTGCGCGCGGCCTGCTTGCTAGACTGTCGCTCCGTCCCGACCCGCTGGAGTCACCCGTGAGCCTGTTCACAGAAGCCTGCAAGTACATCCCCGGCGGGGTCAACTCGCCGGTGCGTGCCTTTCGCGGCGTCGGCGGCGAGCCGATCTTCTTCGCGCGCGCGAAGGGCTCGCGGGTGTGGGCCGCGGATGGCCGGGAGTTCATCGACTACGTGGGCTCCTGGGGGCCGATGATCCTCGGTCACGCCCACCCGAGCGTGATCCGCGCCGTGCAGCAGACGGCCGAGCACGGCCTGTCCTTCGGCGCACCGACCGAGCTCGAGACCGTCGTCGCGCGCAAGATCATCGGTCTCGTGCCATCGATCGAGCTGATCCGCATGTGCAGCTCGGGCACCGAGGCGACGATGAGCGCGATCCGGCTCGCACGCGGTTTCACCGGGCGCAACAAGATCATCAAGTTCGAGGGCTGCTACCACGGCCACTCCGATTCGCTGCTGGTGAAGGCCGGGTCGGGCATGCTCACGCTCGGCGTGCCGACTTCGCCCGGCGTGCCGCCGGAGCTCGCCGCCCACACCGTGACGCTGTCCTACAACGACGCGGACCAGGTGCACGCCGCCTTCGCGCAGATTGGCGCAGAGGTCGCCTGCGTGATCGTCGAGCCGGTGGCGGGCAACATGAACTGCATCCCGCCGGTGCCCGGCTTCCTCGAGGCCCTGCGCGAGGAGTGCACGAAGCACGGCGCCGTGCTGATCTTCGACGAGGTGATGACGGGCTTTCGCGTCGCGAAGGGTGGCGCACAGGCGCTCTACGGCATCCGGCCGGACCTCACGACGCTCGGCAAGATCGTGGGCGGCGGCATGCCGGTGGGCGCGTTCGGCGGCCGCCGCGACATCATGGAGCACATCGCGCCGCTCGGGCCCGTTTACCAGGCGGGCACGCTGTCTGGTAACCCGGTCGCGATGGCGGCCGGACTCGCAACGCTCGAGGGTCTCGAGGCACCGGGCTTCCATGCCCGGCTCGAGTCCGCGACGGACCGGCTGATGGCCGGCCTCTCCGCGGCGGCAGCCCGCGCCGGGATTCCGCTCGCGACCAACCACGTCTGCGGCATGTTCGGCTTCTTTTTCACCAGCGCTGACCGCGTGACCTCCTACGCCGAGGCCACCGCCTGCGACGTGGAGCGCTTCAAGCACTTCTTCCACGGCATGCTCGCCGAAGGCGTGTACCTCGCGCCGTCGGCCTTCGAGGCGGGCTTCATCTCCGCCGCCCACACCGACGCCGACGTCGATGCGACCATCGCGGCCGCAGGCCGCGTGTTCGCGCGGATCTGAGCGCGCGCCGGCGCGGCAAGGCACAGAGCGCGCATGACGCGACCCGATCTCTCGAGGCACTTCCCCGCCTATACGACTCACGTCCCGGACGTGCCGGTCCACTGCGTCACGCCCGGGGCGCCGGGGTGCATCCACCGCTTCTACGACAGCTCGCCCTTCAGTCCGTCGGGCCGGTACATGGCGCTCACGCGCCTGCCCTTCGAGGACCGGCTGCCCGGGCCGGGCGATGCCGCCGAGGTGGTGTGCGTGGACCTCGAGACGGGCGAGGCGCGTACCGTGGCGGAAACGCGCGGCTGGGACAGCCAGCTGGGCGCACAGGTGCAATGGGGCCGCGACGACCGCACGCTGCTCTTCAACGACGTGGATACCCGCGACTGGCGACCCTTCGGCGTGCGGCTCGACCCGCTGGGGGACGAGCGCCACCGGCTCGACGGCACCGTCTATGCGGTCTCGCCGGACGGTCGCTGGTCCGCGGGCCCGTGCCTGCGGCGCACCGTAAGGACCCAGCGCGGCTACGGAGTCGTCGTCCCGGCGGAGCACGTGCCGGCCAACCACGGCGCGCCCGCCGATGACGGCGTCTATCTCACCGACCTCGCGAGCGGCGCCTCGCGGCTGCTGGTCTCGATCGCCGAGGTGTTCGAGCAGGCCTTTCCCCCCGCGGCCCGGGACGCCTACCGCGGCGGCGACTTCTACGGCTTTCACGTGAAGTGGAACCCGCAGGGCACGCGCCTGCTGTTCGTGCTGCGCTGGATTCCGCGGACCCTGCTGCCGTGGCGCCGCAAGAAGAGCCATCGGCGGCTCAACGCGATCACGCTCGACGCCGACGGCCGCCAGGCCCGCGTCGCCGTGCCCGACACGCTGTGGCGCAAGGGCGGCAATCACCCGAACTGGTGCCCGGACGGCGAGCACGTGCTGATGAACCTCAACAGCGAGGGCACGGGGCTGCGCTTCGCGCGCGTGCGCCACGACGGTTCGGGCCTCGAGACGCTGTCCGGCACGGTGCCGGGCTCGGGGCACCCGACGCTGCACCCGGACGGCCGTCACGTGCTCACCGACGCTTATCCGCACGAGCCGATGGCCTACGGCGACGGCACCACGCCCATCCGCTGGATCGATCTCGCAGACTCGAGCGAGCGGGCGATCGTGCGCATCCGCAGCCTGTCGCCGCACGAGCAGGCCTCGCCCGCGCTGCGCGTGGACCCGCACCCCGCCTGGGACCGGCACTTCGAGCGCATCGCCTTCAACGCCTGCCCGGACGGACGCCGCCGCGTCTACGTCGCGGACCTGTCGGAACTTGTGCGAGGCACCGCGGCCGATGGGCCGGGACCCGCGCATGCGTAGCCTCGCGGACCCGTTCCGGACCGTCCACGGCGCGCTGCGCGACGTCGAGGCGACAGCCTTCGCGATCGTGAAGAACGAGATGTACTTCATCCGCTCGTTCCTCGATCACCACCGCAAGCTCGGGGTCGAGCAGTTCATCATCCTCGACGACCAGTCGAAGGACGGCACGCGCGAATACCTGGTGGCGCAGGACGACTGCCTGGTGATCGAGTCGCCCTTCGCCTTCGGCGAGCCCGTGCAGCTGCCGGGCCCGGGCGGCGGGCGACGCATGCGCGCGGGCATCGCGTTCAAGTCGCTCATCCCGCAGCGCTACCTGCCGCACCGCTACGGCCTGTACCTCGACGCCGACGAGTACCTCGTGCTGCCCGAGGGCGTCGCCACGATCGTCGAGCTGATCGACCTGCTGAAGCGCCACGAGATCCGGAGCGTCGCGGCCGGCCTGATCGATTTCTTCCCGGCGTCGGTGAGCGACCTCGACTCGCCGCGCGACCTCGCGACCTCCGAGGCGATGCTCGGCGCGCACCCGTACTTCGACGCCGTCCCGCTGCTCGGCGCGAAGCCCGGCAAGCCCTTTCCCACCAAGGTCAGCAAGGGCACCACGGCGCGGCTGTTCCGCGAGCACGGCATCCGGCTGGTGCCCGAGGCCATGCGGGGCGCACCGCGCTGGCTGAACCGGCTGCTGCCCTACAAGTTCCCGAAGTCGTCGGTGCTCAAGACGCCGCTGGTGCGCTGGGACCCGGGGGTCGAGTACCTCAATTCGCACCGGGCCAACGTGCCCGCGTCCGGGCAGGTGCTGCTCGGCCTCGCCCACCTCAAGTTCACCCACGATCTCGCGCGCCGGATCGACTACGCGCTCGCCTCGAAGGCCTACACGCGCGGCAGCGAGAAATACCTCTGGTACGCACAGCTGCTCGAATCCATGCGGCGCGGCAACCCGGGCTTTCTCGGGCCGAAGTCGAAGCCGTATGCGAAGCCGGCGGACCTCGCCTCGGCCGGTCTCACCCGGCTCGAACTCGACCGCTGAACACGGCCGTCGCCGCGCGGCTCGCTCAGCGCGTCGCCGCCCCCGCCAGCGCCCGCAAAGCCGCGACCGCCTCCTCCACGCCGTTGGCGATGCCGAGCGCGGCGATGTGCCGCGGCATGCCCGCGCGGCGCGCCGGGTCGGCGAGCAGCGCAACAGCCTCGGCCGCGATTTTTTCGGCGTCGGGCGGCGCGCTCGCGGCGATACCGAGCCGCACCGCGCGCCGGATGCGGCGCGTCTGGTCGCCGGCCAGCGGCACGGCCACCAGCGGCCGGCCGTGCGCGAGCGTGTGGACGAGCGTCGTGCCGCCATTGCTGACCACCATCGTTGCCTCGGCGAGGAGGTACTGGACCTCCTCCGGAGCGACGCGCGGCAGCAACCTCGGGTTGGCCGCGGCCTCCGCCGGCACGCTCTTGCGTCCCGTCAGGACCACCGTCGGGTAGCCGGTAGCAGTACAGAAACTGCGGGCCGCGGCGATGAAATGCTCGGCAGGCTCCGCAATGCGCTGGCCCTCGCTGCGGCCGCCGGGCACGAACACCACGTAGCCACCCGGCTCGAGTCCGTGCCGCGCGAGCCAGTCCCGGCGCGCCGCGGGGTCCGCGGGCGGGAACAGCGTGTCGAGCCGCCGCACCGTGTAGCCGGGAAACAGCGCGAGCTTGCGGCGCTCGAGCCACGTGAGCCCGCCCGTGACGAAGGTCGGGAACACGATCCAGTGTTCGTCGATCAGGCGCATCCACTTGATGCGGAACGCCTTCCAGCGCAGCTTCGGCGCGCGGCTCGAGAACACCAGACGGGCGCCGGCCCGCTTCGCCGCACGCAGCTGCGAGGTGCGGCCGGAGTTGTCGAACACCATCACGTCGGGACGGAACGACTCGATCGTCGCGAGCACCTGCGCCGTGCTGTTGGTCGGCGAGGCGTCGCAGTCGATGATCGGGAAATCCACCGCGTCGCGAAACACGGCCGTGCGGTTCACGAGGAAGCGGATGTCCGCCGAGGGTTCGGCACGCGCAAGCTCGCGGGCGATGATCAGGCAGCGCATCAACTCGCCCGCGCCACCCGGCCCGGAGACGGGCGCGAAAAGGAAGCGCGGCGGCCGCGCGGCGGCCGGTGCGGCGACCGCGGGCGCTGAGGCAGCCACTGCGGGCGACGCACCCACCTGCGCCGACGACCGCTTCGCCGCCAGCAGCGCCCCGTACCCCTGCTCGATCCGCGCCAGGATCTGCTCCATGCCGAATTCGTCGAGGTCGGACTCGACACGCACGCGGCCCGCGGCCGCGGCACGCTGCAGGGCCTCTGCGAGCCGCGCCTCGTCGCCACAGGGCACGAGCGTCATCGGATGGCGTTTCGCGATGTCGCTCGGGCCCTGGGCGTCGGTCGCGATCACCGGTGCGCCGCCGTCGAGCGCCTCGATGATCACGCGTCCGAAGGGCTCGTAGCTCGACGGACAGACGAACAGATCGAACGCCTGGTAGAGGTCCTTCACGTCGCGACGGAAGCCGGTCAGCGTCACGCGCTCGCCCGCGAGACCCTCGAGTCGATGCCGGTGGCTGCCGTCGCCGACGATCACCAGCCGCGCGCCGGGCAGCTGAGCGCGCTCGAACGCACGGATGAGCAGGTCGAAGCCCTTGCGGCGCGCCAGCCGGCCGACGGCGCCGACGAGGTAGTCATCGTCGCCCGCGCCGAGCGAGGCGCGCAGTTCCCGCACCCGCGCCGCGTCGAGGGGGGGGTGCGGCACCAGGGAATTCGGCACCAGGAAGACCTGGCCGCGGTACTCCGGCGGCACCGTGGCGAGCTGCCACTCGGAGATGCAGAACAGGCCGTCCGTCTTGAGGTAGTGCGGGCCGTTGATCGACAGGTGCAGCGTGGCGACGTGCACGGCGTGCGGCAGCCCGATGCGGGCGAGCCCGATGCGCGCCACGTAGCGCGTGCTGCGGCGCAGGTGCGTGTGCACCACGTCGGGGGCCCAGGCGCGGATGATCTCCTGCAGGCGCCATTGCGTGCCGAGGCGCGACGGCAGCTCGAACACCTCGATCCCGGGCTCGAGCTCGTCGCGGATGCTCGCTCCGCCCGGGCCGCGGTTATCGCGGCACACGACGAGCGCCACGTCGTGGCGGCCCGGACAGTGCAGCGCAGGCCTCCGCCGCCGCGCGCTCCGATCCCGCAAACCCGCGCGACAGGATCACGTGCATGACCCGGAGCCGCCGACCGCCGCCCGGGGTCGGAACGCTCACTTGTAACCGATCTCGAACATGGGCCGCAGGTAGCGCAGCCGCTCGACGGGATCGTCGAGTTCGAGGCAGTGCTGCTTGTGCACGGTCGGCACGGGCAGGATCTCGGCGAGCCGTCCCGAGATCCACACTGCATCGTCGAGGCGCCGTTCCAGCGAGGTGTAGGGCTCGCCCGCCTGGGTGAGGATGGCGTCGATGGTGGGCGCAAGCTCCGCAAATTCAGCGGGCAGCGGCTCAGGGCGCTCCTCGGCCAGCCACTCGACGTCGGCGAGGTTGAGCCCGTCGCGGGCGCGCCGGCGCTCGAGGATGCGGAAGCGACGCTCGCCCGTGGCGCGGATGCCGAGCAGTCCGTCCGGCTGCTGCGAGAAGTCGACGATGCGCGCGTAGGTGCCCACGTCGAAGGTCACGGCGGGCGTGCCGGCTTCGGCGCCCTCGCGGAGCAGCACGACCCCGAAGCCGGAGCCGTCGCGCATGCAGCTGCGCACCAGGTCGATGTAGCGTGTCTCGAAGATCCTGAGCGGCAACGGTCCGCCCGGGAACAGCACCGTGCCGAGCGGGAACAGCGGGATTTCGCCCGGCAGGTCCATTCAGCCGCGACCCGCACCCTGGGCGCGGGCCGCGAGCGCAGCCAGCAGCCGCTCGTGCAGTCCGCCGAAGGCGCCGTTGCTCATGAGCACCAGCCGGTCGCCGGGCCGCGACTCCGACACGAGCGCCGCCGTGAGGCGATCGAGGTCCTCGTGCACCTCGGCGAGGGCACCGAGCGGCTGCAGGGCCTCGCCCACGTCCCAGCTCACTTCCGGCGACTGGTAGACGAACACGCGGTCGGCGCCGCGCAGCGAATCCGCGAGCGCGGTGCGGTGCGTGCCGAGCTTCATGGTGTTGGAGCGCGGCTCGAGCACGGCGATCACGCGGCCGCTGCCCGCGATGCGGCGCACGCCCTCGAGCGTGGTCGCGATGGCGGTCGGGTGATGCGCGAAGTCGTCGTAGACCGCGACGTCGCCCACGGTACCGCGCAATTCGAGGCGACGGCGCACGCCGCCGAAGCGCCTGAGCGCCTCGAGCGCCGCCTGCTCGTCCACGCCGGCATGGCACGCCGCCACGAAGGCGGCGAGCGCGTTCTCCGCGTTGTGCCGGCCGAGGGTGTTCCACTCGACCTCGCCCAGCGGCCGCTCGCCGTGCAGGACGGTGAAGCGCGCGTAGCCGGACGCCGGGTCGGCGACGACGCGCCAGTCGGCCGGCGCGGCCGCGTCGGCCGTGAAGCGCTCGACCGGCGTCCAGCAGCCCATCTCGAGCACTTCGGCGAGGTTGCGATCCGTGGCGTTCACCACCAGCCGGCCGTTGCCGGGCACCGTGCGCAGCAGCAGGTGGAACTGCTTCTGGATCGCCGCGACGTCGGGGTAGATGTCGGCATGGTCGTGCTCGAGGTTGTTCAGGATCGCCGTGCGCGGCCGGTAGTGCACGAACTTCGCGCGCTTGTCGAAGAATGCCGTGTCGTACTCGTCGGCCTCGACCACGAAGTGGCCGCCCGCCGCCGAGCCGGGCGCTCACGCCGAAGTCGAGCGGCACGCCGCCGATCAGGAACCCCGGTTCGAGCCCGGCGTGCTCGAGGATCCACGCGAGCAGGCTCGAGGTCGTGGTCTTGCCGTGCGTGCCGGCCACGCCCAGCACCCAGCGCTCCGCCAGCACGTTTCGCGCCAGCCATTCCGGTCCCGACTCGTAGCGCCGGCCGCTCGCCAGGATCGCCTCGACGAGCGGGTTGCCGCGGCTCATCACGTTGCCGATCACGAACACGTCGGGCTCGAGCAGGAGCTGGTCGGGCGCGTAGCCCTCGATCAGGTCGATGCCGAGCGCGGCGAGCTGCGTGCTCATCGGCGGGTAGACGTTGCGGTCCGAACCGGTGACGCGGTGCCCCGCGGCGCGCGCCAGCGCCGCGATGCCGCCCATGAACGTGCCGGCGATGCCGACGATGTGCAGGTGCACGCTCAGCCCCCCGTTCCGCGCAACAGGCCCACGAGCAGGTTGACCAGCAGGAAGTACGTGAGCGCGATGGCGATGCCGGTGATCATATTGGTTTCCGTGGCGAGCTTCAGGATCCGCCCGGTGACCAGCGCGAAGGCGACGACGAGCAGCAGAGCGAGGATCTGCGCGAGGCCCGACTCCGCGTCGGCGCCAAGCGCGGAAAGCAGGAACTGGATCGGCAGGTACACGGCGAGCCCGAGCAGCGCGCTGGTGCCGAAGACGGCCGTCGCCGTCTGCGCGAATCGCTCCGTGCGCCCGTAGATGCGCAGCACCAGCCAGGTCCAGGCGGCCAGCAGCACCGGGTCCACGATCACGAAGAAGAGCCAGGTGGCCGGCGTCTCGCCGAGCAGCGCGAGCTGCGCGGCCGACACCACGACGTAGGCCGCCACCGTGAGCCCGAGCAGCAGTCCCGAGACGGGCAGGTCCTGCGGGCCGCGGCGCCAGAGTACGATGTCGAGGAAGATCCTGAGAAACTGCTGCACGTCTCGAACACGGCGCCGTGGGTGGCGCGATTCTACACGCAGGTTCCCCGACGCATGCGCGACGCCACGCTGGTGACGACCCCCGGGCAGCTGGATGCTGCCGTCTTCCGGTTGCAGGGCGCCTCGCGCCTCGCGGTGGACACCGAATTCATGCGGGAGAGCACCTACCGCGCACAACTGTGCCTGGTGCAGATTGCGAGCGATACCGACTGCTACCTCGTGGATCCGCTTGCCGGGCTCGACCTCGCGCCGCTGTTCGCCACGCTCGCCGACCGCACCAGGCTCAAGATCCTGCACGCGGCGCGGCAGGACCTCGAGGTGCTGCTGCAGACGGGCGGGTTCGTGCCGGCGCCGGTGTTCGACACGCAGGTCGCGGCCGCCCTGCTCGGCCTGCCGCCGCAGGCGGGCTACGCGGAACTCGTCGCGCGCCAGCTCGGGCACTCCATCGACAAGGGCCAGACGCGCACGGACTGGTCGCGCCGGCCGCTCTCGGCGGCGCAGCTGGCCTACGCCGCGGACGACGTCCACCACCTGCTGCAGCTGCACACCGAGCTGGCGCTTGCGCTCGAGGCCCGGGGTCGGTCGACCTGGAATGCCGGGGAATGCGCCGCGCTCGAGAACCCGGGGCTCTACCGCACCGAGCCCGGTGACGCCTGGCGGCGATTCAAGGGTCTCGGACGCCTGCGGCCGCAGGAACAGTCGGTCGCTCGTGCGCTCGCCGCATGGCGCGAGGAGCGTGCGATCGCCTCCGACAAGCCGCGGGGCTGGATCCTCACCGACGAGGCCGTGCTCGCGCTCGCCACGCTCGCCCCCACCACGATGGCGGAGCTCGAGCAGGTGAGGACGCTGCCGCCCGGAGTCGCCCGCAAGCGCGGCGACGAGCTGCTGGAGCTGATTCGCACGGCGCGCGAGGCCTCGGATGGCAACGCGCCGTGGCAGGTGCCGCAGCGCGCGACGCCGGAGCAGACGCGGCTCATCGGACAGCTGCAGCAGCGCCTGCGCGACGTGGCGGCAACGCTCGGGGTCAGCCCCGAGGTGCTCGCAACCCGACGTGACGTCGAGGCGATGGTCTTCGGCCAGCCGGAGGACTCGCCGCTGCTGCGCGGCTGGCGGCGAGAGGTGATCGGGGAGCGATTGCTCGAAATGACGCGCGGCTGACCGCCGACCCTCACCCGCCCGCGGCCTTCAGGAACTCCGCGTACACGCGCTCGACGGACTGGTCGGCGTTCACGACCTTGAGCAGGCCGCGCGCCCGGTAGTGCTCAACCAGCGGCCGGGTCTGGCTCTCGTACACCTTGAGGCGATTGCCGATCACGTCCTCGCGATCGTCGGCACGCTGCACGAGGAGCGGAGCCTCGGCCGCGCCCGGGTGGTTGTCGCAGCGATCGCCGCGTGGCGACGGCGAGCTGTAGATGTTGAACACCTTGCTGCACTCGGGGCAGCTGCGACGCCCGGTCAGGCGCTGGAACAGCACCTTCGTGTCGACGTCCATCAGCACCACCGCGTCGATCGGCTGGCCGATGTCGACGAGCAACTGGTCGAGGGCGGCCGCCTGGGCGACGTTGCGCGGATAGCCGTCGAGGATGAAGCCTTTCGCCGCGTCGGGCCGGCCGAGCCGCTCGCGGATCAGCCCGAGCACGATTTCGTCCGACACCAGCTCGCCGGCGTCCATCGCGGCCTTGGCGCGCTTGCCGAGCTCGGTGCCGCGGGCCACGGCTTCACGAAGCAGGTCGCCGGAGGACACCTGGGGGATGCCCTCGTCTTCACGCAGGCGCTGCGCCTGGGTGCCCTTGCCAGAACCGGGGGCGCCGAGCAGTACGAGTCTCATGGTGGTTCGTCCGAGGGAGCCGTCGCGAGGCCGGCACCCTAACCAAAAAGGCGCCCCCCCGCCAATCCGGGACAATGTCCGCCACTCGAGGGACGCGGGCTTCGGCCATGCGCGCGACGCGGTCGACCCGCGGTATTCCCGGGCGGTCAGGACGCGGCGGTTCGGGTATGCTATCCGGCCATCGACAAGCCGTAAGTAACCGATTTAAAAGCACTTTTTCCCGGAGTTCGCATGAAAGCCCGCACCCAGAAGAAGCCTGCCCCGCGCAACGCCTTCTATGCCCAGTCCGGCGGGGTGACCGCCGTCATCAACGCCTCGGCCTGCGGCGTCATCGAGACCGCCCGCAAGCACAAGGACCGCATCGGCAAGCTGTACGCCGGGCGCCACGGCATCCTCGGCGCGCTCACCGAGGACCTGATCGACACCGGCCTCGAAAGCGCCGCCGACATCCGCGCGCTGCGCCACACGCCGTCGGGCGCCTTCGGGTCGGCCCGCTACAAGCTGAAGAAGTACGAGGACAACCCGGCCCAGTACGAGCGCCTGATCGAGGTCTTCAAGGCCCACGACATCGGCTACTTCTTCTACAACGGCGGCGGCGACTCGGCCGACACCTGCCTCAAGGTCTCGCAGCTGGCCGAGAAGCTCGGCTACCCGCTCACCGCCATCCACGTGCCGAAGACCGTGGACAACGACCTGCCCATCACCGACTGCTGCCCGGGCTTCGGCTCGGTCGCCAAGTACGTCGCGGTGTCGATCCGCGAGGCCGGCTTCGACGTGGCCTCGATGGCGCGCACCTCCACCAAGGTGTTCGTGCTCGAGGTGATGGGCCGGCACGCAGGCTGGATCGCCGCGGCCGGCGGCCTCGCCGCCGAGAAGGCCGGCGACGCCCCGCACATCATCCTGTTCCCGGAGATGATCTTCCACGAGGAGCCGTTCATCGCGCGGGTCAAGGAGTGCGTCGAGAAGTACGGCTACTGCGCGATCGTCGTGTCCGAGGGCGTGCGCAACGCCGACGGCAAGTTCCTCGCCGACGCCGGCACGCGCGATGCGTTCGGCCACGCGCAGCTCGGCGGCGTCGGTCCCGTCGTCGCGCAGCTCGTCAAGGACAAGCTCGGCTACAAGTACCACTGGGCCGTGGCCGACTACCTGCAGCGCGCCGCGCGCCACATCGCCTCGAAGGTCGACGTCGAGCAGGCGTACGCGGTGGGCAAGGCCGCGGTCGAGCTCGCGCTCAAGGGCCACCACGCCGTCATGCCGGCGATCGTCCGCACCTCGGACAAGCCCTACCGCTGGAAGATCGGCGTCGCGAAGCTCGCAGGACGTCGCCAACGTCGAGAAGATGCTGCCGCGCGACTACATCACCGCGGACGGCTTCCACATCACCGCGAAGGGCCGACGCTACCTTGCGCCCCTCATCCAGGGCGAGGACTACCCGCCCTACAAGGACGGCCTGCCGCAGTACGTGGTCCTGAAGAACAAGCCGGTGCGCAGGAAGCTCAAGAGCACCTTTGTGGTATAGTCCCGCGCCTTTTTGCACGGCCGGGCAAGGGACGCAGAGCCCCGCCCGGCCCGATCTCATCCAGGAATTCCCCTCGTTCGGAGGTTTGCTATGACCACTTCTCTCGCGCTGTGGCTGGCGATCGGCGCCGGCGTGATCGCGATCCTCTACGGCGTGCTCGCGGCACGCTGGATCGTCGCGCAGCCCGCCGGCAACGCGCGCATGCAGGAAATCGCCGCCGCCATCCAGCAGGGCGCCAACGCCTACCTGAACCGCCAGTACACGACCATCGCCATCGTCGGCGTCGTGCTGATGGTGATCCTCGGGTTTGCCCTCGACTGGGCCACGGCCGGCGGCTTCGCGGTCGGCGCGATCCTCTCGGGCGCCGCGGGCTACATCGGCATGAACGTGTCGGTGCGCGCCAACGTGCGCACCGCGCACGCGGCCAGCGTGGGCCTCGACCCGGCGCTGCAGGTCGCGTTCCGCGGCGGTGCCATCACCGGCATGCTGGTCGTGGGCCTCGGCCTCCTCGGCGTCGCGGCCTACTACGGCCTGATGCTCAACATGACCGGCGACGCCGACAAGGCGCTGCACTCGCTCGTCGGCCTCGCCTTCGGCGGCTCGCTGATCTCGATCTTCGCGCGACTCGGCGGCGGCATCTTCACCAAGGGCGCCGACGTCGGCGCCGACCTCGTCGGCAAGGTCGAAGCCGGCATCCCCGAGGACGACCCGCGCAACCCCGCCGTGATCGCCGACAACGTCGGCGACAACGTCGGCGACTGCGCCGGCATGGCCGCGGACCTGTTCGAGACCTACGCGGTCACGGTGGTCGCCACGATGCTGCTCGCGGGCCTCACGATGCAGGCGCTCGGCCCGAACGCCGTGCTCTACCCGCTGGTGCTCGGCGCCGTGTCGATCGTCGCCTCGATCGTCGGCACGTTCTTCGTCAAGGCGCGCGAAGGCGGCAAGATCATGAACGCGCTGTATCGCGGCCTGATCGTGTCGGGCCTGATCGCCGCGGTCGCGTTCTACTTCGTCACCACCTGGATGATGGGTGACGCGGCGATGGGCCTGTTCGGCTGCGCGCTGATCGGCCTCGCGCTCACCGGCGCGATGATCCTGATCACCGAGTACTACACGGCGACCGAATACGGTCCCGTGCGCTACGTGGCGGCGGCTTCGCAGACCGGTCACGGCACCAACGTGATCGCGGGCCTCGCGGTCTCGATGCACTCCACCGCGCTGCCGGTGCTCGCGATCTGCGCCGCCATCTGGGGCGCGTACTCGCTCGCCGGCCTGTACGGCATCGCGATCGCCGCGACCGCCATGCTGTCGATGACGGGCGTGATCGTGGCGCTCGACGCCTACGGCCCGATCACCGACAACGGCGGCGGCATCGCCGAGATGGCCGGCCTGCCGAAGGAAGTGCGCAAGGTCACCGACGCGCTCGACGCCGTCGGCAACACGACCAAGGCCGTCACCAAGGGCTACGCGATCGGCTCGGCCGGTCTCGCCGCGCTGGTGCTGTTCGCGGACTACACGAACAACCTCGAGATCGCCGGCAAGCTGCAGGTGTTCTCGCTGTCCGATCCGGCCGTGATCATCGGCCTGTTCATCGGCGGCCTCGTGCCTTATCTGTTCGGCGCCATGGCGATGGAAGCCGTGGGCCGCGCCGCGGGCTCGGTGGTCGTCGAGGTGCGCCGCCAGTTCAAGGAGATCCCGGGCATCATGGAAGGCACCGCGAAGCCGGATTACTCCCGCGCCGTCGACATGCTGACGAAGGCGGCGATCAAGGAAATGATCGTCCCGTCGCTGCTGCCGATCCTGGTCCCGGTCATCGTCGGCTTCGGCATGAACTTCCTGCTCGGCCCCGGCGCCGGCGTGCGCGCCTTCGGCGGCGTGCTGATCGGCACGATCGTCACGGGCCTGTTCGTCGCGATCTCGATGTGCACGGGCGGCGGCGCCTGGGACAACGCCAAGAAGTACATCGAGGAAGGCAACTTCGGCGGCAAGGGCTCCGAGACGCACAAGGCGGCCGTCACCGGCGACACCGTCGGCGATCCCTACAAGGACACCGCGGGCCCGGCGATCAACCCGCTGATCAAGATCATCAACATCGTGGCGCTGCTGCTGGTGCCGCTGCTGTAGCGGACTGCCCTTTTCGATGATTGACCACAGAAAGGCCCCGGAAACGGGGCCTTTCTTCATGCCGTGGTTGTCGCCCTGCGTTGGGGCCCCATGCGAGGATCCGGGCCGTTGCGGCCTCGCCTGTTGCCGCGACCTGCACCGCCCGGCGCGCTGGAGCGGCGTCGGAGTTTTTTACAGAAGATCGACGGCCGCGACCTGAGTTGAACCCGCCGTTGCGCCAAGTCCTTGATCCTTGGCGCGGCCCAACGCGTCCGCGCCAATGGGCACGTTTCTTGCAACCGGGTGCTCACTTGATAGAGCCAGACAACAACAGCCAGGGGACCCGACATGCGCCAGCTCTTCCTCACGTCGCGCGCCAGCGTCATGGCCGTGACCTTCGCCGCAGTGCTCGCAATCGCAGATCACGCCGAAGCCCGTTCCATCCGCGTCGACGGAGGTGACGGCAGCTGGGAACAGAACTTCGCCAACGTGCTGGACGACGACGGTGACACCGGCGTCGTGACGCTGCCGTTCGAGTTCTTCGGCACCACGACGCTCTCGATCGACCCGCGCGGTTTCGCACGCTCCAATGCCGCCGATCCGGACAGTGCGCCAAACCTTTTTCCGCTGATTTTCAGCTCCGATGCGCCCGTGCCCAGCCCGTTCCGGATCACCTTCGACTGGGGTGGCCGCGACCGCGACTGCGACACGCAGCCCGAACTGTGCGGCCCGGATGGCGAGCGCGCGTTCCGCGACCAGGCCACGGGCGACTCCGTACCCATCGACACGGACCAGACGGCCTATGCGGACGATGCCTTCCGCATCACCTGGGGGGTCAACGCCGGCGACGAATTCTCCGAGTACCAGCTCGTCGTCTGGAAGCTCTTCAACCAGGATTACGTCGTCGAGTTCAATTACGACCAGATCCAGGGCGACCTCGACGAATCCTATCTCGGCTTCTTCCTGGACCCGGCCTTCGAGTTCAGCTTCTTCGCAGACGCGAGCAGCTATGGCAACGGCTACATCGACCTGACGAACTGCCTCACGTTCGAGGGCTGCGCGCCGGGCGACAACTACGTTTCGCCGGGCTTCCCGCCTGCGCTCAGCAACCTCTTCCTGGCCGATATCTTCGGCGAGCCGGTCACCGGCCGCGCGATCTTCTACATCGACGCCGTGCCGGGCGGCAACGAAGTGCCCGAGCCGGGCGCACTCGCGCTGATGCTGCTCGGCCTCGCGGGCGTGGCGGGCGCGGCGCGGCGCCGGACGGGCTCGAGAGGCTGAGCCGCACAGCCCATCGGGCTCCCATCAAACGCCGGCGGGGTTCTGACGCAGACCCGCCGACCCCTACAGTAGCGCCCGGTGACCACCGTGACGCGACTGAGGGTCTTCATCAGCTCACCGGGCGACGTCGCGCAGGAGCGCGCGGTCGCGCGACGCGTGCTCGGCCGCATCCAGGGCGCTCACGCCGGAGGTCTCGAGATCGAGCCGGTGTTCTGGGAGCAGCAGCCTCTGCTCGCGAGCGACAGCTTCCAGTCACAGCTGCTGCGGCCGTCTGAGTGCGACCTCGTCGTAGGCGTGGTCTGGACCCGGTTCGGCACGCCGCTCTCCGCCGCCATCCGCCGCCCCGACGGCACGCTGTGGCGGTCGGGCACCGAATTCGAGATCGAGGACGCCCTCGAAGCGGCCCGCGCCACTGGCCGGCCGAAGGTGCTGCTATACCGCAAGACCGCCGAGCCGCGTCGATGGTTCGCCTCGCCCGAGGATGCGCTCGAGGCCGCGGGCCAGCGCCGCGCGCTCGACGAGTTCCTCGATGGCCTGCTGCGCGATCGCCATGACGGCACTTTCGTCGGCGCATTCCATCCGTTCGCCACCGTCGCCGAGTTCGAGGAACTGCTCGAACTGCATCTGCTCAAGCTGCTGCCCGAGCTGGCACCCGGCAGCGCACCCGACGGTCCGCAGTCGGCCGCGACGTGGTCGTTCGGTTCACCGTTCCGCGGGCTGCAGAGCTTCGAGCGCGAGCACGGCGCGATCTTCTTCGGCCGCACGGCGGCCACCGCAGAAGCGATCGAGCGGTTGCAGGAGCAGGCGGGCCGCGGGGTGAGGTTCCTGCTGCTGCTCGGCATGAGCGGCGGCGGCAAGTCATCGATCGCCAAGGCGGGCGTGCTGCCGATGCTGATGCAGCCGGGCGTCGTGGGCGCGGCCGACGAGTGGCGCCACGCCGTGTTCACGCCAGGCGAGGGTCGCGGCAACCTGCTGCTGGCGCTGGCGGGGGCGCTGTGCTCGCGCGAGGCACTGCCGACGCTCGGGGACCCCGACGCACTGTCGCAGGCGCTGCGCGCCGTGCCCACCTCGGTGGCGCCGCGCGTGGCCGCCGCGCTCGACGCCGCCCACGCGCGCACGGACCTCGCGCTGGTGGTCGACCAGCTCGAGGAGATGTTCAGCGATCCCGCGGTAACGGACCAGGAACGCGCCGCGTTCGTCAGCGCGCTCGCGGCGCTCGCGAGCGGCGGCCGGACCTGGATCGTCGCCACCTTGCGCAGTGACTACTACCCGCGCTGTGTCGAGCTGCCCGCGCTGGTCGCGCTCAAGGGCGGCGCCGGCCAGTACGACGTGCTGCCGCCGCGGCCCGCCGAGATCGCGCAGATGATCCGCCTGCCCGCGCAGGCGGCCGGCCTGCGCTTCGAGCAGGACCGCGCGACGGGCGAGCGGCTCGACGAGCGCCTGCGCGACCTGACTGCGGAGCGCCCCGCCGCCTTGCCGTTGCTGGAGTTCACGCTCGAAGAGCTGTACCGCCGTCGCAGTCCCGAGGGTCTGCTCACCTTCGCCGCTTACGAGGAGATCGGCGGCCTGGAGGGTGCACTGGCACACCGTGCCGAGACGGTCTACGAGGCGCAGTCGCCGGCGGTGCGCGCAGCGTTGCCGCGAACCCTGGAACGTCTGGTAGAGATCGGTGAGGACGACGTCGCCGTGCGGCGGCGCGCCTCGCTCGATGGGTTCGCGGATTCGGAATCCAACGCCATGGTGCACGCACTGGTCGAGGCGCGGCTGCTCGTTACCGAGCTGGGGGAGTCGGGGCGCTCCGACGTCACCGTGGCGCACGAGGCGTTGTTCCGGCACTGGCCGCGGCTCGTGGACTGGCTCGAGTCGAACCGCGAGCTGCTGCGCATCCGCTCGCGCGTGCGCGCGGCTGCGGAGCGCTGGGACGGCGAACTGCGGCGTGGCGAGTTCCTGCTCGCGCAGGGCAAGCCGCTCGCCGAAGCGCTGGCGCTGCGTAACGCGGGCGTCCCGCTCGACGCGTTGGAGCGCGAGTTCGTGGTCGCTTCCGAGGCCAGCATGCGGCGCAACCGCACTCTGCGGCGCGGGGCGATCGCCGCACTCGCGGTGCTCACGCTCGCCGCGGTCGTGGCCGCTGGCATCGCCGTGCGCCAGGCCGACATCGCCCGGCGCGAAGCCACCACGGCGAGCCGCACCAGCGAATTCCTCGCCTCGCTGTTCGCGGTCGTGGACCCAGGCGAGTCGCGCGGCAACCAGATCACCGCGCGCGAGCTGCTCGACCGCGGTGCCAGCAAGATCCGCACCGAGCTGCGCGGTGAGCCGCTGGTGCGAGCCGAACTCCTGAACACCATGGGCATGGCGTACTCCGGCCTCGGGCTGTACGAGCCGGCGCTCGCACTCACCGCCGAGGCACTCGCGGAGCGCATGGAACGCCTCGGGCGCTACCACGAGAGCACGCTGCGCTCGCAGATCGCGCACGCGAGGGTGCTGTACCAGTCGGCCGAGTACGCCGATTCGGCCGCGGCGTTTCGCGATGCGATCGAGATGGCCGGACGCATCCACCCCAGGGGCAACCTGGACAACGTGCGCGCCTCGCTCGGTCTTGCCGACGTGCAGACGTTCAACGGCGATCCTGCAGAAGCCGAGCAGCTATACCGCGAGGGCCTCATGGCGCTCGAGCGGCTGCCCGGCGACACCGGACGCGACCGCGTGTTCGCGCTCAGCGGCCTGGCGACCGCGCTCTATTTCCAGAGCCGGCTCGACGAATCCGCGCGCACGTTCGAACAGGCGCTGGAGCTCGGCACTGCGGTGTTCGGTCCCGATCACCCCAAGGTCGCCGAGACCGTCAACAACCTGGGCTCGATCGCCTATCAGTCGGGCGACTTCCGCCGCGCAACGGCGCTCTGGCAAAGAGCCCTGCCGATGTATCGAAGCATCTTCGGCACCGAGCACCAGGAAGTCGCCAACGTGCTCAACAACCTCGGTCGCGTCGCACTCATCGAACGTCGATTCGAGGACGCCGAGCGAGAGCTGCGCGCGGCGCTGGCGATGGACCGGCGCTTCAAGGGCGCAACGCACGACGACCTGATCCTGCCGCTCAACAGCCTCGGGCTCGCGCTCATGGGCCTCGGCCGCTACGCGGAGGCCGCCCCGGCCTTCGACGAGGCGCTGGAGATCGCGCGGGCTCACGAACACTGGATGCTGGGCATCGTGCTGACCGGTGCCGCCGACCTGCGTCTGCGCGAGGGAGATGCCGCTGGGTCGCTCGCCAAGTCAGGCGAGGCGCTGGCTGCGCTCGAGAGCGCCTTCCCCGAAGACACCCGCGCGGACGAGAGCTGGCGCTTCCGACTGCTCGACAGCGTGCGCGGTGCGGCGCTCGACCACCTGGGCCGCCATGCCGAGGCGGCGCCACTGCTCCTGGCGGCAGTACCGGCGTTGAGCGAGCGCTTCGGCGAAGCGAGCCTGTTCGCGGTGGACGCGATGGGCCGAGTCGTGCAGCATTTCGAGATGACGGGTAACGCGCGCGAGGCGTCGCGGTGGCGTCAGCGCCTTAAGAAGGCGCTTGCCGCGAGGGCACAGGATTGATCGCCCCGGCCAGCGAGGCGTCCGGGCGGTGCCT
>CAVWEX010000002.1:0-177500 GCA_963754125.1 uncultured Gammaproteobacteria bacterium
CGCCACGTATTGCTATCCACGGCCAGACACTGCGCGAGGACCAGGTCGATCGCCTGAAGGCGCTCGGCATCCTGCCGTCGCTGTTTCGATGCACACGTTCTACTGGGGTGACTGGCACCGGGAATCGGTGCTCGGCCCCGAGCGCGCCGAGAACATCTCGCCCACCGGGTGGCTCGTGCAGCGTGGCATGAGGTTCACGTCCGATCACGACGCGCCGGTGGCGTTCCCGGACTCGATCCGCATCCTCGACGCGACGGTGAACCGTACCACCCGCACGGGCTGACGTGCTCGGGCCCGCCCAGCGCGTCGAGCCGATCGTGGCACTGAAGGCGCTCACGCTGTGGGGCGCCTACCAGCACTTCGAAGAGCATTCGAAGGGCTCGATCGAGGTCGGCAAGCTCGCGGACTTCGCGATCCTTTCGGACAATCCGATCACGATGGACCGCGCCCGGCTATCGACGCTCAAGGTGCTCGAGACGATCAAGGAAGGGCGCACGATCTGGCGGCCGGAGCCGGCCAGCAAGTCGGTGTCCTGCATCGACTCGGCCGCGTGCGCTGAGGGCTACCAGCGATTCATCTCGATGGTATTTCGATGAAGCAGCAACGGCACGATCAGGTTCTGTACGCTCGCCGCGCATTCACTCGCTGCACACACGCAGATCGGCCGTCTTTCGCACGTAGCTGATCTGGCAAGCGGGATAGAGCCGCGCAGGTGGGCTCGATTCGCATCACCCACTCGTGTTCCGGAGACCGGCACGTTGAGCGTCTGCTTCTCGCAAGCGCGACGGACCACTTCGGGTCGAGGCCGTGTGAAAACGCTGGCGCGAACAAGCGTATAGCGCGAACCGACGACGAAGCATAAGCGCGCGTCACGCCCGCATCGCCGCGATCAGCGTTTGAACGCCCATGATCTGCATCACTCGCTTCAGGTTGTACGCCAGGACCTGCAAGCTCATTTCCGTTCGCACGCCGGGTAATCGCTTGGTCAAGAAGTGCGTCGCGCCCATCCACGATTTGAGCGTGCCGAACGTGTGCTCAACCGTCTGCCGCCGCAGCCTCCCGGCCTCCGGCATGCGATCAAGTCGCTGCTGCATGCGCTCGATCACTGCCTCGTGCTCCCAACGCATCAGCCGCCGATACTTGCTCGTCGTGCAGTCGCGACGGATTGCGCATGTCGGGCAGGCGGATGACCAGTATTTGCGGATCACCATCCCCTTCTGGATCGATGTGAACCGCCAGATGGCGTGCTCATCCGCCGGGCAGGTATAGCGGTCGCGCTTCGCGTCGTAGTGGAAGTCGCGCTTGTCGAAGCGCCCGGTCGTCGCTGCGTTGTTGGTCAGCGGCTTCGGCACGAGCGGCGTCACGCCGCCCTGCTCGCATTTCATGATTTCTTCGCCGCTGAAGTACCCCCGGTCCGCAAGCACCTTCAGATCTTCCGACTGCAGCGTCTCCTGGCTCAGCTGCGCCATCGCCGTGAGCTGGCCGCGATCGTGCCCCTCGTTGACCACCTCGTGCGCCACGATCAGGTGATGTTCGGTGTCGACCGAGGCCTGCACGTTGTAACCCACCATGCCGGTGCCGCGGCCACTCGTAGCCATGGAACGCGCGTCGGGATCAGTCAGCGATACCTGCTGGTCCGGTGCAACCGCGAGCTGGCGACCGATGGCCTCGAGCTTCTTCATCTGCTCACGCACTGTCGCGATCTTCTCCTTGAGGCGCTCGACCCGCGCTTCGGGCACAAGCGACGGGTCGCGGTCCGCCCGATCGAGCTCTGAGAGATATCGGGCGATGCTGTGATCGAGTTGCTGCTGGCGGGCCTTGAGCTTGTGTGGCGTGAAGTTCTTGTCGCGATTGTTCACGGCCTTGAATTTGCTGCCGTCGATCGCGACCAGCGCCTGCTCGAACAGCCCGAGCTCACGGCATAGCAGCACGAACTGCCGGCATGCCAGGCGGATCGCGGGGCCGTTGTCGCGGCGGAAGTCGGCGATCGTTTTGAAGTCCGGCGCGAGCCGGCCGGTGAGCCAGATCAGCTCGAGGTTGCGCTGGCTCTCGCGCTCCAGGCGCCGACTCGAGGGCAGGCGGTTCAAGTAGCCGTAAACGTAGATCTTGAGGAGCGTCGCCGGGTGATAGGCCGGACGGCCGGTCGAAGCTGGTTCCGCGCCCTCGAAGCCCAGCTTCGCCAGGTCCAGCTCGTCGACGAAGGCGTCGACTGCGCGCACCGGGTTGTCCTCGGCGATCCAGTCGTCCAACCGCTCCGGCAGCAACGTGGACTGCGCTCGGCACTCACCTTCGATGAACCGCTTCATCGTGCACCCCTTCGTGTGGCACGATGATATTCGCACGAATCACGAGGTCGTTTTCACACGGCCTCGGTCGATTGGAGTCCTTGCCAATGGCACAGAGCGGACGTTCGAGAAGTGCTCCGAGTAGCGTGATCGAGGTGCCAGCCACTTCCCGTGCAATGCATGCGGTCGGCGCGCAAATCGTCCGATGCGACGGACGACGCCGCACGGACTTCACTCCCCCCGATCACCTCAGCCGAACACGAACACCTTGACGAGGATGTCGCCGATGCCCACGAGCGCCGCACCCGCGATGAGTCCCGCGCAGATCGGCTCCTGCGAGTCCACCCAGGTGGCGTAGCCCCTCGACTCGGGCTGCGCTGCCGTACCGGCGGCCCATGTACCAGAAGAACGCGGCGCCCAGGAACATCATCAGCGAGGAGTCGGGCGGCACCACCACGCCGAGGCCGATGGCGAGCGGCGACAGCGGGAAGCGGTTCTTGGTGCGGATGCGCAGCACCTCCATCACGAGCGCCGCGAAGGCCGCGATGCCCATGGACCAGACGATCGAACGGGTGAGCAGCGCGCCACCGCCGTCACCGCCGAACACCGCGGTGACGAGGTCCGACACGCCCTTCCATTGCAGCGCGCCCGGGAACGAGAACTTGTCGGTGACCATCGTGTCCATCACCGAGCGGCCGGCCGCCGGGTCGAAGCCGGTCAGCCGAACAGGATGAAGAACAGCGGCGTGGCGGCGAGCGCGCCCGCGATGATGCCGATCACGTGGCCGATCGCCTGCTGGCGCGGCTTCGCGCCCAGCATGTAGCCGGGCTTGATGTCCATGAGCAGGTTCGAGGCGTTGCTCGCCACCTCGGCGCTCATCACGGCCGTCATCAGGTTGGGGGCGGGCGTGCGCGGGTCGATGGCGCCGAAGATGAACTGCGGGATCTTCGACAGCGAGCTCGACGGCGTGATGCCGGTGAGCGCCGTGCTGCTCGCGGCGATCAGCGCCAGCACCATGATCAGCGGGATCGAGGCGAGCCCGAGGACCCAGTGCACGCCGAACCACTCGTGCGCCATCCACACGCCGAAGGCGCCGACGATCGGGATCGCCGATCCACGAGACGGGCAGCGGCAGCTCGATGTCGCTTCAGCACGTCGCTGCCGGTCGCCGCGGCGCGCCTGACGGCCGCCGAAGCTGCGGAACGCCTCGACGAACACCTCGGGCCGCGCGAACAGCGCCACCATCGCGGCGACCACCATCATGGTGATGCCCCACCACAGCGCCCAGGTGTTGAGGATGTGCGCCCGGCCGAACAGCGCCGTGCCCTCGGCGATCACGCCGGCCCGCGGCTGGATCTCGCCGAGCGAGATCATGACGGGCACCACGATGACGAAGTTGAGCACCGCGCCGACCAGCAGGCTCACTGCCGTGCGGATGCCCATGAGCCCGCCGGCGCCGATCATCGCGAAGTCGAGCGTCGGCGTCAGCGCGAGCTGGCGGATGTCCACGCCCGCGAGCTTCGGCAGCGGTGCCAGGCCCTTCTCGACCAGCGAGTAGTACCAGAGGTCGAGGTTGTGCGGCAGGTGCCAGGACGACTGCAGGCCGAGCCATTTCTCCTGGATCAGCTTCATGTAGCTCTCGCCCGAGACGAAGCTGACGCCGCCGGCGAGCACGGCCGCCACCGTCAGCGCCTTGGCCTTGAACATGCCGCTCGCGGCCTCGGCGCGCTCGTACAGCGCGTCGAGCACCACGCCGCAGGCGCGCCCCTCGGGGAAGGGGTGCTGCTCGTCGTTGATGAAGCGCCGCTTCATCGGGAACGCCACCAGCACGCCGAGGATCGACAGCACGATCGTGAAGCAGATGATCTGCCAGGCGGGCAGCACGTTGTTGGTGGCCCACATGTAGGCCGCGAGGCCCGAGGTGAGCGGCATGGTCATGTAGCCCGCGGCGGTGGCGATGGACTGCACGCAGTTGTTCTCGAGGATGGTCATGTCGCGGGCGCCGAGACGCGAGAACGCCCGGTACAGCGCGAAGGCGAGGATCACCGAGGTGAGGCCGACGCCGAGCGTCCAGCCGGTCTTGGCGGCCACGTACAGGTTGGTGACGCTGAGCACGCCGCCGAGCAGGAAGCCCGTGACCGCGGAGCGCAGCGTGAGCTGCGGCATGCTGCCGCGGAACACGTTTTCGAGCCACCAGCGATCCTTCTGCTCGCGCGTCCAGGTGCGGATCTGCTCGTCGGTGAGTTGCTTGAGGGCCATCGCTGCGCCGGGCTCGGAATCGGACGCGGAAGCATACCCGCAAAGCCCGCGGCGTCACGATGCTCGCGCCGGAGTCACGGCGGCGGCTACACTCCGGACACGGTTCGCTGGCACGGGGGGCGCGCGATGAAACAGCACACGGTCTGCCGCACGGACGAGATCGCCAGGGGCCACATGAAGGCCTTCACGGTGGAAGGCGAGAAGGTGGTCGTCTATCACCTGCAGGACGGCTTCTACGCCACGCAGGCGAACTGCACGCACGTGTTCGCGCCGCTCGCGAAAGGCAGGATCCTCGACGGCTGCAAGGTGCAGTGCCCGTTCCACCGCGCGCGCTTCGACATCCGCACCGGCGAGGTGATCGACTGGGCGAACTTCCCGCCCGGCATCCAGGTGTTCAACGTCGTGCGCAGCGAGAAGGCGCTCAGGACCTACAAGGTCAGCGTGCGCGACGGCGAGGTGAGAGTCAGCGTCTGAGCGCGAGCCACCAGGCACCCGCAATCACGGCGATCGCGAGCACGCCCGCCACGACCTGTGCCACCGTGCCGCGCGGGATCCGCCAGCTCGCGTGTGCCACGCCTGCGAGCAACCCCATGGCGAAGCCCGTCAGGTGCGCCAGCACGTCGGTGCGCTCGCCGCCGGCGCCGGTGAAGCCGAGCAGGATCACGCCGGCGATCAGCGGCGCCCAGCGGTAGGCCCAGCGGTCGCCCTGGTCGCGGCGCCGGCGCCACGCGTAGGCCGCGAGCAGGCCGAGCGTGGCGAACACCGCGGTCGAGGCGCCGACCGACGAATGCGTCGCGGGCTGAATGAAGGTGTTCAGCAGGTTGGCGGCGCCGGCCGCCGCGAGCACGCTGGCCCACGCGACGCCGGGCCCGAGCAGCTGGCCCGCCAGCAGGCCGAAGACCGTGCCGAACCCCAGGTTTGCGAGCAGGTGGCCGACGTCGAGGTGCAGCGTGAGCGCCGTGATCGCACGCCAGACCTCGCCGTCGCGCGTCGGCCCGGCACGCAGCGCGCCCGCCTCGAGCCAGTCCGCGCCCAGCGCGAGCGAGCCGGCGAGGTAGCCCACCAGCAGCATCACCGCCACGTAGGCCAGCGACCCGAGCCACGCGCCGCCGTGCAGCGGCTCGGGCGCCGCAGGCCGGCGGCGCGGCGGGTTCTCGTGCTCGTAGCGCTCGAGTCTGCGCGAGGGCCGCCGCGTGCTCCGACAGCGGCACGAGCAGCGCCCAGGCGCGTCCGAGCCATACCACCTGCGACGGGATTGCCCACCGCGTGCAGCACGAAGCCGCGCTCTTCGCAGGCACTGCGCCAGAACGATCGGAATACCTCCGCGGCCTCCGCCGGGGTCACGGCGTCCATGCGTGCGTGCCCGTCGGTTGGGTGAGTGGGTTAGCCACGGGCCCGCAACTGCGCGACGACCGGCTCGAGCAGCGCCGCCTCGTGCTCGACGTGCGCGCGCCCGACGTCGATCGCCTCGCGGGCACGATGGAAGTCCATGAGCTGGAAGTCCGTGAGGTCGGGACGCAGCAGGAGGTCCGCCGGATCGATGGCGAGCCGGCTGCGCGTGATCCGGTCCTGCATGATGTTGACCGCGCTGGTCATCACCTCGAACAGCCCGGGCTCCGCGCGCCGGCTTCGGAACGACTCGACCAGGCCGTCCACCAGGCCGGACCACTTCTTGAGGATCGCGGTGATTTCCGCGCTGGTCTCGGAGGCGGACCCGTCGGCCGGGGTGCCCGACGGGGGCGAATGCGCCGCGGAATGATCCGCCGCCCGCTCGCTCGCCCGCATCGCCGCCCGCGTCACGGAGCGGCTCAGGTCCACTGCAATCACGATGTCCGCGCCGAGTGCCCGGCAGAGCGAGACCGGCACCGGGTTCACCACGCCGCCGTCGATGAGCCAGCGATCGTGGTGCCAGGCCGGCGCGAACAGCCCCGGCAGGCCGCTCGAGGCACGCACGGCCGACATGTAGGGCCCGTCGCGCAGCCAGATTTCCTCGCCGGTGTAGAGGTCGGTGGCCACCGCGCCGAACCTCACGGGCAGGGACTCAATCGGTTCGTCGCCGATCCGGGCCGCAATCGCTTCCATGAGCCGGTTCCCGGTCATCACGCCGCCGCCGCGGAAGGTCGTGTCCACGAGGCGCCACACGTCACGCTGGGTCAGGGCGCAGACCCACTGCTCGAGGTCGGCCAGGCGGCCCGCCGCGCAGGCGGCTCCCACCAGCGCGCCCACCGAGGCGCCCGTGATCACGTCCGGCCGCAGGCCGCGCTCGGCGAGCGCCTGCAGGATGCCGATGTGCGCCCAGCCGCGCGCCGAGCCGCTGCTGAGGGCGAGGCCGAGGCGCGGCCGGGTCATGGGTCAGTCACGGGTGCGTCACGGGCAAGTCACGGGCGCAGCGCGCGATACAGGAAGGGCAGGCTCACGTCCATGCGGTAGTCGACGTCGGAGTGGTCATCGTCGAATTCCTCGTACCGGTGCGCAATGCCGGCGGCCGCGAGGCGGCGCGACAGCTGCCGGCAGCCGTAGTGGATGCGGTACTGGTCGCGCCAGCCGCAGTCGATGTAGATGCCCCTGAGGCGCTGCAGTTCGGCCACGTGGCGCTCGACCAGCCGCACCGGATCGTGTGCCAGCCACCGCCGCCAGCGCTGCTCGATGAGCTCGCCCGACTCGAGATGGAAGGGCAAGCGGAAGCCGAGCGGCGCCTTCGGATCGGGGTCGTAGGTGGCCGCCATGCACAGGTTCATGATCGCGTGCACTTCGGCGCTGCTCACCTTGGGCTTCTTCCACACCGACTCGAGGAAGCGGCGCACGCGGCCGTCGTCGAGGCCCTCGGCGAGGCGGCGCTCGGCGGCCGTGTCGCGCGGCGGCGCGACGCGCCCGGCCTTGCGCGCCGGCCGGCGGTGCTTCGCCAGTTCGTCGAGCGTGTTCGGCCAGTCCGCGCGGTACACGAAGTCGAAGTACGCGTCGCCGCTGTGGTTCGCGATCGCCCCCCAGTGCTCCGCGTAGCGCATGCCGTGGATCATCGCGCCGTAGCCGCCGGAGGACTTGCCGAAGCAGCCGCGGTGCTCGCGCGTGGCCAGCGTGCGGAACTCGCGATCCACGTACGGGACGATCTCCTCGAGCAGGTAGTCGGCGTAGCGGCCGATCGCCGTGGAGTTCACGTACTGGTTGCCGCCGAGGCTCGTGTAACAGTCCGGGAGCACGATGATCGCGTCGCCCATGCGGCCGTCGTGGATCAGCCGCGCGGCCCGCTCGGCGACGTTGTCGCTGAACGGCCTCCAGTTGAGGTGCGCGATGCCCGCGCCGGTGAAGCCGACGAAATCGTAGAACACCGGGAAACGCGACCCCGGACCGCTCGTGCGCCGGTCGTAGGCGGGGGGCAGCCACACGGCGAGCTTGCGTACGTGCGGGTCGCCGAGGGGGTTGTCCGCCAGCACGGACGAGCGGTGTTCCAGCACGACGACCGTGCCGGCGTTGCGCAGGGGGCGCTTTCTGGCCATGCGGGGAATCTCCAGGCGAAAAACTGCGCTACCTTTGCGCGCTCCGGGCCGCGGGTCAACTCAGCGGTGTGTGAGGGCGCAGGAGGAAATCACAATGGGTGACAGGCAATTCGGGCGGTGGGCGGGGGTCGCGGCGGTGGCGGCCAGCCTGGGCCTCGGCGGCTGCGCGGCCCTCGACGCGGCGGCCGTCGCCGAGACGCATCGGCTCGAGGAGGGCGAGTTCTACGTCGACGTGGGGTCCGGTGGGCGCTCGGGCGTGGACCGCGCTGTTGTTGCTGCCGGCCACGCTCGACCCCGAGCTCGTCGGGCGCGCTCGGCTACGCGCCGGCGCGAGGCGTGAGTTCGCGCCGCTGCTCGCGGCCGTCAATGTCGACCTGCGAGGCTCGTTCCTGCTGCCGCTTCCTGCGCCGCATCCGGCGTTGCCGGCCGGAGCGCCGCACGTGTACGTCGGCAGCGCCGTCGGTGAGTTCGCACCGCCCGAGGGCGAGCAGCAGGTCCTCCCGCACGAGCAGTTCCCGCCCATGGTGCTGCACCTGCGCCGACCGTCGGCCGCCTGGCAGCAGGCGATGACGGAACTGCTGGCACGGGAGGGCGCGAGCCAGGCCGTCGTGGTCTCACTCGGCGTCAGCCAGTACCCCAAGGGCCGGGAAGGGGTCTTCGGCAAGAAAGTGGTGCTCGGCACCGGCCACGAGGAACCGATCCGCTTCCTTACGGCCGAGGACAAGCTGCTCGAGGTGCTGCAGTTCACCGGCGTGCTCGTGGACGCGCAGGGGCGGGTGGTGCGCGCCGGCGCCGAGGGCATCCTCGCGCGCGACACGCCGTTCGCCGCGCAGGTGTTCGACATCGAGAAGGTGCTCGACGACCGCACGCTCCAGCAGGTGCTGACGGTCGAGCGTCGCGCGGACCTCGCCGGCAACCCGCTCAAGTGGGAGGTGGCGCTCGGCAACCTGCTGGCCGGGCTGCGCGGCGATCCTGCGGGCCAGCGCGTCCCCTGACGCCGCCGGTCGCTACTTGCGCTCGCGGATGTCGATGAAGGTGAGGAACTCGCTGCGCGTGCGAGCGTCGTCGCGGAACGCGCCGAGCATCTTGCTCGTGATCATGGAGACGCCGCGCTTGTGGATGCCGCGCGTGGTCATGCACTCGTGGGTGGCCTCGATCACGACGCCCACGCCGCGCGGCTGCAGCACCTCTTCGATGCAGCGGGCGATCTCGGCCGTCATTTTCTCCTGCACCTGGAAGCGGCGGGCGAACACGTCCACCACGCGCGCGAGCTTGCTGATTCCCACGACCTTGTGCGTGGGCAGGTAACCCACGTGAGCCTTGCCGATGATCGGCGCCATGTGGTGCTCGCAGTGCGACTCGAACTCGATGTCGCGCAGCACGATCATCTCGTCGTATCCGGCCGTTTCCTTGAACGTGCGACCGAGGTACTCGCGCGGGTCGACCTCGTAGCCGGAGAACCAGTCGCGGTAGGCCTTGACGACGCGCTTCGGCGTCTCGAGCAGGCCCTCGCGCGCCGGGTCCTCGCCCGCCCAGCGCAGCAGCGTCCGCACGGCGTCCTCGGCCATGGCCTGCGTCACGGGTGCGGGCTGGCCCGCGGCGGCCTGCTTTCTCGCCATGCTCATCTCCTCAGCATCGATGGGTCGTCCCCGGGCCCTGCCGTTTCGCCGTGCGCCGGCACATGGTTTCAGCCGGCGCGCCCGCTACCGGCGGTTGCGCTGGCGCGCCCAGTACGTGAGCAGCAGGTAGCCGGTCACCATGCCGCCGAGGTGCGCGAAGTGCGCGACGCCCTGGCTCGACCCGAAGACGCCGAGGTACAGCTCGAGCAGTCCGTACAGCGTGACGAACAGCCAGGCCGGCATCGGGATCGGCGGGAAGAGCAGCATCAGCTTGCGATGGGGAAAGGCCATGCCGAAGGCGAGCAGCAGGCCGAACACGCCGCCCGACGCGCCGACGGTGGGCACGGGCGGGCGGTTCATCCCGCCGAGCACGACGAGCTGTGCGACCGCCGCGCCCACGACGCAGGCGAGGTAGTAGAACAGGAAGCGCCGCGACCCGAGCAGGCGCTCGATGTCGCCCCCGAACATGTACAGCGCCAGCATGTTGAACAGCAGGTGCGTCAGGCTGCCGTGCAGGAAGCCGTAGGTCACGAGCTGCCAGATCTGGAAGTCCGGCACGCCGCGGAACTGCGGCGAGCCGAAAGGCCACAGCGCGAAGGTCCCCATCAGGAGATTGCCGGCGACGAGCTGCAGCAGGAAGACGCCCACGTTGGCGATCAGCAGGGCGCGCGTTACCGGGGGCAGGCGATTCATGGCTCGGCATCCTAGCCGAAACGCGCTGCGGTTTCGTGGTGGCGACATGCTAGGGTTCGCGAGCCCGGCGTCCCGCCCGTACCAAAGATGACGACCCGCCTGACCTCCATCGCCTTGCTGCTGCTTGCGGCCCTGCCGGCCGCGGCCGATGCCCCCGCGACGCGCACGCTCGGCGCCTTGAGCCTCGAGCCCTGCACGCTCGCCGCGGTCGGCCTGCCCGTGACCGTCTCCGCGTTCTGCGGCACGCTCGCGGTGCCGGAGGACCGGGCGCAGCCGGAGCGTCGCAGGCTCGAGCTCGCCGTCGCGCTGGTGCCCAGCCGCTCGAAGCAGGCGAAACCCGATCCGGTGTTCATGCTGGCCGGTGGACCGGGCCAGGCGGCGCGCGAAGCGTTCCCGTCCGCGGCCGGGGCGTTCCGCGAGCTGCTGCGCGAGCGCGACGTGGTGCTCGTGGACCAGCGCGGCACCGGCGGCTCGAACCCGATCGAATGCCGCACACCCGGCGACGCGGCTGCGACCGAAGCGGCGGCCGTCGCCGACCCCGAGGCGGCGCGCCGCTTCGCCGCCGAATGCCTCGCGGGGCTCGACGCGGACCCGCGCTTCTACACCACCAGCGACGCCGTGCTCGACCTCGAGGCCGTCCGGGCAGCGATCGGCGCGGAGCAGGTCAACCTCGTCGGGATCTCCTACGGCACGCGCGTCGCGCTCGAGTACCTGCGTCGCGAACCCGAGCGCGTGCGCAGCGTGGTGCTCGACGGCGTGGTGCCGCCCGAACTCGCGCTCGGATCCGAGCACGCCCGCAACCTCGAGTCGGCGCTCGATGCCCATTTCGCGCTCTGCGAGGCGGATGCGGATTGTCGCCGGCAGTTCGGTTCGCCGCGCACGCTGCTCGATGCGCTGCTGGCTGAACTGCGCGAGGCACCCCAGCGCGTGCGTTACCGCGACCCGCTCACCGACGCGATGCGCGAGGATGAGCTCACGACCACCTCGGTGGCGGGCGTCGTGCGGCTGTACGCCTACGCGCCGCAACTCGCCGCGATGCTGCCGCGCTCGCTGGCCGAGGCCGCGGCCGGACGGCGGGAAGTGCTCATGGCGCAGGCACGCATGATCGAGAGCCTCGTCGGCGAGCAGATCGCGCTCGGCTCGCAGCTGTCGGTGAGCTGCGCCGAGGACGCCGACCGCCTGCGCGTCGATCCGGCCGACGACGGCACGCTCCTCGGCACCGCGTTCGTCGCGGCCGTGCTCGCGCAGTGCGAGGTCTGGCCGAGGGGCCGGCGGCCCGCCGACTTCAACGCGCCCGTGCAGAGCGACCGGCCGGTGCTGCTGCTGTCGGGCGAGCTCGATCCGGTGACGCCGCCGCGCTACGGCGAGTCGGTGGTGAAGCACCTGCCGAACGGCCGGCACCTCGTGGCGCGCGGCCAGGGCCACAACGTGATGGCCGCGGGCTGCCTGCCGCGGCTCATGGGGCGTTTCGTGGCGACGGCAGACGCACGCGGACTCGACGCCGCCTGCCTCGAGCAACTCGCACCGCCGCCGCCTTTTCTCGGCGCCTTCGGCTGGGGCCCCTGAGTGGACGCGCGATGATCGAGGTGCAGGGACTGCAGAAATCGTTCGCCGTGCGCGGCGCGGTCATCCGCGCCGTGGACGACGTGAGCTTCGCGGCGCGCGACGGCGAGATCACGGGCCTGCTCGGGCCGAACGGGGCCGGCAAGACCACCACGCTGCGCATGCTCTACACGCTCATGCAGCCGGATGCCGGCCGCGTGCTGGTGGACGGCGTCGATCCGGCCGCGCAGCCGGGCGACGTGCGGCGCCGGCTCGGCGTGCTGCCCGACGCCCGCGGCCTCTACAAGCGGCTCACGGCGCGCGAGAACGTCGAGTATTTCGGGCGCCTGCACGGCATCGCCGAGGCCGGCATCGCGGGGCGGATCGACCGTCTCGTCGCGGCGCTCGGCATGCAGGATTTCATCGACCGCCGGGTCGAGGGGTTCTCGCAGGGCCAGCGTACCAAGACGGCGATCGCCCGCGCGCTCGTCCACGATCCGCGCAACGTGCTGCTCGACGAGCCCACCAACGGCCTCGACGTGATGACCACGCGCTCGCTGCGGCGCTTCCTGCAGGAGCTGCGGGCCGAGGGGCGCTGCGTGCTGTTCTCCAGCCACGTCATGCAGGAGGTGGCGGCGCTCTGCGACCGCATCGTCGTGATCGCGCGTGGGCGCGTGGTGGCGGACGGCACGCCGGAGCAGCTGCGCGCGCAGACGGGCCGGCCGAACCTCGAGGACGCGTTCGTGCAGGTGATCGGCTCGGAGGAGGGACTCTTCTCGTGAGCGCATGGTGGGTGGTGCTGCGCAAGGAGCTGCTCGACGCATTCCGCGACCGTCGCATGGTGGTGGTGGCACTCGTGGTGATGCCGCTCGCCGTGCCGCTGATCCTCGCGGGCATGAGCGCGCTCGGAACCCAGCGGCAGGTCGAGAAGCTCGAGTCCACGCTCGAGCTGCCGGTGATCGGGGCGGAGCACGCACCGAACCTCGTCGGCTGGCTCGCCACCCACGACGTGCAGGTGATCGAAGCGCCGGTCGATCCCGACGGCGCGGTGCGTCGCCAGGAGCACGACGTGGTCCTGCGCATCGACACCGGCTTCGCGGATGACTGGCGGGCCGGCCGCCCGGCCAGGCTCGAGCTCGTCTTCGACAGTTCGCGCCCGCTGCAGTCGGGCGCCACGGTGGCGCGGCTGCGCTCGCTGCTCTCGGCTTATGACCAGCAGGTGGGCACGCTGCGGCTGATCGCGCGCGGCATCCACCCGGCGGTCGCGCAGCCGCTGCAGGTGGGCGAGCGCGACGTGGCCACGCCGGGGACGCGCTTCGATCTCGCGCAGCAGATGCTGCCCTACCTGCTGCTGCTGCTCGCCTTCGTCGGCGGCATGCAGCTCGCCATCGATGCCACGGCAGGCGAGCGCGAGCGGCAGTCGCTCGAGCCGCTGCTCGCCACGCCCGCCTCGCGCGAGGCCATCATCGGCGGCAAGATCCTCGCCACCGCGGCGTTTGCGATGCTGTCCGTGCTCGTGACGCTGCTGATGTACCGCGCCGCGTTCGCGCTGCTGCCCGCCGATCGCCTCGACACCTCGCTGGCGGTGCCGATCGACGCGCTCGCGCGCCTGCTGCTCGTGGTGCTGCCCGTCGTGCTGCTCGGCGCGACCGTGCTGACCGCGCTCGCGGCGTTCGCGCGCAGCCACCGTGAGGCGCAGGGCTACCTGCCGCTGCTGATCTTCCTGCCCATGCTGCCGACGCTGTACCTGATGGTGGCGCCCGTGAAGACCCAGGCGTGGATGCTCGCCGTGCCCTTCCTCGGGCAGAACCAGCTCATCCTGCGCATCCTGCGCGGCGAGCCCGTCACGACCCTCGAGTGGGCGATCAACCTCGGTGCGGGACTGGTGCTGGTGGCGTTCGTGTGGTGGCTCGCGGCGCGCCTCTATCACCGCGAGCAGCTGGCGGCGAGCGGGTAGGGCGCTTCACACCTCCAGCACCACCTTGCCGATCGTCCTGCCGCCCGCATAGCGAACCCCGGCACGA
Source organism: uncultured Gammaproteobacteria bacterium (assembly GCA_963754125.1). GTDB lineage: Bacteria > Pseudomonadota > Gammaproteobacteria > Steroidobacterales > Steroidobacteraceae > RPQJ01. The sequence goes on from CAVWEX010000002.1 coordinate 13,917, forward strand.
ATCCGCCCCAGCAGGTCGTGCGATAATTTGTGGCCGTTCCCTCACCTGACGCCCAGTTCGCGCCGGGACCATGCTCACCCACGCACTATTCTTCCTGCTTGGCCTTGCAGCACTCGTGGCCGGCGCCGAGGCCCTCGTGCGCGGCGCGTCGAAGATCGCGCTGGCGCTCGGCATCTCGCCGCTCGTGGTCGGGCTCACCATCGTCGCGCTCGGCACCAGCGCGCCCGAGGTCGCCGTGTCGGTGGGGGCCGTATTCAACGGCAAGTCCGACATCGCCATCGGCAACGTGGTCGGCAGCAACATCCTCAACGTCCTGCTGGTGCTCGGCGTGAGCGCGGTGATCGCGCCGCTGGTGGTGCACTCGCAGCTCATCCGCCAGGAGGTGCCGATCATGATCGGCGCCACGCTGCTGCTGGTGGTGATGCTGGTGGACGGCCGGCTCGGACCGCTGGACGGTGCGGTGCTGTTCTCCCTGCTGATCGCCTACGTGACCTTCCTCGTGCGGCAGTCGCGCGCCGAGACGGCCGAGACGCGCAAGTCGTACGAGGACGTCGTGGAACGGTCCGGCGGGTGGGACGCGCACTGGGCCGTGCAGGCGCTGCTGATCGTGGTCGGCCTCGTCCTGCTGGTGCTCGGCTCGAACTGGCTGGTGGACTCCGCGGTGGCGTTCGCGCGCGCGTTCGGCGTGAGCGACCTCGTCATCGGCCTCACGGTGATCGCGGTGGGCACCTCCATGCCGGAGATCGCGGCGTCGATCATGGCGGCCGTGCGGGGCGAGCGCGACATCGCCGTCGGCAACGTGATCGGCAGCAACACGTTCAACATCCTGGGTTGCCTGGGGCTCGCGGGCCTCGTGAGCGGCGAAGGCCTCACGGTGGCGCCCTCCGTGCTCAACTTCGACCTGTGGGTGATGGTCGCGGTCGCGGCGGCCTCCCTCCCGGTCTTCATCGCCGGGCGCGAGATCGGCCGGGGCAAGGGCATGCTGTTCCTCGCCTACTACGCCGCCTACGTGGCCTACCTGATCCTCGGCGCGCAGCAGCACGACGCGCTCGACGAGTACTCGGCCATCATGATCGGCTTCGTGCTACCGCTGACGATCGTCACGCTGGTGGCGATGCTGATCCGCGAGCAGAAGCAACGGGATTCGGAGGATGAGCATGTCGAACCCTGACCGTACGGCCCGTCGGCGCCCTGCGCGCGACCGGCGCGCCCGCAGCGTGGCATCGTGCTGATCCACGGCTTGTTCTTCGTCCTCGGGCCTCGCCGCACTGGTGGCCGGCGCCGAGGCGCTCGTGCGCGGCGCCTCGAAGATTGCGCTGTCGCTCGGCATTTCGCCGCTGGTGGTCGGTCTCACCATCGTCGCGATGGGGACCAGCTCGCCCGAGGTCGCGGTGTCCGTCGGCGCCGTGCTGAACGGCAGCACCGACATCGCCGTCGGCAATGTCGTGGGCAGCAACATCTTCAACGTCCTGTTCATCCTCGGGATCAGCGCGCTGATCACCCCGCTCGTCGTCCATTCGCAGATCATCCGCCAGGAGGTGCCGATCATGATCGGCGCCTCGGTGATGCTCGCGGTGATGGCGATCGACGGCGCGCATCGGACGCTCGGAGTCGGCGTTGCTGCTGTCGCTGCTGACCGGCTACATCGTGTTCCTCGTCCGGCAGTCGCGCGCCGAGACCGCCGAGATCCGCGGCGAGTTCGAGGGTCGCGTGAGCCCGCCCGGCGGCTGGGACGGACACTGGTCCGTGCAGTTGCTGCTGATCCTGGCCGGACTCGGCCTGCTGGTGCTGGGCTCGAACTGGCTGGTGGACTCCGCGGTGGTGTTCGCGCGCGCGCTCGGCGTGAGCGACCTCGTGATCGGCCTCACCATCATCGCGGCCGGCACGTCGATGCCCGAGGTCGCCACGTCGGTGATGGCGGCCGTGCGCGGCGAGCGCGACATCGCCGTCGGCAACGTGATCGGCAGCAATACGTTCAACATCCTCGGCTGCCTCGGGCTGTCGGGACTGGTGAGCAGCGGCGGACTCGACATTGCCCCCGCCGTCCTCAACTTCGACCTCTGGGTGATGGTCGCCGTGGCGATCGCCTGCCTGCCGGTGTTCATGTTCGGGCGCCAGATCGGCCGGCGACGGGGCCTGATGTTCCTCGCGTACTACGTGGCGTACGTCGCCTACCTGATCCTCGGCGCGCAGGACCACGACGCGCTCGACGAGTACTCCGCGATCATGCTGAGCTTCGTGCTGCCGATCACGATCGTCACGCTGGTCGCGATGCTGATCCGCGAGCAGAAGCGGCGGGACGAGGCGGGCGGCTGAGCCACGTCTCGAGCAGCCAGCCGGCCCACACGTCGCAGGCCGGCGACGCCGGATGGAAGCCGTCCGGCGCGAAGCCGCCGGCGGGTAGCTGAGGCGGGAAATCGAAGCACACGACGTCGAGCCGCGGCGCGAGTTCTCGGTCGCCGCCTGCAGGCGCGCCGCCCGCTTGCCGAGCACCGCTGCGAGCGGCCACGGCAGCGCGGGAAAGCGCTCGAGCGGCGGGATGCCGGCGAAGACGATCGAGGCCGCGGGCGAGCGCTCGCGCAGGGCGCGCACCATACCCTCCACGTGGCGCGCGAATCGTGCGGGCGCCACGCCCCGCACGGCGTCGTTGACGCCGGCGGAGAGCACGTAGAGATCCGCAGCGGGAGCGTGCGGAACGATACGCTCGAGGATCGTCGCAGAGTCGGCGCCGTTCACGCCGCAGGCCTGCCACCGCACGGACTCTCCCGTCCGTTCGTGCAGACGCCGGCCGAGGTGGCCGATCAGCGCTCGCTCCTGCCGGTCCACGCCGACCCCGGCGATGATCGAATCGCCGATGCCGACGATCGACGCGCCACGCGGCCCGGCGCCGAATCCGCCACGGCGGCCGCGCGCCGGCGGCAGGCGCGGGACGGTCTGGCGCACCCAGAGTCCCTGGGCGAGCGCGATTGGCAGCAGCAGGCGCGTCGGCATGGTGGTCGCGGGATCACCACGCGATGCCGTAGTCCTCGCCGTGGTTGCTCGAGCCGCCCCACATCGTGCCGTGCGCGTGGTCGAGCAGGATGGCGTTGATCGGGCCCGGAGGTGCGCGCCTGGAACTCGAGCTTGTAGCCGCGCTGCGCGAGTTCCTTGCGCACCCACTGCGGCACGGACTCGTTGAGCACCAGCCGGCCCGGCTGCGACTCGTGCTTGTCGAACGAGCTGCGCATCTGGAAGCTCTCGAAGTTGGCGGCTTCCGCGGCCTCCTGCGGCGTCATGCCGAACTCCACGACGTTGAGCAGGAACTGCAGCAGGTTCTGGTCCTGCGAGTCGCCGCCCTGCACGGCGAAGGCGAGCCAGGGCTTGCCGTCCTTGAACGCCAGGCTCGGCGTGAGCGTCACGCGCGGACGCTTGCCGGGCTCGAGCACGTTGTAGGGATTGAGCGCCGGGTCGAGCACGAACGACTGCAGCCGCTGGCTCAGGCCGATGCCGGTGCGCCCGGCAATCGTCGCGGGGACCCAGCCGCCGCTCGGCGTGACTGGACACGAGCCAGCCCTCGTGCGTCGGCCGCGACGACGCTCGTCGTGCCGCTGTGGAAGCCCTCCTTGAACGCTTCGTGCGCCTGGGCGGTGAGTTCCGCGGGCGCGGAGTCCGCCGCCGCGCGCTGCTGTTTCCGCAGCAGGTCGGCGAACGGGTTCTGGCCGCCCTGGAAGGGATACGGATCGCCGGGCCCCGCCGTCGCGTCGTTGCGATCCATGCGGATCGTGGCCGCGCGCGCCTTCGCGTATTCCTTCGACAGCAGGCCGCGCCGCGGCTCCTCCGGCGGGAAGGACGGGTCGCCGTAGTAGAAGTCGCGGTCGGCGAAGGCGAGGTTCATCGCCTGGTACACGGTGTGCACGTAGTTGGCGCTGTTGTAGCCGAGCGCCTTGAGGTCGAAGTTCTCGAGCAGGTTGAGCGACTGCAGCAGCGCCGGACCCTGCGTCCAGGTGTCGAGCTTGTACACCTCGACGCCGCGGTAGTTCGTGGTGAGCGGCTCCTCGATGAGCGGGCGCCACTGGTCGAGGTCGGCGAGCGTGATGAGCCCGCCCTGCTCCTTCACGCTGCGCACGAACTCCTCGGCGATGTCGCCGCGGTAGAAGCGGTCGTAGGCGGCCTGGATCGCCTCCTTGCGCGACTTGCCGGCCTTGAGCGCCGCGGCCTCGGCCTCGACGAGCTTGCGCAGCGTGGCGGCGAGGTCGGGCTGGCGGAAGATCTCGCCCGGGTGCGGGGCTTCGCGTGCCTCGCCGAGGTGCGGCAGCATCACCTGCTTCGAGTACGGCCACTCCTTGAGCTTGTCGCGCCAGCGCTCGATGCGGTCGGCGGTCTCCGCCTCGATGGGGTAGCCGTCCGCAAGCTCGATCGAAGGCCCGAGCACCTCGGCGAGCGACAGCGTGCCGTACTCGGACAGCATCAGCATCAGCCCGCCCGGCGTGCCGGGCGTCACGGCCGCGAGCGGTCCGTAGGCCGGCGGGTACTCGAAGCCCTTCTTGCGGTAGAACTCGGGCGTCGCCCCGGTGGGCGCCACGCCGAGCCCGTTGATGGCCACCACCTTCTTCGTCCGCGGGTCGTAGATCAGCGCCTGCGTCTCGCCGCCCCAGGACAGCACGTCCCACATCGTCGAGGTCGCGGCCAGCATGGCGCAGGCGGCGTCCACGGCGTTGCCGCCGCGCTGGAACATCAGCGCGCCCGCGGTGGCGCGCGAGCGGCTTGCCGGTGATGGCCATCCAGTGCTTGCCGTGCAGCGGCGGCTTCTGGGTCTTGGCGAAGCTGCGTACGACGGCCGGGTTTTCCGCCTGGCCGAGGGCGGGTTCGACTGGGGTCATGAGCAGCGCCGTGGTGAGGGTAGCAGGAGAGGAGGAGCGCGCGGGCGTGGATCGTCATGGGAGGTCCTGGGGCGCCAGTGGCTTGGCCGGCCGAGTATACGACGAGCCGCCGCAGCCACGGACAGCGCAGCGGTCGGCCGGATCACGCTAACCTCGCGTACCGCTCGTCACTGCCGTCGGGGCGCCAACGTGAATCGAATCGCAGCGCTCGTGTGTCCGGTCCTCCTGCTCACGACGTGGCAGGTCTCGGCGGCGGTGTCCGACCGTGCCCTCGAGGACGCGGCCCGTGCCGCGGACGCGCAGGTGCTCGCGTGGCGGCGCGACATCCACCAGCACCCGGAGCTCGGCAACCGCGAGTTCCGCACCGCGCAGAAGGTGGCCGAGCACCTGCAGTCGCTCGGCCTCGAGGTGAAGACCGGAATCGCCCACACCGGCGTGGTCGGCATCCTGCGCGGCGGCCGCCCGGGACCCGTGATCGCATTGCGCGCCGACATGGACGCGCTGCCCGTCACCGAGCAGGTGGACCTGCCGTTCAAGTCGGTCGCCACGGCCGAGTACCGCGGCGAGAAGGTGGGCGTGATGCACGCCTGCGGCCACGACGCGCACACGGCGATCCTGATGGGCGTGGCGCAGGTGCTCGCGGGGCTGCGCAAGGACCTGCCGGGCACGGTGCTGTTCGTGTTCCAGCCGGCGGAGGAGGGTGCGCCCGAGGGCGAGCGCGGCGGCGCGGCGCTGATGCTCGAGGAGGGCCTGTTCGAACTCGCGAAACCCGAAGCGGTGTTCGGCCTGCACGTGTTCGCCGCGCTCGAGACCGGCACGATCGGCTATCGGCCCGGTCCCGTGATGGCCGCCTCCGACAGCTACCGCATCGCGGTGCGCGGCCGGCAGGCGCACGGTGCCCGTCCGTGGGAAGGCGTGGACCCGATCGTCGTGGCCTCGCAGGTTGTGATAGGCATGCAGACCATCGTGAGCCGGCAGACGGACATCACGCGGTACCCGGCGGTGCTGTCGGTGGGCGCGATCAAGGGCGGCATCCGCAGCAACATCATCCCGGACGAGGTCGAGCTGATCGGCACGCTGCGCACCTTCGACCCGGCCGTGCGCCAGCAGATCATCGAGCGGATGACGCGAACTGCGGTGGACATCGCGCACTCGGCCGGGGCCACGGCCACGGTCGAGATGGGTGACCATTCCAATCCCGTGCTCGTCAACGACCAGGCGCTCACCGCGCGCATGCGGCCGTCGCTCGAGCGCGTCGCAGGCACAGGGCGGGTCGTCCAGATTCCGTACCTGACGAGTGCGGAAGACTTCGCGTTCTACGCGCAACGCGTGCCGAGCCTGTTCTTCCAGCTGGCGTCACGCCGGCTGGGGGCCGACTCGACGCAGGTTGCGGGCGTCCACTCGCCTCGTTTCAAGCTGGACGAGGCGGCGCTGCCGATCGGCCTGCGCGCGATGCTTGGCGTAGCCGTCGACTACCTGCAGGGCACGAAGCGCTGAGGCGGCCTCAGGCCGGACGCCCGCTTCGGCCCGCGCCGCCGACGAAGCGCGCCGCGCCTGCGGCCGACTCACCGCTCTCGAGCACGGCCCTGCCGCGCGCGAATTCCCCGCGCAACGCGGCGTCCTCCGGGAGGCTCCACTGCTCGCAGGCCGAGCGCCGGTCGGCGCGCAGGCAGCCCTGCGGGAAGGCGGCGATCTCCTCGGCCAGCGCCTCGGCGACGGCCCGGGCCGCGCCCTTCGGCACGACGCGATTGACGAGACCCATGGCCAGCGCCTCCGCCGCGCCCACCGGCCGTCCGGTCAGGATCAGGTCCATGGCGCGGCCGTGGCCGACGAGGCGCGGCAGCCGCACCGTGCCGCCGTCGACCAGCGGCACGCCCCAGCGCCGGCAGAACACACCGAGCACGGCGTCGTCCTCCATCACCCGCAGGTCGCACCACAGCGCGAGCTCGAGGCCGCCGGCTACGGCGTGGCCCGAGATGGCCGCGATCACGGGCTTTTCGAGCCGCAGGCGGGTCGGGCCCATCGGACCGTGCGGATCGTTTGCCTCGCCGGTCGGCTCCCGCAGTTGCGACGGGTCCCAGCCGGCGGCCACCGCCTTGAGGTCCGCGCCGGCGCAGAAGGTGCCCCCGGCCCCCCACAGCACCGAGACGCGCAGCGACTCGTCCCGCTCGATCTCGAGGAACGCCTCGGCGAGGCGCGCGGCGGTCGGCGGGTCCACGGCGTTGCGCGCCGCGGACCGCTCGAGGATCACCGTGGCCACCGCTCCCTGACGCTCGATCCGCACCGATTCGGTCATTCCGGCCCTCCCTTCGAACCATTCCCGTCGGAACCGCATCTTAGCTTTCGAATGGCCGGTCCTCTGGAGCCGCGGTCCCGAGGGGCTGTGTAGGATGACCTGGACGAGGGTCGAGACAGCACCGAGGTGGGGGGTGGCGGAAGCGGAGGATGGCTCGGAGTTCGAGCGGGCGCGACGGGCGGCCGAGGAACGTGCGCTCGTCGACTCCGCAAAGACGCGGCTCGAAGCCCGCGTTCGAGGCGCTGTACCGCAACCACGTCGGAAAAATCTACGGACTCTGCCTGCGCATGACTGCCCACCCCGCCACCGCCGAGGATTGCACCCAGGAGACCTTCATCCAGGCGTGGCGGAGCCTGCCGTCCTTCGAGCGACGCAGCGCCTTCGGCACCTGGCTGCACCGCATTGCGGTGAACGCCGTGCTGGCCCAGGGCCGCCGGCGCCGCGAGGAACTGGGGCAGGCGGCCTCGGCGGATGAGCTCGCCTCGGCGCGGCCCGATCCCTCGGTCGGGGACACCGGGGCCGCGATGGACCTCGAGCAGGCCATCGCCGGCCTGCCCGCCGGGGCGCGCCAGGTGCTGGTGCTGGTCGGCCTCTACGGACACTCGCACGAGGAAGCGGCGGCGATGCTCGGACTCGCCGTCGGTACCTGCAAGTCGCAGCTGCATCGTGCACGGCAACTGCTCGGGGAGCGGCTCGCCCTGCCGGAGGGGACGTCATGAACACCGACCGCAGCGACGAGACGAGCCGCCTGGACGACGCACTTGCACGGTTGCCGCGCAGCGTCGAGCCGGCGCGCGACCTCTGGCCCGCGATCGAGGCGCGGCTCGAGCCGCAGGCTGGCGCGGCGAGGCTCCGGCGGTGGTGGCCGGCGGCCGCGGCGGCCGTGCTGCTGGTGACGGCTTCGTCGCTGATCACTGCGGGCCTGCTGCGCCGCGACGTGCCCGCGACGGCCGGGCTCTCGCCGGAGCCGGCCACCGTGACGATGACCAACGCGGCGTTCGGCCCGGGGCAGGCGCTCGGGCCCGACTACCTCGCGGCCCGGCAGGAGCTCGCCCGGGCGCTCGAGTCCCGCATCGAGCGCCTGCCGCCGGCCGGGCGGCGGCAGCTCGAGAAGAACCTGGCGGAGCTGCGCCGTGCCCGCGCCGAAATCAACGCGGCGCTCGAGCTCAGCCCCGGCGACCCGCTGCTCGAGGAACTGCTGCTGAACGCCTACCAGGACGAGCTCGCCGTGCTTGCGAGCGTGAACCAGCTGACCGGCGCGAACGTCGCCGGCGCACCGAACGACCCGACGAGGATGCAATTATGACGATCCGGACCCGCGCTCCTGTCCCTGCCCGAGCCGCCGCGTGGCTGCCGTGGCTCGCCCTGCTGGCGGGCGCGCCGGCGGCGCTCGCAGGCACGCCCATCAACGAACTCGCGCCGGCCGACCCCGCCGGTCACGTCGAGATCTCGAACATCGCGGGATTCGTGGTCGTGACGGGCTGGGCCCGCGCCGAGGTCGAGGTGACGGGCGAGCTCGGCAAGGGCGCGGAGCGCCTCGAGTTCTCGCGCGCCGGCAAGCTCACGCGGGTCAAGGTGATCATGCCGAATCGCTCCTCCCGGGCGGAGAGCACCAACCTCATCGTCAAGGTCCCGGCCGGCGGCAGCGTCTCGGTCAACACGGTGAGTGCGGAGGTGCGCGTCCAGGGGGTCAAGGGGGCGCAGCGCCTGCAGTCCGTGAGCGGCGACGTCGAGACGCATTCGGCCGCCGAGGACGTGGAGTGCAAGACCGTGAGCGGCAACGTCACGGTCAACGGCAGCGGCGAGCGCAGCCTGCTCACGGTCACCACGGTGAGCGGCGACGCCCACGTGAATCGCGTCGCCGGCGAGGTCAACGGCAACACGGTGAGCGGCAACTTCACGATCGCAATGGGCGACACCGCCCGCTCGCGGCTGCGCTCCACCAGCGGCGACCTCGGCATCCGGGGCCGGCTCGCCGAGGAGGCCCGACTCGACTTCGAGAGCATCAGCGGCGACATCCGCCTCGATCTCGAGGGACCCGTCGGCGCCGAGTTCGACATCTCGAGCTTCAACGGCGACATCCGCAGCTGCTTCGGCCCGAAGCCCGTCCGGACCAGCGAATACGCCCCGGGCAGCGAGCTGCGCTTCCGCGAGGGCCAGGGCAGCGCCCGCGTCCGCCTCAAGACGCTGAACGGAGACATCGACCTCTGCAACAAATGACATGGCCGCGCTGTCCAATACTGGCGATTCGTGGAGAATGGGGGCCGGGGGACGGCGCGGGGATCCGATGGCTTTCTTCGCTGAACTGAAACGTCGACGCGTCGGCAAGGTCGCCATCGCCTACGGCGCCATCGCGTGGGGCGTCACCGAGGCCACGTCCGTGGTGCTGCCGGCCCTGGGCGTGCCGGACTGGTCGGTGACCTTCGTGGTCGTGTTCCTGCTGGTCGGCTTCCCGGTGGCGATGGTCCTCGCCTGGATCTTCGACGTCGGGCCCGAGGGCATCGAGCGCACCGAGCCGCTGGCGGGGGAGCCCAAGTCCACGCACATGCGCCTGCGGATCGCCTACGCGGCCGTGGTGCTGCTGCTCATGGCGGGCCTCGGCTACCTGCTGTACGAGCGCGGCTTCGGCCGCGCCCATGCCGGCCAGGCGCACAACTCGGTGGCCGTGCTGCCGTTCACCAACCTGAGCGGCGACGCCGCGCGCGACTACTTCAGCGACGGCATGTCGGAGGAACTGCTCAACCTGCTGGCGCGGGTGCCCGGGCTCCAGGTCGCCTCGCGTACGTCCTCGTTCGCCTACAAGGGCCGCAACGTGGACATCCGCGAAGTGGGTCGCGAGCTCGGGGTCGAGACCGTACTCGAGGGCAGCGTGCGCCAGTCGGGCGACCAGGTGCGCATCACCGCCCAGCTGATCGACGCGGAGACGGGATTCCACCTCTGGTCCGAGACCTACGACCGTCGCCTGGCCGACATCTTCCAGGTGCAGGACGAGATCGCCGCGGCGATCGTGAACAAGCTCCGCATCGAGCTCGCGCCGCAGGAGCAGCAGATGGCGGTGCGCGACAAGGCGCCGACCCAGAACGTGGAGGCGTACGAGCTCTACCTGCAGGGCCGTGCCGTGTGGAAGCGGCGCGGCGAGGACAACCTCAACCGCGCCATCGACCTGTACCAGCGGGCACTCGGCCTCGATCCGGGTTTCGCCCGGGCCCACGCGGCACTCGCCTCTGCCTACGTCGTGCTCCCGGGTTACACGGACGAGGAGGGCGACGAGGAGAAGTTCCGCCCGCTGGCCGTGGCCTCGGCCCGGCAGGCGCTCTCGATCGATCCGAACATCGGCGAGGCGCACGCCGTGCTCGCGCAGGTCAACGCCCAGCGCGGCAACCTGCTGGACGCCGAGTCCGGCTTCTTTTTCGCGATTTCGCTCGAGCCCAACGAGCCGACGCCGCACCACTGGTACTCGCTGCTGCTCGGCCAGGTGGGGCGGGTCGGCGCTGCACTGGAGCAGGCGCGGCGGGCGCAGGAGCTCGATCCGACCGCGCCGGTTCTCGCGGCGAACCTTGCCAACAATTACCTGATGGCAGGCGACGACGATCAGGCGTTGCGCTTCAACCAGCTCGCCAGCGACCTCGGCATCAGCAAGAAGAACTCCGGCGTGGAGGCGATGGTCGCGATGCGACGTGGACAGTGGGCCGAGGCGCGGCGCCTGATCGTCGCGCAGGACGGACTCCCGGACGCGCTGCGACCGCAGGCCGGGCGTTACGTCGATGCCGTCGCCGACCCGACGCTGGTGCCTGAGGTGGTCGCGGGGATGCGCGCGGTGGATCCGAAGGTCGTCCCACAGCTGAAGCTCGTCCAGCCCTACCTGCACATGAAGCAGATCGACCTCGTCTACGACCTGCTGTCGAAAGCCCTCGACGAGGATCCGGCTTCGTGGGTCAAGAGCTGGGACATCTCGCACGCCTGGGGCCCGGAGGGAAAGGCGTTCCGCGAGGACCCGCGGTTCGGCGCACTCGCCGCCCGCATCGGCATCGTGGACTACTGGAAGCAGTACGGCTTCCCGGACGGTTGCCGCGCCGGCGAGAACTCGCCGATCGTCTGTTCCTGAGCCGCAATTGAGTCTCGACCTCCCGCCGGACGCGCGCGCGGCGCGTTTCGCGCCCTGCCTGCTCGAGTGGTTCGAGACCGGAGGGCGCAAGGACCTGCCCTGGCAGCGCGATCCCACGCCGTACCGGGTGTGGGTCTCCGAGATCATGCTGCAGCAGACGCAGGTCGCCACGGTGATCCCGTACTACCAGGCGTTCATGCAGCGCTTCCCCGGCGTGGGTTCGCTCGCGGCGGCGCCGCTCGACGAGGTGCTGCACCTGTGGTCCGGCCTCGGCTACTACGCCCGTGCCCGCAACCTGCAGCGCGCTGCCGAGGCCATCGTGGCGCGGCACGGCGGCGAGTTCCCCGCCCGCATCGAGGAGGTGACGGCGTTGCCGGGCATCGGCCGTTCGACGGCCGGCGCGATCCTCGCGCTGTCGCGCGGCGAGCGGCACGCGATCCTCGACGGCAACGTGCGGCGCGTGCTGGCGCGCTACTTCGGCGTGGAAGGCTACCCGGGCGAGGCGGCGGTCGAGCGGCGCCTGTGGGCGCTGTCGGAGGCCTGTACGCCGGACGAGCGCGTCGCGGCGTACACGCAGGCGGTGATGGACCTCGGCGCGACGGTGTGCACGCGCGCGCGGCCTGCCTGCCTGCTGTGCCCGGTGAGCGCGGGCTGCGCGGCTCGCGCGGGCAACCTGCAGGACCGGCTGCCCACGCCGCGGCCGCGGGCGACGCGTCCGGAGCGCGAGGCGTGGCTGGTCGTGGCGATGCGCGGCGGACACAAGGTGCTGCTGGAGCGCCGGCCGCCGGCCGGCATCTGGGGCGGGCTGTGGGGGCTGCCCGAGTTTCCGACGCGCGCCCACGCGGTGCAGTGGTGCCGTGAGCACCTGTCGGGCGCGGGCGAGCCGCGGCTTGCCGCACCGCTGCGCCACGCGTTCAGTCATTTCGACTACCACCTGAAGCCGCTGGTGGTGCACTGTCTCGGCAAGTCGGAATCGCTGCGCGACGACGATCGCTACCGCTGGTACGACGCGCACCAGCCCGCCCGGGTCGGGCTGCCGAAGCCGATCACGACCCTGGTCGAGCGCGTGACCCACGAGACGGAGACCGAGTGACATGAATGGAACCTGGAACGGCCTCACGCCGCTCGCGCGGGGCTGCCTCGTGGCAGGCGCAGCTGCTGATGGCCGTGGGCGTGATGCTCGGCGCGTTCGGCGCGCACGGGCTGCAGGGGCAGATCAGCCCGCGGCGCCTGGCGAGCTTCCAGACCGGCGTGCAGTACCACATGCTGCATGCGGTCGGCCTGCTCGCCGTGGGACTCGTCGCGGGCGTCACCGGCGTGAGCGCGCCGTTGCGCTGGTCGGCGCGGCTGATGCTCGCCGGCATCGCGTTCTTCAGCGGCTCGATCTACCTGATGACGGCCGGCGCGCCGCGCTGGTTCGGCATGGTGGCCCCGGTCGGCGGCGTGTCGTTCATGGCGGCCTGGGCGCTGCTCGCCTGGCACGCGTACTCGGTCCGTCAGGACTCCGGCGGCACGTAGCCCTCGGGCGCGCTCGCCCCGCCGCCGAACAGGAACTTCTCCATCTCCTCGACCAGGAACTTGCGCGCCTTCGGGTCGATCGGCGAAAGGCGGTACTCGTTCAGCAGCATCGTCTGGTGGCGGACCCACTGCTGCCAGGCCTCCTTCGAGATGCTGGCGTAGATGCGCTGGCCGAGCTCGCCGGGATAGGGGACTCGATCGAGGCCTTCGGCTTCGCGCTGCAGGTAGGTGCAGAAGATGGTGCGGGGCATGGCCGTTCCGTTCAGGAAAGGGGACCGCGGGAGACGATCACGCCGTCTTCGTCCACGTACACGTGTTCACCGGGGCGGAAGGTGACGCCGGCGAAACGCACCGGTACGTCGCGCTCGCCCTCGCCGCGCTTCTCGCTGCGCAGCGGCATGGTGCCGAGTGCGCGGATGCCGAGGTCCATGCGGCCGAGCTCGGCCGAGTCGCGGATGCAGCCGTGGATGATCACGCCCGCCCAGCCGTTGCGGACGGCCGCGCTGCCCAGCTTGTCGCCGAACAGCGCGCGCCGCCGCGAGCCGCCGCCGTCCACGACCAGCACGCGCCCCTCGCCCGGCCCGTCCACGGCCTCCTTGACGCGCGAGTTGTCCTCGAAGCAGCGCACGGTGCTGATCGGGCCGGAGTAGGCATGCCGCCCGCCGTAGGCGTGGAACACGGGTTCGCAGATCTGCAACTCGTCGCCGTGCTCGTCGCAGAAGTCGGCGGTGCCCTTGGTCGTGGTCATGGCTCGGTTCCCGGCTGAGTGAGCGTGCAAGTATAGGGTCGCCGCACCGCCGCCCCGCGTTCAATCGCCGTTGCCCGACGGCCGGGCCGGCTTACTGGATCTCGATCTGACGCGGCTGGGGCTGCTCGACCTTCTGCTTCGGGATGTGGATCAGGATCACGCCGTCGCGGCTCTCCGCGCGGATGCCCTGTTCGTCGACGTTCTCCGGCAGCGCGAAGCGCCGCGCGAAGCTGCCGTAGGTTCGCTCGACGCGGTGCAGCTTCTCGCTCTCCGCGTGCTTTTCCTGGCGGCGCTCGCCCGACAGCGTGAGCACGCCGTCCTGGACGGTGAGGCTCACGTCCTCCTTGCGCACCGCGGGCAGGTCGGCCTTGATCAGGTACTCGCCCTCGGTCTCGCTCACGTCGGCGGCCGGCGCCCAGTCGGACGCCACGCGGCCCTCGGCCGGCGGCCGCGGCCAGCGGCGCAGCGAATCGGCAACGAACCGGTCGAACACGTCGTCCACGTCACGGAACGGTTCCCACTTGATGACACGCATTTGCTTGATCCTCCGGTGCGGGGCTGCCCCTGCGGCGCCCACCTGTCGCCCTAGATGCGAGCGGCGCAGCGGGTTTCAAGGGGGCGCTCCGCAACCGGCGTCGCGTTCAGCGGGAATACCAGCGGATGCCGTGGGCCTCGGCCGGGATGATCGCCTCGGGGTGCGCCGCCACGACCCGCGGCGTGTACTCGCCGGCCGGGCGGTCCGCGGGCACCTCCGCCACGTAGCGGTAACCCCCGGCCGCACCGCTCAGCGCCTGGTCGCGCCGCAGCGCGTGGCGCTCGGGCGGGCGGTCCGGTCGCGGCTCGGCGTAGAGCTCGACCCGGACCGAGTCCGGGACGATTTCCCCGAGGTACACCTGCACGCGGATCACGTGCCGGTCGCCGGCGGTCTCGACGTCGAGGTTGCCCCAGTGGATCGCGTCCCAGTGGCGCCGCAGGTCGCCGAGCCAGAGCTTCAGCTCGCGGGCCAGCTGCAGGTTGTCGGCCGTGCGCCGACGGAAGTTGCCCGCGGCCGGCAGGTACAGCCGGTCGAGGTAGTCCGCCAGCATGCGGTTGCTGCTGAAGCGCGGCGTCAGGCGCGAGAGGCTCGCACGGATGCGCGCCACCCAGCCGCGGGGGATGCCGTCGGTGTCGCGGTCGTAAAAGGCCGGCACGACCTCGCGCTCGAGCAGCGCGAAGAGCTGCTCGGTCTCCGCCTCGTCCCAGCCCGGCTCGAAGTGCTCGCGTCCGTCGCCGAGCGCCCAGCCGACGTCCGGCGCGTACGCCTCGGCCCACCAGCCATCGAGCTCCGAGAGGTTGAGGCCGCCGTTCACCAGCACCTTCATGCCGCTGGTGCCGCTCGCCTCCCAGGGGCGGCGCGGCGTGTTGATCCACACGTCCACGCCCTGCACGAGGTTCTCCGCGAGCGCCATGTCGTAGTCCTCGAGGAATACCGCTCGCGAGCGGACCTCCGGCCGGCGCACGAACTCGGCCCACTGGCGCACGAACGAGCGACCGAGCTCGTCGCGCGGGTGGGCCTTGCCCGCGATGATGAGCTGCACCGGACGCGCGGGGTCGGACAGCAGGCGCACCAGCCGCTCGGGCTGCGCGAGCAGCATGGTCGGCCGCTTGTACTCCGTGAAGCGCCGCGCAAAGCCGAGCGTGAGCACGTTGGGGTCGAGCGCCTCGTGCGCGAGTGCGGACGACTCGTCGCTCCCGCCACGCTGGCGCAACTGGCGCTGCAGGCGACGGCGCGCGTAGTCCACGAGGTCGCGGCGCTCCATGCCGCGGAAGTCCCACAGCTGCGCGTCGGAGAGCTGCGCGACCGCTTCGTGGAGGCGCTCGGGCGCACCGAGCCAGCGCTCCTTGCCGCAGGCCTCCGTCCACAGCCGGTCCGCCCAGGGCGAGTCCCAGGAGGACACGTGCACCGCGTTGGTGACGTGCGTGACGGGTACCTCCGCCTCGGGCCAGCGCGGGAACAGCGGCGCGAAGATGCGGCGACTGACGCGGCCGTGCAGCTCGCTCACGCCGTTCACGCGCGCGCAGGTGCGGGCCGCGAGATAGGCCATGTTGAACGGCTCGTGGACGTCGCCCGGGTTCATGCGCCCGAGCCCGATGAGCTGCTCGGGACGGATGCCGCAGCTGCGCGCGTAGCCGATGCCGTACTTCTGCACGAGCGCGAGCGGGAAGGTGTCGAACGCCGCCGCCACCGGCGTGTGCGTCGTGAACACGTTGCCGCCGCGGGTCGCCCACAGTGCAGTGAAGAAATCGCAGGCCTGCGACTCCGCGAAGCTGCGGGCCCGCTCGACGGTCGCGAGCGCCGCGTGGCCCTCGTTGAGGTGGCAGACGTCCACCTCGTGCCCGAGCGCCTCGAGCGCGCGCCAGCCGCCCACGCCGAGCACGATCTCCTGCATGAGCCGCGCCTCGCCGTCGCCGCCGTAGAGCTTGGCGGTGATGCCGCGGTCGAACGGCGAATTGAACGGATCGTCGCTGTCGAGCAGGTAGAGCGGCACGCGACCGACGTCGGCCCGCCAGATGCGCACGCGCAGGTCGCGGCCCGGCAGCGCGATGCTGACGCGCAGCGGCATGCCCTCGGCGTCGGTCACCTGGCGCACCGGCAGCGACTCGCGCGAGTTGACCGCGTAGATCTCGATCTGCGTGCCCTCGGCGTCGAGCATCTGCCGGAAGTAGCCCTCCCGGTAGAACAGGCCCACGGCAACCACCGGCACGCCGAGGTCGCTCGCCGTCTTGAGGTGGTCGCCCGCGAGCACGCCGAGGCCGCCCGAGTAGAGCGGCAGCGCGTCGCTCAACCCGTACTCCATGCTGAGGTAGGCAATCACGGGCGGCGGATCCATGGCGCAGGTGTCCTGGAACCAGCTCGGCCGCGACAGGTATTCCGCCTCGCTGCGGTCGAGACGCCGCACGCGCTCAACGAACTCCGCGTCGCGCGCGAGTTCGTCGAGGCGGCTGCGAGGCGTGTTCTGCAGCACCAGGATCGGGTTGCGCGTCTGGTGCCAGACCTCCGCGTTCAGCGCTTCCCACACCCGGTCCGCCGCGTGGTTCCAGACCCAGCGGAGGTTGAGCGCGAGCCGGCCGATCGGCGCGAGTGCCGGCGGCAGCGGGCTCAGGAAGTCCTTAGGGTCCGTCGGACGACATGGCGGCAGCTCCCGTCGTGCTGAGGCAAAAAAAACGGCGCGACCGGTGACCCCGTCGCGCCGTCTTCAGGCTGGACCGACGATGCGCTTACGGGCGCTTCACGTAGACCTTGCACCAGCCCTTGGCCGAGACCTGGCGACCCGCGAAGATGTTGCACGGGATCCAGTCGCCCTTTTCCTTGCCCGCCGGCACCTGCAGGCAGTTCGAGCACATCTGGCCGGGCTTGAAGTTCGGGTTGGCCTTGGGATCGACCTTGGAGGCGTCCTCCACGTAGCCCAGGCTCTTCGCCTGCGGCTCGTTCGGGTCCACCTTGCCCGTCGCCGCGGCTTCGGCACGGCCGAGCAGCGCGGTCACGGGTACGGCCGCAACGCCGATCAGGGCTCCCTTGAGGACGTCACGACGGGGAATCTTTCGCTCGGACATGGACAATCTCCTGCATGCCGGTGAGGGATGGGAATGCACCGCCGATTCTACGCGGTGCCTGCAACTTCGACATCGTGTGGCCGGTTAGGTTTCGTGCCGGACCGGTCGCCGGGATTCCGATGAGAATCATTCTTGATTGCGCTCCGTGCGCGCATCGTCGCGCCGCCGCCTAGAATCGACCCATGCCCGATCCGCGCCGGCACCGCTTGAAGACGCTACTCGGCATCGCGGCCAGCGTGGCGATCGCCGGCCTCGCGCTGTATGTCCTGTGGCGGACCTTCCAGCAGATCAGCTTCGCCGACGTGCTGGCCAACATCCGCGCCGTGCCGCGCGAGCGGCTGCTGCTGGCGGCCGGTTGCGCGCTCGCGGCCTTCGCGACGCTGGCCGCCTACGAGGTGGCGGTGGTGCGCTACGTGAAGCACTGCATCGGGCGGGCCAAGCCCGTGATCACCGCCCTGATCGCGTTTCCGCTCGGCCACGCGCTCGGTCAGGCGCTGCTGAGCGGCAGCGCGGTGCGCTACCGCATGTACGCGCCCGCCGGGTTCAGCGCCACGGAGGTCGGCGCGACGGTGCTGCTCTGCGGCTTGCCCTACGTGCTCGCGTTCGGACTGCTCATCGACTTCGCGCTTCTGCTGGCCGCCGAGCAGCTCGCGCCGCTGTTCCGCATCCCGGCCCAGTGGCTGTTCGTGCTCGGCTGCGTGGGCCTTGCCAAGGATGCGGCCTACCTGATCTTCGTCTACCGGCGTGAGGCGCCGATCCGCCTCGGCGGCTGGTCCGTGCGCCTGCCGACACTGCGCATGACCTTGCTGCAGATCGTCGTGGGCCTCGTGGACATCTGCCTGGTGGCGTCGGTCCTGTACCTGCTGCTGCCGGCGTCGGCCGGGATCGCCTTCCTGCCGTTCCTCGCCGTTTATCTCGCCAGCGTCCTGGTCGGCGTGCTGAGCCACGTTCCGGCCGGGCTCGGCGTGCTCGAGTCCATGCTGCTGCTGTTGCTGCCCCACGTGCCGCCCGAGCAGCTGCTTGCGGCGGTCCTCATCTACCGCGTGATCTACGAGGTGATCCCGTTCGTGGTCGCGCTCGCGCTCTGGGGTGCGTACGAGCTGACCGCCGCCGACGGCGCGCGGCTGCGGCTGCTGCGACCGGCGCCCGCCGAAACTCCGCCGCCGTCGCCCTGAGCCGCTCAGCGCAGCAGCGAGGGTGTGGCGCGCCCGACGATCGAGAGCAGCGATTGCGCGAGCGCGCGGCCGCTGTCGAAGGCCGCCTCGACCCGCGGTGCCACGCACCAGTCGCCACAGGCGCCGACCGCGCTTTCCTCGTCCACGATGCAGGCCGAGCCGAGCGGCTGCTCGACGAACGCGTGACGCCAGCGGTGCGCGCGCAGGCTCGCGGGCGCCGGCAGCGAGATTCCCGCGGCCGCCGAGAATTCCCGCAACAGCGACTCGGCGACTTCCTCCGCATCGGCCTCGAGGTGTTCCCGCGACCACGCAGGCGAGGCGTGCACCACCCAGCACTGCGGACCGGCCGGCCGCCCCGGCTTGCTCGAGTCGCAGGCCGCCCACGTCAGCGGACCCGACGTCCAGCGGCGCACGTCGGCGCCCGCATCCACCGGCGCATCGAAGCTCATCATCGCCGTCCAGCAGGGCGCCATGCGCACCCCGGCGATGCGCTGGAAGCTGCGCCCGAGCGGAATAAGCAAGGTCAGCGCCTGCGGCGCAGGGACCGCGACCGCGACGGCGTCGAAGACGCGCGGTGCCGTGCCGGCGTCGGTCACCAGTTCCCAGCCGCGCTGCCCGACGCGCAACTCGTGCACGCCGACGCCGGTCTGCAGCTCGACGAGGCGTGCCATCGGGCGCACCGAAGCGCTCATGCCGGGCACGCCGACGTACCAGTCGTCGATGGGCGCGTCCCAGCTGCGTTCGTCCTCGCGGATGCGCGGCTTCCACGCCGCGACCGCCCCGGTGTGAGTCGCGGCCTGCACGAACCGGGAAAACGCCTGGCCGCGCGCGGTGAGGTACTGCGCGCCGTGGTCGAAGGCGAGATTGCCGTCGCGGCGGGTGGCGAGCCGGCCGCCGAGCCCGCGGGCCCGCTCGTAGACCGTCACCGCGACGTCGGCGCGCGCGATCTCCCGGGCGCAGGCGAGACCCGCGATGCCCGCGCCGATGACAGCGATGCGAACTTCATCCATGCCGGGCTCCCCGCCACCACCGAGCGGAGTGTACGTGCGGCCGCCGGCACGGGTGGTGGCCGGCCAGGGTCGCGGACGCCGGCGTGACCAGCGTCGCGAAAGCTCAGCGGGCGAGGTGGCGGTGGAAGCGGGCGTCGTGCGTGGCGAAGTGTCCGCCGAACCACGCCGAGAGCCATGTCGCGAAGCGGTCGTCGTCGAGCGCGACGCCGGCGGCCTGCTCGTCCATCAGGTCGCGCAGCTCGTCGAGCAGTCGCTCGTGGTCGGCCTTGTGCACCTCGAGGGCGTCGTAGCGGCGCGCGCGCATGACTTTCTCCTCGAGCGCGAAGTGCGCCGAGATGTCGGTCAGGATCTCGCCGAGAAAGGCCTCGACGCGCCCGGCGGAGCGGTCGGCCGCCAGCGAATCGTGCAGCGTGTTGATCAGCTCGATCAGCTCCCGGTGCTCGTGGTCGACTTCCTCGATGCCGATGCTGAAATTGTCCTGCCACTGGAGCAGCGTCATCGCGGATCCTCCGTCGCGTCGGCGCGCCCCGGCAGGCCGAAGACGAAGCCGCCCTCGGCGGCCCGGAAGTCGATCACGAAGTTCTCGCCGGGCCCCAGGGTGACGGTGCGGCTCGACTGGAAGTTGAAGCCGTCGGCCGTGCCGTCCTCGCGCAGCCTTGCCTCGAGCCGGTGCCGACCGGCCGGCACCTCGAACCGTGCATAGACGGTCGACGGGCCGTCGTTCCAGAGACCCGCGGGCGCATGGTGGCCGCGGTAGAGCGGCTGTCCGTCGATGTCGAGTTCCACGTACACCGGCCAGCGGCCGCGCTCGCAGCTCGTGGCGCTACGCTCGCTGAACGGCGTGCTGGTGAGCTCGTCGTGTGTGTAGCGGCGGCAGGGCTTCAGCGGCTGGCCCGCGTGGCTGAAGCTGAGCTTGAGCAGGGCCTGGTCGTGGGCGAGATACGTGTAGGCGGGCTGGGTCGCGAAGAAGGCGACGAAGCCCATGAGTGCCGCATAGGCGACGACCTGACCGCCCATCCGCAAGGGCGCCGGCAGCCCGCGCAACCGCGCGCGCCACGCCGACCCGCTCGGCCCGGGCTGCGCGGTGGCCGTTGCGGCGGCCAGACCGCGCAGGTGGGCGCGAAACTGCGCGAGCGTCTCGCGCAGCGAGCCCTCGCGGATGGGGTTGTTCCACGCCACCGCAACGCGATCGCGCGGCACGCGGGCGCGCAGGTTGGGGTCACGTTCGTTGGCGATGCGCTGCTCGGTCCACTGGTCGCCGAGCCGCTCGAAGCAGTCGTGCCCGGCGCATCCGGAGATGAGGACGCCGTCGGCCTGCTTGCGCATCACGACCAGGTCGACGAACGGTGGCGGCAGCATGCCGACGCAGGGCAGGCGGACGACGGCGGTCTCGGCGTCGGCGAGGCCGGTGCATCCGGCGTCGTGCGCGCAGCCAAACACGACCACGCGTGCGTCGCCCGTGAGGCCGGCCGCAGCGGCGCCGACTTCCTCGCGCAGTCCCGACACGCTGCGGTCGGGCAGCTCGATTCCCGCCGACAGGTGCCCGACGCGCCGGAACGGCGTTGCGGTCGGGCAAGCGCCCACGCAGATGCCGCAGCTCATGCAGAGGTCCGCGTCCACCGCGGCCTCCTGCTCGAACGCGAGGCCGTCGCTGCGCTTGACCATGGTGATGGCGCCGAACGGGCAGTCGGCGAAGCAGCGGGCGCAGCCGTTGCAGTTGTCGAGATCGACGCGCGCGGCGGGCGCCTTGCGCAGTGGCGGCAGCCAGGGCAGGAGCGTGAGCAGCACGCTGCCGCCGACCAGCAGCAGCCAGAGCGTACCGCCCGGGACGCGCTCGAGCAGCGGATAGACCGCGAGGTAGAACCAGTCGAGGCCCACCTGGAACGGCGCGCGGTCGAGATCGGCGGGCGGCTGGCTCACGGCCGGCCACGCCAGCGACAGCGCCACGAGCGCGCCCAGCGTCCCGAGGGCCAGGGCGCGCGGCGGGTTGACCCGCGCGTGGGCGTGGCGCTGGATATGGATCCACATGGCGAGCAGCATCGCGAGCGGCAGCGCGATGTGCATGTAGATGACCAGCGTGAAGAACCGGCCGCTCAGTCGCTCGCTGTCGAGGAAGTTGCGCGCGATCGGCTCGGCGAAGATGCCGATGGAGTCGAGCCATTCGGTGGTCGCCACGGCCACGTACTGGGCGAGTTCGTCCCAGACCAGCCAGTAGCCCGTGATGCCGCAGGCATACACGAACCACAGCAGCGGGATGCCGGTCACCCACGGGAACCAGCGGTTGCCCCGCATCCGGTCCATCGCGAACTCGCGCAGCGCGTGCAGCAGGATCACGACCACGAGGGCGTCGGAGGCGTAGCGGTGCAGGCTGCGCATGATCCCGCCCGCGAACCACTGTCCATGGGTCAGCCGTTCGAGCGACTCCCAGGCCTGGGTCACGCCGGTGTCGAAGAAGATGTACACGTAGATGCCGCTGGCCGCGACGATCCAGAACAGGAACCAGCCGAGCGTGCCCAGCTGGGTGATCGGGTTGAGGCGCGGCGCCGAACACGGCCTCGAACGCGCCCTCGATCCGCAGCAGGATCGCCCGCAGCCCCCGCTTGAGCGCCTTCACCGGTCCGGCCTTCCGGCAGGACGCCGCCCGATGCCGCGGTTCAGCGCACATTGCGCAGGGCCGCGAGAATGCCCGCCGCGGCGATGCCGAGCGCGAGCCCGCCGGCGAGGATGTTGACGATCAGCGAGTAGTCGAAGCGGTAGCGACCGCTGCTCGGGTCGTAGATCGTGCAGAAGAGCTTCACCGTGTTCACAAGGCCCTCGAGCGTGCCACGATCGAGATTGACTCCCCACACCAGCTTCTTGAGCGGCTCGACGACCAGCGGCGGAGCGAAGTCCTCGCCATAGACCTGCAGCACGACGCGGCCCGCGCCGTCGATGATCGTCGTCTGGGTGATGTGGTCGAAGCCCTTGGTCGAGGCGAAGTAGGTAAAGCCCACGTCGCGGGCCAGTCGCTCGATGGTCGCGGCGTCTGCGCTCACGAAGTGCCAGTCCGCGAGGTTCGCACCGCGCTCGCGGGCATACTGGCGCATGCGGTCGGGCGTGTCGTTCGGCGTGTCGAAGCCGACCGTGACCGCCGCGAAGCTGCCCTCGCCGAGTGCATCGTGGGCAACCTTCACCGTCTCACGCAGCCTCAGGGTCAGGCCCGAGCAGACGTGATAGCAGCTCGTGTAGACGAGGCTCAGCACCACCGGCCGGCCGCGCAGCTGCTCGAGCGTGAGCGGGCCGCCGGTGGAGGTGGTGAACTCGTAACCGCCGAGCGTTCGACCGATGGCGGCCTGGCTGAAGCGCAGCGCCTCGCGGTCGTCCATCTGGGGCGCGGCCACGGCACCGGTCCACGACGCGACCCCGACCAGCAGGCCGGCCGCCAGGACGTGACCGGCACGGGTCGCGCCGCGCATGGCTCAGAACTGGACCAGGCTGCCCCGCACGGCGCCATCGATGATCGCGCCGGCCAGCAGCAGCCCGAGCTGCAGCAGCGAGGCGAGGAAGCAGCGAATCGCGTTGCGCGGCGATTGCTCCCGGGCGAGCAGGGCGGCGCGCCAGACGAAGTAGCCGCCGCCCGACACGGCGCAGATCCCGTAGATCCAGCCCGAGCCCCAGGCGAGCGGCAGCAGCGACAGCAGCACGAGCGCCACCGTGTGCCAGAGGATCGCGAGCGCCGCCACGCGGTCGCCGTGCACGACGGGCAGCATCGGCACGCCCGCTGCCTCGTAGTCACTGCGATAGAAGGTCGCGAGGCTCCAGAAGTGCGGCGGCGTCCACAGGAAGAGGACCACGGCGAACACCCAGGCCGACGGTCCAGGCGTCGGGTCGATCGCCGCGGCGCCCGCCAGCACCGCGAAGCTGCCCGCGAGGCCGCCGACCACGATGTTGAGCCAGGTGCGGCGCTTGAGCCACAACGTGTAGACGACGCCGTAGGTGAATGCGCCGAGGAACACCCAGGCGGCTGCAAGCCAGTTGGTGGCGAGGCCCGCCGCGCCGACGGCGATCGCGAGCAGTGCCGCGACCCCGACGTGCCATCCCAGCCCGCCGGCGAGCTCGCCCGTCACGAACGGGCGCGAGCGCGTCCGGGACATGCGGGCGTCGAGGTCGCGCTCGGCCAGGTGATTGAGCGCGCCCGCGGAGCCCGCGGCGAGGAAGATCGCCGCGGCGAGCGCGAGCAACTGCCACCACAACAGGCCCGATCCGCCCGCGAGGGCGACGCCCGCGAGCCCCGCGAGCATGATCTCGAGCGCGATGCGCGGCTTGAAGACCTGCAGTGCGCTGCGCCACACGGCCTGCGGTGCGATCCGGACGTCGGCTGCGATGCTGTTCACGGCGGACCTCCTGCTACTTCAGCGGCCACAGTTCCGCCAGGTACTTCCAGTTCACGAAGTAGTAAAGAACGAAGGACACGAAGAACACGGCGACCAGCATCACGGTGCCCGGGATCCTGAGCGTGCCCGCGCTGCCGTAGCTGGCCACGGCCGCGGCGGCCTGCGTGCCGGTCGCGGGCCCGAGCTGCACCTTCTCGGTGTCGCCGATGCGCCGCCCGAAGAACACCGAGGCGACGACCACCACGATGTACATCGCGCCGCCCAGCGCCGCGAGGATCGCCGAGAGTCCGTTCAGGGCGAGCATCAGGAAGGCCGCGGGCGAGAACTGGAAGCGTGGCGAGCGCGTCGGCGAACGTGATGTCCCAGTGCCGCCGCGGCACGCCGAGCGTGCCCGCGCCCATCATGAACAGCGAGATGCCCGCGATCCCGATGGCGAACACGTACGGCTGCAGCTTGGCGACCTGCGGGAACATGACGTGCCGGCGGAAGATCAGCGGCACGAGCAGGTAGGTGATCGCCATGAACGCCAGGGTCGTGCCCGCCACGACCGTGGCGTGGAAGTGTCCCGGCACGTACAGCGTGTTGTGCATGATCAGGTTGATCTGCTCGGTGCCCATCACGACGCCCGAGATGCCGCCCAGGAACCCGAACATCACGAGCGACATGAACATGCCGGAGAACGCCGGGTTGCCCCAGGGCGCCTTGCGCAGCCACTCGAACATGCCCTTGTTGAAGCCCTTGGCGCGCTGCGCGGCCTCGATCGAACCCGGCACGGTGAGGCCGTGGATCATGCTGCCGAGCACGGCGAGGTACATCGCGTAGCTCGTGTTGAAGATCTTCCAGCTCGAGCTCACGCCCGGTTCAACCAGCAGGTGGTGCGCGCTCGCGAGCTGCAGGAACAGGATGTACAGCAGGAAGGCCGTGCGGCTCACCTTCTCGGAGATCGGCTTGGCGCCGAGCACCATCGCGCCGATCGCGTACCACACGGCCACGTGCGCCGAGACGTTGATCTGCTGCGAGGAGTGGCCCATGCCCCACCAGACCAGCTTGTACATCAGCGGGTCGATGTTGCTCACGAGGCCCACCGACCACAGCCAGGTCGGGATCAGGATGATGGCGCCGGAGGCGAGCGTGAACACGGCGATGATCGCGGCGGTGACCGCGCCGAAGGTGACGAGCGGCACCGAGCCCTGGTAGGTCTTCTCGTCCTTGGCGACGACCAGCGTGCCGAAGAACACGGCGCAGCCGATCAGGGCCCCGACCGCGAACAGGATCAGGCCGAGGTAGAACCACGGCGAGGCCTGCAGCGGCGGATAGGACGTGAACATCACCGACGAGTTGCCCTGCAGCACGGCGACGTTCGTCATGAGCGCGCCCGCGAGCATCAGGCCGAACTGCGCCCAGGCCCAGCGCGGCGCGGCGAGGCGGCAGTTGAGCAGCACCGCGGAGGCGAAGTACAGGACGGCCATCTCGAAGAAGATGATCCACACCAGCAGCACGTCGAGGCCGTGCGCGGTGAGCGCGAGGTAGAACCAGTCGGCGGGCAGCAGGTGCACCGCCGGCCAGCGGGTGAGCGCGATCGACAGGCCGAACAGGCCGCCGATCAGCAGGAACACGACCGCGACCACGGCGTTGGCCTTGATCAGGCTCTCGGCTGCGCCGTGGATCTTGAGGCCGGTCGTGGGGCAGATGCGGAATCCGCGGGTGGTGGCCATGGGTTGCCCTCAGGTCCGTTCGACCACGTAGATCCGGCCCGTCATCGTGTGATGACCGAGGCCGCAGTACTCGTTGCAGACGATCCCGAATTCACCCGAGGTCGTCGGCGTGATCGTCATCACGCTCTCGTACCCCGGGTGCACCTGGATGTTGATGTTGAGCGGCTGCAGCGAGAAACCGTGCTGCAGGTCGATCGACGACAGGTGCAGGCGGTACGTCTGGCCCATCTCGAGCTCGATCATGGGCCACCACATGTAGACGCGGCCCATCAGGTACACGTCGCTGCCCGGCGGCGGCTTCACGACGGGGAAGGCGCCTTCCTGGCGCACGGTGTGCGCCGCGACCATGGCGTCCACCTTCTCGGCGAACTGGTACGGCTGGATGCGGTAGGCCTCGTTGGACATGTTCTGCTGTCCGAAGCCGTGCCACCAGATCATGGTGAAGAACATCGCGACGCCCCACAGGAAGGCCACGATGACCCAGATCAGCTCGACCTTGTGGATCGGCTCCTTCCACCAGAGCCGTTCGCTGGGAGGCGTGATTGCCATGGCGGGAACCTCAGGGTGAAGCGAGGGGAATCTGGATGATTTCCATGATTCCCCAGATGAGGTAGAGCACCGTCGGCATCGTCACGCCGAGGAACAGCAGCAGGAAATGGTTGTCCATCAGCCGCTGGAAAAATGGCGTGCGTTCGGGCTCGGGCGAATCCCCGTCGTGCTGCGGATCGGATCCGGTCATGTCGTCCCCCTTGCCGGTGCAATCGTTGGTTTCGTGAAGGGGCCCGAAAGCGACCCCGCTGCACCATCGTCGGTGGGGCGTTGTTACTCCGCTCCGGGGGGGTGCGCCTTGATCTGGATCAACTGCACTGCAAAAGGAAATGCGGCGCTCAACCGCCCCGGGCGAAGCGCTGGACGATGGAGAACGCCACCATCGCGAGTGCGAGCAGGATGGCGAAGAAGATCACGCTGCGGTACTCGAAGCGGCGCCCCGCCCGCAGCTCGAGCACGTTGAGCAGCCGGTCCGAGACCAGGTACAGGACGGCGGCCAGCACCGTGAACAGGACGATCTGCATGAAAGGCTCCGTCGCGGGTTGCTGCCCGCAATCTAGCATTGACCGTACCGCCTGCCAGCGGCTCGATGACCTAGAATGGCGGCCGGCAATCGCCCGCGAACGGAGCCCCGCCCCATGAGCCGAACCGCCGCCTCCCTGCTGCGCGAGGCGCTCGAGATCGTCGGCGTGCGCTACACGTTCGGCATCCCGGGCGTGCACAACACCGAGATCTACGACGAGCTCGCCGCCTCCGCGAGCATCACGCCGGTGCTGGTCGGGCACGAGGGCGGCGCCGCGTTCATGGCCGACGCCGTGAGTCGCTCCGGCACCAGCCTCGGCACGCTGGTGATCGTGCCGGCCGCGGGCGTCACGCACGCCGCGAGCGGCATCGCCGAGGCCTTCCTCGACGGCATCCCGATGCTGGTGATCGCGGGCGGCATCCGCCGCGACACCGGACGCCGCTACCAGCTGCACGACGTGGACCAGCACGCGATGCTCAAGCCCATCACCAAGGGGACGTGGCTCATCGAGCGGCACGCCGACGTCATCCCCACGATCTACGAGGCGGTGCGGGTGGCCACCAGCGGCGAGCCCGGGCCCGTGTTCGTCGAGATCCCGGTCAACCTGCAGCTGATCGCGGGTGAGCCCGGCTCGGCGCCCGGTTACGGCGGGCCCGTCGAGCGCGAGGCGCGCTGCACGACGGCCGAGGTCGAGCAGGCTGCGCGCCTGCTCGCTGCCGCGAAGCGGCCGGCGCTGTTCGTCGGTTGGGGCGCTGTGGACGCGACCCGCGAAGTCGCGGCGCTCGCCGATCGTCTCGGCGCACCGGTGACCACCACGCTGCAGGGGTTGAGCGCGTTCCCCGCGAACCACCCGCTGCACGCGGGCTTCTGCGTGGGCCGCGCCGCCGTGCCTGCGGCCGAGAACGCGCTGCGCGACTGCGACTGCCTGCTCGCCGTGGGCAACCGATTCGGCGAGATCGCCACCGGCAGCTACGGCTACGAGCCGCCCGCGGACCTGATCCACGTGGACATCAACCCGGCCGTGTTCAGCGCCAACTATCCCGCGCGCGTCGCGCTCGAGGGCGACGCCTCGGTGGTGCTCGCGCGGCTGCTCGAGGCACTGCCGGAGGTGCCGGAGGCAAAGCCCCGCCGTGACGCGGTCGCGGCACAGATCGCGAAGGACAAGGCGGCCTATCGCGATGAGTGGTACGCGCACGACTCGAAGGGGCGCGTGAACCCGGCGCGGTTCTTCACGGCGCTGCGCGAGCACCTCGAGGGCGACGCGACCGTGGTCGTGGACGACGGCAACCACACTTTCCTCGCGGCGGAGCTGATGCCGATCCACCGCCCGCGCGGATTCATCTCGCCCACCGACTTCAACTGCATGGGCTACTGCGTGCCCGCGACCATCGGCGCCAAGCTCGCGCGGCCGCAGGCGGACGTCGTCGGCATCGTGGGCGACGGCGCCTTCCGCATGACCGGCCTCGAGCTCGCCACGGCCACGGCGCTGCGCCTCGGCGTGATCGTGTTCGTGTTCAGCGACGGCGAGCTCGCGCAGATCTCGCAGGCGCAGCAGATCCCGTACAACCGCAAGACCTGCACGGTGCTCGGGCCGCTCGACGTGGCGGGCGTGGCGCAGGCGACGGGCGCCGCCTTCCTGCGCATCGACGACGATGCCGGCATCGAGGCGCGCGCTCGAAGAAGCGTTCGAGGTCGCTGCCACGAAGCGCCCGGTGCTGGTGGACGTACGCATCGACTACTCGAAGCGCACGCGCTTCACCGAGGGCATCGTCAAGACCAACCTCGAGCGTTTCGACCTGCCGACCAAGGCGCGGCTCGTGGGCCGCGCGCTGTGGCGGCGGGTGACGGGGTGACGGTCGGTTCACCACCTGTGCGGCCCAACCACGCACCCGGCGCCGGACAGCAGAAATGCCGGCACCCGGCGCTCCTGGCCGGGGCGACCTGCGCCGTCGTCGTGGCGTTCACGGCCGCCTGCGGCCGCCGCGACGAACCCGTAGTCGCCGTGGATCAACGCGAGCCCCTGCAACTGCGCCGCGCACTCGGTGCGGAGCCAGACACGCTCGATCCACGCCTCGCCGAGGACAACGCGGCGCTCGCGATCGCGGCTGAGCTTCACGAGGGCCTGACGCGGTCGGCACCCGATGGGTCGATCCGCCCGGGAGCCGCTGAATCCTGGGAAGCATCCGAGGACGGCCGCATCTACCTTTTCCGTCTGCGCAACGGGTTGAAATGGTCTGACGGCGAAGCCCTTGCCGCCGGGCACTTCGCCTCCGCGCTGCTCGAGCTCAGCCAGCCGGACTCCACGGCGCCCTTCGCGGACCTGTACGATGCGCTGCAGGCGGTCGAAGTCCTCGATGCGCGGCAACTGCGGCTGACCCTCGAGCGGCCGCTTCCGCAGCTGCCGGCCCTGCTCGCGCTGCCTGCAGCGGCTCCGCGATACCCGCGCGCCCAGCTCGACGGCACGACGCCCGCCAGCGGTCCTTTCCGATTGCGGGAACGCACGATGGGCGAGCGCCTGCTCCTCGAGCGGAATCCCTTCTACTGGGACGCGGACAGCGTCGCGCTCGACGAAGTGAGCTACCTCACCGTCCAGGACCTCGGCACCGAGCTGAACCTCTACCGCACCGGCGAGATCGACATCACCAGCGAGGTGCCGAACACGCACGTCGCCTCGCTGCAGGCCGAGCTGCCCGGCGAACTGCGCATCACGCCGTACCTCGGCGTCTATGCCTACGCAGTCAACATGGAGCGACTGGCCAACCGGGATGCACGCACCGCGCTGGCGATGGCCGTGGACCGCGGGCGCATCACCCGCCAGGTCACGGGTGCGGGCGAGATTGCCCGCTTACGGGTGGATTCCGGCGGGGATCACCGGGTACACCCCGGCCCGCTTTTGCATGGCAGGGACTCCCCTACGAACAGGCCGCCGACACCGCACGCCAGCTCTGGTCCGCGGCCCGCTCCCGTGGCGAGGCGCCAGACACGCTGACGCTGTGCACGGACGCGAGCGCGAACCACCATCGCACGGCCGTGGCACTCGCGGACCTGTGGCGCAGCGCACTCGAGGTCGAGACCCGCATCGTGGAGCTCGAGTGGGGCGTGTATCTCGACACGCGCCGCTCGCCGGGCGAGTGCGACCTGGTCCGGCTGGGCTGGTCGGCCGACTTCGTGGACCCGGAGGCGTTTGCCGGCGTGTTCGAGTCCTCGAATCCGCAGAACACGCTCGGCTACCGCAGCGAGCACTACGATCGGCTGCTCGCGCAATCGCGAGCGGCCGCGACACCTGCGCAGCGGATGGCGTTGCTCGCCGACGCCGAGGCCGCGTTGCTCGAGGACGTCGCCGTCGTGCCGGTCTTCTTCCGTGTCTCCAAGCGCCTCGTGAAGCCGACCGTGACCGGCGTCGAGGCCAATCCGCTGGGCCAGTTGCCCTCGCGCGATCTTTCCCTGAAGCGCGACTAAAAAAATGGGCGGGAGGCTTGCGCCACCCGCCCGAGTCGGACCGGGGGAGGTCCGGGGTTCTTGAAGTCCTATGGATTCGCCGCCGCGATGGCGGCAGCAATGGCCTGCAAGTTGCGCATCGGTCAGGGACGCGAGGAAGCCCATCCCGCCTCGATTCGCATTGATCGCGCGCCTGAAGTCGGCCGCCTCGCGATTCGAGGCCGACATGCTGCGGATCGCGTTGATCGCGCCGTGGCATGACGAGCAGTTCGCCGAGTAGAGCGCCGCACCGTCGAGCGCCGGCGGTGTCACGGGCGGAGGGGGCGTGACCGGCGGCGGCGTCACGGGAGGAGGGGGCGTGACCGGCGGGGGCGTCACGGGCGGCGGCGGGGCAGGCGGTGGCGCCGTGCCCCCGTGTCGCTCGATCTCGGCCTCGTCGGCGATCAGCGTCGTGCCGTTCCAGCGTCCATCCACCTCGACCGTCTGGCCCGCGGCGCGCGTGAAGAAGGACGCAGCATCGATGCTCGTGTCCTCGTCCTCGAACTCCGTGGTCGGCGTGGTCTCGATGGCGACACCGAGGATGCGGAAGCCGGGCGCCTGCAGTCCGTCCGCCGGACCGCGCAGCTCGACCTCGTCCTCCGGTTCGTCACGCTCGAAGCGCGTGGCGATCATCCGTCCGCTGCTGGAAGGATCCGGATAGCCCTTCACCTCGATCCAGTCGCCGACACGAAGGTCGTCGAGCGAAAAGAATGGGTCGTCGCTTTCCTTGTCCTCGCGACGGGTCGACGCGTCCACGGCGATGGCGATGCCGAGCGCGCGCACCGTGCCTGCCGCCACGTCGACGGACTCGACCGGCGCCGACAGCGCCACGGAGGTGGCCCGCTTGAAGACGACCTTCGATGCGACGAGCACGCGCGCGGCATCCAGGCGGCCTTCGACCTCGACCTTGCGGTCGAGCGCGAGGTCGGCCGAGGTGCCATTCACGTAAAGGGTGCTCGCCGTCGTGGTCACGGCTTGCCCGGCGACGCTGAAGTCGCTCGCCGAGACGAAGCGCGTCACGAGGCCCTCGACCTCGGCCTCACCGCCGGCCGTGCCGCCCGCGCCGCCGTCTTCCTTCTCGACGCGGGTGGCGCGCAGCGTGCCGTCGGCGAGGAAGTCGCGTCCCTTGACCTCGACGAGGTCGCCGTCTCGCAGGCCAGCCGACCCGAAGTCCTCGAGCGTCGCGGCTGAGTGGTCGACGACGAGGCTGCCGACGCGGAAGCGCATCGTGGCCGTATCGAGATTCGTCACGAGGCCCGTGACCTCCACTTCGACCTCGCCCGGCTCGGTCCGATCGATGCGGGTGGCGCGTGCCAGTCCGTCGGAGCCGGAGAACCCGTGCACCTCGATGCGCTGGCCCACGGCGATACCGCCCAGCGAACCGCCGGTGATCGAGTCGTCGAACGACGTCTCGTCGTCGACGCGCACGAGCTGCCCCGCAACCGTCACGGTCCCGGTCGCCGCATCCACGGACTGCACGGAGCCTTGCAGGAGGTGCCGCTCCTCGATGCGGATCGCCCGCGCCTGGCCACGGTCGTCCACCTGTGCCTCGAGTCGGATCACCTGTCCGACGCGCAGCTCGTCCGTCGTTCCAGGACGGTCGTCGATGCGCACGTCGGTCCCGGTCGTGTCGTAGCGCACGCCGTTCACGATCACGCTGCCGAAGGCCGTGATCGCACCCGTGACGAACACGGTCTTCTGCGCTCCGCCCGTCGGCGGCGAGGCGGGCGGTGGAACTCCGCCGGAGGCGCCGTCTCCGCCCCCGCCGCCACCGCAGGCGGCGACGAGCAGCGAGACCGCTGCCGCCAGTACGTACTTGCTTTGAATCAATTTCATCTCACACCTCAATTGAAGCCCGGCACTGATCGGTTCGGGCGCGAATCGCGCCCGCCATACCCCGGAGTCCCGGTCAGTCCTCGAGCTCGGCCCTTTCGGCCAGTACGACGTTGCCGACCAGCGTGCCGCGCACCTTCACCTCGCGGCCTGGCGCCGCGGCGAAGAAGGCTGCGGCCGTGATCGACCCGCCGTCGTTATTCCGGAATTCGGTCAGCGAATCGGTGGTCACCGACACGCCGCCCACGACGAGGTTCGGCGCCGCGACCGACGTCGCCGGTCCCTGCACCTCCACGTCCGATTCGAGGTCGTCGCGCTCGAGCAGCGTGGCGACGAGACCGCCCGCATCGCGGTAGGCGCGCACTTCGATGTAATCTCCGACACGCAGGTCGGCGAGGCTGAAGCGCTCGACGTCTGCCGAGCTCTGGTCCTCGTAGCGCGTGAGCGAATTGGTGCGCACCGTGACGCCGAGGACCACGAGCGTGCCCGCCGACGCGTTGACGGCGTCGACGGCGCCGGCCAGTTCGACGTCGCTTTGCTGTCGGAATTCCACCTTGCGCGCGACGACACGGCCCGTGGCATCGAATCCGCCCTCGATCTCGACGTTCGCGTCGAGCGCCAGGTTTGCCGCCGTGCCGTCCTCATAGACCGTGCTCGCGGTGGTCGTGACGCGCTGGCCGGAGACGTCGAAGTCGGCGGCGGAAACGAAGCGCGTCACGAGTCCCTCGATCTCGGCGGAGTCGTCCGTCGTGCCGGCAAGGGACGCGCTGCGCCGTTCGATCCGGGTGGCGACCAGGACACCGGAACCGTTGACGCTGCCCTTCACTTCGATGAGGTCGCCGTTGGCCGGCTGGCCGCTCGGGAAGTTGCTGAGCTGGGCGGTGGAATAGTCGACCTGCTGCTCGTTGATGCGCAGCCGGCGCGCGACCGTGTCCACGGAGCCCGCCGTGCCCTTCATTTCGACGGCCGACGATGCCGATTTGAGCTCGATGCGCGTCGCCTCGATCACGCCGCCGGCGGTGACGAGTCCGCTCACCTCGATCCGGTCGCCGACCGCGAGGCCCGCGAGCGAGCGGGGCGAGATGCGATCGTCGAACGAGGTGGACGGTCCGACCTTGATCGTCTGGCCGAGCACGACCAGCGTGTCCGCTGCGGGACCGATCGACTGGATCGGGCCCTCGACGTCGTCGTTGTAGAAGACCCTGGTCGCCGTGCCGGTCGTGCCGCTGGCATCCAGTTGGCCTTCGACCCTGACGACCTGCCCCACGCGCAGGTCGGACTCGACGCCCGGCTGGTCGTCGATCGTGATCATGGCGCCCGTGGTCGAGTAGCGCACCCCGTTCACGATCACACTGCCGAAGCCGGTGATCGGGCCCTGGGCGATCGTGATGCCGCCGCGATCGATGCCGCTGACCTGGTTGTTGCCGTCGCTGCCGCCGCCACCTCCGCATCCCAAGAGGGACAGCGCGAGCAGTGCGGGCAGCCAGGGAGTCAGGGGTCGGGTGTTCATCAGGGTTCTCCAGGAGTCGTGTCGTGTATCGCGTACACGCCGATGCCGAGGCGCAGGCCCGCTTCCCCGGTCGGCGCCTCGTGAGTGCTGAGCCAGTCGTCCACGCGTTCGAGCATCGACTGCGCCTCGCGCTCGACGAAGGCGCGGAACGCGGGCAGGTGACGCGGGTCGATGTGGCGGTTCTGGGCGCGGCCCTCGAAGCGCGAGGGCTCGTCCGGCTCGCGCGAGAGGTTGTGCTCGAGGGTGGTCGCGAGGTCCGCGAGCACGCTGCCGGAGCGCTCTACGGCCCGGCCGTCCATTGCACGCGGCATGTAGTAGCGGCGCAGCGCCCGGTAGGAACCATCCTGCAGGCGCTCGACGGAGCCCGACTTGACGAGTTCCTTGACCAGCGCGGTCGCCGGGATGTCGCCCGCGTAGCGACGCAGCAGCTGCGCGAACGAAGCGTCCGGGCCGTCGGCGGGCAGCACGCGCGGTCGTCCGTCCGGGGCCAGGAAATCGGAGTCCAGGTGCCAGCCGGTCAGCACACGGCTCGCGTGGTTCAGCGGTTCCTCGGTGGCTGGCGAGGGCGACGAACCCGCGACGTCCTGAATGCGCCGCACGTCGCGGCGCGACAGTCCGGTCAGCAGGGCCACTCGGGACACGTTCGTCGGGCGGCCGCGAATTCCGAACTCCGCCGAGGCCGTCACGACGAACACGCTGCGCGACAACTCCGCGAACTCCTTCCACGTGACCCCGGACCGCAGCAGCCACCGCGCGACGGGTCGGAGCCACCGTCGGCAGGCGGTCAGGACAGGTCGTTCGAGCTCGCGTTCCATATATGGGATGATTTGTCTCATATATGGAAAATCTTTGCAAGCGGATGCTGATCGGCTTCGCGGCCGCGCTGGGGCGTCCGCGACGGACAGGCAGGGTTTCGGGGTGAGCGGACGGGATCCGGCCGGGCTACAGCGTCGTCCAGTGCTCCCTCATCCGCTTTCGCTGCGCCTCGTCCGGCAGCGGCGCGTGGCCGGCCGCGACGTTGTCCGACATGTGCTGCGGCTTCGAGGTCGCCGGGATGACGCACGTGACGGCCGGGTGGGAGGCCGCCCAGCGCAGGAAGAACTGTCCCCAGGTCGCGCAGCCGAGCTCCGCCGCCCACGCCGGCAACGGCTTGCCGCGCACGCGTGCGAACAGCGCGCCGTCGGCGAAGGGGCGGTTCACCATGACGGCGACGCCCTTCTCGCGGCAGAAGGGCAGCAAGCGTGTCTCGGCCTCCGGCTCCCCGAGCGAGTAGTTCACCTGCAGCCAGTCGAAGCGCTCGGCGGCGAGCACGCGCTCGAGCTCGGCGTGCGCGTCGGCGCGGTAGTGCGTGACGCCGGAGTAGCGTAGCTTGCCGGACGCCTGCAGCGCCCGGATCGTCGGCACGTGCTCGCGCCAGTCGAGCAGGTTGTGGATCTGCAGCAGCTCGAGCCGCTCGGTGCGCAGCCGCGCGTACGACTGCGCGATCTGCGCCGCGCCCGCCGCGCGTCCCCGCGTCCACACCTTGGTGGCGATCCACAGCCTGGGCCTGAGGCCAGGATCGTCGATCAGGTCGCCGAGCACGGATTCCGCGCGGCCGTACATCGGCGAGGTGTCGATCACGCGGCCACCGCCGTCGACGAGTGCCTGCAGCACGCCGCGAAGTCCCCCGCGGCTCGCCGCATCCTCGCCGACATCGAAGGTGTTGGACGAGCCCATCCCGATCACGGGGATCTCCTCACCCGAACTCGGCACCTTGCGCGTGGACATCGTGACTGGAGTAACGGCGGTCACCCCGGGAGGTGCGATCGCGGCCGCGGCGGCAGCGGCCATCAGTTTCACGGCCGTGCGGCGGTCGATGGGCTTGGTCGTCATCTCGCTCTCCAGGGCGTCGGTTTTCGTGACTTTCCCGGTCGTGATTGCAGCCGTCGGAACGGCACCATGCCAATCGAAGCGCTCAGCAATAAGGCGGCCTCTCCATTGGCATGGTGGACATCGAGCGAGGCGTAAGCCTCATTTCTCCAGGCCTTGGCCTTCTATGGCTTTGGGCACCGCTGCGGGCGTCCTCGGTTCCGAGGCACCGACTATGGCTCTATTTCGATTCAGTAAAATGCTTCCGACTTTTGCCAGGTACGAGCGCGCATTCTCGCCGTTAGCCTCGAGAAATTCGTATCCGATGCTTTCCAATTCGGCTGCAGCGATTCGATTGGCCTGCCATTTTCTCTGAAAGTCGCCGCTGGTCGAGATAGTGATCAGTAGGGCAGCGATTATCGAGAACGCTGCTGCGAGGTCTTTCTTCGCCCCTTCATTTCGAATGAATGTCTCGAGCTTTAGAATCATGGCGGCCAAGGCACTAAGCAACGCTGCGATAAATGTGAAGCCCCAGTAGACCCCGCTCCACATGGCGGCGTTTCGCCGCGTCTCGAGAAAGTTATCGAGGATTGCGGTTGCAACCATGGACCGTTCCGATGGCGGCATATCGATCATGGAACTCAGTGCAGCTTGAAGAGCCCCGCTGCGCGGAGAAATGCTCGGGGTCGTCACATACCACCACACCCCTGCAGCAATCGCGCCAACCATGACTACGGTCGCAATCAGGCGCATCGTTGTCGACGACGTAACGGAGTCGCTCATGTTCGTATCCTCGATGCCCAGCGTTTGCATTCGCCACCGATCCATTGGGCCGTCAATTATGGAGCGGTATGTATGCCGTTTCCCCAAGACGTGACTGCGGGCGGCGACCGTCGCTGGCCTGCGCTCCAAAGCGACGCGACTACTGCTCTTCGGTGTAGCCCGCTTCGCGATGGTGCCTGACCTCCCGGATCAGCACGACATCCTCGGCCGCCAACCAGCGATCCTTCGCGATGTTTCCGTGCTTGCAACGAGACAGCACGAGCTCGCGCCGACCGTCTTCCGCGACCCGACTCAGCCGCGGGTGAGCCGCAAGAACCTCGAATGCGGCCCCTACGCTGGAGCGATGCGTCAGCGCCCGCTTGGGATCGTCTTCACCAACGAAATCGAACAGGCGCTCCAGGTCGCGGAGCGCCCGGGTGCTTACTTCGATGCGCGCTGCGAACGAGGCCGTGGGCGTCGCGGGTTCTTGCCGTCAACTCTCGCGGCGAGGCAATCGAAAGTGGCGTCCAGTGAATGGGCCTTGCCGCTGCCGAGCGCCTCACGCTCCGAGTCGGCCGTCTGGTCAGCGAATCGCAGGTGCAGCTCCGACCGCTCCGCCTCGCGTGCCAGCGCATCGACCATGAACGCGTGGGGTGTCTGCCCGGTGCTGGCGGCGAGCCTGGCAATGCGGCGCTTGAGATCGTCCGGAATCTTCAGACTGGTCGCGGACACGGATTATTCCCCATCTCAACCTACGCGGTCCTTGAGGCCGAACAGCACCATGATCCAGGCGCTGACCGGATGGGCCACCAGCATGATCGCCACGATCAGGGCGAGGAGCGCGAGCGAAGGGCGCCACACCGGCGCGATGAACAGCAGCATGCCCGCCAGGCTGTCGAGCTGGTCGACGACCCAGAACGCGCGGCCCGCGGCGCCCTGGCCCGACGCGCCGGGCGCGATGCTGAGCTGGCGCTTCGCGAAGCTGTTCGGCAGCTCGCCCACGATGTAGCCCGTGCCGAGCAGCAGGCCCCAGGCGAGGGGGTGCGTCTCGGCGAAGGGCACCAACGTCGGCAGCGGCCAGCAGCAGCCGTGGAGATGCGCCAGCAGCCACGCTGCTGCGGTGGTCGTGCCGATCGTGACCACGGCGCCGCGCCAGGTCTTGTTGTCGCCGAACAGCCGATGGCCGCGGAAGCTGCGCCCGCCGTCGAGCGGCAGGCGGCGCAGGCCGGGCAGCAGGTCGAGCTTGAGGACGATCAGGTGCACGAGCCCGGCCGCGACGATCGGCAGGGCGAGCCACAGCAGCTGCAGCGCCAGGGTCATCTTGCGCGGCGCCTCAATCGATCGGCAGCACGGTCGACTCCTTGATGACGGTCACGGTCACCGAGGAGTTGATCGACTGCACGTTCGGCAGCTTCGAGAGGTGGTCGAGGTAGAAGGCCTCGTAGGCCTTGATGTCCTTCGTGACGATGCGGAGCATGAAGTCCCACTCGCCCATGGTCGTGTAGCAGTCGAGCACCTCGGGTCGCTCGCGGATCGCCTCGGCGAAGGCCGCGATGGCGTCGCGCCCCTGCGTGGAGAGCTTCACGTGGGCGAAGATCGTGACGTCGAGGCCGAGCGCCGAGCGGTCGAGCAGGGCGACGCGCCCGCGGATGACGCCGTCGTGCTCGAGCTGCTGGATGCGGCGCCAGCAGGTCGTGGTCGACAGCCCGGTCCGTGCGGCCACCTCGGCAACCGGCAGCGCGCCTTCCCGCTGCAGCAGGTCGAGAATGAGGCGATCCGACCGATCCAGTCGCGGACGCGTACTTTCTTCCACATCAGCCCCTTTATCGAAACACGCGTTCCGCCTTGTTGCACTGCAACGCAACAAACACTGCCATTCGAGCGGTACGTGGGTAATCTACCGCGCCGTCCCCGCGCCGTTCCACCGCAGAGGGTAAGTCATGCCTCGTCGCTCCCGGCTGCACATCCCGCAGCACCATTCCCGGCCCGGCGAGGAGCCGGACTTCAGCTACCTCGAGACCTCGCCGGCGGGCGCGGTGCGCCGTCCCGACGTCAACGCGCGGGTGCGCGACATCAGCCACCTCTCCGTGGAGATGGTCCGGGTGCTCGACGACGAGCATCGTCCCGTCGGTCCCTGGAACCCGCATCTCGATCCCCCGGAACTGCAGGTGGGCCTGCGCCACATGCTGCTCACGCGCATCTTCGACGATCGCATGCAGCGGGCGCAGCGCGCCGGCAAGATCTCCTTCTACATGCGCTCCTACGGCGAGGAGGCGGTCTCGGTCGCGCAGGGCATGGCCCTTCGACCCGGGCGACATGCTCTTTCCGTCCTACCGCAACCAGGGCCTGTACATGGTCCGCGGCAAGCCGCTGGTGGAACTCATGTGCCAGCTGCTCTCCAACACGCGCGACATGTGCAAGGGGCGCCAGCTCCCGGTGATGTACCACTGGACCGCGGGCCGCATCTTCTCGATCTCCGGCAACCTGACGACGCAGTTCCCGCAGGCGGTCGGCTGGGCCATGGCGGCGGCGATCAAGGGCGAGGACGACATCGCGGTGAGCTGGATCGGCGAGGGCTCGAGCGCCGAGGCCGACTTCCACCACGCGATGCTGTTCGCCTCCGTGTACCAGGCGCCGGTGATCCTCAACATCGTCAACAACCAGTGGGCGATCTCGACCTTCCAGGGCTTCGCCGGCGGCGAGCAGCGCAGCTTCGCGGCGCGCGGCCCGGGCTACGGCATGGCCGGCGTGCGGGTGGACGGCAACGACTTCCTCGCCGTGTATGCGGTGACGCAGTGGGCGGCCGAGCGGGCGCGCACCGGCGCGGGGCCCACGCTGATCGAGCACGTCACCTACCGCGGCGCCGCGCACTCCACCAGCGACGACCCCTCGCGCTACCGCCCCAAGGACGACTACGAGAAATGGCCGCTCGGCGACCCGGTCGAGCGCCTCAAGGGCCACCTGATCGCGCTCGGCGAGTGGTCGGAGGAGCGGCACGCCGCGCTCGCCAAGGAACTCGAGCAGCACGTCAACGAGAGCTGGAAGGAGTCCGTGCAGTACGGCGCCCTGAACGAGGGCCCGCGGCTCAACCGCGACCTGATGTTCGAGGACGTCTTCAAGGAAGTCCCCGAGCACCTGCGCAAGCAGCGCGAGCAGCTGCGCGCCGAGCAGGGAGGCTGAGCCATGCCGCAGATGAACATGATCCAGGCGCTGAACTCGGCGATGGACATCATGCTGGCCCGCGACCCCAACGTGGTGATCATGGGCGAGGACGTGGGCTTCTTCGGCGGCGTGTTCCGCGTCACCGACGGCCTGCAGCGCAAGTACGGCGAGCACCGCGTGCTCGACACGCCGATCGCCGAGGGCGCGATCGTGGGCGCGGCGATCGGCATGGGCGTGAACGGCCTGCGGCCCGTGACCGAGGTGCAGTTCGCCGACTACATCTACCCGGCCTGCGACCAGATCTTCAGCGAGCTGGCGCGCCTGCGCTACCGCAGCGCCGGGGAGTTCTGGGCGCCCGTGACGATCCGCACGCCCTGCGGCGGCGGCATCCGCGGCGGCCAGACGCACTCGCAGAGCCCGGAGGCGATCTTCACGCACGTCTGCGGCATCAAGGTCGTGATGCCCTCGAACCCGTACGACGCCAAGGGCCTTCTGATCGCCTCCATCGAGGACGACGACCCGGTGGTGTTCTTCGAGCCGAAGCGCCTCTACAACGGGCCCTTCGACGGCGACCCGAACAAGCCCGCCGTGCCCTGGAGCACGCACGCGAAGGGCGAGGTGCCGGACGGCTACTACACCGTGCCGATCGGCAAGGCGGAGATCGTGCGCAAGGGTGCGCAGGTGACCATCGTCACCTACGGCACGATGGT
This sequence comes from uncultured Gammaproteobacteria bacterium, assembly GCA_963754125.1. GTDB lineage: Bacteria > Pseudomonadota > Gammaproteobacteria > Steroidobacterales > Steroidobacteraceae > RPQJ01. The sequence continues at coordinate 53,684 of CAVWEX010000002.1, forward strand.
GTACGTCTGCGAGGCGGCCGCCCGCAACCTCGGCCTCGACGCCGAGATCATCGACCTGCGCTCGATGGTGCCGCTCGACGTCGACACGATCTGCACCTCGGTGAAGAAGACCGGCCGCTGCCTGATCGCCCACGAGGCGACGCGCTTCTCGGGCTTCGGCGCGGAGCTCTCCGCGACCATCCAGGAGGAGTGCTTCTGGAACCTCGAGGCGCCGATCCAGCGCGTCGGCGGCTGGGACACCCCGTATCCGCACGCGTTCGAGTGGGAGTACTTCCCGGGACCGGCCCGCGTCGCGCTCGGCCTCAAGGCCGTGATGGAGACGCCATGACCCGCTACGTCTTCAAGATGCCGGACCTCGGCGAAGGCACGGTCGAGGCCGAGATCGTCGCCTGGCACGTCAAGGTCGGCGACCAGATCACCGAGGACCAGGTCATGGCCGAGGTGATGACGGAGAAGGCCGCGGTCGAGGTGCCGGCGCCGGTCACCGGCCGCGTCGTGTCGCTCACGGGCGGACCGGGCGACATGGTGCGCGTCGGCGCCGAACTCGTGGTGTTCGAGACCGAGGGCGGCGCGGACGTCGAGGCGGCCGAGCCTATGCCCGAGCCGCGCCGCCGCTCGGTCGCCTGCGCCCGACGCGCACACCGACCGCACCCGCGCTGCAGCCCGCGGCACCGCCCGCCGCCCAACCCTCGGCGCGCCAGGCGGGCGAGGCGGGGCGGAGCGGGCGCATCATGGCCTCGCCGGCCTCGCGCCGCCGCGCCCACGAGGCGGGCCTCGACCTCGCGCAGGTGCACGGCAGCGGGCCGGGCGGGCGCATCACCCGCCAGGATCTCGACACCGCGCTCAACGGCGCCCCGCCGCCCGCCACTGCCGGCGCGCCCGCTGCGCCTCGCGCGACCGGCGGCCTCGCGGCCCGCACGGGCACCGACGAGATCCGCGTGATCGGCGTGCGGCGCGTGATCGCCACCCGCATGACGGATGCCAAGCGCAATATCCCGCACTTCGCCTACGTCGAGGAAGTGGACGTCACCGAGCTCGAGTCCCTGCGACAGCACCTCAACGGCCGGCTGCCGGCCGGCGCCGCATCGCTCACCTACCTGCCGTTCCTGATCGCGGCGCTGGCGCGCGTGCTCGAGGACTACCCGCAGTGCAACGCCTGGTTCGACGCCGAGCGCAACGTCGTCGTACGTCACCACGGCGTGCACGCCGGCGTGGCCACGCAGACGCCCGACGGCCTCAAGGTGCCGGTGGTGCGCCACGCCGAGGCCCGCTCGTTGTGGGAACTGGGCGAGGAGATCAAGCGCGTGTCGGATGCGGCCCGCAGCGGCAAGGCGACCAAGGAGGAGCTGTCGGGCTCGACCATCACCGTCACCAGCCTCGGCAAGCTCGGCGGGATCGTCTCGACCCCGATCATCAACGCCCCCGAGATGGCCATCATCGGCGTAAACAAGGCCATCGACCGCCCGGTGGTGCTGAACGGCGCCATCACGGTGCGCCGCATCATGAACCTGTCCTCCTCGTTCGATCACCGCTTCGTGGACGGCTACGACGCCGCGGCGATGATCCAGGCGCTGAAGGACCTGCTCGAGCACCCGGCCACCATCTTCATCCCCGGATAAACTGATGCACACCCTCGAATCCGACCTCGCACTGCAGGACCCCAAGCGCATGACCACCCCGACCACGGCCCGGCCCGCCTTCGGCACCGTGCTGGCCGACCAGATGGCGATCGCGAAATTCAGCCACGGACGCTGGAGCGAGCACGAGATCCGGCCCACCGGTCCCATCGAGATCCACCCGGCCGCACACGTGCTGCACTACGCCAGCGAGTGCTTCGAGGGCTTCAAGGCCTATCGCTGGGCCGACGGCAGCGTCCACGTGTTCCGCATGGACAAGCACATCGAGCGCATGCGCCAGAGCGCGCGGCTGCTCGTGCTGCCCGAGCCCGACGCGAAGCAGCTCGCGACCATGGTGCTCACCACGATCGACCGCGTGCGCGACCAGGTGCCGGAGCCGCCGGGGGCGCTCTACCTGCGACCGATGCTGTACGGCACCATGCCGAACATCGGCGCGGCCTCGGCGCCCTCGAACGAAGCGACGCTGATCGTGCTCGCGAGCCCGGTGTGGGATTACTTCTCCGGCGGCGTGAAGCCGCTGCGCATCTACGTCGAGGACCAGAAGCACCGCACGGCCGATCACCTCGGCATGGTCAAGACCGGCGGCAACTACGCCGCGGCCATGGGCCCGACGCTCGAGGCGCGCGACAAGTACAAGGTGGACCAGGTGCTGTTCTGCCCGGGCGGCTCCGTGCAGGAGACCGGCGCGGCGAACTTCCTGCTGATCCGCGAGGGCCACATCCTCACCCGCAGCCTCGACTCGACTTTCCTGCACGGCGTGACGCGCGACTCGCTGCTCACCATGGCCCGCGGCATGGGCTTCAAGGTCGAGGAGCGCGTGTTCGACGTGAACGAGATGCTCGAGTGGGTGAAGACCGGCGAGGCCGCGCTGTCGGGCACGGCGGCGGTGCTGGCCGGCGTCGGCACGCTGGTGCACCAGGGCCGCGAGCACCGCGTCGGCAACGGCGAGGTGGGTCCCGTCACGCAGCGGCTGCGCGCGGCACTCGTGGCGATCCAGAACGGCGAGGCACCCGACAGCTACGGCTGGACGACGCGCGTGTGAGCGGTCGGGCGACCGCTCAGCGCGGCCAGCCCGGCAATTGCACCGTTCCACGAGCGACCGACCACACGAGGGCCGCCAGCGCGACGGCGGCCCCGATGCCGCCGAGCACGGTTGTGGACTGCGGCCCGGCCAGGACCTCGTGCAGGCCGCCCAGCCGGTCGAGGTAGCCTTGGGTCCCGACGAGGACGCCGGCGGTCACGGCGGCCGAGGCAATCGCGTCGAGCAGCGCGCGGCGCCGCGCGGACCTGCGGATGGCGTCCAGATGTTGCCGATGCTCGCGGTCCGCGGCGTCACGCAGGTCCGGTCGCACGACGGCTTGCGCACGGGCCCCGAGCCGCTCGCGCAACCGGCGCTCGAATTCGGCCGACAGCGCCGGCCGCGGCAGGGACGCGGCGAGCCGCGCGTCCAGCGCCGCGAATTCCGCTTGCCAGGCGCGGCAGCGCCCGCAGGTCTCGACGTGCCGGCGGACGACGGGGCATCGCTCCGCCTCCAGCGTTCCGTCGAGCAAATCGACGAGGTCGTGCTCGTAGTCGGCGCAGGGGCCGGGCGGGTGGAGGGTATTCATGCCGCTTGGACCTCGCTGGGTCGGGCCAGCTCCATCAGGCGTTTGCGTGCCCGGTGCAGCAGGTTCTTGACGGTGCCGAGCGGCATGCCGAGCTGCTCGGCCACCGCCTCGTAGGATCGCTCCTCGAGATAGAAGAGGCGCACGGCTTCCTGCTGGTTGTGCGGCAGGGTCTCGACCAGCCGCAGCAGGTTGTCGCGCTCCGGGTCCTGGGCCGGGCCCGTCGCGATGCTCTCCGCGGCGCGCTGGGCCTCGGTCGAGTCGGGGTCGTCGAAGGACACGGTCGGCCGGCGCCGTCGCAGTTCCATCAGGCTGGTGTTGCGCGTAATGGCGTAGATCCAGGTTCCGAGCGCCGCGCGGCCGTCGAAGCCCGGCAGGGCCTTCCAGATGCGGACGAAGGTTTCCTGGGCGGCGTCCTCGGCCGCGGCCCGGTCCTTGAGGATCGAGTAGGCGAGGCGGAACACGCGGTCGCGGTAGGCCGGCACCACGAGATCGAAGGCGCGCGCGTGGCGGCCCGCCGCCAGGTGTTCGTCGATCCCGGGGTCCATGCGGCTTTATACGCCGCGAACGGCTGCCGGGTTGCAAGGGGGCGCGTGCAACCCTGCGGCCGTCTGGCGCATATCACCAGCACCTGTACCCGTACCTGCACCGGAGACCTGCCGTGGACGAAGATACCGTCGCCGTTGTTCATTCCCATCATCGCCATCTTCATGTCGCTGCTGATCCCGATCGTGTACGCGATCGTGGACTACCGGCGCCGCCGTGACGTCGTCGAGGCCAACCACAAGGAGCGGATGGCGGCGATCGAGCGCGGCATGGAATTGCCCGCGCTGCCCGAGTCGTTCTACCTGGCGGCCAAGCCGCGCCGCTCGGGCTACCTGCTGCCGGGCCTGGTCTGGCTGTTCGTCGGAATTGCGCTGTTCCTGGCGCTCGGCGCGGTCGCGGGCGAGGACGTCCGGCTGTTCGGCCTGATCCCGGTGGGCGTGGGCGCGGCCTTCCTGATCTACTACGTGGTCGAGGGGCGCAAGCTGCAGGCCGGCGGTCCGGAGTCGCCGCCGGCGGCCTGACTCCGCTGACGGTCGGCGCATCGGCCGCCCGGGCCCCGGGCGGCCGTATGCAATCCGGTATCGACCTGTAATATTCCGTACGCGTCGGCCGCAACACGGCCGAGGGTGGCGGCATACAACATGAACGAACTGCCGGAGCTCTTCGCCAACAACCGCCGTTGGGCGGGCGACGTGGAGTCGCGGCAGCCGGGCTTTTTCGCGGGCCTCGCCGCGCAGCAGGCGCCGCGCTACCTGTGGATCGGCTGCTCGGACAGCCGCGTGCCGGCCAACGAGATCGTCGGGCTCGCGCCCGGTGAGCTGTTCGTCCACCGCAACGTCGCGAACCTCGTGCTGCACACCGACTTCAGCTGCCTGTCGGTGCTGCAGTACGCCATCGACGTGTTGCGCGTCGAACACGTCATGGTGGTGGGACACTACGGCTGCGGCGGCGTGCAGGCTGCGTGGGAGGAGCGGCAGCTCGGCCTCGTGGACAACTGGCTGCAGTCCGTGCGCGACGTGGCCCACCTCTATCGCGACCCGCTGCAACGGCTCGCGGATGACGCGGCACGCCTCGACCGCCTGTGCGAGCTCAACGTGCTGGTGCAGGCGCGGCGACTGTGCCGCTCCACGGTCGTGCAGCAGTCCTGGGATCGCGGGCAACGCCTGGTCGTGCACGCCTGGGTGTACCGCCTCACCGACGGGTTGCTGCGCGACTTAGGCTTCGGCGCGACGAGCCTCGCCGCCGCCGAGGAGCAGTACGCCAGGGCCGTCGGATCCAGCAGTCGGTAACGAAGGGCACGCGTTTCCTGCTGAGGCACGCGGCATGGGCGCCTCAGGGATTCCCCGATTGGTAGCGCGCCGTAACAAAACTATATTTGATCGCGAACTGTCCGTGGAATAGCCTCCCCGCGGTAGATCTCCCGGACAGAAACACAATAGAGCGGGTGACCGATGGGACTCGTTGGCATGTTGCTCGGGCTCGCCCTGCTGATGTGGCTGGCCTACCGGGGGTGGAGCGTGCTGCTGGCCGCACCAGCCGCAGCCCTGCTGGCAGCCGCGATCTCCGGAGAGCCGCTCCTCGCCCACTGGACGCAGACGTTCATGAGTGGAGCGTCCCGCTTCGTCATGCAGTGGTTCCCGATGTTCCTGCTCGGCGGCCTGTTCGGAAAGCTGATGGAGGACAGCCGCTCGATCGGCGCGATCGCCCGTGGCCTGACCGAAAGACTCGGAGTGCAGCGCACGATGCTGGCGGTCGTGCTCGCCTCGGCGGTCGTCACCTACGGCGGCGTCAGCGTCTTCGTCGCGTTCTTCGTGCTGGTGCCGATGACCCAGGAGATGTTCCGGGTCGCCAACCTGCCGCGGCGGCTGATGCCGGCCGCCATCGGCCTCGGCGCCTTCACGTTCACCATGTCGGCGATGCCGGGCACGCCGTCGGTCAACAACGCCATCCCCATGCCGTATTTCGGCACCACGGCCTTCGCAGCACCCGGCATCGGCCTGATCGCGTCGGCGATCATCATGATCCTTGGCATGTGGTGGCTGGGCCGTGCCGAGAACAAGGCGCGCCTGGCCGGTGAGGGATTCGTGGCGCCGGGCGGCAATGGCGGCGCTGCAGTCGCGGCAGTGGCGAGTGACCAGACCGCGCGCAGCCACGCGACTGCGGTGGGTGACTTCGACCCGGAGGAACTGCAACACGGCAAGGCAGCGGACAGCGAGCCGTCGTTCTTCGTCGCACTTCTGCCCCTGGCCGTCGTCATCGTCGTGAACTTCCTGATGTCGCTGGTCATCCTGCCGCGGCTCGACTTCGCCTTCCTGGAGGAGGAAGTCTGGGGTGGGACCACCATCCGCGCCGTGGCCGGCGTCTGGTCGGTGGTGCTGGCCCTCGCGGCGGGCAGCCTGACGATCGTCATCGCCAACTGGCAGCGCCTGCCCGCCCTGCGGGAGACCCTGGACGCAGGCGCCAACGCGTCGGTCCTGCCGCTGCTGACGGTCGCCAGCCTCGTGGGATTCGGCGCGGTGGTCGGCGCGCTGCCCGCCTTCGCGACCGTCCGCGACGCGGTGCTCGCCATCGAGGGCGGTCCGCTCATCTCGCTGACCATCGCCATGAACGCGCTCGCGGGACTGACCGGCACGGCCTCGGGTGGCATGGCGATCGCGCTGAACCAACTGGGCTCGTATTACATGGACCTCGCGGCCCAGTACGGCATCAACCCCGAGCTGATGCACCGGATCACGACCATCAGTGCCGGTACGCTCGACGCGCTGCCGCACAACGGCACGGTGCTGATCCTGCTGAAGCTCTGCGGCCTGACGCACCGTGAAAGCTATCTCGACATGGTGATGACGGTCATCGTCACCTGCATCATCGCGCTCGTCGCCGTGCTGATCCTGGGCACGATGTTCGGCTCGTTCTAGGACTCGTTGCACGAAGCGTCCGCAGCACCCGACCAAGGAGACTGAAAGTGCATCTCACACCGCGGGAATTCGACAAGCTCCTCGTCTACATGCTGGCCGAGGTCGCGCTGAAGCGTAAGGCCAAGGGCCTCAAGCTCAACCACCCGGAGGCCGTCGCCGTCATCTCCGCGGCCGCGCTCGATGGGGCGCGCGCCGGCAAGACGATCGACGAGGTGACCAAGGAGGCGCGTACCGCGCTCACCAAGGCCGACGTCATGGACGGCGTCGCCGACCTCATTCCGATGGTGCAGATCGAGGCGGTCTTCACCGATGGCAGCCGCCTCGTGACCGTCCACAGTCCCATTCAGTGACCAGTCCGAAAGGAGCATAACCATGGCAGGCCCCAACAGTTATCCCACGGTCGGCCCCAACGTCGATCCGGCGACGGTGGCCGGGCCGGTCGGCGGGTATGTGTGCCACAAGGACGCGGTCCCTTTCCACGAGAAGCTGCCGGTCACCGCGCTCAAGGTGCGCAACACCGGCGACCGCCCGGTGCAGGTCGGCTCGCATTTCCATTTCTTCGAGGTGAATCCCGCGCTCGAGTTCGACCGCGCAGCCGCGTTCGGGCAGCACCTGCACATCCCGGCCTCGACGGCCCTGCGCTTCGAGCCCGGTGACGAGCGCGAGGTGAAGCTGGTGCCCTATCTCGGCAAGCGTGCCGTGTACGGCTTCAACAACCTCGTCGATGGCCCCACGGCCGACAAGACTGCCGCGGCGCGGAAGACCAAGGCGGTCGCAGCCGCGGCCAAGCGCGGCTTCCGCTCCTCCGGCGCCAAGAAGCGCTGAATCCTGCCTCCAGACCGAGGACCAACGATGTCAACCATCGCACGAAAGGAATACGTGGGCCTGTTCGGCCCGACCGTCGGCGACCGCATCCGGCTCGGCGACACCGGCCTGTTCGTCGAAATCGAGCGCGACCTGCGGGGCGCGGCGGGCGACGAGATCGTCTTCGGCGGCGGCAAGAGCCTGCGCGAAGGCATGGGCATGGACAACCGCATCACGCGCCGGCGCGGCGCGCCGGACCTCGTGATCACCAACGTGACCATCATCGACGCGATCCAGGGCGTCGTGAAGGCCGACGTCGGCATCAAGGACGGTCGCATCTGCGCCATCGGCAAGGCGGGGAACCCGCAGGTGATGGACGGGATCACGCCGGGGCTCGAATGCGGCCTCGCGACGGACGCGATCTCCGGCAACCACCTCATCCTCACGGCCGGCGGGATCGACACACACATTCACTACATCTCGCCGCAGCAGGCGTACGCGGCGCTGTCGAACGGCACCACCACGCTCATCGGCGGCGGAACCGGCCCGTCCGACGGCTCCAATGCGACGACCGTCACCTCGGGGCCCGGCAACATCCGCATGATGCTGCGCGCCTTCGAGAACTTCCCGGTCAACGTCGGCATCCTCGGCAAGGGCCACGGGCACGGCAAGGCGGCGCTCGTCGAGCAGATCGAGGCGGGCGCCGTGGGATTCAAGTGCCACGAGGACTGGGGCACGACGCCGGCGGTGCTGCGCTCCTCGCTCACGGTCGCCGACGAAATGGACGTCCAGGTGTGCATACACACCGACACGCTCAACGAGTCGGGCTTCGTCGACGACAGCATCGATGCGTTCGAGGGCCGCGCCGTCCACTCGTTCCACACCGAGGGCTCGGGCGGCGGCCACGCACCGGACATCATCAAGATCTCCGGCCTCCCGAACGTGCTGCCTTCGTCCACGAATCCGACGCTCCCCTACGGCATCAACTCGCAGGCCGAGCTCTACGACATGATCATGGTGTGCCACCACCTGAGCCCCGACATCCCGTCGGACGTGGCGTTCACCGAGAGCCGCATCCGCGCTGAGACGATCGCCGCCGAGAACGTGCTGCACGACATGGGCGTGATCTCGATGATGTCGAGCGATTCGCAGGCGATGGGCCGGATCGGCGAGTGCTGGCTGCGAACCATCCAGACCGCCGACGCGATGAAGACCGGCCGCGGCAAGCTGCCGGAGGACGCCAAGGGCAACGACAATTTCCGCGTGCTGCGCTACGTGGCGAAGATCACGATCAACCCGGCGATCACCCACGGCATCTCGCACGTGCTCGGCTCGGTCGAGGTCGGCAAAGTCGCGGACCTCGTGCTGTGGGAGCCGGGATTCTTCGGTGCCAAGCCCAAGATGGTGCTCAAGAACGGCGTAATCAGCTGGGCGCTGATGGGCGACCCGAACGCCTCGCTGCCGACGCCGCAGCCGGTCTACTACCGGCCGATGTTCGGCGGCTACGGCAAGACGCTTCCCGATTCCTGCATCACCTTCGTGTCGGGCGCGGCGTACGCGGCGGGCGTCAAGCGCAAGCTGGGGCTGGAGCGTCAGGTGATGGCGGTGAAGGGCATGCGCAAGATCGGCAAGCACAGCATGGTGCGCAATTCCGGCACGCCGAAGATCGAAGTGAACCCGGAGACGTTCGCGGTCACGGTCGACGGCAAGCACGCCACGGTGAAGCCGTTGACGACCGTGTCGCTCAACCAGAAATACTTCTTCAGCTGACGGAGGGCGAACGTGCATCTCGTCGAAGCCGTGCTCGGCAATGCCGCGGACCCGGAGTGGGCGCCACGACTCGTGGGCGCGGCCATCGACCCGCTCGAGCTCGACCACTGGGAGGCCCAGAAGAACCGTCTCCGCAAGAAGTCCGTCGGTGGCATGGAGCTCGCGATCTCGCTCGACCGCGGCGCGTTCATGCGCGACGGCGACGTGCTTGCCTGGGACGGTGCCGCGAACCGGGCCGTCGTGGCGCGGATCAGCCTGCGCGACGTGATGATCATCCACCTCGATGGCATGGCGGAGACCGAGCCGGCAATCGCGCTGCGCACCTGCGTCGAGCTCGGCCACGCGCTGGGCAACCAGCACTGGCCCGCGCTCGTGAAGGGCACCCGCGTCTTCGTGCCCCTGACCGTGGACCGCAAGGTGATGAGCTCGGTCATGAACACGCACCGCTTCGAGGGCATCCGCTACGAGTTCGTGCCGGGCGGCGAGATCGTGCCGTACCTCGCCCCCCACGAGTCGCGGCGGCTGTTCGGTGGCGCCGAGGGCCCGGTTCACTCGCACACGCACGAGGAGTACGTCTCGATCGACGCGGAGACGGGGCGAGCCCTACGCGCGCCCGCCGGTCCGTGCACATTCGCACTCCGCACTCCCACCCACCCATTCGCACGACGGCCCGGAAGATCCGCCGGGCGCCCGATGAGCGCGGACGAGCACGGCGTCGCGCCGGCTGCTGGCGGTGCGTCCTTCGCCCGCGCGCTGCAGTTCGGCGACTCGATGTTCCCGATCGGTGGCTTCGCTTTCTCCGGCGGGCTCGAGTCCGCAATCCAGAAGAAGGTCGTGACCGACACGGCATCCTTGCAGGCATTTGCACGGACCGCCCTCGAGCAGGCGGCGATGGGCGACGGCATCGCACTCATTGCGGCGCACCGCGCCGCGGCGGCATCCGACGTCGATGGGCTGGTCGGGATCGACGAGCGAGTCTACGCCCGCAAGCTCTCCGCCGAGACGCGCACGATGTCGGTGCGCATGGGCAAGAAGTTCGCCGAGATGGGAACGCAAGTGATCGGCGCACCACTGCTCGAGTCGTGGCTGGAGCGGATCCACTCCGGCAGGACGCCCGGCTGCTACCCGGTGTCGCTCGCGGTCAACTTCGCCGTGCAGGGCCTGACGGCGCGCGATGCCTTCGTCGTGCACCAGTACGGCGTGGCGTCGATGATCCTGAGCGCGGCGCTGCGGCTGATGAAGATCAGCCACGTCGATACGCAGCGGATCCTGTTTCAACTCGACACCGGCGCGGACGCCGCTTACGAGGCGGCCGCCGCCGCGAGCCTCGACGATATGGCCGGGTTCGCGCCGCTGACCGAGATCCTCGCGGCGGTGCACGTCAAGGCGCACGTGCGCCTGTTCATGAACTGAAGGGGCTGGAAACGTGGCGAAGAAGATTACGCGCATCGGAGTGGGCGGCCCCGTCGGGTCGGGCAAGACCGCGATCGTGGAGGCGATCACGCCGCGATTGCTCGAGATGGGCATCAAGGTCCTGATCATCACCAACGACGTGGTGACGACCGAGGATGCGAGGCACGTGCAGCGGACGCTGAAGGGCATCCTGCTCGAGGAGCGCATCATGGGCGTCGAGACCGGCGCCTGTCCGCACACCGCGGTGCGCGAGGACCCGAGCATGAACCTCGCGGCGGTCGAGGACATGGAGGCGCGCTTTCCCGACGGCGACGTGGTGCTGATCGAGAGCGGCGGCGACAATCTCACGCTGACCTTCTCCCCGGCGCTGGTCGACTTCTTCATCTACGTGATCGACGTCGCCGCCGGCGACAAGATCCCGCGCAAGAACGGCCCCGGCATCACTCAGTCCGACATTCTCGTGATCAACAAGACCGACCTCGCGCCCTACGTGGGCGCGAGCCTCGATGTGATGCAGCACGATTCGAAGGTGATGCGCGGCGACAAGCCGTTCATCTTCACCAACTGCAAGACCGGCGAAGGCATACCGGCGCTCGTCGACCTGATCCGCGAGGATCTGCTGTTCGACCTCAAGCTGCCCGCGAAGCAGTCCGCGTGATGCGCGTCGCCGAGGTCACGCCGATTTCTCGGTCACGGGCCTCGGCGGAGCCAATCGGGCCGAGCGCCGCGGAGCTGGCGCCCTTCCAGGACGAGCCGCCGCAGATGCCGACCGGCGCCGTCGGCAAGACCGGGTTCCTGCGCGTGGGCTTCGAGCGGCGCGGCGACCAGACGATCCTCGCCGACCTCGACCGCCGTACGCCTCTGATGGCGCAGCGCGTGCTATATCCCGAGCCGGCGCTGCCGGACCTCGCCTGGCTGTTCATGATCACGACCACCGGTTGCGTGCTGCAGGGCGATCGCCTGGCGCTCGAGATTTCGCTCGCGCAAGGCGCGCGGGCGCACGTCACCTCGCAGTCGGCGACCAAGGTCCACTCGATGGACGCCAACTGCGCGGTACAGACGCAGTCACTGGTGCTCGCCGATAGTGCCTACCTCGAGTTCATGCCCGAGCCGCTCATTCCGCACCGGCGGGCCCGCTACTTCTCCGACACCCGGATTTCGATCGCGCCGACCGCGACGCTCCTCTACGGGGAGATTGTCCAGCCCGGGCGCAAGCACCATCACCCGGACGAATCCTTCGGCGCCACCCTGCTGTCGCTTGCGGTCCGTGCCGAGCGCCCCGACGGTCGAACGCTCTTCACCGAGAAGCTCGTGATCGACCCGGTGCGGCGCCCGGTGCGGCAGACCGGCGTGATGGGGCCATTCGACGTGCTCGGCAACGTGATGCTGCTCGCGCCGAAGGACGCGGCCGACCGCGTCCATGCGCGCGTCGAGGCCGACGTGGACCTGGTGAACGGCGTCGCCGCCGGCGCCTGCCACCTGCCGAACGACGCCGGACTGATCTTCAAGGCGGTCGGCCGCGAGACCGCGCAGGTCAGGGCCAAAGTGCGCGAGTTCTGGGCGATCGTGCGCGAGGAAATCACGGGGACGGCGCTGCCGCCGCCCTTCTTCTGGCGCTGACAACGGAGGGCACGATGAAGGGGCTGCTCGCATGGTGGGAAGGCCGCTGCGTCTCGTCGAAGTTCCTGCGCTTCATCGACTACAACCTGCGCGGCATCGGGCAGGTGATGTTCCAGGACAACCCGCTCTCGGGGCTCCTGTTCTTCATCGGCATCGGCTGGGGCTCGTACGCCGCCGGCATGCCGCAGGTGGCGATCGGCGGGCTGGTGGCACTGGTGGCGGGGACGCTGACCGCGCAGTGGCTGCGCGTCGACGCGGCCGACCTGGGTGCCGGTTTGTACGGCTACAACGCCTACCTCGTCGGTCTCGTCTTCGGCACGTTCCTGGCGGTCTCGCCGATGTGGTGGGTGTATGTCGCGCTCGGCGGCGCCGTGTCGGTCCCGGCCACGCTCGGGACCGCCAACGTGTTCAAGACCTGGGGTGTCGCCGCGCTCACGGCGCCGTTCGTGCTCACGGCGTGGCTGTTCCTGCTCGCGACCTATGCATTCTCCGCGATCGACGGCAGCGGGCTGCCGATGGCAACGGTGGTCGTGCCGATCGACCCGGCTGCGGCCAGCCCGCTCGCTTTCGGTGACTTCGTCCAGGGCGTCCTCAAGAGCGTCTCGCAGGTGTTCCTGAAGGCGAGCGTCCTCGCCGCGCTGCTGCTCCTCGCCGGGCTGGCCGTGAACTCGCTCGCCGCCGCGGCGTTCGCGCTGGGCGGTGCGATCGTTTCGGTGATCACCGCGCACGTTCTCGGCGCCGAGAGCGACCTGATCACCGGCGGGCTGATGGGCTTCAGCCCGGTACTCACCGCGATCGCGCTCGGCGCGGTGTTCTACAAGCCGGGGGTGCGCGACGGCGCTCTATGCGCTGCTGGGGACGGTGTTCACGGTCATCGTCCAGGGCGCGATGAACGTGGCGCTGACGCCGTTCGGGATTCCGACGCTGACCGCGCCGTTCGTCCTCGCATCGTGGCTTTTCCTGCTGCCGCGACAGCATTTCGGCCAGACCTGACGCCCACCTCGATCTGCGGGGCGAGGATTGCTGCCCCCTTGTCGATCAGGTGGCGCGGGATCGTCGTCAATGACGCGGACTCCGTCACAGGCAGTCCGGCACAGGCCGCGACACGAGTGCGCAGTGCGGCTGCGGCAGAGCGGTGGGGGGCAGAGGCGCGGCAACTCGAGTCGACCGCTGCTAGACTACCGGCCGACGCCGGTCTGGGTGACGACGTGAAGGGACTGCCGCAACTATTCATCGAGCAGCTGCGGCGGGCGTGCAGGCAGACTTGTTTTTTCGCGACATGTCCGCTGGCTCGGCGGTGCCACGCCGGCGGGGCGTGAGAACACTGGACCTCAACCTGCTCGGCACGCTGGCGCTCGCGACCGCGCTGTTCTTCCTCGGCCAGTTCATCGTGCGGCGCTCGGCGTTCCTGCAGCGCTACAGCATCCCCGTGCCCGTGGTCGGAGGCGTGCTCTTTGCGCTCGTGCTGGCCGTGGCGAGCCTGGTCGCGGACGTCGGCTTCACGATGGACGATTCGCCGCGCGACCCGCTGCTGCTCGCCTTCTTCGCCACGCTCGGGCTCGGCGCCGACGTGCGCTCGCTGGCGCGGGGCGGCTGGAAGCTGGTGATCCTGATCGGGCTGTTCGTCGCCGTGATGATCCTGCAGGGCGTGATCGGCCTCGCGATGGCGCGTGCGCTCGACCTGCATCCGCTGGTCGGCCTGCTCGGCGGGTCGATTTCCCTGATCGGCGGCCACGGCACGGCCGCGGCTTACGCGACCAGCTTCGCCGAGACCCGCAACCTGCAGGGCGCGCTCGAGCTCGGCATGGCGGCGGCCACGGCGGGCCTCATCCTCGGCAGCCTGCTGGCGGGGCCGGTTGCCGAGCGGGTGATGCGCCGCGCCGGCGAGCGCGTCGCGAGCGCAGGGAAGGCGACGACCGCCGGGGCGTCGCCGCAGCCGGCGGCGGTGGCGGCGCCGATCACGGCCGAGCAGCTGTTGTTCGTGCTGCTGGTGTGCCTCGCCTGCATCGCCGGGGCGCGCTTCATGCAGGAACTCATGCGCGACACCGGACTGCTGCTGCCGAGCTTCCTCTGGGCGCTGCTGATCGGCATGGTGATCCGCAATGCCGGCAGCCTGCTCGGGCTCAAGGGCGTCAACGACAGCGCCGTGCAGGCGGTCGGCAGCGTGTCGCTGTCGCTGTTCCTGATCATGGCGCTGATGTCCATGCGGGTGCTCGACCTCGCCACGCTGGCCGGTCCGCTGTTGCTGATCGTGGTCGTCAACTCCGCGGCCACGGCGGCCTTCGCCTACTTCGTCACTTCGCGGGTGATGGGCGGCGACTACGACGCCGCGGTGATCAGCGGCGGTCAGGTCGCCGCGGGGCTCGCCACCACGGCCGTCGGCATGTCCGTGATGCAGACGCTGACCGAGCGGCACGGGCCCTCGCCGATGGCGTTCCTGCTGATCCCGATCGTGGGTGCGTTCTTCGCCGACATCGCCAACGCGCTCGTGCTGCAGGCGTTCTTCGCACTGCCGATGCTGGGGTTCTGAGCCGTGCAGGCCCTGTCCCGCATCGCCCTGCTCCTGCTTCTCGTCCTGCTGGCCGGCTGCGCGCGCGGGCCGGACGACGACGCGCTCGCCGGTGACGTGCAGGCGCGGCTCGACGCCGTCTTCGGCCAGCCGCAGGTCGAGGTGGCGACGCTGCGCCGCCAGGGCAGCGCGCCGTTTCGCGCCGCGGCCGACGGTTCGCCGCAGGTCATCGTCTATTTCAATGCCGTGCTGCGCTTCGTCGCGACCTATGACCCCTCGGACTGGGAGTCGCTGAACCCGACGCTGATCGCGAGCGCGCTCGGCGCGACCGACCAGGGCATCTTCGGGCTCGGGCCGGGCAGCCACGCGCCCGGTGCCGAATTCCGCAGTCACGGCTCGCTGGTCTATCGCAAGACCGACGACGGCTGGGTGGTCAGCGACGATGCACTGCAGGCGGCGACGGCGGACGCGGAGGCGACCCCGAGCGGCACGCCCGGCGCCGACGAACTCGTGCAGCGCCTCGCCAAGCTCGTGATGCAGTCGCCTGCCACGCGCGGCGCGGACCGCGAGATCATCACCGAGGAAATCGACCGTGCGCTGCGCAACATCAACCTGCGGCTGCAGCGCGAGCACGAGGGCGTCGCGGTCGCGGCCGGGCCGATGGGCGGCGAGTACTGGCGATTCCTCACCTCGGTGACGCGCGGCCTGGCGACGTCGGCCGGCGTGCAGGTCGTGGCGACCGAGGGCAGCGTGGCGAACGCCTTCCTGATCGAATCGCAGCGGGCGCGCGTCGGTGTCATGCAGAGCGACGTCGCCGCGGCCGCCGTGACCGGGCAGGGCGTCTTCGCCGAGACCGGTCCCATGAGCCACCTGCGCGCGGCGGCGAGTCTCTTCCCGGAGCCGGTGCACATCGTCGTCCGCGCGGACTCGGACATCCGGGACGTCGCGGATCTCGCCGGCCGCCGCGTGGCGCTCGGCAGCCCGCAGTCGGGCTCGCGGCACACGGCCCTGCGCCTGCTCGCCTACGCCGGGGTCGATCCTGCCGGGCTCCTGCGCGTCGATTACGCCGATCCGGCGCATGCGCTGGCGAGGCTCGCGGCCGGCGAGCTCGACGCGGTGATCGAGGTCACCTCGGCGCCGTGGCAGCAGTTGCAGGAGACACTGCGCACGACGCCGCTGCGACTGGTCGGGCTCGACCCCGAGCAGGCGGCGCGGATCGGTGCGGAACTGCCCGGGCTCGTGCCGCTCGGCATCCCGGCACGCACCTATGCGGGGCAGGCGGCGGCCGTGCAGACGGTGGCGGCGACGGCGTTGCTGGTCGCGCACAGCGACGTCGCGGATGCCACGGTCGAGGCCGTGCTCGAGTACCTGTACGCCGCGGCGGCGGACCGCGGCGGCGTGCTGGCCGCGCGCCTGTCGAAGGAACGGGCCCGCACCGGCATCACGATCCCGATGCACGCGGGCGCGCAGCGCTTCTTCGCACGCGCGGGAGACCGGCCGGTCGCCTCAGGGAATCCCTGAACGCCCGTCCGCTGGACTGCTGCTACCATCCGTGTCGGTGTCGAACCCATGAGCCAAACATCCTCAAACCGCTCGTGGCGCACGATCCTCGTCCGCAGCGTCGCCTACTTCGTGATCTGGATGATCATGGTCGGAGGGGGTCTCGCCGAACGTCGTGCCCGGCATCGGCGCCGCGCTGCTCGCCACCTGGGCCAGCCTGCGGCTGATGCCACCGGACCCCGGCAGCGCCCACGTGCGACCGCTCGCGTTGTTGCGGCTGTTCGTCCGCTTCGTCTGGGGA
The DNA here is from genome assembly GCA_963754125.1 of uncultured Gammaproteobacteria bacterium. Lineage (GTDB taxonomy): Bacteria > Pseudomonadota > Gammaproteobacteria > Steroidobacterales > Steroidobacteraceae > RPQJ01. The sequence continues at coordinate 70,303 of CAVWEX010000002.1, forward strand.
TCCGTGGTCGCGGGTCTGGACATTGCACGACGCGCCTTCAGCCCGTCGCTGCCACTGAAGCTCGGCTACGTCGTCTATCCGGTCGGGTTGCCGCCCTGCGCGGCACGTAACCTGTTCATGTCCGTGACGAGCCTGATGCCCGGCACGCTGCCTGCCGGCACGGACGATTCGGGAGGGCTGATCTACCACTGCCTCGACGTGGACCAGCCGGTGGTCCGGCAGCTCGAGCAGGAGGAGGCCCTGCTGGTGCAGGCGCTGGGTGGTGCGCTCGGCAGCGCGGGCGCCGTGCCTGGCGCCGGGACCGGACGCTCGCCGACATGAGCCCGGAGTTCCTCGTCGCGACGTGCCGGCTTCGTGATGATCACCGTGGTGGTGGGGCTCGCACGCATCCTCTACGGGCCGGGGAACGCCGATCGCGTCATGGCCGCGCAGCTGCTCGGCACGGGCGGGATCGCGAGCCTGCTGCTCGTGAGCGTGGCGCGCGACCTGCCCGCTGCCGTCGACGTGGCACTCACGCTCGCGATGCTCGCAGCGTTCGCGTCCGTCGCCTTCGTGAAGAGCGTCACGGCGGCGCAGGATGAGGACGTGCGGGAGGGCGGCGGGCGTTGAGCGCCGTGCTCGACCTGTTCACGATCATCGCCGTGTCGGCGGGCGCGTTCTTTTTCCTCGCCGGCGTGGTCGGACTGCTGCGCTTCCCCGACACGCTCTCGCGCCTGCACGCGCTCACCAAGGCGGACAACGTCGGACTCGGCCTGATCGTGATCGGCCTGTTGCCGCAGGCCGGCGGCCTGTTCGCCGCGCTGAAGCTGCTGCTGGTGTGGATGCTGGTGCTGCTGGCCGGCTCGACCGTCGGCCAGGTGATGGCGCGCGTTGCGCGCCGGGCGGAGCCGCGGCGGTGAGTCTCACCTACGTGCTCGAGGCCACGCTTGCGGTGCTGGTGCTCGGCGCCGCAGCGTGGACGATCGCGGCGCGCAGCGCATTCGCAGCGTCGGTGGGATACGTGAGCTACGGACTGCTGCTCGCGCTGGTGTGGGTGCAGCTTGCGGCGATCGACGTGGCGTTGACCGAGGCGGCCATCGGCAGCGGGCTCACCGGCGTGCTGCTGCTGAGCGCCGCGTCCACGCTGCGTGTGACCGAGGCGCGATCGGGTGCCGGCCCGGGCACGCCGCTGCGCATCGTGGCGGCCGTGTGCTGCGCGCTCGTCACGGTGGCGATCGCGGCCGTCGTGCTGACGCTGCCCGATGCGGCACCGACCCTCGCGCCGGAGGCGGTCGCCGCGCTGCCCGCAACGGGAGTCGGCAATCCCGTGACGGGCGTGCTGATGGCCTTCCGCGCGCTCGACACGCTGCTCGAGAAGGTCGTGCTGGTGCTCGCGCTGATCGGCGTGTGGTCGCTCGCACCGGACCGTTACTGGGGCGGCCACCCGGGGCTGGATCACCGCCTGCCGGCCGACGGCGTGCTGCCGTTCTTCGCACGCACGCTGCCGCCGTTCGGCGTACTGCTCGGCATCCACCTGATGTGGACCGGCGCCGACTATCCCGGCGGGGCGTTCCAGGGCGGCACGGTGCTCGCCGCGATGTGGCTCGTGGTCATGATGGCGGGCGTGCGCGACGCGCCGGCCATTCGCGAGCGCTGGCTGCGGCTCGCCCTCGTGTCGGGTCCGGTGGTGTTTCTCGCGATCGGGCTCGCCGGAATGCTGACGGCCGGCGCGTTCCTGGCCTACCCGGTCGCGTACGCCAAACCGCTGATCCTGCTCATCGAGGTGCCGATGCTGCTCACGATCGCATTGGCGCTCGGGCTGCTGGTGGCGGGCCCGCCGGAGCGGGCGGCGGTCTCGTCATGAGCACGGTCACGCTGTTCGGCCTCTGCGGCGCGGTCCTGATCGGCCTCGGGCTCTACGGCGCGCTGACGCATCCGCAGCCGCTGCGCAAGCTGATCGCCTTCAACCTGCTCGGCAGCGGCATCTTCCTGCTGTTCGGCACGATCGCGCGGCGTGGTGCGTGGAACGCGGTCGGCGGCGATCCCGTGCCGCAGGCGCTCGTGATCACCGCGATCGTGGTCGCGTTCGCCGCGACGGCGCTCGCGGTGGCGCTGCTGCTGCGGCTCTTCAAGGAAACCGGCGAGGCCACGCTCGACCCGACGGCGCCTGTCGGCGCGCCACCCGGGCGCCGCGAGTCGTGATTGCGGAGCCGGACATCGCCAACGTCGCGATGACGACGCCGGGTGGCGCGTGGTTGATTGCTGCGCTCGTCTGGCCGGTGATCGCCGTCCTGCTCACGATCGCCGGAGGTGGCCGGTACGCGGCCCGCATCGCGATCGCCTCGATGCCGGTCGGACTCGCGGTCGTCGGTGGCCATTGCGGCTCGCGTGCTGCCGGAGGGCGATGCACTCGTCTACCTGGTCGGCGGCTGGGCGCCGCCGCTCGGCATCGCGTTGCGTGCCGATGCGCTGTCGGCCGTGATGATGCTCACGACCGCAGTCGTGATCAGCGGCGCGGGACTCTTCGCCTACGCCGATTTCGGTCCGAAGCCGGGCGAGCCCGAGACCCGCACCTCGCTGGTGTTCTGGACGCTGCTGATCGCGGTCTGGGGCGCAATGAACCTGGTCGTCACGGGACACGACCTGTTCAACCTGTACGTCGCGCTCGAGTTGCTCACGTTCGCGGCGGTCCCGCTGGTCTGCCTCGACGGTCGCGCGGCCACGCTGTCCGCGGCGCTGCGTTACCTGGTTTTCGCACTGCTCGGGTCGGTGCTGTACCTGCTCGGCGCCGTGCTGCTCTACGGCGCGTACGGCACGCTCGACATCACGCTGCTCGCGTCGCGCGTGCAACCGGAGCCGGCGGCCTGGGTGGCCGCTGCGCTGATGACGGCCGGACTGCTCGCGAAGACGGCGCTGTTCCCGCTGCACCTGTGGCTGCCGCCGGCGCACGCCGGCGCGCCACCGGCCGCGAGCGCGATCCTGTCGGCGCTGGTGGTCAAGGGTTCGTTCATCCTGCTCGTCCGGGTGTGGTTCGAGGTGATGCCCGCGCTGTGGAGCGTGTCCGCCACGCAGCTGATCGCTGCGCTCGGCGCGGCGGCGATCCTCTACGGCAGCGTGCTGGCGCTGCGCCAGGAGCGCCTCAAGCTCCTGATCGCCTACTCGACCGTGGCGCAGATCGGCTACCTGTTCCTGATGTTCCCGCTCGCCTACGACCCGGCGACCGCGCAGCTGCAGGGCGGCGTCGCGCTCACGGGCGGCGTGCTGCAGACGGTGTCGCACGCCTTCGCGAAGGCTGGGCATGTTCATGGCCGCGGGCCTGATCGCCAGCTCGCTCGGGCATGACCGCGTCGCGGATCTCGCGGGGGTCGGCCGGGCGCTGCCCATGAGCCTGATCGCATTCGGCCTTGCCGGGGTCTCGCTGGTCGGCCTGCCGCCGAGCGGCGGCTTCGTCGCGAAGTGGCTGCTGCTCTCGGCGGCGGTCAGCACCGGCCAGTGGTGGTGGGCGACGGTGCTGGTCGTGGGCGGGTTGCTGACGGGCGGCTACGTGATGCTGGTGTTGATTCGCGCGATGGGCAGCACGGCGGAGCCGGTGGTGCCGCTCAAGCCGGTGGCCCGCTCCCGCGAGGCGATCGCGCTGGCGATGTCGCTCTGCGCCGTGCTGCTCGGCCTGCTGGCGCTCGGGCCGGTCGAGCTGCCGACCTTCGGTACCTCGGGCGTTGCCGCCACTGTCGCGGAGGTCGGGCCATGAGCGGTCCCACCGCCACGCTGCTGCTCGGTGCGACCTGGGGCCTGCCGCTCGCGCTGCTGCTGGCGTGCCTGTCGGGCGCACTGCGCCGCGCCATGCCGCGACTGCTCGTGCTCGCGCCGCTGCCGGCGCTCGCAGCGGCGGTGTTCGCGCTGCACGCGCCGGCGCTCGAGATCGGTGCCGGCCGCCTGCGACTCGTCTTCGAACTCGACCGTCCGGGCGCCCTGCTGCTCGGCGTCGCCGCGCTGCTGTGGAGCGCCGCCGGCGGCTATGCCGCGACCTACATGCGCGACACGCCGAACGCCGGCCGCTTCGTCGCCTGCTGGCTGATGGCGTGCACGGGCTGCCTCGGCGTGTTCGTCGCCGGCGACCTCGTGAGCCTGTACGCGATGCTCGCGATGCTGACGCTGGGCGCGAGCGGCCTCGTGATCCACGACGAGACCGCGCAGGCGTGGCGCTCGGGTTCGATCTACCTCGTGCTCGCGCTGCTCGCCGAGTCCGTGCTGCTGGTCGGGCTCGTGATGCTGGCCGGCGAGATCCCGGGCGACAGCCTGCGCCTGAGCGATGCCGCCGCGGCACTCGCGGATTCGCCCGAGCGCAACCTGATCATGGCGCTGCTCGTCGCAGGCTTCGGCACCAAGGCCGGACTCGTGCCGATGCACGTGTGGATGCCGCTCGCGCACGCGGCCGCGCCCGTGCCGGCCTCGAGCGTGCTGAGCGGCGCCGTGGTCAAGGTCGGCATCATCGGGCTCATCCGCTTCCTGCCGCTGTCGGAGGCGATGCCCGACTGGGGCTTCGTGCTCACGGCGGCGGGCTTCGTGACGGCGTTCTACGCGGTCGCGATCGGCCTGACGCAACGCCATCCCAAGGCGGTGCTGGCGTACTCGAGCGTGAGCCAGATGGGTGTCGTCGTCGCCGTGCTCGGCATGGGACTCGCGGCGGGCGATGCGACCGCGGGGATCGCCGCGGCGTTCTATGCCTCGCACCACGTGCTGGTGAAGGGCGCGCTGTTCCTGTCGGTGGGCGTGATCGCCGCGAGCGGCGCCGGGCGCCGCGCGGTGGTGCTGGTCCCGGCGATGCTGCTGTGCCTCGGGCTCGGCGGCCTGCCGTTCACCGGCGGCGCGATCGCCAAGTACGCGGTGAAGGATCAACTCGACATCGGCGTCGTCGGCTGGCTCGCGGCGGCCTCGGCGGTCGGCACGACGTTGCTGATGCTGCACTTCTTCAGCCGGCTCGCGAGCTACGGAAGCGAGGACCCGCAGGCGACGGCGTCACGGGGACTGACGACACCATGGCTCGCGATGGCTGCCGCGGCGCTCGTGCTGCCGTGGCTGCTGCATCCGATGACCGGGCTCGGCCCCACGGTCGCGGCAATCGCGCCCAAGGCGCTGTGGGCCTCGCTGTGGCCCGTCGCGCTCGGCGCCGCCCTGGCGTTCGCGCTGCGGGGCTGGGCGGAGCGACTGCCGAAGGTCCCACAAGGCGACATCGCCGAGTTGATCGACCACGCCTCGCGCGCGGTGCTGGCCGGTGGCACGGGTTACGACCGGTTCGATACGGTCATCCGCGCCTGGCCCGCGGCGACGCTGGCCCTGCTGCTCACCGCGATCGCTTTCGGCGTCACCTTGATTGCACCCTAGGCTGGAGATTCGTCACCGATGTCCGACACGAGCACTCACGACATCCACCTCGACCTCGCCGACCCACGCGAGCTGTTCCACCCGGCCGAGCTCGATCCGATCGGCGGCCAGCCGTACGCGGAGCCGGGGCTCGAGCGCATCCTCAACCGCATCCGGCCGCGGCCGGACCGGCCAGTGCGCGCGACGCTGCGACTGCCCGCGGCGGCGCGCACGCCCGACCTGGAGGCGCGGATGCGCTCGGGCCTGCAGCAGTACTGCGATCACCGCATCGGTCAGATCGCGAACGACATCGCGAGCTTGCGGCAGGAGGGTCTCGCCACGCTCTGGCGCGGCGTGCTGTTCCTGGCGCTGTGCATGCTCGGGTCACGTGTTCTCGGCGAGCCGAAGTTCCTGCCCGACATCGTGGCCCGCTTCCTCGACGAGGGCCTGATCATCGCGGGCTGGGTCGCGCTGTGGTACCCGCTCGACGCGCTGCTCTACCAGCACTGGCCGCTGAAGCGCGAGCGGCGGCTCTACGAGCAGCTTCGCGTGATGGACCTGAAGTTCGAGTTCGCGGACTGAGCGACGGTGGGCTCCGTGCGGTGGCGGGTGGCGGGACTGCTGTTGGCAACACTGCTGCAGCCCGCAGTCGCCGAACAGCGGTTCGTTGAATTCGGTGTGGGACGCGGCCTGACCGCCTCCGTCGTCCATGCGATGCTGATCGACCGCGACGGGCTCCTGTGGGTCGGCTCGCGTGAGGGGTTGTTCAGCTACGACGGCTACGAGGCCACTGCATTCCTGCCCGATCCGGCGGATCCCGGCAGCCTCAGCGACCTCGAGGCTCGCGCGCTGTACGAGGCGGAGGACGGTGCGCTATGGGTAGGCACGCACGCCGGTGGCCTCAACCGTCGCGATCCGGGCACGGGTCGCTTCAAGCAGTTCCGGCACGATCCAGCCGACCCTCGCTCGCTCAGCGATCCCGCGGTACTCGACATCGCCCAGGACGGCGAGGGCAGGCTGTGGGTGGCCACGCGGAACGGCCTCAATCGCCTCGACGCCGACCTCGGGGGCTTCACCCGCCATCACTACGTGCCGGAGCCCGCTCCCGTCCTCGGTCGCCACCGTGTTTCCCGGCTGCATCGCGATTCGCAGGGACGAATGTGGATCGCGACCCACGGCGCAGGGGTCGAGCGCTGGGATGCGGAGCGCAGGGAGTTCGAGACCTATTCGCTCTCGCAGCTCACCGGCGGATCGCCCGGCCTCGATTCGGTGTTTTCCATCCAGGAAGCGCGCGACGGGCGCCTGTGGGTGGGTACCCGCGAGGGGCTGCTGCTGCTCGATCCGCTGCGGCGCGAGGCGCGACTCGTAAAACTCGCGCGCGATGCCGGTCCTGAGCCGATCATCGCGGCGCTGCACGTGGATCGGCTCGGCCGGCTGTGGATCGGGACGCTGACGCATGGCCTGATGGTTGCCGAGCAGCCTGCGGGCGACTGGCCCTCCGTCGCCGGGCTCGCGCCATCGTCGGTCGGCTACGGACTCTCTACGCTGAAGACGCTCAGTCTCGCGTCGAACCGCGACAGCGTGATCGTCGGCACCTGGGGTTCGGGCATCTACCGCGCGTCCCTCGAGGACCCCGGCGTGCGCCTGCTCACCCGCTCGGCCGACGGCAGCGGACTGCGAAGCAAAAGCGTCGCCGCGGTGCTCGGCACGACGTCGGCCGGCCAGCCATGGGTAGGCGGACAGGGCCCCGAGCGTGTGGACGTCAACACCGGCAAGGTCATCGCCTCGGCGCGCGCCGCTTCGGATCCGATCAGCTCGACCAACGTGCTGAGTCTCGCGATCACCGAGGACGGGGAGCATTTCGCGGGCACGACCATGGGCGTGTACCGGTTCGGCCTCGATGGTGGCAGGGTCGGTGACCACCCGCCTGCGGTCGATGACGCCACGGGCCTCGGTCAAGGCTACATCCGGGCATTGCTGCCCGCCGGGCGGCGCGGCCTCTGGGTCGGCGCGAGCCGCGGCGGACTCATGCTGCGTGACCCCGGCACCGGACGGTACACCCGCTACTCGGATGACTCGAATCCGCGCGCCCAGCGTGGTGACGACTACGTGACGGCGCTCGCCCTGGCCTCCGATGACCGGCTCTGGGTCGGTACGCGGGTCGAAGGATTGAGGCTCTGCCGAATCAGGCCGTGGTCTTGTGATCTGCTCGCGGAGCCGGCCCGCGGCAGAGAAGGCATGGGCCGCCAGCACGTCACCGCACTGCGCCAGGACCCTGCCGGGGCGCTCTGGGTTGCGACGGACGGCGACGGGCTGTTCCGCTTGAGCACGGACGCAGGACGGGAAGGCGTCCGGTTCGAGCGCTGGGGCGAGGAGGACGGTCTGCTCGGCAACGCGATCATGTCCGTCGAGCAGGACTCTGACGGCTCGCTCTGGCTCGGCACGCGCAGGGGTCTCTCGCGCCTCGATCCGAAGACGGGTCGCGTCGCCAACCTGGTCGTAGCGGCCGGCCTGCCGGCCGGTACCTTCAATCCAGGCGCCTCCTCGGCGGATACCGACTACCTGTACTTCGGGTCCAGCGAGGGACTGGTCAGCATCAGGAAGGGCAGCCCGATGCCGGGCCGATCGCCGGCGCCGGTGCGGATCACCGCGGTCCAAAAGCTGGCGGGCAGCGATCGCGTCGCGCTGGCGCCCGCCGATCTGGCCGAGGGATTCGAACTTCGCTCCGGTGAGGACCTCGCCCTGAAGTTCGCGGTCCTCGACCTCGTCGAGTCGAGTCACGAGTATGCCTACCGCCTCAACGAAGGCCCCTGGACGCCGCTCGGCCAGAGTCGCCTCATGACCGTTGCGGGTCTGGACCCGGGTCGCTACCACTTCGAGGTGCGCGGGCGCGACGCCTTCGGCCAGTGGAGCTCGTGTCCGCCCCTGGTCTTCGACGTGGTGCCCCCGCTGTGGAAGACCGGGTGGTTCCGTGCGGTCGCGCTCGCGACCACCGTGCTGCTGCTCGCCGCGCTGCACCTGCTGCGGCTGCGCGGCCTGCGCCGACGCAATGCCGAACTCGTGCTGCTGGAGCGGCAGCGCCAGGATGCGCTCGATCGTGCGAACCGGAGCCAGCGCGAGCTGGAGGAGGCGTCGGCGGGGTTGCGGCAGCTGACCAGCCGTCTCGAGTCGGCGGAAGAAGAGGCGCGCACCCGGATCTCGCGCGAGCTGCACGACGAATTCGGCCAGACGCTCACGGCCGCGAAGATCAACCTGCAGATGCTGCGCAGTAGGGCGAGGGATCCTGCGGTCGTGCAGCGCCTGGATGACTCGGTGGGGATGGTGGACAGGATGATCCGCCAGGCCCGCGACATCGCACGGGGCCTGCGGCCGCCGCTGCTGGACGAGGCCGGCCTCGTGCCGGCCCTCGAGGACCACCTGAAGGCCCTGGCCAAGCGATCCGACGTGCACATCGAGTTCGAGGCCGCGCCGGGCGTCGCCAATTCACCGCCCGACCTCAACACGACCGTGTTTCGAATCGTCCAGGAGGCGGTCAACAACGCACTTCGTCACGCGGATGCCGCGATGATCCGGGTCGTGCTGCGCGATGAGCCCGACGCACTGCGCGTCGTGATTGCGGACGACGGCGTCGGCTTCGATCCCGAGGTCGTGGGCCGGCGCATCCGGCGCGGCGAGCACCTCGGGCTGCTCGGCATGACGGAGCGGGTGCGCAACGCCGGCGGTACGATCGACCTCGAATCGCGGCCCGGCGCCGGCAGCCACATCGCCGTGCGCATTCCTTTCCCGCGACCGACACCCGACACGGGAGGTCCGAACCGGTGACCACCATGACCACCCATCGCAGGATCCTCATGGCTGACGACCATGCGCTGGTGCGCGCAGGCATACGTGCGCTGCTGGAGAGCCTGCCCGGCGTTGAAGTCGTCGGGGAAACCGGCGACGGCCTCGAGGCTGTCGAGCTGGTGCGGCGTGACCCGCCGGACGTGATCCTGCTCGACGTGACGCTGCCGGGATTGAATGGCCTCGAGGCGGCGGCACGCATCGCCCGGCTCGGCGTGCCGACGCGGGTGCTCATGATCTCGATGCACGCGTCCCCCGAGTACGCCGCAAGGGCGTTCGCCGCCGGAGCGTCGGGTTACCTCAACAAGGATTCCGCGTTCGACGAGTTGTCCGCGGCGATCGACGAGATCTGTGCGGGGCGCCGCTACCTGTGCCGCGCAATCGACGCGGACCTCGTCCACCAGCACGAGCAGCACGCCGGCCAAAGGCCCTCGGGACTGGACGCGCTCACGCCACGGCAGCGGCAGATCCTGCAACTGGTCACAGAAGGCCAGGGCACGCGGCAGATCGCCGAGCGCCTGTTCCTGAGCGTCAAGACGGTGGAAACACACCGGGCCCAGCTGATGCAGCGGCTCGGCATCTTCGATGTGCCCGGCCTGGTGCGCTTCGCGATCCGTCACGGGCTGCTGCCGCCCGAGGCGAGCTGACTCAGAGCAGCGCGCCCGCGCGACCTTGCCCTCAGGGATTCCCTGATTTCGAGGCCGCTTGCGTCGAATTCAGGCATTCCCCTATGGCGATCGACCGCCGTTGACGCCATCTTCCGCCGCCACCCAACGCCAGTCGCCGCGACTCGTCGCGGCGTGCTGCCTGACAACCCGCGACGGAGACGATTTCGTGCCCAGACACACGCCATTGACCCTGCGCCTGCCCGTAGCCCTCGCTGCGGCGCTCGCGCTCCTGGCCGGACCGGCCGCCCATGCCACCAAGCTCAAGCCGCAGAACCTCACGCAGCTGATCGCCGACTCGCAGAGCATCATCGCGGGCAAGGTCACCCGCGTGACCGACGGCGTCGCCGCGAACGGCATGCCGTACACCGAGATCACCATCTCCGTCAGCGACAGCGCCAAGGGCGAACTGCGCGGCGGCGCGAAGTACACGTTCCGGCAGTTCGGCCTGCTCGAGCCGCGCAAGCTGTCGAACGGCAAGACGCTCGTGGCAGTGACGCCGGAAGGCTTCCCGCAATGGCGGCAGGGCGAACAGGTGATCGCCTTCATGTACAAGCCCGCCTCGCGGACCGGCCTGCAGACCACGGCGGGACTCGCGCAGGGCAAGCTCAACATGCTGAACGGCCGGGTCACGAACGAGTTCAACAACCGGGGCCTGTTCGAGGGCGTGAAGATCCAGGAGGGACTCCTGAGCGACAAGGAACGCGCGATGCTCAAGAGCGACGGCGCGGTGGATGCCGCCACGTTCGTCGGCCTCGTCGGCCGTGCCGTGACCGGCAACTGGATCCAGACCGGGGAGATGCGCTGATGAAGTCCTTCGTTTTCAGGGCCGCTATCGGCCTCATCTTTGCCTGCGGCGCTGCCCAGGCCGCCGGTCCGCTCTACATGACCGACACCAGTCCGCCGCGTCCCTACGTATGGGACACGAGCAAGGGCCCGATTCCCGCCTGGACCGACGGCGGCGGTGCATTCACCTACGGCTACGACGGCGTCACGCCGTTCATCACGATCGCGCGCGCGAACGAGATCACGCAGTTCGCGCTCGGCCAGTGGAGCAACGTCGGAACGGCGACGCTCGACCTGGGCGTGAAGGGCACGATCGCGGGCAAGACCGGCATCGCGGACGTCACGGGCGCCAACGCGAACCAGTTCTACGGCGTCGAGAACGGCTACGGTCTCTGGGTGCTGTACGACACCGACGGCTCGATCCTCGAGGAGTACTTCGGCGTGTCGCGCTACGCGGTGCTCGGCATCGCGTTCCCGGAGATCGCCGATGCGAACGGCAAGATCACCGAGGCGACCGCGCTGCTGAACGGCTGGCTGGTGTACGACACCGACGTCAACGGCGACTTCATCGCCGGCGTGTTCACGCACGAGTTCGGCCACGCCATCAACCTGTCGCACTCGCAGGTGAACGGGCCGATCGTGTACTCGAGCTATCCCTTCGACGGCAACCGCCGCTACCCCGGCGTGCCGGGTTGCGTGGATCCGGTGTACGCCTGGAACTGGTATGACGAGAGCGTCAACCGGGCCGACCCGACGATCCTCGAGACGATGTATCCGTTCATCGACAATTCGGGGCTCGCCGCGCAGGCGCAGAGCACGATCACGCACGCGGACGACGTCGCGGCGATCTCCAACCTGTATCCGACCCCGGCCTACCTGACCGGTCGCGGCTCGATCACGGGCACGCTGCGGCTGAAGGACGGCCGGACACCCTACAGCGGTATCAACGTCATCGCGCGCAACGTGGCCAATCCGCTGCACGACGCCGTGTCGGCGATGACCGGCGACCAGACGCAAGGGCTGGTCGGTCCCGATGGCCGCTACACGATCCGCAACCTGACGCCGGGCGCCGAGTACGTGGTCTACATCGAGGAGATCTACGCGGGTGGCTACCCGACGGAGCCGACCATGATGATCTCGCAGGGCGAGTACTGGGATGCGGCCGAGAGCAACAACCCGGCGACCGACCGGCCGTGCAACGCCACGAAGATCCGCGCACAGGCGGGCGTCGCGAAGACGGCCGACATCACGTTCAACGGCTACATGCAGGGCGTGCAGTTCACGCCGGTCGTGTCCGCCTACCTGACGGACCTCGCGAAGAACGGCCGCAGCGCGGCCGGTCAGTTCGAGACCACGGCGTTCATGTGGAACCTGAGCCAGGGCTTCGAGATCCTGCCGCCCGAGCTGGTGGCGAACAATTCCGCCATGACCCGCAACGGCCAGTGGATGACCGTGCAGTACGACGCGAACCGCAACGGCATCGCCCAGGCCGCGCTGCGCTCGTCGAACGGCGCGGTGGTGTCGCTCGGCGACGTCGCGAAGAAGGGCGACACCTGCGGTGGCAGCAGCATGAGCGGCGAGGACAGCACCTACGGCTGGGCGGTGGACGATACCGGGCAGAAGGCCGTCGGCACCGCCTACGTCGATCGTGACGGCGACGGGCAGTGCCAGAGCCCCTACAAGAGCGAGATCGTGCCCTTCATCTGGGATGCGAAGCGCGGCATGCGCGAGCTCAACACGTCGACGCTGCCCATGGACGAGCTGCCGTGGGTGCGCGCCCACGCGATCTCCGGTAACGGCGAAGTGGTGCTCGGTACCTCGAATTTCCAGTACGCCCTGGCATGGGTGAAGGAAGGCAAGGCCATCAACCTGACCGAGCGCTACGGCGCCAGCTCGTCGGTGAACGCGGTGAGCGCCGATGGGCACCGGGTGGCCATCGACCTGGTGGATCAGAACACCTACCAGGGCAAGGGCGTGGCCCTCTGGGACTACGCGAAGGGACTCACGCCGATCGGTTCGCTCAAGTGGTGCCGGGACGTGCCCTACGTGAGCTGGTTCGGCGGCGACCTCTGCGCGGAGATGACCGGCGAGGAAATCGAGGCGGCCGTCGGCCTGCCGCCCGTCGACGTCTTCGACATGAGCGACGACGGCTCGATCCTCATCGGCAGGACCGGATCGTTCTTCACCGGCTTCGAGGGTGCGCTGTGGATCGAGGGAATCGGCTGGATGACCTGGAAGGACTTCTTCCACAAGCAGGGCGTGGTCGAGGCGGAGAACGTGCCGTTCTCGAATCCCATCTCGATCAGCGGCACCGGACGCGAGGTCGTGGGCGGCATGGTGGGCGCATCGTTCTCCTGGATCGTGAACATGAGCCAGGTGTTCGTCTGCGAGCGCGGCAACTCGATCCAGACCGGCTTCCCGAACGGCCTGCGCACCAAGATCGCCGCGGGCGCGCGGTTCGGCCGCTGCGAGCACCTCGACGACTGACCCTCGACAACGACAAGAACAGGTCCCCGGCCAGGGGCGTTGAACTCAAAGGCGGGGGCAACCCCGCCTTTCCTTTTGGTGGGATCGCATACAATCGCGCCCGGCAAGCGCACCGCGCTGGCGGAGGTCGGATGAATTCGTACGTCAGCCTGTTCCTGCAGGGACTCATCCTCGTCCCGGTCACGTTGCTGCCGATCATCAACCCGCTCAGCAGCGCGCCGGTGTTCGCGGCGACCGTGGGCTCGAACCGCAGCATCGCCAAGCGTCTGGCGCGTCAGGTCGCGGTCAACGCGTGGTTCGTGCTGGTGGCCTCGATGCTGATCGGCAGCTACGTGCTGGCGCTGTTCGGCATCTCGCTGCCGGTCGTGCGCATCGGCGGCGGGCTGCTGGTGGCGGCCACCGCGTGGCACATGCTGCACCACGTCGAGGACGACGACGTGCATGCCGTGGCAGCGGAGAACGCGGCGAAGCTGTCCGAGTCCGAGATCGTCCGGCGCAGCTTCTTCCCGATCACGTTCCCGCTCACGACCGGGCCGGGCACCATCGCGGCCTCGATCGCCCTCGGCGCGCAGATTCCCCGCAACCCCGCCATGTACGCGCTCGGCGTGCTGGTCGCCGCGTGCGGCGCGGCGCTGGTGTCGCTCGCGCTCTACCTGATCTTCAAGAACTCGGTCACCGTGCTCGCGCGGCTCGGCAAGGTCGGCACGCTGGTGATGATCCGGCTGATGGCGTTCATCCTGCTGTGCATCGGCATCCAGATCATGTGGACGGGCTGGGCGGAGCTGAACGGGATCGCGTCCTGACGCGCGAGGGGGCTCAGAAAGGCCAAATGATCGGCACGACGAGCACAGCAACCGCGAAGAACAGCGCCATCAGCGGCGCGCCGAGTTTCCAGTAGTCGCCGAAGCGGTAGTCGCCGGGACCCATCACCATCATGTTGGCCGGCGTCGCCACCGGGGTCAGGAAGGCTGCCGCCGCAGCGACGCAGACGCCCATCAGCATCGGCTGCGCGGAGACGCCCATCTGCTCCGCGGCCGACACCGCGATCGGGATGACGACCAGGGCCGTCGCGGTGTTGCTGATCAGCTGGCCGAAGATCGCCGTCAGCACGCAGAGCGCCGTCAGCAGTGCGGTGGGGCCGGCATCGCCGAGCGCCGCGACGAGCTTCGTCGCGACCAGCTCACCGGCGCCGGACTTGGTGATGGCCGTGGACATCGGGATCATGCCGGCCACCAGCAGCACGGTGGACCACGAGACGCCCTGGTAGGCCTGCTGCACCGTCAGGACCTTGAACAGCAGCATGGCGCCCGCAGCCAGCAGCGCGGCCAGTACGGGCGGCACGATCCCGGTGGCGAGCATCAGCACCATCGCGAGCAGGATCACGATGGCCGGCGTCGAACCCGCCGCGAGCGGCACGGCCTGCCGTCGCACCAGCCTCGGCGAGTCCACGACCAGCAGATCGCGTTCCTCGCTGCGGGATTCCAGCACGGCCCAGTCACCTTCGATCAGCAGGACGTCGCCGACCTGCAGGTCGGTGTCTTCGGGGCCGCGATCCCGGCCCTTGCCGGCGCACCGCCAGCACGATGAGGTCGCCGTCCATCACGTGACCCGGCCGGACGACCTGGCCGACGAATCGCGACCGCGGCGGTATCACCACCTCGGCCGCACCGTTCTTGCGCGCCAGCAGCGATCGCTCGATGTCGCGTGCGGTGCGATAGGCCTCCTCCCGGAGGCCCAGGTCGCCGGCGTATCGTCGCGCGACCTCGGGATCTCCGACGACGGTCAGTCGGTCGTCGATGTTGACCGGACCTTCGAACACGGGTCGTTGCGTCTGCCCGTCGAGCACCGTGATCACGTCGATGCCGGGGTAACCGGCGAGACTCCATCGGTCCCTCGGCGAGCCGAGCAGCGGCGAGCCCTCGTTGACCCGGAAATGGAAGACGTTGTCGAGCGAGTAGTGCTCGATCAGCGTCTGAGCGTGACGACTCAGGTCGGGTGGGAGCGTGCTGCTCAAGCGGCTGGGCAACAGTCGCGCGCCGAAGAACAGCACGATGAGGATCGTGCCGGCCACGAGCGGCAGTCCGACCCACGCGAACTCGAGGAAGCCGAACTCGCCGTAGCCCGCTTCAGCTGCGGCCTCCGAAATGACTACGTTGACCGGGCTGCCGGTGAGCAGCAGCATCCCGCCGGCGCTGCCGGCGAACGCGAGCGGCATCAGCAACTGCGAGGGTGGGAAGGAGCGCCGCATGGCCATGACGACGGCCATCGGAAGGAGGGCCGCGACGGTGCCGTTCAGGCCGATCAAGGCCGTGAGCCCGGCTGACAGCAGCATCGTGAGGACGAGCAGGCGCCGGGTGCTGTCGCCCGACTTGTTGACCAGCGCCTGGCCGACCCACGCCGTGACGCCGGTGGCGTCGAGCCCCTCGCTCACGACGAACAGCGCGGCGATCAGGATCACCGCGGGATCGCCGAAGCCTGCGAGCGCCTCGCCGAGCGTCAGGACGCCGGTGAAGTGCAGCGCAAGCGCCGAGGACACCGCGATCCACTCGACCGGCAGCCTGTTCGGCAGGAACAGGCCGACCGTGCCGGCGAGAATCAGCAGGCTGATGACGGCGTCGCTCATGCGTCGCAACTATGCCAGAAGCGCGGCCGCGGTGGCCCGGTTGCCCAGGTTCGACCTGCGACCGACTCCGGGACTCGCGTACGTGCGAAGATCATGGTCCGCACTTTCCGGAGCTTCCGAAAATGCATCGTGCTGTAACGCTACTCGCCTCCGTGCTGGCGCTCACCGCGCCGATCCTTGCGCAGGCCGATACGCCCGTCGCCAAGACTGCGCAGGGACCCGTCCGCCTTGTCACCGTGGCCGAGGGACTCGAGCATCCCTGGGGCATCGCGTTCCTGCCCGACGGGCGGGCGCTCGTCACGGAGCGTCCGGGCCGGCTGCGCATCGTGGCGACGGACGGAAAGGTGGGCGAGCCCCTCGCCGGCGTGCCGGTCGTGCATGCCGTCAACCAGGGCGGCCTGCTCGACGTCGCGCTCGACCCCGACTTCGGCGCCAACCGGCTCGTGTACCTGTCGTTCGCGGAGCCGCGCGAAGGGGCCAGCGGCACCGCGGTGGCGCGTGGTCGGCTCACCGAGGGCGGGCTCGCCGACGTCGAGGTCATCTTCCGGCAGCAGCCGACGGTGAAGGGCGGCCATCACTTCGGGTCGCGGCTCGTGTTCGCGCGCGATGGGCGACTGTTCGTCACGCTCGGCGACCGCTTCTCGGAGCGGGCCCGCGCGCAGACGCTCGACTCGCACCTCGGCAAGGTGGTGCGCATCGAGCGCGACGGCAAGGTGCCGGCCGACAACCCGTTCGTGAATCGTGCCGGCGCGCTGCCGGAGATCTGGTCCTACGGGCACCGCAACGTGCAGGGCGCGGCGCTGCACCCGAAGACGGGCGAGCTGTGGACCCACGAGCACGGCCCGCGCGGCGGCGACGAGCTGAATCGCACGCTCGCCGGCCGCAACTACGGCTGGCCGACCGTCAGCTACGGCATCGAGTACTCGGGCGGCAAGATCAGCGATTCGCCCACGGCACCCGGCATCGAGCCACCGGTGCACCACTGGGTGCCGTCCATCGCGACGAGCGGCCTCATGTTCTACACCGGCGATCGTTTCCCGAAGTGGCGCGGCAGCGCGTTCGTGGGCGGGCTCGCGAGCAAGCAGGTCGCGCGGCTCGAGATGGACGGCGACCGCGTCGTCAGCGAGGAGCGCCTGCTCGAAGGCGTCGTGGAGCAGCGCGTGCGCGACGTGGAGCAGGGCCCGGACGGGTTCATCTATCTGCTGACCGATGAGAAGAAAGGACGGCTGCTGCGCATGGAGCCGGCGGAGTGAGTAGAATCCGCGCGTGGGCCTGTAGCACAGCGGTTAGTGCAGGGGACTCATCGAAAGGTGCCTCCACGGCGTAATCCGTGGAGTGGACGGGATGAATTCAGGGAAACCTTCCGGCACTGCCGATGGCAACCCTGAGCCAAGCCGGCGGTGCACCGCCGGACGGTGCAGAGACTACCTGAGGGCTGCAGTGCCCTTGATGACAGGCGTAGAGCGTCCCGCACCCGACCGGCGTCGCAGCCGAGGGTGAAGAGATAGTCCACGCCCGGGGGAAACTCCGGGGCAACGTGAATCCCTTGGTCCTGGGTTCGAATCCCAGCGGGCCCACCATTTGCTGAACCCTACTTGGCTTTGATCGCGTGGGCAGACCACACGAGGCGAGGGGCGGGCCGACATCCATGTCCGGCCCTCTGTAACGGATCAACAGGCGATGGTCATCGTCGGGACAATCCCGCAGCGCGCCGGCGCCGGGTCACCAAGCCGACGCGCCCAGGCCTAGCAGCAGCATCGCCCAGGTCGCTGGCTCCGGCACGGCGTTGAACGCCCGCCCTGCGAGCGCCCACTGCGCGATCTGATCTCCCGTCCACAACCCCGCCTCATTGTCGAAATCGAAGTGGATGCCGCCCCACAGCCGGCTGTTGGCTCCGTCCAGCGCCGCCTGCTGCAGCCCAGTGAACGCCCGGGTGTCGGCGCCGATCGAGAACTCGAAACCCTGCGTGTCGCCGAACATCGCGATCAGCACGCCCGCACCCGCACCCGACAGCGCCGAATGGGTCGAGAGATAGGAGGGGTGGGCCGGCGCCGGGAACAGCGATTGCCAGGCGGCATCGCCCAGGGTTGCGTCGTTGCCGTCGGTGTCGCCGAGTTGAATGGCGGTCACCGGGCGCCACAGCGCGTATTCATACTTCGCGTCGAAGCCCGCGATCAACGCATCGGCCAGGCTGGTCGTCAGCAGGGCATAGCTGCGTGCAAAACCGAGGGTGTCAAGCGCCTCGTCCTCGCCCACCAGCAGCCCGATCCGCAGCCAAGGCGACCCGTTTGCGGCATCCCAGAACAATGCGCTCGCCGTCTGGTCGGCGGTGCGCGTGGCGCTGCCCACCGCGCCGATCTCCTTCACCTCGTTGTAGGCGGCGGCATACTCCGCACTGTCGAGCGCTGGTGGCGGCGCGGGGCGAAACTGATCGCCCGTGGTCATCATGAAGGGGTCCACGCCCCCCCAGTGCGGCAAGGCGCCTGGCGCGAAGCCCGGCGGCGTCGGGCGCCAGTCGCCCGGGTCCGCACCCGGCACGTGGGGAAACGCAGCGGCCGATCCATCCGCCGCACGCTTCGCCAGGATCGCCGCCGCATGCGCGGTGCCATTGGCGATTCCCGCCGTCTTGGCGACGCCGTCCGGCACCAGCGCCAGACTGGCCGCCAGCGCCGCGTCATATTGCGCGGTGTTCGCCGGATCCAGCGCCACCAGCACATTGCGCGCCGCCTGCGAGGCGGCCGCCCGCGAGTCCCCGCCGCTCGCGCCCACGCGCCCCAGATAGGAGTTGTTCGGCCGGCCCACCGCGGCGTTCACGGCATCGTGCATTGCGATGTTGACCATCGCGTAGACCCGGGTCTGTGCCGGCGGCGATCCCGCGACCAGTCCGACCATGGTCTGGTTCCAGTAAAGGACCGGATCGCTTTCGGCGGTGATGGCGGCCGTCGCGGGCGTCGTGAAAGTCGCTGCCAATGCAGCAAGCGCAGCGGTAGCAAGTATTTTTATTCGCATTGGATACTCCCTGGATAATCCCCGTCCGCGGCGCGAACCACCATGGCCGCGCCTGACGTGACGAGGTGACCATCGCAGGCGTGATCCCGCCACTCGTCCAGCTGATGAATAGCTGACCGAAGCTTGATTTCTCGCTCACAACGGGCTGGATGCCTCCTCCATGGGCAGCGCCACGAAGCTCAGAAGTGCAGGGCCTCCACGAGGCGCGCGTCCGGCCGCGTTCCAGTTTTCTGCCAGTAGTCATCGAGGCCGATGCGCCGGGTCAGGCGCGTGTAGCGCGGATCCCCCCGCAGCGGCGCGCCCTTCGCCGAGAACAGGATCGACGTCTTGCGGCGGCTGAGCGGGCCCGGGGGCGGAATCGTGGCGTTACCGAAGAAGTAAGTCTCGAGAAAGGCGAGAGCCTCGTCGATTCGGCCGAGCGCGCACAGGTAGGTGACGACAGAATAGGTGCCGATCGCGCCGCGCACATTGGCCATCTGCCGGACTGCGCCTTCGATGTCAGCCGCTGCCCCGGTCTGCATCGCCCGTGCAAAATCGTGCAGCGCCGCAAATGGCACCGGCTCGTGATCTCGATCGACCACTGGACGTGCACTCTCATCGTTGACCAGGGCCAGTGCCGCCTCGGCCCTTCCCGTCAACACGAGGAATTCAAACCGCGTCTGCCAGATCGAGCGATTGTGCGGCCACAGGTTGAGCGCGCTTTCCAGCAGCCGCTCCACCTCTTCCAGTTGCCCGCCGCCCCACAAGGCCCACGAGAGGATCAGCTGGTTGCCCGGGTGGAAGGGCTCGAACGCAAGCGCGCGACGGAAGCAGGCAATGGCCTCCTGCCAGCGGCCGACGTCGCACAGCAGCCAGCCGAGGGCGCTCTCCAGCGCCGGATGCGACGGCTCGCTTGCCTGCAGCGCGCGCAGGGCCCGTTCATTGGCGGCCCAGCGACGGAAGTTGGGCGGAATGGTGGCCAGCGCGATCTTGGCGCTGGTGCTGCCCGGATCGATGGCAAGGGCGCGAGTGGCCGCGCTACGAGTCCATTCCGCCACCGCCGAAAGCTCCTGCTCGTCGCTCTGCTCCATCCGACGCCGGTAGGCGAGGGCCAGATCGCCCCAGGCCTCCGCCGACGTCGGATCCAGCTCGGTCGCCCGCTTCAGATAGGCAATGGCCTGGCTGTTGGAGTCCCGTTGTGACAGGAGATCCGCCTCGCGGGCCTTCACGATCAGCCGTCGCGCAGCTTCCACGTCGGCGTTGTCCGACGCGGCACCGCGCCACACGGCAATGCCGGCTGCCCCCGCCAGCACCGTGGCAATCCCGCTGATGAGCAGGCGCCGTGACAGGACCGGCGGATGCGGCGCTTCGCCAGTGACGGGTGCTGCCGGTCCGACCGGCGGTGACGGGCCATCGACCCTGGCCGTTTCTACCGTCGCCGCCGGCGCTTCTTGCTGGATCGGCCGAACGAAATAGCCCACCTTGGCGATGGTCTGGATTTCGAAGCCGCCCAGTGTCGCGGCCAGGTGCCGGATGCGCGAGACCACCCGCTGCAACGCATTGTCGCCGACGATCCGCCCGTTCCAGCAGCGATGCACCAGCTCGTCGCGGCTGACGACCCGCCCTCCGGCGCTTGCCAGCACCACCAGCACCATCATCACGCGCGGCTCGATCGCAACCGAGCGGCCATGCAGCGTCACCGTCAGCCGCGCCGGATCGACCCGCAGTTCGCCGAGGCGGAACTCCGGTTCGCTCGCCAGCTCGATCGCCCCGCCAGGCCCCACCCGTTGCAACACGCGAAAGCCTCCTGCGCCGGGGCCGAAGTTAGCGTTGGTGGACCGGAATATCAAAGGGCTTTCCCGATGCGGGGCAGGCGTTCTGATCGTGCCGGGAGTCAAGGCGCCCGCCCGGCGCCCCACTGTCGGCCGTGTATGATCGAGCCCTGACGTCAGCCGCCGGGACCGCGTCCGTCCGAGCGATGCAACTCATCGAAGAACTCAAGCGCCGCAACGTCATTCGCGTCGCAGTCCTGTACCTGGTGGCGAGCTGGGGAGTGCTGCAGGTTGCCGCCCTGGTGTTCGACGTCCTCGCCGTGCCCAACACGAGCATGCGCCTGCTGCTCGGCCTGCTGGCGATCGGCTTCCCGATCGCACTCACCGTGTCGTGGTTCTACACGCTCACGCCGTCCGGGCTCCGCCGTGACGACGGAGTCGACCGGGCTGGCGCGGGGACATCGACCGTTGCACGCCGTATCAACGTGCTCATCGCGATCGTGCTCGCCGCAGCGATCGGCGTGGTGCTGCTCGATCGCTTCCTGGTGCGGCCCGAGGCGTCGCTGGCCGGCAGCACGGATACCGCGGCCGCGGCCCTGGGCGACCTCCCGGCCGCGGCGACGGACGCGGGCGGCGTCGCGCCACCTCCCGCGGCGTCCATCGCGGTCCTGCCCTTCGCCAATATGAGCGACGACCCGGCCAATGAGTACTTCTCCGACGGCCTCTCGGAGGAACTGCTGAACGTGCTCGCCCGGGTGCCGCAGCTTAAGGTCATCGCCCGCACGTCCTCGTTCACCTACAAAGGCAGGCAGGTCCCGATCGCGGACATCGCGCGGGAACTCAACGTCGCGCACGTGCTCGAGGGCAGCGTGCGCAAGGCAGGTGGACGCCTGCGGATCACCGCGATGCTGGTCCGCAGCTCCGACAGCACGCAACTGTGGGCCGAGACCTACGACCGCGCGGCCGAGGACGGCTTCGCCGTCCAGGACGAGATCGCGCGAAAGGTCGTGGACTCGCTGCGCGTCAAGCTGCTCGCCGGCGATGCGGATGGATCTCGAGGCCGGCGGCACGCAGGTCGGCGAAGCCTACGAGGCGTTCCTGCGCGGCCAGTTCGAGCGCAACCGCGGCAATGCCCCGGAGGTGCTCGCCGCCGCGGTCGGTGAGTTCGATCGCGCCATCGAGCTGGACCCCGCGTACGCGAAGGCCCATGCGGCGCGCGCGTTCACGGTGGCCAACCAGGCGATGAATGCCTACGTTCCGTTCGAGCAGGGATTCGCCGCGGCGAGCGGCGATGCACGCCGTGCGATCGAGCTCGCGCCGGGAATTCCGGATGGATACCGCGTGCTGGCTCGCATCAAGCTCTACGGCGAGCGGGACCTGAAGGCGGCACGCGAACTGCTCGAGAAGGCGCGCGGCACCGGCGGTGAGGACGCGACGATCCTGCGGCTTTCGATGGACCTGGCGCTGCGCGCGGGCAGTTCACGGCGAGGCGGTCGATGCCGCGCGACGGGTCACGACCCTCGACCCGATCGCGCCGCAGTCGCACACGACGCTCGGCGTGGTGCTCTGGTACGACCGTCGCTTCGACGAAGCGCAGACCGCCGCGGACCGCGGCCTCGCGCTCGCCCCCGACCGGCCGGGGGCGCGCTACGTGACCGCCGTGATCGCACTGTCGCGCGGTCACGCTGCCCGGGCCGTCGCCGACTGCGAGCTCGAGAGCATCGAGTGGCAGCGAAAATCGTGCCTCGCGATCGCGTATCCCCGGGTCGGCCGGATCGACGACGCACGCCGCGAACTGGCCGAACTTCAACAGTCGTCCGGCGACGGGTTCGCGTACCAGTACGCGCAGATCTACGCGCAGTGGGGTGACGCCACGCAGGCCTTCCACTGGCTCGGCGTCGCCGAGAAAGTCGGGGACCCGGGCCTGATCCTGGCCAACGGCGATCCATTGCTGGATCCCATCCGACAGGACGCGCGCTTCGCGAAGTTGATCCAGCGGCTCGGACTGGACGCGGCCTGACACGCGGCGAGAGAGGGGTCTCATGCGAAATCGAATCGCCGGTCTCCGACTGCGTTCGACGCACCCGTTCGCGGTGCTCATCGTTTCCACGCTCGCGACCTCCGCCTGTGCCGGCGATCAGGCCGGACCGGCCCCGGGCGATCCCGTGCAGGCGCTGCCCGCGCAGCCACCGGCCGCGCCGCCGCCGTCCACGGCGGCGGTGATTCCCAGCCGAAGCGATCGATCGCCTGCGGAGCGAGGCGGCCCGGCGAGCAGGCGTGCCGCTCGACTCGGTGAGCGTGCTGGAAAGCGAGGCGGTGACCTGGCCCGACAGCGGATTCGGCTGCAGCGGGCCGGACGAGAGCACGTTGCAGGTGCTGACGCCCGGCTTCCGTATCGTGCTCGTGGCGGGTGAACGTCAGCTCGAATATCGCGGCGACCGCCGCGGCCACTTCAGCCTGTGCCCGGAGGGACGGGGCGGACCCCCCGTCGAGTCAGCAGGCGCACCGGTCGATCGCTGATTCGCCCAAAGAAAAGGGGCCCCTCTCGCGAGGGGCCCCCGTATCACGCTTGTGCGTGCTGCCCGTTTACGGGCGATCGATCGTCACGACGGGCGACGTCCAGACCTGCCAGTGCGCAGGATCCGACGCCACGCCGTTGGCCTTGAGCGCCCGGACGTTGACGCGGTACTCGCCGTCCGGGACGTCCACCAGCGTGCCGATCGCGTCCGCGATGCGCTGGCCGGTCCACTCGAACGAGTAGAACAGCGTGCGGGTGCCGTTGCGCCCCAGGTAGTCCGCCCGATCGAAGTTGGAGTAGGTGGGATCGAGCGGCGTGCCCGTTGCAGCGTCCACGATCTGGAACTCGACCCGCTGCGCGTGGTGGTTGATGTGCACCAGGAACCACGGGTTATCGCCGGCCTCGAGCGTGTAGGTCGCACCGGCCGGCTGGTTCGTGAACGACCCGGCCGCCAGCTTCGCGAGCCACGGGAACGTGGGAACGTTGTTGAACCCGTCGAGCGGCTGCACGGCCTGGTAGTCGCCCGTGAAGCCGCCGAACGGCACGCGCAGCGGCTCGCCGCCGCCGGACGGCGTGAGAACGAGATACCCGCCGTACACGCGGCCCGTGAAGATCCCCGAGCTCGACGTGTTCGGATCCGGCGTGATCGTGGCCTTCACCACGGCCGTTCCGCCCGCCGGTACCGTCACGCTGGGCTTGGCGAACTTCACGGTCGCTCCGCCGACGAAGGCCGGCTGCGTGAATGCCGTCGGTGCGTTGGTCGTGCCCGACGGCGCGATCAGCCGTCCGAAGCTCAGCGTGTTGACCGACGACAGGTTGTACGTCACCGGCGCCGCGCCCCAGTTGCGCACGGTCAGCGTACGCGTCTGCGGCCCCGCCGCGCCTTCGCCCAGCGGCAGCTTGGCCGGCGTGATGCCGACGGTGGCGTTGATGGTGTCCGCCACGTCGATCATGCCCGCGCCCTGTCGCGCCGCGAAGTCGAGGAACCCGAGCCCCGGGTTACCCGACCACACCTTGGGATCGGCGTGGTTCTGCAGGCGGTCACGGATCTCGAGCGGCTTCAGTGCCGGGTTCGCCTGCAGCATCAGCGCGACCGCGCCCGCCGTATGAGGTGCGGACATGGAGGTGCCGCTCAGCGTGGCGTAGCCACCGTTCTCCAGCGGGTAGGTCGAGTAGATTGCACCGCCGGGGGCACCCACGTCGGGCTTGAAATCGAGCGTCGGCGCGAGGCCGTAAGAACTGAAGCTCGAGATCAGGCCGGCGGTGGGGTTCGGGAAAGCACCCTGCCGGGCAGTCCAGACCATCTCGACCGGCGCAGCCTGCGCGCGAATGAACAGGCCGTCAGCCTGCGAGATGCCCACCGCCGGGGCTGTCACGCCCGCGGGTGGCGCCGCACCCAGAGTGCCGTTCACGACGCCGGGGACGTTGTTGGCCACCAGTACGGCCGTGGCGCCCGCTGCGGCCGCACGCAGGTACTTCTCACCGAAGCTGCATGCGCCACGGTCAATCAGCGCCGCCTTGCCCGCCGGGTCCGCAAGGTACGGGTCGGTCTGGTTGCCCGGCACCGTCGTGTCGCTGTCGACGCAGCCGCGACCAACGTAAACGATCTCTTCCGTGCCCGCAGTGGGCACCGGCGGCGTGAAGGTCATCGGTTGGTAGCCGATGTCGGTCCCGTTCACGGTCAGCACGCTGAGGAGGACTTTCGCGTTGTCGAACGAGGCGACGCCGATCACGCCCGCGCCGACGCCCGGGGCGCCGAGCGAGAACGAGCCGGTCGCGCCGTTGTTGCCCGCGGAGGCGACGACGGACACGCCGTTCTTCACGAGCACGCCGCTCATGGTCACGGTCGGGTACTGCGGCCACTGCAAGGCAGCGCCGAGACTCATGTTCACGACCTGCATGCCGTCGAGGTACGCGAGCTCCAGCGCGGCGTTGATAACGTCGGCACTCGAACTGCCCGCGCAGCCGAACACGCGATAGGCGCCCAGCGTCACCTCGGGCGCGACGCCCGTGACGCCGCCGGCCGCGGCGGCCTTCGCGCCGGTGATGCCGGCGACGTGGGTGCCGTGGCCGTTGCAGTCATCCGGATCCGGATCCGGGTTCGGGATTGGGGCCGTGCCTGCACCGCCCGAGTTGTAGTCGTCGCCGACCAGGTCGTACCCGAATTCGACTTTGCAGCCCGGACCGAAGCAGCTGCCGAGGTCCGGGTGGTGGTAGTCGATGCCCGTGTCGATGATGCCGACCTTGACCCCGTCGCCGTCCCAACCCTCCGCGCGCGCCTCGTCAACGCCGGTCAGCGCGATGGCGTTGACGACGTCGATTGTGCTGCCCATGTCATCGGGCTGCGGCGGACGCTCGATGTTCACCACCGGATACACCGCCGCGACGCCCGGCAGGCGCGCGACACGCGAGGCCTCGGCCGAGGACATCTGCATCGAGTAACCGTTCCAGAGCGTGCGGTAGTCGAAGCGCTCCTTCGCCTGCACGCCGGCGCCCTTGAGCGCCGACTTGAACTTCGTGCGCTCGCTGCTCAGGCTGCTCGACCTGCCGCCTTCCGCCAGCGGCTTGCCGCGCAGTTGTACGAACCACGCGGTCGCATTCTCGCTCTGCGCAATCGACACCGTGTCGCCGCTCGCCTGCGCGGACGGCACGTAGCCGGCCCCGCCGAGCGTCGTCACGACTGCTGCGCTCAGCAGTACGCTCATCGACTTAATGGACATGTTTCCTCCCACAGGATGCCAAGGGTTCTTAGAGCCACGGCGTGTTGCTGTCATCGCAACCCGCCGCCGACGTGCGCCGGCGCCGTTTCCGAAAGGTCCGCGCGAGTACGCGCGAATGTTCGCGCGTCCGTGCGGTGTTCGACCTTTGCGGGTAACCCAGCCCTCTCTCGGTGGGCCCTCGAGAGCTGTGGTTTTGCGGCCCCGCCTCGCAGCGGGTGTGCCCTTCGACCAGTGCAGTGACGCGGAACGTACCCTGCTTCTTATGCTCGCGACAAGGACAAATTTCGTTCGACACTTTCATTCGACATAAGCGCTCAGGACCGGGTTCGCGAACCGCCGCGCTGCGTCCTCGTTCGGTCAGCTCAGCGATCGGCAAGTGTCGGGGAATTTGACAGGTCACCGGACGGCCGCGCCCAGGGTACGTCCAGCGGTTTGGTGATAAGTCGCTGACCCCGAAGCAGATATGTCACCTGTGCGGGCCGAGTGGCACGGCTCTTGCTTGCGATAGCAGGCTGCAACCCGAATAACTGAACGCGGGAGTTCAATCGTGAAAAGAATCCTTCTTGCCGCCGCTGCGTCGCTGCTCTTCGCGTCGTCTGCCAACGCGGCCTCGATCAGTCTCTTCGAAGTCGGCGTCAACAAGGACGGCGACCAGCCGACGCCCGACAACGTGAAGTACGCGCTCGATGCGTCGGGCCTGGGGTCGGTGAGCGTCATCGTGAAGGGCAAGGGTGAGCATTTCGTGCTCGGCTACTTCGACTACGAGATCGGCGACCTGTTCTTCGACGAGCTCGGCGCCGCCAACGGCGTGGCCGGCATGGGCGAGAGCTGGGAAATCGACGAGCCCGGGTTCACCTTCGGCAACATCTACCTGAACTTCCAGGGTGGCGCGCTCGACAACACGAACGGCATCGACGGCGTGCTCGAGGACGTGGCCATGGCGCTCGGCCGCACGTTCAACGTGGTCTACGGCGGAATCCGCGTGACCTTCTTCACGAGCCTCGAGCAGCCGCGGGTGCCGTTCTACCTGTCCCAGATGGACGACGAGACCGGCGACACGATCTATCTCTGGTCCACCACCGCTGTTCCGGAGCCGGGTTCGCTGGCGCTGCTCGGCCTCGGCCTGACCCTGCTCGGAGTGGCGCGCCGGCGTCGGTAAACTTTACAGGTCCGGAGCTGGCGCGGTCGTGGAACGGTGAGTTCCGCACTTCGCCTCTGCTCACTCCCCGATCGCATACAATCGCGACCGAGCAGGTGCCGAACCGCCGGAGGGCGGGTGAAGTCGTACGTCACCATCCAGGCCTTGGTTGCCGGCCGGGTTGCACCGATCGAGCCGGTATCCTGACGTGCCGCGGCGAGTGTCGAATCTGGACTATCCGCGCGATGCAGTGACAGGCCTGATTTTGGCCGGCGGGGCCGCCCGCCGCATGGGTGGCGAGGACAAGGGACTCGCCGACCTCGCCGGGCGTCCCATGCTCGAGTACGTGCTCGACGCGCTTCGCCCGCAGGTAGGTTCGATTCTGGTCAGCGCCAATCGCAATCGTGACCGTTACTCGGCCTACGGCTGCCCGGTGGTTGCGGACACACTCGAGAACTATCCCGGCCCGCTTGCGGGCGTGGCCAGCGCCCTTCGGCACCTGGCGACCGACTACCTGCTGGTCGTCCCGTGCGATGCGCCGCTGCTTGCAGCCGACCTTGCGCCCCGTCTCCATGCGGCCTGTGTCGCCGCAGGGGCGGAGGCAGCAGTCGCCAGTGATGGCCTTCGTGTTCAGCCGGTTTTCCTGATGCTGCGTGCTGCGGTTGCCCCGGGATTGCAGGCATATCTCGCCGGTGGCGGGCGCAGGGTCGACGCCTGGTTGACGCAGTTGCGCCTCGCGCAGGTCGACTTCAGCGACGAGCCGGAGTGCTTCGTGAACGTCAACGACCCGACCGACCGTCACCGGGTCGCGACGAGGCTTTCATCCACGACGTTTTCAGTCTGAGGAGCCTTGTCCGATGCACGGATCGGCGCGTCGATGACGGAAGCACGGCAACCCGAGCCGGCCTCGCCCGATTCC
Organism: uncultured Gammaproteobacteria bacterium; assembly: GCA_963754125.1. GTDB lineage: Bacteria > Pseudomonadota > Gammaproteobacteria > Steroidobacterales > Steroidobacteraceae > RPQJ01. Next base: position 98,099 of record CAVWEX010000002.1, read on the forward strand.
TGCGCTGAAGCCGGTCATGGCGGCCGGCTGCTGCGACTCGACGAGGCGCGCGAGCGCATCATCGCGGACGTTGTGCCGGTGACGGAGCGGGAAGTCGTCGGCCTTCGTGACGCACTGGGTCGCGTGCTCGCGAGCGCGGTCCACTCGACCGTGGACGTTCCGTCGCATCGCAGCTCCGCGATGGATGGCTACGCGCTGGCCGGCCAGGACCTGCCGTCGTCGGGTGAGGCTGCCTTCGAACTCGTCGGCAAGTCACTGGCGGGGCGACCGTTCGACGGCCGGGTCGGGCGGGGGCAGTGCGTACGCATCATGACCGGCGCGCCCGTGCCCGAGGACACCGACACGGTGGTCATGCAGGAGCAGGTGCGTGTGGACGGCAATCGCGTGGTGATCGAGGCGGGTCAGCGTGTCGGCCAGCATGTCCGTCCCGTCGGCGAGGACGTTCATCGTGGAGACCTGGCGATCGGTGCCGGCACGCTGCTGCATCCGGCCCAGCTCGGATTGCTGGCTGCGGTAGGAGTCGGGCAGGTACCCGTGCTGCGCCGGGTGCGGGTCGCGACCTTCTCCACGGGCGACGAGCTGCGACCGGTCGGCGAACCGCTTGTCCTCGGACAGATCTACGACAGCAATCGCTATTCGCTGTACGGCATGCTGGCGCGCCTCGGACTCGAGGTGATCGATCTCGGGGTCGTGCCGGACTCACGCGAGGACACGATTCGCGCGTTCGAAGCGGCGGCGACCCGCGCCGATGCCATCGTCTCGTCGGGCGGCGTCTCGGTGGGCGAGGCGGACTACGTCACGGAGACGCTCGAGCGACATGGGCGGATCGGATTCTGGAAAGTCGCGATCAAGCCGGGCAAGCCCATCGCATTCGGGCGATTCGGGCCGGCGTATTTCTTCGGCCTGCCGGGCAATCCGGTGGCGGTGATGGTCGCCTTTTACCAGCTCGTGCAGCCGGCGCTGCGCGCGCTCATGGGTGCCGTCCATGCGGATCCGCCGATCCTCGTGCGAGCCACCTGCAAGACCCGGTTGCGCAAGGCGCCCGGCCGGATGGAGTTTCAGCGCGGCGTCCTCGAGCGGCAGCCGTCCGGCACGTACACGGTGCGCAGCAGTGGCCACCAGGGCTCGGGAGTGCTGCACTCGATGAGCGAGGCCAACTGCTTCATCGTGCTGCCGCTGGAAGGAGGCGACGTCGAGCCGGGGACGGAAATCGACGTCCAGCCGTTCGCCGGCCTGGTCTGATCCGGCATTACTCATGCAGGAGAGTCGAAGCATGTCTTTTGCACACGGTGGCGGCGATCGTGAATTCGTGCCGGTCAGCATCGCGGTCCTCACGGTGTCCGATTCGCGCGACGAACAGAGTGACAAGTCGGGCCGGCTGCTGGTCGAGCGGCTGGTCGCTGCGGGTCACCGGCTCGCCGAGAAGCTGATCGTCCGCGACGACGTCTACCTGATCCGTGCGGCGATATCGCGCTGGATTGCCGATCCGCAGGTGAACGTCGTCATCACGACGGGCGGGACTGGAGTCACGGGGCGAGACGGCACGCCGGAGGCGGTCGAACCGCTGCTCGACAAGGTGCTCGAGGGGTTCGGCGAGATGTTCCGGTCGGTGTCCTACGCAGACATCGGGACGTCGACCCTGCAGTCGCGAGCGCTCGCGGGCGTGGCCAATGCAACCTACGTGTTCTGCGTGCCGGGCTCCTCCGGCGCCTGCGCCACGGCCTGGGATGTGTTGATCGAGGCGCAACTCGATTCCCGGACGCGGCCCTGCAACCTCGTCGAACTGATGCCCAGGCTGACGGAGCGGTGACCGCGTCAGGCGCAAGCGCGGACAGCGCGTTGCTCGACCTGCTGGAGGCACGCACCGGCGTCGTCTGCGCCGTCGGAGCCGGGGGCAAGAAGAGCCTGCTCAACCACCTCGCCACGATCCATCCTGGCCGGGTGGCGCTCACGACGACCGTCTTCATGACCCACTTCGCAGGCAAGCCGCGCTTTGCAGTCGCCGTGGACGAGGGCCAGCGGCTGCCGGGGGCGGTCGCGACTCTCGATCCTGCGCTCGGCGTCGTGTATGCCTGTCCGAGCGACAAGCCAGGGCGGTGGTCAGGCGTGAGCGAGGCCACTCTCGAGCGGATTCATCGCGAGGGCGGCTTCGCCGCCACGTACGTCAAGGCCGACGGCGCGCGGATGCGGTACGTGAAAGCGCCGGCGGATGGGGAACCCGCGTTGCCAGCGTGCTGCACGACCGTGCTGCCGGTCCTCTCGGCACTCGCCATCGGCGAGCCGTTGACGGCGGCGGTCGCGCATCGGATCGAGCGCATCGAGCGTGTCACCGGGCTGCGCGAAAACGAGCGGATCACCGCGCGGCATCTGGGCCAGTTGCTGGCCAGCGCGGACGGCTCGATGAAGTCGACCGAGGGGAGGTGGGTCGTTCCCGTCATCAACATGGTGGACGACGACATTCGCGAAGCACAGGCGCGGGAGTCCGCCGAGGTCGCGCTGGAACTCTGCAGCCGCATCGACAGAGTGGTGCTCGCCTGCTTTGCGCGGATCGAGAATCCCGTGGTGGCCGTCGTACGACGCTGAGGCGAGCGCTGAGGCGAGCGCTGCGATGCGGACTCAAAGCTCCACGGTGACTCCGGGCGCACCGTCGCTGATGTCGCCGACGATCGCAGCGCGCTCGAAGCCACGGCGCCGGAACGTTGCCAGCACGTCGTCGACGGCATCGGCGGCGCAGGACACGAGCAGGCCACCCGAGGTCTGCGGATCGCACAGCAGAGCCTTGCGGACCTCGTCGAGACTGGCGGCCAGCCGCACGTCCGGGCCATAAGACGCCCAGTTGCGTGCCGACGCACCGGTGACGAAACCCGCTTCGGCCAGTGCGACGACGTTGTCGAGGAACGGCAGCCGCGACATCTGCACTCGCGCCTGCTTGCCCGATCCGCGACAGATCTCGAGCAGGTGGCCGAGCAGACCGAAGCCGGTGACGTCGGTCATGGCGTGCACGCCCGGCACGCACGCGAGGTCCGGGCCGACGACATTGAGCTGCGTCGTCGTCTCGAGCATCGCCCGGTAGTCGGCAGCCGCGAGCGCTTCCTTCTTCAGGGCGGCCGAGAAGATGCCGACGCCGAGCGGCTTGCCGAGCACCAGCACGTCGCCCGCGCGGGCATCGGCGTTGCGCTTGACGCGGTCCGGATGAACGACGCCGAGCGCAACCAGGCCATAGATGGGTTCCACCGAATCGATGCTGTGACCGCCGGCGAGTGGAATGCCCGCCTGCGCGCAAACGGCCTCGCCGCCGCGCAGGATCTCGCGGATGATCTCGGCGGGCAGGACCTTGATGGGCATCCCGACGATTGCCAGGGCCAGGATCGGCGTGCCGCCCATGGCGTAGACGTCGCTCAAGGCGTTGGTCGCTGCGATGCGCCCGAAGTCGAACGGATCGTCGACGATGGGCATGAAGAAATCGGTGGTGGCGATCACCGCCTGCTCGTCGTTGAGGCGATAGACGGCCGCGTCGTCCGCGGTCTCCGCGCCCACCAGCAACTGGGCGAACGGCGCGGTGTTCGCGGCGTCCTTGAGCAGGTCGCGAAGGACTCCCGGCGCGATCTTGCAGCCGCATCCGCCGCCGTGCGACAGGGAGGTCAGCCGCAAGGGGGGCCCATCGTTCGCGGCGCCTGACACGGTCGGATTGGCCATGAGTGCTCCTGAAGTTGGCGGAAGGACGTGGGAGTCGAACCCACCAGGAACCGCCTGACGGCCCCTACCGGGTTTGAAGCCCGGCCGTCCCTCCGGGGACGCAGTCCTTCCGTGCGCGTTGCGCCGCTGGTTCTATCGTACCTGCATCAAAGAGTCCTGAAACAGCCGGTGGCTGTCGCCGATGCGCCGCGACATGCCGACGCGATCGAAGAACTCCAGGATCTGGATGGCCACCTTTCTACCCGTGCCGATCCGGTCGCGAAACGTCGCCGCCCGCGCCTCACCGTCGCAGTCGTGCAGGCTGCGCAGGATCTCGGAGAGTTCCGCGACGGACTCGCGTGGGAAGTAATGATCGTGCGCCACCAGGAACAGCTCGCCCTGACCCACCAGCGTCCGGCACAGGCGTCGCACGCGATCCTCCTCGAGCCGCAAGCTTCGCGCCAGGTCACGCACGCGCGGCGGGTTGAACGGCCGCGCGCGCAGCATCGGGCGGATGTCCTCGTTCCACAGCTTTTCGTCGGGCAACGCGAGCTTCACGGCGTGGCCCGGCAGGTGCAGCAGCGCACCGCGCACCGCCACCTTGCCGGCGGCGACGAGTGCGCCGACGAGCGCGGCGAACACCGGCCGCGGGAGCGACGGGTCGGTCAGCCGGCGCAGTCGCTCCCGGTCCGGGCCGAGGCGTTCGGGATCGCGCGCGTGTTCGGCGGTCAGGGCCTCGAGCGTGCGGGACTGGAGTGATTCCCAGCGCCCGGGCGAGAACACGACCGGACCGGCCGGACCGGGCACCTCGACGAGTGACGGGTGGCCGCGCAGCTGCGCGGCGCTCGATTCATCGAGGTTCCAGAGCCGTACGAAGCGTGCGAGGTCGACGCCGCCCGGCACGAGATCGACCAGTCCCAGCAGCGCGGCGACCGGGTCATCGTGGCGGTAGGCGCGCAGCACTGCGATGCGCTGCGTACTGCGGCGGCCGCGAGTCGGCGGGTCGTCGTCGAGTACGCGGCCGCCGCCGAGCGTCTGGCGTGCGGACTGGTCGCGGAGGATCACGCGATCGCCGCGCAGCGCCAGCGTCGGCGTGTCCAGCACGAGCTGCACGAGGGCCGTCGTGCCGGGGTCGATCGCGTCGCCCTCCAGGACCGCGACGCGGCCGGTGATGCGGGCGGCTCCGAGGTGCGCGTGCACCGGTGTCCAGTGCTGCAGTGGACGCCCGGCGTGCGGCGAGACCCGCAGCTCGACGTCGAGTTTGTCGGTGGGCGCGTACAGCTCGGGCGCCACCAGCCAGTCGCCGCGGCCGACGTTGTCCCGATCGAGCCTCGGCCCGGTGAGGTTCAGCGCGCAGCGCTGGCCCGCCCAGCCGCGTTCTGCGGCCGCGTTCTGCGCGTGGAGGCCGCGCACGCGCACCTCGAGTCCGCGTGGCGCGAGGATCAACCTGTCCTCGACGGCGACCACGCCGGAGTGCGCGCTGCCGGTCACGACCACGCCGGTGCCCTTCAGCACGAACGCACGATCCACGGCGAGCCGGAAGCGCCCACGCTGGTCGCGCAGCTGCGTCAACGTGGCTTCCGAAGCGAGGTGCGCGCGCAGCGCGTCCAGTCCTTCGCCAGAAACCGACGATACGGGGAAGACTGGCGCGCCGGCGAGGCTGGTGCCCAGCAGCAATCCGGCGATCTGTGCCGCGACCTCGGCCTGCCGCTCCGCGTCCGCCAGGTCGCATTTCGTCAGCGCGACGGCGCCGCGGTCGAGGCCGAGCAGGTCGATGATCTCGAGGTGCTCGCGGGTCTGTGGCATCGGGCCGTCGTCGGCCGCGATGACGAGCAGCACGAAGTCCATGCCCGTGGCGCCGGCCAGCATGTTGTGCACCAGTCGCTCGTGCCCCGGCACGTCCACGAAACCGAGCCGCATGCCGTCGTCGCAGGTCGCGTAGGCGTAACCCAGGTCGAGGGTGATGCCGCGCGCCTTCTCTTCCTCCCAGCGATCGGGATCCGTGCCCGTGAGCGCGCGCACCAGCGCGCTCTTGCCGTGGTCGATGTGGCCCGCGGTGCCGACGATCATGACCGACCGGGCTCCGTGTTCGCGAGGTTCGGGCGCAACTGCGGCAGCTGCTGCAGGAAAGTCGCCTCGTCCTCCAGGCAGCGCAGGTCGAGCACGAGCGCGCCTTCGACGACGCGGCCGATGACCGGCACGGGGAGTGCCCGCAGCGCCGCCGCCAACCGGGTCAACGCGCGCCCCTCGCCACGGCCGCGGGTCGTGGGGCGGATCGCCACGCCGGCGCTCGGCAGTCGATCGGACGGACGGGCTCCGCTACCGACCTGGCTCTCGCACCCGGTCGCTTCGGCCACATAGCCCGGCGGCAGATACGCCTGTACCTGCGGAGCGATCCGTGCCGCCAGTGCGTTGAGCTCATCGAGCTTGCGGGCCAGCAGCCGAAACGTGGGCAGTCGCTCGGCCAGCCGATCCGGATCGCGGTATAGCCGCACGACCGCCTCGAGCGCGCCGAGCGTGAGCTTGTCGAGCCGCAGCGCGCGCTTGAGCGGATTGCGCTTGATCCTGTCGATCAGATCGCGCCGGCCGACCAGGATGCCGGCCTGCGGGCCGCCGAGCAGCTTGTCGCCGCTGATCGAGACGAGGTCGACGCCGTCGGCGAGCGCTTCCTGCACGGTCGGTTCATGCGGCAGGCCCCAGCGCTCGAGCGGCACCAGCGCGCCGCTGCCGAGGTCGACCATCAGCGGCAGCCCGTGCGCGTGGGCCAGCTCGGCGAGCGAGCGCTGCTCGACGCTTGCGGTGAATCCGCGCACCTCGTAGTTGCTCGTGTGCACCTTGAGCAGCAAACGCGTGCGCGGCCCGATGGCCTGCTCGTAGTCGGCGAGGTGCGTGCGGTTCGTGGTGCCGACCTCGCGCAGGCGCGTGCCGGCACGCGCCATCACGTCCGGGATGCGGAACGACCCGCCGATCTCGACCAGTTCGCCACGCGACACGATCGCTTCCTTGCGCAGCGCGAGTGTGTTCAGCGCGAGCAGGACGGCGGCAGCGTTGTTGTTCACGAACGTCGCGGCCTCGGCGCCGGTCACCTCGCGCAGCAAGCCCTCGATCAGGTCGTCGCGATCGCCGCGGCGACCGTGCTCGAGGTCGAACTCGAGGTTCGTGGGATGACGGGCGGCGAGTTCGAGCGCCGCGATCGCCGGCTCCGGCAGCGGCGCGCGGCCGAGGTTCGTGTGCAGCACCGTGCCCGTGAGGTTGAAGACCCGGCGCAGCCCGGGCTGGTCGCCGGCGGCGAGCCGTGCGGCGATCGCGCCAGCGAGCGTGTCGAGCGCGTAGTCCCGTGGCGTGGCGGCGCTGTCGGCTGCGCGGGCGCGCAGATCAGCGACGACCTTGCGGGTGGCTTCGAGCACCAGCAGGCGACCATGCAGGGCGAGCAGGGGTTTCAGCGCCTCGTGCGCGAGGAGGCGGTCGATGGACGGCGGACGCGGCGGCCGGTCGCCGGCCTCGGCAGGGTACGCGTCGTCGGCAGTGCTCGTTGGCTGCATGAGTCTCGTCGACGGGCAGTACCTGCCACGTCTCAGTCTGCGCTGCGCTCCTCGCCGGGGACGAACAGCAGATTGGGTCCGCTGCGCAGATACTGGCGCTCCGACATCAGCATGTCCAGCGTCAGGGTCGCGAGGTCGTCGGCCACCGGGTCCGCTTGCGGCGCCTTGGTCATGTAGACCTGCTTCAGGTAGCTGCGACACTCGTCGCAGGCCTCGGCCTTCACCGCTTCACCGGCGCCTTCCACGGCGAAATAGCCGAGATCGTTCGTATTGCTGCAGTTCGAGCACTGCACGCGCGCCAGGTGCCACTCCGTGTCACAGAGCGAGCAGTGCAGGTAACGCAGGCCCTGCTCGACCCCGCCGATGCGCACCACGCTCGCCACGGGCGCGCTGCCGCAGACGGGGCACAGCCCAGTGACCGGCCCTCCGGCGCGGAACAGGCCCGGATCGATCTGCGAGGCGAGCGCGTTCCAGTACACCTGCAGTGCGGCCGCCACGAGCGGCGCCTGGGCTGGATGTTCCGCCTCGAACTCACCCGCCAGCAGGTGTTCCGCAACGGTCTCGAGGCGCTCCGGCGTTGCGGCGCCGAGTTCGGGCACGGCCAGGCTCGCGGCTTCCTCCGTTGCGAGCCGCCCGAGAATCAGGTCGAGCGCCTGCCGCCATACCGGATCACGCGGCCACCCGAGCGCGGGAAACACCGGCCGTCCTTCCTCGGTGCAGCGCGCGACGTGGTCCGTGTCCACGGCGGGTATCCGTCCCACGAGCGCGTGCGCCGCATGAGCCTGCGCCGCGACGAGGCGCGCCATGAACTCGAGGTAACCGGCGAGCGCGTGCCCCGCCGCCAATGCATGCAGGCGGCGGGCACGGTCGCGGAAGGTGTATTCCCCGCCGGGGACGCGCACGTGAGGCGCGTCCCCGGCGGGGGGGCTAGGGGCGCCGGGCGTCGCGCCTTCGCTCACTTGCGAGAGGCCTCCTCGTACCACCGCGGGTGGTGCGCCTTCGCCCAGGGGCGCGATACCTTGCCGCGGAGCATCCCCTCCATCGAGCCTTTTACCCAGAACGACGAGTAGATGTGCACCATGACGAGCAGGATCAGGGCGAGCGCACCCAGTGCATGCATCAGTGCACCGAACCGGAGGGCGCCGATGCCGACCGACGGTGCGAAGTACGGCTGCCAGATGGCGATGCCCGAGACGAGCAGGATCACCATGCTCGCGAGCAGCACCCAGAACAGCAGTTTCTGCCCCGGGTTGTAGCGCCCGATCGGCGGCGCCCGGTCGTCGCGGTTGGCGATGACGTCGCCGATCTTGCCGAGCCACGCACGGTCGTTGCCGCTCAGCACGTTGTGGTGCCAGAACTTCAGGGCCATGAGGATGAACGCGACGAACATCAGCACCCCGATGAAGGGATGCAGCACGCGCGCCCAGGTTCCCCCCCCGAGCAGGTTGGCCATCCAGTACATCGAGGGGTGGAAGAACGCGAGCCCCGACGCGGCCAGCAGCAGGAAGGTGATGGCAGTGAGCCAGTGCAGGATGCGCTCACCCGCCGTGTAGCGATCGATCATGGAATGCTGGCTCATGGTTCAGGCCTCCCCTCGCTGGTCGCGCTCTTCGCCGGCGGCCGACTCGTGCTCGATCTCCTTGCGCCCGTACTTCAGGTAGTGGATGAAGGCACCCAGCGCAGTGAGGCCGAGCAGCGCCATGCCGACCGGCTTCAACGGTCCCTTCCAGGCCGCTACGCTCGCCGCAATAGTCGGGTCACGCGGCAGGCCGCTGTACGCCTCCGGCCGATCGGCATGCGGCAACACGTACATGACGTGCGTACCACCGACCCCGGGTGGGTCGTACAGCCCGGCATTCGCGAAGCCGCGTCCCTTGAGTTCGTCGATGCGTCCTTCGGCGTGGTGGACCATGTCCTCCTTGGTGCCGAACACGATCGCGCCGGTCGGGCAGGACTTCACGCAGGCCGGCTCGAGCCCGACCGCGACCCGGTCGGAGCAGAGCGTGCACTTGTAGGCCTTGTTGTCCTTCTTCGAGATGCGCGGGATGTCGAACGGGCAACCGGCCACGCAGTAGCCGCAGCCGATGCAGTGCTCCTGGTGGAAGTCCACGATGCCGTTGGAGTACTGCACGATGGCGCCCGGCGCCGGGCACGCCTTCAGGCAGCCCGGGTCCGCGCAGTGCATGCAGCCGTCCTTGCGGATCAGCCACTCGAGGTTGCCGCCCTCCGGCTCGACCTCCGCAAAACGCATCACCGTCCAGCTGTGCTCGTCGAGGTCGAGCGGATTGTCCAGCACACCGACGTTGTGCCCGACCTCGCTGCGCAGGTCGTTCCACTCCTGGCAAGCCACCTGGCAGGCCTTGCAGCCGATGCAGCGGGACACGTCGAGCAGCTTCGCCACTTGCGGCTGATCGCGCGCGCCCGGAGGCGGTGTCGTGGTCGCCGAACGTCGCTCGATGTCAAGCGATTGCAGTGCCATGGTTCACCTCCTCAGGCCTTCTCGATGTCGACGAGGAACGACTTGAACTCCGGCGTCTGCGTGTTCGCGTCGCCGACGAACGGAGTCAGGTTGTTGGCGAGGTGACCCTTGCGCGCCACGCCGGTGAAGCCCCAGTGGATGGGGATGCCGACGTGATGCACCACCTTGCCGTCCACCTCGAGCGGCTTGATGCGCTTGGTGACCACCGCCACTCCCGTGATCTCGCCACGGTTCGACGAGACCACCACCCGGTCGCCCTTGCTGATGCCCTTTTCCTTTGCCAGCTCTTCGCCGATCTCGACGAACTGCTCCGGCTGGGTGGTGGCGTTGAGCAGCGAGTGCTTGGTCCAGAAGTGGAAGTGCTCGGTGACCCGATAGGTCGTGGCCGCATACGGGAAGTCCTTCGGCTTGCCGAAGCTCGCCCAGTCCTGCTTGAACACCCGGGCTGCCGGGTTGTTCATGGCCTTCGGGTTGTCCGGATGCAGCGGGTTACGCTCCAGCGGGGACTCGAACGGCTCGTAGTGCTCGGGGAACGGGCCCTCCGCCATGCCGCCGAGTGAGAACAGCCGTGCCACGCCCTCGTTGCACATGATGAACGGGTTGACCCCTTCTTCCGGTGCAGCGTTCGGCCGCATGTCCGGGATGTCCGGGCCGGCCCACTTCGTGCCGTTCCAGTACAGGACCGCACGCGACGGATCGAACGGCTTGCCGTCCGGTGCCGCTGAAGCGCGGTTGTAGAGGATGCGGCGGTTGGCGGGCCACGCGAATCCCCAGCCAGGGTATACGCCGAGCCCCGACGGATCGGCGGTGTCGCGCCGCGCCGTGAGGTTGCCCGTGGGTCCCCAGCATCCGGAGTAGATCCAGTTGCCGCAGGCCGTCGAGCCGTCGTCGCGCAGCATGGCGAATCCCGCCACCTGGTCGCCGGCCTTGGCCAGCACCTTGGTCGTGTCTGCCGGGTCGGTGACGTCGGCGATCGCGTAGCCGGAGATCTCCTTCAGGATCTCCGCCGACGACGGTGCCGTGCGCATGGCGTAGTTCCACGTGAGCTTGTACATCGGCTCGGGGAACGCGCCGCCTTCCTTCTCGTAGAGGCCTTTCAGCTCAAGGAACAGCCGTGCCATGATTTCACGGTCGCTCTTGCCGTCGCCCGGCGGGTCGGCGCCCTTCTCCTTCCACGCGATCACGCGGCCCGAATTGGTGAACGTGCCGTCGTCTTCGGCAAAGCACGCCGTGGGCAGGCGGAACACCTCGGTCTTGATCCCGGCCGTCTTCACCTTGTTGAACTCGCCGTCGTCCTTCCAGAACTCCGACGTCTCGGTGGCGAGCGGGTCCATGACCACGAGGAACTTCAGGTTCTCGAGCGCGGCCGCAACCTTGGCGCGATGCGAGACCGCGGCCAGCGGGTTGAAGCCCTGGCAGATGAACCCGTTCATCTGGCCCTGGTGCATGCGCTCGAACATGTGCAGCACGTCGTACGGCTTGTCGACCTTCGGCAGCCAGTGATAGCCGAAGTCGGTCTCGGGGGTGGCGGACGCGCCGAACCAGGCCTTCATCAGGCTCACGAAGAACTTCGGGGTGTTCTGCCCATAGTTCATCTGGTTCGGGCGCAGGAGCTTGGGCGTGCGCGCCTCGAGGAAGGACTTCAGCTCCTGTTCCTTGTCGCCGCCGATCTTGATGTAGCCCGGCAGTACGTCGGTGATCAGGTTCTGGTCCGTGATGCCCTGCACGTTGGCGTGGCCGCGCAGCGCGTTCACGCCGCCGCCCGGCCGCCCGATGTTTCCGAGCAGCAGCTGGATCATGGCCATCGTGCGGATGATCTGCGCGCCGGTGGTGTGCTGCGTCCACCCGAGCGCGTACATGATGGTCATGACCTTGTCGGGCGCCGCGGTCTCCGCGATCAGCTCGCAGACCTTCAGGAAGCGGTCCGGAGGCGTGCCGGTAATCCGCGTCACCATCTCGGGCGTGTAGCGCAGGTAGTGCTGCTTCAACAGCTGGTACACGCAGCGCGGGTTCGCGAGGGTCTCGTCGACCACCGCGAAGCCGTCCGGGCCGATCTCGTACGCCCACTTGCTGCGGTCGTAGCTGCGTTTCTCCTCGTCGTACCCCGAGAAGATGCCGTCGTTGAACGCGAAGTCGTCCTTCACGACGAACGATGCGTTCGTATAGGCGCGGACGTACTCGTGGTGGATCTTGTCGTTCGCGAGCAGGTAGTTGATGACGCCGCCCAGGAAGGCGATGTCGGAGCCGGTGCGCAGCGGAGTGTAGAAGTCGCTGACCGCGGCGGAACGCGTGTAGCGCGGGTCGACGACGACGAGCTTCGCGTTGCGTTTCTCCTTGGCTTCAATGACCCACTTGAACCCGCAGGGGTGCGCCTCGGCGGCGTTCCCGCCCATGATCAGGATCAGGTCGGCATTCTTGATGTCGACCCAGTTGTTCGTCATCGAACCGCGACCGAAGCTCGGGGCCAGACTGGCCACCGTCGGTGCGTGTCAAATGCGTGCCTGGGTGTCGATCGCCGCCATGCCGAGTGAGCGGACCACCTTGTGCGTCAGGTATCCGGACTCGTTGCTCGCCGCGCTGCTGGCCAGGAAGCCGGTGGTGATCCAGCGGTTCACCAGCTCGCCCTTGTCGTTCTTCACGACGAAGTTGGCGTCGCGGTCGTCCTTCATGAGGCGCGCGATCCGCGTGAGCGCGTCGTCCCACGAGATCGCCTGCCACTGGTCGCTGCCGGGGGCGCGATACTCGGGCTGCTTGAGGCGGTTCGGACTCTTGATCATGTCGAGCAGGCCCGCGCCCTTGGGGCAGAGCGTGCCGCGATTGACCGGGTTATCCGGGTCGCCCTCGATGTGGATGATCGAGGAGTACGCGTTCTTGGCGCCACTCCCCATCGTGTGCATCAGCACGCCGCAGCTCACCGAGCAGTACGGGCAGATGCTGCGGCTCTCCCGGGTGCGCGCAAGCTTGAACGCGCGCACCTCCGCGAGGGCCGGTTCGGGCGAGAAGCCCAGGTACGCGACGCTGGACGCCCCCAGTCCCGCCCCGCAAATCTTGAAAAATTGCCGACGTGTGACTTGCATGACTGCCACCTCGCTCCCCTGGTTGCGGGCATGGAACCGCGGCCAGAGTCTAGCCCCACCCCTGTCTGGATGGGTACCCACCGTTGGTCGCAGGGGTCGGGTCTGCGGCAAACACCTACGCGGCACGCGACCGTCAGGCGGGGCCATGCTGCAGTGCATACAGCCACGTGCCGGCCAACGAGATCGTCGGCCTCGCACCGGGCGAGCCGTTCGCTCACCGCGCCGGGGCGGAAAAGCGCAAGGCCCCTTGCGGGGCCTTGCTGTCGGGCCCGGACAGTGCTCCGCTCAGTCCTCGAGGAATGACTCCGCAGCTGCTCGCTGCGGCTCGGATGGCGCAGCTTGCGCAGCGCCTTCGCCTCGATCTGCCGGATGCGCTCGCGGGTGACGTCGAACTGCTTGCCGACTTCCTCGAGCGTGTGGTCGGTCGTCATGTCGATGCCGAAGCGCATGCGCAGCACCTTGGCCTCGCGCGGCGTGAGGCCGGCAAGCACCGAGTGCGTGGTCTCGCGCAGCGACTCGGTCGTCGCGGACTCGATCGGCGACTCGACCGAGGTGTCCTCGATGAAGTCCCCGAGGTGCGAGTCCTCGTCGTCGCCGATGGGCGTCTCCATCGAGATCGGCTCCTTGGCGATCTTGAGCACCTTGCGCACCTTGTCCTCGGGCATCTCCATGCGCACCGCGAGTTCCTCGGGCGTCGGCTCGCGGCCCATCTCCTGGAGCATCTGCCGCGAGATGCGGTTCAGCTTGTTGATGGTCTCGATCATGTGCACCGGGATGCGGATGGTGCGCGCCTGGTCGGCGATCGAGCGCGTGATGGCCTGGCGGATCCACCACGTGGCGTAGGTCGAGAACTTGTAGCCGCGACGGTACTCGAACTTGTCCACGGCCTTCATCAGGCCGATGTTGCCTTCCTGGATGAGGTCCAGGAACTGCAGGCCGCGGTTCGTGTACTTCTTGGCGATCGAGATCACGAGGCGCAGGTTGGCCTCGACCATCTCCTTCTTGGCACGGCGAGCCTGGGCCTCGCCGACGGCGATCTCGCGGTTGATCTCCTTGATCTCGCCGATCGTGAGGTGCGTGCGCTTCTCGATCTCGCGCAGGTGAAGCTGGTGCTTCTCGATCGACTCGCGCAGCCGGCCGAGGGCGGCCGAGTGCTTGCGCTTGGCGCGCACGTGCTTGTCGAGCCAGTGCAGGTTGGTCTCGTTGCGCGGGAACGTCTCGATGAAGTCCGAGCGCGGCATGCCGGCGTCGCGAACGCAGATCTGCATCACGGCCTTCTCGATGCCGCGGATCACGTTCAGGTGCTCGCGGAGCTGTCCGATCAGCTGCTCGAACATCCGCGGAGCGAGCTTGAGCTCCATGAACTCGTCGGCGAGCTTGCGGCGCAGCTTGGCCGTCTTGGGATCACGGCCGCCCTTGTCGTCGAGCGCCTTGAGCGTCTGGCCGTACAGCTTCGCCAGCGAGGCGAAGCGGCGCGCCGCTTCCTCCGGGTCGGGGCCGGTGTCGACCGCTTCCTCGTCCTCCGCGCCCTCGGTCTCTTCCTCCTCCTCGGAGGCTTCCTTGGCCGCCGCCGCGAGCTTCGGGTTGATCGGCTCGGCGATCACGTCGGGCGCGTTCGGGTCGACGAAGCCGACGATGATGTCCGCGAGGCGCCCCTGGCCGTTCTTGAGCGGCTCGTAGGTGCGCAGGATCAGCTCGCAGGTCGGCGGGTAGACCGCGAGCGCACGGCGAACGGAGTCGAGGCCTTCCTCGATGCGCTTGGCGATCGCGATCTCGCCCTCGCGGGTGAGCAGTTCGACCGTGCCCATTTCGCGCATGTACATGCGCACCGGGTCGGTCGTGCGGCCGAACTCGGCGTCGACGGTGGTCGCGAGGGCCGCCGCGGCTTCCTCGGCCGCTTCGTCGTCGGCCACGACCGGTTCGCGCAGCAGCAGCGCCTCGGCATCCGGCGCCTTCTCGTACACCGGGATGCCCATGTCGTTGATCATCTGCACGATGTCTTCGATCTGCTCCGGATCGACGATCTCGGAGGGCAGGTGGTCGTTGACCTCGGCGTACGTCAGGAAGCCCTGTTCCTTGCCGCGACCGATCAGCAGCTTGAGCTGTGACTGGCGATCCTCCGGCGTGCTGACCGGCAACGTGATCTCGATGCGGTCTGCTGCGCCCTTCGCGCCCCTGGCCGCCTTCGCGGGCTTGGTGGCGGGCAGGGTCTTGCCGGCGGAAGCCGGTGGGACCGCGGCGCGAGCCGCTGGCTTCTCGACGCCCGCGACCGCGGCGACCGCCTTCGGCGACGCAGCGTGCCTGGCGGGCGCGGCCGGATGTCTGGTCGGCGCCGCAGGCTTCGCGGAAGCTGCATGCTTCGCAGGCGCGGGATGCCTGGCCGGGGCCTTCGCGGCCGGCTTGGTGGTGCGCCGGGCATCGTGCTTGTGGGCTGCGACCGGGGCAGCCGCCTTGTGCCGGGCCTTCTGCACCGTTGCCGTCGCAGCCTTCGACTTCTGCGGCGCGGCCACGGGCGCGGCCCGCTTTGCCGCCTTCTTGGCGGCCGGCTTCTGGGCGGTCCTGGCGCTGGCCCCGACGGCGGCCTTGACGGCCGGAGTCTTGCGCGTAGGGGCCTTTTTGGCCTGCTTGCGTACCGTCTTGCTCAAGATGGGCGCCTCAGGAAGGGGAGGGGGTAAATAAAAGAGCGGAATGGTACCACATCACGTCGCTGATCCACCTCGCGGCTTCGTGTCGGGCGCCCGGGCGGACTGGACCCGCGAGCGCAGCAGTCCCTGCAGCTCGGACTTCTCCTCGGCCGTGAGCGGCTCGGTCCGTGCCTTCTCCTCCAGGACCTGCAGCCGGTCGAGCGCGTGGTCGGCCACCAGCCGCTCCAGCGACGAGCGGATCTCCGCGACTGCCGCCTCGGCATCGGACACGAGGCACTCCCCGGACGCGAGCCGCGACAGTGGGGCGTGCTCCGGTCGCCCGCGCCAGCGCTCGAGCAGGGCGCCGGTGCTCGACACGGGGTCCTCACGCAGCTGAGCGAGCAGCTCGAGGAGCAGCGGCACGCCCGGCCGGTCGAGCCCCTCGAGGGCCTCGGCGACCGGGATCCGGGCGCCGGCCGCGGGGTGGTGCACCAGCAGGCTGATCGCTTGCCGGACGAGGTTGCCGCGTCCGGCCACGGCGGGGGCGGGCCTCGCCGTACGCTGCAGGGTGGTGTCGCTGCGCGGCGAGGTCGGCGACGCCGTCTCGGTCTCGAGCAGCTCGGCGAGCCGGCCGGCCGGCATGCGGATCACCTCGGCCAGCTGGGCCACCAGCAACTCGCGGTAGACGTCCGAAGGGATGCGCCGCACCAGCGGGCGCGCCAGCTCCACGAGCTTCGCGCGGCCGTCCACGCTCGCCACGTCGGAGCGCGAGGACAGCTC
This sequence comes from uncultured Gammaproteobacteria bacterium, assembly GCA_963754125.1. Lineage (GTDB taxonomy): Bacteria > Pseudomonadota > Gammaproteobacteria > Steroidobacterales > Steroidobacteraceae > RPQJ01. Next base: position 114,276 of record CAVWEX010000002.1, read on the forward strand.
GCGGATCAGGTAGTCGGACAGCGGCAGGGCGTTGGCCAGTCGCGCCTCGAAGGCCTCGGCGCCCTCCGCCTGCACCAGCGAGTCGGGGTCCTGGCCCTCGGGCAGGAACAGGAAGCGGACCTGGCGACCCTGCTTGATCTCGCCCACGGCGTTCTCGAGCGCGCGCCAGGCCGCCGCGCGACCGGCACGGTCGCCGTCGAAGCAGAACACCACCTCGCCCACGAGCCGGAAGATGCGCTGCAGGTGCTCGGGCGTGGTCGCGGTTCCGAGCGTGGCGACCGCGTAGGTGATGCCGGCCTGGTGCAGGCTCACGACGTCCATGTAGCCCTCGACCACCAGCAGTCGCTGCAGGCTGCGCGTCGCCTGCCGGGCCTCGAACAGCCCGTAGAGTTCGCGGCCCTTGTGGAACAGCTCCGTCTCGGGTGAGTTGAGGTACTTCGGCTCGCTGCCGTCGAGTACGCGCCCGCCGAAGCCGATGCTGCGTCCGCGCGTGTCGCGGATGGGGAACATCACGCGGTCGCGGAAGCGGTCGTAGAAGCCCGGGGTCTTGCCGCGCTCAGCGTCCGGCTGGCGCTCGATGACGAGTCCGGCGCGCAGCAGCACCTGGCGCTCGTCGTCGGTGGTGCCGTAGCGGTCGAGCAGCGCGTCCCAGCGGGCGGGGGCGTAGCCGATGCCGAAGCGCTGGATGATGTCGGCGGCGAGGCCACGGCCGGCCAGGTACTCGCGCGCCCGGGGCTCGCCGCTCAGCGACTGGCGGTAGAAGAGACCGGCGCGCTCGAGCGCGACGTACAGCTCGTCGTGAGGCAGCGCGGGCGCCGCCGCTCCGCCTTCGCGCGGCACGTCGAGACCGGCTCGGGCCGCGAGATCCTCGACTGCTTCGACGAAACTCGTGTGGTCGTATTCCATGACGAAGCCGAGCGCCGTCCCGTGGGCCCCGCAGCCGAAGCAGTGGTAGAACTGCTTGTCCGGACTGACGGTGAAGGAGGGGGTCTTCTCGTCGTGGAACGGGCAGCACGCCTTGTACTCGCGCCCGGCGCGCTTCAGCTGCACCCGGCTGCCGATCACCTCGATGATGTCGGTGCGGGCGATCAGCTCGTCGATGAAGTGCTGTGGGATGCGGCCGGCCACGGTGAGGCGATCAGCGGTTGGGGATCTGGCGATAGTGGGGGCGGGCTGCGTGCGTCGCAAGGATCGCTGCGTCGCGAGCGGTTCTCATCGCGGTCGTCGTTAAATCCCGGAGCAGGCCGCGGTGGCGGGCGTTCGATCCGGGTCCGTTCCGGCTCGCGAAGAAACATGCTCGCCGGAACGGACCCGGATCGAACGCTGGACACGCGGCGCCTGGGCGAGTTTTCGCCCGGGGCGAAAAGCTCGCACGGCGCAAGCAGCATCCACCGGAGCCGGCTTCACGATCGCGGCCCCGGAGACCGCATCAGGCCGCTCTTCGCAATCCTTCCGCCGAATGCGCCGTGCGATTGATCGGCGAGAGTTCGCTGCCGCGATTTCCGCACCTTCGCTACTCGCCGATCAGTCGCTCAGGCGCGGCCCAAAGGGTGGGTTCGGGGTCGTGTTCCAGCGAGCATGTTTCCGCGCGAGCAGGAACACGACCCCGAACCCATCCCAGCCACCGCCGCCAAAGCGACGCCCCGCGACCACCGCAAGTGCCGCGGAAATCCAGAGAGGTTGAACCGAAGCCGGGCTGCTCGCCCGACAACGAGGCCGGTCAGGCGGAGAGCGCGGCCTTGATGCGGGCGCTTACCGCGCCCATGTCGGCTCGTCCGGCGGCCTTTGCCTTTACGGCGGCCATCACCTTGCCCATGTCCTTGACGGTGGCCGCACCCGTGGCGGCGATGGCTTCGCGGACGATTGCGTCCACCTCGGCCTCGGAGAGCCGGGTCGGGAGATAGGACTGCAGCAGCACGATCTCCGACTTTTCCTTGTCGGCGAGGTCGGTGCGGCCGCCCTGTTCGAACTGGACGATCGACTCCTTGCGCTGCTTGACCATTTTTTCGAGCACCGCGATCACCTGCGCGTCGTCGAGCGTGATCCGCTCGTCGACTTCGCGCTGCTTGATCGCGGCCTGCACCATGCGAATGGTCGAGAGGCGCTCCTTTTCGGAGGCCCGCATGGCGGCCTTCATGTCCTCGGTGATGCGCTCCTTGAGCGTCACGGGACGGACGAGGTCAGTAATTGCGGACGCGCGGCGCGGTGAAGTCGCGCATGCCGCGCTTCTGGTGACGCTTCACCGCGGCGGCCTTCTTGCGTTTCCGCTCCTGGGTCGGCTTCTCGTAGAATTCCCGGCGCCGCAGTTCAGTCAATACGCCGGCCTTCTCGCAGGCTCGCTTGAATCGGCGCAGGGCGGCATCGAAGTATTCGTTCTCACGAACGCGGACGCTGGGCATCGAAACCTCGTCGAAGGTCTGGTCTGGAAATCCCGGCCACGGCCTTGGGGGACGCGCTGCCGGCTAAAAGGACCGCGAATTTTAGAGACCGACGGGAAGAATTGCAAAGCATGCGCATCCTGGGGCTGGAAACCTCCTGCGACGAGACCGCCGCGGCCGTCTACGACGGACGCGCCGGCCTGCTCGCGCACGAGGTGTACAGCCAGGTCGAGCTCCATGCGGCCTACGGCGGCGTGGTCCCGGAGCTCGCCTCCCGCGATCACCTGCGCAAGTTGTTGCCTCTGCTCAGGAAAGTGCTCGACGCCGCCGGCGGTCCCGGCACCATCGAGGGCGTCGCCTACACCAGTGGCCCCGGCCTCGTGGGCGCGCTGCTGGTCGGCGCGTCAGTGGCCCGGAGCCTCGCATATGCCTGGCGGGTGCCCTGCCTCGGCGTGCACCACATGGAGGGGCACCTGCTAGCCCCGCTGCTCGAGCCCGAGCCGCCGGAGTTTCCGTTCGTGGCCTTGCTGGTCTCGGGCGGCCACACGCTGCTCGCCCGGGTCGAGGGCGTCGGTCGCTACGAGGTCCTCGGCAGTTCCCTCGACGACGCGGCGGGCGAGGCCTTCGACAAGACCGCCAAGCTGCTCGGGCTCGGCTACCCGGGCGGGCCGCAGCTCGCGGCTCTGGCCGAGCGTGGGCGAGCGGACGTGTTCCGTTTCCCGCGGCCGCTCACCGAGCGGCCGGGACTCGACTTCAGCTTCAGCGGCCTCAAGACCGCCGTCGTGGTGGCCCTGCGCGATCGCGAGCTCGACGACCAGACCCGCGCCGACGCCGCCCTTGCCTTCGAGGAGGCCGTGGTGGACACCCTCGTCATCAAGTGCCGGCGGGCGCTCGAAGCCACCGGCGCGCGCACACTCGTCGTGGCCGGCGGAGTGGGGGCGAATCGCCGCCTGCGGGCCCGGGTTCGCGCCATGGGCGAGCAGGCCGGCGTACGCGTCGTTTATCCCCGGGTGGAGTTCTGCACCGACAACGCCGCGATGATTGCGCTGCTCGGCCATCTGCGCCTCGCGGCTGGCCAGCACGACGGCCTCGCATTGCGGGCCCGCGCGCGCTGGCCGATGGCCGAGCTCGTTCCCCCCTCGCGCGCCACGCCGCTCTAGCGCGCCGGCGTCGCTCCCGTCAGGATCCGCCCTCCCTCACCCGCGAGTCGCCCTTCCATGGACGTCATCTTCCTCTCCGGCCTCACCACCGAATGCATCATCGGGATCTGGGACTGGGAGCGCCGCGTCAAGCAGAAGGTCGTCATCGACCTGGAGATGGGTGCCGACATCCGCCGCGCCGCCGCGACCGACGTGATCGAGGACACGCTCGACTACAAGCGCGTCGCCAAGCGCCTGCTGCAGTTCGTCAGCGAGTCCGAGTTCCAGCTGGTGGAGACGCTCACCGACCGCATCGCCGGGATCGTGCTGACCGAGTTCGACGTGCCCTGGGTCCGCGTGCGGCTCAACAAGCAGGGTGCGATCCGCGGCTCGCGGGATGTCGGCATCCTCATCGAGCGGCGCCGCGAGGACTACGCCGTCGCTGCCGTCGCCCGATGACCGAGGTGCTGGTCGCGGCGGGGAGCAACATCGAGCCGGTCGCAAACCTGCGCCGGGCGCTCGATTCGCTCGTGACGCATTACCCGGGGCTGCGCTGCTCGCGCGCCTACCGCAACCGAGCCGTCGGGTTCGAGGGCGAGGACTTCATCAACCTCGTCGTCGGCTTCGACACCGGCGAGGACGTGCACGCGGTGCTCGATCGGTTGCACGAGGCGGAGTTGCTCTGCGGCCGGGCGCGACACGCGCCGAAGTGGGCGCCACGATCGATGGACCTCGACATCCTGCTGTTCGGCGACACGGTGTGCGACGAGCCCGGCCTCGTGCTGCCTCGCCCCGACCTCGTGCGGCGCGCCTACATGCTCGGACCCGCCGCCGAGATCGCGCCCGGGTTCGTCCACCCGACGCTCGGCGTCACGCTCGCGGGACTGTGGCGCGAGTTCGCGCAGGCGGCGCACCCGCTCGAGGTCGTGGACCTCGGCTGGCCGGCGAGGACCACCGCGGGATGAGCGCGGGTGCGGGAGGCTCGGCTCGGCCGGGCAGCGCGGCCGGGCGCGGCTCAGAGGCTGCGGCCGCCGTCCACGGCGAGGATCTGCCCGGTGACGTACGGCGCATCCACGGCGAAGAAATAGGCGGCGCGGGCGATGTCCTCGGGCGAGCCGGAACGCTGCAGCGCCGTCTTGGCGATGATCTCCGCCTTCAGCGCGTCCTCGAGGTCGCGCTCGGGCCACATCACCGGGCCCGGCGCGATGCCGTTGACGCGCACCTCGGGGCCGAGCTCGCGGGCGAGCGACTTGGTGAGCATCACGAGTCCCGCCTTGGCGGCCGAGTACACCGGGTGGGCGCGCAGGGGGCGCCGGCCGTGGATGTCCACCATGTTGATGATCAGGCCCCGCGCAGCGGCGAGCGTCGGTGCCGCCGCCTGCGACAGGAACAGTGGCGCGCGCAGGTTGGTGCCGACGAGGTCGTCGAATTGGGCGGCCGTGATCGTCCCGACCGGCGTCGGGTAGAAGGTCGACGCGTTGTTGACGAGCACGTCGAGGCGCCCGAAGCGCGCGACCGCGGCCGCCACGAGCCCGGGCAGGCGCTCGACCTCGCGGAGGTCGGCGCGCACGGCCAGCGCGGAGCCCGGGCGCAGCGCCTCGAGTTCGGCGACCAGCGCGTCTGCAGCCGCGCGGGACTGGTGGTAGTGCACCACGAGGTCGGCGCCCGCGGCATGCAGCCGGCGACCGATCGCGGCGCCGAGACGCTTGGCGCCGCCCGTGATCAGCACGCAGCGGCCGGCGAGGGGCAGGGCGGATTCCATGGGGTCGTGTCGGTGTGCGGCCGGCGGTTGGACGGGTTGACGATACCCGAGGCGTTTCGCGGTGTCGCGGTCGCGGGATTCGCCCCATGAGCGTCGCACTCGACCTGCCGGCGCTCTCGCCCGAGGAGGCCGCGCACAGCGCGCGGCTCGGCGAGCGGCTGCGCGAGGAGATCGAGCGTGCCGGTGGCTGGCTCGGTTTCGCCCGCTACATGCAGCTCGCGCTGTACGAGCCCGGCCTCGGCTACTACAGCGCCGGCGCGCGCAAGTTCGGCGCCGCGGGCGATTTCGTCACCGCGCCCGAGGTGGCGCCGGTGTTCAGCCGCTGCCTCGCCGTGCAGTGCGCCGAGGTGCTCGAGAACCTCGGCGGCGGCGATCTGCTCGAACTCGGCGCCGGCTCGGGCGTCATGGCGGCGGCCTTGCTCGGGGAGCTCGAGCGGCGCGACGCACTGCCGCGTCGCTATCTCATCCTCGACGTGAGCGCCGATCTGCGCCAGCGCCAGCAGGAAACGCTCGCCGCCAACGTGCCGCACCTGCTCGACCGTGTCGAGTGGCTGGACCGGTTGCCGGACGGCCTCGAGGGCCTGATCGTCGCCAATGAGGTGCTCGACGCGCTGCCGGTCGAGCGCTTCGTGCTGCGAAATGGGGCGGTCCACGCGCTCGGTGTCGCCTGGCCGGCGGACGGACCGGCGTGGTCGGAGGCACCGGCGCCGGCGCGGCTCGCCGAGGCCGTGCGACGCCTCGAGCGCGAGACCGGCGCCACCTGGCCGGACGGCTACACGTCGGAGATCAATCTCGACCTCGCCGACTGGCTCGCCGCGGTCGCGGGTGCGCTCGCGCGCGGCGTGATGCTGTTCGTGGACTACGGCCTGCCGCGCCGCGAGTACTACGCCCCCGAGCGCAGCGACGGCACGCTGCTGTGCCATTTCCGCCACCGCTTCCACGACGATCCCTTCGCCCGGCCGGGACTGCAGGACATCACTGCCTGGGTGGACTTCACGGCGGTGGCCGAGGCGGCGCAGGCGGCCGGCCTCGAGCTCGCGGGCTACACCACGCAGGCGCACTTCCTGATCGGCAACGGCATCGGCGAGTTCGTCGCCAACGTGGCGGACCTCGATGTGGTCGAGCGGGTGAATCTGTCGCGGCAGGCGATGCTGCTCACACTTCCCGGCGAGATGGGCGAGCGCTTCAAGGCGATCGCGCTCGCCCGCGGTTACGATGCGCCCCTGCGCGGCTTCGCCGTGCGCGATCTCAGTCACACCCTGTAGGTACCCATGGATCTCGTCCAGGCCATCGTCCTCGCCATCGTGCAGGGCCTCTCCGAATTCCTGCCGATCTCGAGTTCGGGGCACCTGATCCTCATCCCGCATTTCTTCGGCTGGACCGACCAGGGCCTCGCCTTCGACGTGGCGGTGCACCTCGGCACCCTGCTCGCGGTGCTGATCTATTTCCGCCGCCAGCTCGGCACCATGGCCACGGCCTGGATCGACTCCGTGTTCCGCCGCCGGCACACGCGCGACAGCCGGCTCGCCTGGCAGATCCTCGTGGCGACCCTGCCGGTCGGCATCACCGGGCTGCTGTTCGCCGACTTCATCGAGGCGAACTTCCGCAATCCGCTGTTCGTGGCCGGCACGCTCACGTTCTTCGGCATCCTGATGTACCTCGCGGACCGGTTCGGCCGCGGCACCAAGGACGAGTTCGGCCTCACCTGGCCGCAGGCCTTCGCCATCGGCTGCGCGCAGGCGCTGGCGCTGATGCCGGGCACCTCGCGCTCGGGTGTGACCATGACGGCCGGGCGCGCGCTCGGGCTCACGCGCTCGGCGGCAGCGCGATTCTCGTTCCTGCTCGCGGTGCCGGGCATTGCGGCCGCGGGGGCGTATGAAGGACTCAAGCTCGTCACGTCCGCCGAGCCCGTGGACTGGCAGCCGATGCTGGTCGGCGCCGCGTTCGCCGCGCTGTCGGGCATCGCCTGCATCCACTTCCTGATCCGCTTCATCGAGCGCATCGGGCTGCTGCCGTTCACGGTGTACCGGCTGATCCTCGCCGGCGTGATCGTCTGGCACTTCGCCTGAGCACTCAGCGCCTCACGCGTCGCCGAGTCGGCGGATCGCCTCGATGCGGGCGGCGCGCATGCGTTCTGCGATGACCGGCCCGCGTTCGCGGGCCAGCACCTCGGGATCGAGCCGGACGGCGCTCGCGGCAGCAAGCGCCCGGCGGAGCCGGTCGGCCTGCGGATAGGGCCGGGCACGCAGTTCCGGCCCGCGCCCGCGCGCATCGGCCTCGCAGGCGAGCAGGAAGCGCTCGAAGCGCTCGGGGCGGCGGAAGGCGTCGGTGAGCTCGAGCAACTCGAGGACGGTGCCGGGCCGCTGTTCGGCCACGCGGTGCGCCCGCGCATGGTGACGCGCGACCATCACCGCGAGCTCGCGGTGCTCGGTCGGCAGGCGCAGCCGCGCGCCGAGCTGCTCGATGAGCTGCGCGCCGGCCTCCTCGTGGCCGATGTGGCTCGGCCAGTCCTCCCGCGGCGTGAGGCCCTTGCCCACGTCGTGCACCAGCGCGGCGAAACGCACCGTCGTGTCGCGGGACAGTTCCGCGGCGACCTCGAGCACCTGCAGAGTGTGCACGCCGGTGTCGATCTCGGGATGCCACTTCTCGGGTTGCGGTACGCCGTCGAGCGCGGCGATCTCGGGGAATACGGCCGCGAGCGCGCCGCAGCTGCGCAGCACCTCGAAGTACGCCGTGGGTCGGTCCTCGCCGAGCGCGCGTTCCGTTTCGACCCACACGCGCTCCGGCACCAGCGCCGCCATCTCGCCGCGTGCGACGATCTCGCGCATGAGATCGAGCGTCTCGGGCGCCACCGTGAAGCCGAGTGGCGCGAAGCGGGCGGCGAACCGTGCCACGCGCAGCACGCGCAGCGGGTCCTCGACGAAGGCGGGCGACACGTGGCGGAGCACCCGCGCGCAAGGTCGCGCTGGCCGCCGTACGGGTCGACCAGTTCGCCCGCGGCGTCCCGGGCCATGGCGTTGATGGTGAGGTCGCGGCGGGCGAGGTCCTCCTGCCAGCGTCACGTCGGGCGCGAATCGCGTGGCGAACCCGTAGTAGCCGGGGCCGGTCTTCCGCTCCGTCCGGGCGAGCGCGTACTGTTCCCCGGTGTCGGGATGCAGGAACACGGGAAAATCCTTGCCGACCGGCCGGTAGCCCTGCGCGAGCAGGTCCTCCGGCGTCGCCCCGACCACCACGAAATCGCGCTCGAGGGGAGTGCGGCCGAGCAGCCGGTCGCGGACCGCGCCGCCGACGAGGTAGATGTCCATGCCTGGAATCGTAGCGGAAGCCACCGCCCGTCGCGCCCGCCGCGCGCTGCCTCGTCTGCTCGCGGTGCTCGCCGTGGCCGCGTGCCTCCCCGGTTGCTACGTCATGCAGGCCGCCGCCGGCCAGGCCGACGTGCTGGCTCGCAGCGAGCCGATCGCGAAGCTCGTCGAGGAGCCGGCGACGCCCGATGCGCTGCGTGCCCGGCTCGTGCTCGTGGTCGAGGCCCGCGAATTTGCGGTCCGCGAGCTCGGGCTGCCGGACGGCCGCAGCTTCCGCAAGTACGCCGACCTCGGCCGTCCGTACGCGGTGTGGAACGTGGTGGCGGCCCCCGAGTTCTCGGTGACGCCGCGGCGCTGGTGCTACCCGGTGGCCGGCTGCGTGTCGTACCGGGGCTATTTCGACGAGCGCCGCGCGGAGGCGACCGCGCGCCGACTCGCGAGGCGCGGCGACGACGTGACGGTAGGCGGAGTCGCCACGTACTCGACGCTCGGCCACCTGCCGGACCCGGTGTTCAACACGATGCTCGGCTGGCGTGAGACGCGGCTGGTGGGGACGATCTTCCACGAGCTCGCACACGAGCGCCTGTACGTGCCCGGGGACAGCGGGTTCAACGAAGCTTTCGCAAGCGTGGTCGAGCAGGAAGGCGTGCGGCTGTGGCTGCAGGCCCGCGGCCGCGACGGGGAGTTCGAGGCGTACCGCGCGGCGCTCGCGCGCGAGGTGGAGTTTGCCGCGCTGCTGCGCGCGACACGCGAGCGGCTCCGGCGGGTGTATGCCTCGGGCGCACCCGAGCCGCAACTCTGGACCGATAAGCAGCGCGAGTTCGGCCAGCTCAAGTTCGAGTACACGCTGATGCGCGACCGTTGGGGCGGGCACGCGGGCTACGACGCGTGGTTCGCGCGCCCGCTCAACAACGCGCACCTCGCGGCGGTGGCGACCTACCACGATTGCGTGCCGGGACTGCAGCGCGAACTCGAGGCGGCGGGCTCGCTGGCGGCCTTTTACGCTCGTGCGGAGGAGTTGTCGTCGTTGCCATATGCGGAGCGGCGTGCGGCGGTATGTGAGTCGGATCCGGCGACGGTGCTAGGCCGGAGGAGTGCGCCGGTTTCGAGTCGCTCCACGTGATTCGCTTGGTCGAAACCGGCGCGCTCCTCCGGCCCGACCTGCGGCGCCTGAGCTCGTTGCCGGCGCGGCGCCGGCTACTCGCACGGCGCACGATGGCTCCACCGGAATCCGTGGTGGGCGCGGCGGGCGCAGTTGCTGCGGACCGTTAGATCGCCTGCCGGTGTGGGGCTGCTCACGACCGCGCGGCCGAATTCCTTGCCGACCGAATGCGCCGTGCGACTTGGCGGCCCTAGCCGCAAAGTCGCTCAGGCGCGTGCCAAAGCCTGGAATGCCGGACGCGTTCCGACCAAGCGAATCACGTGGAGCGACTCGGAACGCGTCCGGCATTCCAGGCCGGCCACCGCAGCTCCGAACGAGATCCGGCCACCGCAGCCCCAAACGCAAACCGGCCACCGCGGCAAGCAATTGCCACGGTGGCCGGGTGGAGAGCCGGACCGGTCAGCGAATCGGGATCACCAGCATCGCGTTGCCGCGGCGGATCTGAACCACGAAGGCCGGCGCACCTTCAGTGGCGCGGCGGAACTCCGCGAGGTTCGCGACCCGCGTACGGCCCACGGCGAGGATCACGTCGTTGGCACGCAGGCCGCGCTCGGCAGCCGGGCTGCCCTCGGCGACCGTGCGCACGAGGACGCCGCCACCCTGCGCGTCGGTGAAATCGGCGCCCGCGAGGCCGCTGTGCAGGCTCGATTCGGCGGACTCCGCCACGGTGTCGCGGTCGCCGATGACGGCCGTGACGCGGCGCGGCTTCCCGTCACGCAGCAGCGCGACGTCCACACGGTCGCCGATGGTGAGCATGCCGATGGCGTTGCGCAGCCCGGCCGCGTCCTTCACCGGCTTGCCGTTCACGGCCGTGACCACGTCGCCGGCCTTGATGCCCGCCTTCTCGGCCGCCGAGCCGTCGACCACCTGCGAGATGAGCGCACCCTGCACGTTTTCGAGATCCATGCTCTTCGCGATGTCCGGCGTGAGCGTCTGGATGTTCACGCCGAGCACGCCGCGGCGCACCTCGCCGTGCTTCAGGAGCTGGGCCATCACCGACTTCATCATGTTGGCCGGGATCGCGAAGCCGATGCCGATGTTGCCGCCGGTGCGAGAGAGGATCGCGGTGTTGATGCCGACGAGCTGGCCGTCGAGGTTGACGAGTGCGCCACCGGAGTTGCCCGGGTTGATCGACGCGTCGGTCTGGATGAAGTCCTCGTAGCCTTCGGGGTTGATCCCGGAACGGCCGAGCGCGCTCACGATGCCCGAGGTCACGGTGTGCCCGAGGCCGAACGGGTTGCCGATCGCCACCACGAAGTCGCCCACCTCGGTGCGGTCGGAGTCGGCGAGCGGAATGGCCGAGAGATTGCCGGCCGGCACCTGCAGCACGGCGACGTCCGAGCCGGGGTCCTTGCCGACCACTTTCGCCGTGAGCGCGCGGTTGTCGAGCAGCGTCACCGTGATCTCGGTGGCGTTCTCGATGACGTGGGCGTTGGTAATGATGTAGCCCTGCTTCGCGTCGACGATCACGCCGGAGCCCGCGCTCTGGAACTCGCGCTGCCGCGGGGTGTTCGGGACGTCGAAGAAGCGGCGGAAGAACGGGTCGTTGAGCAGCGGGTTCTGCTCCTGCACCGTGCCTTTCGTGGCAATGTTCACGACCGCCGGTGAGACGCGCTTGACCATCGGTGCGAGCGAGGGCACCGGGGTGTCGCCGACCTGGACCGGCAGCTGGGCGGTGGCGAGCGGGGCGAACGCACAGAGCAGCGTCGCGGCGAGGCCGAGGGGCAGTTTCATGCAGCTTTCCTGAATTGCCGAATAGGGGAGAATGCAGCGGGCCGCGAGTCTAGCAGCGGACGCCTTCCTGCCCGGCCTCCGACTCGCGCCGCGGCATGAGACCGGCAGGCCTGGCGCGAGTTCCCGCAGGACTCGCTCGTCCCGTCCACTGGCCGATACGCGGACGCAAGTGCACAAGCTGTGGATTTCCGGTGCCCAGCCGGTGAACACAACATGTTGTGTCGGCGCATCCGCGGCGGACTTGACGCGGAGGGCGATTCGGGCATGGGGGCTACGCTTGCTGGCCTCCATGTAACCTCATGTTTGTAAAGACTAAAGAAATATTGCGGCGCCGCGAACAAAGCGGTTGACGAGTCCCGGTGCCCTGCCTACTCTTGTCCGCCTGACCCAACATGTTGTGTCCGGCACGATGCGCTCCCAGGGGGATTTCGGGGCGGTCCGAGCCGGGCCTCACCGGGGCCAGTCGGGCGTCTGCCGGCCCTCCTGCTCGGGAGCGCGGCCCCCGAGGGGATCCGCCGACAACCAACCAAGACGAATCCGGAGCCGCGTCGCCGCAATGAGCACTGCCGTGAAAATCGAGTCGCGGGATGCCCGAAGCATCCCCTACCAGGAAGCGTCCCTCGACATCTGGGACAAGAAGTACCGCCTGAGCGCCAAGGACGGCACGCCGATCGACTGCAGCATGGACGACACCTACAAGCGTGTCGCCCGGGCACTGGCGGACGTCGAGGCGGCGGAAGTGCGCGAGCACTGGTACGAGCGCTACCTGTGGGCGCTGCGCCGCGGCGCGATCCCGGCCGGCCGGGTGACCTCGAACGCCGGCGCGCAGGAGCACAAGCCGGCGACGTCCACCATCAACTGCACGGTGTCCGGCACGATCCGCGACTCCATGGACGACATCCTAGGCAAGGTCCACGAGGCCGGGCTCACGCTCAAGGCCGGCTGCGGCATCGGCTACGAGTTCTCGACGCTGCGCCCGCGCGGCGCCTACGTCTCGGGCGCCGGGGCCTACACCTCGGGTCCGCTGTCGTTCATGGATATCTACGACAAGATGTGTTTCACGGTGTCCTCGGCCGGCGGCCGCCGTGGCGCGCAGATGGGCACCTTCGACGTCGGCCACCCGGACGTCATGGAGTTCATCCGCGCCAAGCGCGAGGCCGGTCGCCTGCGGCAGTTCAACCTCTCGCTGCTCGTCACCGACGAATTCATGAAGGCCGTGCGCGAGGACGGCGACTGGCAGCTCGCCTTCCCGGTGACTGCGGCGGAGGTCGAGGGCCACGATACCGCTGACCCGGCGAAGTACGTCTGGCGCGAGTGGCCCGCCACCAACGGGTACGTCTCCAACGACGATGGGCTGGTGCTGTGCAAGGTCTACAAGACCGTGCCCGCGAAGCGCGTGTGGGACGTCATCATGTCCTCCACCTACGACTTCGCCGAGCCCGGCTTCGTACTCATCGACCGCGTCAACGAGATGAACAACAACTGGTGGTGCGAGAACATCCGCGCCACCAACCCCTGCGGTGAGCAGCCCCTGCCGCCGTATGGCTCCTGCCTGCTCGGCTCGGTGAACCTCACGAGCTTCGTGCGCGACCCGTTCACCGAGGACGCTCACTTCGACTGGGACGAATATCGCGAGGTCGTGCGCGTTTTCACGCGCATGCTCGACAACGTGGTCGAGGTGAACGGACTGCCGCTCGAGCAGCAGCGCAACGAGATCCTGCGCAAGCGCCGCCACGGCATGGGCTTCTTGGGGCTCGGCTCCACCATCACCATGCTGCGCATGAAGTACGGCTCGCGCGATGCGGTTGCCTTCACCGAGCGGGTGTCGCGGGAACTCGCGCTCGCCGGCTGGCAGGCGGGCCTCGAGCTCGCCGAGGAGAAGGGGCCGGCCCCCATCATGCTCGAGGAATTCGAGGTCACCCCGGCGATGCTCCGCAAGCGCCCCGAGATGCGGCGCGACGGCGTCAAGGCCGGGCAGAAGCTGCCCGGGCGCATCCTGCATGCCCGCTACAGCCGCTACATGCAGCGCGTCGCCGAGGTCGCGCCGCAGCTGGTGGACAGGCTGGCCGAGACCGGCGCGCGCTTCACGCACCACAGCTCGATCGCACCCACGGGCACGATCTCGCTGTCGCTCGCCAACAACGCCTCGAACGGCATCGAGCCGTCGTTCGCGCACCACTACTTCCGCAACGTGATCCGCGAGGGCCGCAAGACCAAGGAGCGCATCGACGTGTTCTCCTTCGAGCTGCTGGCCTACCGCGAGCTCGTGAACCGTGCGGCCATGCCGGGCGGTACCAGCGCGGCGGAGAAGCTGCCGGAGTACTTCACGACCGCCGACGACATCACGCCGCGCGAGCACGTGGACATCCAGGCCGCGGCGCAGAAGTGGGTGGACTCCTCGATCTCGAAGACCGCGAACGTCCCGACGGACTACCGCTACGACGATTTCAAGGACATCTACCTCTACGCGCACGAGCAGGGCCTCAAGGGCTGCACCACCTTCCGCTTCAACCCCGAGGCGTTCCAGGGCGTGCTGGTGAAGGAGGAGGACCTCAAGAACACGACCTACGTGTTCACCCTCGAGGACGGCACCGAGGTGTCGCTCAAGGGCGACGAGCAGGTGGAATACGACGGCGAGATGCACACCGCCGCGAACCTGTTCGACGCGTTGAAGGAAGGCTACTACGGCAAGTTCTGAGTCGTCGCCGCCGCGGCGTCCCGGTGATGCAGAGAGAGAATCCAATGAGCGCGCAGAAGATCGAGCGGAAGATCGTCAAGTACCGGGTCGTGAAGCCGGGCGACAAGGCGGAGTCGAAGGGCGACGCGAAGCGGGACGAGCCGCTGGTCGAGTCCCACGATTCCAAGGTCATCTGGATGCACGAGAAGCTCGAGCGTCCGGAGATGCTGGTGGGCTCCACCTACAAGATCAAGACGCCTGTGTCGGATCACGCCATGTACGTGACCATCAACGACATCCTGCTGAACGAGGGCACCGAGCACGAGCAGCGCCGGCCCTTCGAGATCTTCATCAACTCGAAGAACCTCGACCACTTCCAGTGGATCGTGGCGCTCACGCGCATCATCTCGGCGGTGTTCCGCAAGGGCGGCGACGTCACGTTCCTGGTGGAAGAACTGAAGGCGGTGTTCGATCCGCGCGGCGGCTACTGGCAGTCGGGCGGCAAGTTCATGCCCTCGATCATCGCCGAGCTCGGCCACGTGATCGAGAAGCACCTGCAGATGATCGGCCTGCTGCGCGACCCGGAGATGGACGAGCACCGCAGGAAGCTCATCGAGGACAAGCGCAGCGAATACGAGGCGCGGCAGAAGCAGCAGGATGCGTTCGCCAAGAGCCACTATCCGCAGGGTGCGCAGCTCTGCACCAAGTGCAGCACGGCGGCCGTCGTCATGATGGACGGCTGCATGACCTGCCTCAATTGCGGCGACTCCAAGTGCGGTTGAGCTGATCCGGCCGGCCCTGCCTCTGGCCGGTCGCGCCGCAAGGCGCTACAGTCGCGCCGCATGACCCGACCCACCCGGACATTCGGGCCGCTTGCCGCGGCACTGCTTGCCTTCCTGCCCGGACCGGGCCCGCACGCGCAGGGATTCCAGTCGACGTCCGGCGCGACCCGGACGCCTCCCGCCGCCGTCCAGACGCCGGCCGCGCCCAGCCAGGGCCAGGCGTTCCAGTCCGTCGGCACTCCGGGCGCTCCCACGGTCGCCGCGCCACCCGTGGCCGCCGCTGCGCCCGCCGGAGCGCCTGCGACCGAACCGGTCACCGCGCCGCCCGCTGCACCAGCCGTCGAACCGGTTACGGTGCCGCCCGCTGTGCGGGCCATGGCAGCACCGTCCTTGCCGACTGCCGCGCCCGTCGCTGCACCGCCAGCTTCGACTGTCCCTGCACCGTTCACCTCGCGTCCGGTACCGGCGGTCGCCGCGGTGGAACCCGTGCCGGTATCGTCGCCGCCCATCGCAACGGCCCTGGCGTTCAGTTCCGTCTCCGCGCCCGACGGCGGGCGATCCGCCAGCGCGGGCGGCGCCGGTCCGATGCTGCCGGCGCCTGATGGATCGGGACCGTCGTTCGAGCTCGCCGACCGGATCGTCATCGAGAAGGGCGCCCGGCGCCTGTACCTGCTGCGGGGCGACGACGTGATCGTCGAGTACCCGGTGAAGCTCGGGCTGAACCCCTACGGCCACAAGCAACGCGAAGGCGACTTCCGCACGCCGGAGGGCACCTACCACCTCTCCCGGCGCAATCCCCGCAGCGAGTTCTTCCTGTCGGTGGAGGTGTCCTACCCGAACACGGCCGACCGGGCGCGTGCCCGTCAGGCCGGCGTGCGACCGGGCGGCCTGATCATGATCCACGGCCAGCCGAACGTGCCGCGCAAGACGCCCGACTACTACGCCAGCAACGACTGGACCGACGGCTGCATCGCCGTGAGCAACTCCGACATGGTGGATATCTGGCAGCGCACTAGGGTCGGGATCCCGATCGAAATCCGGCCATGATGCGGCACGTCGAGGCGTCCGTGCCGCCTGCCGAGGAGCAGGACTCCGTCCACGCCCGGGTGACGCCCACCGGCAGCCTCGAGAACCTGTCGCAGCAGGAAGTCGACCGCCTGCTCGATTCGTCCCGCGGCGGCCTCTACGAACTCTACCGGCGCTGCTCGCTCGCGGTGCTCAACAGCGGCGGCGAGACCGACGACGCGCGGGCGATCTTCGAGCGCTACGCCGACTTCGACATCCGCATCGAGCGCAAGGCCTGGGGCGTGAAGCTCGACCTGCGCAACGCACCGGCGGGCGCGTTCGTGGACGGGCGGATGATCCGCGGCATCCAGGAGCACCTGTTCGCGGTGCTGCGCGACATCCTCTACATCCACGGCGAGGTGTACCACCACGGCAGCGTCGAGCTCACGGAGTCGCAGGGCATTACGGACGCCGTGTACCGCATCCTGCGCAACGCCGGCCTGCTCAGGCCCCGCGTGCGACCCGACGTGGTGGTCTGCTGGGGCGGGCACTCGATCAGCCGGGACGAGTACGACTACACCAAGAAGGTGGGCTACGAGCTCGGCCTGCGCGGGCTCAACGTCTGCACGGGCTGCGGGCCGGGGGCGATGAAGGGGCCCATGAAGGGCGCGACCATCGGCCACTCGAAGCAGCGCATCCGGGACGGCCGCTACATCGGTGTCACCGAGCCCGGCATCGTGGCGGCCGAGCCGCCGAACGCAATCGTGAACCAGCTCGTGATCCTGCCCGACATCGAGAAGCGCCTCGAGGCATTCGTGCGCACGGGCCACGGCATCGTGGTGTTCCCGGGGGGTGCGGGCACGGCCGAGGAAATCCTGTACCTGCTCGGCATCCTGCTGCATCCGGACAACGCCGAGCAGCCGTTCCCGGTGGTGTTCACCGGGCCGGCGGACAGCGCGGAGTACTTCCGCCAGGTCGATGAGTTCCTCGTTTCGACACTCGGGCCGCTCGCGCGGCAGTGCTATCGCGTCGTGCTCGACGACCCCGCCGAGGTGGCCCGCGAGATGCTGCGTGGCATGGACGCTGTGCGTGAGTTCCGTCGCCGCCGCAGCGATGCTTACAATTACAACTGGCTGCTCGGCATCCCGCACGATCTGCAGCAGCCCTTCGAGCCGACGCACGAGGCGATGGCGACGCTCGAAATCCGCCAGGGCATGGAGCCGCACCGGCTGGCCGCGCAGCTGCGCCGCGCGTTTTCCGGCATCGTCGCCGGCAACGTCAAGGAATCCGGCATCCGCCTGATCGAGCAGCGCGGCCCGTTCGAGATCCACGGCGACCCCGGATTGCTCGCTCCGCTGGACGCGCTGCTGGCCTCGTTCGTGCGCCAGCGGCGCATGAAGCTCTCCGGCGAGTACCGTCCCTGCTACCGCGTGGTCACCTGATCACCGCCATCTGTGATCCAGTACCGGACCCTGCGGCTGTCGCTGCCGTAACGTCCGGATCCAGGCCAGCGGTGACCCACATGAGCGACAGCAAAACCCCCATTGGGCCGCGCGGCCCGTCCCCGGCCGCCGCGCCCGACGGCGACGACCTCAGGCGTTCCAAGTTTGGTGTCGCCTCCGAAGGCTGGGACGCCTACAACACCTGGCTCGATCGCGTGCGCCAGCAGCCCGGTCCGGTCTCGCGACAGGCGGTGATCGCGAAGGCGCTCTACAGCGTCGCGAGCTACAAGACCTGGGCCGGCAAGGCGCGCGGCGCCTTCGACAAGCCGAAATAGGCCGGCACGGTGAAGGGCCGGTATCATTTCAATTGAGCCCGAGCGCTCGCATGGACGCCTTGCCGCGTGCCGGCTGAATCATGGAACGAATCCTGAAGTGGCTCGATGACCTCGACGACGTGAACGCCCTGCTGCGGGTGCAGGCGGCACCCGTGATCGTCACTGCACTGCTGCTCGCGGCCTTCCTGGCCGTGGTGGCCGGGGTGTTCGTGCTCGGGCCGCCGGACCTGCTCGCAGCGCCCTGAGTCCGCGTGCTGCGCGGGCGTTCGCGCGCTCAGCCGACGGCCGGATTCAGGCTGTAGGTACCCGTCAGTCTCGCCTCCGCAAGCACGTGGCCGGCGATCGCCGCGCGCACCTGTGCCGCGGTGAACGCGCCGTCGACCGGACACCGGTCGAGGTCGGTCGCATACAGCTCGAAGTGGTAGTGGTGCAGCAACTCGTCGTTCCAGGGCGGGCAGGGGCCGTCGTACCCTAGGTATTCGCCGCCCATGCCCGCGTCGCCGGCGAACCACGTGGTGTAGTCGTTGAGCCCCTGGCGCGCTCCCGCCGGACCGGCCGGCGTGCGCTTGCCGCGCGCCACGATGCCGTCCGAGCAGGTGCCGGCGGCGATCTCCTGCAGCGTCGGCGGAATGTCCACCATCAGCCAGTGGTAGAAATCCGTGCGCGGCAGGCTCGCGGGCACGACGCGTCCCGCCTGGTTCACGTCGTCCCCGCGCGTCGGGACGTCGGTGTCCACGCACACGAGCACGAGTGAGCGGGTTGCCGACGGTGCGCCCGACCAGCGCAGATGGGGGTTGCGGTTGGCGCCGAGTCGCAGATGCTCGACCGGGTCGGGCACGCCGAAAGCGAACTCCGCGGGAATGCGCTGCCCGTGACCGAAGCTCGAGGACATCAGTTGCATGGCCGTCTCCTGCCGTCGGTGGATGCAGGGACGATTCTGGCACACTGCGCCCCCGCTCTCCGGAGGTGACCGTGCAGCCGAGTTTCCGACCGCCGGTGCCGCGCCCGGCGACCATCGACGGAACTGCGGGCCCGCTCGAGGCCCGCGTCGAGGATCCGACGCCCGGATCCGTCCCGGCCGCGTGCGGCGTCGTGTGCCATCCGCATCCGCTGTACGGCGGGACGATGCAGAACAAGGTCGTGCACACGCTGGCGCGCGCGATGCAGCAAGCCGGTGCGCCGACCGTCCGCTTCAATTTTCGCGGCGTCGGCGCCAGCGCAGGGCACTACGACGCGGGCGCGGGCGAGCTCGAGGACGCGCTGGCGGCCTGCGCGTGGGCGCGCGCGCACTGGCGTTGCGAGGCGCTGTGGCTCGCGGGATTCTCATTCGGTGCAGCCGTGGCGCTCGAGGCCGCGGTCGTCGCGAAGCCCGCTGCACTCGTCACCGTGGCGCCGCCCGTCGGTCGGATCATCGTGGCGCCGGTCGCGCCACCGTCCTGCCCGTGGCTCGTGGTACAGGGCGACCGGGACGAACTCGTGGACGTCGCGACCGTGCGGCGGTGGGTCGCGGAATTTGCCGTGCCGCCGCGGCTGGTCGAACTGCCGGGGGCGGAGCACTTCTTCCACGGGCGTCTGGGCGAGCTGCGTGGCGCCGTGCTCGCGTTCGTGTCCGCTGGAGATGGGGGCGGCGCCTAGCGGCGGCGCACGTTGCGCGGGGACAGGTCAGAACAACCGCGCGAAGTCCGTCAGGGCGACCGGGGCGGCCTGTGCCGCCCCGGGGATAGAACTCGCCGGCTCAGTTCACCATGCCCTTGAGGTTCTTCAGCGGCATGACGCGGACCTTCTTGCTGGCGGGTTTCGCCTTGAAGACCATCTTCTCGCCCGTGAACGGGTTGACGCCCTCGCGCGCCTTGGTGGCGGGCTTCTTCACGACCTTCATCTTCGCAAGACCCGGCATGGTGAACAGGCCGTGGCTCTTGAGGCTCTTCTTGATGATGACGTTGAGCGAATCGAAAACGGCGCTCACCTGCTTCTTCGGGAGCCCGGTGTCCTTGGAGATCGTCGCAAGGATGTCGGACTTGGTCGGTGCTGAACTCTTCTTTGCCATCTAAGTCTCCTGTGGATGGATCGCGGGCCGCTGGCCCCGTGAAATCATTCGCGCGCGGAAAATAACACAAGTTCGAAGGGTGTTTAAGCGCTCCGGGGCCTTTTTTTTCAGGTCCGGAGCGATCAGCCTGCGACGAACTCCCGCTTGAACTGCACCGAGTACTTGCCCGGACCATCGAGCGGTGAAGCCGAGATGTCGAACACGAGGATCTCCGTGCCGCTGATGCCGACCTCGCCGATGAAGTAGACGGACGATCCTTCCGTGATGCGACGCATCTCGAGGTTCTTGAGCTGGCCGTTGAGGTTGTAGGCACTGGCCGTGATGGTGCCGTCCACCGGCGTGGCGCGGCCGTCGGCGCTCTTGCGCAGCAGCGACACGTTGAGCATGACGCGATTGGCGCTGCGCTCGATGCCGTAGGCACGAGCCACCGCGACGGACAGTTCGTCCGTTCGAACGGCGTTGAAGTGCACCTCGAAGTCGCCGAAGTCCTGGTGCGTGGGTTCGGAGGGCGCGGCAGTACGGGCCTGGCCGGGTGCGGGCCCGCCGGAGTCGCAACCGGCGAGGGCGAGGAACGTGCACGCGAATAGCCACTGGAAGAACTGCGCCGTACGACGGTTCATCGTCGATTCCCCCTGTGTCTGGCAACGGAACGCCAAGTCACTATAGTCCAAGCGCCTCGCGATTGCCGACCCCGGTGGCGCTTCACTCGCAGCCGAGCAGCTCGCAGATCGACGGATCGGGCCGCGGCGCGTCGCGGATCCGCACGCGCTTGTCGCGCGCCGAGAGGCCCTGCTCGATCACGACCTGTGCGCGAGACACCGCGAACGCTTCGGCCATGAACGCGACCAGCGCGGCATTGGCGCGTCCGTCCACGGGCGGGGCCTGCAGCCGGATACGCAGTCGCCCGCCATGCAGCCCGGCGAATCCGCTGCGCGGCGCGCGCGGCTGGACGCGTACCTCGATCACGAGGTCGTTGCCGTCGCGCCGGCCGGCGGGCATGCGCGCCGTCTCAGCGCAGCAGGATCTGCAGCGCCTGCAGACCAATCAGCACGAACAGCGCCGAGAGGTCGAGCCCGCCGATGGGCGGGACGAAGCGGCGCACGGGCGCGAGCAACGGCTCGCACAGGCGTCCGAGCAGGTGCGCGGCGGCGCCGTGGCCGGCCGGCCCGATCCAGCTCAGGAGGGCGTAGAGCAGCACGGCGACGAAGTAGAACTGCAGCACCGTCTGCGCCAGGTCCTGCACGGCCCGGACGAGCACCGGCAGGAGCGCCAGCCCTCCGCCCGCCACGAGGCGCAGCACCGCGGTGCCGGCGAGCTGGACGAGCAGCAGCGCGACGAGCGAGGCGAGGTCGATGCGGCCCGCCGACCCGAGCAGCCTGCGCAGCGGCATCACCACGGGGTTGGTCACGCCGAGGACCGCCTGGCCGACCGGGTTGCGCAGGTCGGCCCGTACGAGCGGCAGCAGCAGCCGCAACAGGAAGGCGATCACGACCAGCGTCACGAGAGCGTCGAGGACGAAGAGCAGCGCGGCCATCGGTTCAGCCTGCTCCGAACTCGCGTGCCAGCTCCGCGGAGCGCCGCTCGGCCGCCGCGACGGCCCGGTTCACGAGGCCGCGGAGGTCCGCGGCCTCGAGGATCGCGAGCGCCGCCGCGGTCGTGCCGCCTCGCGAGGTCACCTGCTCGCGCAACACGGCGGGCGGGTCGGCGCTCTCGGCCACCATGCGGCCCGCGCCGAGCGCCGTGTGCGCCGCGAGCAGTCGCGCCGTGGCACGTGGCAAGCCGAGCGCGGCGCCCGCGTCCTCGAGCGCCTCGACGAGCAGGAAGAAGTAGGCGGGCCCGCTGCCCGACACCGCCGTGACGGCGTCCATCTGCGCCTCGTCGTCGAGCCACACCAGCGGGCCCACGGCCGACAGCACGCGCTCGACCGACCTCCGCTCGGCCGGCTCGACCTCGGCGGACGCATAGGCAGCGGTGATCCCGGCGCCGATCAGTGCCGGCCGGTTCGGCATCGCCCGCACGAGCGGGCCGCCTCCGCCGAGCCAGCCGGCGAGGCTCTCGAGCCGGATGCCCGCGGCGACCGACACGACGATGCGGCGGTGAGCGGCGAGCTCGTCGGCGAGATTCCGCGCGACGGTCGCCATGTCCTGCGGCTTGACGGCCAGCACGACCAGGTCGGCGTCGCGCACCGCCGCCACGTTGTCGGTCGTGGCGTGCACGCCGAAATCCCGGCGCAAGCGGTCCAGTTGCGCGACGGACGGATCGGCGACCGACACGTCTCGCCGCCGCGACGCCCCGCGCGAGCAGGCCGCCGACCAGGGCCGTGCTCATGTTGCCGCCGCCGATGAACGCGATCCGCATCCCGCCTGACCTCTCCTCAACCCCTCGGTCCGAATACCGCCGTGCCGATGCGCACGATCGTCGCGCCCTCGAGCACCGCCGCCTCGAGGTCGTCGCTCATGCCCATGGACAGCACGTCGAGCGCGTGACCGCGCCGGCCGAGGTCCTCGAGCAGTTCACGCAGGCGGCGGAACGGCACGCGCTGAGCGTCCTCGTCCGTGGCGGGCGGCGGGATGCACATGAGCCCCCGCAACCGCAGGCGCGGCAACCGGCTCACGGCGTCCGCCAGCCGCGGCAGTTCGTCCGGGGTCGCCCCGCCCTTGGCGGGCTCGTTCCCGAGCCTCACCTGCAGCAGCACCTCGAGCGGACCGGCGAAGTGCGGGCGCTGGGCGTCGAGCCGCGTCGCGATGCGCTCCCGGTCCAGCGTGTGCACCCACTGGAAGTGCTCGGCGACCTCGCGTGTCTTGTTGCCCTGCAGCTGGCCGATGAAGTGCCAGGTGAGCGGGCGGTCGCGCAGCGCCGCGATCTTGGCGACGCCTTCCCGCACGTAGTTTTCCCCGAACTCGACCTGCCCGGCCGCCGCCGCGGCCTCGATCGACTCCACGGGCTGCTGCTTGCTCACCGCCAGCAGCCGCACGGAGCGCGCGTCGCGACCGGCCCGATGCGCAGCCGCATCGATGCGTGCGCGCACGTCCGCGAGTCGCGCGGGCAAGAACTGCGGACCGGTTAACATATTGGCACGCCGGCTGCTGATCTATACTGCGGCCGCCTGCGCGAACCGACCGACCGCGGACCCGGCGCGCCGCCTCAAGGAAATTCCGATGGCCGTCGACATTGCCCAGCTGCTGGCGTTCGCCGTCAAGAACAAGGCCTCCGACCTGCACCTGTCGTCGGGCGTACCGCCCATGATCCGTGTCGACGGCGACATGAAGCGGATCAACATGCCGCCGCTGACGCACAAGGAAGTGCACAGCATGGTGTACGACATCATGAATGACAAGCAGCGGAAGGCCTACGAGGAGTTCTACGAAACGGACTTCTCCTTCGAGATCCCGAAGCTCGCCCGCTTCCGCGTCAACGCCTTCAACCAGAACCGCGGCGCGGCTGCCGTGTTCCGCAGCATTCCCTCGGTGGTGCTGTCGCTCGACGACCTGAACGCGCCGAAGATCTTCAAGGACATCTCGATGCAGCCGCGTGGCCTGGTGCTCGTGACCGGGCCGACCGGGTCGGGCAAGTCCACGACACTGGCGGCGATGATCAACTACGTCAACGACAACCGCCCCGACCACATCATCACAATCGAGGACCCGATCGAGTTCGTGCACGAGTCGAAGCGCTGCCTCATCAACCAGCGCGAGGTGCACCGCGACACGCTCGGCTTCAGCGAGGCGCTGCGCTCGGCCCTGCGCGAGGACCCGGACGTGATCCTGGTGGGCGAAATGCGCGACCTCGAGACCATCCGCCTCGCGCTCACGGGCGCCGAGACCGGCCACCTCGTGTTCGGCACCCTGCACACGAGCTCGGCTGCGAAGACGATCGACCGTATCGTGGACGTCTTCCCCGCGGCCGAGAAGGAGATGGTGCGCGCGATGCTCTCCGAGTCGCTGCGCGCGGTGATTTCCCAGACGCTTCTGAAGCGCATCGGGGGCGGACGCATCGCGGCGCACGAGATCATGATCGGCACGCCCGCGATCCGTAACCTCATCCGCGAGGGCAAGATCGCGCAGATGTACTCCGCGATCCAGACCGGCCAGGCGGCCGGCATGCAGACGCTCGACCAGTGCCTCAAGGAGCTGCTCCAGAAGGGCCTGATCACCAAGGAAGAGGCGCGATTCAGGGCCCAGAACAAGGAGGACTTCTGACCGCCGGCGGGCTCGGACCGTCCGGCAGGGAAGCACCATGGAACGCGAACAGGGCATAAAGCTGATGCAGGACCTCTTGCGCCGCATGGTCGAGCGCAACGGGTCGGACCTCTTCATCACCGCGGGCTTCCCGCCGGCGATCAAGGTGGACGGCGAGATCAAGCCGCAGACCAACCAGCCGCTCACGCCCGAGCAGGCGCAGCTGCTGGTGCGCGCGATCATGAACGACCGGCAGACCAAGGAGTTCGACGCGACCAAGGAGTGCAACTTCGCGATTGCGCCGCCCGGGATCGGTCGCTTCCGCGTCAGCGCCTTCGTGCAGATGGGGCTCACCGGCGCCGTGTTGCGCACCATCAACGTCAAGGTGCCCACGATCGACGAGCTCGACCTGCCGCCGATCCTCAAGGAGATCGTGCTCTCGAAGCGTGGCCTCGTGATCCTCGTGGGCGCAACGGGTTCGGGCAAGTCGACCTCGCTCGCCGCGATGCTCGACTACCGTAACGACAAGACCCGCGGCCACATCATCACGATCGAGGACCCGATCGAGTACGTGCACACCCACCGCAACTGCGTGGTGACGCAGCGCGAGGTGGGCGTGGATACCGACAGCTGGCACATGGCGCTGAAGAACACCCTGCGCCAGGCGCCTGACGTCATCCTGATCGGCGAGATCCGCGACCGCGACACCATGGAGTACGGCATCCAGTTCGCCGAGACCGGCCACCTGGTGCTCGCGACGCTGCACGCCAACAGCGCCAACCAGGCGATGGACCGCATCATCAACTTCTTCCCCGAGGACCGGCGCGAGCAGCTCCTGATGGACCTGTCGCTCAACATCCGCGCCATGGTCGCGCAGCGATTGATCCCGCGCGAGGCAGGCAAGGGACGCATCGCGGCGATGGAGGTCATGCTCAACACGCCGCTGATCGCCGACCTGATCTTCCGCGGCGAGGTGAGCGCCATCAAGGAGCTCATGGCCAAGTCGAACCGGCTCGGCATGAAGACCTTCGACCAGGCGCTGTTCGAGCTGTTCGAGGCGGGCGCGATCGCCTACGAGGAGGCGCTCCGCAACGCCGACTCGAAGAACGAGATCCGGCTGCGCATCAAGCTCGAGAGCAAGCGCAGCGACAAGTCGCACCTCGACGAGACCGGCGCCCTGCGCATCCTCGAGGAAGAGGAGTAGGCCGGCCATGCCCCGCGAGAAGAACCGCGACGCGACCGCCGAGGTCGAGCCCGCGCTGAGCGACATCACGGCGGGCGCCGGGACGTCCCGCAACTTCGTGCTGAACACGCGGCCGCTGTTCAAGCTGATGGTCGAGAAGAAGGCCTCCGACCTCTTCTTCACCTCGCACGCGCCCATCAAGATCAAGATCGAGGGCCAGATCATCCCGGTGAACCGGCAGGTACTCTCGCCGGACCAGGTCCGGCAGGCCGCCTACGGCCTGATGAACCAGGAGCAGATCGACTATTTCCAGCAGGAGCTCGAGATCGACTTCGCGATCTCCGAGCCCGGTCTCGGCCGCTTCCGCGTCGCCGTTTTCCACCAGCGCGGCAATCCGGCCATCGTGCTGCGCTACATTACGGCGGACATGCCCCGGCTCGACGACCTCGGCCTGCCGGAGATCATGAAGGACCTCGCCTTGATCCGGCGCGGGCTGGTGCTGATGGTCGGCGCCACGGGGTCGGGCAAATCGACCTCGCTCGCCGCGATGATCAACCACCGCAACGAGACTTCCTCCGACCACGTCCTCACGGTCGAGGACCCGATCGAGTTCCTGCACGCCAACAAGAAATCGATCGTGAACCAGCGCGAGGTCGGGCTCGACACCAAGTCGTTCCACCGGGCGCTGCGGAGCGCGATGCGCGCGGCGCCGGACGTGATCCTGATCGGCGAGATCCGCGACCGCGAGTCCATGGAGTACGCGATCACCTTCGCGGGCACCGGCCACCTCTGCCTCGCCACCCTGCACGCCAACAATGCGGCCGAGACGCTCGACCGCATCATCAACATGTTCCCGCGGGACCAGCACTCGCAGATCTTCCTCGACCTGTCGCAGTACCTGAAGGCGATCCTCTCGCAGCGACTGGTGGTGGCGAAGAACGGCCGGCGCTGCGCCGCCATCGAGGTGCTGCTCAATACGCCGCACGTCCAGGAGCTCATCAAGAAGGGCGACGTCGTCGGC
Source organism: uncultured Gammaproteobacteria bacterium (assembly GCA_963754125.1). GTDB lineage: Bacteria > Pseudomonadota > Gammaproteobacteria > Steroidobacterales > Steroidobacteraceae > RPQJ01. The sequence goes on from CAVWEX010000002.1 coordinate 140,423, forward strand.
GTGAAGGAGTCGCTGGTACGCAGTGCCGAGAAGGGCATGCAGAGCTTCGACAGCGCGCTGCACAAACTCTACCTCGACGGCAAGGTCACGCTCGAGGAAGCGCTCATCAACGCGGACTCGCGCTCGAATCTCGAGGCCAAGATCAATTTCGGTTGAGGCGGCTCGCAGGGTCAGGCGAGCCGTGGCGGGCGGGAGTTCCGGGTCCGTCCTGCCTCGCGAAGGCTGACATGCTCGGCTGGACGGACCCGGAACTCCCGCCTGATGCACGGCGCCTGAGCGAGTTTTCGCCGGGCCGAAAACTCGCACGGCGCATTTGGCGGCCAGAGCAGCTCGCCTTGGCTGGCGGTGGCTTTGTCCGGGCCCGTCGAGCCGCCATGTTGTCGGGAAATTTGACATGTTCCCGATCTGCCTCGAGCCCGGATTCCCCCAACTCACTGATCGAACGGGCTTTCGTGCTGATGGCACGGGCGTTGCATTTCACCAATAAAGCGCCCTGGCGCCGGGTGCGAGGCGAACCTGCCAGGCTCCGGCAGCTGGGTGCCGACGGGCCGCAAGGGCCGGTACTTCAATAAATTGGAGGGGGAGACATGAACACGACTCACCGTGGAGGCGCAGGCGGCGCCGGCGCCTTCGCCTTGGCGCTCGCGAGCCTGGTGGCCGCGCCCGCCGGGGCCGTGCCCGTGGTCGCGCCGGCGTTCTCCGGCGTCTATTCGATCCAGTCCCTCGGGGCCGTGCCGGGTCTGCCGTCGCCCTACGGCGGGCTCGCGTTCATCGACAACGACACGATGCTCATCGGTGGCCGGGCCAATTTTGCGGAGGGCCGGCTGTACACGATCGACGTGCTGCGCGACGGCGACGGGCACATCTCGGGCTTCGCGGGTGTGGCGGCGCAGTTCGGGTCGGTCGGCGAGTTCAACGACGGGGGCGTGGCCTTCGGCCCCGGCGGCGTGCTGTTCACCGCGCGCTGGCCCGAGAACGAGCTAGGTCAGACGCTGCCGGGCGACCTCGACGAAACGCGCATCACGAACCTCGCCGGGCTCGGAATTGCGCCGAGCCCGGGCGGCCTGATGTTCGTGCCGTCGGGACTCCCCGGCGCGGGCCAGCTCAAGCTCGTGTCCTGGGAGGGCGGCGAGTGGTACACGCTCTCATTGGCTCTGGCGCCGGACGGCACCTACGACATCCTCGCCGCTGTGCTCGGGCCGACGCTCCTGGGCGGCCCGGAAGGCATTGCCTACGTCCCACCCGGTTCGCCGCTGTTTCCGAACCCCAGTGTGCTGATCTCGGAGTATTCGGCCGGGAACGTCGCCGTGTACGAAGTGGATGGTTCGGGTAATCCGATCGTCGCCTCGCGCCTCGATTTCGTGCTCGGGCTCCTGGGCGCCGAAGGTGCGCTGGTCGATCCGGTGACCGGCGATTTCCTGTTCTCCACGTTCCTGCCTGACGGCGGGGACGAGGTCCTGCGGGTGCGTGGATTCGTTCCGCCGCCGCCTGTTCCCGAGCCCGGCTCGCTCGCGCTGCTGGCCCTCGGACTCGCCGGGCTGCGGCTCGCGAGGCGGCGCCCGGCAATCTGAACTGGCCCGTGTTCGCGCCCGCCGCCCGGCGGGCGCGGACTCTTACGCCGCCGGCGGGAACACCGCGTTCGCGTCGAACACCGGCCCGTCCACGCACACGCGCTTCATCGCGAGCCCAGCGTCGGTGACGACCGGCACCGCGCAACCGGCGCAACCGCCGACCGCGCAGGCCATGAACTCCTCGAGCGAGACCTGGCAGGGAATGCCGAAACGACGCGCGACCTTCGCGGCCGACATCAGCATGGGCGTCGGGCCGCAGGCGAACATCTCGACCTCGGCGAGCGCCGCTGCATCGAGCGACGACAGCCAGGCGGCTGCGAGGTCGGTCACGTAGCCGTCGAAGCAGCCCGGGAAGTCCGCGAGCGTGGCGAGGCGGCTCGGCACGCCCCAGTCGTCGAGCAGCGGCATGCAGGCGATCGCGCCGTCCGGGATGCCGGGCACGAGGATCGTCGAGGGCCGGGCGCGGAACGGGAACGGGATCTCCGAGCCCATGAGCACCAACGGCTGCCACGTGGCATCGCGGCGCGCCTTGAGCGACTCGGCGAGGAACACCATCGGCGGGATGCCGACGCCGCCACCCACGAGCAGCGTGCGCGGCCGCGCGGGCGACGGGCGAAAGCCCTGTCCGATCGGTCCCATGACGCTCAGCACGGTCCCGACGGGCTGATTCGACAGCGCCTCGAGGCCCGGCCCGACGATCTTGTAGAGGATCTCGATCCAGCCCGCCGCCGGGTCGGCGCGCATGATCGACAGCGGCCGACGCATCGGGATAAGCACGTCGCAAGACAGGTGGGCGAAGCTGCCGGGCGTGGCGGCGGCCGCGCACTTCGGCGCGCGGAGCCGGATCACGAACTGCAGCCCGGGGAACTCCTGGTGCGACAGCAGCTCGGCATCCTCGACGAAGATCGTCCCGCGGTGCTCGCGTCCGCTCATCCGGCCCTCCGGCCCGCCTCGACGTTGCGTTCCTGGACGTTGCGCACGATCGTGGCGAGCACCGCCATGCGCACCGCCACGCCGTTCGTCACCTGCTGTCGGATCACCGACTGCGGGCCGTCGGCGACTTCGCTGGTGATCTCCACGCCGCGGTTCATCGGACCGGGGTGCATGACGATGGCGTCGGGCCGGGCGTGCCGCAGGTTCTCGGTGCTGATGCCCCACTCCCGGTAGAAGGCCTCCTTGTCGAGCGCGTCGGAGGCGGACATGCGCTCGTGCTGGATGCGCAACGCCATGATCACGTCCGCGCCGCGGATGCCCTCGGCGAGCGTGGTGCAGCGCGCCGCGCCCTCGAGTTCACCCGGCGCCGGCATCAGGTTCGCGGGACTCACGAGCCGCAGCTCGCCGACGCCGAGCGTCAGCAGCGCCCGGCCGGTGGAGCGCGCCACGCGCGAGTGGCTCACGTCACCCACGATCGCCACGCTCAGGCCGGAGACATCGCCCTTGCGCTGGCGGATCGTGAGCACGTCGAGCAGGCCCTGGGTCGGGTGCGAGACGTGCGCCTCGCCGGCGTTCAGCACGCTCACGTGCGGCGCGACGTGGGCGGAGACATAAGCGGGCAGGCCGGGCTCCGCGTCCCGCATCACGAACACGTCCACCTGCATGGCCTGCAGGGTGTAGATCGTGTCGAGCACTGTCTCGCCCTTGACGCGCGAGGAGGAGTGCAGGTCGAGGTTCACGACATCCGCGCCGAGACGCCGGGCCGCGAGCTCGAACGACACCCGCGTGCGCGTGCTCGGCTCGAAGAACAGGTTCGCGACGGTGCGGCCCCACAGGCTCTGGTCGCGCGCCGGCAGTTCGCCCGGGAAGCGCACGTAGAACTGGGCGAGGTCGAGCAGGTGCGACAGCTCGTCGCGCGACAGCCCTTCGAGGGTGAGGAGGTGGCGCAGGCGCCCTGCCTGATCGCGCTGCAGCTCGCAGCCGGTATCGGTGGTCAATGACTGCTCCCGGGTCGGTCGGCGGACCCGCGCAGCCAGGTCTCGAGGATCAGCCGCGCGGCGTGGGCATCGATGTCCTCCCGCCGCACGCGGCGGGCACGTGCCCCGGTGCGGCGTGCCTCGCGCAGTTCCGCCGTGGCCGCCGCAGAGGTCAGGCGCTCGTCCACGAACTCCACGGGCAGTCCGAAGCGACGCGTGAGTTCGGCGGCGAATGCGCGGCAGGTTGCAGTGAGGAGGGTCTCGGTGCCGTCCATATTATAGGGCAGCCCGACCAGCAGCCGGGACGGCGACCAGTCGCTCACGCACCGGCCGACGGCCGCCCAGTCCGGCGTGTCGCGCACCGCCACCACGCCCACCGGGCTCGCCGAGCCGGTCGTCGCCTGGCCGACCGCCACGCCGATGCGCCGGGCGCCGTAATCGAAGGCCATCACCAGCTCGCCGGCCGCGGGCACGGCGCCGCTCAGGCGTGCCCCGCGTCGCTGCTCAGGTGCAGCAGGTTCACGCCGAGCAGCCGCCCGGCTGCCTGCCAGCGCTCAGCGACCGGGATCTCGAACAACAGCCGCTCGTCCGCCGGCACCGTGAGCCAGGCATTCTGGGCCATCTCGGCCTCGAGCTGTCCAGCGTCCCAGCCGGCGTAGCCGAGCGCCACGACCGCTTCGGCGGGGCCATCGCCGCACGCCAGGGCGTCGAGGACGTCCCGGGAGGTGGTCAGGTGCAGCCGCTCGGAGACGGGCAGGGTCGAGTCCCAGCGCGGTCCCGGGCTGTGCAGCACGAAGCCCCGGTCGGTCTGCACCGGCCCGCCCTGCAGCACGGGGTCCGCCGCGATCCTCGACCGCGACGAGTCGAGGCCGAGCTGAGTGAACACCTCGCCCAGCGTCATGGACAGCGGGCGGTTGATGATGATGCCGAGCGCGCCCTGGGCGCTGTGCTCGCAGACGAGCGTCACCGTCTGCGAGAAATTCGGATCGCTCATGCCCGGCATGGCGACGAGGAATTGGTTGTTCAGGAAATCGCCGGACATGGCGGCGAGTATCCTGCCGGTGCGCGCGCGTTCACAAGCGCTGCGTGCGGCGGCTGCGGGCGTTCAGGGTGCCCCCGTCCGGACCGTGCCCGTGCCCGGCCGGCCCGACATGAACTGCCACTCGTAGGCGAACCGCAGCACCGGGTAGCGCTCGCGCATCGCCGGCGGGAAAGGATCGAAGGGCGCGGCGAGCCGCACGGTGCTGATGGCCGCATTGTCGAGATCGCGCCGCCCGCTCGAGCGTCGGACCAGCACCTGCTGCAGGCTGCCGTCCGCGCGAATCGCGACCTCGAGCACCGGATTGCCCGACAGCGACCGGCTGCGCGCCTCGTCGGGGAAGTGCACCGTGCCCACCTGCTCGACGCGGCGTTTCCACCCGTCGAGATAGGAAGCGATCTGCGATTCGCGGGTGTCTGCGAGCAGGCGGTCATCGGGAGACGGGTCGCCGCGCAGGTGCAGGGACTCCTCGGCCGCACTCGCGTTGACGCCCACCTGCGGAAGCGGGCGCGATTCGACCGGCAGGGCTGCCCGCCCGCTCGGCTCGAGTTCCTCGCCGGTCACCGCGCGCCGCGACCGCGGCGAGTTCGCCGCGAGCACGGGCGAGCCGCCCCGGCTCGACTCCGAGGCAGCCGGCGTCGTCTCCGTGCCCTGCACGTCGCCCGTGTGCTCGAGCAGGCTGGCCGAGGCCTCCGGCAGCGAGGTGCGTTGCCGGTCGCGCGCCGTGCCGGCACCGCGCTGGTCGCGGCTCGAGAGGTAGGCGGCCGCCTCGTTGTCCTCCTCCAGCGGGCCGTCCGGCACGAGCAGCACCTCCAGCGTCGGCAACGGCCGCCGGTCGGGCGGGTCGGCGTTGAAGCGAATCCCCAGGATCACGAGTCCGTGCAGCAGCGCCGCGACGAACACCGCGGTGGCGAGGCGATCCTCCGGTCGTCCGCTGGAGACGCCGAGTCCCATGCCTCAGCCGCGCCGCCGTGCGATCGCGTCCATGAGCAGGCCGGCCACGTCGGTGCCGAACTTCCGGTCGATCTCGCGGGCTCCGGTCGGGCTCGTCACGTTGATCTCGGTGACGAATCCACCAATCACGTCCAGCCCGACGAACAGCATGCCGCGCTCGCGCATCACCGGCCCGATGCGTCCGGCGAGCCAGCGGTCGCGCTCGTCGAGCGGCCGGCCCACGCCCTCGGCCCCGGCCGCGAGGTTGCCGCGGTTGTCGTCGGCGGAGGGTATGCGCGCGAGCGCATACGGCACGGGCTCGCCGTCCACGAGGATCACGCGGGCGTCGCCGGTCGTCACGATGTCGGGAATGTAGCGCTGCGTGATCGCGAAGCGGGTTCCGTATTCGGTCAGCGTCTCGAACACCACGCTGGCGTTCTTGTCGCCGGACTCGAGCACGAAGATCGAGCGCCCGCCCATGCCGTGCAGCGGCTTGCACACGGCCCGCCCGTGCTCGCGCAGGAAGGCGTGCATGTCGGCCATGTCGCGCGTGATGAGCGTCGGCGCGCAGCACTCGGGGAACCAGGCCGTGTACACCTTCTCGTTCATGTCCCGCAGGCCCTGCGGGCGATTCACCACCAAGGCGCCGGCGGCCTCCGCCCGCTCGAGGATGTAGGTGGCGTAGATGTACTCGGTGTCGAAGGGCGGATCCTTGCGCATCAGGATCGCGTCGAAGTCGCCGAGGCGCAGGGTGGCGGGCTCGCCGGCGGTGAACCAGTCGCGCGGGTCGTCGCGGACCTCCACCGGACGCGCCCGTCCGAACGCCACGCCGTCGCGCAGCCAGAGGTCGCGAAGCTCGAGGCAGGACAGTCGCCAGCCGCGGCGCTGTGCCGCGAGCATCATCGCGAGCGTGGTGTCCTTCTTGGGCTTGATGGACTCGATCGGGTCCATCACCACGGCGAGGTGCAGTTGCTTTTCCGGCATCTTGGGCTCTCTGGCTCCGCGGCGGGCTAAGGCCGCGCCTGTGACGTCCGTCATGGTATCGAAAGCAGCCGATGGCGGGGCTACACCCGATATGTTAAAACGCCGTCGCTTGCGGGATCTTGCGCTTTAGCGTGACGCCGCAACGCTCAATCGCTTCGGGGGTTCGACGGCATGGAAAACACTGCAGCCAGCAACAGCCGGCCTCGGCTCGCGGGCCTCAAGGTGCTGGTCATCGACGACAGCAAGACGATCCGCAGGACCGCGGAAACCCTGCTCGCGCGGGAGGGCTGCGAGGTGTTCACCGCGGTGGACGGGTTCGACGCACTCTCGAAGATCGCGGACCACCAGCCCGACATCGTCTTCGTGGACATCATGATGCCGCGGCTCGACGGATACCAGACCTGCTCGCTCATCAAGCACAACAAGGTGTTCCGCTCGATCCCGGTGATCATGCTCTCGAGCAAGGACGGCCTGTTCGATCGCGCGCGCGGCCGCATCGTGGGCTCGGAGCACTACCTCACCAAGCCGTTCACGCGCGAGGAACTCCTGAGCGCGATCGAATCGCACGTGCACCGCTGACCCGCGCCCGACCCCGGAGGACTGCAACCGTGGCACTCGTACTGATCGTGGACGACTCACCGACGGACGTGCACGTCATGCAGCAGGCCCTGGAGAAGGGGGGGTTCAGCACGGCCGCCGCCGCCGACGGCGACGAGGCCATCCGCAAGGCGCGCGAGCTGCACCCGGACCTCATCCTGATGGACATCGTGATGCCGGGCCTCAACGGGTTCCAGGCCACGCGCGAGTTGTCGAGCGATCCCGAGACGCGCTCCATCCCGGTGATCATGGTCACCTCCAAGGCCCAGGAATCGGACCGGGTGTGGGGGCTGCGCCAGGGCGCCGTGGACTATCTCGTCAAGCCCGTTTCCGCCGAGCAGCTGGTGCGGAAGGCCCACGCAGCGCTCGCGGTCTGAGATGGAAGGACCAGTCGATCTCAGGTCGCTGCGGGACCGGCCCTTTGAACTGCTGCGGGAGGTGGACCGTCGCGCGCGGGCCGCGGCCCAGGGCGGGGCGGAGACGGCCCTGTCCGGCACCGAATGGGTCGGCGTCGCGTTCCGCCTCGGCGGCGAGGCCTTCCTGATGGCGCGCGAGGAGACCCGCGAAGTCATGGGCTACCCGGCCTCGGTCACGCGCGTGCCGGGCGCGAAGGGCTGGGTCCGCGGGCTGTCGAACCTGCGCGGCCAGTTGCTGCCGCTGGTCGACCTGCGGTGGTTCCTCGGTGCGGGACCGACCACCGTCACCCGCGCGACGCGGGTGCTGGTCGCTAATCACCGCGAGGTCCCGGCCGGCCTGGTCGTGGACGAGGTGATGGGATTCCGTCGCTTCTTCGAAAGCGAATTCTCCGCCGACCTGCCGCCGACGCTGCTGCGCTGCGAGCGTTTCCTCGCCGGTACGTTCAAGCGCGGGCCGGAGGTCTGGCCGGTGTTCAGCGTGCGGACCCTGCTCGAGAGTCCGGCGTTCCAGCAGGCAGCGGCATCCTGATGCCCGGCGGACGACGCCGGCGCAACCGAATCGGAAACGAACCATGACGAACAGACTCGATGCCCCCCGGTTGCAACCCACGCTGATCGTGGTGGCGCTCGTGGCGGCGCTGATCGCGGCGGCGATGCTGCTGCTGACGGGCCAGGCGACGCGCCAGCAGTCGCAGCTGCGCGGCCACGCGGCCACGCTCGCCTCGCTCTCACAGAACATCCCGCTGCAGGCGGGCGCCGCGGTGCGCGGCTCGGCCCCGGCGTTCGACGCGCTCGCCGAGTCGCGGGCCACCCTGGCGAGCGTCCTCGACGCGCCGGGAGCGCCGCTGCCCGGCGGTGCGGACGGCTGGTCGACCCTGCTCGAGCAGACGCAGGCGGTACTCGACGGTCGCGAGGCCGCGCTCGACGCGCAGCGCGCCGCCGCGTCGGTCCGCGAGCTCACGCCGCAGCTGCTGGCTGCAGCGGCCAACGTGGCCAAGGCGGTCGGCCCGGGCCGCGCCGAGGTGCTCGCGCCTCACTTCGAGCGCTTCGAGCTGCGTGCGCAGGCGGTCGAGCAGGACCTGTCCGCGCTGGCCGACGGCACGGCCCCGGTCGAGACCGCCGCCCGGCGACTGTCCGACAGCCTCGTGTTCATGGGCCAGTTCGTCTCCGCGCTGAACGGCGAGGACAACGCGCTCGGCATCGCCGGCTTGCCTGAATCGGCCGGGGACCCGGCCCGCCTGCTCGCCGCCGTGTTCCGTGCCGAGCAGGACCAGTTGCGCGCCGCGCTCGAGCTCGGCGACCAGCTCGAGCAGATGCAGGCCGCGCGCAACGCGCTCGCGGAGGGCGGGGCGTCCCTGTTCGCGGTGCTGCGTTCCGAGGAGCAGCAGGCCGGGTCGGGCGCGGCAGGCTGGCTCGCGAGCCCCTTGCTCCCGCTCGCCTTCGTGCTGGTCGCGGTGCTGGCGCTCGCGATCGCGCTTCTCCTGCAGCGCTCGCTCGCCTCGCTGCGGCGCGCGGCCGACCAGCAGGCCCGCCAGAACGAGCGCAACCAGCAGGCGATCCTGCGCCTGCTCGATGAGCTGTCGAGCCTTGCGGACGGCGACTTGACCGTGCAGGCGACCGTCACCGAGGACATCACCGGCGCGATCGCCGACTCGATCAACTACGCGATCGAGGCACTGCGCGAACTCGTCACCACCATCAACGACTCGGCCATCAAGCTCGACGGGGCGACGCGGCAGACGCAGGCGCTCTCGACCCACCTCGCCAAGGCGTCCGCCGCGCAGTCGAAGCAGATCGGCGCGGCCTCCGAGTCCGTGGCGGCGATGGCCGCGTCCACCGAGGAAGTGTCGGGGAACGCGGAGCGGTCCGCCGACGTGGCGCGACACTCCGTGGACATCGCGCACAAGGGTGGCGATGCCGTGCGTCGCACCATCGACGGCATGAACGCGATCCGCGAGAACATCCAGGAGACTTCCAAGCGCATCAAGCGCCTCGGGGAGAGCTCGCAGGAGATCGGCAACATCGTCGAGCTGATCAACGACATCGCGGAGCAGACCAACATCCTGGCGCTGAACGCGTCCATCCAGGCCTCCATGGCGGGCGAGGCCGGGCGCGGCTTCGCCGTCGTGGCCGACGAGGTGCAGCGGCTCGCCGAGCGCGCCGCCAACGCCACGAAGCAGATCGAGGTCCTCGTGCGCACGATCCAGGCCGACACGAACGAGGCCGTGGTGTCGATGGAGCGCACCACCACCGACGTCGTGGGCGGGGCGCTGCTCGCGGAGAACGCGGGTGCGGCGCTCGAGGAGATCGAGAAGGTCTCGAACCAGATCGCGAGCCTGGTGCAGAACATCTCGGCCAGTGCCCGCCAGCAGGCGACCTCGTCGCAGAGCATCTCCCGCAACATGCAGGTGCTGCGGGAGATCAGCTCGCAGACGTCCGACAGCACGACGGCCACGTCGGCCTCGATCGGCAAGCTCGCTGAGCTGGCCGCCCAGCTGCGCCGGTCGGTGACCGGTTTCCGGCTCCCCGGCGGTTCGGCGAGCGTGACGGGCGACTACCCGGCGCTGCGCCCGGAGATCGTGCCGGAGGCGCCCGCCGACGAGCGACCGCTCCGCGTGAGCGGCCTGTCGGGCTGACGCCGTGCCAGCCGCCGCCACAACGACTGCGCAGGCCGTAGTCGCCACGCACGACGAGAGCCACGCCTCGCTGCAGCTCGTCGCCGGGGAAATCGCCGCCGAGCTGCGCGAGGCGCACTCCACGCTCGAGTCGTTCCTCGAGCGGCCCGAGGACCGGACCCCGCTGCAACGGTTCGCGATCCACGTCCACCTGGCGCAGGGTGCGTTGCGGCTGGTCGAGGTGTACGGCGGAGCGCTGCTCGCCGAGGAGATGGAGCAGGTCGCCCGCTACCTGGAGTCGCAGGCCGGGACCGGCCACGCGCCGTCGGACGATCTCGACGCGCTGCTCCGTGCGATGGAGCAGCTGCCCGCCTACGTCGACCGCGTCGCCTCGGGCGGTCGCGACGTGCCGCTCGCGCTGCTGCCGCTGTTGAACGACCTGCGCGCGGTGCGCGGCGGGGCGCTGCTGTCGGAAGGCACGCTGCTGCTGCTCAACCTGCGCTCCGACGAGCCGGCCCGTCCCGCGCATGCGGACGAGACCGGCTTCACGCCGCCCGACCTCGCACGCAAGCTTCGACCCCGCTTCCAGGTGGCGCTGCTCGGGTGGATCCGTGGCGAGAGCGTGGAGCGTAATCTCGCTGAACTCGACGAGATCGCCGGGCAGCTCGAGGTGCACGCGACGACACAGCCGCTCTTCCAGCTCTGGTGGGTGGCCGGGGCGGTGCTCGAGGCGCTGCGCCAGGGCGGCATCGACAGCAGCGTCTCGGTGAAGCGCCTGCTCGGGCACGCCGATCGCGAGCTGCGGCGGCTGCAGGAACTCGGCGAGACGGCCTACGCCGCGGCGCCGCCGGTCGAGCTTCTCAACAACCTGCTCTACTACGTGGCGCGCTCGCGCACTGCAGGCCCGCGTGTCGCGAGCGTCCGCCGTTCGTTCCGGCTCGAGGAAGTCCTCGCTGCCAGCGGCCAGGCGGACGACACCAGCGACACGCTGTCGGCGCCGAGCGTACGGCTGATGAACACGGTCGCTGCTGCGATCCGCGAGGACCTCACGCGCGTCAAGGACGTGCTGGACATCTTCGTGCGCAAGGGCGCCACGCAGGTGGACGACCTCGTCCCGCAGCTCGAGATGCTGCGCAAGATCAGCGACACCCTCGGCGTGCTGGGCCTCGGCGAACTGCGCGACCGCGTGCTCGGCGAGATCGGTTCCCTCGAGGCCATCGTCGAGCGCCGCCAGGCTGCTGACGACGCGGCGCTGCTCGGGATCGCCTCGGCGCTGATCGAGGTCGAGGACAGCCTCGACTCGCAGCTCGTGCGGCTCATCCTGCCGGACGGCCGGGGCAGAAGTGGGTCGGCCGCGCCGCTCGACGAGGAATTCCGGCAGGTCCGCGACGCGGTGCTGCGCGAATGCGTCGTCAACATGGCGCGCATCAAGGACGCGATCGCGCAGGCGGCGGGCGCGCCGGCCGAGGCGCAGGGATTCGACCAGGTGCCGCAGCTGGTGCGCGGCATCACGGCCGGCCTGCTGATGCTCGAGGAGCCGCGCGCCGTCGAGGTCATGGAGCGGCTCGGCCGCGTGCTCGCGGGCATGGCGCTGCCGGACCTCGGTGCGCTCGCCGGGCCGCGACTCGATCACCTCGCCGACGCCATCGTCGCGCTCGAGTACTACATGGAGATGTTGCAGGCCGGTCGGCGCGATCCCGGGCGGATGCTCGAGAACGCCGAGCTGTCGGTCGCGGCGCTCAAGCCGCCGGTCGGCAAGGTCGTCAGCCTGCGCCCCGCACGGGTCGAGCCCGAGGCCGCGCCGGCGGGCCTGTCGCCGGCACCCGGGTCCGTCGAGACCGTCCCGGCGGGCGTTGCCCCGGTCGGCGCTGTCCCGGCCGGCGCCGGTGACGCGCCTGCCCCGCTCGCGGCCGCCGGCGTCGAGCCCGAGTTCCTGCAGCTGTTCGTCGAGGAGGCCCGCGAGCACGTCGCGAGCCTTGTCGCCCTGTTCGCCCAGTGGCGCGAAGACGCACTCGACTCGGGTGCGCTGCGCGACCTGCGGCGGATCTTCCACACGCTCAAGGGCAGCGGCCGCATGGTCGGTGCGCAGCGCGTGGTCGACCTCGCCTGGTCGGTCGAGGACGTGTTGAACCGGGTGATCAGCCAGACCGTGGCCCGCTCGCCCGACATCGTCGCGCTGGTCGGCGACGCGGTCGACCTGCTCCCGCAGATGGTCGACGAACTCGAGCACGGCATTGCGGCCGTCGATCACGATCGGATCGTCGCGCGGGCCGCTGCGCTGACGGGCCGCGAAGCCGTGGCCGTATCCGTGGCGACCGCGCCGGAGCCGGAGGAGGCGGAGGCGCCGTCCGGCATGGACCCGGTGCTGCGCGACATCTTCCGCAATGAGACGGCAGGCCACGTCGAGGTGGTGCGCGACTTCATCGAACGCTGTCGGCAGGGAGCGGCGCCGTATGCGGTGACCGAGGCCCTCCATCGCGCCTGCCACACGCTGAGCGGGATCGCGAAGACCGCCGGTGCGCGGCAGGGCATCAAGGTGTCCGAGCCGATGGAGAACTATGTCCGCAAGCTCCACGAAAGCGGGCACGGGCTCCCCGAGGAAGGGCTGTCGCTGCTGAGGGACACGGTCCACAGCCTCGAGGACGTGGTCGACCACATCGACGAGGACACGGGCTTCTTCCCCGATCACGGTCGGCTGATCGCCGGTTGGCATGTCCTCGAACGCGCGCTCGATGCCGAACTCGCCCGTCTCGCGGAGGCCGCGGAGCAGACGGTCGGCGCCGCCTGGACGCCGCCGCCGGTGGAGGTGCCCGACGCACCCGAGCCGCGGGCGTGGGTCGACGAGCCGGTGTCGTATGGGGCCGCCCCCGAGGCGCCGGTCGGCGTCTACCCGGCCGGGGACGAGGCACCGACTTCGCCGGTCGCCCCGGCGCTGGAGCCGCTGGACGGGGTCGAGTTCGACGCCGACATCGCGGCGATCTTCGGCGAGGAGGCTGGCGAGCTGCTCGAGCGCTCCGACGCGACCCTGCTGCAGTGGAGCCGCGACCGGGCCGATCGCAGCCACGTCACCGAGCTGAAGCGCCTGCTGCACACGCTGAAAGGCGGCGCGCGCATGGCCGGCATCCGTGCCATGGGCGACCTGAGCCACCAGATGGAGTCGCTGCTCACGGAGGTCGAGGGCGGCAGCGTCGCCTCCGAGCCGGATGCGATCGCGGTGCTGCAGGCGTCGCTCGACGAGCTGCATCGCATGCGCGAGGCCGCCGCCGCCGGTCATCGCATCGCGCCGGCGCTCGGGTTGATCGAGCGGGCGCGCGCGGTGGCCGCGTCGCGGCCGCTCCCGGAGGCGCTCGCACCGTCGGCTGCCTGGACGGCACCGGCGGCCACACAGCCGGCCCCGGTGCTGCCCGAGGCCCACGAGCCGGCGGTGCCCGACGTGGCCGTGGAGTTCGACGCCCGGCGGCTGCGGACCCGGTCTCCGGGATCCTGGCGAGCGAGCCGCCGCCGGAACAAATCGACCTGGCCGGACCGCCTCCGACCCTGCCGGGCCGCGAGCCGGTCGCACCCGCGGAGCGCCACGAGCTCGCACGCGTGGCGGCCGATCTGCTCGACGACCTGCTCAACAACGCCGGCGAAGTCAGCATCTTCCGGGCCCGCATCGAGCAGCAGATGACCTCGGTCGAGTTCAACCTCGTCGAGCTCGGCCGCACGGTCACGCGGCTGCGCGAGCAGCTGCGCAAGCTCGAGATGGAGACCGAGGCGCAGATCCTCTTCAAGCACCAGGAGGACGCCGAGCACCGTGCGGACTTCGATCCGCTCGAGCTCGACCGCTACTCGACGATCCAGCAGCTCTCGCGCGCCCTCGCCGAGTCTGTGAGCGACGTCGCGAGCATCGAGGGTCTGCTCGGCAACCTCAATCGCGAGGCCCAGAACCTGCTTCAGCAGCAGGGGCGCGTCGTCGCCGACCTGCAGGGCGGCCTGATGCGCACGCGCATGGTGCCGTTCCAGCGGCATGCCCAGCGATTGACGCGCCTGGTGCGCCAGGCCGCGCAGGAGTCGGGCAAGCAGGTCGAGCTCGTCCTCGAGGGTGGCTCGGGCGAACTCGATCGCCAGGTTCTCGAGCGCATGCTGCCGCCCTTCGAGCACATGCTGCGCAACGCCGTCGTGCACGGCATCGAGACGGCCCCGGAGCGGCTCGCGTGCGGCAAGCCGGAGGCGGGCCGGATCACGGTGAGCCTGCAGCGCGAGGGCGCGGACGTGCTCATCGTCGTCGAGGACGACGGCGCCGGCGTCAACATCGAGGCTATCCGTGCCAAGGCGCGGCACACCGGCCTGCTGCGGCCGGACCAGGACATCACCGACGAGGAAGCGATGCAGCTCATCCTCGAGCCCGGCTTCAGCACCGCCGATCGCCTCACCCAGCAGGCCGGCCGCGGCGTGGGCATGGACGTGGTCGCCACCGAGGTCAAGAAGCTCGGCGGCGGGCTGTTCATCGAGTCCGATCCAGGCCGCGGGACTCGCTTCACGATCCGCCTGCCCTTCACGCTCGCGATCACGCAGGCGCTGATCGTGCGGGTGCACGACGAGCTCTATGCGCTGCCCGTGGCCACGGTGGAGGGCGTTGCGCGGCTGCCGAGGAACGACGTCGCGCGGCACCTCGCCGAGGAGCAGCCGACCTTCGAGTACGCGGGCCAGCTGCACCGCTTCCAGCACCTGTCCTCGTTCCTCGGCGGCGACCCGACGGTGCTGCCCGAGACCGATGCGGCGCTGCCGGTGATCCTGGTGCGGGCGGGCGAGCGTTCCGCGGCGCTCGTGACCGACGAGCTCGTGGGCAGCCGTGAGGTCGTGCTCAAGTCGGTGGGTCCGCAGATCGCCTCTGTCCGCGGCATCGCCGGCGCGACCATCCTGGGTGACGGCCGCATCGTCATCATCCTCGACGTGGGCGCGCTGGTGCGCTCGGAGTGGCGCGGCCGCGCGCCCGAGGCCTCGGTGCGTCCGGCGCGCGACGATCGCATCTTCGCGATGGTCGTGGACGACTCGATCACGGTTCGGCGCGTCACGCAGCGGCTGCTGGAGCGCAACGGCATGCGCGTCCTCACCGCGAACGACGGCCTCGAGGCCCTGTCGCTGCTTCAGGAGCACGTCCCCGACGTCATCCTGCTCGACATCGAGATGCCGCGCATGGACGGCTACGAGGTCGCCGCCCATGTGCGCAGCGATCCGCGGCTCGCCGACGTGCCGATCATCATGATCACGTCGCGGGTGGGGGAGAAGCACCGCGCGCGGGCCATCGAACTCGGCGTGGACGACTACCTCGGCAAACCGTACCAGGAAAGCGAGCTGCTCGATGCGATCGAGGCGCTGGTGCTGGCGCGGCGCGCGCAGCCGCTGTAGCCGGGGGGACGACCATGACTACCGCGGTGGACGAGCTCTATTGCCTGCTGGTGCCGCTCGCGGACGAGCGCCTGCTGGTGCCCCGTTCCTGCGTCACCGAGGTGATCAACTACCAGGCACCGACGCCGCTCGAGGGGCAGCCGCCCTGGTTTCTCGGCACGGTCGCGTGGGGTGGTCGCCGCGTGCCGCTCGTGTCGTTCGAGGCGGCCTGCGGGCGCAACCCGCCGCGCACCTCGGGTCGCACCCGCATCGTGGTCATGCAGGGCATCACCTCGCACGCCGAGACGATCGGCGGCCACTTCGCCGTGCTCACTCAGGGCTTTCCGCAGCTCGTGCGCCTGAGTCCGGACGTGGTCCACGCCGACGATTCGCGCAGCTTCGGGGAGCGCGCCCCGGTGATCTGCCAGGTGCGCATGGTCAACGAGCACCCGCTGGTGCCGGATTTCGAGCGTCTCGAGCGGCAGATCGCCGAGGAAACGCGTCCCGCAGCCTAGCCGAGGTCGCCCGCGAGCGCCTGCAGCACCGCCAGCGCCGCGATGCCGGCCGTCTCGGTGCGCAGCACGCGCGGCCCGAGTCGCACGGCCTCGAATCCCGCACGCAATGCCGCGGCGAGCTCCGCCTCGTCGAGGCCGCCCTCCGGACCGATCAGCAGTTCGACGCTCGTGAGGCCACCCGCGAGTCCGGCGATCGTTCCGCGGCCGTCCGGTGACAGCACCAGCCGGCGGATGTCGCCGTACGGCCGCGCGAGGTAGCGCGGCAGTTCGAGCGGCGCCTCGACGCGGGGCAGCACGCTGCGGCCGCACTGCTCGCAGGCACTCGCCACGACGGCCTGCCAGTGCCGCAGCCGGCGCTCACCCTGCTGCTCGTCGAGCCGCACGACGCTGCGCGCGGAGAGCACCGGCTGGATCCGCCGCACGCCGAGCTCGGTCGCCTTCTGCAGCGTCCAGTCCATGCGCTCGCCGCGCGACACGGCCTGCACCAGCGTCACGGCCAGGGGTGACTCCGGCAGCCCGTCGACGCGCTCGAGGATACGTGCGCGCACCCGCGATCCGGCGACCTCTGTGATCTCGGCATTGAAGTCAGCTCCTGACCCGTCGAACAGCATGAGCGGGTCCCCGGGGCGCAGGCGCAGCACGCGCGCCACGTGGCCGGCCGCCGCTTCCGGCAGCGCCACCTCGGCCACGACGGCGAGCGGCTGGGGCACGTGGACCCGGGTCAGTCGCACGTCGCCGCCTCGATGCCGTCGCGGGCCGTCGCAACCAGGCGGTCGATTTCCTCCGGCGTGATGACGTAGGGCGGCATGAAGTACACGACGCTGCCGATCGGCCGCAGCAGCGCCTCGTGGGCGAGCCCGTGGCGGTACACGCGCAGGCCGCGCCGCTCGGTCCACGGGAACGGCCGGCGCCGGTCGCCGCCCTGCGCCAGTTCGACCGCCACGATCATGCCCTGCTGGCGCACCTCGGCGACGTGCGGCAGATCGGCGAGTTCGGCGGCGCGGGCCCCGAGGTGGGCCGCGAGCGGGCGATTGCGCGCGATCACGTCGTCGGAGGCGAAGAGATCGAGCGTGGCGATCGCCGCGGTGCATGCGAGCGGGTTGCCGGTGTAACTGTGCGAGTGAAGGAAGGCCCGCAGGCTCGCGTACTCGTCGTAAAAGGCCTCGTACACGCGCTCGCCGGTGAGCACCACGGAGAGCGGCAGGTAGCCCCCGGTGAGTCCCTTCGACAGGCAGAGGAAGTCCGGCGCGATGCCGGCCTGCTCGCAGGCGAACATCGTGCCGGTGCGCCCGAAGCCGACCGCGATCTCGTCGGCGATGAGGTGCACCCCGTGGCGGTCGCAGGCCTCGCGCAGCAGCGACAGGTACGCCGGGTGGTACATGCGCATGCCGCCCGCGCACTGCACCAGCGGCTCGACGATCACCGCGCAGGTCTCCGCCGCGTGCCGCTCGAGTGCGACTTCCATCGGCGCGAACATCCTCCGGCTGTGTGCTTCGAGGGTCTCGCCGTCCTCGCGCACGTAGCCGTCCGGCGAGGGCACCGCGATCACGTCCATGAGCAGCGGCTGGTAGATCTCGCGGTACAGCTCGACGTGGCCCACGGCGAGCGCGCCCAGCGTCTCGCCGTGGTAGCTGTTGGTGAGGGTGATGAACCTGCGCTTCGCGGGCCGGCCGCTGTTGCGCCAGTAGTGGAAGCTCATCTTGAGCGCCACCTCGATCGCGCTCGAGCCGTTGTCGGCGTAGAAGCAGCGCGTGAGGCCCGGGGGTGCGAGCGCAGTGAGGCGCTCGGCGAGCCCGACCGCGGGCTCGTGGGTGAACCCGGCCAGCATCACGTGCTCGAGCTGCCCGAGCTGTCGCGCGACCGCGGCGCCGATGCGCGGATTGGCGTGACCGAACAGGTTCACCCACCACGAGCTGATCGCGTCGAGGTAGCGGCGGCCCTCGGCGTCGTACAGCCAGACTCCCTCGCCGCGCACGATCGGGATCATCGGCAGCCACTCGTGGTCCTTCATCTGGGTGCACGGATGCCACACGGTGGCGAGGTCGCGGCGGGCGAGGTCGGTCGAGGAGGACATCGGGCAATGCGGGTTCGCGGCGGTTCGAAGGGACCCGATTCTAGCCCCGCCGCACGTCCGGCTCGGGCCTCACGGCGTTTGGCGGGCGGGCGGGCTGCGGGCATGATGGCGGGATGCTGCGCTCCCCGACCGGCCCGACCGACCTGAGCGGACTGCGCGTCGATGCAGCGAGCGGCCGTCTGCTCGGGGCCCATCAGGTCGAATCGCCCAACAGCGACGACCGACCCCCGGGGCAGGCGCCCGAGTTGATCGTGGTGCACGGCATCAGCCTGCCGCCCGGCGATTTCGGTGGACCGTGGATCGACGCGCTGTTCACGAACCAGTTGCCCGTCGACGCGCATCCCTATTTCGAGACCCTCGCCGGACTGCGGGTGTCGGCGCATGCACTGGTGCGGCGCGACGGGTCGGTCGTGCAGTACGTGCCGTTCGGCCGTCGCGCGTGGCACGCCGGCCCCTCGCAGTGGCGCGGCCGCGAGCGCTGCAACGACTTCTCGATCGGTATCGAGCTCGAGGGCACGGATGCGGGCGGCTACGAGCGCGCGCAGTACGCGGCGCTCGCGCGCATCGTCGCGGGGCTGTGCCGCGCCTACCCGGCGCTGTCGCCGGAGGGCGTCGTCGGCCACAGCGACGTGGCGCCCGGCCGCAAGACCGATCCCGGCATCGCCTTCGACTGGCCGCTGCTGCGCACGCTCGTGCGCTGCGACCTCGAGGCGGCTGCGCCGTGAGCGTGCTCGCACTGCTGCTCGCCCTGGCGCTCGAGCGCGGCCTCACGCACCTGTTTCACCTGCGCGAGCCACGCTGGCTGGACAGCTACTTCGACCGGGTCGCCCGCGTCGTGGCAGGCAGTCCGCGCGGACTGGCGGCCATCGCGGCGGTGCTGGCGCTGGCGCTGCCGGTGCTGCCCGTCGCGGCCGCCGACCGCGCACTCGGCGCGCATCTGTTCGGCCTGCCGCAGCTGGCGCTGGCCGTGCTGGTGCTGCTGATGTCGTTCGGCCCGCGCGACCTGCGCGACGAGGTCGACGACTACGTGGACGCGCTCGGGCGAGGCGACCGCGAAGCCGCCGATCGCCTTGCTACGGAACTGCTGGAGGGCGATGCCGCCGGCCGCGGTTCGGGCCTGCGCGAGGCGGTCGAAGAGGCCATCTTCGTGCAGGCCAACAACCGGATCTTCGGCGTGATCTTCTGGTTCATGCTGCTGGGGCCCGCCGGCGCATGGCTGTTCCGGGTCAGCGACCTGATGCGACGCCGAGCCGCGTTCGAAGCCGCGCGGCGCGGCGGTGTATCGCGGCCGACCGGCGGCGCGCTGGCGCTGGTGCACGGCCTGCTCGCCTGGATCCCCGCCCGGCTCGCGGCGTTCAGCTACGCGCTGGCCGGCGGCTTCGAGGACGCGATCGGCAACTGGCGGATCGCAGTCGACCGTGCGTCCCGGGGGCTGCTCGACCGCACCGAGGACCTGCTGGCCCGCGTGGGCAAGGGGTCGCTGCAGCCGAGCCTTGCCGGTGTGACGTCCGAGGCGCTCGACGCCGCAACCGCGCACGGCGCATGGCGCATCGTCGCGCGATCCGCATGGATCTGGCTCGCGGTGATCGCGCTGCTGGTGCTTGCGGGCGAGGCCGCGTGAGGTCGGCCGCGTCCCTCGCGCCGTGCCTGCTGATCATGCTGCTCGGTTCCGCGGCGCCTGCGGGCGCCGCCGAGCGCCTGCGTATCGTGAGCCTCGCCCCGAGCCTGACCGAGATCACCTACGCGGCCGGCGCGGGAGCCTCACTCGTCGGCACCGTGGAGTACAGCGACTACCCGGCGGCGGCACGCCGGCTGCCGCGGGTCGGCGACGGCTGGCGGGTGGACGTCGAGCAGGTGCTGGCGTTGCGGCCGGACCTGGTGCTGGCATGGTCCTCCGGCACGCCCCAGGCGACGATCGAGCAACTCCAGTCCGTCGGGCTGCGCGTGGTTTCGGTGTCCACGTTCCGGCTGGCCGACGTGCCTGCAGCGCTTCGGCTCGTAGGTCGGCTGGCCAGTACGCAGTCGGTCGCGGAGATCGCGGCCGCGCGCTTCGAGGGCGACGTCCTGCGCCTGCGGGAGCGCCAGGCGGACGCGCGCGTGCTGACGGTGTTCATCCAGATCGACGACCAGCCGCTGTACACGGTCGGCGGCCGGCACGTGCTGAGCGAGGTGGTGGAGCTCTGCGGTGGACGCAACGTGTTCGCCGACCTGGCGCAGGTCGCGCCGCAGGTGGACGTCGAGGCCGTGCTCGCCCGGAACCCGCAGGTGATCCTCAGCACCGACGACACGGTCGCCGATCCGGCGGCACAGTGGCGGCGTTGGCCGCAGCTCGCGGCCGTGCGGGCCGGGGCCGTCTATGCGCTGCCCTCGGACCTCGTCGCGCGGGCGACGCCGCGGCTCGTGGAAGGCGTGGACGCGACCTGCGCGGCGTTCGATGACGCGCGCCGCCGGCTCGATCGGAGTAATGCGGCGCCCTGACGGGCGCGGGACGGCCTCAGCGCGGCCGGTGGCGCCAGAGCACCTCGACGCCGTTCTCGTGTCGCGCGAGGACCCTCGCGACCACGAACAGCAGGTCCGACAGCCGGTTGAGGTACTGTGGGACTTCCGCCGCGACCTGTTCGACCCGGGCCAGCGCCCAGACGCGGCGCTCCGCGCGGCGCACCACCGTGCGGGCGACGTGGCAGGCGGCGGCGGCTGGGCCGCCGCCGGGCAGGATGAAGTCCTTGAGCGGTGGCAGGTCGGCATTGAAGCGGTCGAGCGCGTCTTCCAGCCGTTCGACGTCGGCCGGCACCATCACGCGGTGCCCGGGCATGCAGAGCTCGCCGCCGAGGTCGAATAGATCGTGCTGCACTTCCGTGAGGCACTCGGCGACGGGCGCGGGCAGGCCGGTCAGGGCGAGCACGACGCCCACCGCGCTGTTCGCCTCGTCGACCGTGCCGTAGGCCTCCACCCGCAGGTGTTCCTTGGGCACCCGCATGCCGTCGCCGAGGCCCGTGCTGCCGTCGTCGCCGGTGCGTGTGTAGATCCTGCTCAGTCGATGGCCCATGGCCGCTCCGGATGGCGAGGCTGCGACGCTGCCGAGTATGCGCCCGCTGCCGTGGGCGAGGGCGGGTCACGCCGCGCGACCGTCGCCGCACTCGCAACTCCTGGCGCATAGCGCAACGCGACGTACACGCCGCGGTCCGGCGTGTTGAAGGTATGCGCGAGTTCGTACTGCTCGTCGAGCAGGTTCTCGATGCGGCCGACGAGTGCGACGGCCGGCGTGAGCTGCCAGCGTGCGGTGAGGTTGGCGAGCACGTAAGCGTCGAGCGTCACGGGTCGGGGAAAGCCGAAGTCCTTGCGCTCGCCCGCGGCCAGCACGTCGAGGCCTAGATCGAGGCGGCCGAAGGCGCGCTGCACGGAGACGGTGAGGCTATCGCGCGCGCGGCGCAGCAGCACCTCGTCCGTGGTGAGGTTGCGCGGGTCCTGGTGGATCGCCTCGACCCGCGCGTGCCAAGGGGCCGCGTCGTACTCGTAGGTGGCCTCGATGCCCTCGATGCGGGCCTCCTCGACGTTGCGGTTCACGCCGTCGAACGGGTCGTAGGAAATCGTCACGAACTCGATGAGATCGTCGATGTCGTTGCGGAACGCGGCGAGCGACAGCGCATGCCGATCGTCCAGGCGATGTCGTACGCCGGCCTCGAGGCTGCGCGAGCGCTCGGGCTCGAGCGCCGGGTTGCCGCCGAAGCCGTAGCGGTCGGTGGCGTCGGGCGCGCGGAATCCCGTGCCCGCGAGCCCGTAGAGCTGCGTGGCGCCGCCGAGCTGGTAGCCGTACTCCACGTTCCAGGTGACCGCGTCGCCGGCGGTCTCGTGGTCGGTGTAGCCGAGCGCGAGCAGCGCGCGGTGTCGCCCGGCCTCGATGCGGTCCTGCGCGAACAGCGTCACGGTGTCGGTGTCGGCGCGCAGGGTGTCGCCGTAGGACTCGCTGCTCGCCTGCTCGCGCGCGAACATCGCGCCGGCACCGAGGGCATGCGCCGGAGACATCCGCCAGTCGAGCTGCGCGTCCGCGCTGTCGCGTACGGTGCGAAGGTAATCCGCCGACTGGTTCTGCCGGGTGCGGTCCTCGAGCCGCGAGGCGCCGACCTCAGCCCGGACCGCCTGGCCGACCGGCCAGGCGACCGACAGAGCGCTCGTCGAGTTCTCGAAATCCTGGTCCACCGGCGTGAGGAAGAAGTCCGAGTATTCCGACGTGCCCTCGGCGCGCCAGTGGCGCAGCGCGACCTCGGCCGCGCCTAAGTCGGCCCGCAGTTGCGCCGACGCGCTCAGGTTGTCGTAGCCGCGGTCGGTGTCGTCGAGGGTGCGGGTCGGGAAGCCCGCGCTGTCGAGCCAGGAGACGCCGAGGTCGAACTCGACTCTCTCGGTGGCGAGTCCGCCGTTCAGGCTTGCCTGCCGCGTGTCGTAGGCACCGTAGCCCACCTCCGCCGCCCAGCCGTCGCGCGCGCCGCGGCGCGTGATGACGTTGATCACGCCGCCGATCGCGTCGGTGCCGTAGAGCGCGGAGCGCGGACCCTTCACGATCTCGATGCGCTCCACCATCGAGGGCGGGATGTTCTGCAGCGCCGCGAGACCGATGGTGCCCGGGTTGATGCGCACGCCGTCCACCAGCACGAGCGTGTGGTTGCTCTCCGCGCCGCGAATGAAGACGGCGGTGGTCTGGCCGGGACCGCCGTTGCGGCTGACATCGAGGCCGGCGTGGAAGCGCAGCAGCTCGGTCACGTCGCCGGCGGCGCTGCGCTCGATCGCATCGCGGTCGATGACGATCACGGACGCGAGCACTTCCTCGATCGGGGTCGGGACGCGGGTGGCCGTGACCACCACGTGGTTCCTGGGGGTCGGCGTGACATCCGCCACGCCCGCGGCCGGCACGCAGGCAGCACAGGATAAAATCGCGATCAAACGCCGCATTGATGCAGACCCCGTGCGCCCCCACCGGCGCATGTTTGTATCGAGTCTCGGTTGGGGGCGGCGGGGGCGCACGGCGCGCGGAACCCGGCCGCTCGCCCTCCGCGAGGCTGGTCTCGTCCGACAGGCCGGTCTCCGGGCTCTCGAGTGGACCTCCTGAGGTCCCGCCCGCATCCCCTTCCCGCGACGTTCGCGCAGTGGGCGCCGGAGATCATCCGGCCGATGCAGGCTCGACTCGACTACCGTTGCGGGGGCAGCGCCGGAGTTCGACCGGCTTCCCGTTCTCCCGCGCATCGCGCGGCATCACCTGACGGTGCGCGCACGGTAGGCAACGGGGGCGGAGGTGTCAAGGATGGGCCGTCGGCGGTAGTCTGTCGGACGCGACATGCACTCGCCTTACCTCGCCACCGCACTCGAGGCCGCACGCGCCGCGGCCGAGGTCGTGCGCCGCTATTACCGCTCGAACCTCGCGGTCACGATCAAGGCCGACAAGTCGCCCGTGACCGAGGCCGACGTCGAGACCGAGAAGACCATCCGCGGCATCATCGCCGCGCGCTTCCCGGACCACGGCTTCTATGGCGAGGAGACGGGCTCCAGCGCACTCGATGCCGAGTACCTCTGGCTCGTCGACCCGATCGACGGCACCAAGGCGTTCGTGCGCGAGTACCCGATGTTCTCGACCCAGATCGCGCTGATGCACCGGGGCCGGCTCGTGGTCGGCGTGTCCTCGGCACCGGAGTACGGCGAGCTTGCCTACGGGGAGGCGGGCGTCGGCGCGTGGCTCGGCGAGCGCGCGATCCGGGTGAGCGAGGTGGACTCGATCGAGGCGGCAGCACTCTCGAGCGGAAATCTCAAGACGCTTGCCACGGGTCCGCGCTGGCCGGCCTTCGGTCGTCTCGTCGGGCGGCTGAACCGAATCCGCGGTTACGGCGATTTCCTGCACTACCACCTGCTCGCCTCCGGGCGCATCGACGCGGTCGTGGAGTCGGACGTGAACATCCTCGACGTCGCCGCGTGTGCGGTCATCGTCGAGGCGGCCGGAGGCCGTTTCACGGACCTCGAGGGTCAGCCGCTCACGCTTGCGAGCAACTCGGTGCTCGCCACCAACGGCCGGCTGCACGGACCGGTGCTCGAAGCCATCCACGAGTGAACGGGCGCGACATGGGCCCGAAGCAGGTCATCACGGTGTTCGGTGCGACGGGCGGCGAGGGAGGCGGTGGGATGGCCTGCATCGAGCACCTGGCGGTCTGGACCCGGGACATCGGGCGACTGACGGACTTCTACGTGCGTTTCTTCGGGGCGCGGCCCGGCGCACCGTATCGCAACCCGGACCGCGCGTTCGAATCGAGATTCCTGGAGTTCGACGGCGGGGCCCGTCTCGAAATCATGTGCACGGGGCAGCTCGAGCTCGCGGAGGCGACGCCCGGAGCGCAGCGCCTGGGCCTGACGCACCTCGCGATTTCGGTCGGGTCCGAGGCGCAGGTGGACGTGCTCACGCGCGAGATCGCGGCGGCCGGGCACCCGGTGCTCGATGGTCCGCGGCGCACGGGCGACGGTTACTACGAAAGCGTGGTGCTCGATCCGGATGGAAACCGCATCGAGATCACCGCCTAGGCGGGCACGAAGGTGCGGCCCTCGCTCCAGCGCAGTTCCCTGACTGCGATTCCGTAGAGCCCGCCGACCGAATCCTCGTCGAGCACCTGCCGGGCCGGTCCGAACGACCAGCGGCCGTCGCCGTAGAGCAGCAGCGCCTCGTCGGCGAAGCGTGCCGCGAGCCCCGCGTCGTGCAGACTCATCGCCACGCTGCGCCCGGCGTCGGCCAGCGCCCGGAAGCGCCTCAGCACGCCAAGCTGGTGCTGGGGGTCGAGCTGCTGGATTGGCTCGTCGAGCAGGAACACCTGCGGGTCCTGGGCCAGCACCGTCGCGATGGCAAGGCGTCGGCGCTCGCCGCCCGACAGCGTCGTCACGTCACGCGCCTCGAGGCCCGCAAGGTCCATCGCGGCCAGGCACTCGAGCGCGACGGCGCGGTCCGCCTCGCCTTCCCACTGCCAGAAGTCGAGGTGCGGGTGACGACCGACCAGCGTGGCCTGCAGCGCCGTGCCCGGAAACGGGTCCTCGCTCGCCTGCGCCAGGAGTCCGATGCGTCGTGCGAGCTCGCGGCGCGGCCAGTCGGCGAGCCGCATGCCGCCGAGCCTGACGTCCCCCGTCGCGGGCAGCGCAAGGCCGGCCAGCACGTGCAGCAACGAGCTCTTGCCGGCGCCGTTGCGCCCGAGCACGGCGACCATCGTGCCCGGCCGGATTGCAGCGTCGAGACCGCGCAGCAGTTCGCGCCCCGGCACGCGCACGCCGAGGTCGCGGCATTCGAGAGGCCCGGCGACCTCCGCCGGACTCATCGCCGCCACCCGATTTCCCGCGCCGTCGCCGGCCCGACGAGCATCGACTCGAGCGATTCGGGAATGACCGCGGCACTGGCGCCCGTGGCGATGCGACCGGCCATGATCTCGCCGTAGCGCTGCGGGTAGCGCGGCGACTGGTCCGGGTCGCCGAGCCCCTGCGGGGCGAGCGGCTGTCCGGTGGCGCGGTCGTACTTGTCGGTGGCGCCCAGCGTGTGCAGCAGCTCGTGCGCGATCACGACCTGGTTGCTGCCGTGCGCGCCGTCGTCCGCATACAGCTGAGCGATCGCAACCAGTCCCTTGCTGAGCCCCAGGGAATCGGGCGCGGCCGTCGCGCCGTCGGCGGGGTGGTAGAGCGCGAACACCTGCACGTCCGGCGTCGGCAGCGGGTCGTCCATCGAGACGCGCCAGGCCCAGTAGCGGAACCGCAGGCTCCACGCCGCCACGCCCAGGATGCCGGCGCCGTCGGCCGGGAGCGGTGGCCGCGCCGTGGCCGCGTGCGACACGCGGACCCGCACCGGCTCGTCGAGCGCGAGCCCGTGCTCGCGGGCCTCGGACGCGAAGAATTCGGCGAGATCCTCGAAATCCTCGCGCGCGAGCGCCGCGACGTGGCTGCGAACCGCGGCCTCCGCACCCGCCGCGATCGGGTACACGGTCACGCGCAGCGGCGCGTCCCAGTCGGTGCTGCGGCGGCGGTCGAGCCAGGCTCCGAGGGCGACGAACGCGAGTACCGCAAGCAGCAGCGTGATGCGGATCGTGCCAAAGAACGTGCGCCCAGCCATGCGCTCCACGCGCTCACGGAAAGAGGCGCGTCGCGGCCCAGGCGCCCGGCGCGAACGCGTCGCCCGCGGGCTCGAGCGCGCGCGTCCAGCGCGCCCGGTCGTGGACGCGGAACGGCCCCTCGATCCACAGCTCGACGGTCTCGGGCCACAGCCGGTAGCCGCCCCAGTGCGGCGGTCGCGGCACGTGCGTGCCGAAACGTGCGGCCTCGTGGGCGACACGCTTCAGCAGGGTCTTGCGCGAGTCGAGCGGCAGGCTCTGCAGGCTGGCCCATGCGCCGATGCGGCTGTCGAGCGCGCGGCTCGCGAAGTACTCGTCGCTCTCGTCATCCGGAGAGAGCACGACGCGGCCCTCGAGCCGCACCTGTCGTCCGAAGGCGTCCCAGTGGAACACGGCGGCGGCACGTGGGTTCGCGCCAAGCTCGCCGCCCTTGCGGCTGTCGTAGTTGGTGAAGAACACCGCATAGCCCGGGTTCGGCACCAGCTTCTTGCAGAGCACGATGCGGACCGAGGGACGACCGTCGGTCGTCGTGGTCGCAAGCGCCATGGAATCGGGGTTGGGCTGCGCCTTGGCCGCGCGCGCGCCCTCGTACCACTGCGCGAACAGCGGCATCGGATCGTCTGGAAGCGTGCCGGGCAGGAAACCTTTGCTGAGCATCGCTCTGCCTGTGGGTCGGGCGGGGACTTGAGGATTATGCCGGACCACGGCGCGCGACAGGCTGTGGCCGTGCTTGCGGCCCGTACCCCGGGCCGGTAGAAAGACGGTCCCCGAGGCCGGCCGGACCCCGATGAAGACACTGGAAGAACTGCGCGCGCGCCTCGACGTGCTCGACCGCCGGCTGCTCGAGCTCGTCGCCGAGCGGCAGTCGATCGGGGCGGAGATCGCGGCGGTGAAGAGATCCACCGGGCAGTCCACGCGCGACTTCCGCCGCGAGCGCGAGGTGCTGCTCAAGGCCCGGCGCGACGCCGCCGCCCTCGGGGTCTCGCCGGCGCTCGCCGAGTCGCTGCTGCACTCCCTGATCCGTGGCTCGCTCACTACCCAGGAGCAGGCGCGCGTGTCGGCGCAGGGCCGGGGCTCAGGGCGCAGCGCACTCGTCATCGGCGGGCGCGGCAAGATGGGGCGCTGGATGGCGGACTTCCTCGCCTCGCAGGGTTTCCGCATCGGGATCGCCGATCCGGCGGGCGAGGTGCCGGGCTACGAATGGCGTGCGGACTGGCGCGAGGGGGAGCTCGACGAGGACTTCATCGTCGTTGCCACGCCGCTCAAGGTGGCCGGCGCGGTGCTCGAGGCGCTCGCCGCGCGTCGGCCGCGCGGCGTGGTGTTCGACGTGGGCTCGCTCAAGACGCCGCTCAGGTCCGGGCTCGCCGCGCTGCGCGCAGCCGGCGTGCGTGTCACCTCGGTGCACCCGATGTTCGGCCCGGACACCGAGCTGCTGTCCGGTCGGCATGTGATCTTCGTGGACCTGGGCGACGCCGCGGCGCTCGAGGAAGCCCGCGGGCTCTTCGGCTCGACTATGGCCGACCTCGTGGTCATGGGCCTCGACGAGCACGACCGCCTGATTGCCTACGTGCTCGGCCTGTCGCACGCCCTGAACATCGCGTTTTTCACCGCGCTGGCCGGTAGCGGCGAGGCGGCGCCGCGCCTCGCGCGCATGTCGAGCACCACCTTCGACGCGCAGCTCGACGTGGCCGCGCGGGTCGCCGGCGAGAACCCGGATCTCTACTACGAGATCCAGAGCCTCAACGCCTACGGCGAGGAGTCGCTGCGGGCGCTCGTCGAGGCCGTGGACCGGCTGCATCGCGCGGTGCGCGAGCACGACCCGCAGGCCTTCACCGTCATGATGCGCGAGGGTCGCGATTACCTGCGGGTGCGGCAGGCGGCGCTGGAGCCCTCGGGCTGAAACGTCGCCCGGGGTGACGTGGCGCAGCTGGACCCATATAATGAGAATCATTCGCATTAAAAGAGTTCTCCACGCCATGGCTCATAGCCTGTTGTCGCGAACGGTCGCCGTCCTGGCGATCGTGTCTGCTTCGTCCGCGGTCGTGCACGCCGCGCCTGCTGCTGAGACGTTGGTCGTCTACTCGGCGCGCAACGAGCAGCTGATCAAGCCCGTCTTCGACGCCTACACGCGAGAGACGGGCGTCGAGGTCCAATTCACGACCGGCGATGCGGCGGTGCTGATCGAGCGCCTCGCGGCCGAGGGGCGCAACAGCCCGGCCGACGTCCTCCTGACCGTCGATGCCGGCGAGCTGTGGAACGCAGCCGAGCGCGGCCTGCTGCAACCGGTGAAGTCCGCGATCCTCGAGCGCAACGTGCCGGCGCACCTGCGTGACCCCGGCGGTCGCTGGTTCGGCCTGTCGATGCGTGCGCGGACCATCGCCTACAGCCAAAAGCGCGTGGATCCCGCCACGCTCAGCACCTACGAGGCCCTGGCGGCCCCGGCCTGGAAGGGGCGGCTGTGCCTGCGCACCTCGAAGAAGGTCTACAACCAGTCGCTGGTGGCGACCCTGATCGCCGCGCAGGGGGAGGCCACCACCGAGCGCATCGTGCGCGGCTGGGTCGCGAACCTCGCTACCGACGTCTTCGCCAACGACACCCAGCTGCTCGAGGCAATCGCCGCCGGTCAGTGCGACGTCGGCATCGTGAACACGTATTACTACGGGCGTATCGTCAAGGAGCGGCCCGACTTCCCGGTCAAGCTGTTCTGGGCCAACCAGGGCGCCGGCGGTGTGCACGTGAACATCTCAGGTGCGGGCATCGCCAAGCACTCGCGCCGCAGCGCCGCGGCCACGAGCTTCCTCGAGTGGCTGTCCGGCAGCTCGGCCCAGGCGCACTTCGCCGCCGTGAACATGGAATTCCCGGTGAATCCGGTCGCGACCGTGGACCCGCTCGTGAAATCCTGGGGCAGCTTCGAGCCGAGCCTGATCAACGTCGCGGAGGCGGGCCGCCTTCAGCCGGCCGCCGTGCGCCTGATGGACCGCGCCGGCTATCGCTGACGCATGCCGCCGGTCGCGCGACGCCCGTGGGCGGTGGGGACGCTCATCGTCCTCGCCACTCCGGCGCTGCTGCCGCTGCTGTCGGCCGTTGCGGCCTGGGCTGCCCCGGCCGGCGAGGTCTGGGCCCACCAGCTGCAGTACGTCCTGCCGCGCGTTGCGGGTAACACGGCCCTCCTGTTGCTGATCGTGGGGGCTGCCACCGGGATTCTCGGCACGACGCTCGCCTGGCTGGTCGCGGGACACGAGTTTCCAGGACGATCGATGTTCGCGTGGGCGCTGCTGCTGCCGCTCGCGGTGCCGGGCTACGTGCTCGCGGTCGTCTTCGCGGGCGCGCTCGACTACGCCGGCCCGCTGCAGGGCTGGCTGCGCTCGGCCGTCCACCCGGAACTGCGCCTGCCGCCGATCCGGTCGCTCGGCGGCGCGGCGCTGGTGCTGACGCTGTGCCTGTATCCCTACGTCTACATGCTGGCCCGGGTCGCGTTCGAGTCGGCGGGCAGCCGGTCGATGGAGGTCGCCCAGTCGCTCGGACTGGATCGTGGTGCCGCCTTCCGCCGCGTGTTGCTGCCGCTCGCCCGGCCCGCGGTGGCCGCCGGCGTCGCGCTGGTGTGCATGGAGACGCTGGCCGACTTCGGGGTCGTGGCGGCGCTGAACGTCGACACCTTCACCACCGCGATCTATCGCGCCTGGTACGGGATGTTCTCGCTCAGCGCGGCACTGCAGATGGCAGGACTGCTCGGCCTGCTGGCGGTCACCGGCGTGTGGCTGGAGCGGCGCCTGCGCGGGCGCCGCAGGTATGCCGGGGCGCGTCCCGCAGGCGCGCTGCCGCGGCAGCGGCTGCGCGGACTGCCGGCACTGGCCGCCACCACGCTGGCCGCGACGGTGCTCGGGGTCGCGTTCGTGCTGCCGATGATTCAGTTGCTCGCCTGGGCACTGCGGCACGCAGCGACGGATCTGGACGCCCGCTACTGGGCCTTCGCCGGGCGCAGCGTGGCGATCGCCGCGTCCGGGTCGCTGGTCGTGGTCGCCGCGGCCGTGGCGCACGGCTACGCGATGCGGGGCGAGCTCCGCCCCTGGGCGAGCGCGCTCGGCCGCGTCGCGACCGCGGGCTACGCGATCCCGGGCACGGTGCTCGCGGTGGGCCTGTTCGCACCGGTGAGCGCAGTCAACGACTGGCTGCAGCGCGTGCTCGATGCCACCCTGGGTGCGGCGTCGCCGCAGCTCTTCCTGCAGGGTACGCTGCTCACCATGTTCGTGGCCTACCTCGCGCGGTTCCTCGCCGTCGGCACCGGCCCGGTCGAGAGCGGGCTCGAGCGGATCCATCGCAATCTCGACGAGGCGGCGGCTCTGCTCGGGTCGCGCGGGCTTGCAAGGCTGCGCCGCGTTCACCTGCCGCTGCTGCGCGGCAGCCTGCTGGCCGCCGCGGTGCTGGTGTTCGTGGACCTGATGAAAGAGTTGCCGATCACCCTCATGACGCGCCCGTTCGGCTTCGAGACGCTGGCGGTGCGGGTCTTCGAGATGGCAGCCGAGGGCGAGTGGGAGCGTGCGGCGCTGCCGTCGGCCCTGATCGTCGCCGTGGGCGTCTTGCCAGTGGTCCTGCTCGCGAAGCGCGTGACCCATGTGGCTTGAGTTGCGCGACGCCGTGCGGCGCTTCGGCGACCGCGGTGCCCTCGACGGCGTGAGTTTCGCGCTCGAGGAGGGGCAGATTGGCTGCCTGCTGGGCCCGAGTGGTTGCGGCAAGACGACGGCACTGCGCTGCATCGCCGGGTTCGAGACGCTCGACGCCGGCCAGGTGCTGTCGCGCGGCCGGGTGCTCGCCGGCCCGGGCGTGCACGTCCCGCCGCACGAGCGCGGCATCGGGCTCGTATTCCAGGACCACGCGCTGTTTCCGCACCTCACCGCAAGAGGTAACGTGGAGTTCGGCCTGCAGCGACTCGCGCGTGGCGAGCGTCGCAACCGGGCCGGCGAACTGCTCGAGCTCGTGGGTCTCGCCGACTGCATGGACGCGTATCCCGCCGAACTGTCCGGCGGGCAGCAGCAGCGGGTGGCGCTTGCCCGGGCGCTCGCGCCGCGTCCGTCCACGGTGCTGCTCGACGAGCCGTTCGCGAGTCTCGACGTCGCACTGCGCGAGCGGCTGGTGGGCGAGCTGCGCGCGCTGCTCAAGTCGCTCGGGGCCACCGCGCTCGTGGTGACGCACGATCAGCAGGACGCCTTCGCGCTCGCCGACCGCGTCGGCCTGCTGCGGGCCGGTCGCCTCGAGCAGTGGGGCACGCCCTACGACCTGTACCACCGGCCGCTCACGCGATTCGCAGCGGAGTTCGTCGGGCAGGCCTCGTTCCTGCCGGCATGTTGCCAGGGCAGCGGCCTGCTGCAGACCGAGCTCGGCCCCCTGCGCGAGGGCCACGAATCGACTGCCTGCGGCGGCGCCGTGGACGTGCTGCTGCGCCCGGACGACGTCGTGCACGATGACGACGCACCGCTGCGCGCGCGCATCGTCGAGCGCGTGTTCCGCGGGGCCGAATTCCTCTACACGCTCGAGCTGCCGAGCGGACGGCGCGTCCTGTCCCTTGTGCCGAGCCACCACGACCATCGCATCGGCGAGCCCATCGGCGTGCGCCTCGCGACCGACCACGTCGTGACGTTTCCGCCGCTCGGGCCGGTCACGGCCGCTGCCGGTACATCAGCGCCAGGAACAGCGGCACCCCCACCAGGGCGGTGAGGGCCCCGACCGGAAGCTGGCGCGGCGCGATCAGCACGCGCGCCGCGAGGTCCGCCGCCATCAGCAGCACGCCGCCGAGCAGCGCGGAGGCAGGCAGCACGACGCGATTGTCGCTGCCGAGCGCAAGCCGCACGACGTGCGGCGTCACGAGTCCCACGAAGCCGATGCTGCCGGCCGCGCTCACCGCCGAGCCCGTCAACGCCGAACTGACGACGAACAGCAGGATCTGCAGCCGGCGCACGTCCATGCCGACGCTCGCGGCCTGCAGCTCGCCGCGGGCCAGCACGTTGAGCTGGCGCCCGAGCACCACGCCGGCGGCCGCGCCGGCCGCAAGCAGCGTCATCAGCCACGGCCAGCGGTCGCTGCGCGAGAGGTCGCCGAGCAGCCAGAACACCATGCCCCGCAACCGCGTCTCGTCGCCGAGCGCGAGCAGCAGGCTCACCAAGGAGCCGGCGCCGGCCGCCACGACCACGCCGGTGAGCAGCAGACGGGTGGGCGTCCAGCCGCCCGGGCCCTGGGCGAGTGCATAGACGAGCAGGCAGGCTGCCAGCGCGCCGAGCGCCGCGAGCCCGTCTACTCCGGCCGCCGGCAGACCGAGCATGATCGCCACCAGTGCCGCGACCGACGCCCCGCCCGACACCCCGAGTACGTAGGGGTCGGCGAGTGGATTTCGCAGCAGGACCTGCAGGATGGCCCCGGACAGCGCCAGCAATCCCCCGACCGCGAAGGCGGACAGCGCCCGCGGCAGGCGCAGTTGGTGCACGACGTCCCGGGCCAGTGTCGGCGCATCCGACCAAAACGCCCCGGCGACGTCGCCGAGGGACAGCGGCACGCTGCCCGACGACAGCGACAGCCCAAGCAGGACGATGGCGGCCGCGACGAGCAGGAGGAGGGCGACGGAAAGTGGCAGGCGGCGGTGCATTTTCGGTTCCGGGCGGGTCGAAGCCTAAGGTGCGCCAGACGCCGGCCACAAGGCACGCTGCCGCGCGGCGCCTTGGACCCGGCGGCTGCGATGTGAAAAAATCAAGCCACGCCAGAGCTTACGGGATCATGAACGACTGGATCGACGCCCACGGATTTCGTGCCAATGTCGGGATCGTACTGATCCGCGACGCCGGCGACGTCTTCCTCGGCGGGCGCAGCGACGGGCGTGGTTGGCAATTTCCCCAGGGCGGCGTGCAGCCGGACGAGTCCGCGGAGCAGGCCCTGTTCCGCGAACTGCGGGAGGAGGTGGGCCTCGGGCCCGACGACGTCGAGGTACTCGCCGCAACGCGCAACTGGCTGCGCTACCGCCTGCCGCGTCGCTACGTCCGACGGCGCTCGAAGCCCCTGTGCATCGGCCAGAAGCAGCGCTGGTTCCTGCTGCGCATGCTCGGCGGCGACGAGCGGCTGCGATTCGACGTCACCGGGCAACCCGAATTCGACAGCGGCCGCTGGGTCGACTACTGGTCGCCCGTGCGTGAGGTGATCTACTTCAAGCGCTCGGTGTACGCGCGGGCCCTGGAGGAACTGGGGCAGCAGGCATTCCCCGACGGTCCGCCGCCGCGTCCGGACTGGTGGTCCGAGGCCGTGCTGCGCCCGCCCGCGCCTCTGCGCCGTCGGCCGGCGGCGGCACCCGCCTCGGTCGCAGCGGCGGACGAGTAATGGGCTCGCCCGGGGACCATCAACCGGACCGGCTCACCCGGGTCCGCTGGCTCGGACTGGCCGCCGCGGCGGCCGTCTCCGTACTTGCCGCGGGCTACGCGTACCACCGTGGCCGCGTATCGGCCGGGCTCGACGTCGCCGAGGTCGCCATCGAGCGCCGCGAACTGGCAGGCAAGGCATCGCGGCTCGAGGAGGAAAACGCCGGGTTGAGGGCGAAAGTGGCCGAGCTCGAGATGGCGCGTCGGCTCGACCGCGAGGCCTACGGCCAGGTCGAGCGCACGCTCGGCGAGCTGCAGTCGCAGATGTCCCGGCAGGGGGACGACCTCGCGTTCTACCGCAGCATCGTTTCCCCGGAGGACGGCGTCCAGGGCCTGCGCATCCAGCGCTTCGAGATCCAGCCCGGGGGTGGTGCGCGCGAGTTCGTGGTCCGGCTTACGCTGATCCAGGCGATGCGTCACGAGAGCGTGGCGGCCGGCCTCGCCCAGGTGGTCCTGCACGGCATGCAGGGCGACAAGCCGACTCGGCACACGCTGGGCGCGTTGATCGGCCGGCCACGTGCCCAGCTGCCATTCTCGTTCCGGTACTTCCAGACGGTCGAGCAGGCATTCACGCTGCCGGAGGGATTCGAGGCGTTCGAGGCCGAGGTGCAGGTCCGCTCCAGCAAGCTGCGCTTCCCGCTGCAGCAGTCGTTCGCGTGGAAGGTCGGCGCCCAGTCGGCACTTTGACCGTCTCCTGCGGGTGTTACCATTGACCCCCCTGCAAGTTCGACCGGCTGGAGCACGGACCCATGACAGATTTCGCTGAAGCCGTTGGGGCGACCGACGCGACGGCCCTCGTGTTCACCGATACGGCGGCGCTCAAGGTGGGCGAACTGATCCGCGAGGAAGGCAACCCGAACCTGAAGCTTCGCGTGTTCGTTTCCGGCGGCGGCTGTTCCGGCTTCCAGTACGGCTTTACCTTCGACGAGAACGAGGAAGAAGGTGACACCTGCGTCGAGACCCGCGGCGTCAAGCTGCTGGTGGACCCGATGAGTTTCCAGTACCTGGCCGGCGCGGAGATCGACTACAAGGAAGACCTCGAGGGCGCGCAGTTCGTCATCCGCAACCCAAACGCGACGACCACCTGCGGCTGCGGTTCCTCGTTCTCGGCCTGACGCCGTTTGGCCAAGCCGCCCGCGCTTCTCCCTGACGTCCTCGCTGCTGTCGACCTCGGGTCGAACAGCTTTCACATGGTGGTCGCGCGCTATACGTACGGCCAGCTGGTGATCGTCGATCGCCTGCGGGAGATGGTGCGGCTCGCGGCCGGGCTCGACTCGCAGGACCGGCTTTCCCGCGAGGCCGTGGACCGGGCGATGGAGTGCCTCGAGCGCTTCGGTCAGCGGCTGCGCGACATGAGGGCCGAGCGCGTGCGCGTGGTCGGCACCAACACCCTGCGCAAGGCACGGCGCAAGGGGGCGTTCCTCGACCGTGCGCGCGAGGCGCTCGGACATCCGATCGAGATCATCTCCGGCGTCGAGGAAGCGCGCCTGATCTACCTGGGCGTGTCGCACACCACGCCAAGCGAGGGCGGCCGTCGCCTGGTGGTGGACATCGGCGGGGGCAGCACCGAACTCATCATCGGCGAGGGGCTCGAGGCCCGGCGCCTCGAGAGCCTCTACATGGGCTGCGTGAGCCTGAGTGCCGGGTTCTTCGCGGACGGAGTCATCACCGAGAAGCGCATGAAGCGGGCCCGTACCGCGGCGCAGCTCGAGATCGAGCCCGTCATGGCGCGCTTCCGCCGCTCTGAGTGGGACACGGCCTTCGGCGCGTCGGGAACCCTCAGGGCCGTGGCCGACACGCTCGCGGCGCGCGGCACGGCGCGCGGCGGCATCGACCGCGAGGGCGTCGAATGGCTGCTCGGGGAGTGCCTGCGCGCAGGGGAGGTGGACCGGCTGCGGCTGCCCGGCCTCGCGCCGGAGCGTCAGGAAATCATGCCCGGCGGCCTCGCGATCATCATCGAGGTCTTCAACATGCTCGGCATCGACCACATGCGGGTCGCCGACGGCGCGCTGCGCGAGGGCCTGCTCTACGACCTCGTCGGCCGCCTGACCGACGAGGACGCGCGCTGGCGCAGCGTTCGCGCGCTCGAGGCGCGCTTCCACGTCGATGCGGTCCAGGCCGGGCGTGTCGAAGCCACGGCGGTCGCCTTCCTGGGCCAGGTGCGCGAGGGCTGGAAGCTCGACGAGCCGCTCGCCGAGCTCGCGCTGCGCTGGGCCGCGCGCCTGCACGAGGTCGGGCTCGACATCGCGCATTCCCACTACCACAAGCACGGCGCGTACCTGTTGCAGCACGCGGACCTGCCCGGGTTTCCGCGCGAGGAACAGCAACTGCTCGCCGCCGTGGTGGGCAGCCACCGTCGCAAGCTCAACCTCGCCCTGCTCGAGGACCTCGTACCGCCCTGGCACCTCAAGGCCGAGTTCCTCATCGTGCTGCTCAGGCTCGCGGTGCTGCTGCATCGCGCGCGCGGCTCGCGGGCGATGCCCGAGATCGCCCTGAAGGTCCGCGGACGGTCGCTCGAAGTCGGGTTCCCGAAGGGCTGGCTCGCCGAGCATCCGCTGACGGCGGCCGACCTGGAGCAGGAGTGCGAGTTCCTGCAGGCCGCTGGATTCCGCCTGCGCGCGCAGTGAGCGGGTGCGCGGGCGGTATCCCGCGCAGGCTTCCGATCAGTTGCGTGCCACGACCCCGGACTCGCCGCGGTCGGTCAGCTGCAGCTGGGCGAGCGCGGCACTGGCGGTGGTTCGGAACTCCCCTGCGTAGCGCGTCGGTACCTCGGTGTTCGGTAACGGCACGGTCGAAGGGTTCTTGTGCTGGCCGTTCACCCGGTACTCGTAATGCAGGTGGGGCCCGGTGGAGGCGCCGGTCGTGCCCACGTAGCCGATGATCTCGCCCTGCTGGACGGACCGCCCGGTGCGGCCAGACTTTCCGAAACGCGACATGTGCGCATACAGGGTGGTCACGCCCCGTCCGTGGTCAATGATCACGGTGTTGCCATAACCGCCTTTCCGTCCGGCAAAATGCACGCGGCCGTCGCCGGCCGCCCAGATTGGCGTTCCAGTCGGTGCAGCGTAATCGACGCCTTGGTGGGCGCGCACCCGACCGCTGATGGGGTGCAGGCGGCGGGGGTTGAAGCCCGAGCTGATGCGCGTGAAATCGAGCGGGGCACGCAGAAACGCCTTGCGCATGCCGCGCCCGTCCGGCGTGAAGTAGCCGCGCACGGCGCCGTCCGCCGACTCGAACCAAACGGCACGGTGGGTGCGACCCTGGTTGACGAACTCGGCAGCGAGGACGCGACCGTCGCTTACGTAACGCCCGTCCTGGAACTTGCGCTGGTAGATCACGCTGATCTCGTCGCCGCGTCGGATGTCGAGCGCGAAGTCGATGTCCCAGCCGAAGATCTCGTTGGCGAGCACCATGATCGTCTCGGCCGACATCCCGGCATCGCGACCCGCCGCGAACAGCGATGAGTCGATACGAGCGCGCGTCGCGGCGACTTCGACCTCGAGCGGGTTCTCGACGTAGTTGACGGCGAAGCCGCCGCCGGCGCGC
>CAVWEX010000002.1:182500-648744 GCA_963754125.1 uncultured Gammaproteobacteria bacterium
ATACCTACTGGAGGCCCGAACACTCTACTGTTGCAAAAGTAGGTGATGAGGTGTGGATAGGAGTGAAAGGCTAATCAAGGCCGGCGATAGCTGGTTCTCCCCGAAAGCTATTTAGGTAGTGCCTCGTGTAGGACTCCCGGGGGTAGAGCACTGTTTAGGCTAGCGGGCCATCCCGGCTTAGCAAACCTATGCAAACTCCGAATACCGGGAAGTCAACGCACGGGAGACACACGGCGGGTGCTAACGTCCGTCGTGAAGAGGGAAATAACCCAGACCGCCAGCTAAGGCCCCTAATTCATGGCTAAGTGGTGAACGATGTGGGAAGGCATAGACAGCCAGGAGGTTGGCTTAGAAGCAGCCATCCTTTAAAGAAAGCGTAATAGCTCACTGGTCTAGTCGGCCTGCGCGGAAGATATAACGGGGCTCAAGCCATGAGCCGAAGCTGCGGATCTGCACGCAAGTGCAGGTGGTAGGGGAGCGTTCTGTAGGCCTGTGAAGGTGCACTGCGAGGTGTGCTGGAGGTATCAGAAGTGCGAATGCTGACATGAGTAACGTTAATGCGGGTGAAAAACCCGCACGCCGTAAACCCAAGGGTTCCTGCGCAACGTTAATCGGCGCAGGGTGAGTCGGTACCTAAGGCGAGGCCGAAAGGCGTAGTCGATGGAAAACGGGTCAACATTCCCGTACCAGGTGCTGCTGCGATGGGGTGACGGAGAAGGCTAGGTCAGCCGGGGCTGGTTCCCGGTTCAAGCGTGTAGGGAGGGTCTCCAGGCAAATCCGGAGTCCCGTTAATCCTGAGACGTGACGACGAGGTCCCATGTGGACCGAAGTGATTGAGGCCACGCTCCCAGGAAAAGCCTCTAAGCTTCAGGCAGCAACTGACCGTACCGTAAACCGACACTGGTGGGTGAGCAGATAATCTGCTAAGGCGCTTGAGAGAACTCGGGTTAAGGAACTCTGCAAATTGATACCGTAACTTCGGAAGAAGGTATGCCTTCGATCGTGTAAGGATTTACTCTTGAAGCGAACGAAGGTCGCAGGTAATCGGTGGCTGCAACTGTTTATCAAAAACACAGCACTCTGCTAACACGAAAGTGGATGTATAGGGTGTGACGCCTGCCCGGTGCCGGAAGGTTAAGTGATGGGGTCAGCCGCAAGGCGAAGCTCTTGATCGAAGCCCCGGTAAACGGCGGCCGTAACTATAACGGTCCTAAGGTAGCGAAATTCCTTGTCGGGTAAGTTCCGACCTGCACGAATGGCGTAATGATAGCCACACTGTCTCGACCCGAGACTCAGTGAAGTTGAAATCGCTGTGAAGATGCGGCGTACCCGCGGCAAGACGGAAAGACCCCGTGAACCTTTACTATAGCTTTACACTGAAATTTGAACCTTCTTGTGTAGGATAGGTGGGAGGCTTTGAAGTGTGGTCGCTAGATCGCATGGAGCCAACCTTGAAATACCACCCTGGAATGTTCGACTTTCTAACCTAGGCCCGTAATCCGGGTCGGGGACCGTGTATGGTGGGTAGTTTGACTGGGGCGGTCTCCTCCCAAAGAGTAACGGAGGAGTGCAAAGGTACCCTCAGCGCGGTCGGTCATCGCGCTCTAGAGTGCAAAGGCATAAGGGTGCTTAACTGCGAGACGGACAGGTCGAGCAGGTGCGAAAGCAGGTCTTAGTGATCCGGTGGTTCTGTATGGAAGGGCCATCGCTTAACGGATAAAAGGTACTCCGGGGATAACAGGCTTATTCCTCCCAAGAGTCCACATCGACGGAGGAGTTTGGCACCTCGATGTCGGCTCATCACATCCTGGGGCTGTAGCAGGTCCCAAGGGTATGGCTGTTCGCCATTTAAAGTGGTACGCGAGCTGGGTTCAGAACGTCGTGAGACAGTTCGGTCCCTATCTGCCGTGGGCGTTGGAGAATTGAGGGTGAGCTGCTCCTAGTACGAGAGGACCGGAGTGGACGTATCTCTGGTGTTCCGGTTGTCACGCCAGTGGCACTGCCGGGTAGCTATATACGGACGGGATAACCGCTGAAAGCATCTAAGCGGGAAGCCCCCCCCAAGATTAGTTCTCCCTGGGGACTCGATCCCCCTGAAGGGCCGTCGAAGACTACGACGTTGATAGGCTGGGTGTGTAAGTGCAGTAATGCATTGAGCTAACCAGTACTAATTGCCCGTGCGGCTTGACCATATAACACCCAATCGGTCTGGATCCGGTCCAGCCGGTGGTGTAAGTCAGCGCGGTGTCCGCGCGACTGCGACACGCTTGTCATACCCAATTCGATCTTTTTCATGCCCCGTGAAAGCGGGAGCGTGAGCCGGTTTGCCTGGCGGCCATAGCGAGCGGGAACCACCCGATCCCTTTTCGAACTCGGAAGTGAAAACGCTCTGCGCCGATGGTAGTGTGGTCTTCGACCATGCAAGAGTAGGTCACTGCCAGGCTCTTGAAACGCAACCCCCGACGGAGACATCCGTCGGGGGTTTTTTATTTCTGTTCGGGCGGCGCGGTGGGCCCGCCAGCGCCCGCCGCGCGGTCCTGCGGCGCTCCGCTGGAGACGATGACTGCCACATGCCTGGCGGTCAGTACGCCACATTTGGCAGGTTGGAGCGTGCTGCCGCCATCGGGTTGGCGGCAGATTGCGCACAAACGGTTGATTCAGAGGAGCAATCCATGACGCTCGGTGTCTGGCACGCGTTATGCAGAGTCCACTCCAGAACAGTGACTGACGCCGGGAGTGGCAATGATGAGCGCATACGCACACCGAACGACGCGATGGACGGCTTTGGCTTCCGTCCTGCTGCTGGCCGCGAGCCTGGTTGGCTGCGAAGGGGACGACGGCAGGAATGGTACCGCCGGCACGCCGGGCACGCCGGGTACGCCGGGCACGCCCGGTACACCAGGCCTCAGCTGCTGGGATCTCAACCAGAACGGCGTGCCGGATTTCCCGGCCGAGGACACTAACAAGGACGGCGTGATCGACGTACTCGATTGCCGCACGCCGTCGGGCGCTTATGACCCCGTGAGCCTGCACAAGGGCTATTTCACCGAGAACACCTTCACAGGCACCAGTCAGTGCCTGAACTGCCACGGCAAGATCGGCGACGACGTAATGCAGACCGCCCATTGGAATTGGGAAGGCACGGTCTCCGGCATCAAGGGTTTCGAGGGCACCATCCACGGCAAGAAGGACCTGCTCAACAACTTCTGCCTGGCCGTGCCAACCAACGAAGGCCGGTGCGCGCAATGTCACATCGGCTATGGCTGGGGCGACAAGAACTTCGACTTCGGCAATCCCAAGAACATCGACTGCCTCGCCTGCCACGACCAGACGGGTACCTACAAGAAGGTCGCGACTCCGAATCTCGCCAATCCGCCGCTCGTGGGTGGCCCCGACCCGAGCGTGGACCTGCAGAAGGTTGCGCAAAGCGTCGGCCTGAACCAAGGCGTGCCGCCGCGTTCGACCTGCGTGTTCTGCCACAGCCGCGCGGGCGGTGACGACAACGTCAAGCACGGCGACATTTCGACACGCATGGGCTTCGCCAAGGCCACTGACCCCGCGGCCGACCCAGCCAAGTACCTGAGCCGCAGCGAAGATGTGCACATGGGTTACGACCCGGTCACCAAGACGGGCGGCGACATGGCCTGCGTCGCCTGCCACCAGGTGAAGAAGGACGCCTCCGGCAACATGATCGACCACGGCATCGGCGGCTTCATGTTCCACTCGGTGGACGAGGGCGTGATGAAGGGCTGCACGGACTGCCACGGTGAGGCCGCCAGCATCCACGCGGGTACCTCGGTGCAGTCGATCGTTGAGTCGCAGCAGCACGGCCGACTTGCCTGCCAGGTCTGCCACATCCCGGCCTTCGCGCGAAAGGTCGCGACCTACGTCGACTGGAAGTGGTCGCTCGCAGGGCAGGACGCCCGCCCGGCCGACTGTTCGGCGACGCCGACTGGCGTGGCGGCCGACGGCACCACGCAGCGTGCGACCTACTCGAAGATGAAGGGCTGCTTCACCTGGGGCACCAGCGTGCGACCAACGCTGCGTTACTACGACGGCAAGTGGAACCGCATGATCGTCGGGTTCAACAACACGTATACGACCACGCCCGTGGACCTCGGCTCGCCGTCCGCGACCTACAAGGATCCGGCCGCCAAGATCTACCCGTTCAAGAAGATGATCGGCAACCAGGTCGCAGACACGGGCAGAAAGGTCATGGCCATCCCGCACCTGTATGGCACGGCGGCCGGCCCGAACGCTTACTGGTCGAAGTATGACTGGCTCGGCTCGCTGGGCGATGCGTCCGCCTACCTGCCGGCCTACAACACGGGCCCGCAGGCCGTCGTAGCCGAGTACGGGTTCGTCGACACCGTGATGCTCCTCAAGGTGGACCACGAGATCGCGCCGAGCGAGCAGGCGCTCGGCATGGGCGGCGACTGCGCCGACTGCCACTTCTCCGGTCAGGTCGATTGGCCGGCGCTGGGTTGGACGAAAGATCCGACCGATGGCGGCACTCAGACGCTTCCCTGACTGATCCCCCCCTGGCGTCCCTGTGGACGCGTTGCCCCCGCATCGTCTCGATGCGGGGGCATTTTTTTCGGTCAGCCCTGCTTGAGAGCCGTGACCCGTGCGTCGAGCTCCGCCCATCGGGCGAATGCGGCCTCGAGCTCATGCTCGATCGCCTCGCTTCGCAGCCGGTCCGCCCGGATTCGGTCTGGCCCCTGCGGCGTGATAGTCGGCGGTGCTCATTCGGATGGTCAGCGCTTGCTGCTCCGCTTCGAGCTCCTCAATCCGGACCGGCAGCCGTTCGATTTCACGGTTTTCCTTGTAAGAGAGCTTCGCGATTGGCTTCACCTGCGAAACCCGGTCCGCAACCGGCCTGCCGGGGACGGCTGCCTGATCGTCCGGAGACGCCTGTTGTGCCGGGCGCGCAGCCGGTCGCTGTTCCAGCCACTCACTGTAG
Organism: uncultured Gammaproteobacteria bacterium; assembly: GCA_963754125.1. Taxonomy (GTDB): domain Bacteria; phylum Pseudomonadota; class Gammaproteobacteria; order Steroidobacterales; family Steroidobacteraceae; genus RPQJ01. The sequence continues at coordinate 187,464 of CAVWEX010000002.1, forward strand.
CCGCCGACATACTCCTTCCAGACGCCGTGACCTTCGGGGGCGAGCGTCTGCGTTACGACTTCGTCAAGGAACCGTCGGTCGTGGCTCACCAGCAGCACGGTGCCGGGGTATTCCTGCAGCGTGGACTCGAGCAGCTCCAGCGACTCGATGTCGAGGTCGTTGGTGGGCTCATCGAGCACCAGCACGTTGGCCGGCCGCGCGAACAGGCGGGCGAGAAGCAGGCGGTTGCGCTCGCCTCCCGACAGCATCTTCACCGGCGATTCGGCCCGCTGCGGGGGGAACAGGAAGTCGCCCAGGTAGCCGATTACGTGCCGGCGCGAACCGCCGACCTCGATCCAGTCCGACGTCGGGCACACGGTCGCGGCCACGGTCTGCTCCGGATCGAGCTGCCCGCGAAGCTGGTCGAAATAGGCGACCTGCAGGTTGGTGCCGAGCCGGACGGATCCAGAGTCGGGCGCCAGCGTGCCGAGAATCAGCTTGAGCAACGTGGACTTGCCGGCGCCGTTCGGACCGATGAATCCGAGGCGGTCGCCGCGCATGATCCGTAGCGACAGCCGTTCCACGATCTTCCGGTCACCGTAGCGCTTCGTGACGTCCGTCAGCTCCGCCACCAGCCTGCCCGAGCGCTCGCCGGCGTCGAGCGCGAGCTTCACCTCGCCCTGGCGCTCGCGCCGTGCCGCGCGCTGCTCGCGCAGCTGCTGCAGGCGCCGCACCCGTCCCTCGTTGCGCGTGCGCCGCGCCTCGACACCCTTGCGGATCCACACCTCTTCCTGCGCCCAGAACTTGTCGAAGCGCCGGTGGGCGACCGCCTCGACCGACAGTTGCTCGTCCCGACGTCGCTCGTACGCCGAGAACGCACCGGGGTAGGAACGCAGCATGCCGCGGTCCAGCTCCACGATGCGCGTGGCCACGGCATCCAGGAATGCGCGATCGTGCGTGATGAAGATGCTGGTGCCGCCCTTGCTCAGGAGTCCTTCCAGGAGGGCAATGCCGTCGATATCGAGGTGATTCGTCGGCTCGTCGAGCAGCAACAGCTGCGGCTCGAGGGCCATGGCGAGCGCGAGCGTGGCGCGCTTGCACTCGCCGCCGGACGCCGCCTCTGGACGCAGCGAATCCTCGAGCCCGAAGCGGTGCAGGTACTCCACCAGTCGCGCCTCGGCGCGCCAACGCGCTCGCTCGTCCGCGATCCGCTCGAAGTGCCCCCGCGCCGACAGACTCGCGCGGAGCGAGGCCGCGGGTGGGAGCATCGGCTCCTGCTCCACGAGCACGATGCGCAGCCCGTCGGTCCGACGGATCTCGCCGGCGTCGAGCGGCAGTTCGTCCGCGATCGCCTTGAGCAGCGTCGACTTGCCCGTACCGTTGCGGCCGATCAGGCCAATGCGCTCGCCGGCCGTGACGGACAGCGCCGCCCGATCGAGCAGCGGCTGGAGACCGTAGGCGAGTTCCGCATCGATGACGGTGACGAGCGACATGAAGCGCGCGAGCATCGCACAGGGACAGGCGGGCGGACAGGCCGCGTTCTGGAAATGTCCGCGCGAGCATCGCCCGATCGTGTATAGTGCGCGTCGGGTTGTGACCCTTCTCTTTTCCGTTCCTGCCGGGCCGCGCCTTTCTGGCGCACTTCAGGCCCCAGTTCGCTAAATCGAAGTGTTTCGGATCCACGTGGCGCCGTCGCCACGCGCCTGTGATCGTTCGCGCTTCGGCTCGGGGACTCAGTCGCGCAGCCTCGTTTGCCTTTGTCCCCTGGCCGGGTCGCGATCAGCCTCATTTCGGGGCGGATCGCCGAAGGCCGTCAGTAGCGAGTATTTTTCAATGAGCAAGATCTACGTTGGTAACCTTCCTTTCACGGCCGACGAAGCCGCCGTCCGCACCCTGTTCTCGGCGCACGGCACCGTCGAGTCGGTGGCCCTGATCACCGATCGTGATACGGGCCAGCCGCGCGGCTTCGGTTTCGTCGAGATGTCGAACGCCGACGCAGCCCGCGCCATCCAGAGCCTGAACGGGCACTCGATGGACGGCCGTGCGCTCAAGGTCAACGAGGCGCAGCCCAAGACCGATCGTCCCCGTCGCGCCTGGTAACAGGTTCGAGCGGCTGACGGGTCGGGCAACGCGGGTCAAACCGTAGTTCGCCGGGCCTGAGAGACGCAAGAGGCCCCGGTCCGCAAGGACCGGGGCCTTTTTTCGTGGCCGATCCCGGAAGCCAGGGTCGGCCGTCAGGTACCGGCCGTCGTTGCCGCGGCCTCGACGGGCGCCTCAGCGGGAGCCTCGGCTGGGGCGGGCGGCGGCTCCTGGATGCCAAGCTCCTGCAGCAGTGCCGAATCGTATTCCTCGTCGGCGACCACCCTGTGGCAAGTGCTGCACTTCTTGCCGATCTTCTCGCCATCCTCTGTCTTGTGCTTGTTGTCGTGGCAGCGGAAGCACCCCGGCGTTTCCTGGTGGCCGATGTGGTTCGGGTAGGTGTTCCACTTCACCTTCATGTGCGGGAAGTTGTTCCACGCATAGGCATCGCCCAGCGCCTTGCCGGCCTGCTCGACGGCGGGCGTGCCCGCGAGGTCGGGATAGTTCTGTGAATAGAACGCCAGCACCGCGGCCGCGATCCCTTCGCGCGCTGCGGCGTGGGACTCGTATTCCTGCTCGGTGATGATGCGCAGCCCCTCGCGCCGGATGTAGGGCAGCGAGCGGTCGATGCGACCTTCCTCGAGCGCGAGGTCCAGCTCGAATTCCGGGCTGCGATAGATGTGCGAGGCGCGGTTGTGGCAGTCCACGCAGTCCATCGTGCGCCACTCGGCACCTTCGGGCGCCGGCTCCTCGCCCTTGTACAGCCTGGTCTTGCCCTCGGCCAGGTCCGTCAGCTCGACCTCGTACATGATTTCGCGGGTCGGGTCGGCGCGATAGCGAACCCGGTGGTTCGGGTCGACGTGCCAGTGGATGCCCTGCGACTGGCCCGCCTGCTTGCCGCCGACCTTGACCATCAGCGCCGTCTTGAGCTCGGTGTTGGTTTCGTCCTCGGCATAGTGCGTGCGGACCTTGAGCCGGTCCCCGAGGAACTTGGTCGGCCAGTGGCACTGCTCGCAGGTGCCGCTCGACGGTCGCAGCGAGTGCACCGGGGTCGGGATCGGGCGCGGATACAGGTCGAAGGCCACCGCGATCAACTGCCAGGATCCCGAGATCTTCGCCTTCACGAACCATTCGGCGCCCGGGCCGATGTGGCAGCCCGCGCAACCGACCCGCGCGTGGGGCGAGCGCTGGAAGGCCGTGTACTCCGGTTCCATGACCTTGTGGCAGGCCATGCCGCAGAACTCGTCCGAATCCATGTAGTGGACGGCCTTGAACGTGAGGCCCGCGGCCAGCGCCAGCGTCGGGATCGCGAGCGCGACGAAGCCGAGCAACACGCCCCGCGTGCCTTCCTTGTTGAGGTCGATGACCGGAAGGTGGCCGGCTTCCTGGCCCGTTGCGGCCAGCTTCGCGTCGCGCTTCTTGCGCCACCACAATCCGATCGGCACCAGCGCGATGCCCATCAGGAAGAACATCGGCATCACCACGAAGGTCAGGATGCCGACGTAGGCGCCGCCTTCGTAGCCGAAGGCCTGCATCATCAGCAGCGCCCCGATCAGCAGCAGGCTGGTCACGATCATCAGCGTGCCGATCAGGCTGATGACGTTGCCGGTGATGGCGGAGAAGAAGTGCTTGATCATCGATGAACCCCAGGACGAATTTGATCTTTTGTGCCGCGCGGCGGCCGCAAGACTGCGCGGTGCCCGCCGCATTGCCGGCTGGCAGGATAGCGCCGTCGCGACTTCATCACCACCCGAAGCGAAGACGGCCGGCCGACGGATGCATCCGCCGACCGGCCGTGATTCACCGGCACACTGCTAGAAGAGGTGCAGCGCGCCGCTGGCGATCGCCCTGAAGATCAGCACCGCCAGCCAGATGCCCACGGCCACGGCGGCGAAGCCAAACACGTGTGCGATCTGGATGTGCGCCTTGGACGGCGGCGGCACGAAGTACTGCTCCAGCGTGTTGCTGTCCACGAGGCGCTGGTACTCGAGCGGACGATCTTCCTTGAAGCGATGCAGCGGCATGCTGCCGGTGAAGATCACCGGATCCATCGGGAAGCTCTCCGGCCTCAGGTGCGTGTGGAAGAAGTGGAACAGGAAGATGAAGCCCGTCGCCAGCAGGGCCTCGTCGCTGTGGATGATGTAGGCGGCGTTCAACGCCCAGCCCGGCAGCAGCTGGGTGGCGACGTTCGGGAACCACAGGATCAGGCCCGAGACGCCGATCATGCCGACGCCCCAGAACACCGCCAGGTAGTCGAACTTCTCCCAGTACGCCCAGCGGTCGAGTTCGGGTCGCGGGCCGAGGTACAGGAAGTACTTCACGTTCGCCCACAGGTCCCGGACGTCCTTGAGGTTCGGCGTCATCGAGCGCCAGCCCCAGAAATAGCCCTTCTCCTTCTTCAGAGCGACGTCGCGGAACAGCATCCCCAGGTGCACGGCGAAGTAGCCGAAGGTGACGATCGCCGCGAAACGGTGCAGGAATCCCGCGATCTCGGGGCCACCGAGCGCGCGCATCAGGCCCGGCGCCCACGGTGCCGCAGAGAACTTGAGCGGCAGGCCGGTCACCGAGAGCAGCAGGAAGCTCAGGATGATCGAAATGTGCAGCCACATCTGCGTGGTAGTGAATCGGCGCACGTACGGCCCCGGCCCGAAATGCTCGACCTTGAACTCGCCGCGCAGGCGGCCGACCAGCGTGCGCTGCAGCCAGAGCAGCGCATGCAGGCCGAAGAAGCCGAACACGCCGAGCAGCAGCAGCGTCATGCCCAGGTAGATGTAGTGCACCCACGCGTTCTGGTCCTTGTCCATCGGATCGCTGTGCGGGATGAACGTCAGGAACGATGCGTTGACCTTGCCGGCGTGGCAATTGCTCGCGCCGCAGGTGGCCGCGAGATTGTCCGGGTGAATGCTCGAGCGCGGATCGCTCGCCGGCAGGTTGTGGTGCGGCGTGTGGCAGTCCGAGCACATGGCCGCGGACTCGTGGCCGACGCCGGTGGCCTTTCCGTGGAAGCTGTCGTGGAACGACTTGTACAGGTCCGCATGGCAGTTGCCGCAGTCCGTCGGCATGTGCATGCGCATTTCGATGGTGGTCGGCGACTGGACCGCGTGCGCTTCGTGGCAGGTCGTGCAGACGGGGCCTTCCTTGCCGTCGCGCCACAGCGCGCCGTGCGCGCTCTCGTCCCACTCCTTGAGGATGCCCTTGTGGCACTCGCCGCAGGTCTCGGGGCTCTTCTGGTGCGATGAGCGGGCGTTCGAGTCCGTGTGGCGCAGGATGTCGTGGCTGCCGTGGCAGTCGCTGCAGGCCGGCGCCGCCTCGGTGAGGCCCGACACGAACAATGACTTGGCGTGCACGCTGGAGAGGTAGCCCTCCATCATCTCTTCGTGGCACACGCCGCAGTTGCGCACCTGGTTCAGGTCCGACATCGGTGCCGTGGGGTCGTTGCTGCGCACGGTCGTGTGGATGTTGCCGTGGCAGCCCTGGCAGGACTTCGGCTCGCCACCCTTGACCTTGGCGTGCACGCTGCCCTGGAAGGGCGTGACTTCGTCCTCGTGGCAGTCCATGCAGACGTCGAACGACACCGGGCCCAGCGCGTTGCGAGGGTGCTTGACGGTGCCCGCGGTGACGTGGCACTCGACGCACTCCACTCGCTTGTGCGCGCCGGCCTTGAACGCGTCCTCGTGCACGGCCATTGACTTGCCGGCGTCGTTCGTCAGTTCGGCGTCGTCGTGGCAGTTGAGGCACTTCGAGTTCGGGATCTTCGGGATCTCCGCTGTCGGCGCCGCGTCCTGGGCCGCAGCGGGTGCCGCGTCCTGCGCCGCAGCCGGCACCGGGCCGGCCAGCGTCAACAGAAAGGCGGAGAGACTGAGGATGGGGACGATGAATCGCAGATCGCGGGCCCGGAACATGCGTGAGCTCCCTATTACGGACGGCGCGCCGCGGGACGGATCCCAAGCCGCGAGCCGCGTACCGCGATTGCGGTACGCGTGCGAATTTGACCCCAAGAGCCGGGGGTGGGGCTGCACGTGTTTACCGAAACCTGCGACGGCAGTCCGCAGCACGACGCCGCAAGTGGACGATGTTCAGTCCTTGTCCAGTCTCTTCGGCGGCCCGGGTGCCGGCTGCACGGCGCTGCAATCGCTGCAACCGCCCAGGCTTCGCCGCGCGTAGCGTTCGATGGCGTCGGCTGCCCGAACGAGCCAACCGGGCTGGCCGAGGCGCCGCGCGACGGTCGCGAATCGCTGGGCCAGCCGAAGGCGCAGGGCCGCAGGCATCAGCGCCCAGGTCGCATAGAGGGCGGCCGTCAATACGATCAGCGCGGCGACGATCGCTTGCCCCACGCCCATCCCTCTACGTCATCAGTGCACTCGCCACGCGGAAGGTGACGAATGCGGCGAGGTAAGCCAGCGCGAACAGGTAGCCAGCCATGATCAGCGGATAGCGCCACGAGTTGGTCTCGCGCTTCACGACCACCAGGGTGGACAGGCACTGCGGCGCGAACACGTACCAGGCGAGCAGCGACAGCGCCGTGGCGAGGCTCCAGGACTTCGCGATCATTGGCACGAGCGTCGCCGCCACGTCGTCGCCGGTGGCCGACAGCGAGTACACGGTCCCGAGCGCGCCGACGGCCACCTCCCGCGCCGCGAGTCCCGGGACCAGGGCCAGGGAGATTTGCCAGTTGAACCCGATCGGCGCGAACACGTGCTCGAGGGTGCGCCCGATCATGCCCGCGAAGCTGTACTGGATCGCCGGCCCCGTCGCCCCGGTCGGCGGCGCCGGAAAGCTCGACAGGAACCAGAGCACGATCATGAGCGCGAGGATGATCGTTCCGACCCGCTGCAGGAAGATCTTGAGGCGCTCCCACAGCCCGAGCATCAGGTTTCTCACGTTCGGCCACTTGTACTCGGGCAGTTCGAGCAGCAGCGGGTGATAGGTCGCCCGTAGCGCCGTGCGCTTCAAGGCGTAGGCCACCAGCATCGCCGCGACGATGCCGGCCACGTACAGTGTGAACAGCACGAGCCCCTGCAGGTTGAACGCGCCCACCGGCTGGTTCGGGATGAACGCGGCAATGATCAGCGCGTACACGGGCAGGCGTGCCGAGCAGGTCATCAGGGGCGCGACCATGATGGTCGCCAGCCGGTCGCGTACGTTCGGGATGGTGCGCGTCGCCATGATGCCCGGCACCGCGCAGGCGAAGCTCGACAGCAGCGGAATGAATGCGCGGCCTGAGAGTCCGACGCTGCCCATCATCCGGTCGAGCAGGTACGCCGCGCGCGGCAGGTAGCCGCTGTCCTCGAGCAGGAGGATGAAGAAGAACAGGATCAGGATCTGTGGCAGGAAGACGAGCACGCTGCCCGCGCCAGCGATCACGCCGTCCACCAGCAGGCTGTTGAGCGCGCCGGGCGGCATCGACGCGTGCAGTGCCGCACCGAGCCACGTCACGCCGGCGTCCACCAGCGCCATCGGGATCGCGGCCCAGCTGAATACGGCCTGGAAGACGAAGAACAGCAGCGCCGCCAGGATCGCCGGGCCGGCGACGGGGTGCATCACGAGTGCATCCAGGCGCTGCAGCGCGCGCCGGCGCGCCGGCTCCGCATACCCGGCCGCGTGCAGGATGCGGCGCACCTCGCGTTGCGTTTGCTGGATCTGCTCGAACGTCGGATCGAGCCACTCGGCGGTCGGGCGTGCGACCGGCGGCGGCAGCGCCTCGAGCCGCTCGAGCAATGCCCGCTCGCCGCCGTCGCGGATCGCCACGGTCTCGACCACGGGCACGCCGAGTTCCTGCTCCAGACGCTGCCGGTCGAGACGGAAGCCGCGATCGCGGGCGAGGTCGCTCATGTTGAGGGCGACGAGCAGCGGCGTGCCGAGGTCGCGAAGTTCCAGCACCAGCCGCAGGTTGAGCCGAAGGTTCGTGGCGTCCACCACGCACAGCACCCGCTCCGGGAGGTGCTTCACCCGCGAGCCGGCCGAGCAGGCAGTCGCGCGTGATGGCCTCGTCGAGCGTGGTGGGCGTGAGGCTGTAGGCGCCCGGCAGGTCGAGCAGGCGATATCGCTGCCCGCGCGACGGACCCACGAACGAGCCCTCCTTGCGCTCCACCGTGACGCCGGCGTAGTTCGCGACCTTCTGGCGGCTCCCGGTCAGCCGGTTGAAGAGGGCGGTCTTGCCGCAGTTGGGTACGCCCACGAGGGCGAGGCGCATCGGTTCGAGCGCGACGGGCGCGGCGGACATAAAGGTGTCAGCGGCCCTCGACGGCGACCAGCACCGCGCCGGCCTCGCGGCGTCGCAGGGCGAACAGCGTATTGCCGAGGCGAACGGCCATCGGGTCGCCGCCCGGCCAGATCTCCGCCACCACTTCCAGCGCCTCGCCCGGAATGAAGCCGAGTTCGAGCAGGCGGCGGCTCACGGTGGACTGGGCCTCGTCGCCGAGGGTCTGGGGATCCTCGAGCACGTGGGCGACGGTGCCGCGGGTGCCCTTGCGCAGCGACGAAAGTGAAACGGGAGGCATGGGGATTCGGAACGGCACGCTGGGGAGACGGTCGACAGTGTCTTCGTAATGAGAATCGTCCGCAACGAGGGAAAACCGCAGGGTAACCGGCCATGCCGTCCGATGATGATGTATATGACTTGCATAGATAGAAACTGTACAAAAATTATAGGTGGCCGCTATACTCTGACATTCCCGGGGTCCACGGGCCCTTTTTGAAACCGGCGCCCTGCAGTGGCGAACAGAGGTGAGCGCGATGACAGAGTCAGTTCTCGCTCGGGTGGCGAGCGGTGATGCGAAGGCAGTGCGTGAGTGCATCGACGAGTTCGGCGGCCTCGTGTGGGCGATCGCCCGGCGGATGACGCGTTCGCGAGCGGATGCCGAGGACGCGGTGCAGGAGATCTTCATCGACGTGTGGAAGTGCGCCGGGCGCTTCGACGCCAGGCAGGGCTCGGAAAAGGTCTTCATCACCACGATCGCAAGGCGGCGCCTCATCGACCGAATGCGACGCGGTCGCATGAACCACCTGATGGATTCGGAGGAGTCCCTCGAGGACCTTCGGTGGGCGGAGCCCGGCAACGGTGGCGAGATCCGCGCCGAGGCCGAGCGTGCCGCGGCGGTCGTGGCGAGGCTGCGGCCGGAGCAGCGCAAGGTGCTTCGGATGGGACTGCTCGAGGGTCTGACGCACTCTGAAATCGCGACGGCCACCGGCATGCCGCTCGGTACCGTGAAGACCCAGATGCGGCGCGGACTCATTCAGGTGCGCCAGTGGATGAAGATCGACGGTCCGGCGAAGATGGGGGAAGCGACGCCCTGAGCGAGCGGAAGAAAGACGCTCAGGCTCCCGGCGTTGCCCAGCCCGAGTCGCTGCCGGCCACCCTTCGGCAGCGGCTCGATCGATGCGCCGACAAATGGCTGCACGAACACGAGTCTGTGCATCCGGCGGGCGCAGAGGCGGCCGCGGTCGGTTCCGCTGCAACCGCAACTCGCGCTTCCCGCGCCGCGCTACCCTGGATCCTCGCCGCCGCGTGCCTCGGGCTCGCCGTCGGCGGCTGGTGGCCTCGGGCCATGGACCTCGAGCCGGGTGCTGCATTCGGCGAGCCCCGTCGGGCAGTGGCGCGCCCGGCTCGCCCGTGAGCGGATGCTCGCAGCCCCGCATCGCGTCGGCCACTGGCCCTGGGCCGGCGGCGCGGAAGGCAGCGCCGGAGACGTCGTCTGGGACAATGCCGGCAGCGGGGCTTTATTCGCCTGCAGCACTTCGTGGCGAACGACCCGACGCGCGCCCGCTACCAGCTCTGGATCTTCGACGCCGCGCGCGACGACCGCTACCCGGTCGATGGCGGGATTTTCGACGTGCCGCCCGGCCGCGACGAGGTCGTGATTCCGGTTCGGGCGTCGCTGCCGGTGTTGCGGCCCGTCGCGTTCGCGGTGACGGTCGAGGGGTCGCGCGGTGCCGTGGTGTCGGAGCGCGAGAAAGTGGTCGCGTTCGCGCGCGCCGGCGGTTGAAGCGGCCGGCGCGACCGCTTTCGCCGACGGCCCTACAATCGCCGGGTGTCCACGTTCAATTCGCCCGCAGGTGGCTCGACTGGCCGGCCGGTCGCAACCCAGTGCGCCGATGCCGTGCTGATGGTCCGGCCGGCCGCGTTCGGCTGGAATCCGCAGACGGCCGTGAGCAACCTGTTCCAGGGGCCGCCGCCGGGGTGCGACCTGCAGTCACGGGCGCTGGCCGAGTTCGACGGTCTGACCGATGCACTCTTCCAGGCCGGCGTCGAAGTCCACGCGCTCGCCGACCGCGCCGATCGGCCCTGTCCCGACGCGCTGTTTCCGAACAACTGGGTCAGCCTGCACGCCGACGGTACGGCTGTGCTCTATCCGATGCTCGCGCCGAACCGCCGCCTCGAGCGGCGTCCGGAACTGCTGGCCGAACTGGCGAAGCGGGGCGGATTCCGCGTCGAACGGCTGGTCGACCTCACGCACCACGAGTTCCACGGTCGCTTACCTCGAGGGGACCGGCAGCGTGGTGTTCGATCACCCGTCCCGCGCGGCCTATGCCTGCCTGTCGCCGCGCAGCGACGCCGACGTGCTGCGCGAACTGTGCGAGGAAATCGGATACGAGCCCGTGGTCTTCAACGCGACGGGCCCGGCCGGCGCGCCCGTCTACCACACGAACGTGATGCTCGCGATCGGCCGCAAGTTCGTCGTGGTCTGCGCCGACGCCATCCCGGCCGGGCAGCGTGGCGCAGTGCTCGAGCGGCTCGGCGCCGGCGGTCGCCAGGTCGAGTCGATCGATGCGACTCAGATGGCGCGCTTCGCCGGCAACCTGCTGGAGCTGCGGACGCGCGCCGGCGGCTCGGTGCTGGCGGTGTCCGGGCGCGGCCTCGAGAGCCTCGCGCCGGCCGCACGCGAGCGCCTGGCGGCCTGCGTGGACCGGGTGGTCGCCGTGCCGGTGCCCACGATCGAGGACACCGGCGGCGGCTCGGTGCGCTGCATGCTTGCCGAGGTCTTCCTGCCGCGTGCGGCGGGCCCTGCGGCGTCCGGCTGCGGTCTAGCCTTCGGTCGCGTCGAGGTCGTCGAGGAACTCGACGGCGCGGCGCAGGTGCGGGATCACGATCGTGCCACCCACGACGAGTCCGATGCTCATGGCCTCGACGAGTTCCCTGCGACTCGAGCCCGCGGCCCGCGCCTCGACGAGGTGGTACTTGACGCAGTCGTCGCAGCGCAGCACCAGCGACGCAACCAGGCCGAGCAGTTCCCTGGTCTGCTTCGGCAGCGACCCGTCTTCCCCGTACGCCAGCGAGTCCACTGAATAGACTCGCTTGATGACGCGGTTGTCCTCGGCGAGCACGCGCTCGTTCATGCGCGCGCGGTAGGCGGCGAAATCCTGCTCGAGCTTGCCCATGACCCTCTCCTGCGGCCTGCCACTGTCGCGCCAGTGTACGCGCGGGCCGCGCGCCGAACCGCCGCTGCTAGAATCGTCCGCGGAGAAACCGCGTGCTCGAACTCGGCGTCAAGACACTGCTCGCCTACCTGCTCGGCTCCGTGCTGGGCAGCCTCGTCATGGGCCGCCTGCGCGGCGTGGACATCCGCGAGCAGGGCAGCGGCAACGCGGGCGGCACGAATGCCCTGCGCACGCAAGGCTGGAAGTTCGCGCTCGGCGTGATCGTGATCGACGTCGGCAAGGCCCTGCTCGCAGCGGGCGTGCTGCCGGGCCTCGACCTGCCCGGGATAGGCATCGACCCCGAGGTGAGCCGCGACTGGCTCGCGGTGTCCTGCGCGACCGCGGTGGTGTTCGGCCACGTCTATCCCGTGTGGTACGAGTTCCGCGGTGGCAAGGGCGCGGCGACGCTGATCGGTGCCGTGGCGGTGCTGGCGCCGTCGGCGCTGCTGCCGGTGGCGCTCGTGTGGCTCGCCTGCGTGATGCTGACCGGCTTCGTGGGCCTCGGGACGATGCTCGGTACCGCGACGCTGCCCGTGTACTTCGCGCTCTCGCAGCCACGATCCGGGGCGCTGGTCGCCTTCGGCATCGCCATGGCGGCTTTCGTCGTCTACACGCATCGCTCGAACCTCGCGCGCATGCGCGCGGGCAACGAGAACCGCGCGCGCCGGCTCTGGCTGCTGCGCCCGCGATGACCGCCCGGGCCGAGGCGCTGCTCGCGTTGCTCGCGGACGGGTCGCTGCACTCCGGCGCAGCACCTCGCCGCGCAGCTCGGCGTGAGCCGTGCGGCCGGTCTGGAAACTGGTGGGCGAACTGCGCAGCCGCGGCATCGCCGTGGACAGCCTGCCGCGCCGCGGATACCGGCTGCCCGCCCGCGTCGAGTTGCTGGACGCACGGCGCATCGTCGGCGCCGCTCGCCACCCAGCGCCAGGCGCTGCCCGGCCGCGTCGAGGTCCTGTTCGAGATCGATTCGACCAACACGTACCTCTATGCGGCTGCCCCGCCGCCGCCCGGGAGTGCGCGCGTCGCGTTCGCGGAGATCCAGCACGCCGGGCGCGGCCGGCGCGGCCGGTCCTGGCTCGCGCCCTTCGGGTCGGGCCTCACTTTCTCGGTGGCCTGGACGTTCGCCGAGACGCCGTCCGGTCTGCCGGCGCTCGGACTCGCCCTGGGCGTCGCAGTCGCCGAGGCACTGCGGTGCCTCGGCCTGGACGAGGTGCGGCTCAAGTGGCCCAACGATCTCCTCTGGCGCGGGCGCAAGCTCGGCGGGCTGTTGCTGCAGTTGCGCACCGAGTCGGGCGGGCCCGCCAGCGTCGTAGCCGGGCTGGGCCTCAACCTGGTGCTGCCGGCCGCGTCGCGCGAGCGACTCAATGGCGAGGGCGGCGCTGCCGGTCGCAGATCTCGCTCGAGGCCATGGGCGGGAAGGCACCCGGGCGCAACGACCTTGCGGCGGCCCTTGCGGCGGCCCTGCTCGCGGGGCTCGACGAATTTGCGCGCCATGGCTTCGCGGCGTTCGCACCGCGCTGGGCCGCTCTCGATGCGCTGGCGGGCGCGCGCGTGCGCGTCGCGCAGGGTGCGGAGGGCGTCGAGGGAGAAGCGTGCGGTACGGACGCGGACGGCGCGCTGCTCGTCGTGGTGAACGGCCGCATCGAGCGCTTCCATTCGGGCGACGTGAGCCTGCGCCCGGTGGCGGCATGACGCTGCTGGTCGACATCGGTAACTCGCGCGTTAAGTGGGCGCGCCTCGGGGCCGACGGGCCCGGCGAGCAGTCCGCCGCAGAGTACGCGGGTTGGTCGGCGGCGGACTGGCGCGCAACGTTGTTCGCCGGCGCTCCGGCCGGAGCGTGTGCTCGCAGCGAGCGTCGCCGGTGAGTCGGCCGGCGCGGCGCTCGACGCGGCGGCGCGTCTTGCGACCGGGCCATCCCGTGCGCTTCGTCGCGACCACGCGCGCGGCGGGCGGCGTGCTGAACGGCTACTCCGACCCGGCGCTGCTCGGCGTGGATCGCTGGCTCGCCGTCGTCGGCGCCTATGCGCAGGTCGGCGGCGCCTGCGTGGTCGCCGACATCGGCACGGCGGCGACCGTCGACGTCGTGGCGGCCGACGGCCGGCACCAGGGCGGCTACATCGTGCCCGGACCCCGGCTCATGGTCGCCTCGCTGCTGCGTTCCACCCGCGAACTCGCGCCGCGCCACGCTTCGAGCGGCGCTTCGAGTACGGATGCAGGCTTCGCGGACAACACCCGCGACGCGATCGAACGTGGCTGCCGCCTCGCATTGGCGGCCTTGATCGATCGGAGCGTTGCCGATGCCGGGCGCGATTCGGTCGAGCGGCCCTGCCTGTTGCTGACAGGCGGGGCAGCGCCCGAGGTGTTGCCCCACCTGCGCAGCACCGTCGAGCACGTGCCCGACCTGGTGCTCCGCGGCCTCGCCGTCGTGGCACGCCACCCCGACTGAAACTCTGCGGTCAATGCGCACTCAAAGGAGGTGGTGGCGCTCGTGTATGATCGGCGGCGATCAATCACCGGGTGCCGGCGGCGCGGCCGCAGGCGGACGTCCAATCTCAGGAGAGAATTGATGAAAATCAACAAGATGCTGACTGTGTCGATCGCCGCCGTCGGGCTCGCCGGCTACGGCGGAGCCGCGCTGGCCGACGCCGCGGCCGGCAAGGCGACATTCGAGAGCATCTGCGCCGAGTGTCACGAAACGGCCGACTTCGAGGGCGAGGCGGCCGCTGATCTGACGGCGACGATCAAGAAGATCTCGGCCGGCCAGATGAAGCACAAGAAGGCGCTCAAGCTGACCGACCAGCAGGCGGCGGACGTTGCGGCCTTCATGGCGAGCGGCGGCAAGTAGTCCCGCTGGCGCACAGATCGAGGATTCTTTGGTCGCTCGGCGTGTGCCGGGCCTGGCACTAAGGACGAGGAGATGGCGATGAAGATGAACCGGATGCTGATCGTGGCGGTGGCCAGCCTGGGCGCGGCCGGCTGGGGCATGGCGGCCCATGCGGACGCCAAGGCCAAGTTCGCGTCTGACTGCGCCGAGTGCCACGAGGCCGGCGATTTCGAGGGCGAGGACGCGAAGGCCCTTGCCGATACGCTCAAGAAGATTGCCGGCGGCCAGATGAAGCACAAGGGTGCCATCAAGCTGTCTGAGGCGGAGATCACAGAGATCGCCGCCTTCATGGCGAAGGGCGGCAAGTAGCCTCCCCAAAGGTCGCACTGCCTGAACCGAGGCCCGCTCCCCGCGAGGGGGGCGGGCCTTTCCTTTTCCGTTAACATTCACGCCCCGATCGACGTCGTCCGGAGAACCCGAGAGGTGCGCACGCTGTTCCTGCTGCTTTTGCTGGCCAACCTGCTGTTCGTGGCGTGGGCCCGCTGGGTCGCGCCGGCCCCGGCGGCTCGCGGTTACGCCACCCCGAGCGCCGAGGGATCGGCTGGAATTCAGTTGCTGCGGGAAGTGGCTGCGTCCGAAGCGTCGCAGCCGGCGGACGAAGGCCTGCTCGCACTGGACGACGCCAGCCTCACCTGCGTCAGCGCCGGCCCCTTTCTGGCGCGGTCGGACGCCGAGCGGACCGCTGAGCGGCTCGGACGCCTCGGATTCACGGTCCGACTGCGTGACGTGCGCGAGGACGTTCCCGTCGGCCACTGGGTGCGGCTCGAGGGCCTTGCCACGCCGGAAGACGCCGAGAACGCCCGGGCTGCGCTGCAGGCCGCCGGACTCACGGATGCGATCGTGCTGACCGACGAGGACATCGGGCCCGTCGTGTCGCTCGGCGTCCACGCGGATCCGGCGCGGGCCGAGGCGACGGTGGCCGTGGCCCGCGCGGCCGGCTTCGAGCCGCGAACCATCGACCGGCTGCGCACCGAGGACGTGTCCTGGCTGGACGTGGACCGGCAGTCGAACGGTGGGCTGCCGGCGTTCGAGGAACTGCAGGCGGCGGAAGGCGAGCGTCAGCCGGCGCTCCGCCTGCGTCCCTGCCCTGCGGCGGAGCCCGCCGCCGCGACTCGCTGACAGTCGGGCGTACGCCGTGGTTAGAATCCGGTCGTCCCGCTGGCATAGCTCAGTTGGTAGAGCAGCCGCCTTGTAAGCGGCAGGTCGGGGGTTCGAATCCCTCTGCCAGCACCACGGCCGCCCCTTATGTTCGATCACAGGAGCAACTTGCAATGGCACTCTGGAAAGACCCGTCGGTGAAAGATCCTGCTGCGGCTTCCGGCGAGGCGGCCGGCTTCGAAACTTCGGAGACCGCGCCGCGTGCGACCGAGCGCCCGTCGCCCGTGGCGCTCGCGTCCGTGGCCGCGGAGCCGCTGCGCCGGGCGTCGTCTGCCGGCGCGGCCAAGGAATCGCTGATCGCAGCCGACGTCACCATCGAGGGCAAGATCGAGGGCGCCGGCGACGTCCGCATCGCCGGCCGCTTCAAGGGCGACGTGAACGTGCAGGGCAACGTCACCGTGGAGCAGGGCGCGCACGTCAACGGCCAGGTCAGCGCCGCGACCGTCATCGTCAGCGGCGAGGTCGAGGGCAACATCAACGCCAGCGCCCGCGTCGAACTGCTCGAGACCGGCATCATCAACGGCGACGTCAAGGCCGCCGTGCTGACGGTCGCCGCCGGATCGCGGATGCGCGGACAGGCCGACTTCGGCTGGGGCGAGCAGGGGCCCGGCCGCAAGTAGCGGGCGTGCCTGTGAGCATGTTGCCCGGGCGGTTCGGTGGCGTGGTTGGCCGTACGCGGGTCTGCCCGCACTGCAAGGCCACGATCCTCGAGAGCGCGCCGATCTGCCCGCAGTGCCGCCACCACCTGCGTTTCGTGGGTTCGGCCGCACCGCCCGCGCCCGAAGGCTTCTCCGCGCTGCGGGTGGAGGGCACGGTCCAGCACCCGGTGCGCGGCGGCGACTGGGAGTACTCGGTGGTGCTCGCGATCCGCAACGAGCGCGGCGAGGAGATCTCCCGGCAGGTGGTGGGCGTGGGGGCGCTGCGTGCGGCCGAGTCCCGCACCTTCACTTTGTCGGTCGAGGTACTGACGCCCGGAGGGAAGGCGAAGTGATCGGCGGCCTCGTGACGCGTTTCGCCGCCGGCCTGCGCTATCCCACGCTGTTCGGCCTGGTGGCGGCCCTGTTCGTCATCGACCTGCTGCTCCCGGACCTGGTTCCGTTCATCGACGAGATCCTGCTCGCGCTCGGGACGCTGCTGCTCGGCTCGCTGCGCAGGCGGCGTGCGCCGCCGCTGGAGCCGCACGGTTCCGCCTGAGTCGCGGCGGCGGGTCGCCGGCCGGCCGCATTGGTGCGCCCGCATCGACCCCGCGGCCCGCCGGAACTATCCTTGCTCCGCGCCGGTCCGTCTGTAGGCGGGCAGTGCCCGTCCGCCGGGCCCGCGGCATGTACTGAGTTGTGCGGGCGCCGGGGGTCTGAGAGCCTCGCGCGCTCAGCAGCACCCGATTCAGCAGGGGGGAGATCAACGAGATGTGTCTGGCCGTGCCGATGAGGATCAAGACCGTCGATGGCTTCAACGCCGTCTGCGAGGCCAAGGGCATCGAGCGGGAAATCAGCCTGTTCATGATGCAGGGCGAGGACGTCGTCCCCGGCGACCACGTGCTGGTGCACGTGGGCTACGCCATCCAGAAGGTGAGCGAGGAGGAAGCGCGCTCGACCTGGGAGCTGTTCGAGGAGATCCTCGAGCATGCATGAACTCTCGATCTGCCAGGCACTGATCGGGCAGGTCGAGAAGGTGGCGCGCGAAAACGACGCCCGCCGCGTGGTGGCGATCGTGATCGCAGTGGGGCCGCTGTCGGGCGTTGAGGCCGGGCTGCTCGAGCATGCCTACCCGATCGCCGCGGCGGGCACGGTGGCCGAGCACGCCACCCTTACCGTCGAGACGGTACCGGTGCGCGTGCGCTGCCGCAGTTGTGGGGCCGAGACCGGCGCAGCGCCGAACCGCCTCGTGTGCGGCGCCTGCAGCGACTGGAAGGTCGACGTCGTCGCCGGCGAGGAGATGCTGCTGAAGCGGGTCGAGATCGAGACCGCGCCTGCGGCGGTCCATTAGCAAGCCAGCGGGCTGGCAACCGGGAGACGAGACATGTGCCGTGACTGCGGATGTTCACTGGGTCCCGCCGCGACGCGCGCGCCGCTCGCCCCTGGGTCGACCGCGCCGTCCACGCCCGGCCGCACCGAGACCATCGAAGTCATCACCGCGATCCTCGGCGAGAACGACCGCGTCGCCGCGCACAACCGCGAGCACTTCGACGGCCAGGCCGTGCTGGCACTGAACCTCATGTCCTCGCCCGGCGCTGGCAAGACCTCGCTGCTCGAGGCGACGATCCGCGCCCTCGACGGCAGGCTCAAGGTGGCGGTGATCGAGGGCGATCTCGCCACCGAGAACGACGCCGACCGCATCCGCGCCTGCGGCGTGCCGGCGGTGCAGATCACCACCGGCAACGCCTGCCACCTCGACGCGCAGATGGTGCACGATGCGCTGGAGGACCTGCCGCTCGCCGGCCTCGACGTATTGTTCATCGAGAACGTCGGCAACCTCGTCTGCCCGGCGAGCTTCGACCTTGGGCAGCACCGCAACGTGACGCTGCTGTCGGTGCCGGAGGGCGACGACAAGCCGGCCAAGTACCCGGTCATGTTCCGCGCGGCCGACCTCGCGCTCATCACCAAGATCGACCTGCTCGCCTACATCACGGAATTCCAGTTGGAGCGGGCGCACGCGGCATTGCGGCAGATCGGCTTCGGCGGCGAGACCCTCGAGCTCACGAATCGCGGCGGCGAGGGCTTCGCCGCGTGGCTCGCCTGGCTAGAGCGCGAGGTTGCGGCACAGCGCGAGCGCAGCGCGCGCGGCGCCACCGCGCGGCCCGCCATCCAACCCGAAGGTGCCCACGCCCACGCTGCCGGCCGGCCGCCGCGCTGAAGGGGGGAACGATGACTACCGCCACCGACTGGCTCGCGCGCATCCGCGCGCTGCCGCTGCCCGATCGCATCAAGGTCATGAACGTCTGCGGCGGGCACGAGCGCTCGATCACCACGGCGGGCCTGCGCAAGGCCATCCCGGCCAGCATCGAGCTGGTGCCGGGCCCGGGCTGTCCGGTCTGCATCTGCCCCGAGGAGGACATCTACGAGGCCATCCAGCTCGCGCTGCACGAGCGCGTGATCCTCGTGGCCTACGGCGACATGCTGCGGGTGCCCGTGAACGCGCCGAAGAGCGAGCCGCGCTCGCTCGAGCAGGCCAAGGCCGCCGGTGCCGACGTGCGACCGATCTCGAGCCCGCTCGAGGCGGCGAAGGTCGCGCGCGACAACCCCGATCGCACGGTCGTGTTCCTCGCCGCCGGTTTCGAGACCACGACCGCACCGGCCGCGGCGCTGCTCGCCCAGGGCGCGCCGGAGAACCTGCTGTTCCTGATGTCGGGCCGGCGCACCTGGCCTGCGGTGGCCATGCTGCTCGACTCGGGCGAGCCCGGCTTCGAGGCACTGATCGCGCCCGGTCACGTGGCCACCGTGATGGGGCCGGAGGAATGGGAGTTCGTGCCGCGCGACCACGGGCTGCCCACGGCCATCGCGGGCTTCTCGCCCGAGTCGCTGCTCGCGGCGCTGTACTCGGTGCTGCGCCAGCGGATCGAGGGCAAGTGCTTCCTCGACAACTGCTACCCGCAGGTCGTGCGCCCGGGCGGCAACCCGGCGGCGCAGCGCTTCATCGACTCGACCATGGACGTGATGGCCGGCAACTGGCGCGGTATCGGCGCGATCCCGGAGTCGGGCTACGTGCTGAAGCCCGCCTACGCCGCCCACGACTCGCGCGTGAAGCTGCCCTCGTACACCGAGATGGCCCGCAAGCGCGCCGGCCAGATGCCGCCCGGCTGCGACTGCGCCAAGGTAGTGCTCGGCAAGATCTACCCGAACGAGTGCCGGCTCTACGGCCTCGCCTGCACGCCGCGCCAGCCGGTCGGTCCCTGCATGGTCTCCGACGAGGGAGCGTGCCGGATCTGGTGGGCGAACGGCGTGCGCGAGAACGTCTGGGCCGGGCGCAAGGCGTCCGGCGCCGAGGCGTGATCGCAGCCGACCGCCGTACTGCCCGCCGTGCCGATCTCGCCGTGAACGACACGGAGCCGCGTATCGCCCGCCGGATCGTCATGACCGGCCGGGTGCAGGGGGTCGGCTACCGCCCGTTCGTCTACCGGCTCGCACACGAACACGGGCTCGACGGGCACGTCCGCAACCTGCGCGGCGACGTCGAGGTGATCGCATCCGGTCCGGCTCCGGCGGTCGAGGTCTTCATCCGCGGACTCGTCGAGCGCGCGCCGCCGCTTGCGCAACCGCGGGTCCGTGCCGTGACGCCCTGCGACGCGCCGGCTGGGCCCGACTTCGAGATTGCCCCGAGCAGCGCCTCGGACGCCCCCGAGGTGTCGGTGCCGCCCGACTTCTTCGCCTGCAACGAGTGCATCGCCGAACTCGCCGATCCCGCCGACCGACGCCACGCCTATCCCTTCATCAACTGCACGCAGTGCGGTCCGCGCTACACGCTGATCGAGGCGCTGCCCTACGACCGGCCGAATACCAGCATGGCGGGGTTTCCGCTTTGCCCGGCCTGTCGGCGCGAGTACGAGGACCCGCTCGACCGCCGCTTCCACGCGGAGCCGGTCGCCTGCCCGGCCTGCGGGCCGCACCTCAGCTTCGTCGTGCCGGGCCAGCCGCCGGTCACCGGCGACGCGGCCGCGGTGGCGGCCGCGGTCGCCGTGCTGCGCGACGGCCGCGTGCTCGCGGTGCGCGGCATCGGCGGCTACCACCTGCTGTGCGGTGCAAGCGACGAGGCCGCCGTGCGGCGGCTGCGCGAGCGCAAGCGACGGCCGGACAAGCCGCTCGCCGTGATGTTCCCTCAGCGCGGCGACGACGGGCTCGCCGCCGCCCGCGAGGAACTCGACGTCGGTGCGGTCGAGCAGGCCGCACTTCTCGACCCGGCGCGCCCGATCGTGCTGGTGCCGCGGCGCGCGGACGGCCGCCTCGCGCCGTCCGTGGCGCCCGGCCTCGGCGAGATCGGCGCCTTCCTGCCGTACAGCCCGCTGCATCACCTGCTGCTCGCCGCGTTCGGCGAGCCGGTGGTGGCGACCTCGGGCAACGTGAGCGGCGAGCCGGTGCTCACGGACCCGGGCGAGGCCGAGTCGCGGCTCGCCGCCGTGGCCGACGCCTTCCTGCACCACGATCGCCCGATCGTCCGCCCCGCCGACGACTCGGTGGTGCGCATCGCGGCCGGCCGGCCGCGGCCGGTCCGCCTCGGTCGCGGCGTAGCGCCGCTCGAGCTCGAGCTGGCGGGCGAGCTGCCCGAGCCGGTGCTGGCGGTGGGCGGGCACCTGAAGCTCACCGTGGCGCTCGCCTGGGGTCGCCGGGTGGTCGTCTCGCCGCACGTGGGCGACATGGGCACGCTGCGCAGCGAGCAGGTGTTCGAGCAGGTGGTGCGCGACCTGCAGCGCCTCTACGACGTGCGGGCCACGCGCTGGCTCTGCGATGCACACCCCGGCTACACGACGACGCGCTGGGTGCAGGCGCTCGGCGAGACATGGAGCGCCGTGCTGCACCACCACGCTCACGCCTCGGCGCTCGTCGCGGAGCACGGCGTCGCGGAGCCGTCGATCGTGTTCGCCTGGGACGGCGTGGGCTACGGGGCGGACGGCACCTTGTGGGGCGGCGAGACCTTCGTCGGTCGGCCCGGAGCCTGGGAGCGGCGCGCGAGCCTGCGCAGCTTCCGTCTGCCGGGCGGCGACAAGGCGGGCCGGTCGCCCTGGCGCAGTGCCGCGGCGCTGTGCTGGGAGGCGGGCATGGCGTGCCCGGTGCCCGTGCCCGACCCGATCGTGCGCGCCGCGTGGGAGCGCGGCATCAACGCGCCGCACTCGAGTGCGGCCGGGCGGGTGTTCGACGCGCTTGCGGCCCTCGTGCTCGGCGTCACGGAGACCAGCTTCGAAGGCCAGGGCCCGATGTGGCTCGAGGCCTGTGCCCGGTCGGTCGGGCGCTTTCCCGAGCTGCCGATCGCAGCCGACGCGGAAGGCGTGCAGCGAATCGACTGGGCGCCGTTGCTCGAATCTTGTCTGGACCGACGGGTGGATCGCAGCGAGCGCGCCGGCGCGGCCCACGCGGCGCTCGCCGACGCGATCTGCCGAGTCGCCGAAGTCGAGCGGGCACGCTGCGGCATCGAGGTGGCCGGCCTCACGGGCGGCGTGTTCCAGAACCGCCGGCTGCTGGAGCTGGCGGCCGGCGGACTCGCGCGACGTGGCTTCCGGGTGTTGCTGCCGGAACGGATTCCCTGCAACGACGGCGGCTTGAGCTACGGCCAGGTTGCCGAGCACCTCGGCCGCCTCGCCGTGGCCGGCCACTGACCGCAACGGACCCGGACGACACGGATACACTGCGACGATGCTCTGGTTCGAACGCCCTTTCCTGCACGTCCTGCGGCGCGAGTACGCGGACGCGATGCGCTTCGACGAGGACGACTCGGCCGAGGTGATGCCCTCGCCGCCGTCGAGGCCGTGCCAGCTCTACGTGCACGTGCCGTTCTGCGAGGTGCTGTGCCCGTTCTGCTCGTTCCACCGGGTGCGCTACAACGAATCGAAGACGGCGCGCTACTTCGCGGCGCTGCGTAACGAGATCCGCCTGTATCACCAGGCCGGCTTCCGCTTCCGCGACGTGTACGTGGGCGGCGGCACGCCCACGGTGAACCCCGATGAGCTGCATCGCCACGCTCGACTTGATCCGCTCGCTTTCGCCCGTGCACACGGTCTCGATCGAGACCAACCCGAACCACCTCGAGCCCGACGTGCTGCCGCGCTACCGAGAAGCCGGCGTGACGCGCTTCTCGGTGGGCGTGCAGAGCTTCGACGACGGGTTGCTCGCCGGCATGGACCGGCTGGAGAAGTACGGCAACGGCAAGGAGATCCGGGAGCGGCTCATGGGCGTCCGCGGCATCTTCCCCACGCTCAACGTGGACATGATCTTCAACCTGCCCGGGCAGACGCTCGCGATGCTCGACCACGACATCGACACGCTGCTCGAGCTCGACGTGGACCAGGTGTCGTTCTACCCGCTGATGACGGCGCCGTCGGCCCGCCACAAGATGCAGAAGACCATGGGGCAGGCCGACGAGTCGCTGCGCTACCCGATGTACGAGCGCGTGCTCGACCGGCTGCTGCCGTCCTACCGGGCGTCCTCGGCCTGGTGCTTCACGCGCGGCGAGGGCATGTTCGACGAGTACATCATCGACGAGGACGACTACGTGGGCGTCGGCAGCGGGGCGTTCAGCTACGTGGGCGACTCGATGTACTCGACCACCTTCTCGCTCAACCACTACTGCCGCCGCATCGAGGGCGGGCAGAGTGGCATCACGCAGCGGCGCACGCTCCGGCTCAAGGAGCGCATGCGCTACGACTACCTGGTGCGGCTGTTCGGCGGCGCGCTCAAGCGCGAGTACATCGCCGACCGCTACGGCGCGGCGTTCTGGCTGCGCATGGCGCCGGAGCTCATCTCGATGCGTCTGCTCGGTGCCACGAGACGCGAAGCGGACGGCCTGCGCCTCACGCGCCGCGGCATGTATTGCTGGGTGCTCATGATGGCGGAGTTCTTCAACTCGGTGAACGACGTCCGCGAGCAGATGCGCGAGCACATCCGCGCCGAGCTCGATGCCTGGAACGAGGAGGCGAAAGTGCCGTTGAGTGCGATTCCAGGACTCTCGCGGAGCAGCCACCATTGAATCCACAGGACACCCACGTCTCGCTCGCGCACGGCAACGGCGGGCGGTTCATGCGCGAGCTCATCACGGACGTCTTCGCCCGTCACCTCGCCAATCCCTACCTCGACACCTCGAGCGACGCGGCGGTGCTGCCGTGGGACGTGGGCGATGGCCAGCTCGTCTTCACCACCGACAGCTTCACCGTGCAGCCCATCGAGTTCCCGGGCGGCAACATCGGCTCGCTCGCGGTGCACGGCACCACCAACGACCTCGCGGTCGCCGGTGCGATTCCGAAGTACCTGAGTCTCGGTGTGCTGCTCGAGGAAGGGCTCGAGTTCGCGGTGCTCGAACGCGTGGTGGCGGGCATCGCCGCCGCGGCGCGCGAGATCGGCGTGGTGGTCGCGGCCGGCGACACCAAGGTCGTGCGGCGCGGCGAGGGCGGCGGCATCTATCTCAACACCGCCGGCATCGGCGTGAAGGACCCGCGACTCGCACTCGGAATCGACCGCATCCGTGCCGGCGACGCGCTGCTGGTGAGCGGGCCCGTGGGCGACCACGGCATCGCGGTGATGCTGGCGCGCGAGCAGTTCGGGCTGCGCGGCGACCTGCAATCCGACGCGGCGAGCGTGCTGCCCATCACCCGCGAGCTCGTGAAGCTCGACGGACTGCGCTTCATGCGTGATCCCACACGCGGCGGACTTGCGACCGTTGCACACGAGATCGTGCAGGTCAGTGGCTTCGGCGTTGCGCTGCAGGAAGCACGCGTGCCGGTGCGCGACCCGGTTCGCGCGGTGTGCGAGATGCTCGGCTACGACCCGTACTTCCTCGCCTGCGAGGGGCGTGTCGTCGCGGTCGTGGCGGCGGAGCAGGCGGACCAGGCGCTTGCGATGCTGCAGGCGCTGCCGAGCGGGCGCGATGCGGCCCTCATCGGACGCGTGCAGGAGCAACCCGTGCGCGTGCTGCTCGAGACCTCGATCGGCGGCGAGCGCGTGATCGAGGAACTCGAGGACGATCCGCTGCCGCGGATCTGCTGACTCCTCACTCGGGGTCGCGGCCGTCCTGTGCTGCGCGGCCGCGCAGGGATGCGAGCCATTCGCATCTATTCCCTGTTTCCTCGCATGAGCGCCGCGAAACTACGGATAACCGAGGTGCACGGAACTTTCCGGCTTCCATAGGATCGCGCCTGAATCTGCGGTTTCCGAGAGGCACCGCAAATTCAGACCCGAATGCGAATGTCCTTTTAGGGAGTCAACCATGAAATTTGCAGGCGCCCGAGGCAGCACGCGAACGCGTGTGCCATTGATTGCGATGCTGGCGCTCGCTGCCACGATCGGCTTGGCCGGTTGCGAAGGCGACGATGGCAAGAATGGAGCAGCCGGCGCACCCGGCACACCCGGCACGCCCGGCGCTCCTGGCCCCGCCGGCCCCGCCGGTCCCGCGGGTCCTGCCGGTCCGGGTGCCACGATCGAGCCGCGCGAGAGCTGTGGCGTCTGCCATGGCGACGGCTCGGCCTATGGCGTCGCAGAAATGCATCTCGTGGCGGGGGACGTCGCCGTAAGCAACGTCATCATCGCGCAGAGCGCCACCGATCCGACTGACCTGGTCGTGACCTTCAACGTGAAGGTCAACGGCGCGAATTTCACCGGTCTGGTTCCCGCAACGCCAACGCCCGTCAACGGGCTCAGTACTGCGTACCAGTTCAACGGCACCCTCCGCAATCAGCTGGATAGGATCGAGGCTACCGTCCCCGGCGACGTGATTACGCCCGCCGTGCTCTCTGGCGGTACCGGCGGCAATTACACCATCACGGTCGACGGTGGTTTCACGGCCTATGGCGCAGTCCCATCGCGCTATCTTTTCCGGCCGGAGACGGCCACGGGGGTCCTTCCGAGGATACGCGCCATCGTGACGGGTGACTTCCCGAGTTCGCCCGACCAGAAACTGGTCAGCTCGGCAGGCTGCTCCGGTTGCCATGGCAACAACGGCGGCGGTGGCTTCCATTACAGCTACCCGGCGAACGGCGCGGCCTGCACGGTGTGCCATGACGCGACCAACACGAATTATCCGCGCCTGCTCGACATCGGCCACGGCATCCACAACTCGCACGGCATGCCGAGCGGCGAGTTCGTACTTGAGACGGTCGACGGTGCCGACTCATGGACCTACTCCGCCACGTACCCGACCTACATGACCAACTGCAGCGTCTGCCACACTGAAAGCAGTGGAGCGCTGACCGAGGTCAACGAGATGCCGGTCACGGCGGCGGGCTGCTTCAGCTGCCACGAGTCCATGGCGAGCTGGGATTTCACGGCGACCGGAACGACTTTCCACAACGATTTCGACGAAACCACCAACTGCCAGACCTGCCATGAGGCCAACGGCAGCGGTCTTGCGCCGGGAGTCGTCACGGCGTTCCACAACGGTCTCGAGACCGAGCGCGTCGGCATCATCTACGGCGGCAAGGATCTGTCCGTCTCGGAGGGCGACAAGTTCAACTGGACGATCACCCAGGTCGTCGACAACCCGACGACGGGCAATCTGGCGATCACCTGGACGGCCGAGTTCCCGAAGGGTACGCCGATCAACCCGTGCAACACGACGGCGACCACGACCGCGCCGGTGTTCTTCCCGTTTGGGCCGAATACCGCGGGCGAGGGCACGTTGAGCATGCTGCGCAGCTACGCGCAGGGCGATGACTACGTTCTGGGCCGGGCCAACGCGCCGGGTCAGGCCGCCGCGGTAAACCTGAGCACGACGAATACGACCTGCGCAGGCAACGTCGCGACGACGATCATCGCCCGCGACGACGTTCCGGCTGGAACGCGGGGCATCGTGGCCCTGCAGGGCAAGCCGCAGCTGCCGGTGCCGGCTGGCATGACGACCGAGCATTGGGCAGAACCGTTGATGTTCGTCCGCGTCCCGACCCCGACCTACGAGTTCGTCGTGGGCACCGGTGCGCCGGCGACTCCGCGCCGTGTCGTCGCAGACACCAAGGAGTGCCTCGGCTGCCACGTCGGCTCGCTGTATCAGCACGGCAATACGCGCGTTGATAACGTGACGATGTGCATCATCTGCCACAACTCGGCCTCTTCGGACCAGAACAACCGCGTCCTGATGGGCGTGACCGCGTCCGAAGCGTACGACGGCAAGGTGGGCCAGACGTACGAGTTCAAGACCATGCTGCACGCCATCCACTCGGCGGGCTCGGGCCTGGCCCCGTACGTGGTCTATCGGACCCGCGGCATCTATGCCTGGACGGCCGAGGGGACGACGCTTCCGAACTGGGCGACTGGTGAGGCGTGCCTCAACGGCACCACCCCTGGAATCCGGGTCTTCGGTGGCGATCCTGCCGTGCCGCAGTCGTGCCAGCCGCACACCCTGTACCACCCGACCTATCCGCGGGATACGAGGCAGTGCTCGGGCTGCCATGTCGCGGGCTTCGGTACGATCCCCGATCAGGCGCAGGCCGTGGCCACCACGATCGACGCCGGCATGATCGACTCTGGCACGGGCACGGGCGCAGTCTGGAAGAACCAGCTCGACGATTCGCTGCAGGGCGCATCGGCGGCCGCATGCACGAGCTGCCACAACACGACCGATGCGAGGGGTCATGCGTACCAGAATGGCTGGACGCCGCAGACCTTCCAGAACGGGCGTCAGACCATTCTCGACACGAAGTGATCTGATGTTCGACTGACCTCCGGGTGCGTGGGGTGGGCCTTCGGGCCCACCCCGCTCCAACCTGAAACCCGGAGAATAATGACGAAGGTGCCCGCAACGCGAGTTGCGGGCATTTTTTATGCGGACCCATTGCGCGTGTGGGATAGCGCCCGTGCCACGAGTCCGAAAGATGGGGGCTTCCCATGCGTGCCGTACCCGGTTCGTGTACGACGGCCCGTGTCGAGCTTGCGAACAGTCATCGCCACAACTGATCCTGTTCAGATCGCATCATGGGAGGGTGGGCGATTTGCTCCTCCATGTGCCTGACTCTAACGGTTTCGGTTAATCGCTATACGAGGCGGTATGATCGAAACCTACTATGCCGCCGACCCACCGGTTTGTGCCGGTGCGTCAGCAGGATTTTGGGCCGCTCGCAGCGGTGCGTTGTCGAACGAGTCTGGGAGTCATCCATGAAAATTGCAGGCGCCCGAGGCCTAACGCGATCGCGATTGCCACTGGTTGCCGTGCTGGCGCTCGCTGCCACGATCGGCCTCGCTGGTTGCAGCGGCGATAGTGTGGACGACGCCACCGGACCCACCGGTCCGACGGGCCCGGTCGGTCCGACAGGACCCACCGGTCCCACCGTGCCACCGACCGTGCCGATCGAAAGCGGCGGTCCGGTCACCATCGGCGACGGCACGATACTCACGGCGGAGCAGATCGAGCAGATCGGTGGCCTCGTTGCGACCATCGACAGCGTGAGCCTCAGCGCTGCGCCGTCGCCGGTTGTCGAGTTCACCGTGGAGACGGCCCACGGCGGCCCGGTGCTGGGCCTCGCGCCCACCGTTACGCGCTTCATGGTCTCGAAGCTTGTGAACGATCCGGCCGGGCGGGTGCCGTCCCAATGGCAGAGCTACGTGAACCGTTCCGTCACGCCCTCGACGGGCAGTCCGGCCGTACTCGCGAATGCCATCCAGGCCAACACCGAAACCGCGGCGGCCGCCCGCTGGGTGGAACTCGGCGACGGCAAGTACCGATATACGTATGCCGTGGACCTCGACAACGTCGCCGCGCCGATCGCAGTGACTTACGAACCAGCCCTGACCCACCGTGTCGGCCTCGAGATCCGCATGTCGGGCGCGGCGGAGGAGCTCGCGCCCGACAACCCGGTGCAGGACTTCGTGCCGGACGGTGGTGCCGGCTCGGGCAGCAAGCTGGTGGCGGCGACCGAGAACTGCGCGGATTGCCACGCGCGCTTCGACCTGCACGGCGGCCCGCGGCGCACCAACGAATACTGCGTGACCTGCCACAACCCGGGCACCGTCGATCCGGAGACCGGCGAGGATCTCGGGATGGCCTACATGACCCACTCGATCCACCTCGGTGAAGGTCGGGCCGAGCCGTTCAAGGTGTGGGGCTTCGGCGGGGAGTTCGATTTCAGCGAAGTCACCTATCCGCAGTCGGTGCTGTTCTGCGAGACCTGCCACACGCAATCGGACGCCGCGCCGGATGGCGACGACTGGAAATTGCAGCCATCGACTGCGGCCTGCGGTGGCTGCCACATCGAAGGCGTCGAGAAGACGGGCCCGGACGCGGCTACCGGCCGCTACACCTATCGCTTCCAGCACTCGACGTTCGACTTCGCGGCCACCGACGTCGACTGCGTCGGCTGCCACCGGGAGGGCGGCGCGGCCGGTGACATCCTCGACGTCCACAACCAGGGTCCGCGACTGCAGAAGCAGCTCGGCGAGCAATTCGTATTCGAGGTGGTCTCGGTCACGAATGTCGCCAAGGACCAGGTGCCCAGCATCACGTTCAAGGTCGCAAAGCCCGACGGCACGCCGTACGACATCGCCACCGACCCGGCGTTCCAGAACGCGAGCTCCAGCCTGAACCTGTATTTCGCGTGGGATGCGGCGGACGTGTCGAACGCGGATGTCGCGACGGGCACGACGCCGGCCGGCGAGCGCGGCGCCGCCTATCGCATGCGCCTCGCCGACATCAAGGCCTTCGCGGTGAAGAACGCCGACGGCAGCTACACGACGGATCTCAAGACGGCGGCCGTGCCGGCCGGGATCACGCTGACCGTGGACACCGCGAGCGCCATGGTGGTCATGGACGGTCACCCGATGGTCACGGTCGACGGCGTCGCAGTCCAGGCTCGCGCCCGCAATGCCGTGGGCTACTTCGGCGCCGAGCGCGCGCAGCTCGTGTCGGAGGCGAAGTGCAACGACTGCCACGAGCAGCTGCAGCTGCACGGCGGCAATCGCAACGGCGACCCGCAGGGCTGCCTCGTCTGCCACAACGCCAGCAGTGGCTGGAGCGACGACGCCAACATCGCCGGCCCGATCGCGATGGCCGCGATGATCCACAACATCCACGCCGGCAAGATGCCGCTGTTCTTCGGCATCACCTACCCGCAGAGCCTCGCCAACTGCGAGGCCTGCCACCTGCCGGGCACCTACAACGCGGCCCGGACGGAAGCGCTGGCGATCAGCACAGGTCCTGGCGCGGACGTCACGCTCTACACGGACGACACGTGGAATTCGGCGACGGCCGGCACCTGCGGCACCTGCCACGATTCCGGTCCGGCCAAGGCCCACATGGAGCAGAACGGTGGTGCGTTCGACGTCGCTGGCGGCAAGTCGCTGACGCCGTCGTCGGCAACGGAAGCCTGCGCCGTCTGCCATGGCCCGGGCCGGGCGGAAGACACGGCCGCGGCACACGCCAGGTGATGACGATGGGCCCGGGTGCCTCGCTGGGGCACCCGGCCTCCGCCCGACGAGGATGGGAGTTCGAGTCATGACATTGCTCAGTGACCGGGAGCTGGCACGGCCCAGCCGGCGATGGGTTGCGTTGCTCGCCGGTGCCGCACTGGCACTGGCGGCCTGCTCCGGCGATGACGCCCGGACGGGCTCGGGCGGTTCGCCGGGACCGGTGGGTCCTCCCGGACAGCCGCCCGCAGGCGGCGGGGTGCCGATCAGTTCGGCGAGTTCGATCAAGGCGTCGATCGTCAGCGCCAGCGTGCCCGACGACGGCAAGCCCGTCATCGAGGTGCGTCTCGAGAATGAAGCCGGGCAGCCCCTCAACGGGCTGTGCTGCCGCCAACATCAGCTTCGTGCTGGCACGGCTCGAGCCCGGCGTCAACGGCAAGTCGAGCACCTGGCGCGCGATCACGCGCCGCACCGAGGCCTTCCCGGGACGCCGGCGCCGGTGCCGGCGAGCGCCGTGACGGGCACGGGCCCGACGAACCAGGCCACGACCGAGCCGGCGACCCGCGGGCCAGTGGGTCGAGGGCAACCAGGCAACGGCATCTACACCTACACCTTCGCGCAGAGCCTGCAAGGGCATCAGCGACATTCCCTACGACGCGTCGCTCGTCGCACCGCGTCGGCCTCGAGATCCGCCTCGGCCGCGGCGCGCGACGGAGTTCATCCCGGCCAACAACGCCGTCTTCACCTGGACGCCCGCGACGGGCGGCGCGGTCGAATCCGGCCGCGAGATCGTCGACAACGACACCTGCAACGCCTGCCACGACCAGCTCGTGTTCCACGGCGGCGCGCGCTTCGACCTGCAGTACTGCGCGATGTGCCACGAGTCGTACTCGTTCGACGCGCAGACCGGCAACACGATCGATCTCAAGGTGATGATCCACAAGATCCACCGCGACAAGCTGCCGACCGGCCCGTACGGGATCTTCGGCTACAACAACGTCTTCTACGACTACTCGCACATCCAGTTCACGCAGGACCAGCGCAACTGCCAGACCTGCCACGAGGAGAGCGACACCGACACGCCGCAGGCCAGCAACTGGCGCCTCACGGTGAATCGCGAGGCCTGCGGCTCGTGCCACAACGAGGTGAACTTCGACACCGGCGTCGGCCACGGCGGCGTCGCGGCGACGGACGACCAGTGCGGGACGCTGCCACGGCCCGACCTCGAACTTCGGCCTGCGGCCCGACCAGGTGCACTTCGACCCGCTGCTGCGCGCCGGCGAGAAGTTCAGGTACGAGGTGCTCAAGGTCGTCGACAGCGGCCCGGGCCAGAAGCCCACCGTGACGATCCGCGTGACGGACCCGACCAACGACGACGCGCCGTACGACATCAAGGCGGCGGGCGGCCCGTTCCAGATCGGCAACGCCTCGCTGCGCGTCGACGTCGCGTTCTCCACGCGGCCCGACTTCACCAACACGGGCAGCGGCTCGGCGACCGCGGACGACCGGCACGCCGGCGCAGCCGATCAGCATCGACGTCAAGGCGAACGGCGTGCCGGATCCGGCAGTTCCCGGGCGCGTTCAAGGCCACCGCGACGGTCGCGATCCCGGCCGCCGCCACCGGCTCGGGCAGCGCGATCCTCGAAGGCCGCCCGAACGTGCGGCTCGACACCAACGGTGACGGCGTACTCGAGACGGTGGCCGTGCCGGTGGTGGCGAGCGGCAAGACCTTCGCGATCACCGACGCGACGCCGGTGGCCTACCGCCAGGTCGTCGACATCGCCAAGTGCAACGACTGCCACAAGCAGCTGTCGCTGCACGGCGAGAACCGCACCGGCAACGCCGAACTCTGCGCCACCTGCCACAACCCGAACGCGACCGACATCAACCGGCGCGTCGCCGGTTCGAACTGCGAGACCGTGACCGGCACGCTCGACGACCAGACCATCGACTTCAAGGTCATGGTGCACGCGATCCACGCGGGCGCGCTCGCCGGCTACAAGGTCTGCGGCTACGGCAACACGGGCTACGACTTCAGCCACGTGAGGTACCCCGGCAAGCTCAACAACTGCGAGGGCTGCCACCTGCCGGGCACCTACTACCCGCCCGACTCGACGATCGCGCTCGCGACGACGATCGACGCGGCGCCGCCTCGAGCCCGGATCGCTCGACGCCCGCTCGGCGACGTCGCGACGACGCCGGCGACGGCGGTCTGCTCCACGTGCCACACGAGCGATGCGGCGCGCAACCACATGATTCGGCCGCAACGGGCGGTTCGGTCACCGCCGTGAAGGACGGCGAACAGCCGGACGCCGAGCAGCACCGCTCGAGGGCTGCGCGCACCTGCCACGGCCCGGGCAGGGACGCCGACGTCAAGAAAGTGCACGGCGTCGCCGAGTTCAAGTACAACTGAGGCGGACATGAAGCATTCAACTCCCGCTCGTTTGCCGCCTGCTCGCGCTCGTCGCGCTCTGGCCGGCGCTCGCGCTCGCCCAGGAGGCCGCGCCGGCGCAGCCGAGGCCGAGGCCGAACCGGCCGCCGCGCCGCCGGCGGCCACGGCCCCGGCCGCCGAGTACAGCAAGAAGGGCGCGGACACCTGCCTCGGCTGCCACGACGACGAGGTGACGCTCGCGGTCTTCCACGGCAAGCACGGCCAGCCGGCCGACGCGCGCAGCCCGTTCGGCAAGGGACAGCTGCAGTGCGAGGCCTGCCACGGCCCGCCGGGGACCACGCCAAGCGCGTCAAGAAGGGCGAGACCCGCGCCGCCGGTGATCCGCTTCTCGCGCGACTCCGCGGCGCCTGTCGCCGTGCAGAACGGCATGTGCCTCGGCTGCCACGAGAAGTCGATGGCCAGCAGCTGGCACGTCGGGGCCGCACGACGCGACGAACGTCTCCTGCGCGTCCTGCCACGACAGCCACGCGCGCAAGGACGCCGTGCTCTCGACGCGCACGCAGGCCGACGTCTGCTACACCTGCCACGTCGCCGAGCGCGGCCAGTTCCTCAAGCCCTACGCGCACCCGGTGCGCCAGGGCCAGCTCGCCTGCAGCGACTGCCATGCCCCGCACGGCTCGACGGCCGACAAGCAGCTCGTCAAGGCCACGCTCAACCAGACCTGCTACGAGTGCCACGCCGACAAGCGCGGCCCGTTCCTCTGGGAGCACGCGCCGGTCGCCGAGGACTGCTCGAGCTGCCACTCGCCGCACGGCGCGTCGAACCCCGGCATGCTCAAGGCGCGCGGTCCGGTGCTGTGCCAGTCCTGCCATTCGCAGCAGGGCCACCCGAGCATCGCCTACGGACCGTCCGGCCTGCCGGGCGGCGGCGGATCGCCGGTGTCGTCGCTGGCGCTCGGCAACTGCATGAACTGCCACTCGCAGGTGCACGGATCCAACCATCCCTCGGGCGCGACGCTGACGCGATGAGCACCGCGCCCTCGCCCAGTCGCACGAACGCCGCAAGAACCTGGTGAAGCCCATGGAAACGCGCAGCTTCCTCCTCACGCTCGCCGTCGCGTCCATCCTGTCGGCGGCCGGCACGGCGTCCGCGCAGCAGGCCGCCGCGCCCGACACCAGCGAATGGACCTGCAGCAAGTGCCCGTTCGACCGCGGCTACCGCTCCGAGGTCGAGCTCGGCGCCGCCCACGTGGACGAGGACTCGGCCAAGTTCGGCGACTACACCGGCCTCGACGAGAAGGGCGGGTACGTCATCGCCAACGCCGAGGGCCGCGCCTCCGAGCGAATCCGGCTACGTCCTCGATTACGAGCTCACGCGACCTCGGGCTCGACTCGCGCGAGATCCGGCTCGGGGGCGGCAAGCAGGGCCGCTACGATTTCGAGCTGTTCTACGACCGCATCCCGCACTCGATCTGGGACACGACCGCGACGCCGTACCGCGGCGTCGGCAGCACCGAGCTCACGCTGCCCGGCGGACTGGGTCGATGCCGGCTCCACCGGCGGCATGACGGCGCTCGACGGCAGCCTGCGCTCCGTCGACATCGGCTTCGACCGCGACCGCTACGGCGTCGCGGGCCGCTACTGGATGCTCGAGAACGTGGAGTTCAAGGTCGACTACCGCCGCGACCAGCGCGACGGCACACGCGCGCAGCTCGCCTCCTTCGGCAGCGTCTCGACGCAGCTGCCCGTGCCCGTGGACGATGCGACCGACCGGCTCGACGCCACGGTGCGCTACGAGGGCAGCCGGCTGGTTCGCCGAGGCCGGCTACGCGGGCTCGATCTACGACACCAAGGCCGGCGTCGCTGCGCTGGGACAACCCGTTCAACGCCATGGTGCCGGGCGCGCGACGTCGGCCAGATGGCGCTCGCCCCGGACAACCAGTACCACGAGTTCGGCGCCTCGGCCGGCGTGGTACGGGCTGCCGTGGAACACCACGCGTCGCGGTCTCGCTCGCCTCGGGCACGGGCACGCAGGACACGGGCTTCCTGCCCTACACGATCAACCCGACGCTCGTGACCGACCCGCTGCCGGCCGCGAATCTCGACGGCGAGATGAGCGTGATGCGCGCCGACCTCACCGCTGAGCTCGCGGCCGATCGACCGGCTGCGGCTGCGCGGCAGCGTCGCCTGGGACGAGCGCGACAACGACACCCGCCAGCGCACCTGGACCTCGGTCGTGCACACGGATCTCTTCCCGGTGCTCGACGACCGCGTGAACCCGGTCTACGGGTTCGAGCGGCTGCGCCTCGCGGGCAGCGCCGACTTCATGGTCTACGACGAGCTCGAGCGATCGGCGTGGGCGGCGAGTACCGCGAGACCGACCGCAAGGGCACCGCCCAGGAGGTGCGCAGCGAGTCGCTCATCGACGGCTGGGGCGTGGTGCAGTACCGGCCCTTCGGGTACCTCGGGCTTCGTGCTCAAGGGCGGCGCCAAGGAGCGCGAGCCCGACCGCTACGACCTCGACGTCGCGACGGCGAACGGGCAGAACCCGCTGATGCGCAAGTACAACATGGCCTACCTGTACCGCAGCTACGGCGAGATGCTGGTGGACGTGTCGCTCGGCACGCTGCCGCTCACGCTCGGCGCCAGCGCTTTCTACGGCGACGACAGCTACAACTTCTCGGCGCTCGGCGTCGGCTCGGGCCTCGACCGGCGCTACGGCGTGGACCTCACCTGGGCAGTCAACGAGAAGGTGTCGGTGTTCGTCAACGGCGGCCAGGAGAAGATCGACGTGCGCACCCGGGGCAGCAGCGTGTTCGGGGACCCGGACTGGCTCAGCACCGTCGAGGACGACTTCAGCACCTACGGCGCCGGCCTGCGTGCGCAGCTCGCCGACGACATCCGCCTCGACCTCACCTACACCCACGCCAAGGGCGACTCCGACACGACGCTCGAGGGCGTGTCGGCCGGCTCGTTCCCGACCGTGACCAGCGAGCTCGACAGCCTGCGCGCGGACTTCAGCTACGGGCTCACCGAAAAGCTCGACGTCACGTTCACGTGGTGGTACGAGCGCTTCGACAGCAGCGACTGGGCGACTGCAGGGCATCGGGCCCGCCACGATTCCCACGATCCTCGCGCTCGGCGCCGAGCCCTGGGAGTACAGCGTGAACTACGTGGGCGCGTCGGTGCGCTACTACTTCGGGTCGCGCAAGCTCGCGCTGCCGGAGTGACCCCCGGCCGACGCGCGCCGCTGGATGGCGCGCGTCAGGCCGCGGAACAGGAACAGGTGCGCGGGCACCAGCGCGTACCAGTACAGCAGGCCCGCCACGCCCGCCGGGTGCCAGTGGGCCGTGGCGCTGACGCTCGAGCCTGAGCCGACCGAGCACCGGGCCGCACCACGAACTCGAGCACTCCGCCCCCGGGCCCCTTCATCTCCATCAGCAGCGTGAGCCGGCGCCCGGGCTCGAGCGCGATCACGCGCCACGAGTCGACCACGTCGCCGACGCGCAGCTCCGTCGGGTGCCGGCGACTGCGGCGGAAGCTCGGGCCGCCCGCCAGCCAGTCGAGCGCCCGGCGCATCCACCACAGGCTGTCGGCGTAGAACCAGCCGTCGTCGCCGCCGATGCCGCACACGACCGCGAACACCGCCTCCGGCGAGGCCGGGCCCGTCGCCGTGGCTGCCCGGCGCGCTTGGCGTAGAAGCCGTACTCCGGGATGGAAGTTGCGGCAGGCGATCGCACCCTCGACCCAGCGCGCGAGCACCGTGTGGCTGCGGTCCGCCTCGATCGCGGCCTGCACGGCCTCCTCGAGGCCCATCAGGCGCCGCGGCACCAGGGCCCGCAGCGGAGCATCGTCGGCGATGAAGTCGTGCTCCAGACCCTCGACCAGGGCCTGGGCGACGTTGGTGGGTACGGAGGTCACGAACCGGAGCCAGTACGACGACAGCCGCGGCGTCAGCACCGGCACCGCGAGGATCCGCGGCTGGCGCCCGGCCAGCCGGCCGTAGCAGCGCATGATCTCCTCGTAGGTCACGGACTCGGGCCCGCCCGCGTCGTAGATGTGGCCCGCCGCCTCGGACCGCCCGGCGACCTCGATCAGGTAGGCGAGCAGGTCGGGCAGGGCGATCGGCGTCGAGCGCGAGCGCACCCAGGCCGGGGTGATCATCACCGGCAGGTGGTTCACGAGGTCGCGGATGACCTCGTAGGCCGCGGAGCCCGGGCCGATGATCATGCCGGCGCGCACCTCCGTGACCGGCACCGGCCCGGCGCGCAGCACGTCGCCGGTCTCGGCGCGCGACTTGCAGGTGCATGCGAGCGCGGATTCGGCGGGATCAGGCCGCCGAGGTACACGATGCGGCGCACGCCCGCGGCCGCGGCGGCCCGGGCGAAGTGCTCCGCCGCCCGGCGGTCGATCGCGCCGAAGTCGCGACCGGCCGCCATCGAGTGCACGAGGTAGTAGGCGACGTCCACGCCCGCGAGCGCGGTCGGCAGCGTGGCCGGGTCGAGGGCGTCCGCCTGCACAAGTTCGGCGCCGTGCCAGCCGCGGCCCTCCAGCACCTCGACGTTGCGCGCGGTGGCGCGCACCCGGTGGCCGCCTCGCAGCAGCTCGGGGACGAGGTTGCTGCCGATGTAACCGCTCGCGCCGAACACCAGGTGCAGCGGCCGCGGTCCGGCGGCCGGTCTCGCGCTGCGGAAGCGGCGGGCTCGCTCATCGGGTGTCCTTGTGCGAGAAAGGGCCGCACAGCAAGCCAGCCGACGCTGCGCGGGTCAAGCAGGGTGGGTCGGGGCTGCGGGCGGGGCCGGCAGCGTCGGGGCGTGCCTGCGCGACCTCATGCCCGCGGCGCGGGCTCAGTCGCGCGCGGCGGCGTTGCGCACCCGCACGGCCTCTTCCTGGTCCACCGCGTCGAGCTGTTCCTCGATGAAGTGCAGCGACTCGTCGATCTCCGGCAGCACGACGTTCTCGAGCGCCCGCGCCCGCCTCTCGGTGCGCACGTATTCCCGGATCAGCCGGCGCAGGCTGGCAATGCAGGCGGCGAGCTCGACGTGGCGGATCACCAGCCGCCGGAACGCGAGCGCGCAGCCGCGCGCCTCCGGGGTGGCCGCCCGCGGCGCGTCGTCGGGGCCCTGCCGCGGCTCCTCGAGCGCGGCCTCCACGAGCCGCAGGCCCAGGAAGGACTGCTCGTGAACACCGAGCAGCGCGGGGCCGAAGTCGAGCTTGGGCTCCACGGTGAGCTTGTCGAAGCCGTGCATGCCGACCGCGGCCTCGAGCGCCTCGAGTGCGGCGGTCTCGAGCCCGCCGATCTCGGTGCGCAGCGCGCCGTAGTGGCGCAGCTGGCGCATGATCTCCGCCGCGAGCAGCACGCGCTTCTCGTCGAGCAGTTCGTAGCCCTCCTGCACGAGCCGCCGCTCGTCCTTGAGCTCGAGGAACGCGACGCGCGTCGCGAGGATCTCGCCGCCGGCAGAGTCAGGCACGGACCGGCTCCTCGAGATGACGCTTGATCTGCGCATCCGAGAGCCGCGCGAGCTCGTTGCGCGGCAGGCCGCGCAGCACGTTCCAGCCCACCGCCATGCTCTCCTCGAGCGTGCGCGAGGCGGACTGGGTCACGAACTGCTCCTCGAAGCGCTGGCCGAACTCGAGGAACTTGCGGTCCGCCTCGGGCAGTCCCTGATCGCCCATCACGCTCGCCAGCGTGCGCACGCGCATGGCGCGCGCGTAGGCCGCGAACAGCTGGTGCGCGAGCGCCGGGTGGTCGGGGTCCGTGTAGCCCTCGCCGATGCCGGAGTCCATCAGTCGCGACAGGCTCGGCAGCACCTTGACGGGCGGGTACACGCCGCGGCGGTCGAGCTCGCGGTCGAGCACGATCTGCCCCTCGGTGATGTAGCCGGTGAGGTCCGGGATGGGGTGGCCGATGTCGTCGCCGGGCATCGTGAGGATCGGCAGCTGCGTGAGCGTGCCCGGCTTGCCCCGGATGCAGCCCGCGCGCTCGTAGAGCGCCGCGAGGTCGGAGTACATGTAGCCCGGGTAGCCCTTGCGGCCCGGGATCTCGCCGTGGCTCGCCGAGACCTCGCGCAGCGCCTCGCAGTAGTTGGTCATGTCGGTGAGGATCACCAGCACGTGCCGGCCCTCGACGAACGCGAGGTACTCGGCGGCCGTGAGGGCGTAGCGTGGCGTGAGCAGGCGCTGCATGCCGGGCTCGTCGGCGAGGTTCAGGAACAGCACGGTGTGGCCGAGCGCGCCGCTCTGCTCCATGGCGCTGCGGAACTGCTCGGCGGTGTCGTGCGGCACGCCCATGCCGGCGAACACCACCGCGAATTCCTCGCTCTTGCCGCCACGCAGCCGCGCGCGCTGCGCGATCTGGGTCGCGAGCCGGTCGTGGGGCAGGCCCGCCCGCCGAGAACAGCGGCAGCTTCTGCCCGCGCACCAGGCTGTTCAGCAGGTCGATGGTGGACACGCCGGTCTCGATGAAGTCGCGCGGCAGGGCGCGCCACGACGGGTTGATGGCGAGGCCCTCGATGCGCATGCGCGCGCGTGCCGCGACCGGCGGGCCGCCGTCGATCGGCCGCCCGATGCTGTCGAAGATGCGCCCGAGCAGGTTGGGCCCGACGCCGAACAGCAGCGGCTCGGCGCGCAGCCGCACCCGCGTGCCCTCGAGGCCGAGGCCCGCCGTGGACTGCAGCACCTCGATCACCATGGACTGCCTCGTCGAGTGCCGCGATGCGCCCGAGGCGCACGCCGCCGTCGGTGCCGACGACCTCGACGGCGGAGTTGAGGCCCACGCGCGCCGCGCGCTTCGCGAACAGCAGCGGACCCTCGATGCGGGTCACGGCGCCTTCGAGCAGCAGGTCAGCGAACATGGCCGGTCACCGTGTGCAGCGCGTCGAATTCGTAGTCGAGCTGGCGCGGCAGCAGCGCGAGCTTGCGCAGGTCGCCCTCGCCGAACTCCTCGCCGAGGCGCTGCAGCTGCCGCACGATCGGCATCTCGGCGAGGCGCGACGGGGCGACGCCCGACTGCACGGCGGCCTCGGCGCGGTCCATGTAGGCGAGCAGGATCGAGATCATCGCCGCCTGCCGCGCCGGCGAGCAGTAGCGGTCCACCTTCGAGAAGGACGACTGGCGCAGGAAGCCGTCGTTGACGAGGTCCGCGCACAGCAGCTTCAGCTGCTGCAGCGCGGGCAGCGCGTCGCGCCCGACGATGCGCGCCATGCGCTCGAGGTGCGCCTGCTGCTCGAGCAGCTCGAGCACGCGCTGGCGCTGCGCGAGCCAGTCGGGGTTGCCGGAGCGCTTCCACCACTCGGCGAGCGCGTCGGCGTCCGCGCTGTAGGACTGCAGCGGGTGGATCGCCGGGTAGAAGCGCGCCTGCGCGCGCTGCCGGTCGAGCGCCCAGAAGCAGCGCACGTAGCGCTTGGTGTGCAGCGTGACGGGCTCGGAGAAGTCGCCGGCCGGCGGGCTCACGGCGCCGATGATGGTGACGGAGCCTTCCTGGCCGGCAAGGGTCGTGACGCGCGCGGCGCGCTCGTAGAACTCGGCGAGGCGTGAGCTCAGGTACGCGGGGTAGCCCGCCTCGCCGGGCAGCTCGCCGAGCCGCCCCGACACCTCGCGCAGCGCCTCGGCCCATCGGCTCGTGGAGTCGGCCATCAGCGCGACGTGCAGGCCCTGGTCGCGGAAGTACTCGGCGACCGAGATCGCCGTGTAGATGCTCGCCTCGCGCGCCGCGACCGGCATGTTCGAGGTGTTGGCGATGATCACGGTGCGCTCGGCCAGCGGGCGGCCGGTGCGCGGGTCCTCCAGGCTCGGGAACTCGTCGAGTACCTCGGCCATCTCGTTGCCGCGCTCGCCGCAGCCCACGTACACGATCACGTCCGCGTCGCACCACTTGGCGAGTGCCTCCTGCAACACGGTCTTGCCGGTGCCGAAGCCGCCGGGCAGCGCGGCACGGCTGCCGCGCGCCACCGGGAACAGCGTGTCGAGGATGCGCTGGCCGGTGATCATCGGGCCGCTCGTCGGCAGGCGTGCGCGCACCGGACGCGGCGTGCGCACTGGCCAGGGGTGGCGCATCGCGATCTCGTGCTGCGTGCCGTCCGCCGTGGCGAGCCGCGCGACGGGCTCGTCCTCGGCGTACTCGCCCTCGGCGGCGAGCCACTCGAGGCGGCCGTGGAGACCCGGCGGCACCAGGATGGACTGCGCACGCGCCGCGGCGATCGCCCCGAGCACGGCGCCGGCCTCGATCGTGCTGCCAACGGCCGCCTGTGGCGCGAAGGGAAATCGTCCCACGGTTCCGGCGCCGAGGCCGGCCTTCACCTGGAAGTCCTCGCCGCCGGTGAGCGGCCGCAGCAGTCCGTCGAAGATGCCGCCGAGCAGCCCGGGCCCGAGCTGGACCGACAGCGCGCGGCCGCTGCCCTCGACGGTGACGCCTGGCTCGAGGCCGGTGGTGTCCTCGTAGACCTGTGCCACGAGCTCGTCGCCCTTGAGCTGGATCACCTCGCCGAGCAGGCGGCGCGGCCCGACCGTCACCGGCCTCGTACACGGTGAACGGCCCCGTCATGCGCGCCCGCAGCACCGGCCCGCCGATCCAGCTGATGACGGCCTGGCTCACGTGGACACCCTCCCGCGCTGCTCGAGCAGCGCGTCGAGTTCAGCCAGCAGTTCTGCCTCGACCCGCTCGCGCGAGGCAAGCAGCCCGGGCACGGTCGCGTCCACGCAGGCGAGGCCGCGGCGGATGCGCAGGCCGGGCCCGAGATTCTCGACCGAGCGGATCGCGGGCGGGTCGTTCACTGCGGGCATGCATCGCCGCAGCTGGTCCGCCTGCTCTGGTGCCGCCGTCGCATCGATCTCGATGGTGAAAGGTCCGTCCCCCATGACGATGCGGTGCGCGAGCGCGCAGGCCGTTTCGCACCACTCGCGACGCCTGTCCGGTTCCTGCCAGGCAGCGATGAGCGCCCCGGGCAGCGCAGCCCAAGCCGTGTCCATGAGCTCGCGCAGCAGCGACTGCTCGCGCTGCCGTGCGGCTGTCTCGAGCGCCGCGCGACGATCTCCGAGGGCGCGCTCCACCGAAAGGCGCGCTTCCTCCGCCGCCTGCCGGGTCCGCGCGCGTGCCTCCTCCCGGGCCCGCGCCACGATGCCGCGGGACTGCTCCTCGGCGGCGTCGCGCGCCCGTCGCGACAGCATTTCCTGCTCGCGGGCGACGCGTCGCAGCAGCGCTTCCATCTGTACCTGAACGATGCTTTCGGGGGCGCTCATGGTTCGATTCCCAGCGCGAGGCGAACGTCGCGCGCGACGTCGGGCGGAGCGTGCCGGCCGTGCGCGTCCGGAACGATTGCGACCAGCGGCCGCTCGCCCTGCACCGCGGCCTCGAGTTCCGCAGGCGGCAGTGCACCGGCGAACTCGGCCGACAGCAGGATCAGATCGGCGTCGGCGTCGCGCGCACGGCGGAAGACCTCGGTCGCGTTCTCGGCCGTCGGGACGCGCACCTCGGCGCCCGCGAGCCGGTAGCCCGCTGCCGTCGCCTCGTCGCCGATGTAGTACACGCGTGCCACGTCAGCCCAGGCGGTTGAGGATCAGGATCGAGACGATCAGGCCGTAGATCGCGATGCCCTCGGCGAGGCCGACCATCACCAGCACCCGGCCGAACAGATCGGGCTTCTCCGCCAGTGCGCCCAGCGCAGCCGTGCCCACCTGCGCCACCGCGTAGCCGGCGCCGAGCGCGGCAAGACCGGCCGAGGCGGCGGCGGCCGTGAAGCCCCAGCGCAGCACGCTCGGGTCCACCGGCACCGCCGTCGCCTCGGCGGCGAATGCCGGTCCCGCGGCGAGCAGCGCCAGCGTGGCCACCGCGCCGGTGGCCAGCGTGAGGACGGCGATCGCGATCATCCATCGGGTCGGGCGGGTCGGGGATTTCATGGCGTGCTCCGGGGGAGGGGTTCGGCGGGAGGCAACGGCAGCGGCTCGAACGGGCGGCCGCGCGCCGTGAGGAAGCGGATGAAGAACTCGAAGAGGATCAGGCGCGTGGTCTGGATGCCGACCACGAGGCCCTCGAGGGCGATGATGGCGGCGTTGCCGATCACGAGCACCGGCCAGTAGGCGGCGCCGGCGGCCTCGGCGATGCCGACCACCGCCGTCGAGAGCCCGGCGTGGGCGAGCGCGAACGCGCCCACGCGCACGAACGACACGGTGTTCACGCCGAGTTGCAGCATGCGCTCGACGGCCTCGCCGGCCGCCTGCCCGAGCGCGCCCAGGCGGTCCTGCGGGGCGAGCAACGCGCTGCCCGCGAGCGACCAGGCGACCCCCGCCGGCAGGGCCCACAACAGGGTCGCGTCGAAGGCGGTGCCGACGATGCCGAGGTAGGCGACGAGCAGGCCCGCGTCGGTCGCGAGCCAGCGCTTGAACTCGCCGCGCCAGTGGAACTGCAGCGCGCTGAGCAGCAGGCCCACCAGCATCACGAGGATGCCGAAGCCGAGCGCCGTGCCGAGCACCGTGAGCGGCTCGGAGAGCGGGTGCAGCCACAGCGCCGGGATCACGTCCTCGCGCGCGAACACGCTGCCGAACGCGAAGCCGAACGCGATCGCCATGATGCCGCCCGGCATCAGCAGCCGCAGTGCCGGCAGGCGATTGCGCAGCACGAAGCCGAGGATGGCGACGATCAGGCCCTGCACGACGTCGCCGAACATGAAGCCGAACATCAGCGGCGCCACGAGGGCGAGCACGATGCTCGGGTCGGCCTCGCGCGTGTCCGGCACGCCCATCAGTCGTCCGAACACCTCGAAGGGCCGCGCCCAGGCGGGATTGCGAAGCACCGACGGCGGCACGGCGTCCGCGGGTGCCGGCGTGAAGCGCAGCAGGTAGTGCAGGTCGCGCCCGTCGAGCGCGGCCCGCAGGCGCGCATCGTCCGGGTCGGCGCACCAGCCGGTGATCCAGCCGAAGTGTTCGGTGACCGGGAGTTCGGGCACGTGCGTCACCAGCCACGCCGCCAGCGCCAGCTGGCCGAGGGCCGGCGCGACCCCGTGCTCGCGACCCAGCGCCTCCAGTTCGGCTCGCGCGGCCTGCTCCCGCGCGAGGATCGCGGCACGCTTCGACTCGAGGTAGCGCGCGATGGCGGACGGCTCGGCAGGGAGATCGTCCGGCAGCGCGATGGCGCGGGCCTTGCGGGCGGACAGCGCCTGGTCGAGCGTGGCGACGTCCTCCGCCGGGCCGACCGCGAGCAGGAACAGCCGCTCGTCGTACGGGACGCGCTGCAGCAGCACGTTGGTCGGCAGCGCCTGCGGCAGCCCGCCGTCGGCGAGCAGGTACGCTCGGCCGGCGAGCACCGGGCCCGCGCGCGCAAGCTGGTCGAGGCGCGCGAGCGCGTCGCCCGAGCGCGACTGCAGCTCGGCGAGCAGGTGGGTGTCCTCTGCGGACTGCGCGAGCGCCTCGAGCTCGGCGATCAACGGGTCCGCCGCCGTGGCCCAGGCGCGCACCGTCTCGAGCGCCTGACCCGGCGCCTCGAGCAGCGCGTGCTGCGGACCGGGACGGCAGGCCTCGGCTCGCGGCCAGAAGTGACCATAGCGCCGCGCGAGGGTCTCGTACTCCGCCAGGGTCGTGCGCAGGTCGGGCAGCGCGAGGCGCTGCTCTGACTGGCTGTGGGCCTGCAGCTGCACCGAGCCGGTGGCCGCGAGGCAGTCGAGCGACGCGCCGAGTTCCTCGCGCGAGGTCAGCAGCTCGAACCAGTTGGCCGAGGCTGGACGCAGCGTCATGGCGGCG
Organism: uncultured Gammaproteobacteria bacterium; assembly: GCA_963754125.1. Lineage (GTDB taxonomy): Bacteria > Pseudomonadota > Gammaproteobacteria > Steroidobacterales > Steroidobacteraceae > RPQJ01. The sequence continues at coordinate 231,126 of CAVWEX010000002.1, forward strand.
CCACCGGTGCATCGCGCAGGGAGCGCACGGCCAGCATGCCGCGCAGCCGCTGCAGGTCGAGCATCATCAGGCAGACGAACGCGGCGGTGGCCACCGCGGACAGCGGATGCCGCCGGAACATGATCTCGAGGCGACGCTCGAGCGACTGCATCGCGTCGCGGGAGGTCGCCTCCGGTGGAGCCTCGGCGAGACGCACACGGTGTTCGCGGATCGTGGCCAGCAGTCGCCGCAGTGACGTGCGTGCCGCTGAGCCGCGCGGCCACAGCGTCTGCCAGTGCCGCGCCCAGGCGGCTGCCACGTCCGGGGGCGTGTCGAAGCCGGCGGCGAGCGGCGCGAGCGGCGTGCCTTCGAGGGCGGGCCCGCGCTCGAGCGGCTCGCGGGCCACGATCGGGCCGAGCACTGGATCGGCGCGCATCCAGGCGGGTGCCCGCCCGCCGCGCGCGAGCTTCTGGAGCGAGGGGAGGTAGGTGATCCAGCGCATCCAGCGCGTGGCCTCGCGCCAGTGCTCGGGCTGCCAGGCGGCCACTTCGTCCACCGCACGCAACCATTCCTCGCGCAGACGGCGCTCCATCTCGTGGAGGCCCGGTCGAGTCGCCAGCCGGCTGGTCCAGCGGGCGAGCGGCCCGCCGCGCAGGATCTGCAGCACGGCGCCGAGGTCGCGCGTCGCCTCGATCTGTTGCCAGTCGGCGGCGACCGGACGTGCGCCGAAACGCGCCTGCAGCCGCGCCTGGGCGAAAGCGAAGGACAGGTCAGCGCGGCTCATGGTCGGCCGCCGTGAGTCGCCTCGCGAGCCTGCCGACCGCCTGCTGGGTGAGCTCGTGCATCGTTGCAAGGTCCGTTCCCGGCGCCATCGCGCCACGGTCGAGACGGGCGAGCGAGCGCTCGAGGCGGGACTGTGCGGCGGCATGGAGCCGCGCGGCTCGCTGGCGCGCGCGCTCGAGCAAACGCCGTCGTTCGGCCCGCGCCGCTTCGATCAGCGCCTCTGCTTCGAGCTGCGCAGCCTCAATTGCGCCGGCGGCCTCACGCTCGGCCGCGAGTACCCGGTTGATCGCCTGTGCGACCTCTGCATCGGGTGAACGTCGTTCCATTCGGATCCCCGCTTGCCATGGCCAACATACGGGCCACGGCGCGGGGTGGGCATTCGCAGAATCCCCTAGAAAATCAATGCTGATCGCGCCGGAGGCGGCGGCGCGGCGCGGCCGTCGTCAGCCGCCGTGGCCTTCCATGCGCAGGCCGGTGCCGCCCCGCGAAATATGCGCCACCACCGCCGTCCGACGGTGCAGCTTGGTGACCGTGCCGAGGCTGATGGCGAAGGCGAGTTCGACGGTCTGTCCCCGGCGCAGCCCGAGATCGCCAGTCTCCACGAACACGCCGCTCGCGCTCAGGTTGCTCGCGCGGCACAGACGGCGGTGCCGGCCGGGCAGCAGCAGATAGACGGTGGTCCGGGCGCGGTGGCGGGTCGTGAGTCTTCTTTCCACGGGACGAGCGTCTCTTGTCTTTTTGCGTACTCGCTGGCGGGCAAGCGAATTATGCACGCTGGGGGCGCGCAGGGAAGGGCGCGCGGAAAATCCACTTGCGTTATGTCGCGCCCCGACGCGCAGCGCATGCACGCCACGTCAGGCGCCGTCCTGCGCTATCCTCCGCGGCCGATTTCGCGACGGGGTACGGCGGTGCAGGTTGATCATTCGCGCGACGCCCGGCGACTCGAGCCCGTGGGCGTGTTCGATTCCGGAGTGGGCGGGCTCACCGTGCTACGCGCACTCGCGGCCGCGCTGCCGCACGAGGATTTCGTGTACCTCGGCGACACCGCGCGGCTGCCATACGGGACCAAGAGCCCGGAGTCGATCCGCCGCTACGCGCTGCAGGCCGCGGGGCTCCTCAAGGCGCGTGGCATCAAGTGCCTGGTCGTCGCCTGCAACACCGCCTCGGCGGTGGCGCTCGAGTCGCTCGTCGCAGGGTTCGCCCCCGTGCCGGTGCTCGGCGTGCTCGAGCCGGGCGCGGCGGCTGCCTGCCGGGCGACCCGCTCGGGACGGATAGCCGTCATCGCGACGGAAAGCACGGTGAGTGGCGGCGCCTACCAGCGCGCCATCGCGCGCCGCCTGCCGACGGCGGTCGTCAGCGCGCGGGCCTGCCCGCTGTTCGTGGCGCTGGCCGAGGAGGGCTGGACCGACGGGCCCATCGTCGAGGCCGTCGCGCACCGTTACCTCGACGAGTTGTTCGCCGGCGCCTCGGCGGACGCCCGGCCCGACACGCTGGTACTCGGCTGCACGCACTTCCCCGTGGTCGCGCCCACCCTGCAGGCCGTGCTGGGACCCGAGGTGTCGATCGTCGATTCGGCCGCGACGACAGCGGTGGCATTGGCCGGGGTGCTGTGCGAGCGCGGGCTCAACCGCCCGACCGCGGGCAGCGGCGGATCGTTGACCCTCCTGGCCACCGACGGGGCCGCACGCTTCGCCCGCGTGGGCGGCACGTTCCTCGGCCGGGCGCTCGACCCGGCCCGGGTGGAGATCGTCGACATCGCCGGCTACGACCCGGGGCCTGGATCTGCGCCCGACGCCTCGCATTGACACGAGGCGGGTCGCCGACGAGAATACGCGGCTCTCTGTCCGCGGAGGGGTACCCAAGCGGCCAACGGGAGCAGACTGTAAATCTGCCGGCTCATGCCTTCGTAGGTTCGAATCCTACCCCCTCCACCAGACCAGCCCGGCGGGCCGGCGCGGATGGCCAGTGCGACGGGGCGGCGGGCAGGAGGTTCGCGGTCGGGGCCGGGAAGCGTGGCGGGTGTAGTTCAATGGTAGAACCTCAGCCTTCCAAGCTGATGGCGTGGGTTCGATTCCCATCACCCGCTCCATATCCGGGCGGTGCCGGGAAGTCGGCGGACGGTTCGGCGGCCCACGTAGCTCAGTCGGTAGAGCACGTCCTTGGTAAGGACGAGGTCACCGGTTCGATTCCGGTCGTGGGCTCCAGGTTCAAGTCAACAGGTTTCAGATTTCAGAGGTAAGGGTCGTGGCTAAGGAAAAATTCGCGCGTACGAAGCCGCACGTGAACGTGGGGACGATTGGTCACGTTGACCATGGCAAGACGACGCTGACGGCGGCGCTGACGAAGGTGATGGCGGAGACGCACGGCGGCGCGTTCATGGCCTACGACCAGATTGACAAGGCGCCGGAGGAGAAGGCGCGCGGGATCACGATTTCGACGGCGCACGTGGAGTACCAGAGCCCGCTGCGCCACTACGCGCACGTGGACTGTCCGGGGCACGCCGACTACGTGAAGAACATGATCACGGGGGCGGCGCAGATGGACGGTGCGATTCTGGTGGTGTCGGCGGCCGATGGCCCGATGCCGCAGACGCGCGAGCACATTCTGCTGGCGCGCCAGGTGGGCGTTCCGTACATCGTGGTGTACCTGAACAAGGCGGACATGGTGGACGACGCGGAGCTGTTGGAGCTCGTGGAGATGGAGGTGCGCGAGCTGCTCTCCAAGTACGAGTTCCCGGGCGACGACACGCCGATCGTGACGGGCTCGGCGCTGAAGGCGCTCGAGGGGGACAAGGGTCCGCTCGGCGTGCCCTCGGTGGTGAAGCTGGTTGACGAGATGGACCGTTACATCCCGGTGCCGGAGCGCGCGATCGACGGGGCGTTCCTGATGCCGGTGGAGGACGTGTTCTCGATTTCGGGTCGCGGCACGGTGGTGACGGGGCGCATCGAGCGCGGCATCGTGAAGGTGAACGACGAGGTGGAGATCGTGGGTCTTCGCCCGACGGTGAAGACGACGTGCACGGGCGTGGAGATGTTCCGCAAGCTGCTCGACCAGGGTCAGGCGGGCGACAACGTGGGCGTGCTGCTGCGCGGCACGAAGCGCGAGGAAGTCGAGCGCGGGCAGGTGCTCGCGAAGCCCGGGAGCATCACGCCGCACACCAAGTTCGAGGGCGAGGTGTACGTGCTGACGAAGGAGGAGGGTGGCCGTCACACGCCGTTCTTCAAGGGGTATCGTCCGCAGTTTTACTTCCGCACGACGGACGTGACCGGATCGGTGGAGTTGCCCGAGGGCGTCGAGATGGTGATGCCGGGCGACAACATCAAGATGACGATCGAGCTGATCAGCCCGATCGCGATGGAAGAGGGCCTGCGCTTTGCGATCCGCGAGGGCGGACGCACGGTCGGCGCGGGCGTGGTGTCGAAGATCCTCAAGTAACCAGCGGTCCGGGTTCCGCACGACGGTTCGTTTCGCGCGCAGGCCAGTAGCTCAATTGGCAGAGCGGCGGTCTCCAAAACCGCAGGTTGGGGGTTCGATTCCCTCCTGGCCTGCCATTCGGAGCGCGCGGACGGGCCCCGTGTCGGACGACCCGGGCAGCATCCCGGCAGGCATACATGACCCAGAAGGTTGAATCGGGCCCAAGCGCGCTCGACACCGTGAAGCTGGCGGCGGCCGTCGCGATCCTCGTCGGAGGCATCGCCGCGTTCTACCTGCTGTCGAGCTACCCGCTCGCGCTGCGCTGGGTGATCGTGCTCGCCTCGCTGGGCGCCGGCATCGCGGTGGCCCTGCAGTCGGTGCAGGGGCGCACGTTCTGGGACTTCGTGCAGGGATCGCGCGTCGAGCTGCGCAAGGTCGTCTGGCCGACCCGCCAGGAGACGCTGCAGACCACGCTGGTGGTGTTCGTCGCCGTGCTGGCGATGGGCATCTTCTTCTGGATCCTCGACTGGATCCTCGGCAGCGTCACCGCGGCGCTGGCCGGGCGGGGAGGCTGACCGTGGCGTTGCGCTGGTACGTCGTGCACGCGTATTCGAACTTCGAGCACAAGGTGTCCGAGTCGCTCAAGGACCGCATCAAGCTCAAGGGCCTCGAGGACAAGTTCGGCGAGATCCTCGTGCCCACCGAGGAAGTCGTCGAGATGCGGGATGGGCAGCGCCGCCGCAGCGAGCGCAAGTTCTTCCCGGGCTACGTGCTCGTGCAGATGGAGATGAACGAGGACACCTGGCACCTCGTGCGGGAGACCGCGAAGGTCCTCGGCTTCATCGGCGGCACGCCGGAGAAGCCCGCGCCCATCACAGAGCGCGAGGCGAACGCGATCCTGCGCCGCGTCGAGGAAGGCGCGGAGAAGCCGCGGCCGAAGGTGCTGTTCGAGCCCGGCGAGGTGGTGCGCGTGGTGGACGGACCGTTCAACGACTTCAGCGGCGTCGTCGAGTCGGTGAACTACGAGAAGAGCCGCCTGCAGGTGGCGGTGCAGATCCTCGGGCGCTCGACGCCCGTGGAGCTCGATTTCGGCCAGGTCGAGAAGGCCTGAGCCCAGCGGGGAGCCCTTCGGGGCGCTTGGACCCAACAGAGGTGACAGATGGCTAAGAAAGTTAACGGTTACGTCAAGCTGCAGGTGCCGGCCGGCCAGGCCAACCCGAGCCCGCCGATCGGACCGGCGCTCGGCCAGCAGGGCGTCAACATCATGGAGTTCTGCAAGCAGTTCAACGCGCAGACCCAGCAGCTCGAGAAGGGACTGCCGATCCCCGTGGTGATCACGGTGTACAGCGATCGCAGCTTCACCTTCATCATGAAGACGCCGCCGGCGTCCGTGCTGATCCGCAAGTCGCTCGGCCTCGAGAAGGGCAGCGGCACGCCCAACACCGCCAAGGTGGGGCGCATCACGCGCGCGCAGCTCGAGGAGATCGCGAAGACCAAGACGCCGGACCTGACGGCGGCCGACCTCGATGCGGCCGTGCGGACGATCGCGGGCAGCGCCCGCAGCATGGGCGTCGACGTGGAGGGGGTGTGACATGGGTGCCGTAGCCAAGCGCATGAAGCCCTGGGCCGAGAAGATCGTGCCGGGCAAGCAGTTTCCGATCGACGACGCACTCGCGCTCGTCAAGCAGTTCGCCACCGCCAAGTTCGACGAGAGCGTGGACGTCGCCGTGAACCTCGGCATCGACCCGACGAAGTCCGACCAGCAGGTGCGCGGTTCGACCGTGCTGCCTCACGGTACGGGCAAGTCGGTCCGCGTCGCCGTGTTCACCTCGGGCAAGAACGCCGATGCTGCCCGCGAGGCCGGCGCCGACATCGTGGGCCTCGAGGACCTCGCCGAGAAGGTCAAGGCGGGCGAGCTCAACTTCGACGTGGTGGTCGCGAGCCCCGACGCCATGCGCGTGGTGGGCCAGCTCGGCCAGATCCTCGGTCCCCGCGGCCTGATGCCGAATCCCAAGGTCGGCACCGTGACGCCGGACGTCGCCGGCGCGGTGCGCAACGCCAAGGCCGGCCAGGTGCGTTTTCGCGCCGACAAGGCGGGCGTCCTGCACTGCACGCTCGGCAAGGCCAGCTTCGAGGTGAACGCACTGCGGGAGAACCTGCAGGCGCTGCTCGCGGACCTTCACAAGGCCAAGCCGGCCGCGGCCAAGGGTGTCTACATGAAGCGCGTCGCGGTGTCCTCGACCATGGGGCCCGGCGTGCTGGTGGATTTGTCGAGCCTCGGCGCCTGAGCGCGGGGCCGTTCAACGATTTGATGCAGGGCCGGTTTCGGGCCGAGGGCCGCCGCGAGGCGGCAGTCAGCCCGGGTCGGCCATCATCGAAGACCGCAGGCGGGGAGGCGCTCCCCTTAATGGTCGCCTGCGCAGATGGTGGTACCCGAGTCAGTGTCTCACTGCCTTAAGGTCCCGCCCTCTAAAGGGGTGAACGCTCACGGACGGGCGTTTGGTTTCGAAGATCTTCAGGCCAGGAGGAATACATGGCGCTCAGACTGGATGACAAGAAGGCGCTGGTCGCCGAGGTGAACGAGGTTGCGGCCCGCGCGCAGTCCGTCGTCGCCGCGGAGTACCGGGGGCTTTCGGTGGCGCAGCTCACGGACCTGCGCGCCAAGGCACGCGCCTCCAGCGTCTACATGCGAGTGGTGAAGAACACGCTGGCCCGCCGGGCGGTCGCAGGCACTCAGTTCGAGTGCGTCGGCGCGAAGCTCAAGGGCCCGCTGATCCTCGCCTTCTCCGTGGACGACCCGGGCGCGGCCGCGCGGCTCATCAAGGGCTTCGCCAAGGACCACAACAAGCTCGTGCCGACGCTCGTGTCGCTCGGCGGGAGCGTGTTGCCGGGCGGAGACCTCGAGCGGGTCGCGAACCTGCCGACGCGCGATCAGGCGATCGCGCAGCTCATGGGCGTGATCAAGGCGCCCATCGGCAAGTTCGTGCGCACGCTCGCCGAGCCTCACGCGAAGCTCGTGCGGACGATCGCCGCGGTCAAGGACCAGAAGCAGGCTGCCGCCTAGAGCGACGGTCGGATACGACATCGGGTACCAATCAAACTTTTTTCAGGAGTCAAGACAATGGCTGCCAGCAAGGAAGAGATCCTCGACGCAATCTCCAACATGACCGTGATGGAGGTCGTCGATCTCGTGAAGATGATGGAAGACAAGTTCGGCGTCACCGCCGCGGCCCCGGTCGCGATGATGGCCGCCGGCGGCGCCGCCGCCGCGGCGCCGGTCGTCGAGGAGCAGACCGAGTTCACGGTCACCATGACGAGCTTCGGCGCCAACAAGGTCGGCGTCATCAAGGTGATCCGCGAGATCACCGGCCTCGGCCTCAAGGAAGCGAAGGACCTCGTCGAGGGCGTGCCGTCGCTGGTCAAGGAAAGCATCCCGAAGGCCGACGCGGACGCGCTCAAGAAGAAGCTCGAAGAGGCCGGCGCAGCTGCGGAGATCAAGTAACCGCAATGCGCGGGCTTTTGGGCCCGTTGCACGGCGAGTCGGCTGGCGGGATTTCCCGCCGGCCGGCTCGCCCGTTTCCAGTTTCTAGGCGTCGAGCTGACCGGGCCGCACAGTCGGCCATGAGAGGGTGATCGCAATGGCATATTCCTTCACCGACAAGAAGCGCATCCGCAAGGATTTCGGCAAGCGGTCGAGCATCCTCGAGGTGCCGTACCTGCTCGCCATCCAGCTCGACTCCTACCGGAAGTTCCTGCAGGCCGACGCCTCCGAACACAACCGCGAGGAGATCGGCCTGCACGCCGCCTTCCGCAGCGTGTTCCCGATCGTCAGCTATTCCGGCAACGCGATCCTCGAGTACGTGAGCTACCGGCTCGGCGAGCCGGTGTTCGACGTCAAGGAGTGCCAGCTGCGCGGCCTCACCTTCGCCGCCCCGATGCGCGTGAAGGTCCGCCTCGTGGTGCTCGACAAGGACGCCCCCGGCGCCAAGAAGCCGGTCAAGGACATCCGCGAGCAGGAGGTCTACCTCGGCGAGCTGCCGCTCATGACCGACAACGGCACCTTCGTCGTCAACGGCACCGAGCGGGTGATCGTTTCGCAGCTGCACCGCAGCCCGGGCGTGTTCTTCGACCACGACCGCGGCAAGACGCATAGCTCCGGAAAGCTTCTCTTCTCCGCACGCGTCATTCCCTACCGCGGCTCGTGGCTCGACTTCGAGTTCGACGCCAAGGACTGCGTCTTCGCGCGCATCGACCGGCGTCGCAAGCTCCCGGTCACCATCCTGCTGCGCGCGCTCGGGTACAGCGACGAGCAGATGCTCGACCTGTTCTTCGAGAAGAACACCTTCCACCTCTCGCCCGAGGGCGTCGAGCTCGGCCTGGTGCCGAGCCGGCTGCGCGGCGAGACGGCGAGCTTCGAGATCCGCGCCGGTGACAAGGTCATCGTCGAGGAGGGGCGCCGCATCACGGCGCGCCACGTGCGCCAGCTCGAGGATGCCGGGGTCGACCGCCTGCCCGTGCCGGCCGACTACCTCATCGGCAAGGTCCTCGCGCACGACGTCGTCAACACCGAGACCGGCGAGATCCTCGCCAAGGCGAACGAGATGCTCGCCGCGGCGACGGTCGCCAAGCTGGTGCAGTCCGGCATTGCGGAAATCCGCGTGCTGTACGTGAACGACCTCGATCGCGGCCCGTTCATCTCCGACACGCTGCGCATCGACCCGACCAAGAATCGCATGGAGGCGCTGGTCGAGATCTATCGCATGATGCGCCCGGGCGAGCCGCCGACCCGCGACGCGGCGGAGAACCTGTTCCAGAACCTGTTCTTCAACCCCGAGCGTTACGACCTGTCGGCCGTCGGCCGCATGAAGTTCAACCGCCGTGTCGGACGCAGCGAGGTCAAGGGCCCGGGCATCCTCTACGACTCGCTGCACTTCGGCCGCCGCGGCGACGACTTTGCCAAGGCGCTGATCGAGAACCGCGGCGAGACCTCCGACGTCATCGACGTGCTGCGCACGCTGATCGACATCAGGAACGGCAACGGGACGGTCGACGACATCGACCACCTCGGCAACCGCCGCGTCCGCAGCGTAGGCGAGATGGCCGAGAACGCGTTCCGCGTGGGCCTCGTGCGCGTCGAGCGCGCCGTCAAGGAGCGGCTCACCATCGCCGAGAGCGAAGGCCTGATGCCGCAGGACATGATCAACGCCAAGCCGGTCGCGGCCGCGGTGAAGGAGTTCTTCGGGTCCTCCCAGCTCTCGCAGTTCATGGACCAGAACAACCCGCTCTCCGAGGTCACGCACAAGCGGCGAGTTTCGGCGCTCGGCCCGGGCGGCCTGACCCGGGAGCGCGCCGGTTTCGAGGTGCGTGACGTGCACCCGACCCACTACGGCCGCGTCTGCCCGATCGAGACCCCTGAAGGCCCGAACATCGGCCTCATCAACTCGCTCGCGGTGTACGCCCGCACCAACGACTACGGCTTCCTCGAGACGCCGTACCGGAAGGTCGAGAACGGTGCCGTCACCGACCAGATCGAGTACCTCTCGGCCATCGACGAGGCCCAGTACGTCATCGCGCAGGCCAACGCCACGCTCGACGCCAAGGGCAGCTTCACGGATGACCTGGTCTCCTCGCGCTTCCAGAACGAGTTCATGCTCTCCACGCGCGACAAGATCCAGTTCATGGACGTGTCGCCGAAGCAGATCGTCTCGGTCGCCGCCTCGCTGATCCCGTTCCTCGAGCACGACGACGCCAACCGCGCGCTGATGGGCTCGAACATGCAGCGCCAGGCCGTGCCGACGCTGCGCTCGGAGACCCCGCTCGTGGGCACCGGGATGGAGCGTCCCGTCGCGATCGACTCGGGCGTGACCGTGGTCGCGCGGCGCGGCGGCGTCGTCGATTCGGTGGACGCCTCGCGCATCGTCGTGCGCGTGAACGACGCCGAGACCACCGCCGGCGAGGCGGGCGTCGACATCTACAACCTGACGAAGTACACGCGCTCGAACCAGAACACCTGCATCAACCAGCGCCCGCTGGTGAAGGCCGGCGACGCGATCGCGCGCGGTGACGTGCTGGCCGACGGGCCCTCGACCGACTTGGGCGAGCTCGCGCTCGGCCAGAACCTGCTGGTCGCGTTCATGCCGTGGAACGGCTACAACTTCGAGGACTCGATCCTGATCTCGGAGCGTGTGGTCCAGGAAGACCGCTTCACGACGATCCATATCGAGGAGCTCACCTGCGTCGCCCGCGACACCAAGCTCGGGCCGGAGGAGATCACCGCCGACATCCCCAACGTCGGAGAGGCCGCGCTCGCCAAGCTCGACGAGGCCGGCATCGCCTTCATCGGCGCCGAGGTCAAGGCGGGCGACATCCTGGTCGGCAAGGTCACGCCCAAGGGCGAGACGCAGCTGACGCCGGAGGAGAAGCTGCTGCGCGCGATCTTCGGCGAGAAGGCTTCCGACGTGAAGGACACGTCGCTTCGCGTGCCGCCGGGCATGGACGGCACGGTCATCGACGTTCGCGTGTTCACGCGCGACGGCGTCGAGAAGGACTCGCGGGCGCGCTCGATCGAGAAGTCCGAGATCGAGAAGGTCCGCAAGGACCTCGCCGACCAGCAGCGCATCCTCGAGGAGGACCTCTTCTCGCGCGTGCACACGATGCTGGTGGGCAAGGTCGCCGCCGGCGGTCCCCGCAAGCTCAAGGCCGGCTCGAAGGTCACGGCCGACTACCTCGCCGACATCCCGCGCGAGCACTGGCTCGAGGTGCGGCTCGAGGACGAGGACGCGAACACCGCACTGGAGCTCACCGCCGAGCGCATGCGCTCGCAGCGCAAGGAGTTCGAGCGACGCCTCGAGGAGAAGCGGCAGAAGATCACCCAGGGCGACGACCTCGCCCCCGGCGTGCTCAAGATGGTCAAGGTCTACCTCGCCGTGAAGCGGCGCGTGCAGCCGGGCGACAAGATGGCCGGCCGGCACGGCAACAAGGGCGTCATCTCGACCATCGTTCCGGTCGAGGACATGCCCTTCATGGCGGACGGCACCCCGGTGGACATCGTGCTGAACCCGCTCGGCGTGCCCTCGCGCATGAACATCGGGCAGATCCTCGAGACTCACCTGGGCTGGGCGGCCAAGGGCCTCGGGCTCAAGATCGGGCGGATGCTCGACGAGTCGCGCGGCGCCGCCGAGGTACGTGAGTTCCTCGACGCCGTCTACAACGGCAGCGGCGGCCGCTCCGAGGACCTCGGCCAGTTCGACGACGGCGAGATCCTCTCTCTCGCGGGCAACCTGCGCAACGGCGTGCCGATGGCCACGCCGGTGTTCGACGGTGCGACCGAGAAGGAGATCAAGCACATGCTGCGGCTCGCCGACCTGCCCGACAGCGGGCAGACGTGGCTGTACGACGGCCGCACCGGCGAGCGTTTCGAGCGTCCGGTGACCGTGGGCTACATGTACATGCTGAAGCTCAACCACCTCGTGGACGACAAGATGCACGCGCGCTCGACGGGGCCCTACAGCCTCGTCACGCAGCAGCCGCTCGGCGGCAAGGCGCAGTTCGGCGGTCAGCGCTTCGGCGAGATGGAGGTGTGGGCCCTCGAGGCCTACGGCGCCTCCTACACGCTGCAGGAGATGCTGACGGTCAAGTCAGACGACGTGACGGGCCGCACCAAGATGTACAAGAACATCGTGGACGGCAACCACATGATGGACGCCGGCATGCCGGAGTCCTTCAACGTCCTCGTCAAGGAAATCCGCTCGCTCGGCATCAACATCGAGCTCGAGCAGGAACGGCGCTGAGTCCGGTGCCCCACCACACGCCCGCGACGAACAGGGTGACGCAATGAAAGACCTGTTGAAGTTGTTCAAGCAGACGCCGACGACCGAGGACTTCGACTCGATCCGCATCGGCCTGGCCTCCCCCGAAATGATCCGCTCGTGGTCGTTCGGCGAGGTCAAGAAGCCCGAGACCATCAACTACCGCACCTTCAAGCCGGAGCGGGACGGCCTGTTCTGCGCGAAGATCTTCGGGCCGGTGAAGGACTACGAGTGCCTGTGCGGCAAGTACAAGCGCCTCAAGCACCGCGGCGTGGTGTGCGAGAAGTGCGGCGTCGAGGTCACGCAGGCCAAGGTGCGCCGCGAGCGCATGGGCCACATCGAGCTCGCGAGCCCGACGGCGCACATCTGGTTCCTCAAGTCGCTGCCGTCGCGCATCGGCCTGATGCTCGACATGACGCTGCGCGAGATCGAGCGCGTGCTGTACTTCGAGGCGTTCGTGGTCATCGACCCGGGCATGACCTCGATGCAGCGCGGCCAGCTGCTCTCGGACGAGGCTTACCTCGACGCGATCGAGAAGCACGGCGACGAGTTCGACGCCCGCATGGGCGCCGAGGCGATCCACGAGCTGCTGAAGAGCCTCGACCTCAAGGCCGAGGTCGAGGTCGTGCGCGAGGGCATCGGCGCCACCAGCTCCGAGACCAAGATCAAGCGGCTGTCGAAGCGCCTGAAGCTCCTCGAGTCGTTCATCGAGTCGGGCAACAAGCCCGAGTGGATGGTGCTCACGGTCCTGCCGGTGCTGCCGCCCGACCTGCGGCCGCTCGTGCCCCTGGACGGGGGCCGGTTCGCGACGTCGGACCTGAACGACCTGTACCGCCGGGTCATCAATCGCAACAACCGCCTGCGCCGGCTGCTCGAGCTCAACGCACCCGACATCATCGTGCGCAACGAGAAGCGCATGCTGCAGGAGTCGGTGGACGCGCTGCTCGACAACGGTCGTCGCGGCCGCGCCATCACCGGCACCAACAAGCGCCCGCTCAAGTCGCTCGCCGACATGATCAAGGGCAAGCAGGGCCGGTTCCGCCAGAACCTGCTCGGCAAGCGCGTCGACTACTCGGGCCGATCGGTCATCGTGGTCGGCCCGACGCTGCGCCTGCACCAGTGCGGCCTGCCGAAGAAGATGGCTCTGGAGCTGTTCAAGCCCTTCATCTTCCAGAAGCTGCAGCTGCGGGGCGAGGCGACCACCATCAAGGCCGCCAAGCGCATGGTGGAGCGCGAGGGCCCGGAGGTTTGGGACATCCTCGAGGAGGTCATCCGCGAGCACCCGGTGCTGCTGAACCGCGCACCGACCCTGCACCGCCTCGGCATCCAGGCCTTCGAGCCGGTGCTGATCGAGGGCAAGGCGATCCAGCTGCACCCGCTGGTCTGCACGGCGTTCAACGCCGACTTCGACGGCGACCAGATGGCCGTGCACGTGCCGCTGTCGCTCGAGGCCCAGCTCGAGGCGCGCGCCCTGATGCTGTCCTCGAACAACATCCTCTCGCCGGCGAACGGCGACCCGATCATCGTGCCGTCGCAGGACGTGGTGCTCGGCCTGTACTTCATGACCCGCGAGCGCGTGAACGCCCCGGGCGAAGGCAGCATCTTCTCCGACGTGGCTGAGGTGCACCGCGCCTACGAGAGCCGTGTCGCCGACCTGCAGGCGCGGGTCAGGGTGCGGATCGTCGAGCACGTGAAGAACGCGAGCGGCGAGCTCGTGCAGAACCGCCGCCTGGTCGAGACGACCATCGGCCGCGCGCTGCTCTTCGAGGTGCTGCCGAAGGGGCTGTCCTTCGACCTCATCAACCAGGACATGACGAAGAAGGCGATCTCGGGCGTCATCAACGCCTGCTACCGCACGCTCGGTCTCAAGGAGACCGTGGTCTTCGCCGACCAGCTCATGTACACGGGCTTCCACTACGCCACCCGGGCCGGCGTCTCGATCGGCGTGGACGACATGATCGTTCCCGAGCAGAAGGGACGCATCCTCGGCGCCGCCGAGCGCGAGGTGAAGGAGATCCAGGAGCAGTACGCGTCCGGTCTCGTCACCAACGGCGAGCGCTACAACAAGGTCGTGGACATCTGGTCGCGCACCAACGACCAGGTCGCCAAGGCGATGATGGAGAAGCTCGGCGGCGACGACGTCGAGGCGTCCGACGGCCGCAAGGTCCGGCAGAAGTCGTTCAACTCCATCTACATGATGTCCGACTCCGGCGCGCGCGGCTCGCCGGCGCAGATCCGCCAGCTCGCCGGCATGCGCGGCCTGATGGCGAAGCCGGACGGCTCGATCATCGAGACGCCGATCACCGCGAACTTCCGCGAGGGCCTCAACGTCCTCCAGTACTTCATCTCGACGCACGGCGCACGCAAGGGCCTCGCCGACACCGCGCTCAAGACCGCCAACTCCGGCTACCTCACCCGCCGTCTCGTCGACGTGGCGCAGGACCTCGTGGTCACCGAGCCCGACTGCGGCACCGTGAACGGCCTCTCCATGATGCCGATCGTCGAGGGCGGCGACGTCGTCGAGGGCCTCGGCGAGCGCGTGCTCGGCCGCGTGGTTTCCGAGGACGTATTCCGTCCCGGCACCGACGAGGTGCTGGTCGAGGCGGGGCAGCTGCTCGATGAGAAGCTGGTGCGGGTGATCGAGCAGGCCGGCGTGGACCAGGTCATGGTGCGCTCGCCGATCACCTGCGCCACGCGCTTCGGCGTCTGCGCCCAGTGCTACGGACGCGACCTTGCGCGCGGCCACCGGATCAACATCGGCGAGGCGGTCGGCGTCATCGCCGCGCAGTCGATCGGCGAACCGGGCACCCAGCTCACCATGCGCACGTTCCACATCGGCGGCGCCGCCTCGCGGGCCGCAGCCCAGAGCAACGTCGAGGTGAAGGGCAAGGGCATGCTGCGCTTCCACAACCTGAAGTCCGTTCGCCACGACCGCGGCCACCTGGTGGCCGTGTCGCGCTCGGGCGAAGTCGGCGTGATCGACGACTTCGGGCGCGAGCGCGAGCGTTACCGCATTCCGTACGGTTCGGTGATCGGCGTCGACGAGGGTGCCTCGGTGCAGCCGGGCCAGGTGATCGCGACCTGGGATCCGCACACCCACCCGGTCGTGACCGAGGTTGCGGGTTTCATCCGCTTCCAGGACTTCATCGACGGCATCACGGTGTCGAGCCAGGTGGATGAGGTCACGGGGCTTTCGAGCACCGTGGTCATGGACCCGAAGCAGCGCGGCGCCGGCGGCAAGGACCTGCGGCCCGTCATCCGGCTCCTGAACGCCAAGGGCAAGGAAGTCTGCTTCGCGAACACCGACATCCCGGCGATCTACGCGCTGCCCGCGGGCGCGCTCGTGAACCTCGAGGACGGCGCCAAGGTGTCGGTCGGCGACATCATCGCGCGCATTCCTCAGGAGAGTTCGAAGACCCGCGACATCACGGGCGGTCTGCCTCGAGTGGCGGACCTCTTCGAGGCCCGCAAACCCAAGGACTCCGCGATCCTCGCCGAGTACTCGGGCACGGTGAGCTTCGGCAAGGAGACCAAGGGCAAGCGCCGGCTCATCATCACGGACGACCAGGGCGAGAAGCACGAGGAGCTGATCCCGAAGTGGCGCCACCTGACCGTGTTCGAGGGCGAGCACGTGGAGCGCGGCGAGACGATCGCGGACGGCGAACCGAACCCGCACGACATCCTGCGCCTGCAGGGCGTCGAGCCACTGGCGAACTACCTCGTGCGCGAGATCCAGGACGTCTACCGCCTGCAGGGCGTAAAGATCAACGACAAGCACATCGAGGTGATCATTCGCCAGATGCTGCGCAAGGTCGAGATCGTCGACACCGGCGGGACGGTGTTCCTGCGCGGCGAACAGATGGACCGGGCGCGCGTGCTGGAGGCAAACGAGCGGATGACGAAGGACGGCAAGCTCCCGGCCATCGTGGACCCGATCCTGCTCGGCATCACCAAGGCCTCGCTCGCCACCGAGTCGTTCATCTCCGCGGCCTCGTTCCAGGAGACCACCCGGGTACTGACCGAGGCGGCCGTGCGCGGGCTGAAGGACGACCTGCGTGGCCTGAAGGAGAACGTGATCGTGGGCCGGCTCATCCCGGCCGGCACGGGTTCCTTCTACCACCTGACGCGGCGCCAGCGGCCCGAGGACGCGCTCGCCGCCAGTTTCGGCGAAGCTCCGGCCGTCGTGGAAGCAGTCGAGTTCGACGCTCCGGCAGCCGGGGAGGTCGACGCGACGGCGGGTTGAGGCCGGAACGGGAAGGGTGCGCCCGCTGCGGTCAAGTTGACAGTGGCGGGTGCCGTCCCTAAAATTTCGGCCCTTTCGTTGGGGGCGCCGGCAACACACCCGCGCGTCCCCTCGGTCTTCCATCCGGGCCGCCGCAAGGCGGCCCGGTGTTTCTCGGTGGTAACGCAGCCGTTGCGCCCGCCGGCACGATCTGGAGTCGGTCCGATAATGTCAACCGTCAATCAGCTGATCCGCGCCCCGCGCCGAATCGCCGCCGCCAAGAGCAAGGTGCCGGCCCTGGGCAACTCGCCGCAGAAGCGGGGCGTCTGCACTCGTGTCTACACCACGACGCCCAAGAAGCCCAACTCGGCGCTCCGCAAGGTCGCCAAGGTGCGGCTCACGAACGGCTACGAGGTGATCAGCTACATCGGTGGCGAGGGGCACAACCTGCAGGAGCACTCGGTCGTCCTGATCCGCGGTGGCCGCGTCAAGGACCTGCCGGGCGTGCGCTACCACACGGTGCGCGGCACGCTCGACTGCGCCGGCGTCGGCGAGCGCAAGCAGAGCCGCTCGAAGTATGGCGCCAAGCGCCCGAAGAGCTGACCCGCCCTCCCCGTCCGACGTCCACCGAACACAGTCCAGGTAAACAGCCATGTCGCGCCGATCCCAAGCCCCGACCCGAAGCATCCTGCCGGACCCGAAGTTCAAAAGCGTGCTGCTCGCGAAGTTCATGAACATGGTCATGGAGAGCGGCAAGAAGTCGGTCGCCGAGCAGATCGTCTACGGCGCCATCGACCGGATCTCGGAGCGCACGGGCCGCCAGCCGGACCAGGCGATCGAGCTGCTGACGCAGGCGCTCGACAACGTCAAGCCCATGGTCGAGGTGAAATCCCGCCGGGTGGGCGGCGCCACCTACCAGGTGCCGATCGAAGTCCGCTCCACGCGCCGCCAGACGCTGGCAATGCGCTGGCTGATCGACGCCGCCGCGGCGCGCAGCGAGAAATCGATGTCGCAGCGGCTCGCGGCCGAGTTGCTCGAGGCTTCCGAGAACCGCGGCGCCGCCGTGCGCAAGCGCGAGGATACGCACCGCATGGCCGACGCCAACAAGGCATTCGCGCACTATCGCTGGTAAGGCCGACGCGCCCTGCCAGACCGCCAAAGGATCACTACTGTGCCACGCACCACTCCGATCGAGCGCTACCGAAACATCGGTATCTCGGCGCACATCGACGCCGGCAAGACCACGACGACCGAGCGCATCCTGTTTTACACCGGCGTCTCGCACAAGATCGGCGAGGTGCACGACGGCGCGGCGGTCATGGACTACATGGAGCAGGAGCAGGAGCGCGGCATCACGATCACCGCGGCGGCCACCACGGCCTTCTGGAAGGGGATGGAAAACCAGTTCCCCGAGCACCGCTTCAACATCATCGACACGCCTGGGCACGTCGACTTCACGATCGAAGTGGAGCGCAGCCTGCGCGTGCTCGACTCGGCCTGCGCCGTGTTCTGCGCCGTGAGCGGTGTGCAGCCTCAGTCCGAGACCGTCTGGCGCCAGATGAACAAGTACGGCGTGCCGCGCCTCGCGTTCGTCAACAAGATGGACCGCGCCGGCGCCAACTTCCTGCGCTGCGTCGAGCAGATCCGTACGCGCCTGCGCGGCAACCCCGTGCCGCTGCAGCTGCCGATCGGCGCCGAGGACAAGTTCGAAGGCGTGGTCGACCTGATCCAGATGAAGTCGATCTACTGGGACGACTCGACCGAGGGCATGAAGTTCGAGTACCGCGACGTTCCGGCCGAAATGCTCGAGCAGTGCAAGGAATACCGCGAGAAGCTGGTCGAAGCCGCGGCCGAGGCCAACGACGACCTGATGCACAAGTACCTCGAGCACAGCGAACTCACCGTCGAGGAGATCAAGGCGGGGCTGCGCGCGCGCGCCATCCGCACCGAGATCTGCCTTGTGCAGTGCGGCACGGCCTTCAAGAACAAGGGCGTGCAGGCGATGCTCGATGCGGTCATCGAGTACATGCCGTCGCCGGCCGACGTGCCGCCGGTCAAGGGCATCGACGACCGGGGCGCCGAGGCGACCCGCCCGGCCACGGACGAAGCCAAGTTTTCGGCGCTGGCGTTCAAGATCCTGAACGACCCGTTCGTCGGCAACCTGACGTTCTTCCGCGTCTATTCCGGCGTGCTCAATTCGGGCGACCAGGTGTTCGTGCCCGCCAAGAGCAAGAAGGAGCGCATCGGCCGCCTGCTTCAGATGCACGCCAACGAGCGCGAGGAAATCAAGGAAGTCCGCGCCGGCGACATCGCCGCGGCCGTGGGCCTGAAGGACGTCACGACGGGCGACACCCTGACCGACATCGACCACCAGATCACGCTCGAGAAGATGGAGTTCCCCGAGCCCGTCATCTCGGTCGCCGTCGAGCCAAAGACCAAGAGCGACCAGGAGAAGATGGGCCTCGCCTTGCAGCGCCTCGCCAAGGAAGACCCGTCGTTCCGGGTCAGCACCGACCAGGAGTCGGGCCAGACCATCATCGCGGGCATGGGTGAACTGCACCTCGACATCATCGTCGACCGCATGAAGCGCGAGTTCAAGGTCGAGGCGAACGTCGGCAAGCCGCAGGTCGCCTACCGCGAGACCATCCGCGGCTCCGTCGAGCAGGAAGGCAAGTTCGTGCGCCAGTCGGGCGGCCGCGGTCAGTACGGCCACGTGTGGCTCAAGATCGAGCCGCAGGAAGAAGGCAAGGGCTACGAGTTCGTCAACGGCGTCGTCGGCGGCGTCGTGCCGCGCGAGTACATCCCGGCCGTCGACAAGGGAGTGAAGGAAGCGCTCGAGGGCGGCGTGATCGCCGGCTACCCGGTCGTGGACGTGAAGGTCACGATCTTCGACGGCTCGTACCACGACGTCGACTCGAACGAAATGGCGTTCAAGATCGCGGGCTCGATGGCACTCAAGGACGGCGTGCGCAAGGCCAAGCCGGTGCTGCTCGAGCCGATCATGAAGGTCGAGGTCGTCACGCCGGAGGACTACTCGGGCGACGTGATCGGCGACCTCAACCGCCGGCGCGGCCAGATCCACGGCATGGACGACGGCCCGTCGGGCAAGGTCATCGTCGCCGAGGTGCCGCTCTCCGAGATGTTCGGCTATGCGACCTCGGTGCGCTCGATGAGCCAGGGGCGCGCGACGTTCACCATGGAATTCTCGAAGTACATGGAAGTGCCGAACAACGTCGCCGAAGCCGTGCTCAAGAAGGCCAGCTGAGCGGCCTTCGCCGGTCGCTCGACATCCGTCACTAGAAGTTTTCAGAGGTAAGGGTCGTGGCTAAGGAAAAATTCGCGCGTACGAAGCCGCACGTGAACGTGGGGACGATTGGTCACGTTGACCATGGCAAGACGACGCTGACGGCGGCGCTGACGAAGGTGATGGCGGAGACGCACGGCGGCGCGTTCATGGCCTACGACCAGATTGACAAGGCGCCGGAGGAGAAGGCGCGCGGCATCACGATTTCGACGGCACACGTGGAGTACCAGAGCCCGCTGCGTCACTACGCGCACGTGGACTGTCCGGGGCACGCCGACTACGTGAAGAACATGATCACTGGGGCGGCGCAGATGGACGGTGCGATTCTGGTGGTGTCGGCGGCCGATGGCCCGATGCCGCAGACGCGCGAGCACATTCTGCTGGCGCGCCAGGTGGGCGTTCCGTACATCGTGGTGTACCTGAACAAGGCGGACATGGTGGACGACGCGGAGCTGTTGGAGCTCGTGGAGATGGAGGTGCGCGAGCTGCTCTCCAAGTACGAGTTCCCGGGCGACGACACGCCGATCGTGACGGGCTCGGCGCTGAAGGCGCTCGAGGGGGACAAGGGTCCGCTCGGCGTGCCCTCGGTGGTGAAGCTGGTTGACGAGATGGACCGTTACATCCCGGTGCCGGAGCGCGCGATCGACGGGGCGTTCCTGATGCCGGTGGAGGACGTGTTCTCGATTTCGGGTCGCGGCACGGTGGTGACGGGGCGCATCGAGCGCGGCATCGTGAAGGTGAACGACGAGGTGGAGATCGTGGGTCTTCGCCCGACGGTGAAGACGACGTGCACGGGCGTGGAGATGTTCCGCAAGCTGCTCGACCAGGGTCAGGCGGGCGACAACGTGGGCGTGCTGCTGCGCGGCACGAAGCGCGAGGAGGTCGAGCGCGGGCAGGTGCTCGCGAAGCCCGGGAGCATCACGCCGCACACCAAGTTCGAGGGCGAGGTGTACGTGCTGACGAAGGAGGAGGGTGGCCGTCACACGCCGTTCTTCAAGGGGTATCGTCCGCAGTTTTACTTCCGCACGACGGACGTGACCGGATCGGTGGAGTTGCCCGAGGGCGTCGAGATGGTGATGCCGGGCGACAACATCAAGATGACGATCGAGCTGATCAGCCCGATCGCGATGGAAGAGGGCCTGCGCTTTGCGATCCGCGAGGGCGGACGCACGGTCGGCGCGGGCGTGGTATCCAAGATCCTTAAGTGAGCGCCATGGCAAGACAGAACATCCGCATCCGTCTCAAGGCGTTCGATCATCGCCTCATCGACAACTCCGCCCGCGAGATCGTCGAGACCGCCAAGCGCACCGGCGCGACCGTGCGCGGCCCGGTGCCCCTGCCCGTGAAGATGGAGCGCTTCACGGTGCTCGTCTCACCGCACGCGGACAAGGACGCCCGCGACCAGTACGAGCTGCGCACGCACAAGCGGCTGATGGACATCCTGAACCCGACGGACAAGACCGTCGATGCGTTGATGAAGCTCGAACTGCCTGCGGGCGTTGATGTCCAGATCAAGCTGAACTGACTGGGGGCGGTCGCGGCGCCGGGCGAGTCCCGGGCCGCATCGGGCCGTCCCCTGCTCCACGCAGAATTCAGCACTTGCAAGAGCGGCCGCGGACGATATAATACGCGGCTCCTTCTCGCCGAGGCCTGGCCGGGACAACCGGTACCGCTCGAGCGGCGCAGCCCGGAAGCCCCGTGGCCGCACCTCTCAGCCCCCTCGATGAGCGCCCGTCCGGAGTGACGGGCGATTGGTTTTCCAGTCCCGGCCAATCGCAGCCGGGGCGGTGTACGAGGACGAATCGATGACGATCGGTCTGATTGGCCGCAAGGCCGGCATGACGCGCGTCTTCACGGACGCGGGCGAATCGATCCCGGTGACGGTGATCGAGGCCCTGCCAAACCGCGTCACCCAGGTGAAGGCCGTCGAGAACGACGGTTACCGCGCCGTGCAGGTCGCCTTCGGCGACCGCAAGCCCTCGCGGCTCACGCGCCCGCTGGCCGGGCACTACGCAAAAGCCAAGGTCACTCCCGGCGAGTCGCTGGTCGAGTTCCGCCTCGCCGACGGCGAGGGCGCCGACCTCGTGCCTGGCGTTGAGATCAAGGTCGACATGTTCACGGCCGGTCAGGTCGTCGACGTTGCCGGCACCACGATCGGCAAGGGCTTTGCGGGCACGATAAAGCGCCACAACTTCGCGGGCGGCCCGGCCTCCCACGGCGCGTCGCTGTTCCACCGCACGCCCGGTTCGATCGGCCAGCGCCAGACGCCGGGCCGCGTGTTCCCGGGCAAGCGGATGTCGGGGCACATGGGCAACGTGCGTCGCACCATCGAGAACCTCCGGGTCATCGAGGTGGATTCGGCGCGTAACCTGCTGCTCGTCCGCGGCGCCGTGCCGGGTGCGGCCGGCGGCCAGGTCCTGGTGCGTCCTTCGGTCAAGGCCGCGCGTCGCGCCGGCCGAAAGACCCTGGCCCCGAGGAAGTAAGCCATGGCCACACAGCTCAAGATCGTCAGCGGCGCCGCCGGGGCCAGCCTCGACGTCTCCGAGAAGGCCTTCGGCCGCGAGTTCAACGAGGCGCTGGTCCACCAGGTCCTGACCGCCTACATGGCGGCGGGCCGTGCCGGCACCAAGCGCCAGAAGAGCCGCGCCGAGGTCCGGGGCGGCGGCATCAAGCCCTGGAAGCAGAAGGGTGGCGGTCGTGCCCGTGCGGGCAGCATCCGCAGCCCGATCTGGGTCGGTGGCGGACGTGCCTTCGCTGCGCGCCCGCGCGACTACTCGCAGAAGGTCAATCGCAAGATGTACCAGGGCGCGATGCGCGCGATGCTCTCCGAGCTCGCCCGTCTGGAACGCCTGATGGTGGTCGAGACGCTCGAGCTCGAGGCGCCGAAGACGCGCCTGCTCGCGGCGAAGCTCAAGGAGCTCGGCCTCGACAACGTGCTGATCCTGGTCGAGGCTCACGACGAGAAGCTCGACCTGGCGTCGCGGAACCTGATCGGCGTGTCGGTGCTGCCGGTCGCGGCGCTCGACCCGCGCAGCCTTCTGAGCCACGACCACGTGCTCGCGACCGTCGGTGCGGTGCGAATGCTCGAGGAGAAGCTGTCATGAGCAGCCCGGAAAGACTGATGACCGTGCTGGTCGCTCCGCACGTCTCCGAGAAGAGCGCGCGCGTCGCCGAGCAGGGAAACCAGGTGGTGTTCCGCGTTCGCCGCGACGCCTCCAAGCCCGAGATCAAGGCGGCCGTCGAGCTGATGTTCGAAGTGAAGGTGGACGCCGTCCGCGTCGTCAACGTCGCCGGCAAGGCCAAGCGCTTCGGCGGACGTCCGGGGCGGCGCTCGGATTTCAAGAAGGCCTACGTCAGCCTGGCCGAAGGCCAGACGATCGATTTCGCCGGCGTCGAGAAGTGACGCGGCCAACCTGACGGAAGACTGAAAGATGGCTCTCATCAAGACCAAACCCACCTCGCCCGGCCGGCGCTTCGTCGTCAAGGCCGACCGCTCGCACCTGCACAAGGGCGAGCCGGTCGCTGCGCTGACCGCCAGCCAGAAGCGGACCGGTGCCCGCAACAACCAGGGCCGCATCACGACGCGCCACAAGGGCGGCGGCCACCGGCACCGCTACCGCGTGGTGGACTTCGTGCGTGCGAAGGACGGCGTGCCCGGAAAGGTCGAGCGCCTCGAGTACGATCCGAACCGCAGCGCGCACCTCGCGCTCGTGCTCTACGCCGACGGCGAGCGCCGCTACATCCTCGCGCCGAAGGGCGTCACGGCGGGTGACCCGATCGCCTCCGGGGTCGAGGCGCCGATCAAGGCGGGCAACGCGCTGCCGCTACGCAACATCCCGATCGGCAGCCAGGTGCACAACGTCGAGCTGAAGCCCGGTCGCGGCGGCCAGATCGCGCGCAGCGCGGGCAGCTCGGTGCAGCTCGTGGCGCGCGAGGGGCTCTACGCGACCCTGCGGCTGCGCTCCACCGAGATGCGCAAGGTGCACGTCGACTGCCGCGCGACCATCGGTGAAGTCGGCAACGAGGACAACAACCTCATCGTCTACGGCAAGGCCGGGGCGAAGCGTTGGCGCGGCATCCGCCCGACGGTTCGCGGCGTCGTCATGAACCCGGTCGACCACCCGCACGGCGGCGGCGAGGGCAAGTCGGGGCAGGGAAACCCGCACCCCGTCTCGCCCTGGGGCTGGAAGACCAAGGGCAAGAAGACCCGCACCAACAAGCGTACGGCCGGGCTGATCGTCCGCCGCCGCAACTGATCCTGAAGAGGAGCTTCCCGTGCCCCGTTCAGTCAAGAAAGGCCCGTTCGTCGACCTGCACCTCGCCAAGAAGGTGCAGATCGCGGCGGAAAAGAACGACCGCCGTCCGATCAAGACGTGGTCGCGGCGCTCCATGGTGCTGCCGGACATGGTCGGTCTCACGATCGCCGTGCACAACGGCAAGCAGCACATCCCGGTGCTCGTGTCCGAGAACATGGTCGGCCACAAGCTCGGCGAGTTCTCCCCGACCCGCACCTTCAAGGGGCATTCGGGCGACAAGAAGTCCGGGAGCTGAGCCATGGAAGTCGCTGCCAAGCTCAAGTACGCGCGCATCTCGCCGCAGAAGTGCCGCCTCGTGGCCGACATGGTCCGTGGCCGGCCGGTGGGCCAGGCCCTCGCGACGCTGCGGTTCACCCCGAAGAAGGGTGCCCGCATCGTGCTGAAGGTCCTCGAGTCGGCGATCGCGAATGCGGAGAACAACCACAACGCGGACATCGACGTGCTGAAGGTCGCCCGCATCGAGGTGGACGAGGCGCCGACGTTCAAGCGCTTCCACGCCCGGGCGAAGGGCCGCGGCAACCGCATCGTCAAGCGCAACAGCCACATCACGATCCTCGTCGGCGACGGCCGCAAGGACTGAGGAGAGCACGCTCCATGGGTCAGAAGGTCAATCCGGTCGGCATCCGCCTCGGCATCACCCGTGACTGGACGTCGAAGTGGTACGCGAACACCCGTTCGTTCCCGGCCTACATCTACCAGGACTGGCAGGTACGCGAGTTCCTGAAGAAGAGGCTGTCCGAGGCCTCGGTGAGCCGCATTCACATCGAGCGGGCTGCGCGCAAAGCGAACATCACGATCAACACGGCCCGTCCCGGCGTGGTGATCGGCAAGAAGGGTGAGGACATCGAGCGGCTGCGCCTCGAGGTTGCGAAGCTGATGGGCATGGCCGTCACCGACGTGCGGCTCAACATCGCCGAGATCCGCAAGCCCGAGGTGGACGCGCAGCTCGTCGCCGAGGGTATTGCCCAGCAGATCGAGCGGCGCGTCATGTTCCGCCGCGCCATGAAGCGCGCCGTGATGAACACGATGCGCAGCGGCGCGCTGGGCGTAAAGGTGCGCGTCTCCGGGCGCCTCAACGGGTCGGAGATCGCCCGCACGGAGTCGTCGCGCGAGGGCCGCGTCCCGTTGCACACGTTCCGGGCCGAGATCGACTACGGGCTGGCCGAGGCGCGCACGACCTACGGCGTGATCGGCGTGAAGGTCTGGATTTTCAAGGGCGAGGTGTTCGATCAGCCGGAGGCAGTGGCGCCGGTCGAGACGACGGAGCCTGCCGCGCCCGCTCAGGAGCAGCCGGCCTGAGGCCGCGCAGCTGAGCGCCCGACGGAGACACCGCCATGATGCAACCCAAGCGAACCAAGTTCCGCAAGCAGTTCAAGGGCCGCAATGCCGGCCTTGCCCAGCGCGGCAGCACCGTCGCCTTCGGCGACTACGGGCTGAAGGCCACGAGCCGGGCGCGGATGACGGCCCGTGAGATCGAGGCCGCGCGCCGCGCCATGACGCGCTACGTGAAGCGCGGCGGCCAGGTCTGGATCCGGGTGTTCCCGGACGTGCCGATCACCAAGAAGCCCCTCGAGGTCCGCATGGGCTCCGGCAAGGGCAACGTCGAGTACTACGTCGCGCGCGTGCAGCCCGGCAAGGTGCTCTTCGAGATGGAAGGCGTCACCGAGGACATCGCGCGCGAGGCGTTCCGCCTTGCCGCATCCAAGCTCTCGGTCGACACGTTGTTCGTCAAACGGCAGGTCCGCTGATGAAAGCGAGCGAACTCAGGCAGAAAGGCGCCGGCGAGCTTCGGGAGGAACTCCTCAAGCTGCGACGGGAACAGTTCAACCTGCGGATGGCGCAGGCGACCGGCCAGGCCGTCAAGACCGACCAGGCGGGGAAGGTGCGCCGCAACATCGCGCGCGTGAAGACGGTGCTCGGCGAGCAGTCCCGGGCCGAAGGCAACAAAGGTAGCAAGTGATGACCGAGCAAGCCGTCGAGACGACCGCCGAGGTCGTGAAGCGCACCCTGACCGGGCGGGTCGTCAGCAGCAAGATGCAGAAGACGATCACCGTCTCCGTCGAGCGCCTCGTCAAGCACCCGAAGTACTCGAAGTACGTCCGGCGCACGACCAAGCTGCTCGCCCACGACGAGCACGGCGAAGGCCGCGAGGGCGACCTCGTCGACATCGCCGAGTGCCGCCGGTTGTCGAGTCGCAAGGCCTGGCGCCTGGTGCGCGTCGTCAAGCGCGCCGAACAGGCCTGAGCCGGATCCGAAGGAGCGCAACCATGATTCAGATGCGAACGATGCTGCAGGCCGCCGACAACAGCGGCGCCAAGAGCCTCATGTGCATCAAGGTGCTTGGCGGCTCGAAGCGCCGTTACGCCACCGTCGGCGACGTGATCAAGGTGAGCGTCAAGGACGCGATCCCGCGCGGCAAGGTCAAGAAGGGCGAGGTCTACGACGCCGTCGTCGTGCGCACGGCCTTCGGCGTGCGCCGGCCCGACGGCTCGCTGATCCGCTTCGACGGCAACGCGGCCGTGCTGCTCACGAACAAGCTCGAGCCGATCGGCACCCGCATCTTCGGGCCCGTCACGCGCGAGCTGCGTACGTCGCAGTTCATGAAGATCATCTCGCTCGCGCCCGAAGTGCTCTGAGCACCGGCCGCAGCGAAGTTCGAGGAACGAGGCATGAACAAGATCCGCAAGGGCGACGAGGTGGTCGTGATCACCGGCCGCGACAAGGGCCGGCGCGGCACCGTCATCAAGGTGCTGCCGAACGAACGGCTGCTCGTCGAGAACGTGAACATGGTCAAGCGCCACACGCGCCCCAACCCGCAGCGCGGGATCCAGGGCGGCATCGTCGAGAAGGAGGCTTCGCTGCACCGCTCGAACGTGATGCTGTGGAACCCCGTTGCGAAGCGGGGTGACCGCGTGGGCATCCGCGCGCTGGCCGACGGCCGGCTCGTGCGTTTCTTCAAGTCCAACGACGAAGTCGTGGACGCCTGATCGGGCGAGGGTGTCGGAAGATGGCAAGACTCCAGAAAATGTACCGGGACGCGATCGTGCCCGAGCTCATGAAGAGCCTCGGGTTCGAGAACCCGATGCAGGTCCCGAAGATCACTCGCATCACGGTCAACATGGGCGTGGGTGAGGCGGTCGCCGACAAGAAGGCGATGGACGGCGCGGTGGGCGACCTGGCGGCGATCACCGGCCAGAAGCCTCTGGTCACCAAGTCGCGCATGTCGATCGCGTCGTTCAAGCTGCGTGCCGGGGTGCCGGTGGGCGCCAAGGTCACGTTGCGCGGCGCGCGCATGTACGAGTTCCTCGACCGGCTGATCAACGTGGCCATGCCGCGAATCCGCGACTTCCGCGGCGTGTCGGCGCGCTCGTTCGACGGGCGCGGCAACTACAGCTTCGGCGTGAAGGAACAGATCATCTTCCCCGAGATCGCCTACGACAAGATCGACGCGATCCGCGGGATGGACATCACGATCACCACCACGGCGCGGGACGACCGTGAGGGTCGGGCGCTGCTCGATTCCTTCAACTTCCCGTTCCGCAAGTAAGGACTGGCAAATGGCGAAGACCAGCATGATCGAGCGCGAGACGCGCCGCGCGAAGCTCGTGAAGCGTTACGCGGTGAAGCGTGCGACGCTCAAAGAGACCATCCGCAGCCCCAAGTCCACGGACGAGGAGCGCGAGGCGGCCCTGCGCAAGATGCAGTCGCTGCCGCGCGACTCATCGTCCTCGCGGCAGCGCAATCGCTGCGCGATCACCGGACGCCCCCGCGGCGTGTACCGGAAGTTCGGCCTCGGCCGTACCAAGCTGCGGGAAGCCACGATGCGTGGCGACGTCCCGGGCCTGCGCAAGGCCAGCTGGTAAGGCCGGGTAACGGAGCAAGACATGAGCATGACGGATCCCATCGCGGACTTCCTCACCCGCATCCGAAACGGGCAGCGCTCCGGCAAGACCGAGGTCAGCATGCCTGGCTCGCGGATCAAGCTGGCGCTTGCGAAGGTGCTGAAGGACGAGGGCTACATCGACGACTTCGGCGTCGCGAGCGAGGGCGAGAAGTCCACGCTGACCGTCCGCCTGAAGTACTACCAGGGCCGCCCGGTGATCGACCGCCTCGAGCGCGTCAGCCGTCCCGGCCTGCGCATCTACAAGGCGAAGGACGAGCTGCCGCGCATCCTGGGCGGCATGGGCGTGGCCATCATCTCGACGTCGCGTGGCGTGATGACGGACCGCGAGGCGCGGGCCGCCGGCCACGGCGGCGAAGTCCTCTGCATCGTGTCCTGACGCGGCGCGCCAGACGCAGGATAGAACCATGTCACGAGTCGCAAAGAATCCGGTCCCGCTGCCCAAGGGCGTGACCGCAACCATCGACGGCGAGACCGTCACCGTGAAGGGCGCGAAGGGCAGCCTCAGCATGCCGGTGCGCCGCGGGCTGTCGCTGGTGCAGGAAGGGCAGACCGTCCGCGTCGAGGTCGAGCAGCGCTCGCGCGAGTCGCTGATGCACGCGGGTTCGCTCCGTGCGCACCTCGCGAACCTCGTTCACGGCGTCTCGCAGGGCTACGAGAAGAAGCTCGAGCTGGTGGGCGTCGGTTACCGCGCGGCCGCGCAGGGGCGCAACCTCAACCTCACGCTCGGCTTCTCGCACCCGGTGGTCTACGAGGCCCCGGACGGCGTGACCATCGAGACGCCGACGCAGACCGAGGTCCTGATCAAGGGCGCGAACAAGCAGCAGGTGGGCCAGGTGGCCGCGGAAATCCGCGCCTACCGCGCCCCGGAGCCCTACAAGGGCAAGGGTGTTCGTTATTCCGGTGAGCGTATCGAGCTCAAGGAAACGAAGAAAAAGTAAGGGTGCCGCATGGAAAAGAAGGTCAGCCGCCTGAAGCGGGCCCGCCGTGGCCGCGCCAAGATCCAGGAGCTCAAGGTGATGCGTCTGAGCATCCACCGGACTCCGCGGCACATCTACGCCCAGGTCTTCGACGACGCCTCGCGTGTCGTGGCCTCGGCCTCGACGCTGCAGAAGGACGTCGCCGAGGGCCTGAAGGGGACCGGCAACGTAGATGCGGCGCGGGCGGTCGGGCGCGTCATCGCCGAGCGGGCGAAGGCCAAGGGCGTCACGCGGGTGGCGTTCGACCGGTCCGGTTTCAGGTACCACGGGCGGGTCAAGGCGCTGGCCGATGCGGCCCGCGAACACGGACTCGAGTTCTGAGCGCGGCGCTCGGGCGAATCTGAGGAGCAGCAATGGCGAGAGTTGAAAGAGCCCCGGCCGGCGACGAGTTCATCGAGAAGCTCGTGACGGTCAACCGCGTGGCGAAGGTCGTCAAGGGCGGCCGGCAGTTCGGCTTCACCGCGCTCACGGTGGTCGGCGACGGCAACGGCCGCGTCGGCTTCGGGTACGGCAAGGCGCGCGAAGTGCCCGTCGCGATCCAGAAGGCGATGCAGCAGGCGCGCAAGAACCTCGTGAACGTCAGCCTCCGCAACGCCACGCTGCACTACGCGGTCACGGGCAAGCACGGCACCTCGCGGGTGTTCATGCAGCCCGCGTCGGACGGTACGGGCGTCATCGCGGGCGGCAGCATGCGCGCCGTTTTCGAGTGCGCCGGCGTGCGCAACGTGCTCGCCAAGAGTTACGGTTCGCGCAACCCGATCAACGTCGTGCGCGCGACCATGGACGCCCTCACCCGCATCCCGCCGCCCGAGCAGATCGCGGCCAAGCGCGGCAAGAGCGTCGCCGAGATCGTGGGTTGACCGCCATGGCGAAGCAGAGTTCAGACACGAAAAGCGTCCGGGTCACGTTGGTGAAGAGCGTGTTCGGGCAGTTGCGCCGGCATCGCGCGACCGCGAGCGGGCTCGGCCTGCGGCGGATCAACCAGACCGTCGTCGTGGCGGACACGCCGGAGAACCGCGGCATGATCAACGCGTCGCGGCACCTGTTCCGGGTCGAGGAGACCTGAGGTCACCATGAAGCTCAATTCCATCTCCCCGGCGCCGGGCGCCAAGAAGCCGCGCCTGCGCGTCGGACGTGGTGCTTCCGCCGGGCAGGGCAAGACCTGCGGACGCGGCGTGAAGGGCCAGCGCGCGCGCAAGGGCGGCTATCACAAGGTCGGCTTCGAAGGCGGCCAGATGCCGCTGCAGCGCCGTCTGCCCAAGTTCGGGTTCCGGTCGGCCACCGCACCGCGCGTGGCCGAGGTTCGCCTGAACGAGCTCGCGCTGGTCGAGGGCGGTGTCGTCGACCTCGCATCGCTCAAGAAGGCGGGCGTGGTGCCGGCGAATGCGCTGCGCGCCAAGATCGTGCTTTCGGGCGAGATCAA
The DNA here is from genome assembly GCA_963754125.1 of uncultured Gammaproteobacteria bacterium. Lineage (GTDB taxonomy): Bacteria > Pseudomonadota > Gammaproteobacteria > Steroidobacterales > Steroidobacteraceae > RPQJ01. Next base: position 261,256 of record CAVWEX010000002.1, read on the forward strand.
GGTGGCCGTCACCGTGAACGGCGTTGGCGTGACCAAGGGTGCGCGCGCGGCCATCGAGTCCGCCGGCGGCAAGGTCGAGACGGCCTGAGCGCCGTACAAGAGGACCCGGAGTGGCAAATCCGCCTTCATCCAGCCCGATGGCCGCCTTTGGCGAGGTCGGGCGGCTCACCGAGCTCAGGAAGCGATTCCTGTTCCTGATCGGCGGGCTGATCGTCTATCGCATCGGCACGTTCATCCCCGTGCCGGGCATCGACCCGGTCGCGCTCGCGAGCTTCTTCCAGGAGCAGCAGGGCACGATCCTGAGCATGTTCAACATGTTCTCGGGCGGCGCGCTGGAGCGACTGTCGATCCTGGCGCTCGGAGTCATGCCCTACATCTCGGCTTCGATCATCGTGCAGATGATGGCCGTGGTGGTGCCTCAGCTGCAGGCGCTGCGCAAGGAGGGCGAGGCCGGGCGCCGCAAGCTCACGCAGTACACGCGCTACGGAACCGTCGGACTGGCTGCCTTCCAGGGCGCGGGCGCCGCCGTCGCGTTCCAGAACCAGGGCGTCGTCATCGCACCCGGGCCCCAGTTCGTGTTCCTGGCGACCATGACGCTCACGGCCGGCACGATGTTCCTGATGTGGCTCGGCGAGCAGATCACCGAGCGCGGACTCGGCAACGGCATCTCGATGATCATCCTCGCCGGCATCATCGCAGGCCTGCCGTCCGCGATCGGCGGCACGCTCGAGCTCGTGCGCAACGGCGAGGTCAATCCGGCGCTGGTCCTGATCCTGGCGCTCATGGTGGGCGGCGTCACCGCGTTCGTGGTGTTCGTGGAGCGTGCGCAGCGGCGCATCCCGGTCAACTACGCCAAGCGGCAGCAGGGGCGCCGGATGCTCGCCGGCACGGCGACCCACCTGCCGTTCAAGCTCAACATGGCGGGCGTGATCCCGCCGATCTTCGCCTCGAGCCTGCTGCTGTTCCCGGCGACGATCGCGAACTGGTTCGGCACCTCCGAGAACTTTGGCTGGTTGCAGAACGTCGCTGCCAGCCTCGGGGTCGGCCAACCGGTGCACATGGTGTTGTACTCGACCCTGATCATCTTCTTCTGCTTCTTCTACACCGCCCTCGTGTTCAACTCACGCGAGACAGCCGAGAACCTCAAGAAGTCCGGAGCGTTCATCCCCGGCATCCGGCCGGGCCATCAGACGGCCGAGTACATCGACAAGGTCCTGACGCGGCTCACGGTGTGGGGTGCGTTGTACGTCGCCGGTGTGTGCCTCCTGCCGGAGATCCTCATTTCCCAGTTCCGCGTGCCGTTCTACTTCGGCGGCACCTCGCTGTTGATCATCGTGGTGGTGATCATGGACTTCATGGCCCAGCTGCAGGCGCACCTGATGTCGCACCAGTACGAGGGCCTGATGAAGAAGGCCAACCTGCGCGGCTACGGTCGCCCCGGGCAGCTGCGCTGAGCGCGGCCGAAGCCCCCGTCGGAGAGATTGACGCATGAAAGTTCGACCCTCGGTGAAGCGGATCTGCAAGAACTGCAAGGTGGTGCGCCGTCGCGGCGTGGTCTACGTGATCTGCAGCAGCGACAAGCGCCACAAGCAGCGGCAGGGCTGATTGCCCGATCCGCGTTGAGTAGGCAAGGTATTTAAGTTATTATTTCGGGCTTTTCGCGCCCCGGAGTGAGCCTCACATGGCCCGTATTGCCGGCATCAACATCCCGATGAACAAGCACGTCTGGGTGGGCCTCACGTCCATCTACGGCGTGGGCCGCACCCAGGCGCGCAAGGCCTGCGACGGCGCGGGCGTCAAGCCCGAGACCAAGGTCAAGGACCTGACCGAGGCCGAGGTCGCCGCCCTGCGCTCGCAGATCGCGCGCCTCGCGGTCGAGGGCGACCTGCGCCGCGAGGTGTCGATGAACATCAAGCGGCTGATGGACCTCGGCTGCTACCGGGGCATCCGCCACCGCAAGGGCCTGCCCATGCGGGGCCAGCGGACGCGCACGAACGCGCGTACGCGCAAGGGACCGCGCAAGGCCGCGGTGAAACTGAATGCACCTCCGGGCAAGGCCTGACCGGCCCGCGCCCACTGACGGAGTCTGATCTCTCATGGCTGACGACAAGAAGCAGTCCTCGACCGCCGGCAAGCCGCGCAAGCGCGCACGGCGCATGGTGTCCGACGCCATTGCGCACGTGCACGCGTCGTTCAACAACACGATCGTCACGATCACCGACCGGCAGGGCAACACGCTGTCCTGGGCGACCTCCGGCGGCTGCGGCTTCCGCGGCTCGCGCAAGAGCACGCCGTTCGCCGCGCAGGTCGCGGCCGAGAAGGCCGGCGTCGCGGCGCAGGAGTACGGCGTGAAGAACGTCGAGGTCCGCGTGTGCGGTCCGGGCCCCGGCCGCGAGTCGGCCGTTCGCGCGCTCAATGCCGCGGGCCTCAAGGTCACCAGCATCGAGGACGTGACGCCGATCCCGCACAACGGCTGCCGTCCGCCGAAGAAGCGCCGCGTCTGAGCGCGCGAGGAATTTCGTCATGGCCAGATATCTAGGACCGACGTGCAAGCTCTCCCGACGCGAGGGCACCGACCTCTTCCTCAAGAGCGGCGTGAAGCCCCTCGAGTCGAAATGCAAGCTCGAAGTGCCGCCGGGCGGCATCAAGGGCGAGCGCCGCTCGCGCGTCTCGGGCTACGGCCTGCAACTGCGCGAGAAGCAGAAGCTGCGCCGCATGTACGGCGTGCTCGAGCGGCAGTTCCACGGCTACTACCAGCAGGCCGCGAGCCGTCCGGGCGCGACCGGCGAGACACTGCTGCAGCTGCTCGAGGGCCGGCTCGACAACGTCGTCTACCGCATGGGCTTTGCGTCCACGCGCAGCGAGGCGCGCCAGCTCGTGAGCCATCGCGGCGTCACCGTGAACGGTGCGGTCGTGAACGTGCCGTCCTACCAGTGCGGTGCCGGTGACGTCATCACGCTGCGTGAGAAGGCGCAGAAGCAGGACCGCGTGCAGGCGGCCCTCCAGATCCGCGGCCAGGTCGGGTTCCCCGACTGGGTCGAAGTCGACGAGAAGAAGTTCTCCGGCGTCCTGAAGGCCCTGCCCGAGCGCGGGGAGATCCTGCCGGACATCAACGAGAGCCTCGTCGTCGAGTTGTACTCCAAGTAACCAACGCAGGGTGGCTTCAATGCAGTCAGCCATTGCCGAGTTCCTCCGCCCTCGCATCGTCAAGGTGACGCCGACGGCCCCCCGCCACGCCCGCGTGGTGATCGAGCCGTTCGAACGCGGCTTCGGCCACACGCTCGGCAACGCGCTGCGGCGCGTGCTGCTGTCCTCGATGCCCGGCTCCGCGATCACCGAGGCCGAGATCGAGGGTGTGCTCCACGAATACACCAGCATCGAGGGGGTGCAGGAGGACGTCGTCGAGATCCTGCTCAACCTCAAGCAGGTGGCGATCCGCCTTCACGCCCGCGAGGTCTCCGAGCTGCGCCTCTCGAAGAAGGGCCCGGGTCCGGTGCGCGCCGGCGACATCCAGAGCGACCACGACGTCGAGATCGTCAATCCGGAGCTCGTCATCGCGAACCTCACCAAGGCCGGCGAACTCGTGATGACGCTCAAGATCGAGCGCGGTCGCGGCTACCGCCCGGCCGGCCAGCGGCTCGCGTTCGAGGAATCCACGCGCCCGATCGGGCGCCTGCTGCTCGACGCCTCGTTCAGCCCGATCCGCAAGGTCACCTACAACGTCGAGGCCGCCCGCGTCGAGCAGCGCACCGACCTCGACAAGCTGATCATCGACATCGAGACCAACGGCACGATCGACCCCGAAGAGGCGATCCGCCGCGCAGGCTCCATCCTCAAGGACCAGTTGTCCGTGTTCGTGGACCTGCAGGGCCAGGACGAGGAGAAGAGCAAGGTCAGCGAGCACCACTTCGACCCGTTGCTGCTGCGTCCGGTGGACGAACTCGAGCTCACGGTGCGCAGTGCGAACTGCCTCAAGGCCGAGAACATCCACTACATCGGCGACCTCGTGCAGAAGACCGAGGTCGAGCTGCTGCGCACGCCGAACCTCGGCAAGAAGTCGCTCACCGAGATCAAGGAAGTGCTCGAGAGCCACGGCTTGATGCTCGGCATGCGGCTCGACAACTGGCCGCCGTCCGGCCTGAAGCGTGACGAGGACCGGGACGTCATCTGACGGGCCCCCACCGAACCGACCACTGACCGGCGCCCGCCCCTGAGCGGCCGCCGCTCGAGGCTGCAGAGATGAGACACGGACTGACCGGGCGGCAGTTGAGCCGCAACTCGACGCATCGCTCCGCGATGCTGCGCAACATGGCCGCTTCGCTGCTGCGCCACGAGGCCATCCGCACGACCGTGCCGAAGGCCAAGGAACTGCGCCGCTTCGTCGAGCCCCTGATCACGCTCGGCAAGACCGATAGCATGGCGAATCGACGCCGTGCCTTCGCGCGCCTGCGCGATGCCGAGGTCGTGGACAAGCTCTTCGACGACCTCGGACCGCGCTTCAAGGCGCGCCCGGGCGGTTACACGCGCATCCTGCACATGGCGAACCGTGCCGGCGACAACGCCGACATGGCACTGATGGCGCTCGTGGACAAGGCCGCGTCCGCCGAGGCGAAGGCCGCGGACGAGGGCGAGAAGAAGCCGAAGGCCCGCAAGAAGAAGGCTGCCCCGCCGGCGGCCGAGGCGGGTGCCGAGGCGACCGAGAAGAAGCCGCGCGCGCCGCGCAAGAAGAAGGTCGCGGCGGCCTGAGCACGCCGGTCCTGACGATGACGCGCAAAGAGGCCGGGTCTTCCCCGGCTTCTTTCTTTCACCCCGTCACGTATCGTCGCGTCGGCCGTTCGATGGCGCGAGATCGCGCATTCCTCCCATTTGTGTACCCAGGAGCAACGACATGAGCGTGATGCAGGAATTCAAGGAATTCGCGATGAAGGGCAACGTCGTCGACATGGCGGTCGGCGTCGTGATCGGCGGCGCCTTCGGCAAGATCGTCTCGTCGTTCGTCGGCGACGTTGTCATGCCGCTACTCGGGAAGCTGGTGGGCGCGGTCAGTTTCAGCGACCTGGCGATTGACCTCGGTGCCAGCCCGACCGGCGAGCCGGTGCTGCTCAAGTACGGTTCCTTCCTTCAGGCGGCGTTCGACTTCCTGATCATCGCTGCGGCCATCTTCATGGCGGTCAAGGCCATCAACCGGCTCAAGACGCCGCCTCCGCCGGCCGCCCCCGCGGCGCCGCCCGCCGACGTCGCGCTGCTCACCGAGATCCGCGACCTGCTGAAGAAGAGCTGATCGGGGCGCGGCCGAGCCGCCTCAGTCCAGCGCGGCGAACGCGTCGCGCGTCAGGTTCTCCGGCTCGGCCGCGGTGCAGGCCACGTCGTCCTCGATACGGATGCCGCCGAAGGGCTTCAGGCGTTCGACGGCCTCCCAGCGAATGTGCCGTCCGCGCCCGTCCGCGCGCGCCTCGTCGAGCAGCAGGTCGATGAAGTAGACGCCGGGCTCAACGGTCACCACGAAGCCGGGCTCGAGCACGCGCGTGAGCCGCAGGTAGGGGTGGCCCTCGGGCCGGGGAATCTCGCGCGTCCCCGACGCGTCCGCAGCGAGCCCCGCCACGTCGTGCACCTGCAGGCCGAGCAGGTGGCCGATGCCGTGCGGGAAGAACACGCTCGTGACGCGCTCGGTCACCGCGGTGTCGGCATCGCAGCCGACGATGCCCGCCTCGTGAAGCAACCCGCCGATCGCGCGGTGGGCGTCGAGGTGCACGTCGCGGTAGTCGCGTCCGGCGCGGATGCCCGCGCACAGGCCCTGCTGCAGCGTGTCCATGGCGGCCACCAGCCCCGAGAACTCGGCGTCGCCGCCCGACACCGTGCGGGTGATGTCGCTCGCATAGCCGCGGAACTGCGCGCCGGCGTCGATCAGGAAGGATCGCCGGGCGCGCTCGTGCCGGCGGTCCATGTGCTGGTAGTGCAGCACCGCTGCGCCTTCGTCGAAGGCGATGATGTTGCCGTAGGGCAGGTCGTCGTCGCGGGATTCGGCCGCCGCGCAGTAGGCGAGGTGCACCTCGAACTCCGAGGCGCCCGCGAGGAAGGCCTCGCGCGCCGCGACGTGTCCCCGTGCCGCGAGCGCCGACGCGCGGCGCATGCACGCGAGTTCATACGGGGTCTTGACCGCGCGCGCGTAGTGCAGGTGCGCCAGCATCGCGGGCGGGTTGACGGCGGCGAACCCCCAGCTCTCGAACTCGGGCTGCCACTCACCGATGAACGCACAGCGCCGCGAAGCGAGTTCGAGCAATGGTCGGGCTGCGGTCGGCTCGCGCACGATGGAAATGTCGAACTCGTCCTGCCAGGCGCCGCCCGGCAGCTCGGGCGGCCGGTGCCAGTAGTCCGCAGGCTGGTGGAAGGCGAGCCGCGGCCGGGCGTCGCCCGGGGCCCAGGCGACGAAGCAGTCGGGCGCGTCGGTGATGGGCGCCCAGTGCTTGAAGTGCGGGTTCACGGCGAACGGGTAGGGCCGGTCGTCCTGGAAGGCGTACCGGGGGCGGCCCGAGTAGACGACGAGGGCGTCGAAGCCGCCGGCCTGCAGCGCCGCTTCGGTGCGACGGCACAGCTCGCGGAGGTGGGCCGGGAAGTGCTGGTCGATGTCCTCGAGCATGATTCGAACCCCTGAAGAGGCGGCTTTGATCGCGACATCTTGCCCAAGCACGGGCTTTGTCGCCATTCGGAGACAGTTCCGGGCGCTGACATATTGGCGGCGCGCCCTACACTGGCCCCCGTGCAATCACCGCGACCGGGGGCGAAAGCCCGAAGTCCGGCCCGATTGGCCAAAGATCGTTCAATCGTCTTTCACCTGACCCTGGGGTACATCTCAATGAACACGAAGATCGCACTTGCCGCCGCCCTGGCCGCCCTGATCCTGGCCGGCTGCGCGAAGAAGGAAGAGGCCGTGCAGGCCGCCGACGACGCCGCCGCTGCCGCCGCTGCCGCTGCCGACGAGGCTGCGAACGCCGCTGCCGAGGCCGTCGATGCCGCCGGTGAAGCTGTCGACGCTTCCGTGGAAGCCACGGGCGAGGCCCTCGACGCCGCCGCCGATGCCACTGCCGAAGCCGCTGGCGACGCTGTCGACGCCACTGCCGAGGTTGCCTCGGATGCCGTGCAGGCGACCGGCGAAGCCGTCGAGGACACTGGCGAGGCCATCCAGGAAGTCGCCAAGTAACTGGCGATCAGCCTGAGCTGAACGAGACGGGCGGGTGCCGCAAGGGACCCGCCCGTTTTCCTTTTGGATCCCGCCGGGCGCCGCAGCATGCACCCGGACCTGCTCGCAGGAGGACGACCCGACGTGACCGTCACTGTCCGTGACGCACGCGACTCCGACGACGACCGCGCCTGGATCCGCGCGGCCTACCGCGATTACCTGTCCGAACTGTCCGCCTCGCGATCCGGCATCTTCCCGGTCTCCGCCGAGTGGCGCTCCCGCGACGACGATTTCCTCGCCGGGTGGTTCCGCGATCCCGCGGCCCATCCCTTCGTGATCCTCGCCGACGGCGCCCGCGCCGGGTTTGCACTGGTCGCGCGCCAGCCGGCAGTGGCCGCGCGGCGGCGCGGACTTCCGCATGAGCGAATTCTTCGTGGCGCCCGCCGCACGTCGGCGCGGCGTGGGCGCGCACGCGGCGATGCTGCTGTTCAGCCGCTTCGAGGGCGAGTGGGAGGTGCTCGAGGACGCCGGTAACCGCCCGGCGCTGGCCTTCTGGCGCCGCGTGATCGGCGCGCAGACCGCCGGCCGCTTCCGGGAAACCCGCGAAGGCGGCGAGGTTCGCCAGCGATTCCGCAGCGTCGTGAGGCCGCCCGAGCGGCCCGGCTGAGCCCGTCGTCAAGCCCGGCGGCGGGCCGCCGCGCCACCCGGCGCCGCCCGGCCCAGCACGCCGGCAAGATAGCGACCCGTGTGCGAACCGGCTGCGGCGGCCACCGCCTCGGGTGTGCCGGCAGCCACGATGTGGCCGCCACCGACCCCGCCTTCCGGCCCGAGGTCGATCACCCAGTCCGCCGACTTGATCACGTCGAGGTTGTGCTCGATCACGACGATCGTGTTGCCCTCGTCGCGCAGGCGCAGCAGCACGCCGAGCAGTTGCTCGATGTCGTGGAAGTGCAGGCCGGTGGTCGGCTCGTCGAGGATGTAGAGCGTGCGTCCGGTCGCACGCTTGGCGAGTTCGCGCGCGAGCTTGACGCGCTGCGCCTCGCCGCCCGACAGCGTCGTCGCGTTCTGGCCGAGGCGTACGTACGAAAGCCCCACGTCGAGCAGGGTGTTGAGCCGCGACTGCAGCGCCGGCACGCTGCGGAAGAACGCCGCCGCGTCCTCGACGGTCATCTCGAGGACCTCGTGGATGTTGCGGCCCTTGTAGCGCACCTCGAGCGTCTCGCGGTTGTAGCGCATGCCGCGGCAGGCGTCGCAGGTCACGTAGGCGTCCGGGAGGAAGTGCATCTCCACCTTGATGACGCCGTCGCCCTCGCAGGCCTCGCAGCGGCCACCACGCACGTTGAAGCTGAAGCGCCCGGGGTCGTAGCCGCGCGCGCGCGCCTCGGGCACCTCCGCGAACAGCTCGCGGATGGGGCCGAACAGCCCCGTATACGTCGCCGGGTTCGAGCGCGGCGTGCGACCGATCGGGCTCTGGTCGATGTCGATGACGCGGTCGATCTGCTCCAGTCCCTGGACCTCGCGGCACGACGCCGACTCGCCGCCGGACTCCTGCAGCGAGGCCGCGGCGTTGCGATACAGCGTGTCCACCACCAGGGTGGACTTGCCCGAGCCGGACACGCCGGTGACGCAGGTAAGCAGGCCGAGCGGAAACTCCACGGTAACGCCGCGCAGGTTGTTGGCGGTTGCCTCCATGACACGCAGCGCGCGCCCGCGCTGCGCCGGCGTGCGCACCGGCGGCACCGCGATGCTGCGCCGGCCGCTGAGGAACTGGCCTGTCAGCGAGTCGGGCGCGGCCTCCACCTCGGCCGGCGTGCCCTGCGCCACGATCCGCCCGCCGTGGACGCCGGCCCCGGGGCCGAGGTCCACCACGTGGTCGGCCTGGCGGATCGCATCCTCGTCGTGCTCGACCACGATCACGGTGTTGCCGAGGTCCCGCAGCCGGACCAGCGTGTCGAGCAGCCGCTGGTTGTCGCGCTGGTGCAGGCCGATCGAGGGCTCGTCGAGGATGTACATCACGCCGACGAGCCCCGACCCGATCTGGCTCGCGAGCCGGATGCGCTGCGCCTCGCCGCCCGAGAGCGTCTCCGCGCCGCGGTCGAGCGACAGGTAATCGAGTCCCACGTCCACGAGGAAGGTGAGGCGGTCCGCGATCTCGCGCGCGAGGCGGCCTGCCACTTCGCCGCGCCAGCCCTCGACGTGCAGCTCGCCGAAGAACCGCAGCGTCTCGGCGATCGGCAGCTCGACGAGCTGCGGCAGCGTGCGCCCGCCGACGAACACGTGGCGCGCCGCGAGGTTGAGCCGGCTGCCGCCGCAGTCGGCGCAGCTGCGGGTGCCGCGGTACCGGGCGAGCTCCTCGCGCACCGTCGAGGATTCGGTCTCGCGGTAGCGCCTCTCGAGGTTCGGAAGGATGCCTTCCCACGGATGGCTGCGCCGCGTGCTGCCGCCGCGCGCGTCGAAGTAGCGGAACTCGACGCTCTCATCGCCGCTGCCCCACAGCAGCACGTGCCGGACCGCCTCGGGCAGGTCGCTCCACGGCGTCTCGATGTCGAAGCGGCAGTGCCGCGCCAGGGCCTGGATCAGCTGGAAATAGTGCGCGTTGCGCCGGTCCCAGCCGCGTACCGCACCGCCCGCGAGCGACAGCGCCGGGTTGACCACCACGCGCGCCGGGTCGAAGTACTCCTGCACCCCGAGCCCGCCGCAGCTGCCGCAGGCGCCGGTCGGGTTGTTGAACGAGAACAGGCGCGGCTCGAGCCGCGCGAGGCTGTAGCCGCAGCTCGTGCAGGCGTAGCGGCTCGAGAACACCAGTGGCGGGCGTTGCGAGTCGTCCTGCAACACGACGCGCGCCACGCCCTGCGACAGCGCGAGCGCGGTCTCGAACGACTCGGCGAGCCGCTGTGCCGCGTCGGGGCGCACGCGCAGCCGGTCCACCACCGCGTCCACCGAGTGGCGGCGGCGCGGCTCGAGCCGCGGTGGAGCGTCGAGCTCGACGAGCCGCCCATCCACGTACGCCCGGACGAAACCCTGGGCCTTGAGGTGCTCGAGCGCCTCGGCGTGCTCTCCCTTGCGGTCCTGCACCACCGGGGCCATCAGCAGTACGGCCGTGCCCTCCGGCAATGCGAGCACCTGGTCCACCATCTGGCTCACCGTCTGCGCCGCCAGCTCTTCGCCGTGCTCCGGGCAACGCGGTATGCCGGCGCGTGCATAGAGCACGCGCAGGTAGTCGTAGATCTCCGTGACCGTGCCGACCGTCGAGCGCGGGTTGTGGGAGGTCGCCTTCTGTTCGATGGCGATCGCCGGCGAGAGACCCTCGATGTGGTCGACGTCCGGCTTCTCCATCACGGAGAGGAACTGGCGGGCGTAGGCCGAGAGGGATTCGACGTAGCGTCGCTGTCCCTCGGCATAGATCGTGTCGAAGGCGAGCGAGGACTTGCCCGAGCCCGACAGGCCGGTGAAGACGATCAGCCGGTTGCGAGGCAGGTCGAGGTCGATGCCCTGGAGGTTGTGCGTGCGTGCGCCGCGGATTCGGATCAGGTCCATGGACGGAAGGCGGCCTCGGGCGTCTGGCGGTCAGCCTGCTAATATAGGGCCAGCTTTCGAGGCAAAGCCAATCCGAACCAAAGACTCCACTCCCCGGCCGGCGCTCTCGCCGCTGGAGCGCCGGTCCGTCGGCGCGCTCGCAGCGATCTACGCGTCCCGCATGTTCGGGCTGTTCCTGATGCTGCCGGTGCTGGCGCTCTATGCGCACGGCATGGCGGACTATTCTCCGGAGCTTCTGGGCCTCGCGATGGGCGCGTACGGCCTGACGCAGGCGCTGCTGCAGATCCCGTTCGGGCGGTGGTCCGACCGCCTCGGCCGCAAGCCCGTCATCATCGTGGGTCTCGCGCTGTTCGCCGCGGGCTCGCTGCTCGGCGCGATGGCAGACTCCCTGGCCGCCCTCACGCTGGCACGGGCGCTGCAGGGCGCCGGCGCGGTTTCGGCCGCGGTCACGGCCCTGCTGGCGGACCTGACGCGGCCCGAGGTGCGCACGCGTTCGATGGCGCTCATCGGCATCAGCATCGGGCTGTCGTTTGTGCTTTCGCTGGTGTTCGCGCCGGTGCTCGATGCCACCGTCGGCGTGCCCGGCATTTTCATCGCGATGCTGCTCATGGCGCTCACGGGCATCGGGCTGATCGTGTTCGCAGTGCCGACCGAGCCCGCCCGCAGCGGCCTGGACGCGCCGCCGCTGTCGCGGCTCTACGAGCTCACGGTACGGCCCGCGCTGCTGCGGCTGCACCTCGGCATGTTCGCGATGCACTTCATGATCACGGCCACCTTCCTTGCCGTGCCCTCGGTGCTGGTCGACGACCTCGGGCTGGCCTCCGCCGGGCACTGGAAGGTCTACCTCGCGGTGTTCGTGGCCTCGGTCGCCGGGATGGTGCCGCTCGTGCTCGCGACCGAGCGGACCCGGCGCGGGCCGGTGCTGCTGGTGCTTGCGATCCTGCTCGCCGCTGCGTCGCAGGCGATGCTCGGGGGGGCGCACGGGCAGTTCTGGGTGGTGATGGCAGCGCTCACGCTGTTCTTCGTTGCCTTCAATTACCTCGAGGCGAGGCTGCCGGCCCTGCTGACGCTCGCGGCTCCCGGAGCCGAGCGCGGCGCCGCACTCGGCATCTTCGCAACCGCGCAGTTCCTCGGCGCGTTCGCCGGCGGCGCGCTGGGCGGGGTGCTGCTCGGACGCTACGGCCTGCCGGGGGTGTTCTGGGGTGCCGCAGCGGTCGCGGCGCTTTGGGCGCTGGTCGCGGCCCCCGGTGCGGCGGGCGCCGCAAATTCGGCGGAACACGCCTGATTCGCAGAGTTACGCCGGGGTGACCCGGTGCCTTAAGATCACGTCATCCTTCACGCGGGTAGGTGCCATGGCACGCGGAATCAACAAAGTCATCCTGGTCGGCAACCTCGGCAAGGACCCGGAGACGCGCTACATGCCGAGCGGCAAGGCCGTCACGAACTTCAGCATCGCCACCTCGGAGAGCTGGAAGGACAAGCAGACCGGCGAGCAGAAAGAGCAGACCGAGTGGCACAACATCGTGATGTACGACCGCCTCGCCGAGATCGCGGCCGAATACCTGCGCAAGGGTTCGCAGGTGTACGTCGAAGGCCGCCTGCGCACCCGCAAGTGGCAGGACAAGGAAGGCCGTGACCGCTACACCACCGAAATCATCGCCAACGAGATGCAGATGCTCGGGGGCCGAGCAGGCGCCGGCGGCGGCGTGGGCACGGAGTCCCGCGCCGAGCCGCGTGCCGCGGCGCCGGCCGAACGAGGCAGCGCCCCGGCGCCGTCGACCTCGCGCGACGAGTTCGACGACGACATCCCGTTCTGACGGCCGTCGGGCCGTCCTCCGGCGCGGGAGACGCGCGTGGCCACGGAAGCCGCTGCCCTCGATCTCGGTCACGCAGTCGCGCTGCTGGCCGCGGCGGTCATCGCCGTCCCGCTGTTCCGCAAGCTCGGCCTCGGCGCCGTGCTCGGCTACCTGTGCGCGGGACTCCTGATCGGGCCGTTCGGCCTCGCACTGTTCCGCGACCCGCAGGCGATCCTTCACGTCGCCGAGCTCGGCGTGGTGCTGTTCCTGTTCCTGATCGGGCTCGAGATGCGGCCGGGCAAGCTGTGGGCGCTGCGCCGTGAGATCTTCGGCCTCGGCGTCGCGCAGGTGCTGGTGTGTGGCGCGCTGCTGTCCGCGGTCGGCGTGGCCTTCGGCTGGCCGCCAGCGGTCGCGGTGATCGGTGCGATGGGCTTCGTGCTGTCGTCCACCGCGGTGATCATGAAGATGCTGGACGAACGGGGGGAAACCGCGACGCCGGCCGGCCAGCGCTCGGTGTCGATCCTCCTGCTCGAGGACCTGGCGATCATCCCGCTGCTGGCGCTGATCGCCCTGCTCTCGCTCGCGCAGGGCACGGGCGAGGAGGCCGCGCAACCGGCGTGGATGTCCGTGCTGATCGCGCTCGCCGCGGTCGGCGCGCTGGTTGCGGCCGGACGCTGGGCCCTGAATCCCATGTTCCGGATCGTCGCCGCACTCGGCGGCCGCGACGTGATGACCGCGGCCGCGCTGCTCGTCGTGCTGGGCGCCGCGTTGTTCATGCAATGGGGCGGCCTGTCGATGGCCATGGGCGCGTTCCTCGCCGGCGTGCTGCTGTCGGAATCGACGTTCCGCCACCAGCTCGAGGCGGATATCGAGCCGTTCCGAGGCATCCTGCTCGGGCTGTTCTTCCTGTCGGTCGGGATGTCGCTCGACCTCGGCGTCGTCGCCGCCGAGTGGCGGCTGGTCGCCGCCGGTGTCGCGGCCTTCATGGTCGTCAAGGCGCTCGCCATCTACGGCGTGGCGCGCGCCTTCCGCGCCGATCACCGCGAGTCGGTGCAGCGTGCCGCGCTGTTCGCGCAGGGCGGGGAGTTCGCGTTCGTGCTGTACGCCGCGGCGCTGGCGGCCGGCGTATTCGACGCCCGCGCGGCTGCGGTGATGTCTGCGATCGTCGTCCTTTCGATGGCCCTCACCCCGATCGTGGTGCTGCTGCTCGGGCGGCTGATGCCGAGGCCGGCGGCGTCGCTCGACGGCGTCGATGAGCCGCCCTGCCTCAGCGGCCGCGTGCTGATCATCGGCTTCGGCCGGTTCGGCCAGGTCGTGAGCCAGCCGCTGCTGATGCGCGGCGTGGACGTGTCGATCATCGACTCCGACGTGGACATGATCCGCGCGGCCGGCAACTTCGGCTTCAAGGTCTATTACGGCGACGGCTCGCGGCTCGACGTGCTGCGCGCATCGGGCGCCGCGGTCGCCGATGCGATCCTCGTCTGCGCCGATGTGCCCGAGGCGGTGGACCGGATCGTCGCGATCGCGAAGCACGAATTTCCGCTCGCGAAGCTGTACGTGCGCTCGTTCGACCGCGGACACTCGCTGCGGCTCATCGCCGCAGGGGTCGACTACCAGCTGCGCGAGACCTTCGAGTCCGCGATGATCTTCGGCGAGCAGGTGCTGCAGGGGCTCGGCTTCGAAGCCGCGGACGTCGCCGAGACCATGGCGGACGTACGCCGGCGCGACCTGGAGCGCCTCGAGCTGCAGGTCGTGGGCGGCATCACGGCGGGGCACGCGCTGCTGCGCGGCAATCTCACGACGCCGGAGCCCGCACCGCTGACCCGGCCGCAGCGTGAAACCCGGGCCCTGAACGACGGTGCGGCCGAAGTCATCGAGCGCGCGGACGCTCCAGGCCGCTGAACGCCCGCTGCAGGTCTGCGGCAATCGCGAGCGCGATGGCTTCCGGACCTTCGCCCCCGAGCGGCAAGCCCACCGGCGCGCGCAGGCGCGAGCCGAGCGCGGCGTGCTCCTCCGCGGTGAGCCGTGCCAGCAGTTCGTCACGTCGGGCCGGCGGTCCGAGCAGGCCCACGTAATCCACCTCGCGTGCCGCCAGCGACCGCAGTGCCTCGAGGTCGTGCCCGGCCAGGTGGGTCATCACGACGGCGGCATCGAGGGGCTCGCCGCTGAGTTCCGCGAGCGCCGCAGCCGGTCGCCCGCGCATGAGCCGGTCGGCCTCGACGAGGCGATCGGTCCCGAGCAGACCGTCCCGGTGATCGGCCACCCAGGCGAACCAGCCGAGCGCCCGCGCGATGCGGAGCAGCGGCGGCGCTTCCGGTCCGGCGCCGAGCAGCAGCAGCAGTGGTGGCGGTCTGATCGAGACGTGTCCGGCGTCGAACAGTGCCGGCGCGAGTGCCGCCAGGTCGAGCCGAGCGCGCCGGCGCGCATCGAAACCCGCGATGATCGCCTCCAGCGCCGCGCAGGGCTGCCCCGGCGCGACCGGCAGCGCCAGCACGCGCATGCGGCCGCGGCAGCCGGAACCGGAGCCGAACACCAGGTCGTCGTCGCTGCGGGTGTCGAACACGGCGTCGCGCGGCGCGGCAGCGGCCAGGGCCGCGCGGCCGAGGTCATCGAGCGCCGGCTCGAGGCAGCCGCCCGAGATCACCCCGACGCGGTAACCGCCTTCCGCTACGAGCGCGAGCGCGCCCGGCTTGCGGTAGGTCGAGCCCTCGGCCTCCACGACGATCGCCAGCGCGAAGGCGTGGCCCGCAGCGTGCAGGTCCCGAGCCGCCTCGACCACCGCGCGCGGGCTGCCGGGTCCGGCGCTGGCGCCCTCAGGCGGGCCGGAGCGGCAGCTCACGCAGTCGCTTGCCGGTCAGCGCGGCGAGGGCGTTGGCGACGGCCGGCGCGATCGGCGGCGTGCCCGGCTCGCCGACGCCGCCCGGCCGCTCCGTGCTCGGCACGATGTGCACGACCACGGCCGGCATTTCCGGCAGCCGCAGCACCGGGTAGTCGTCGAAGTTCGACTGCTGCACCCGGCCGTCCTTGAAGGTGATCGCGCCGTGCAGCGCCGCACCGAGCCCGAAGGCGATCCCCGACTCCATCTGCGCTTCGATCGTCAGCGGGTTGACCGCGATGCCGCAGTCGATTGCGCAGGTGACGCGATGGACGCGGATGCGACCGGCCTCGAGTGACACCTCGGCGACCTGTGCCACGTAGCTGCCGAAGGACTCGTGCACCGCGATGCCGCGTGCGCGGCCCGCGGGCAGCGGGCCACCCCAGCCCGACTTCTGTGCAGCCAGCTCCAGCACGCCGAGGTGCCGCGGGTGGCCGACGAGCAGCCGGCGGCGGTAGGCGACGGGATCGACGCCCGCGGCTCGCGCCAGCTCGTCCACGAGCGTTTCCATGACGAACGCGGTGTGACTGTGCCCGACCGAGCGCCACCACAGCACGGGGATCGCGCACTGGTAGTCGTGCAACTGCACGCGGTGGTTCGGGATCTTCTTCAGATACGGTGAATCAGCGGTACCCTCGACCGAGGACGGATCGACGCCGCTGGCGACCAAACTCCGATGCGAAGGGAGTGCCGGCGAGGATGGACTGGCCGACGATCACGTGGTCCCACGCGGTCGGCAGCCCGTCGTCGCCCTGCGCGACACGGACGCGATGCAGGTACATGGGCCGGTAATAGCCGCCGCGCATGTCATCCTCGCGACGTCCACACGGTCTTGACCGGTGCGCCCGCCGCCTTTGCCACGTGCACGGCCTCGCTCACGAAGTCCGAGGTCGGGGTCGCGCGGCGGCCGAATCCGCCTCCCAGGAAGGTGGTGTGGAGCGTCACCTGCTCAGGCTTGAGGCCGGCAATGCGCGCCGCGGCCATCTGGTCCAGCGTCTGGAACTGAGTTCCAGTCCAGATCTCGCATTCCTGTGGCCCGAGCCGCACGGTGCAGCTGAGTGGTTCCATCGCCGCATGCGCGAGGTAGGGCACGACGTAGTCGGCGGTGATGGTCTGCTTCGCGCCTGCGACGGCGGCGGGCGCATCGCCCGCGCTCGCCGCGACCCTGCCCGGCTGGTCGGCGAGCCGCCGGAACTCGGCAAGCATCGCCGTGCTGTCGAGTGGTGCACCGGGACCGGGCTCCCACTCGACCTTGAGCGCCTCGCGCCCCGCCTCGGCCGCCCAGAAGTGATCGGCCACCACGGCCACGCCGCTCGGCACTGCCACCACCTTGCGCACGCCCGGCACGGCCCGCGCCGCCGTGTCGTCGAACGACTTCATGCGCCCGCCGAAGGTGGGACTGCGCGCGACCACCGCGGTGAGGAGTCCGTCGAATCGCACGTCGAGGCCGAACACGGCACTGCCGTCCACCTTCTCGGGCGTGTCGAGGCGCCGGGTCGGCTTGCCGATGATCTTCCAGTCCTTCGGATCCTTGAGCGTGACCGTCTCGGGCGCCGGCAGCGCAGCGGCCGCCGCCGCGAGTTCGCCGTAGCGCAGGCGACGGTCGCCGGCCACGACCGCGCCGTTCTCGGTGCGGCAGGCGGAGGGCACGACGCCGAGACGCTGCGCCGCGGCCTGCACCAGCAGCGCCCGCGCCGTGGCGCCCACCTGCCGGTAGCGATCGAATTCCGACGACGTGGTGGTCGAGCCGCCCGTCGCCTGGATGCCCCACGTCGTGTGCGCGTACGCCGGCGCCGCCGGCGCGTGCTCGACGCGGATCCTCGACCAGTCGGCGTCGAGTTCCTCGGCGATCAGCATCGGCAGCGAGGTCCAGATGCCCTGGCCCATCTCGGAGTGCGCGAGCAGCACGGTCACGGTGTCGTCGGTGCCGATGCGCAGGAAGGCATTGGCGGGCGGCAGCGGCGGCGGGCTTCGACACGGCCGGTTCGGCCGCCCAGGCGCGTCGGCGCACCGGGACGTGGAAGGCGATCACGAGTCCCGCGGCGGACAGCGCCGCCTTGCGCAGGAATTCGCGGCGCGTCGGGTCGGCCGGGGCGCTCATGATTGCGCCTCCCGGCTCAGTTCCGCCGCACGATGCACGGCGGCCCGGATGCGCGGATAGGTGCCGCAGCGGCAGATCTGTCCCTCGAGCGCGGTGTCGATGTCCTGCGTCCGTGGGCCGCGGGTTGGCCGCAATCAGCGAGGCCGCCGCCATGATCTGGCCCGACTGGCAGTAGCCGCACTGCACGACGTCGAGCTCGGCCCAGGCCCGCTGCACCGCGTGGGCCGCCGTCCTTCGACAGGCCCTCGATGGTGGTGACCGACTTGCCCTCGGCAAAGCCCGCCGTGGTCATGCAGGACTTGCGGGGCCGGCCGTCCACGTGCACGAGGCAGGCGCCGCACTGGGCGATGCCGCAGCCGTACTTGGTGCCGGTCAGCCCGAGCAGGTCGCGCAGGACCCACAGCAGCGGCATGTCGGCGGGGGCGGCCACCTCGTGTTCGGTGCCGTTGACACGCAGTTTCATGCTTCACCTCGTCTGCTTCGGGTTCGCGCGGCAGATTACCCCGCGCCGGCGGTCGCTGTCGCGGTCCCGGCAAAAACCCGGCGGAGCCGCTACGATAGCGCCCCCGTCCCGCCCCGACCGCCATGCCCCGCGTCTACCTGAAGACCCACGGCTGCCAGATGAACGAGTACGACTCCGCCCGCATGGCGGACGTGCTGCGCTCGGCCGGCGGGTACGAGCCCACCGACGACCCGGGCACCGCGGACCTGCTGCTGCTCAACACCTGCTCGGTGCGCGAGAAGGCGCAGGAGAAGGTGTTCTCGCTGCTCGGGAAGTGGCGCCTGCTCAAGCTGGCGCGGCCCGGCGTGATCATCGGCGTGGGCGGCTGCGTGGCCAGCCAGGAGGGCGAGGGCATCACCGAGCGCGCGCCGTTCGTGGACCTGGTGTTCGGGCCGCAGACGCTGCACCGACTGCCGGCGATGCTCGAGAAGCTGCGCTCGGACGGGCGTGCGGTGGTGGACGTGAGCTTCCCCGAGATCGAGAAGTTCGACCGCCTGCCCGAGCCGCGGGCGTCGGGGGCCACGGCGTTCGTGTCGATCATGGAAGGCTGCAGCAAGTACTGCACCTTCTGCGTCGTGCCCTACACGCGCGGCGAGGAGGTGAGCCGGCCCGTCGCGCCGGTGCTGGATGAAATCCGCGCACTGGCCGTACAGGGCGTGGTCGAGATCACGCTGCTCGGGCAGAACGTGAACGCCTATCGCGGCCCGCTCGAGGGCGGCGGCACGGCCGACCTCGCCGCGCTGATCTACTTCGTGGCCGGGGTGCCCGGCATCGAGCGCATCCGCTTCACGACCTCGCACCCCGTCGAGTTCCGCGACAGCCTGATCGAGGCCTACCGCGACATTCCACAGCTTGCCAACCACCTGCACCTGCCCGTGCAGAGCGGCTCCGACCGGATCCTCGCGCTGATGAAGCGCGGCCACACGGTGCTCGAGTACAAGCAGAAGATCCGCCGGCTGCGCGAGGCGCGCCCGGACATCAGCGTGTCGTCCGACTTCATCGTCGGCTTCCCCGGCGAGACCGACCGCGACTTCGAGGCCACCATGGCGCTGATCGAGGAAATCGGCTTCGACCAGAGCTTCAGCTTCCTCTACAGCCGCCGGCCGGGCACGCCCGCGGCCTCGGTGCCGGACGACGTGCCGCACGCCGTGAAGCACGCTCGCCTCGAGCGGTTGCAGGCGCACATCGACGCGCATTCGCTCTCGATCAGCCGCGGCATGGTGGGCTCGGTGCAGCGCGTGCTGGTCGAGCGACCGTCGAAGAAGGATTCCCGACAGCTCGCCGGCCGCACCGAGAACAACCGCTGGGTGAATTTCGACGGCCCGGCGTCGCTGATCGGCCGCTTCACGGACGTGCGGTCACCGAGGCGCTCGCCAACTCGCTGCGCGGCCGGCTCGCCCTACCCGAGCGCGTACCTGAGCGGAGCATCGCGTGACCGGGGAGGTCGCCGTGCGCGAACTGTCGCTCGAGGCTGCCGACAACGCGCGGCTCGGCAACTTCGCGGGGCCGATGGAGCAGAACCTGCGCCACGTCGAGGAGCGCCTCGGCGTGGAGGTGCGCCGCCGCGGCCACCGCCTGCAGGTGCTCGGGCCGGCAGCCGTCGTGGACAACGCGCACGCCGTGCTCGCGCGCATGTTCGAGCTGTCGGCGAGCGAGGCGATGTCGCCGGCGCGCGTGCACCTGTGCGTCCAGGAACTCGGCTTCCCGGTCGCGGGCGAGACGGACGCGCCCGCGGCGGGGCCGGGCAGCGGCGGGGACGTGATCGTCCAGACCCAGCGCGGCGGCATCCGCGGCCGCGGCCCCAACCAGCGCCAGTACCTCGACAACATCCGCGCCAGCGACCTCACCTTCGGCATCGGCCCGGCGGGCACGGGCAAGACCTACCTCGCGGTGGCGAGCGCCGTGGAGGCGCTGCACTCGGGCTCGGTGCGGCGCATCGTGCTGGTGCGGCCGGCGGTGGAGGCGGGCGAGCGGCTCGGCTTCCTGCCCGGCGACCTCGCGCAGAAGGTGGACCCGTACCTGCGACCGATGTACGACGCGCTCTACGAGATGATGGGCTTCGACCGCGTCGCGCGGAACGTCGAGCGGCAGGTCATCGAGGTGGCGCCGCTCGCCTTCATGCGCGGCCGCTCGCTCAACGATTCGTTCATCATCCTCGACGAGGCGCAGAACACCACCGTCGAGCAGATGAAGATGTTCCTGACGCGCCTCGGCTTCGGCTCGAAGGCCGTGGTGACGGGCGACATCACGCAGGTGGACCTGCCGCGCCAGCAGCGCTCGGGCCTGCGCCACGCGATCGCGGTGCTGCGCGGCGTCGAGGGCGTGGCCTTCACGTTCTTCAACGCGCACGACGTGGTGCGCCATCCGCTGGTGCAGCGCATCGTGCAGGCCTACGAGCGCGAGTCGCCCGATCCGGGGCCCGAGGCATGAGTGCGGTGTCGCAGCGCGGACGCCTGCGCGTCGAGACGCAGTTCGCGGCCCGCCGGCCGTGGGTGCCGGCGGCCGCGGCCCTGGGCCGCTGGGCGTCGGCGGCGCACGGCGCGGCGCTGGCGCGCGGCGGGCCGGCCCGGCGTGCCCAGCGAGGCCAGCTTGCGGGGCGCGCGGGGCACGGCCCGGCGACGCCCACGATCTGCATCCGCGTCGTCGGCGCACGCGCCAGCCGCCGCCTGAACCGCGAATATCGCGGCAAGGACAAGCCGACCAACGTGCTGTCCTTTCCCGCCTCCGCCACCGAGCGGGCGCTCGCCGGCTCGCTCGGCGACCTCGCGATCTGTGCCGCCGTCGTGGCGGCCGAGGCCCGCGTGCAGCGCAAGCCGCCGGCCGCCCACTGGGCCCACATGGTCGTGCACGGGGTCCTGCACCTGCACGGCTACGACCACGAGACACCGCGACAGGCGCAGGCCATGGAGGGCCTCGAGGTGGAAATCCTGCGCGGTTTCGGGTATCAGAATCCCTATCGACCGGTCATCCTGCGCGACACATGAGTGAAGATCGTTCCGCGCCGCCGGGCAGCTGGCTGCGGCGCATGGTTGAATCGCTGTCGGGCGAGCCGCGCGACCTCGAGCAGCTGACCGGCGTGCTGGAGGACGCGCGTGAGCGCGGCCTCATCGACACCGACGTGCTCGCGATGCTCGAGGGCGTGCTGCAGGTCTCGGAGATCCAGGTCCGCGACGTGATGGTGCCGCGCTCGCAGATGGTCGTGGTGCAGCGCGACGATCCGCCCGAGAAGATCCTCCCCGTCGTGATCGAGTCCGGCCACTCCCGCTTCCCGGTGGTGGGCGAGGACCGCGACGAGGTCGCGGGCATCCTGCTCGCGAAGGACCTGCTGCGCTACTTCGCGCAGGACGAAGGCGCGCAGTTCGACATCCGCGAGTGCCTGCGCCCGGCGGTGTTCATCCCCGAGAGCAAGCGGCTCAACGTGCTGCTCAAGGAATTCCGGGTCAGCCACAACCACATGGCGATCGTGGTGGACGAGTACGGCGGCGTGTCGGGACTGCTGACCATCGAGGACGTGCTCGAGCAGATCGTCGGCGACATCGGCGACGAGTACGACATCGACGAGGGCGAGGGCATCCGGCGCGAGGGCGAGCGCACCTTCAGCGTGCCCGCGCTGACGCGCATCGACGAGTTCAACGAGACCTTCGGCACGCGCTTCCTGGACGAGGAGTTCGACACCATCGGCGGGCTCGTGCTGCACGAACTCGGCCGCATGCCCCGCCGCGGCGAGGCGATCGAGATCGGCGGCCTCGAGCTCAAGGTCCAGCGCGCCGACCGGCGCCGCATCGAGACCCTGCGCGTGACCACGCCGGGCGAGATCGAGCTCAAGTCGCCCGGGGCCGGTTGAGGACGCCGCCGACCGGCGCGCCGGGCGCCGGGCAGGGCCGTCCCGTGATGCAGCCGCTATCCGACTTCCTCGCCCGGCGCGGGCAGTGGCTCGCGGCGCCCGCGGGCGCCGCGCTCGCGCTCGCCTTTGCGCCGGCCGCGCTCGTGCCGCTCGCGTTCCTCTGCCCGGCGGTGCTGTTCCTGCTCTGGCAGGGTGCCACGCCGCGCAGCGCCGCCTGGCGCGGCTTCCTGTTCACCGGCGGCACGTTCCTCGCCGGTACCTACTGGCTCTACCACAGCATCCACCTCGTCGGCGGCGCGCCGCTGTGGATTGCGGCCGTCCTCATGCTCGGGCTGGTCGCGATCATGGGCAGCTACACGGCCGCGCTCGGCTGGGCCGTGGCGCGCTGGGGTGCGCGGTCGGGCGCGCGTCGATGGCTGCTGCTGCTGCCCGCCGGCTGGGTGCTGGTCGAGTGGTTCCGCGGCTGGTTCCTGAGCGGCTTTCCGTGGCTCGCGCTCGGCTACACGCAGCTCGACACGCCGCTCGCGGGCTTCGCCCCGCTCGTGGGCGTGTACGGCACGAGCCTCGCCGTCGCCGTCATCGCCGGCGCGCTCGTCGCGCTGCTGCTCGGCGACCGGCCGGCGCGGATCGCCGCGGCCGTCTTCATCGCGGCCGTCGGGCTCGCCGGGGCGGCGCTCGAGCGCGCCCGGTGGACCGAGGCGCGCGGCACGCGCGTCACGGTGGCGCTGGTGCAGGGCGCCGTGCCGCAGTCCATGAAGTGGGAGCCGGGCCAGCGCGACCGGACCCTCGACCTGTACGCCGATCTCACGATCCCGCACCTCGGGGCCGGCATCATCGTCTGGCCCGAGGCCGCGCTGCCGGCGCTCGAGAGCGACCTCCGAGACTATCTCGAGAGCCTGCACGCAACGGCCCGCGCGCAAGGGTCGGACGTGGTCATGGGCCTGCTGCGGCGGGATCCGGCCACCGGCGCCTTCCACAACGCGATGGTTGCACTCGGCGCCTCGGAGCAGTGGTACGACAAGCGGCGCCTCGTGCCCTTCGGGGAGTTTTTCCCGGTGCCCGCCGCCGTGCGCGACTGGCTGCGGCTGATGAACCTGCCGTACTCGGACTTCGTGCCCGGCGCCCGGGACCAGGCGCCGCTCGCGGCCGGCGGCGAGCAGCTTGCGCCGACCATCTGCTACGAGGACGCCTACGCCGCCGAGCAGCTCGCGCTCGCGCGCCGCGCGACGCTGCTCGTCAACGTCACCAACGACGCCTGGTTCGGCGACTCGACCGCGCCCCACCAGCACCTCGACATCAGCCGCATGCGCTCGCTCGAGACCGGGCGACCGATGCTGCGCGCCACCAACGACGGCATGACGGCGCTGATCGCGCACGACGGCGCGCTGCAGGGGACGCTGCCGCAGTTCCAGCCGGGCGTGCTCACGGGGACCGTCGAGCCGCGCGTCGGCCTCACGCCCTACGTGCGATTCGGCAACGCGCCCGTGCTCGCGCTCGTGGCGTTTGGACTCGCCGCCGGGCTGTGGCGACCAGGACGGTGGCGACGCTCGGGGGTGTCGCCGAAATGACGGGGCGAGGCGGGTCGATCACCCGCGAGGGCGAGCGGTATCCGCCGCCGCCGCACGAGCTCGTGTACCTGCCGCTCGAGCCGCCGGAGCCGGGTGAGTCGCAGCCGCTGGCCGACGGCGTGCGGTGGCTGCGCATCCCGCTGCCGATGGAACTCAACCACATCAACGTATGGCTGCTCGAGGACGGCGACGGCTGGCTGCTGGTGGACACCGGCATGGCCGAGCAGGTGTGCCGCGAGGCCTGGCTGCGGCTCGAGGAGCGCACGCTCGGCGGCCGGCCGCTGCGGCGCATCTTCGTCACCCACGATCACCCCGACCACATGGGCCTCGCGCCGTGGCTCGCGGCGCGTCACGGCGCCGCGGTCTGGATGTCCGCCTACGCGCATCGCTCGGCCGGCGAGTTCCTCGCCACGGCGCCCGAGGCGCTCGCGGAGCGCATTGCCGGGTTCCTGCAGTCGCACGGCGTGGACGTGCCGCCCGGTGCGGCTCCAGCTCGCGGCGACCATCGCGGCTGGTACGGCGGCCTGCCGGCGCTCGCGGCGAGCCCGTGCGACGGCGACGTGCTCGAGGCTGGGCGGTGGATCCTGGCGCGTGGTCGAGACCGGCGGCCACTGCCGCGGCCACCTGTGCCTGCACGACGCGGAGCGCCAGCTGCTGGTGAGCGGCGACCAGGTGCTGCCGGCCATCTCGCCCAACGTGAGCGTGCTGTCCTCGGCCCCGGAGGCCAACCCGCTGCGCGAGTTCCTCGCCTCGCTCGACCGGCTCGGCGCCTGCCACCCGGATACGATCGTCCTGCCCTCGCACGGACGTCCGTTCCGCGGGCTGCACCGCCGCCTCGCCGACCTCGCGGGGCACCACCACCAGCAGCTCGACGCGCTGCGCGAGTTCTGTGTCGAGCCGCGCACGGCCTTCGAGGTGCTGCCGGTGATGTTCCGTCGCGTGCCGCGCGGCTTCCACCGGCTGCTGGCGGTGGGCGAGGCCGTGGCGCACCTGAACTACCTGCTCGGGCTCGGTGCGCTCGAGCGCCGGGTGGACGGCGGTGTCGCGCGCTTCGTCACCGCGCCGCTGCCCGCACCCTAGCCCCTCGGGTATCCTTGCGGGCTCCACAGCTCCCCGGCCGCCCCATGCAGGAACGCTACGATCCCGCCGACCTCGAGTCCCGCGCCCAGGCCGACTGGGAGGCGCAGGGCGCCTTCACGGTCACCGAGGATCCGTCCCGGCCCAAGTACTACTGCCTGTGCATGTTCCCGTACCCGAGCGGGCGCCTGCACATGGGCCACGTGCGCAACTACACGATCGGCGACGTCATCACGCGCTACATGCGCATGCAGGGCTACAACGTCCTGCAGCCGATGGGCTGGGACGCGTTCGGCCTGCCCGCCGAGAACGCCGCGATGGCGAACGGCGTGCCGCCGGGGAAATGGACCTACGACAACATCGCCTACATGAAGCGGCAGCTGAAGTCGTTGGGTTTCGGCATCGACTGGAGCCGCGAGGTCGCCACCTGCACGCCGCGAGTACTACCGCTGGAACCAGTGGCTGTTCCTGCGCATGCTCGAGAAGGGCATCGCCTACCGCAGGACCGGCGTCGTCAACTGGGATCCGGTGGACCAGACCGTGCTCGCCAACGAGCAGGTGATCGACGGCCGCGGCTGGCGCACCGGCGCGCTCGTCGAGAAGCGCGAGATCCCGATGTACTACCTGCGCATCACCGACTACGCGCAGGACCTGCTCGACGCGCTCGACCGCCTGCCCGGCTGGCCGGAGCGCGTGCGTCTCATGCAGGCCAACTGGATCGGCCGCTCCGAGGGCGTCGAGATCGAGTTCGAGGTCGACGGCGGCGGCACGCTCGGCATCTACACCACGCGGCCGGACACGCTCTGCGGCGTGACCTACATGGCGGTCGCCGCCGAGCACCCGCTCGCCCAGCGCGCGGCCGAGGGCAACCCCGACCTGCAGGCCTTCCTGGCCGAGTGCCAGCGCACCGGCGTCACCGAAGCCGCGCTCGAGACCATGGAGAAGCGCGGCATGCCGCTCGGCCTCCACGCCATCCATCCCATCACCGGCGAGCGGGTGCCGATCTGGGTCGCGAACTTCGTGCTGATGA
Organism: uncultured Gammaproteobacteria bacterium; assembly: GCA_963754125.1. Taxonomy (GTDB): domain Bacteria; phylum Pseudomonadota; class Gammaproteobacteria; order Steroidobacterales; family Steroidobacteraceae; genus RPQJ01. The sequence continues at coordinate 286,763 of CAVWEX010000002.1, forward strand.
GCTACGGCACCGGCGCGGTGATGTCCGTGCCCGCCCACGACCAGCGCGACTGGGAGTTCGCGCGCCGCTACGGCCTGCGCATCCACCCCGTGGTGCAGCCGCTCGACGGCAGCCTGCCGGACATCGAGGCGGGCGCGTTCACCGGGCACGGCCGCCTCATCAATTCGGGGCGCTTCGACGGGCTCGAGTTCGAGGAAGCGTTCGACGCCTATGCGAAGTTCTTCGAGGCGCAGGGCACGGGCAAGCGCCGCGTCAACTGGCGCCTGCGCGACTGGGGCATCTCCCGCCAGCGCTTCTGGGGCTGCCCGATCCCGCTGATCCACTGCACGACCTGTGGCGTGCAGCCGGTGCCGGACGAGCAGCTGCCCGTCGTGCTGCCCGAGGATCTCGTGCCCGACGGCAGCGGCAACCCGCTCGCCAGGAGCGAGTCGTTCCTGAAGTGCAGCTGCCCGAAGTGCGGCGGAGCGGCCCGCCGCGAGACGGACACCATGGACACCTTCGTGGATTCGTCCTGGTATTACTTCCGCTTCGCCAGCGCCGGCAACGATGCGGCGATGGTGGACCGGCGCGCCGCGTACTGGCTGCCCGTGGACCAGTACATCGGCGGCATCGAACACGCCATCCTGCACCTGCTGTACTCGCGCTTCTGGACGCGCGTCATGCGCGACCTCGGCCTCACGACGCTCGACGAGCCGTTCAGCAACCTGCTGACGCAGGGCATGGTCCTGAACGAGATTTTCTATCGCAAGCCGGCGACCGGCCGCATCGTCTACTTCAACCCCGCCGACGTCGACGTGCAGGTGGACGCGAAGGGCACCCGTGTCGGTGCGGTGCTGCGCGCCGACGGCGAGCCCGTGGAGTCGGACGGCATCGGCACGATGTCGAAGTCCAAGGGAAACGGCGTGGACCCCGACAGGCTGGTCGCGCGTTACGGCGCGGATACGGCCCGCCTGTTCATGATGTTCGCGGCGCCGCCCGAGCAGACGCTCGAGTGGTCCGACGAGGGCGTGGAGGGCGCGTTCCGATTCATGAAGCGGCTGTGGAAGGCCGTGCACCAGCACGTCGGCGCAAGGCGCCGCGCCGGCACTCGACGTGGCCGCGCTCGACGACGCGCAGCGCGGGCTGCGCCGGCAGGTGCACGAGACGCTCGCCAAGGTCACGAACGACCTCGGCCGGCGCCGCACGTTCAACACGGCGATCGCCGCGGTCATGGAGCTGATGAACGCGCTCGGCCGCAGCGAGGACCGCTCGCCGCAGGGGCGGGCGGTGATGCAGGAGGCGCTCGAGTTCGTGGTCCTCATGCTCTCGCCGGTCGTGCCGCACGCCTGCCACGCGCTGTGGCGCGAGCTCGGCCACGCGGGCGCCCTCGTGGACGAGCGCTGGCCCGTGCCCGACGCGCAGGCACTCGAGCGCGACAGCGTCGAGGTGGTCGTCCAGGTGAACGGCAAGCTGCGCGGCCGCGTCACGGTGCCCGCCGGCGCCGACGAGGCGACGGTGCGCGAGGCGGCGCTCGCGGATCCCAACGTGCAGCGCTTCATGGAGGGCCGTGCACTGCGCAAGTTCGTGTACGTGCCCGGCAAGCTCGCCAACGTGGTGGTGTGAGCATCGTGCTTCCACGGGCCCTGCCGGCGCTCCTCGCCTGCCTCGCGCTCGCGCTGCTCGCCGGCTGCGGATTCCGCCTGCAGGGTGCGGAGAGTCTCCCCGAGGACCTCGGCCGCGTGTACGTGTCGGCGCGCGACGACCTCTCGCCCTTCGCCGTCGAGCTGCGCCGCGGGCTCGAGCGCAACGGCGCCGGGCTCGCCCGGTCGGCAGGCGAGGCCGATGCCGTGATCCGGGTGCGGACCGACCGCTCGAGCCGGCGCGTGCTCGCCGTGTCGGCGCGCAATACGCCCACGGAGTTCGAGATCCAGTACGTCGTGGAGTACTCGGTGGATCGCGGCGGGCAGGAGGCGGTGCCCGAGCAGCGCCTCGAGCTCACCCGCAATTTCAGCTTCGACGAGAGCCAGCTGCTCGCGAAGGGCCACGAGGAGGACGTGCTGCGCGAGGCGATGGCGCGCGACCTCGCGGACCTCGTGCTGCGTCGCCTGGCGTCGCTCTAGCGCGCGCAAAGCGGTCGGTCGCGCCCACGAGCTCGTGCGTGATGCCGGGCTCGAGCGCGGAGTGACCCGAGTCGGGGACGACGCGGAAGTCAGCCTCCGGCCAGGCGCGGTGCAGGTCCCAGGCGGTCTGCATCGGGCAGACCACGTCGTAGCGGCCCTGCACGATCACCGCGGGGATGTGTCGGATGCGACGCACGCCGCGCAGCAGCTGGTCCTCGCGCTCCAGGAATCCCTTGTTCACGAAGTAGTGGCACTCGATGCGCGCCACGGCGATCGCGAATTCCTCCTCGCCCCACTTGTCGACGTTGTCCTCGTTGGTGTGCAGGAAGCTGGTGGCGGCCTCCCAGATGGACCACGCGCGGGCGGCGGCGAGCTGCGTGGCGCGGTTGCTCGAGGTGAGGCGCCGGTGGTAGGCGGCCACGAGGTCGCCGCGTTCGCGCTTCGGGATCGCGGCGAGGTAGCCCTCCCAGCGGTCGGGGAAGATCGCGCTCGCACCCTGCTGGTAGAACCAGTCGATCTCCGCCTTGCGCAGCATGAAGATGCCGCGCAGCACGAGTTCGCTGACGCGCTTCGGGTGCGCCTCGGCGTAGGCGAGCGCGAGCGTCGAGCCCCACGAGCCGCCGAACACCAGCCAGCGCTCGATACGTAAGTGCTCGCGCAGCTGCTCCATGTCCGCCACGAGGTGCCAGGTGGTGTTGTCCTCGAGGCTCGCGTGCGGCCGGCTGCGGCCGCAGCCGCGCTGGTCGAACACCACGATGCGGTAGCGCTTCGGGTCGAAGAAGCTCCGCGCCTGCGGGCTCGAGCCCGCCCCGGGCCCGCCGTGCACGAACACCGCGGGCTTGCCGCGCGGGTTGCCGGATTCCTCCCAGTAGATCTCGTGGACCGGCGAGACGCGCAGCCGGCCGCTGCGGTACGGCTCGATGGCAGGGTAGAGGCTGCGTCTGGCGTTGGAATTCTGCGGCTTGCCCATGGGTCACGTCGTTGCGTCGCGAATCGGATGGCTAGGATAGCGGCAACCGTGCCGCGACGTGGCCGGTGGGCGCGGCGGGACGCTTTTCGGTAGTATCCGGGGCATGGCTGGACTGCGGATCCCGGGAATCCCTGGGCGAACGACGCTCGTCGCGATCGCGCTGCTTGCGTTCCTGTTCGTGCAGTCGGTGGCCCAGGTGCATGTGCTGCGCCACCTGCCCGGCGGCCCGGATGGGCCGGCACTGCCCGGCCAGCACAGCCAGCTCTGCATGGACTGCGTGTCGCACGCGCCGTTGCTGGTCGTGGCCGGGGGCGTTGCCGTCGCACTGTTCCTGGCCTGCCTGGCGCCGGGCACCCTGCCGGTCGCCGCCACGGCCCCGACCGTCGAACGTGCACGCCACCCCGCCTTTCGATCCCGCGCTCCTCCTCGTTGATCGGCAATTCGCTTGATCGAGCCCGGCCGCCTGCGGGCCGCATTGCCATTGATCGACGAGGCACTCTCCATGGAACAGGTTTCCCGGTTCGTTGCGACCGTCGCCGTCGCGACGGCGCTGCTGCCCGCCTGCGGGCACGCGGCGCAGGCGGACGATGTCGCCGCGCTGCGCGCGGAAATTGCCGAGCTCAAGGCCCAGTACGCGGAGCGCGTGGCGGCGCTCGAGACCCGGATCGACCAGCTCGAGTCGGCGGCGCCGGCCGCCGCCACGGTCGCGGCTGAGCCGCCACCCCCGGCGCCGGCCGCCGCACCGCCGCGCAATTCGTCGGCGTTCAATCCGGCCATCTCGGCGATTCTCACCGGCACCTATGCCGACCTGTCGGAGGATCCGGGCGATTACCACTTCGCCGGCTTCATGCCGAGCGGCGGCGAGATCGGTCCCGGGGAGCGCAGCTTCAACCTCGGTGAGTCCGAGGTCACGGTCACGGGCAGCGTCGATCCCTACTTCACCGCCGGCCTGACCGCCGCGCTGTCGCCCGAGAACGAGATCGGCGTCGAGGAAGCCTTCTTTCGCACCAGCGCGCTGCCCGCGGGCCTCACGGTCAAGGGCGGTCGTTTCTACTCGGGTCTCGGCTACCTGAACGAGCTCCACGCCCACGCCTGGGATTTCGTCGACCAGCCGCTCGCCTACCAGGCCTTCTTCGGCGGGCAGTACGCTCAGGACGGCGTGCAGGTGAAATGGCTTGCGCCCACGGACCTCTTCCTCGAACTCGGCGCCGAGACGGGCAACGGCAGCGGGTTCCCCGGCACGCGAACCGGCGGTAACGGACTGAACGGCGTCGCGCTCTTCGCGCATGCGGGCGGCGACCTGGGCGACTCGATCGGCTGGCGCGCCGGCCTCTCATGGCTCGACCAGGATGCCGAGGACCGCGCCTACGACGACCTCGACAGCCTCGGCAACCCGGTCGTCAACGCCTTCACGGGCAGCTCGCAGACCTGGATCGCCGATGCCGTATTGAAGTGGACGCCGACGGGCGATGCGCGGCGCCGGTTGCTGAAGCTGCAGGCGGAGTACATGCACCGCACCGAGGACGGTGACCTCGCCTTCGACGTCGACGGCGCGAGCCTCAGCGACGGCTACCGCAGCCGGCAATCCGGCTGGTACGTGCAGGGCGTTTACCAGTTCCTGCCGCGCTGGCGCGCCGGGCTGCGCTACGACGAACTCGACCCGGGCTCCACGCGCATCGACCTCGTGCGCAGCGGTGCGCTGCAGGCGGCGGATTTCCCGCTGCTGCTGCCGGCCTCGCCGAGCCGCCTGAGCGCCATGGTCGACTGGAGCCTGAGCGAGTTCTCGCGCCTGCGCGCCCAGTACGCCTGGGACGATGCGCGCGATGCCGAGACCGACCGGCAGCTGCTCATCCAGTACATCGTCGCCATCGGCGCCCACGGCGCCCACAAGTTCTAGGAGACCGGCCATGACCCGACTCATCCGGACCCTCTGCCTTGCGCTGGCGCTCCTGCCCGGGCTGCCCGCCGAGGCCGCGATCAAGGTGCTGGCGACCACCGCCGACTGGGGCGCACTGGCGACCGAGCTCGGCGGCGAGCAGGTGAACGTCTACACGGCGACCAGCGCCCTGCAGGACGTTCACAGCGTCGATGCCAAGCCGAGCCTCGTCGCTCGCGCTCGCACGGCGGACCTGCTCGTCGCCAATGGCGCCGACCTCGAGGTGGGCTGGCTGCCGGTGCTGTTGCAGGAGTCCGGCAACCCGCGAATTCAAGCGGGCGCACCCGGACACTTCGAGGCAAGCTCGGCGTTGCGCCTGCTCGAGGTCCCGACGACCGTGGATCGCTCGATGGGCGACATTCACGCCTTCGGCAACCCGCACGTGCATCTCGACCCGCGCAACGTGGCGACGGTCGCGAAGGCGCTCACCGAGCGCCTCGCGGCGGTCGATGCGCCGCACGCGGCGTACTACCGTTCCCGCGGTGCCGACTTCCAGGCGCGCTGGCAGCAAGCGATGGCGCGCTGGTCGGAACAGGCCAAGCCCCTCCGGGGCGTGCCGGTGGTGGTGATGCATCGCGACCAGGTCTACCTCGTGCACTGGCTGGGCCTGCAGGAGCTTGCGGCCATCGAACCCAAGCCCGGAGTGCCGCCGAGCGCGGGCCACCTGGCGGGCCTCGTGACGAAGCTTGCCGCGTCGCCGCCGCGCATGATCCTGCGCAATGCCTACAACAACCCGCGGGCGGCCGAGTGGCTGTCCGAGCGCATCCATGCGCCCGTGGTCACGCTGCCTTTCTCCGTCGGCGGCACCGCAGAGGCTGCGGATCTCTTCGGCCTGTTCGACGACACCCTGCAGAGGCTCCTCGTGGCGGCAGCGCGATGAACGCGTTCTCTGCCGACCTGAGCATCCTGTGGCCGGCCCTCGTGGCCGGCGTGCTGGTCGTCCTGTCGCACGTCCCGCTCGGCCAGCAGGTGCTCAGGCGCGGCATCGTGTTCATCGACCTCGCCATCGCGCAGGTCGCGGGGCTCGGCGTGATCGCTTCAGGTGCCTTCGGCCTGGAACTCGGCGGCTGGCAGACGCAGGTCGCGGCGGTGACTGCCGCCCTGCTCGGCGCGCTGCTGCTCACCTGGACCGAGCGCCGGCGGCCCGAGGTGCAGGAAGCCCTGATCGGCGTCCTGTTCGTGCTGGCCTCGACCGCGCAGATCCTGCTGCTGGCCAACAATCCGCACGGCGGCGAGGAACTCAAGGACCTGCTCGCCGGACAGATCCTCTGGGTATCCACCGGGCAGCTGCTGCGAGCGGCGATCCTCACGGCGATCTTCCTGCTGGTGTGGTTCCGCTGGCGCGAGCGGATCGGACACATCGGTTTCTACGTGCTGTTCTCGCTGATGGTGACGCAATCGGTCCAGCTGGTCGGCGTCTACCTGGTGTTCACCACGCTGATCGTGCCCGCGCTCGCGACCTATCGGCACGGCCGGGGCCGGCAACTCACGCTCGGCTACCTCGTTGCGATCGCGAGCTACGTCGTCGGGCTCGGCGTGTCGCTCGTCACCGACCTGCCCTCGAGCCCGGTGATCGTCTGGGCGATGGCTGCACTCGGCATCACGGTGCACCTCACCGCGAGCCGTGACGCGCGGGTGCCTGACGAGCTGCCGCCGGCACAGCCGGGGAGAAGCGGCTGACGCGGCGGTGGAACCCTCCCGGTCGACCCTGCATAATCCGGCCTGCATGCAGACCAACACGCCGGTACCGCGGCACCTCCGGGCCCTTGCCTTGAGTTTGCGCGCGCAGTGAGGACCTCACCGGACGCCCTGTCGTCTGGCCTCGCCCGCGGCCTGCACAGTGCCTACCTCGTCACCGGCAGCGAGCCGCTGCTGATCGGCGAGGCCTGCGATGCGATCCGCGCCACCGCGCGGGCCCAGGGCTACGCCGACCGCGAAGTGCACTTCCTCGAGCGTGGCTTCGACTGGAATGCACTGCTCGCGGACGCCGCGAACCTGTCGCTGTTCGCTTCCCGCCGGCTCATCGAACTGCGGATCGGTCCGACGCCGGACGCCGAGTCCGGGCGCGCGCTGGCCGGGCTGGCCGAGCGCCCGCCCGAGGACACCGTGCTGCTCGTGTCCGGCGAACTCGAGTACAAGTCGCTCAAGGCCGCCTGGGTCGGCGCGTTCGAGAAACACGGCACGCTGGTGGTCACGCAGCCCGTCGAGCGCCCGGCACTGCCCGGGTGGATCCGCGAACGGCTCGGGCGCAAGGGCGTGACCATCGAGCCTGCGGCCGCCGAACTGCTCGCCGATCGCGTCGAGGGCAACCTGCTCGCCGCGCAGCAGGAGGTCGAGCGCATCGCGCTGCTGAGACCTGAGGCCGCGCTCGACGCGGGCCAGGTCGCGGAGCTCGTCGCCGACAGCGCGCGCTACGACGTGTTCGAGCTGTCCGCGGCGGCATTCTCGGGCGAGCCTGGACGCGCGCTGCGCATCCTGGCGGGCCTGCGTGGCGAGGGCCGCGAGCCGCCACTGGTGCTGTGGGCGCTGCTGAACGACCTGCGCGGCCTGTCCCGCGTCGCCCAGCGCGCCGAGCGCGAGCGCTCGCTCGACGCCATCTTCCGCGCGGAGCAGATCTGGTCGCGCCGTCAGGAGCCGCTGCGGGCGGCGCTGAAGCGCCTGTCGCGCGCCGACATCGACTCGCTGCTGCTCGCTGCGGCCGCCGCCGACCGCATGGCCAAGGGCAGCCTGAAGGGCGATCCCTGGGTCGCGCTCGAGGCGCTCACCGCGCGCATCGCCGGGGTCCGGCTCGCCGCATGAGCCCGCTCGGGATCTTCGGCGGTACCTTCGATCCGATCCACTACGGTCACCTGCGCACCGCGTTCGAGCTGCTGCAGGTGCTGTGCCTCGCGGAGGTCCGGTTCGTGCCGGCCGGCCAGCCGCCGCACCGCGACACGCCGCGCTGCGACGCGCGTCGCCGGCTCGCGATGGTGGAGGCCGCCGTCGCCGACCAGCCCGGCTTCGCGGTGGACGACCGCGAGCTGCGCCGCGACGGGCCCTCCTACACCGTGACGACGCTGCGCGAGCTGCGCGCCGAGGCGCCCGCCCGGTCGCTGTGCCTGATCATCGGCATGGACGCGTTCCTCGGCCTGACCGAGTGGCACGAGTGGCGCGAGATCCTCGGCCTCGCGCACCTCGTCGTGGCGCACCGTCCCGGCTGGTCGGCGCCGCGCGAGGGCCTGCTCGCCGAGCTGCTGGAGGAGCGAGGCGCGGCGGATGCGATGGAACTGCACGACACGCCGGCCGGTCGCATCCGCGTCCACGCTGTCACGCCGCTCGAGATTTCCTCGACTGACCTGCGCGACCTGATCGTCGCCGGCCGTGATCCCCGTTACCTGGTGCCCGATCCGGTGCGGGCCATCATTGCCGACACCGGTTGTTACCACGCCCAAGCCAAGAGGTGAGCATGACAGCGAAGCGACCCGCCACACGACGCACCACGAGCAAGGCCTCGCCGGCCGCGAGGACCCGGCTGACGAGCGCGGCCGGCACGAAGCCCGCGGTCAAGAAGACGGTCAGGAAGTCGGCCAAGCCGATGGCCCGGACCGCGGCCCAGGCGAAGCCGAAGCCGCTCGCGGCGACCCGCGCCGCGTCCGTCGGTCCGCGCGCGCGACCCGCGGCGCCCGCGACCCGCAAGGCCGCTGCAGCGAAGGCCGCGCGGACGCTGCGCGACGTCGTGCTCGGCGCGCTCGCGGAGCTGAAGGCGGTGGACGTCAAGGCGCTCGACGTGCGCGGGCTCACCGACATCACCGACACCATGGTGGTGGCGAGCGGCACCTCCGACCGGCACGTCAAGTCGCTCGCCGAGCGCGTCACGCAGCGCTGCAAGGAAGCGGGCTTCCGGCCCTACGGCATGGAAGGCGAGCGCGACGGCGAGTGGGTGCTGGTCGACCTGCAGGACGTCGTGCTGCACGTGATGCTGCCGCGGGTGCGCGAGTTCTACGCGCTCGAGAAGCTGTGGGCGGGCGGGGCCGCGGCCTGACGCCGCCGCCGGTCCAGCCCGCCGGTATGCCGTCGCGATGCTGATGCGACTGGTCGCGGCCGGCACCCGTATGCCGGCCTGGGTGGAGGCGGGCTTTGCCGACTACGCCGGACGCCTGCGCGGCGACTACCGGCTGGAACTCACCGAGATCGAACTGGGTCGTCGCAGCGGAGCGGACTCGCGCCGTGCCGTGGCGACCGAGGGCGAGCGCATGCTGGCGGTCGCCGGGCCGCGCACGGCCATCGTCGCCCTGCAGGTCTCCGGACGGGCACTATCGACCGCCCAGCTCGCGGGCTGGCTCGAGGATCGCGCCCGTCTCGGCGAGCCGCTCGCCTTCTGCATCGGCGGGCCCGACGGCCTCGCGACCGCGCTGGACGAGCGAGCCTGCCTGCGCTGGTCGCTGTCGCCGCTGACCTTGCCCCACGGGCTCGCGCGGGTAGTGGTGGCCGAGGCGCTGTACCGCGCCGTGTCCGTGATCAAGGGCCAGCCCTACCACCGTCCCTGAATCTGCGAACTCCACGCCGCGCCGGCGGTGGACAGCGCGGTGCCGGCGCGTTTGAATGCCGGTTTGTCCCGACTCCGGAGCTTCGCATGCATCCCTATCCGCACCTCTACCTCGTGCAGGCCTCGGCCACCCCTGAGGGCGACGTGCCAGTCACCTCCGCCGGGCTGCCGACGCTCGTGACCGCGCCGCCCGCCGAGTTCGACGGTCCTGGCGACCGCTGGTCGCCCGAGACGCTGCTGTGCGCGGCCGTGGCGGACTGCTTCCTGCTCAGCTTCCGCGGGGTGGCGCGCGCCAACAAGTTCGAGTGGCACTCGCTCGAGTGCGAAGTGGAGGGCACCCTGAACCGCCTCGAGGGCAAGACCCGCTTCACGCACATGGTGGTGCGCGCCCGGCTGCGCGTGCCGGCCGGCACCGACGAGGCGAAGTCGGTACAGCTGCTGGAGCGGGCCGAACACGTCTGCCTGATCAGCAACTCGCTGGTGGCGGAGCGACGGGTCGAGGCGACGGTCGTCGCGGAATGATCGGGCGATGCCGCCACCCGTGATCCTGCTCGCTTCCGCCTCGCCCCGGCGCAGCGAGCTGCTGCGCCAGGTCGGTGTCGCGCACGAGGTCCGCCCGGTGGACATCGACGAGGCGGTGCGCCCCGGCGAGGCGCCCTCGGCCTACGTGCTGCGGCTCGCCGAGGCCAAGGCCGACGCGTTGTGGCAGCGCCTCGCAGCAGCGGATCGTCGGCCCGTGCTGGCGGCCGACACGACCGTGGCGCTCGAGGGCGAGATCTTCGGCAAGCCGTCCGATGCGGCCGAGGCGCGGGCGATGCTCGGCCGGCTCGCCGGCCGGACGCACGAGGTGCACACGGCGGTCGCACTGCGCCACGCCGGCGGCGCCGCGGCGCGCGTCTCGAGCAGCAGCGTGAGCCTGCGCGATCTCGCGCCCGAGGAGCTCGACTGGTACTGCCGCTCCGGCGAGCCCGACGACAAGGCGGGCGGCTACGCGGTGCAGGGCCGGGCGGCGATGTTCATCCGCCACATCGCCGGCAGTTACTCCGGGATCATGGGCCTGCCGCTGTACGAGACCTGGGAGCTGCTCGCCCCGGTGCTCGGTCGCCCGGCGGGAGGCGCCAGCGGCATGACCACCGAGCTCGTGGTCAACGTCAGCCCGCGCGAGACGCGCGCCGCGCTGCTCGAGAACGGCGTCCTCCAGGAACTGTTCGTCGAGCGCGCCAGCCGCCGGGGTCTCGCCGGCAACATCTACAAGGGCCGCGTGTCGCGCGTGCTGCCCGGCATGCAGGCCGCGTTCATCGACATCGGGCTCGAGCGCACGGCCTTCCTGCACGTCTCCGACATCGTGCAGCCGGCGGACGCGGAAGGCGCCGGGGACGCGCCGCGCACCGACAGCATCCGCGAGCTGGTGGGCGAGGGCGCCGATCTCCTCGTGCAGGTGCTCAAGGATCCGCTCGGCACCAAGGGCGCGCGGCTCACCACGTTCGTCACCATTCCCTCGCGCTGCCTCGTGTACATGCCGTTCGGCCACGGCGTCGGCGTGTCGGCGCGTATCGAGAACGAGGCCGAGCGCCAGCGACTGCGCGACGCGATGCACGCGTACATGCCGGCGGGCAGCACGGGCGGCTACATCGTGCGCACCGCGGCGGAGGGCGCGACCGGTGAGGCGTTGCGCGCCGACATGCTGTTCCTGCGCAAGCTCTGGGACGTGCTCACCGAGCGGGCCCGCAGCGCCGCGCAGGGAGCACTGGTGCACGAGGACCAGCCCTTGCCGCTCCGGTTGATGCGCGACCTCGTGGGCGAGGGCGTGGACCGCGTGCTGGTGGACCACGAGCGCACCTGCGAGCAGATGCGCGAGTTCGCCGCGACCTTCATGCCGGGACTCGAGGCGCGCGTCGAGCGTTACACCGGCAGCCGCCCGATCTTCGACCTGCACGGCGTCGACGAGGAGATCCAGCGCTCGCTCGAGCGCAAGGTGGCGCTCAAGTCGGGCGGCTACCTGATCATCGACCAGACCGAGGCGCTCACCACCATCGACGTGAACACCGGCGCCTACGTCGGGCACCGCAACCTCGAGGAGACGATCTACCGCACCAACCTCGAGGCGGCCGTGGCGATCGCGCGCCAGCTGCGCCTGCGCAACCTCGGCGGCATCATCATCATCGACTTCATCGACATGGAGGAGGAGGAGCACCGCCGCCAGGTGCTGCAGGCGCTCGAGAAGGCGCTCGCCAAGGACCACGCGCGGACGCACGTCTCCACGGTCTCGCAGCTCGGCCTCGTCGAGATGACGCGCAAGCGCACGCGCGAGAGCCTCGCGCACCAGCTGTGCATGCCGTGCCCGTCCTGCGAGGGCCGCGGCTTCCTCAAGACCCCCGAGACGGTCTGCTACGAGATCTTCCGCGAGATCCTGCGCCAGGCCGGGCAGTTCGACCTGCAGCAGCTGCTCGTCCTCGCGCACCAGGACGTCATCGAGCGCCTGCTCGACGAGGAGTCCGCCGCGCTCGGCGAGCTCGAGGTGCTGGTGGGCAAGCCGATCCGGCTGCAGACCGAGTCGCTGTACGAGCCCGACCAGTACGACGTGGTGCTGATGTGAGTCGATCGCCCGGGCGCGGCTCGACCGCCCGGATCTGGCGTGTGCTGGCGGGTACCTTCGCGGGCCTCGTGATCCTCGCCGCGCTGGTGCTCGGCCTGCTGCGCTTCGCGCTCGCGCAGGTGCCCGACAACGCCGTCCGCATCCAGGGCTGGATCGAGCGCCAGACGAACCTGAGGCTCGAGTTCGCGACCATCGACGCGCGCATGCGCTGGTGGGGCCCGGAAGTGGTACTGCGCGACGTGCGCGTGCTGGACCGCGACGCCGACCAGGCGCTGTTCGAGACGCGCGAGGCCAACGTCGCGCTCGACGCGTGGAGCCTGTTCCGCACCGGCGAGCTGGTGGCCGGCCGGATCCGCTTCGTGGGGCCGGCCGTGACCGTGGTGCGCCTGCCCGACGGCCGCATCCGCCTGCTCGGCCAGCGCGAGCGCCCCGCCGATCGCCCCGTGTTCGACCTCGACCGCCTGCCGGCCGGGCGGCTCGACATCGTCGATGCCACCGTGCGCTACGAGGACCGGCTGACCGGGCGGGGCCCGTGGCAACTCGGCCGCGTGCAGCTGTCGCTGCGACGTGCGCAGGAAGCGGTGGACGTGACGGGCAGCGCACGGCTGCCGGCGGAGCTCGGCGAGCGCATCGAGTTCGACGGCGAGCTGCGCGGCTCGCTGGAGCGTCCCGACGAGCTCGACGCACGCGTCGAGGTGCGCGCCGATCGCCTCGCGCTCGCGGGCCTCGTGGACTTCCTCCCGGCACGAGTCGTGCAGCCGAGGTCCGGTGCCGGCCGTTTGCGCGCCATCGTGAACGTCGCGCAGGGACGGCTGCGGCAGCTGCGTGCGGAGATCGACTTCGCCGACGTGGCGTTCGAGCTGCCGCGGCGCGAGGTGCCGCCGATCGTGGCGGTGGAGATGTCCGAGCCGTATCGCCCCGCAGGCGCCTCGCCGCTCAGCATGCGCGTTGCCGACCTGACGGGTTCGTCGAGCGCGCACCGCCCGAGCTGCCCGAAGAGGCCCGCTACGCGCGCATCGCCGGCGATCCTGCGGCTGCGCCGCGAGGGCGAGACCTGGACGTTCCGCGCGACCGATCTCGTGCTGCGCCGTGAGCGCGAGTCGTCCGGCAGTCCCGCTGACGCTCGCCGGCTCGTGGCGCGGGCATCCCTCGAGCGCATTCGCGCTGCAGGTCCACGCCGAGTGGCTGCGCGTCGCGGACCTGTGGCCGCTGGTGCTCGCCACCGCGCCCGCCGGCTTCGATCGCTGGGCCGGCCTCGATCCGTCCGGCGAGATCCGCAGCGTGTTCGCCGACGTCCTGCGCGAACGCGCGGGCTCGGAGCCGCGCTTCGCCGCGAGCGCCGTCGTCACGAACCTTTCGGTGCGACCGGCGGGCCGCTCGCCCGGCCTCACCGGGCTGACGGCCAGCCTGTCAGGCACGGAGCAGCGCGGCCGCATCGCGCTGCCGCGCACTGGCGCCGTCCTTCGAGTGGCCGCGCATGTTCCGCGACGCCGATCGCGGTCGAGCGCGATCGAGACGGAGGTGGACTGGTGGCGCGACGGCGCGGCCTGGGTCGTTCCAGGCCGCGCAGGTCGGGCTCGCGCACGCGGCCGGTGCGGCCGAGGGCAGCTTCGAGCTGCGGTTCGGACGCGGCCCCGGGCTGCCGTTCCTCGCGGCCGAGGCGACGCGTGGACCGGTTCGACGTCGCCGCCGTGCGCCAGTTCCTGCCGGCGGGACGCCTGAGGCCCACGACCCTGATCTGGCTGTACGAGGCGTTCGAGCGCAGGCGAGGTGAGCGAGGGCCGCTTCAGCTACCGCGGCCCGGTGCGACGCTTTCCGTTCCGCCAGGGCGAGGGCGAGTTCGTCGCGACCGCCGAGGTGAAGGGCGCGACGCTCAAGTACTCGACGGTTTCCCGTCGCTCACCGAGGCCATCGGCAGCGTCGAGTTCCACAACGCCTCGACGCGGGCCCGACTGCGCGAGGGCAAGGTCGGCGGCCTGCGGGTCGGCACCACGTCGTTCGCGATCGAGGACTATCGCGCGCCGGTGCTCGAGCTCGAGGCCACGGCCGCGGGCGACGTCGGGCAGGCGCTCGAGCTGCTGCAGCAGAGCCCGCTCGGACCGCAGCTCGGCGAGCAGTTCATGGCACTGTCGGCGACAGGGTCCGGCCGATTTCGCTTTCGACATGAAGCTGCCGACCGGCAATGTCGCCGCGCGCGAGTACTCGGTGCGCACGCGACTGCGCTCGGCGACCGCGCGCTGGCCGGTGCTGCGCGAGCCGGTGACGCGGATCACCGGCGAACTCGAGATCGGCGAACGCAGCGCGCGCGGCGAGGGGCTCAAGGGCACGTACCTCGACGGTCCGTTCGAGATCTCGGTGAGGCCCGGCGCGACGCGCGCGGGCGTCACGGCCTCGATCCTGTTCGAGGGCGAGGGACGTGCCGCCGGTGCGCGGCTGCCGGCCGTGATCGGCCTGCCGGCGACCGTCCGCATGTCGGGCAGCACGCCGTGGAAGCTGCAGGGCCGCCTGGAGCAGTCGGCCCGGGGCGCGACCTGGACCACGCGCTTCGAGGTCGAGAGCGACCTCGACGGCCTCGGCATCGGCGCACCCCGGCCGTTCGCCAAGCCGCCGGACGAGCGGCGATCGACGCGCGTGGTGCTCGACGTGCCGCGTCCCGGCCGGACCGACCTGCGCATCGAGACGGGCTCGGCGCGCGCGCTGCTCGAGTTCGCGCGCGGCGACGACCAGCGCTGGCGGCTCGCGCGCGGCGCGGCGCGCTTCGACGGCGAGGCGCCCGCACGGCCGACCCGGCCTGGCCTGCACGTCGGCGGCGACTGGCCGGAATTCGATCTCGCCGAATGGCTGGCGCTGCGAACGGATACGCCGGGCGACACACGGCTCGGCGACTGGCTCGGTCCCGTGGACGTGCATCTCGACCGGGCGCGCGTGGTCGGCTTCGAGTTGCTCGATGTGACCGCCGCACTGCGGCCGGCCGGCGGCGGCTGGACCATCGAGGCAAGCGGACCGATGGCCGAGGGGCGCGTCACCATTCCGGCGGACCTCGCGGGCGGGGACCCGATCGAGCTGCAGATGCAGCGACTGCGGCTCGAGGCGCCCGCAGAACGAGGCGGATCGGCGCGCGCGAGGAAACCGATCCGCGCGAGCTGCCCGCGATCAAGGCGCGCGTCGAGGATTTCACATGGCAGGGGCGTCGCTTCGGGCGACTCGAGGCCGACATCGCGCGGGACCCGCGCGGCCTGCGATTCGATCGCTCTCGCGACCCGCTCCGACGGCGTTCACGCTGCAGGCGAGCGGGAGCTGGTTCGCCGAGCCGCCGGGCTCGCGCACCCGCCTCGCGCTGGAGTTCGACAGCAAGGACTTGGCTGCGGCCTCGCGCGCGCTCGGCTACCGCGACGCCGTGGAGGCCGAGCGCGCCCGGCTCACGGCCGACGTCGCCTGGAGCGGCGGGCCCGACGCGGACGCGCTCGCCCGCATGGACGGGACCGTGCGCCTAGATCTCGGCCGGGGCCAGCTTCGCAGCGTGAAGCCCGGCGCCGGCCGTATCCTCGGGCTCACGAGCATCATCGAGCTGCCGCGCCGTCTCTCGCTCGATTTCCGCGACGTCACCGACGAGGGGCTCGCGTTCGACAGCGTGACCGGCGATTTCGAGCTGCGCGCCGGCAACGCCTACACGCAGAATCTGCTGCTCGAGGGCGCGACGGTGGACATCGGCGTGGTCGGCCGCACCGGCCTCGCGGCGCAGGACTACGACCAGACCGTCATCGTGAGCGGCAACCCGAGCGGCCCGATCACGATCGCCGGGGCGCTCGCCGGCGGGCCCGTGGGCGCCGCGGGCGCGCTGCTGTTCTCGCAACTCTTCAAGGGGCAATTGCAGGGACTGGCGCGTGCCTACTATCGCGTGACCGGACCCTGGTCACAGCCCGTCGTGGAGCGAATCTCGGCCAGCGTCGGCGCGAGCCCGCCCGAAGCCGTCCCGCCCGTTGTACAGCCCGAGGATCCCGAGCCATGACCCGCGTTGCCGCCCTCCAGATGTCCTCGAGCGCTGACGTCACGCGTAATCTCGCCGCGGCCGGCCGGTTGCTGCGCGAGGCGCGCGAGCGCGGTGCCGCGATCGCCGCGCTGCCCGAGAACTTCGCGTTCATGGGGCACGACGAGGCCGACAAGCTCGCCATCGCGGAGGACGACGCCGGCGGTCCGATCCAGTCGGAGATCGCGGGCCTCGCGCGCGAGCTCGGGCTGTGGATCGTGGCGGGCACGGTGCCGCTGCGCGTGCCGGGTGAGCTGCGCGTGGCGGCCGCCTGCCTCGTCTTCGACGCCGACGGGAAGCGCGTCGCGCGCTACGACAAGATCCACCTCTTCGACGTGGCGATCCCGGGCCGGGAGGAGCGGTACCAGGAGTCGGCCTCCGTCCGGCCGGGGCAGGAGCCGGTGTGCGTGGCGACCCCGGCGGGCGTTCTCGGGCTCGCGGTGTGCTACGACCTGCGCTTCCCGGAGCTGTTCCGGCGCCTCGTGGACCTCGGCGCCGAGTGGTTCTGCCTGCCGTCGGCCTTCACCGCCCCCACCGGCCGGGCACACTGGGAGACGCTTTTGCGCGCGCGGGCCATCGAGAACTTCTGCCACGTCGTGGCCCCGGCGCAGTCCGGTTTCCACGAAAACGGCCGGGAAACCCACGGGGATTCCATGATCGTGGACTGCTGGGGGCGGGTGCTCGCCCGGCTGCCGCGGGGCAGCGGGGTGGTCGTCGCCGAGATCGACCTCGTCCGGCAGCGCGAGGTCAGGCAGAATTTCCCCTCCCTCGACCACCGCCGCCTGGCCCAGTGAGTTCCATGCAGATCTCGATTCCTCCTGCCCTGTTCTCGCCCCAGCCGGGCACCGCGACGGCCGCGACGCCGGCCGACCCGCTCGATCTCGCGCGCGCGGGCCTGCTGCTGCCGGCCGGCCTCGACGAGGACCGCGTGGCGAACGTGCTCGGCGACGTCATGGGCCACGCGGTGGACTACGCCGACGTGTACTTCCAGCTGACCCGCGAGGAGTCGTGGTCGATGGAGGACAGCATCGTCAAGGACGGTGCGCACAGCATCGACCACGGCGTCGGCGTGCGCGCGCTCTCGGGCGAGAAGGCGGGCTTTGCCTACTCGGACGAGGTCGTGCTGCCCGCGTTGCTCGAGGCGGCCCGCGCCGCGCGCGCGATCGCGCGCTCGGGCGGCTCGGGCGCGCTGCAGGCCTGGCATTCGCCGGGCCGCCGCGTCCTGTACCCGCCGATGGACCCGGTCGAGAGCCTCGGCGACACCGACAAGGTGAAGCTGCTCGAGGAGATCGACCGCGAGGCGCGTGCGCTCGACCCGCGCATCAGCCAGGTGATGGCGAGCCTCGCGGCCTCGCACGACACGATGCTGGTGCTCGCGAGCGACGGCACGCTCGCTGCCGACGTGCGGCCGCTGGTGCGGCTCAACGTGTCGGTGATCATCGAGCACGAGGGGCGGCGCGAGCAGGGCTACGCGGGCGGCGGCGGGCGCTTCGGCTACGGCGAGTTCCTCGCGTCCGGGCGCTGGCGCGAGCTGGTGCGCGAGGCCGTGCGCACGGCGCGCGTGAACCTCGAGGCCGTGCCCGCGCCGGCGGGCACGATGACCGTCGTGCTCGGCGCGGGCTGGCCCGGCGTGCTGCTGCACGAGGCGGTGGGGCACGGGCTCGAGGGCGACTTCAACCGCAAGGGCACCTCGGCGTTCAGCGGGCGCATGGGCCAGCGCGTGGCGGCGCCCGGCGTCACCATCGTCGACGACGGCACGCTCGCCTCGCGGCGCGGCTCGCTCAACGTGGACGACGAGGGCACGCCGACCCAGTGCACTACGCTCATCGAGGACGGCGTCCTCAAGGGCTACCTGCAGGACAAATTGAACGCGCGCCTCATGGGCGTGTCGCCCACCGGCAACGGAAGGCGCGAGTCCTTTGCGCACCTGACGATGCCGCGCATGACCAACACCTACATGCTGCCCGGCTCGCACGACCCCGGCGAGATCATCGCCTCGGTGCAGAAAGGCCTTTACTGCCGCAACTTCGGCGGCGGCCAGGTGGACATCACCTCGGGCAAGTTCGTGTTCTCCGCGAGCGAGGCGTATTTGATCGAGAACGGCAAGCTCGGCGCGCCCGTGAAGGGTGCCACGCTGATCGGCAACGGTCCCGACGTGATGACCCGCGTGTCCATGGTGGGCAACGACCTGCGCCTCGACGACGGCGTCGGCACCTGCGGCAAGGAAGGACAGGACGTGCCGGTGGGCGTCGGCCAGCCCACGCTGCGCGTGGACGGTCTCACGGTCGGCGGCACGGCCTGAGGCAGAGCACGCGATGGCCCTGTGGATCCCGCGGCCGGTCTACGAAGCCATCCCGTACGTGTACATGGCGGGCGGCGGCGCGCTGCTCGTTGCTGCATACGTCGTCGACCAGGGGCCGCGCGGGTGGTTGCTGGCGGCGGGGGCTGCCGGGCTGACTGCGGGCCTCGTGCTGTGGATGCGGCGTCGCGACTACCGCAAGACGCGGACGGAGTACGACACGCATTCGCTCGATGAGTGACCGGCTAGACATCGATCGGATCTTCGAGTTGCCGCGGGCGACTTCGATTGTGGAGCGATGACGGCCGCCTGCCTCAGGCCGGTGCTACCACGCATTCCGGATCCACCGTCGCCGCCCAGGCCAGCATCCCGCCCTCCAGATTGAACGCGCCTGCAATGCCAGCCTCGAGCGTCACGCCGCAGGCCCGCAGGCTCCTCCCGCCACTGCGGCAGACGAATACCGGCTCCGCGCCAGCAGGAATCTCCCCCAACCGCTCGTGCAGCTCTCCGAGCGGGATGTTCACCGCCCCCGGCAAGTGATCCACCGCAAACTCCCGCGGCTCGCGCACATCGATCACGAGCTGCGGGTCCCGCTTCGAGCAGCACACGCAACTCGACCGGCGCAAGGCGCCGCACCCGCGCAAGCGTCGCCGCGTCGCACGCCTGCGGCTGATCGCGCGGCTCGGTGATGCTCGGCCGATCCCCGCACACCGCGCAGTCCACGCGTCGCGCGAACGCGAATTCGTGGAACCGCAGCTCCAGTGCGTCGTACACCAGCAGGCGACCGACGAGCAGCTCGCCCACGCGGAGCACGAGCTTGATGGCCTCGGTCGCCTGCACGGCGCCGAGCACGCCGGGCAGCACGCCGAGCACACCCGCGTCGGCGCAGTTGGGCACCAGGCCCTCGGGCACGTCCGCGTACAGGCAGCGGTAGCAAGGCCCGCGACCCGGCACGTAGGTCATCACCTGCCCCTCGAAGCGGTGGATCGCGGCCGACACCAGCGGCTTGCCGAGCAGCACGCAGGCGTCGTTGACGAGGTAGCGCGTGGCGAGGCGGTCCGTGCCGTCGAGGATCACGTCGTAGCCGCCGAGCACCTCGCGCACGTTCGCGGCACGCAGCTCGAGGTCGTGGGCGACGACTTCGATCGCCGGGATTGAGCGCGAGCAATCGCTCCCGCGCCACCGCGGCCTTCGGCCGCGCGACGTCGTCGCTGTCGAACAGCACCTGGCGCTGCAGGTTCGAGACCTCGACGCGGTCGCAATCGACGATTCCGAGCGTGCCGATGCCGGAGGCGGCGAGGTACAGCGCCGAGGGCGAGCCGAGTCCGCCGGCGCCGATCACGAGCACGCGCGCGGCCTTGAGCTTCTCCTGGCCGGCGACGCCGACTTCCTCGAGCGAGAGGTGTCGCTGGTAGCGCGCGCGCTCGTCCGGCGAGAGCGCCATCGCTCAGCCGCCGCTCAGCGCGCAGATGAGGTGCAGCGTGTCGCCGGGCCGCACCGGCATGCCGAGCGACTCGACCGCCGTGGTGTTCACGAACAGCCGGATGTGCGGGCGGATGCGGTCCTGCTCGTCGATCATGCGAAAGCGCATGCCGGGATGGCGGCGGTCGAGGTCGGCGAGCAGCTCGCTCACGGTCGCGCCGTCGGCCGTCACCGTCGCAACGCCGCCGGTGTACGACCGCAGGGGACTCGCGACGCGCACGTTGCAGCTCACGGCGCGCCTCGGGCTAGATCGCGTGGGTCAGCGAGTAGATCTGCGGCAGGTGGCGCGCGATGCAGCGCCACGACTCGCCCTCGTTGGTGCTCGCCCACACCTCGCCGGCGGTCGTGCCGAAGTACAGGCCGAGCCGCTCGCTCGCATCCGCGCACATCGACTGGCGCAGCACGGTGAACCAGCCCTGCGCGCGCGGCAGGCCGCGGTCGAGCCGCTGCCACGACTTGCCGGCATTGCGCGTGCCGTACACCGCCGGCTTGCCGCCCACCGAGGTGCGCGGCCACACCGTGGTGCCGTCCATCGGGAACACCCAGGCCTTGTCCGGGTCGCGCGGGTGCAGCACCACGGGGAAGCCGATGTCGCCGATCTTCTTCGGCATGGCCTCGCCGATGCGCACCCAGCGCGTGGCGGGCCGGTCGAGGCGGTAGATGCCGCAGTGGTTCTGCTGGTAGAGGCGGTCTGGCTGCAGCGGGTGCTGCGCGACGCAGTGCGGATCGTGGCCGTACTCCGGGTCCGGCTCGGGGTTGAAGTCGGCCGCGCAGCCCGCGTTGAGCGGCTTCCAGTCGCGGCCGCCGTCGGTGGACTCGAACACGCCGCCGCTCGAGATGCCGAGGTAGAGGTGCCGCGCGTCGCGCGGGTCCACGAGGATCGAGTGCAGCAGCTGGCCAATCGGCGAGCCCGGCGGCACGGCCCACGTTGCGAGCATCGGGTGATCGTTGAAGCCCGCGACCGGTTCCCAGCGCTCGCCGTGATCCTCCGAGCGGAACAGTCCCGCGGGCGAGGTGCCTGCGTACCAGGTGCCGCGCTCGGAGGCGTGCCCGGGCGTCAGCCAGAACACCGCGTCGACCGCGCGCGCTGCCTCACCCTCGGCCGCCTTGCGGAATGCGGGAGGCTGAGCGGCTTCCTTCCACGTGCGGCCGCCGTTCGTCGAGCGGTACACCGTGGGACCGAGGTGACCGGTCTTAGCCGCGATCAGCACGACCTTCGGCTCGCGCGCATCCTGCACGACGTGGTGGATGATGTGGCCCAGGAACTGCGGCCCCGCCAGCTTCCAGCTGCGGCGCCGCGCGTCCGCCCGCAATGCCCAGGCGCCCTTGCGTGTCCCGACCCAGAGTGTGCTGGCCATGGGTGCGAAGGATGCGCCCGTCCATCGCCGTGTCAACGGCGTGGCGCGGTTGCGCCCGCATCAGGCTCGACACTTCTTGGCAGTTCCTCGCCCCCGCCGACAGGCGCGAGGACTAACGTGGCGCCATGAACAAAGCACGGAGCATGACGATGAGACGAACGATCCTTGCCGCCGCCGCCCTGGGCCTGGCCTGCCAGGTCGCGCTCGCCCAGCCGCCCGACGCCCCGCCGCGGGGCGGCCCGCCGATCGACGAGATCGCGACGCGGCTCGGGCTCAACGACTACCAGAAGACCGAGATGAAGCGGATCCTCGAGGAGGCGCACCAGCGCATGGAGGCCTCCCGCCAGGCCTCGATGCAGCAGGTCGACACCGAGCTTGCGAACGTACTCACGGCCGAGCAGCTCGCCGAGTTCAAGCAGTTGAGGCCCGAGCGCCGTCGCGATCACCGCGCCCCATCCACCCGCACGCCGCAGTCGGATAACTGACCAACTGACTCCACGGTCAGGAGCCGCTCCCCCCGGCGTCCTGCGGTGGACCGAGCCCGCTGCGCATGAGACACGCGGCGGGCTCGATTTTTCTGGGGTTCTTAGAGGATATCCGGGGGCTCGCAACAGCGGCCTGTGTACGACCCGGAAGTCCTGGGTTCGGCTGGAGCCCACCTGCTCCCTCGGGGGGCTTGCCCGAGGTGACGGGGTCGCTGCCCGGACAGACAGCGACCCCTTTACCACTCACTGCTCAATTTTGCCCATCGCCTCAATCCGCTTCTGCATCGAATCGAGGTTGAAGGAACCCGGCGTCTGGCTCGGTGGATAGTCCCGCATCGTCAGCAGGAACTGCTGGGCAATCGAATTGGTCCCGGCAATGATGAACACGCGCTCGAGCAACCAATCGTTGTACGTGTTCGAGTTGTGCTGCGCGCGCTCGTACGGATCCCGGCGCAGGTTGAAGATGAGCGGCACGCGCAGGTCGGTGAACGGCTCGCGCCACACTCCGAACGCCTCGCCGCGGTTCTCCTTGTAGACGACCTTCCAGTCGTTCCAGCGGATGGCCACGATGTCGCCGTCGTCGTTGACGTAGATGAACCCCTCGCGCGGCGACTTCTCCGCCTTGCCGTTCAGATAGTCGAGCATGTTGTAGCCGTCGATGTGGTTCCGGTACGTGCGGCCATTGAGCTTGACGCCCTTCAGCAACTGCTCCTTGACGTCGGGCGCGCCGGCGACCGCGGCGAACGTGGGCAACCAGTCCTGGTGCGCGACGATGCCATTGAGCGTCACGCCTGCCGGAAAATGGCCCGGCCAGCGGATGAAGGCCGGCACGCGGTAGGCGCCTTCCCAGTTGGAGTTCTTCTCGCTGCGGAACGGCGTGTTGCCGGCGTCGGGCCAGGTGTTGAAATGAGGTCCGTTGTCCGTCGAGTACATCACGACCGTGTCGTTCGCGATGCCGAGGTCGTCGAGCAGCTTCAGCAACTCGCCGACGTGCATGTCGTGCTCGATCATGCCGTCGGTGTATTCGTCGTTACCCGGGTGACGATGATCGGACCGCACGTGCGTGCGGAAGTGCATGCGCGTGCCGTTCCACCACGCGAAGAACGGCTTGCCGGACTTCGCCTGGCGCGTGATGAAGTCCTTCGCGGCGGCGACCGTCTCGTCATCGATGGTCTCCATCCGCTTCCTGGTGAGTGGACCGGTATCCACGATCGTCTGCGCCCCGTTGCCGTCGGCCGTGGCCTTGATCACGCCGCGCGGCCCGAACTGCTTGCGGAACTCGGGGTTGGTCGGGTAGTCCTCGTTCTCCGGCTCCTCCTCGGCGTTCAGGTGGTAGAGGTTGCCGAAGAATTCGTCGAACCCGTGCATGGTCGGCAGGTGCTCGTCGCGGTCGCCCTGGTGGTTCTTGCCGAACTGGCCCGGTGGCGTAGCCCTGCGACTTCAGGATGGTCGCCATCGTCACATCGGTCTTCTGCCAGCCCTCCGTCGCGCCGGGAACACCGACCTTGGTCATGCCAGTGCGCAGCGGATTGTTGCCGCCGATGAAAGCGGCGCGCCCGGCCGTGCAGGACTGCTGGCCGTAGTAGTCCGTGAAGGCCACCCCTTCCGTGGCGATGCGATCGATGTTGGGCGTCCTGTAGCCCATCAGCCCGCGGTTGTTGTAGCTGATGTTGGTCGTGCCGATGTCATCGCCCCAGATCACGAGAATGTTGGGCTTCTTGCCTGAAGGGGCACCCTGTGCGAGCACGGGCTGCAGCCACGTCAGCCCGAGCACGATCGACATCGCCAGCAATCTGCCAAATCCCCACCGAGTCTCTTTCATCTGTTCCTCCCTCCAG
Organism: uncultured Gammaproteobacteria bacterium; assembly: GCA_963754125.1. GTDB lineage: Bacteria > Pseudomonadota > Gammaproteobacteria > Steroidobacterales > Steroidobacteraceae > RPQJ01. Next base: position 310,378 of record CAVWEX010000002.1, read on the forward strand.
CGTCTGTGTGGTTGTGCTGGCACTGTGTGTTCCGCGTGTGATGTACCGCGACGCACCATGACCCGAACGTCCTGCGGGGGGTGGGTCTGCAGGACAAACGGATCATGGGCGCCGGGTATTCTTTGCGCTCCTGATGCCAGCGCCGTTACGGGGTGTACCAGATCGGCGACGTATAGGCTCGATCCTGAATGCTGGCCGGCACGTCTGTCGGAAGCTTCACGCCGAAGATCCTGGCGTCGTACGTCGTCCAGCGAGGCGTCGGAATCTCGAGCACGCGCACGTAGTAGAACGCGCGCAGCTTCGGGTCGAAGGCAGGGTCCTTCCAGTACGCCGTGAGATACGGAGCACCGATCGCGTTGGTGTAGCTTGCCTCCTTTACGTTGACCGTGTTGCCCACGGGCGGCAGCTTGCCGTTCGCGCCCGGTTTGCGGTCGCCGGACCACGCCACGTCGTAGATTTTCTCCTGGGTCTTGCCCGAGGCGTCGAGCCAGCCTTTGACGACCTGGATGCGGTCGAGGTTGGCACCATCCACATCACGCATGGCGCGAACCAGGAATGCCGGCGCCTTGCCCGTGGACGCGCTCTTGAGATCGCCACCCATCGGTACGCCGCGCTTGTAGCCCTGCTCGGCGAAGTCCGAGCGCTCGAGGTCCTCGGCGGTGAAGTCGAAGCCGCCAAAGACCCGCACCACGAGACGCGTGCCGGTGGTGGCGTAGACCTCCTTGCGTGCCATCGCGTCCCACAGCGCTTCGCGCGTGTTGTCGCGTGCCCAGACGGCCGCCAGGCCCGATGCACTGGTCTCGCGTGCGAGGTGCTGATTACTGCGCGCGCGGTCGGCCGGCACCCGGCCAACGATCACTTCATCGAAGCGAATCGGGTCGGCGGAGGGTTCCAGCACGGCCACCTTGCCGAAAAAATTGTCCTCGGTGGTGGTGACCAGGCCGGTGTGCATGTCGGTCGAGCCGATCAAGCCAAACTTGAACGGGTTGACGCCGAGCTTGGCCTCATAGGCCAGTCCGCGCTTGAACGTCTCGCGGGTGTATTCGCGTGGCAGCATGTCGGGCGTCTTGAGCACCGGTCCGAAGCTGCCTTTGTCCCAGCGTTCGAAGTTGGCGAACTCGTCGTTGCGCGACAGTGCCGGGTGCGTCTCGCCGTCGCCCTTGGGCTGGGTGGTTTCGTAGATCGGCTCCCAGCGCATGCGGCGCTCGGCGTAGTCGCGGTCGAGCGGCTTCTTCGTGGTCAGCGTCACGTCATCGAACATCAGCCCGTTCGACAGGTTGCCGTTGTGCGGGATCGCAAGCATCCGGCCGCCCGTCTTCTTCTCATACGCCTCCATCCACGCCCAGAGATCCTCCGGATCGCCGGTGTCGTAGTAGGACAAGGGAATGATCTGGTCGGCCTTGTCCTTGCCGTCGCGAAAGACCACGTTGCGATGCAGGTTGTTGCCATCTGGCCCGGACGTCCACTCGAAGCCGATCAGCGCCGTGAAGCGGCCGGGCTCGTTGTATTTCTCGGCGGCCGCGGTGATCCGCTTCCACGCCGGTCGGCCCATGGTTTCTTCCTGGCCTTTGAACGGGTCTTTCAGCTCCTGCATGGCGGCTATCCACATGTTGAAGGCTGCTCCCTGTCCTTCGATGGTGCCGGTCTTGGCCAGGTCATGGACCTTCTTGCCCCATTCCGACTTGAGCAGTGCGGGATCGGATTCCGCGATCATCGGCGCGAGGCCGAGGTTTTCGGCGTGGTCGGCAACCACCAGAAAGTCGAGCGGTCGCGACAGCTTGACGGGCAGACCGCTGTTCGACTTCACTTCTTCGCCGCGTGCGAACCGGTAGGCCTCCTCGGGTCCAACAATGGCGCCAGCCATGCCCGCGTCCGCCGAGTACGACGTGTGCAGATGGGTGTCGCCGAAGTAGACGCGGTTCGGGAAACGTCTGCGCAGGGTACGGCGAGTAGGTGACCTTCTTGTCGCCGGCCCCGGGACGTTCTGCGCAGACGACTGCGCAAACGCTTGCGGGCTGCCGGCCAGCAGGATGACGCTTGCGCCGACGTACAATTGGCTTCGTGTCTTGAGTCTCATGTTGGTCTTTCTCCTCCCGAAATGATCAATACGGCTCAGCCGGCAGACGCCGGCCCGCCGCGGTCAGCATCTGTCCCGTTCGATCAGACCGCGGTGAACCTCGCTGATCGACCTCGCCCCGGTCAGCGCCATGGCGACGGCCAGCTCCCGCTTGAATGTCGCGAGCAGGTCGACGAGGCCCGCTTCACCTCTGCCGGCAATCGCCCAGGCCCACGGGCGGCCGATCAGCACTCCCGTGGCGCCCAGCGCGACGGCCTTGAAGACGTCCATGCCGCCGCGGACACCGCCGTCCATGAACACCTCAATGCGCCCCCCGACGGCTTCGATCACCGCCGGCAGTTTCGAAATCGTCGAAGCGACGCTGTCGAGCTGGCGGCCCCCGTGATTCGAGATCACGACGCCATCGGCGCCGGCTTCGAGCGCCGCCCGTGCATCGTCGGCCTCGAGTATTCCCTTGATGACCAGCTTGCCTTTCCACAATCCGCGCAGCCAGGCGATGTCCGCCCAGGTCACGGCCGGGTCGTATTGGCTGTCGACCCAGGCCTTGACCGCCCGCGTGTTCGTCGGATCAGACACCTGATCCGAGATGCTCCCGAACGTGTGCGGCTTGCCGCGCACGCCGACGTCATAGAGCCACCGTGGCCGCTGCACGAGTTGCCACGCGCGGCCGAGCCTGGAACCGACGTCGTCAGTGAGCATGCCGTTGCGCGTGTCGCGGTAGCGCATGCCGGCGACGGGCATGTCGACCGTGAAGATCAACGTCGTGCAGCCATTCGCCATGGCCCGTTCGAGGATCCTGCGGACGGCTTCGCGGTCACGGATCATGTATTGCTGGAACCAGAATGGCTTCTTCGCTTGCGCGCGGAGCTCCTCCAGCGAGCAGATGCCCAGCGTGGAGAGCGTGAACGGTATGCCCGCCACGTCGGACGCGCGCAATCGCCTGCAATTCGCCCCGACGGCAGTACAGTCCCGCCATGCCGATCGGCGCCAGCACGACCGGCATGGCGACCGCCTCGCCGAGCAGGGTGGTCGACGTGTCGATGTCCGAGACGTCGCGCATCACGTGCTGACGGACACGGATAGACTGGAAATCCTCCACGTTGCGTCGCAGCGTCAGTTCGTCATTGGCGCCGCCGTCGATGTAGTCGAACAGGAAGCGGGGCAGGCGCTTCTCGGCCAGTCGTCGGTAGTCCAGGCTGGTGGCCGGGACGAAGTTGTACGTGCGTCCCATCAGGCCGCCCCCTTGAGGTCCTGCTTGATCATGTCGGCTCCCTTCTCACCGATCATGATCGACGGTGCCATGGTGTTGCCGCCGACGATGCGCGGCATGATCGAACTGTCGATGACGCGCAGGCCCTGCAGGCCGTGCACCCGCAGCCGGGCGTCGACCACCGCGTCGGATGGATCCGGGCCCATGCGGCAGCTGCCCACCGGGTGGTAGACGGTCCCGGCGCGGTTGCGGGCGAATTCCGCCCAGTCCTCGTCGGTCCTGCAGTGTGCGGTGAGCAGGTCGCGCTTGATCCGACGGCTCATGGTCGGTGTCTTCATGATGCCGGCGATGCGTCGCAGCCCCGCGACCATCGTCGGCAGGTCGTCCGGATGCGAAAAGTAACTAAAGTCGACCAGCGGATCGGACAACGGGTCCGTCGAGGCAAGCCGCACGCTGCCCCTGCTCCGTGGCCTGAGCAGGATCGCGACGACCGACATGCCGTGCTTGGCATAGACGTCGCGACCATGATCGAGGGCCACGCCAATCACGAACTGACACTGGATTTCAGGGCGCGGCGAGTCCGGTTGCAGACAGAAATAGCCGGAAAGTTCGCCGAAGTTCGTGGCGCCCATGCCGCGGCGTTCTTTCCGCCAGCGGCGGATGGCCCGCAGCAGGGCCAGCACCCCGGTCGGTGATACTCCCATCAGGTTGGGATCACCGGGGATGTGGTAGGCCAGCGTGACGGCGGGATGGTCATGCAGGTACCTGCCTACAGCCGGTGATTCGTGAACCACGGGAATTCCCATGGCCTGCAGCTCGGCGCCCGGGCCCACACCTGAGAGCCGCAGCAACTTTGCCGACAGGATGCCGCCGCCGCAGACGATGACTTCCCGTCGGGCCCGCAGCACCCGGCGTTGGCCGCTCTGGATGACCTCGACGCCCACCGCACGCCGGCCTTCGAACAGCACCCGGGTGCAGTGCGTTTCGCACATCAGCTGCAGGTTCTGGCGAGTGCCGAGGTAGGGATGGATGTAGGCCTTGCCGGTGTGCCAGCGTTCGCCGTTCTTCATCGTCGCCTGGACCGAGCCGCAGCCCACCTGGGTCGCTCCATTGAAGTCCGCGATGATGGGCTCGCCGGCCTCGCGACACGCCTGCTTGACGACGTCGTGGTACGGGTTGTCGGTGCGCAGGTCCTCGACCCACATCGGTCCGTCGTTGCCGTGGTATTCGTCGCGGAAAGTCTGGTTGTTCTCCAGCTTTTTGAAATATGGCAGGACGTCGGCGTAGCTCCAGCCCGGATTGCCGAGAGCCGCCCACTCGTCGTAATCGCCACGGTGGCCGCGCATGTAGACCAGCGCGTTGAACGATGTGCCGCCGCCCAGTCCACGTCCAATCGAGTGGAAGTCGCTGCGGTTGTTCAGGCCGGGGTCCGGCAACGTGTTGAAACCCCAGTTGTTGCTCGACTTGCGCGGAGCATGTTTCAGCATGCTGAGCGCGGTGTTGTCGGCGAGCCAGCCGCGCCAGTCGGGGCCAGCTTCGAGCAGCGCCACGCTGCAGCCCGGATCCTCGGTCAGGCGTGACGCCGTGACGCAGCCCCCGGGACCTCCGCCGACCACGATGAAGTCGAACTCGCTCATGTGCCGTGCTCCGTTCAGTAGCCCGAAGCCGGTTGCGCGCCGGGAGCAGCCGCTTGGCCGCCTCCGCGCGCGACGCCGAGCGCCTGTGCGGCGCCGGCACGCAGGAAATTGCCGTCCGTACCGGCCGAAGCGAAGTCGAATCCCGCCTGCAACGACTGCGCGGCCATCTCCGGCGTATAGCCGAAGATCCCGGCCGCGCGGTCGTGTTTCGCGCAGGCCGCCAGGATCTCGCCAAGAGCCTGCTGGAAGCGCGCATCGGTGAAGCTTCCCGGCGCCAGGCCCAGCCCATAGCAGAGATCCATGGGGCCGACGAACAGACCGTCGACACCGTCGGTCGCCGCGATCGTCTCGACGTTGCGCAGCCCTTCCTCGGTCTCGATCATCACCACGCAGGCCACCTGTTCGTTCGCGGTCTGCAGGTAGGCGAGGCCCTCGTGCATGGCCGCGCGAATCGGGCCGCAGGACCGCGCGCCCGTCGGTGGATAGCGGCAGGCGGCGACGGCCTTGCGCGCATCCTCGACGGTGTTCACGAGCGGCACGATCACACCTTGCGCCCCGACGTCGAGTGCCTTGCCAATCTGGTCGGGCTGGTTCGCTGCGACCCGCACCAGCGGCGTGACGCGTGCTTGCGCGATGGCGGGCAGCAGGTTCGTCAGGTGCGAATAGTCCATCAGGCCGTGCTGCAGGTCGAAGCACACCCAGTCGAAGCCAAGCTGAGCAAGGATCTCGGCGCCGTAAAGGTCGGACATGGTCAGCCAGGCGCCGATGGACTTCTCGTGCACCCGCCATCGTGCCAAGGCATGGTTCTGCATCAGCGCCTCCCGCCGTTGGATGGTGTGTTCATCAAACGGGCGTCAACCGAGCGCGCCGCCGGTGACGTGCCTGATGAACTGGCGGGCTGCCTCGCCGTGCGGTGACATCAGCGGGTCGATGTGTGCATCGGCCGCCAACTCGACTACGCCGCGCGGATTGGAAAACTCGCGGAACCCTTCGAAGCCGTGGTGCCGCCCCATGCCGCTGTTGCCGACGCCGCCGAAGCCGAGATTCGCCTGCGCACCCTGCATCGACGCCGCGTTCACGCAGAATCCGCCCGATGACGTGCTGCGGCGCAAACGTTCCACCAGCTCGGGCTGGTGCGAGAAGATGTAGATGCCGAGCGGACGTTCGCCGGCCTGGATGTGCTCGATGACCTCGTCGAACTGCCGGTAGGTGTGTACCGGCAGGATCGGCCCGAAGACTTCGTGCTGGCACACCAGCGCCTCGGGCGCGGGATTGATGACCAGGGTCATCGGCGTGCGACGCGGGTTCGCGGCCGAGGCGGGTGAGCCGATCTCGATCACGCCTTGTGCATCGCGCTCGCGCGCGTCATCCAGGTAACTCTGCACTCGCGCCATCTGCCTCGCGTTGATCACTGCGCAGCCCACCTGCGGGCTGGTCGTGTAGTCGCCCACGGCCGACTCGATCACCTCTCGCACCAGGCCGATGAACTTGTCGCGTGAGTTCTCCGACACCAGAACGTGGTTGACCGCGATGCACAGCTGGCCGTTCTTGGTCAGCTTGGAACCGAGCATGATGCGGACGTTGTCGCGAGTAACCGCATCCTCGGTGAACACGGTCGGATTGCGGCCGCCGAGCTCGAGCGTCACGGGCACCAGGTTCTGCGCCGCGTTGCGCATGACTTCCTTGCCGACCGCGGTGTTACCCGTGTACAGCAGGTGGTCCCACTTCACCGTGCTGAAGTGGCGCGCGAGGTCGAGCCCGCCATTGACCACCGAGACCTGCTCGCGGGCGAAGGTGTCACCCAGCATTTCCGCCAGCAACTGGCCGACGGCCGGCGTCTGCTCCGACGGCTTGATGATCACGCGGTTGCCGGCGGCCAGCATCTCGACCAGTGGCCCGACCGAGAGGTCGACCGGGAAGTTCCAGGCCGGCATGTTGCCGATCACACCTTTGGGCTGGAACTCGATGTACGCCTTCGAGCTGCCATACAGCTGCGGCTCGAGCGCGCGCTCGTCGCGCCGCATCCACTGCTCGAGGTGCGCGGCGGCGTACTGGGCACGCTCGGCAACGTTGAGAACGTCGAACAGGTAGGCCGTGAGCTCGTTGTGATAGCCGTAGTCGTCGTTCAGCGCGGTCGCGATGCGCCTGGCGTTGGCCATCATCATTCCGGGAATGCGTCCCAGCAGTTCGAGCCGGGTGGCGAGGCTCGGGTCGGGTTCCTGCAGATAGGCACGCCGCTGCAGGTCCAAGGTCTCGTGCAGCCTGGCGATGGCCGCCTGGTCGGAAGGCGTCGTCATGTCGGTCTCCTCCTGGGTCAGCGGGGCCAATATTGCGTCGCCTGCGGCCCGCGGCTTTAGAATCGGAGACATGCGACGTAATTCGGGGGTTCGCTATTTCACCCGCGCTGGCTCACTGAGCGGGCTGGACGTACTGGCGCGCGAGCTGCGACAGCCCCTGGGGCCGATGCTGCGTCGCCACGGGATGTCACTCGAACAACTGGCCGACCCGGAAGCCCGTGTGCCCTACACGGAATGGTCGGAACTGCTGGAGGACTGCGCGCAGATTTGGCACTGCCCCGAATTCGGCCTGCGGCTGGGCATGATCCAGAACCTGAACGTCCTGGGCCCCATCGGCCTGGTGGCCCGATTGACCGACACTGTGGGTGAGGCACTTCGGGCGATCGAAGCCAACATGGCAACCCACACCAGTGGTTCCACCCTGGAACTGCGTCTGCCGGCGGAGACCTCGAGGGCCGGCGCGCGACGACCGAGCGCTGCACTTGCGTATGCTCCAAAGCCGCACACCGCCGCGGGCCGACAGATCGTCGAGATGGCGCTCGCGGCGATGGGCAATTCCGTGGCGATGTTGATCGGGGAGGCGCATCCCCGATTCGCTCGTGTCACGTTCCAGCACGACGCGCCGCAGACCAATCGGCTGGCGCGGCGCCACTTCGGCTGTCCAATCCAATACGGCGCCGAAATGAATGCACTGTGTTTCGATGGCAGGTGGATGGAGCTGCGCACCGCCGTGCGTGACCCGACTTACGCGCCGATCGTCAATGCCTACCTGGAACGGACGCGGGAGCAGATCGAGGTCGATGTCGTCGAGTCAACGCGGCAGGTCATCGGTGCACTGCTGGCCACGGGTCGTTGCTCGCGGGACGCCGTTGCGAAGTGCCTGCACCTGCATCCCCGTACGTTGCAACGCCGGCTGCAGGAGCGCGGCGTGTCTTTCGCCGACCTGCTGGACGCCGTGCGCCGGAAGCGCGCCATGGAACTCGTCGAGCGACATGGGTTGCCGTTCCTGCAGGCGGCCATGGCGCTCGGCTACTCGAGCCAGAGCTGCTTCAACCAGGCATTTCGTCGCTGGACCTCGACAACGCCGACGAGTTACCGCCATGACCGCCGCTGCGCCACATCCGGCCGCCCAGGCTGATGCCGGCTCAGCTCCCTCGCTGAACACGACTGATCGTGCGGTCACCGAGCGCGCGCGTGAACGCCGGGAAATGGCGCAGCGCAAACGCGACGGACCGCGTTGTCCTTCCGGGGACGATCAGGAACCGGTCGGAACGAACGCCGGCCATGGTTGCCACGGCGATGGATTCGACGGAGGCCTTGGGTATCGTCTGCGTATGGGCACGATTTTCCGGTGTTCGGGTTGCGTCCAGTTCGTCGGTCATCGGCGAATCGAATTCGCCGGGACAGACCAGGTGCACCGTGATGCCCATGGGTGCGACCTCGTAACGCAGCGACTCTGTCAGGCCGACGAGCGCGTGCTTGGAGGAGCAATAAGGGGTGTAGCCGAAGACACCGGTCAGGCCGGCCACCGAGGCGATGTTGACGAGCCGTCCACGGCTCGCCTTCAGGTACGGCAACGCGGCCCGCGTAGCGATCAGCAGGCCAAAAAAATTGATTTCCATGACTTCACGGAAATCTTTCAGCGGCAAACTCTCGATGCGGCCCTCGCGCAGGATGCCCGCGCTGTTGACGAGCATGTCGATGCGGCCGTCGGCGTCTGCGATGCGTTGCATGCAGGCTTGCACCGCGGCTTCGTCCCGGATATCGAGCGACTCGATGCGAACCGTAGCGCCACCCGGCTGGGCGCGCAGCTCTTGGGCCGCCCGCTCGAGCCTGTCCCGGTCCCGGGCGATCAGGGTAAGGCGCGCGCCCTCCTTGGCGAGATGGCGGGCGAGCTCCAGTCCGAGCCCGGACGAGCCGCCGGTGATGACGATGCCTTGATTACGGAAGCTGAGCACGGCGTCCCCCTGTGTTCTTGGTTAGCGCGCCCCAAGCGCGGCAGCAGCTCGCCCGTGTCTACGCCGCGCTACTCGTGGCCTTTCGACAACACCTCCTGGACGATATTCGACATGTCGAACGAATTTCCGCGCTGCACGGGCGGATAGTCGATCAGCGTCTTCAGGTGCGCGTTCATGATCTCGCCCAGCGGGGCGAGTTGCCATGAGCTCTTCTGCAGCAGGTGACCGTAGGAATCGATCGATGAGTAGCTCTCGAAGGGGTCCATCCGCAGGTTGTAGACCATGGGCGCGGCGGTGCGCGCCACCACCGGCGCGTAGTAGTCCTCCTTGGTCGCGAAGTGCCACTTCCAGGGCCCCATCCGCACTGCCATCATCTTGCTCTCGTAGTAGTAGAAGAAGTCGCGGCGCATGGACTCCGTCGACTTGCCGAGCCACCAGTCGAGGTTGTCGACGCCGTCGATGTACTGCTTCTTGTCGCGCATGACCTGTGCGTTGACGTCCTTTACGCCCGCGGCCGCCGCCAGGCTCGTGAACATGTCCATGTGCCCCTGGATGCCGTTGAGCGTCTGGTTCGGCTTGATCATGCCGGGCCAGCGCAGCATCGAGATCACGCGCAAACCGCCTTCGTAGGTCGTCATCTTCTCGCCGCGGAACGGCGTCGTTCCGCCGTGCGGCCACGACGAATGCTCCGGTCCGTTGTCGGTCGAGTACCAGATGATCGTGTTTTCGTCGAGGCCATTCGCCTTGAGGAAGGCCAGCACCTCGCCGACGTCGTGGTCATGCTGGAGCATGCCGCTGCCATGCAGGTCGGCCTCGGTCGTATGCTTCTCGGCCGCGTAGCGCCACTGGTCGTTGAGTCGCGTGTAGAGGTGCATGCGACTGGCGTTGAGCCAGACGAAGAACGGCTTGCCCTCCGCTTTCGCGCGCGCCATGAAGTCTTCGGCCTTCGGGACCACTTCGCCGCCATCGAAGTTCTTCATCCGCTCCTGCGTCAGCGCCCCGGTGTCCGTGCAGCGCTGCTTGCCCACCTTGCCGAAGCGCGGGTCGACAGTCGCGTCACTGCTGTCGGTGGCGTAGCAATGGAGAACGCCGCGGGTACCGAATTTTTTTTCATAGGCCTCAAGGCCGCCTGGGTAGGCCTTTGCCATGTTCTGATAGTCGCGCTGCTCGGACTCCTCCTGCGTGTTCAGGTGGTAGAGGTTGCCGAAGAACTCGTCGAAGCCGTGCACCGTCGGCAAGTGCTCGTTGCGGTCGCCAAGGTGGTTCTTGCCGAAATGCCCGGTGCGGTAGCCGGCCTTCTTCAGCACCTCGGCGAGCGAGGGCGACGCGGCCTGCAGGCCGAGCTTGTCGCCTGGCATGCCGACCGTGGTCATGCCGGAGCGGATCGGATACTGGCCGGTGATGAACGACGCACGGCCCGCAGTGCATGACGGTTGCGCGTAGTGGTCCGTGAAGCGGACACCCTCGAGTCCGATGCTGTCGATGTTCGGCGTCGTGTACCCCATCGTACCCATGCCGTAGGCGCTGACGTTCTGCCAGCCGATGTCATCACCCCAGATGACCAGGATGTTGGGCGCAGTCTTCGGCTGGGCCTCAGCAGGTGCGGCAGGTAGCAGCGCAATCGCTGCCAGACCGGCGAACATGGTGCGAAGCAGCTGCATTGTCGGTTACCCCGTGTGTTGGTCTTGAAAACTCACCGTCATCGACGTGTGCTCCACTGCGGCCGCATCGACGCACACGCCCCAGGCTCATGCGGCTACAACGCGCGAGCGCTGCATTCCGAGATCGAGCTGACCGTCATCCGTGCGGATGGTCAGCTGCATCACGTCATTGGGTTGCAGGTAAAGCGGGTTTCGAAGCCCCGCCTTGATGAACATCTGCCATTTGGTTGCTTCAGAGACCAGATGGCCGGTCACGAAACGCGCCGCCTTGCCAGGCGCCTTCGCCGCACAACCGGCGGGCGTACCCGTCGCCAGCACGTCTCCCGCGTTAAGGTCCTGCAGCGCGGACAACTCGGTCAGCGTCTGGTGAGGCTTGTGCAGCATCTCGCCACAGTAGCCGTCCTGGCGAACCTGTCCGTTGACGCTCAGGCGCATGTGCAGCTCGGGCCAGCGCTTCCACTCCTGCGGGTCGAGCAGCAGCAGCACCGGACCTGCGGGCCCGAACGTGCGATAACTCTTCCCCTTGTAGAATTGTCCCTGCGAAAGCTGTACGTCGCGGGCCGAGACGTCGTTAACGACGGTGACGCCGGCCAGCACTTCGTGCAGACGATCGGGAGCGACCACCGTGCCGGAGCGGATGTCGCGCCCCAGCACCAGCCCCAACTCGATCTCGTAATCCAGCAGCTTGACGTGTGCCGGTCGCACGACGTCGTCATAGGGACCGGTGAGGCAGGACGACGCCTTGGTGAAGATCGTATTGAAGGGGAGATCGGCCGGGTCGAGGCCGGACTCGCGCACGTGGCTTTCGTAGTTGACGCCCTGACAGAGGAACTGCTGGTTGGAGGTGACGGGCGACAGGATGCGCACATGATCCATCGGGACCGCCGCCTGAGACGCGGTGAGCGCGCGGGCCGCCGCCTGGCCGGTGCGGATCACGTCGCCCGTCGTCGGGTAAAGACCCGGCAACGGTGCAATCGATCGATCAAACGCGACGCCCCATTGCGCGAGCGTCTCGTCGGTGCCGTGGTTCGGAAGGTATCGGATGAGTGCAATGGCCATACGGGACTCGATGCGGCGGGATGGATGGGTGCGTGGCAGTGGCTCATTCATACGGGCGAGCCGATCAATGCACGAAATCCGTCCCATCAGACCTCCGTTGGGTCGCCTTGGTCATGCAGGAACGCCCTCGTCCCCGGGGCCGCCCAGACAGGGGTGGAATTGCCTGTGCAGACCAGGGGACGAAGGACTTTGCTCGAAATTCGGACGCCGGAGCCCATTGATCCTGGGTTTCGCCGCATCCATGCCCGCGGTTCGCAGTCGAGACAGCGTTCGGCCCTTCTACGGGCTGGAAGCGAATACGTCCAATGAAATTGACGAATGGAATTGATACGCTTCGCGTATCGTGATCGAACTGAGGCTAATCCAGCACGCGCTCGCCCTGGCACGCTTCCGCAACTACGCGCGAGCCGCGCAGTCCCTGCATCTCACCCAGCCCACGATGACGCGAAGCATCGCGGCACTGGAACGGGCTGTCGGAGTCCGGTTGTTCGATCGCGGCCCCAACGGGGTCGAGCCCACTGCATTTGGCAACATACTTCTGGACCGCGGTGCACGAGTACTCGCTGGCGAGGCGGACCTTCGGCGGGAGATCCAGTTGTTGGCCGGGCTGGACGTTGGCCGTCTCGCAGTGAGTGCCGCTCCATTTCCGTTCGAGATTTCCGTCGGAGCCGCGGTGGCACTGCTGATCGCGGCCCACCCAGGACTGAAGGTGCGGGCTCTACTGGCCGACCCTCGTGAAGTTGTCCGCGACGTCCTCGCACGGAGTGCCGATGTGGGTTTGGTCGATGTGCAATTCATCCGCGGTCAGACGGACCTGGTCGCTGAGGCCATGCCGCGGCATGCCTTCGTCATGGCCGGTCGACCAAGCCACCCACTGGCGGGCCGCGCCGGTCTGCGCCTTGCCGAAGTACTGGCCTTCCCAATGGCGTCCACGCTCATCGTGAACGAAGCGGTCACGGCGGCAGTGGCGAGTGGGGGCGTCTCAGACCTGCTGGATGCCGATCATGGCGAATTGATCCCGGCGATCCACGTCAATTCCTATGCCCTGGCGCGACAGATCGCGTGCGACACCGACGCGTTGGTTCCGGGTACCGCGCGGATGCTGGCGCCGGAACTGAACGCTGGACGGTTGGTACGCCTTGATTTCCACATGCCAGGCCTGCGCACCAATTACGCGATCATCCATCGGCAGGATCGCTCGCTGTCGCCGGCGGCACAGGCCTTCATCGATCGGGTGCGTGCTGTCGAGGCCGAGGTAGTCGCGACCGAAATACACGCGGGCACACCGGCGCGCCGACGCGTACGCCCAAGACGCCCACGTGTGAAGTAGATGGCCTTGCCAGCGGACGGTCCGTCGGACCTCGGCAGGCCGATGAGATCTCGCAACTCATACAGCGCGAGCGTCCGGTGTCAGCGCTTTGACGGCGCGACGGCGGCCGAACCGAGAAGTCCACGAACGTACCCTTCCTAACGCAACTCAGCACCCATTCCGGCAGACTCGAGTACGCTGAACGATACAGGCTCGATCCGAAAGGAAAAACTGCGAAGAACCCTTTCCGATCCGCCGTCCGGTCGGATCATCCGTCCCGCGGCAGCGAGATCCGCATCCTGAGTCCGCCACCGGCGGCCGGCTCGGCGACGATGTGGCCGCCGTGCAGCGCGATGGCCTTCGCGGCCACCGCGAGCCCGATGCCGGTACCGTCGCGCCGGGGTTCCTGCGCGCCGCCCTGCACGCGGTAGAAGGGCTCGAAGATCCGCTCCAGTTCCGCTTCCGGCACCCCGGGTCCGTGGTCGCGGACCGTGGCGATCACGCGATCCGGGTTCGCCTCCAGCGTCACCTCGATCGGCCCGTTCCCGCCGTGCAGCAGCGCATTGCGCAGCAGGTTGTCGAAGGCCGCGTGCATGAGCTGGGGGTCGGCGCGCAGGCTCATCGTCTCGGTGATTGCAGGCGAGGGAGCGGCGGCCCGCGAGCCGGTGCCCCCGGTGCGCCCCGGGTCCTGATCGATGACGACACGGAGGTCGATCCGTCCCGGCGGGCTCTGGCTCTCGTACTCGGCGTCGTGCACGACCTGCCGGACGAGCTCGACGAGATCGACGTCCTGCCGCTCGAGCGTGGAGGGATCGCGCTCCAGGCGCGCGTAATTCAGGATCTGCGCGATCAGGCCTTCGAGCCGCTCACTCTCGCGCTCGATGCGCTCGAGCTGGGTCTCCGCGCGGGAATGATCCTGGCGCGCGAGGCCCACGGCCATCTGCAGCCGCGCCAGCGGCGAGCGCAGCTCGTGCGAGAGGTCACGCAGCAGCTGCTGGCGTGCCGCGACCAGCGCCGCGAGCCGTTCCGCCATGGAGTCGAACTCGCGCGCGAGCGCTCCGATCTCGTCCGTCCTCGCCGCAACGGCCGGCGACGTTCGTGCCCCGAGGCGTCCCGCGGCGAGCGTCCGCGCCGTGCCCTGCAGGTCCACGAGCGGGCGGCTGATGGAACGCGCGAGCAGATAGGAGACGAGGCCGCTGATCAGGATCGCGAGGCCGAGCAGCACGGCGCGCGCGAACGGGGAGAACGGCGGAGAGAAGGGGCCGCGCCGCGGTGGAGGATCGAACATCACGATGAATCGCGTGCCGTCCGCTGCATAGATCCGTCCGCCGGGCGGTCCGTGCGGCATGCGGTCGAGGGCCGCTCCCGGTGGCGGTGGCCGGCGCCGATGACGCGGCGGCTCCTGGCCGAGAATGTCGCGGCCCGATTCGTCGATGACCAATGTTCGCTGCCGGCGAAGGCGGGCATTGCGCTCGGTGAGCCAGGTGCGCAGGCCGTCGAGGCCGCCTTCGCGCAGCACATTCTCGGCCTGCCGGGTCACGGCGCGCGGTTCGCTGACGTCGGCGAGGAAATTGGCCGCCGTGATCGCGGTCGCCACCACGACGAATGCGACGATGGCGATCCAGAACGAGGCGAAGACGCGCGTGAACAGGCTGTGCACGATCGAATCAGCCGTCCGTGGACGGGGCGGCCGCCAGGCCGAGCATGTAGCCCGCGCCGCGCACACCGCGGATCGGCGTCGTGGCCTCGACCCGGGCGCCCAGCTTGCGCCGGAGGTTGCTCACGTGCGTGTCGACGCTGCGATCGAGCCCCATGTGGCGCCGACCGAGCGCGAGTCGCGTGAGCTCGCTGCGCGAGACCACCTGGCCGGCCCGCCGCACCAGCAGCTCGAGCACGCGGAACTCGGCGTCCGTGAGCTCGATGCGCTCGCCGTCCACCCGCGCCTCGTGCAGCCCGGTCTCGAGCTCGAGTACGCCAAGGCGAAGCAGCTCCGGGGCGCCGCCTGCAGGTCCGCCTTGCGTCCGACGCAGGATCGCGTGGATGCGTGCGAGCAGCTCGCGGGCATTGAACGGCTTGGTGAGGTAGTCGTCGGCCCCGAGCTCGAGTCCGAGGATGCGGTCCACGTGCTCGTCGCGTGCCGTCAGCATCAGCACGGGCGTAGCCGACCCGGCGCGCAGCCTGCGGAGCACCTCGAAGCCGTCCGCCCCGGGCATCGTAACGTCCAGCAGCACGATGTCCGGGCGGTGCCGCTCGAGCCAGCGCAGGGCCGCGGTGCCGTCGGCCGCCGTCGCCACCTCGAACTGCTCCCGCTCGAGGTATTCCGCGAGCATGGTTCGCAGCTCGCCGTCGTCGTCGACGATGAGGACCTGCGGACGTCGCTCGGGCATGCGGCGAACGATAGCAGCCATCAGGCGACGGTGCCCACGGTCAGCGCGGCATCTGCGATCGGGTGGGTCATCGGCTGCGACTCCGTCGAGGGCTGGGATGTCGCAAGCCTGCTGGCGAATGGGCGGGCGAGCCAGTCAAGAACTGACAAGCCACGCGAAGAATCGTGTCATCGCGAGAACCGGTCGGCTGCCCGATCAGCCCTCGCGCTCGTCCTCCGCGGCCACCGACTCGTCCTCGTCGGCGTCCTCCGTCCCGGGCTCCATCGCCACCGTGCTGCCGCCGAGATCGGCGCGGGAGTAGGCGAGCGAATGCTGGCCGATCTGCACCACGTCGCCCTCGGCGAGGCGGTGGCGGCGAATGCGCTTGCCGCGCACGTAGACGCCGTTGGTGCTGTTCAGGTCCTCGATCCAGCTGCCCTCGAAGGTGGTCACCACCTGGGCGTGGTGGCGGCTGATGAAGCGGCTGTCCACCTGCAGGTCGTTGTCCAAGGTTCGGCCGATGATGAATCGCCCCGGCACGAGATAGGCCTCGCTGACCACCTCGCCCTTGAGCGACAGCACCAGCCGACCGACCGGCGGCATCTCCTGCGGCGCCGTGTCGTCGATGCCGGGGCGCAGCTGCGTCGAGGTGCGTGCCGCGTACTCGACCCACTGCAGCTCGGCGATCGCGGACTTCAGGTCCTCCATGGACACCGTCGTGTGGTCCTGGGCGAAGGCGGAGAGCAGCGCCGTGTCGCAGAGCGTGTTCGTCAGGCGCGGGATGCCGCCCGTGTAGCGGTAGATGAAGGGGATCGTCCCGGGCTCGAAGATCTCCCGGTCGCCGGCGCCCGCGATGCGCAGTCGGTGGCGTATGTACTCGGCCGCGTCGGTCTCGCCGAGCGCCGTCAGGTGGAAGCGCAGCCGCACCCGCTGGCGCAGCTGCACGAGATCCTGCGAGTCGAGCTTGTCGTTCAGCTCCGGCTGGCCCGCGAGGATGATGCGCAGGACCTTTTCCTTGGTCGTCTCCACCCCGGACAGCATCCGCACTTCCTCGAGCACCTTGTTGCTCAGGTTCTGCGCCTCGTCGAGGATCAGCAGCACCTTGCGGCCGCTGGCGTACTGCTCGATCAGGAACTGGTTGAGCGTGGCGAGCAGCTCGGCCTTGCGCATCTTGAACGGGCTGAACCCGAACTGCGCGAGCAGGGTCTGCAGGAACTCGGTCGGCGAGATCTGGGTCTGGTTGATCTGCGCGACCACCACGTCCTGCTGGATTTCCTTGAGGAAACTCTCGATCAGCGTCGTCTTGCCGGAGCCGATCTCGCCGGTGATCACGACGAACCCGTCCGTGAACCAGATCGTGGACTCCATGTACGCCTTGGCGCGGGAGTGGATCTGGCTCAGGTACAGGAAGCCCGGGTCCGGGCTCAGTCGGAACGGCAGTTCTTTGAGCTGGAAGTGTTCGAGGTACATGCAGGCAATGCTCCGGCCGGTACTATACGGGGCACTCCACGGGGCACAACAACGCGGTCCGTCACAGTCCCGGCGGCGGGCGGCCCTCAGGCGGCGCCGGGTCACCGCGGCACGAGGCGCAGCAGCTTCCCGAGCAGGCGATCGCGCTCGGCGACGCTGCGCGCCACCACGGTGACGTGGCCGAGCTTGCGGCCGGGCCGCGGCGCCTTGCCGTAGTCGTGGTGGTGGGCGCCCGGCACCGCGAGCACCCGCGCGCGGTCCGGCAGGGTCCCGATGAAGTTCACCATCGCCGAGTGGCCGACGGCGCTCGTGTCGCCGAGCGGCAGGCCCGTGATCGCGCGCAGGTGGTTCTCGAACTGCGAGGTGACCGCGCCCTCGATGGTCCAGTGCCCGGAGTTGTGCACCCGCGGTGCCATCTCGTTCGCGATCAGCCGGCCCCGCTCGACGAAGAATTCGAGGGTGAGCACGCCGGTGTAGCCGAAGTGGTCCATGACGCGGCGCAGGTGGCCCTCGGCCGCGCGCTGCAGCCGCGCGTTGCGGGTCGGCGCCACCGTCACGCGCAGGATGCCCTCGCGGTGCGTGTTGAGCGCGAGCGGGTAGGCCCGGGTCTCGCCGTTCGTGCCGCGCGCGCCCACGATGGAGACCTCGCGGTCGAAGGCGACGAAGCCCTCGAGGATGAGCGCCACGCCGCCGAGCGCTTCCCAGGCAGGCGCCACGTCCGCGCGCCGCTTGAGCACGCGCTGGCCACGACCGTCGTAGCCGAGGCGGCGCGTCTTGAGCACGGCGGGCAGCCCGACCGCGGCGACCGCGGCCTCGAGGTCGGCGAGGGAGTCCACGGTGCGGAACGGTGGCGTCGGGATGCCGAGTTCACCGAACAACTGCTTCTCGAGCACGCGGTCCTGCGACACGCGCAGCGCGTCCACCGGCGGATGGCAGGGGCGCAGCTCGGCCACTTCCTTGAGCGCGGCCACGGGCACGTTCTCGAACTCGTAGGTGACGAGGTCCACGCCGCGGGCGAGTTCCCGCAGGCTGGCCAGGTCGTCGAACGCGCCCGTGACGATCGGTGCGACGCGCGCACCCGGCGAGTCGGCGCTGGAGTCGAGGAAGCGGAAGTCGAAAGCGAGGGGGAAGCCTGCCAGTGCCAGCATCTGCCCGAGCTGGCCGGCGCCGACGATGCCGATCTTCATGAGGCGGGCGGCGGGACGCGCGGGTCCGGTTGCGCGAGCACCTTGTCGGTCTGCGCGGCCCGGAACGCCTCGAGCGCCGCGAGGATCGCGGGCCGGGTGTTGCCGAGGATCGCCGCGGCGAGCAGCGCGGCGTTGGTGGCGCCCGCCGCGCCGATGGCGAGCGTGGCCACCGGGATGCCGGCCGGCATCTGAACGATCGAGAGCAGCGAGTCGAGGCCGTTCAGGGTCTTCGACTGCACCGGCACCCCGAGCACCGGCAGCGTGGTCTTCGCCGCCGCCATGCCGGGCAGGTGCGCGGCGCCGCCGGCGCCGGCGATCAGCACCTCGAGCCCACGCTCGCGGGCCGAGGCCGCGTACTCGAACAGCAGGTCGGGTGTGCGGTGCGCCGACACCACGCGCACCTCGTGCGGGACGCCGAGCTTCTCGAGCGTCTCGGAGGCGGTCCGCATCGTCTCCCAGTCGGAGGTCGACCCCATGATGATGCCGACGAGCGGATTCATCGCGGCATTGTAGCACCGGCCGTCGCGGGCTCAGTCCGCGGCGGCGGCCAGCAGTTCGCGGAGTCGGCGGAACAATTGCCGTGCCGCGGTGGGCGGGCGCGAGCTCTGGCTCTCGGCGCGCGCCTGGCGGGCGAGGGCGCGCAACGGCTGCAGTTCCTCGGGACCGATGCGCGCGGCGAGCTCGGTCCACGCAGCCGGTTCGTCCGCGAGCAGGCGCTCGCGCCACTGCTCGATCACGTGCTCCCTCTGGACGCGCTGCCGGTCGGTCTCGGCGCGGCGCGCCAGCGACTGCCGGATCGGCTCGACGTCGATGTGACGCAGCAGCTTGCCGATGTACAGACGCTGGCGGACCCGGGCACCGTGGCTGGTGATGCGACGGCCGGCCATCACGGCGTCCCGCAGGTCGTCGGGGAGGTCGAGCGCTTCGAGTTCCGCCAGCGGCAGCTCGACGAGTTCCCAGCCGAGGTCCTGCAGGTCTCGGCTCTGGCGCTTGAGCTCGCTCTTGCTCGGGGGCTCCGCTTCGAAATCCGGCCGGTCGCTCATCGGCGCGGATGCTAGCACGGGCGGGCCGGCGGCCCGCCGCTGCTAGAATGCCGGCCTTTACACCCCCGGGCACCATCATGGCCATCGATCGATCCACCGCCGTCGCCGCCGAGGGTGCCGACCTGCTCGCGCTCGTGGAGCTGGCGCTCGAAGAGGCGCGCGTGCTCGGGGCCTCGCAGGCCGAGGCGGCCGTCAGCATGGACGTCGGCCTGTCGGTGTCGGTGCGCCTCGGCGAGGTGGAGACCATCGAGTACCAGCGCGACCGCGGCATGGCGGTCACGGTCTACTTCGACTCGCGCAAGGGCACGGCGAGCACCGCAGACCTCGGCGCCGACGCACTGCGCGAAACGGTGGCGAAGGCGTGCAGCATCGCGCGCTTCACCGCGGCCGATCCCTGTGCGGGGCTCGCCGACCCGGACACGCTCGCGACGTCGTTTCCGGACCTTGACCTCGCCCACCCGTGGGACGTCACGCCCGAGCGCGCCTGCGAGCTCGCGCTCGAGTGCGAGGCCGCGGCCCGGGCGGTCGATCCGCGCATCACGAACTCCGAGGGTGCGAGCGTCAGCACGCATCGCGGCGTGCGCGCCTTTGGCAATTCGCTCGGCTTCCTCGGTGCCTACCCCGGCACGGTGCACAGCTTGAGCTGCGCCGTGATCGGTACCGACGGCGAGGATATGGAGCGCGACTACTGGTACACGACCGCCCGCGACTGGCGGCAGCTCGAGACCGCCGTGGCCGTCGGTCGGCACAGCGGCGAGCGCGCCGTGCAGCGGCTCGGCGCCCGGCAGCTCGGCACCATGCGCGTGCCGGTGCTGTTCGCGCCCGAAGTGGCGCGCGGGCTCGTGAGTCACTTCGTCGGCGCGGTGCGCGGCGGCAGCCAGTACCGTCGCGCCTCGTTCCTGCTCGGGGCGGCGGGCCAGCCGGTGTTTCCGGACTGGTTCGCGATCTCCGAGCGGCCGCACCTGCCGCAGGCGCTCGCGAGC
Source organism: uncultured Gammaproteobacteria bacterium (assembly GCA_963754125.1). Taxonomy (GTDB): domain Bacteria; phylum Pseudomonadota; class Gammaproteobacteria; order Steroidobacterales; family Steroidobacteraceae; genus RPQJ01. The sequence continues at coordinate 330,635 of CAVWEX010000002.1, forward strand.
GCGCCCTTCGACCAGGAGGGCGTGGCGACCAGGGACCGCGAACTCGTGTCGGGCGGCGTGCTGCTCGGCTACGTGCTCGGCACCTACTCGGCGCGCAAGCTCGGGTTGCGCACCACCGGCAACGCGGGCGGCACGCACAACCTGCTCGTGCACGGGCGCGGCCACGACTCCGAGGCGATGCTCGCGCTGATGGATCGCGGGCTGCTGGTCACGGAGCTGATGGGGCAGGGCGTCAACGGCGTGACGGGCGACTACTCGCGCGGCGCCGCGGGCTTCTGGATCGAGAACGGCCGCATCGCGTATCCCGTGCACGAGGTGACCATCGCGGGGAACCTCCGCGACATGTACCGCGGCATCGTGGAGGTCGGCTCCGACGTGGACGTGCGCGGCGGGATCCGCACCGGGTCCATCCTCGTCGAGCAGATGACCGTCGCCGGCGCCTGAGGGCGCGTCAGTCCGGTCGCACCGGCGGCCGGATCAGCTCGAGCAGACTGCGACCGGCGAGGCTCGAGCCCAGCGCCTCGTCGGCGCTTCGTGCCGCTTCGTCCGCCACCGGCACCGCGCGCGGCGCCGGCCGGCGTGGATCGGGCGTCTCGTGGCGCACCGCCTCCAGGATCTCGTCGAGCCGGATCGACGCGAGGTCGCGCGCCGGCGCCACGGTGTCGTCCTCGACGTCGAGCACCAGCCCGTGCGCCTGCAGCGCGGTCACGATCCCGTCGAGCACCGTGCCCGGCACGGCCAGCCGCTCGGCGAGCTCGCCGATGCTCCAGCGCGCGTTGCCGGCGAGGAAGCGCTCGCCCACGAGGTACATCACCGACAGCGCGATCCGCTCTCGCAGTGCGCCGGTCATCGGGATCTCCGCGTGACCGGTCCGCAGGTGCTCCGGGTGCTGCACGTAGAAGGAGAGCTGCGCGCCGAGCAGCAGGATGAGCCAGCTCAGGTACAGCCACACCAGGAACAGCAGCACGACGGCGAAGCCCGCGTAGACGGCCGCCGTCTTCGCCGAATACACGACGATGCGGGCGAACAGCGCGCCCATGGCGGCCCAGAGGGCGCCGGCGAACAGCGCGCCGACGAACGCCGGGCCCGGCCGCACGCGGATGTTGGGCATGTAGACATACACGAACAGGAACAGCCCGATCATCATCACGTACGGCGTGAGGTGGATGCGGCCCCCGGGGTCGCCCTCGAGTCCGGAGAGCCGCGCCACGACCTCGCTCGCCTCGAAGCTCGCGAGCAGCACCATGGCCATCACGGCGACGGCGGGCCCCACCAGCAGGACGATCAGGTACTCGCTCATCCGCCGCGCGAAGCTGCGCGGCCGCTCCACGTGCCAGACGAAATTGAGCGCTGCTTCCATCTTCTGGATCATCGACAGCGCGGTGTACAGCAGGAACGCGAAGCCCACCGTGCCGAGGATCGTCCCCTGCACGTTCTCGACGAAGCCCATGATGCTCGCGGCCAGCGCGTGGCCCTGCGCGCCGAGCGGCCGCAGGAATTCGTACAGGACGGGCTCGAGCTCACGGTGGTAGCCGAAGGCCTGCAGCACCGCGAAGGCGACGGCGATCAACGGCACGATCGCGAACAGCGTCGAGTACACGAGGCTCATCGCGTGCAGGCCGAGCGCGTCGCGGGCGAGGTCGCGCAGCAGCGCGTACGCGTATCGCAGGGGCGCGAACACCCAGCGCAGCGGTCGCCCGCCGACGGCCTCGGGCAGGTCGAACAGCCAGTGCTCGAACTGGCGGCGCAGCGAAGGCAGGAGTTCTTTCGAGGGCGTCACGCGCGGCAAGCCTTGCACGGCCACCGGGACCGGGCAAGTGCTAGATTCCCGGCATGAGCCCGTCGCAGCGCGATTACCCGAGCCGCATCGTCTGCCTCACGGAGGAGACCACCGAGGCGCTGTACCTGCTCGGCGAAGAGTGGCGCATCGTCGGGATCTCGGGATTCACCGTAAGGCCGCCGCGCGCCCGCAGGGAGAAGCCGCGCGTGTCGGCGTTCACCTCGGCGAAGCTCGAGCGCATCGTCGCGCTCGAGCCCGACCTCGTGCTCGGCTTCTCGGACCTGCAGGCGGACATCGCGGCCGAACTGGTGCGACGTGGCATCGAGGTGCACGTGTTCAACCAGCGCAGTGTCGCCGAGATCCTGCGCATGCTGCGCACGCTGGGCGGCATGATCGGCTGCGAAGCGAAGACCGCCGCGCTGGTGGATGGACTGCTGCACGGACTCGAGGCCGTGCGCGCCGCTGCAGCGGCCCTGCCGCGCCGTCCGCGGGTCTATTTCGAGGAGTGGGACGAGCCGCAGATCTCCGCGATCCGCTGGGTCTCGGAACTCATCGGCATCGCGGGCGGCGACGACGTCTTCCCCGAGCTCGCCGCGCAGTCGCTCGGACGCGACCGCATCGTCGCGGACCCTCTCGAGGTCGTGCGGCGGAAGCCCGACGTCGTGTTCGGTTCCTGGTGCGGCAAGAAATTCAACCCGCGCGCCCTCGCCGCGCGTCCCGGCTGGGCCGACGTGCCCGCCGTGCGCGACGGCGAGCTGCACGAGGTGAAGTCGTCGATCATCCTGCAGCCTGGTCCTGCCGCGCTCACGGACGGCGTGCGGGAGTTGCACCGCGTTATCTCGCGCTGGGCGCATCGTCGCGGCGGCGGATGACGGCTGGGGTTCGCTGGGACGCCGTGAATACGTCCCTGTAGGCTCGCGCGCGACATCCATGTCGCGCGACGCCCAGCGAACTCAAGCCGTCACCCGTCGCCGGATCCGTTGCGGCGGTGATCGAGTCGTGAGGCAGCGTATTGACCGCACGCTTTTGCGACGGAGGTCGGACAAGCGATCTCTCGGCCGCCACGCGCTGCAGGGTTGAAGCCGCTTCGGGTCGGTTCGGCAGGGCGTCGCGCCGCAGGGACGCGGCGCGCGAGCCCCCAGGGATGGGTTCACGGCGTCCCTGCCGAACCGACCCGAAGCGGCTTCAACCCGGTCGATCGCGACGGATCGAAAGTCCGTTAACGCGCAACGCCACCAGGACGCGTCAGGCGGTCAATCTCCGCAGCGCCTCACGGTAATTCGCCGACGTCTTGCGGATCACGTCGGCGGGCAGGTGCGGCCCGGGCGGGGTCTTGTCCCAGTCGAGCGTCTCGAGGTAGTCGCGCACGAACTGCTTGTCGAAGGACGGCGGACTCGAGCCGGGCGCATAGGTGTCGACCGGCCAGAACCGCGACGAGTCGGGCGTCAGTGCCTCGTCGATGAGCACCAGCGTGCCGGCCTCGTCCACGCCGAACTCGAACTTGGTGTCGGCGATGATGATGCCGCGCTCCAGCGCGTGCGCGGCTGCGAACTCGTACAGCGCGATCGCCGTGTCGCGCACCTGCGCGGCGAGCGGCGCCCCGATCGCGGCGACGATCGCCTCGAAGGCGACGTTCTCGTCATGCTGGCCACGCTCGGCCTTGGTGGCGGGCGTGAAGATCGGCTGGGGCAGCCGGTCCGCGAGCACCAGGCCCTGCGGCAACGCGATACCGCACACCTGCCCGGTGCGCTGGTAGTCCTTCCAGCCCGATCCGATCAGGTACCCGCGCACCACCGCCTCGACCGGCAACGCGCGCAGCCGGCGCACCACCATGCCGCGGTCGGCGACGAGCGCGCGCTCCGCCGGGTCGGGCACCGCGCGCTCGAGCGGGAAGTCGGCGAGGTGGTTCGGCACGATGTGCCGCGTCCGCGTGAACCAGAAATTCGAGATACTGGTGAGCACCCGACCTTTGCCCGGGATCGGGTCGGGCAGCACCACGTCGAAGGCGCTCAGGCGGTCGGTCGTCACGATCAGCATGTGCCGGTCGTCGATGGCGTAGATGTCGCGGACCTTTCCCTGGTGGATGCGCTGGAGTCCCGTCAGTCGCGACTCGTGCATCGGGGGCGATGAGGTGCTCGGTGGGGTGGCGGCCATGCGTCGGTGTCCGGGAAGCAGAGGAGAGGGCGCGCGGGCGGGCTGATAACATACCGCCCGACCGCGGGCCGGCAGTGTTGCAGGCGCATTCCCCGACGGTCAAGGAAGCGATGGGCTGGTACGGAAAGCTGATTGGGGCGGCGTTCGGCGCCATCATCGGGCGCGGACTGCTCGGTGCGATCGTGGGCTTCGTCATCGGGCACCTGTACGACTCGCGAGTGGCTGCGGGACGGACGGGCACGGCCGGCGCACGCCATCGGGCGGGGCCGCCCGCCGCTGACCTGCAGGCGGCGTTCTTCCGCGCGACGTTCCAGGTGATGGGCCACGTCGCCAAGGCCGACGGTCGCGTGACCACGCAGGAGATCGACGCCGCGCGCGACGCAATGCGCCGCTTCTCGCTCGGCGAGCCGGAAATGCGCCGCGCGATCGACCTGTTCAACGAGGGCAAGGCCGCCGACTTCCCGCTCGAGGACGCGCTCGGCGAGCTGCGCTCCGGAACGGCCGGCCGCGAGGACCTGCGCCGCCTGTTCGTGCAGATCCAGCTCGAGGCGGCGCTGCGCGGCGGCGGCCTGAGCCCGCCGGTGCGAAGCGTGTTCGCGCGCATGTGCAGCGCGCTCGGCGTCTCGGCCATCGAGTTCGCTGCCCTCGAGGCCATGCTGCGGATGCGCGGCTTCGCCGGGGCGGCCGGCGCGGCCCGGCCGGCCTCCGACCGCCTCGCGGACGCCTACCAGGTGCTCGGCGTGGACGCCGGGGCGCCCGATGCCGACGTCACGCTCGCCTACCGGCGCCTCATGAGCCAGAACCACCCGGACAAGATGGTCGCGAACGGGCTGCCGCAGTCCATGGTCGAGGCGGCCCACGAGCGAACCCGGCGCATCCTCGACGCCTACGAGGTGGTCCGCAAACACCGTGGGATGAAGTAGGCCGCGGTCCTGCTAGAGTTGGACGACCCTCCCCGGAGCCGCGCCATGCAGACGCCCTGGATCGCCCCCTCGATACTTTCCGCGGATTTCGCGCGCCTCGGCGAGGAGGTGCGCGCGGTGCTCGACGCCGGTGCCGACATCGTGCACTTCGACGTGATGGACAACCACTACGTGCCGAACCTGACGATCGGGCCGCTGGTCTGCGAGGCCTTGCGCAAGGCCGGCATCGAGGCGCCGATCGACGTGCACCTGATGGTCAAGCCCGTGGACCGCATCGTGCCGGATTTCGCCAAGGCCGGCGCCACCTGGATCACCTTCCATCCCGAGGCCAGCGAGCACGTGGATCGCACCATCGGGCTGATCCGCGAGGTCGGCTGCCGACCCGGCCTCGTGCTCAATCCGGCGACGCCGGTGCACTGGCTCGATCACGTGCTCGACAAGATCGACATGGTGCTGCTGATGTCGGTGAATCCCGGCTTCGGCGGCCAGTCGTTCATCCCCTCGGCGCTGCCGAAGATCGCAAAGGTGCGCGAGCTGATCGACCGCAGCGGCCGCGAGATCCGGCTCGAGGTGGACGGCGGCGTGAAGGTGGACAACATCGCCGCGGCCGCTGCGGCGGGCGCCGACACGTTCGTCGCGGGGTCGGCGATCTTCGGAGCCAAGGACTACCGTTCGACCATCACGGCCATGCGCGAGAAGATCGCGCAGGCCCGTCGGTAGAACGACTACTCGTCGTCTTCCTCGTCCTCGTCGTCGTCCGCGGTGGTCGCCTTGCGGGAACGCATCGCGAGCGGCGAGGGCGCGCTCGGCTGGGCCGACATCTGCGCCGCCTTGCCCTTGAGCCGCGGACGCACGCCGAAGACGACCATGGTCTTGCCGCGCGCGGTGAGCAGCCCCTGCTCCTCGAGCACCTTCAGCACCCGGCCGGCCATTTCGCGCGAGCAGCCGACGAGGCGCGAGAGTTCCTGGCGGCTCACCTTGATCTGCGTGCCCTCCGGATGCGACATCGCGTCGGGCTCGTTGCACAGGTCCATGATCGCGTGCGCCACGCGCCCGGTGACGTCCACGAACGCGAGGTCGCCGAGCTTGCGGTTGGTGCGGTCGAGGCGGCTCGCGAGCTGCGTGGCGAGCTCGAACAACAGCGTCGGGCTCTCGGCGGCGATCTGGCGGAAGCGCGGGTAGGTCATTTCCGCGAGCTCGCACTGGGAGCGCGTGCGCACCCAGGCGCTGCGCTGCGGCTGGTCGTTGAACAATCCCATCTCGCCGAAGAACTGGCCCTTGTTGAGGTAGGCCAGCACCATCTCGTTGCCTTCCTCGTCCTCGATCAGGACCTCGACCGAGCCCTTGATGACGTAGTACAGGACGTCGGGAACGTCGCCGGCGTGGATGAGCACTGTCTTCGACGGCACCGCGCGGATGCGGCAGTAGCTCAGGAATCGGTTGATCGCCGGGATCTCGCTCAACGGTCGGCTGCCGGTCTCCATGCTCCCTACCCTATATTTATGTAAAACCCGGTGGATTTAATAGCACCGCGGCAGTGGCCGCAAGCGCTCAGACGCGGTAGGCGGTGCGAGTCATGATCCTTGCGGTGCCGCGCATGAGGTCGCGGACGGGTCGCGGCAGGTCGCGGCCGCCGGCGGAGCGGGCCTCCGCGCCGTGTCGCGCCTCGTCCGCCTGCATCTGCTCGACGATGCGGCGGGAGCGCTCGTCATCGGGCGGCAGCTCGTGCAGGTGGGACTCGAGGTGCTCGACCACTTGGCTTTCGGTCTCCGCCACGAAGCCGAGGCTGGTGCGATCGCCGGCGAGGCCGGCGAGCGCGCCGATCGCGAAGGAACCTGCGTACCAGACGGGCGCGAGCAGGCTGGTGCGGCTGTCGAGTTCCCGGACACGCTGTTCGCACCAGGCGAGGTGGTCGGTCTCGTCCCGCGCCGCCTCGAGCAGCGAGCGGCGCACCGTTTCGTTGCGCGCGGTCAGCGCCTGGCCGTGGTAGAGCGCCTGGGCGGCGATCTCCCCGGCGTGGTTGACTCGCATGAGGCCGGCGGCGTGGCGCCGGGCGGCCGGGTCGGTCACGGACTCCGGGCTGGCGCCGGCGGGGTTGGGGCGGGCGGCGACGTTGGCGGCCGCGACCGTCCTGAGGCCCCGGTCGAATTCCTGGATCAACCGGTCAATCAGGGTGAGGCGGGGGGCGGGGGGCTGCATGCCTGCGGATTGTATATATATGAGAGGTCCCGGTGGTCCGGCGGCCCGCGCGGCCCCGCCGCGTGGGCTTTGCAATGCGCGGCCGGCTGCAGTAAGATTCGCGGCTCTCTGACGGCCTGACAGGTTCCCGGAGCCTCCGATGACCACCTTTTTTGCTCGCTCCGAGCAGGTGCGGCGCGACTGGTACGTGGTGGATGCGAGCGGCAAGACGCTCGGTCGCCTCGCCACCCAGCTCGCCATGCGGCTGCGCGGCAAGCACAAGCCCGAATACACGCCCCACGTGGACACGGGCGACCACATCATCGTGCTGAACGCCGGGAAGATCCGCGTCACGGGCGACAAGCTCAAGGACAAGATCTACTACTGGCACACCGGCGCCATCGGCGGCATCAAGAGCAAGTCGCTCGAGAAGATGCTTGCCGAGCACCCGGAGCGCGCCATCGAGTTCGCGGTGAAGGGCATGCTTCCCAAGAACCCGCTCGGCCGCGCCATGTTCAAGAAGCTGCACGTGTTCGACGGCGAAAAGCACCCGCACGCCGCGCAGCAGCCCAAGCCGCTCGACCTCTGAGCCTCGAGGTTCCGACGATGCCCGCGAATACCAACTACGGCACCGGCCGCCGCAAGACCTCCACCGCGCGTGTGCACCTGCGCCCCGGCACCGGCAAGATCCGCATCAACGACCGGACGATCGAGGAGTTCTTCGGTCGCGAGACGGCGCGCATGATCGTGCGCCAGCCGCTCGAACTCGTGCAGATGGCCGATCGCTTCGACGTCGAGGTGAACGTGGACGGCGGCGGCATCACCGGCCAGGCCGGCGCGATCCGCCACGGGCTCACCCGCGCCCTGATGGAGTACGACGAGGCGCTGCGGCCGCCGCTGCGCGCCGCCGGCTTCGTGACGCGCGATGCCCGCGAGGTCGAGCGCAAGAAGGTCGGCTTCCGCAAGGCGCGTCGCGGCACGCAGTTCTCGAAGCGCTAACCCTGATCTTGGGGGATCGTCTAGCGGTAGGACTACGGACTCTGACTCCGTCAACCTAGGTTCGAATCCTAGTCCCCCAGCCAAACACGTGAGGCCCGCCCATCGGCGGGCCTCGTCGTTTCTAAGGATGGCCCTGCGGGTTGGCCGGCGCCGGATCGGTGGCGAGCCGCGAGTAGACGCGCAGATCGATGTGCCGGCCGTCTTTCAGTTCGCAGCCGCGACGCACGCCTTCGAACTGGAAGCCGAGGCGCTCGAGGAGCGCGATGCTCCGCAGGTTGTCGACATCCACGTCGGCGGCCACGCGGTGTAGCTTCATCACGCCGTAGCCGTAGTCGAGCACCGCCGCGACGCACTCCCGAGCGACCCCGCGGCCCCAGTGATCGGGGAGCAGCCAGTAACCGAGTTCGCCCCTCAGGTGCTTCGTGCAGACGTCGTTCAGCCCGGCTGCACCGATCAGGGTCGCAGGGTTCGACGGCTCGCACACCGCCCACCAGATGCCCGTGCCCTGCGCGAGCAGGTCCTCGAACCAGCGCATCTGCACCCGCGGCTTCCTCGCGAGTCCGGTAGCTCACGCCGTAATGCCGGATGACCCTCGGGTCCGACAGGCCGACGAAGACTGCCTCGGCATCGGCGGGAACGATCCGACGCAACAGGAAGCGCGCGGTTCGCAGTTCGGGAAAGCGCACTTGCGACACGTCAGTCCGGAAGCTCGTAGCGAGCTTCGCCGTTGCTCGAGACACCGACGCGCTGCCAGCCCAGGCGCTCGTAGAACACCGTCGCCCTCGTGTGCTGTCCCGTCATGAGCCAGAGCGTGGGGGCACCCTGCTCGCGCAGCCAGGCGACCATGACCTCGTGCAGGCGATGTCCGTAGCCCCGGCCCTGTGCGTCCGGGTGAACGAAGAGTGCCCAGACGTTGCCCGTCCGCGCGTTGCCGATCGCGAAGCCCTTGATCGATCCCGTACTCCTCGACGACCCAGCCCCGACCCGTGTCCTCGATCTCGCGTCTGCAGGTCCTCGTCGGTGATCCGCCCTGGCGTCAGGGTGTTCTCCTGGACTGCGTAGCGGACCGCCCAGATCGGCGCGGCGTCGGACAGGGTTGCCTGGCGTATCACGATGGTCATGGACTGTACGCGCCGTGTCCGGGGACAGCTATGCGATGCCCGGCCGCTCGAGCGCGTCGGCGACGATCTCGATCCAGTGGCGGACGGGCAGGGGACTCGCGGCGCGCAGGTGCTCGAGGCAACCGATGTTCGCGGTCGCGATTACCTGCGGGTCGGCTTCGAGCAGCGCCGCGAGCTTCCGGCGGCGAAGCTCTTGCGAAAGCTCCGGCTGCAGCAGGGAGTAGGTTCCCGCCGAGCCGCAGCAGAGCTTCGCCTCGCGCGTTGGAGTGAGCGTGCAGCCCGCGGCTTCGAGCAACGCCTCGACACGGCCGCCGATGCGTTGCCCGTGCTGCAGCGTGCACGGGGCCTGCCATGCGACGCGCGGACCGCGGCTTCGTGTCACGACCGTGCGCCGGAGTTCGGCGGGCTCGATGATCTCCGCGAGGTCGCGCGTCGCCTCGCTCACGCGCTGCGCGCGTTCCGCACAGGCAGGATCGTCCGCCAGCAGTCGCCCGTAGTCCTTCACCATCAGCCCACAGGCGCTCGCGGTACTCACGATCCCCTCGGCGCCGGCGTCGAGCGCCGCGCAGCAGGCCTCGACGTTGCGGCGCGCCTGCTCGAGCGCCCGCTGCGCGTGACCGAGGTGGTGACCCAGCGCACCGCAGCACTGCTCGCCCGCCACGCGTTCGACGCCGATGCCGAGCCGGTCGAGCACGCGCGCCGCGGCGCCGTTGATGCCGGGCCGGAGGCCGGGCTGCACGCAGCCCTCGAGCAGCACCACGCGACGTGCGTGGCGCGTCGTCGAGGCGCCGGGGCGGGCAGCCTGTCGCGCTGGAATGCGCGACTGCAGTGACGCCGGCAGCCAGGGACGGACCGCCTGGCCCGCGCGCAGCAGCGCGCCGAACAGTCGCGGCCGGGAGAGGATCTCGGTCAGGCCGCGCCGCAACGGCTCGCTCGGTCGGCGGCCGCGGCACGCGCTCCTCGACGAGCTCGCGACCGAGGTCGATCAGCCGCCCGTACTCGACGCCGGACGGGCACGCGCTCTCGCAGGCGCGGCAGGTGAGGCAGCGGTCGAGGTGGATCCGGGTGGTGGCGGTCGCGGCCGTCCCCTCGACCATCTGCTTGATCAGGTAGATGCGTCCGCGCGGGCTGTCGAGCTCGTTGCCGGTGATGCGGTAGGTCGGGCAGGCCGGCAGGCAGAAGCCGCAGTGCACGCAGTTGCGCAGCAGCGCCTGCGCGTCCGCGCCGCGCGCCGTCTGCTCGAGTCCGCCGGAGGGCTGTACGTACACGCGCCTACAGCTCCGCGTACATCCGGCCGGGATTCAGGATTCCGGCCGGGTCGAAGACGTGCTTGAGCTGCCGGTGCAGGCGCAGCAGCGGCGCGTCGAGCGGCGCGAACACCTCCGCACCGGCCGGCGCGTGACGGAACAGCGTTGCGTGACCGCCGGCCGCAGCAGCCGCAGCGAACACCGGCGCGTCGGCGGCGCAACGGTACCAGCGCTGCAGGCCGTTCCACTCGAGGAGCGTCGCAGCGCCGAGCGACAGCGGCGGCGCGAGTGGCGGCACGGTGCAGCGCCACAGCGGCTCGCTGCCCGCGAAGAACGGATGCGTCTGTTCGCGCAGGCTCGCCCAGAATCCGGTCGACCCGGTCACGACCTCGCCGCCGATGCGTCGCGCCACGTCGTCGAGGGTCGCCTCGGAGCCGTCGAAGCGCAGGTACAGCCGGCCGTCCCACCAACTGCCGGCGGACAGCGGCAGCGCCCCGCGCGAGAGGTCCGCGAGGCGATCGAGCGCCGCGGCTTCGTCCAGCTCGAGCGCCAGCGTGCGCTCGCCCGGCGGACGCGGCAGCACCTTGAGCGAGACCTCGAGCAACACGCCGAGCACGCCGAAGGATCCCGCCAGCAGTCGCGCGACGTCGTAGCCCGCGACGTTCTTCATCACCTCGCCGCCGAAGCGCAGCACGCGACCGTCGCCGGTGAGCAGTCGCACGCCGAGCACGTAGTCGCGCAGCGGCCCCGACCACGCGCGGGCCGGACCCGCGAGGCCGCAGGCCACGGCGCCGCCCAGCGTGGCGCCGGCGCCGTAGTGCGGAGGCTCGAACGCCAGTCGCTGGCCGTGCGCGGCGAGGCAGGCCTCGACCTCGGCGAGCGGGGTGCCGGCGCGTGCGGTGATGACGAGTTCCGCCGGGTCGTGACGCAGCACGCCGCGATGGGACGCGACCTCGAGCGGCTCGCCCGCGACGGGCCGGCCGAGGAATCCCTTGGTGTTGCCACCCACGATCCGCAGCGGCGCGTGCCGCGCCGTCGCATCGCGCGCCTGCCCGGCGAGTTCGTTCGTGCAGTCGCGGTCCATCGCTGGGTTCAGAAGCGCGGCAGGTGGGAGAAGGGCAGCTTGCCGCCGTGGACCCGCATCGCGCCGTAGTCGGCGCAGCGCGCCAGCGTCGGAACGGCCTTGCCCGGGTTCAGCAGTCCCTCGGGGTCGAACGCACGCTTCACCGCGTGGAATGCCTCGAGCTCGTCGGGCCCGAACTGCGAGCACATGGGCCCGAGCTTCTCGACGCCGACGCCGTGCTCGCCGGTCACGGTGCCGCCCGCCGCGACGCAGAGCTCGAGGATCTCCGCACCGAGCCGCTCGGCGCGCTCGACCTCGCCTGAGCGGCCGGCGTCGAACAGGATCAGCGGGTGCAGGTTGCCGTCGCCGGCGTGGAACACGTTCGCGACCGGCAGCTTGGCCTCGCGCGAGAGCCGGGCGATGCCCTCGAGCACGTCCGCGAGGCTGCGCCGCGGGATCGTGCCGTCCATGCAGAAGTAGTCGGGCGCGAGCCGGCCGACGGCGGGGAACGCCGACTTGCGTCCCGACCACATGCGCAGGCGCTCGGCGGCGTCGGCGGCGATCCGCACGGTGGTCGCACCGCAGGCGAGCAGCAGCGACTCCGTGGCGCGCAACTCCGACTCGACGTCGTGCGCGAGGCCGTCGAGCTCGCAGAGCAGCAGGGCCTCGGCGGCCAGCGGGTAGCCGCAGCGCGCGAACGCCTCGGCCGCGCGGATCGCCGGCGCATCCATCATCTCGAGCCCGGCGGGCACGATGCCCGACGCGATGATCCGCCCGACGGCGTCGGCGCAGCGGCGTACGTCGTCGAAGGCGGCCGTCAGCAGCTCGACCCGCTCGGGCACGGGCTTCAGCCGTACCGTGACCTCGACCACGACGCCGAGCATGCCCTCCGAGCCGGTCAGAAGAGCGATGAGCGGCAGTCCCGGCGCTTCGCCGATGGGCGCGCCGATCGTGAGCCACTCGCCTTCGATGGTCGCGACGCGCAGCTCGAGCAGGTTGTGCACCGTGAGACCGTGCTTGAGGCAGTGCACGCCACCCGAGTTCTCGGCGACGTTGCCACCGATCGTGCACGCGACCTGCGAGGAGGGGTCGGGTGCGTAATAGAGACCGTGGGGCGCGGCGGCGTTCGAGATCTCGAGGTTGGTGACGCCGGGCTGGACCCGCGCGAGGCGACGCACGGGGTCCACCTCGAGAATGCGGTCGAGCCGTGCGAGCACCAGCAGCACGCCGCCCTCGACCGGCAGTGCGCCGCCCGACAGGCCGGTGCCGGCGCCTCGGGCGACCACGGGCGTCGAGTGGCGGCGGCAGGCACGCAGGACTTCCATCACCTGCTCCGCGGAGCGGGGCAGCACCACGACCTCGGGCCGGCGGCGGTGGGCGGTGAGCGCGTCGCACTCGAAGGGTGCGCAGGCTTCCGGCGACAGCAGCACGGCGTCGTCGCCGAGGGCGGCGCGAAGCTCGCGGACCAGTGCCGGGTCAGGCGTCACGCGTCAAAGTTACGACACCCGCGGACGTTCCCACCAGCAGTACGTCGGCGGGCCGCCGGGCGAAGAGACCCACGGTGACCACGCCCGCAACCTGGTTGATCTCGCCCTCCAGGGCGACCGGGTCCGGGATCTCGAGACCGCGCACGTCGAGGATGTGGTTGCCGTTGTCGGTGACGAAGCCCTCGCGCCACACGGGTTCGCCCCCGAGCCGCGCGAGCTGGCGGGCGACGTGGCTGCGCGCCATGGGAATCACCTCGACCGGCAGCGGGAAGCGGCCGAGTCGCTCGACGAGCTTCTGCTCGTCGACGATGCAGACGAAGCGGCGCGAGGCCGCGGCGACGATCTTCTCGCGGGTCAGCGCACCGCCACCGCCCTTGACGAGGTGCAGCCGGCGGGTCGCCTCGTCGGCGCCGTCGACGTACACCCCGAGCTCGCCGGCCTCGTTGAGGTCCAGCACGGGGATGCCGTGGCCCTTCAGCCGCAGCGTGCTGGCCTCGGAGCTCGACACGGCCCCGGCGATGCGCTCGCGCACGGTCGCCAGCGCATCGATGAAGAAGTTGACCGTCGAACCGGTGCCGACGCCGACGAGCCCGCCCTCCCCGAGGTGCGCGAGCGCCGCGGCGGCGGCCTGCTGCTTCTTCAGATCCTGGGTCGTCATGGTTTCCATCCCCCGGATACGACTGTGCCCGCTTTCGCGGGCACAGTCTTCAACGTTCGGCTGGAAGCCTACTTCTTCTTGGCCGCAGCCTTCTTCTTAGCAGGAGCCTTCTTCTTCGCAGGCGCCTTCTTCGCGGCCTTCTTCGTCACTTTCTTCTTCGCTGCCATTTCAATATCTCCATGTCGGGTTAGTCCGCGCGCAGTATTTACAGAAATCAAAACATGATTGCAAGAGGCGTGTCACAAATTCCTCGAGCGCGTCATGCGCGCGCTCGCGACGCGTCGCGGGCATCGAATGCGAACGAAGATGCGCTCGTGCGGAAATTACCGGTGTTCGCTCACGAGAGCGCAATGATGAATCGCCACTCATCGGCAGTGACCGGCGTCACCGAGAGTCTGTTGCCACGACGCAGCAACACCATCTCCGCGAGCGCTCCGTGCGCATGTTTGCGCAGCGTTTCGAGCGTGATCGGCGGCTCGATCTTCCGCTCGAGGCAGACGTCGACGCAGTACCAGCGAGGCGTCGCCGGGTCGCTCGCCGCATCGAAGTAGCGGCTCTTCGGGTCGAGCGCGGCGCGCTCCGGGTAGCCCGCACGCACGATGCGCACGACGCCGACGATGCCCGGGACCTCGCAGCTCGAGTGGTAGAAGAACCCGAGGTCGCCCACCTTCATCTCGTCGCGCATCATGTTGCGCGCCTGGTAGTTGCGCACGCCGTCCCAGGGAGACGTCGAGCGGCGGGCGCGGGCGAGATCGTCCACGCTGAAGGCGTCGGGTTCCGACTTGAAGAGCCAGTAGTTCATCTCGGGTGCTCCGGGTCCAGGCGACGCCCGGGGACGACGACGCCGCGCTCGGTGACGATCAGGTCGAGTGGAACGTCCCAGGGCGAGGCCGGGATCGCGTCGACTTCCTGGGCTGCGAACGCGACGCCGACCAGCTGCGGTCGCCGCCAGCGACGCGCGGGATCGAGCCGTCGTCGCAGTGCACGGTCGTAGTAACCGGCGCCCATGCCGAGCCGGTTGCCGCGGCGGTCGAAGCCGACGACCGGCAGCACGACCACATCGAGGTGCACGGCGGGCACGCGCCGGCGGGCGTCCGACGGTTCGTCGATGCCGAACGCATTGCGTCGCCGCGCGATGCCGGGCGCCCAGGGCACGAACGCCATCCGGCCGCGTCGCCGGCTCGTGATGCGCGGCACGAACACCGCGGCGCCGCGCCGCCACGCCGCCTCGAGACACGGACGGACGTCCACCTCGCCCGCCATCGGCAGGTAGAGCGCGACGCGTGCGCCGCGCCGGAAGACGTGCAGACGCTCGAGCGTCCGGAGGATGGCGAGTTCCGCGGCCGATCGCTCCCGCGGATCGAGGTCCGATCGCAGGCGTCGCAGGCGACGTCGAGCGGCACGGACTTCGGCGGTGGACTGCGCCATGCGTAGGGCCGGGGCAGGGGAAGTTGAGGGGATGGCGCCGCCCGCCTGTGCCGTCACGAGCCATTGCTCTCGACGTGGAGCAATAGGCGGGGAAAGGCCGCAGCACCTGAAGGCTTCCCGCTCGAGGCGGACTTGCACACGGGTGCCGACAGACCAGATCCCCTGGGTGTTGGACTTAAGGTCGAGAGGTAACCCGGACCGTGTCGAACACTGCAGGCGGCGCCAAATCGTCGGGGCAACGGCACCGGCCGTTGCCCCCTTGAATCACAGTTCCAGCTGCTGGCCCTTCTCGAGGGCCGACTCCACGCGCTCGCGCAGCGCGCGCAGCTTCGTCCCGACGTCGGAATCGGCGACCGACCCGTTGCGTCGCTGCTTGATCAGCTCGTTCGCGATGTTGAGGGCCGAGATCACCGCGATCCGGTCCAACCCGACCACCTTGCCGGAATCGCGGACCTCGCGCATCTTGGCGTCGAGGTACTCCGCGGAGTCGAGCAGGTCGGAGCGCTCTTCCGACGGGCACGCCACCTGGTACTCGCGGTCGAGCAGCCGGACACTGACTCGCGCAATGCGTTCCTCGCTCACGACCCGTGCTCCATCGCCTTCAGGCGTCCGATCATCGCTTCGACCCTCGCCCGCACCTGCTCGTTCTTCTGCAGGAGGCCCGCGCGTTCCGTCATCAGGGTGTCCTGACGCTGGCGCAGCGCGCGGTTCTCTTCCTTGAGCTGGCCGATCGTGGCGATGAGCTCGTCGAGGCGCCGCTCGAGGCGCTTCAGCTCTGCATCCACGGCCGTCCGGGCACTGGGTTCGCTCATGCGGATCACTATAGAGTGGCCCCTGCGGGGAATCAATTGAAGCGGCGGCGCCGCGCCACGCGATGCTACGATATGTGTGATGCACTCCCCGGTGGACTACGATGACGTCGCGCAGGCGCTCAGTGCCGGCGCGTCGACCGTCCACCCGTCCGAAGCCCACGGTTGCCTTTGTGGCGCCCTGTGCCTGCGGCCCGACTACTCCCGTGCGGACTGGCTCGACGAGATCCTCCCGGAGGCCGGTCCAGCGGCGGCCGAGGACGGCCCGATCGCGACGCTGTTCCACGAAAGCGCCGGCGCCCTCGCGCGTCCCGACATGGAGTTCGAGCCGATGCTGCCGGGCGACGATGCGCCCCTCGAGTCGCGTGTCGAGGCGCTCGCCGCGTGGTGCGGGGGTTTCCTCTATGGCTTCGGCGCCGCCGGGACCGCGTCCCGAGCCGTGTTGCCCGATGCGGTGACCGAGGTCCTCGCCGATCTCGCGCAGCTCTCGCAGGCCGGCGTGCCCGGCGAGAGCGAACCCGAGGTCGAGGAGGACGCCTACATCGAGCTCGTGGAGTACCTGCGGGCCGCCGTGCAGCTCGTCTACGAGGAGCTCGACGCGCTGCGCGCGAGCCAGTCCGTCTCCGAATCCTCCCACTGAGTCCACCATGACCCTGCGCAAGGACGAATTCGCACGCCGCCGACGTCAGCTCATGCGCATGATTGGCAAGGGCGGCATCGCCATCCTGCCGACCGCGACCGAGAAGCAGCGCAACAGCGACGTCCACTACCACTTCCGCCCCGACAGCGACTTCCACTACCTCACCGGATTCGACGAGCCCGACGCGGTGGCCGTGCTGGTGCCGGGCCGCGCGCAGGCCGAGTACATCCTGTTCGTGCGCGACCGCGACCCGGCGCGCGAGGCCTGGGACGGCAAGCGGGCGGGGCCCGACGGCGCCACGGCCGAGTACGGCGCCGACGACGCCTTCCCCATCGGCGACATCGACGACATCCTGCCCGGGCTGATGGAGCGGTGCAGCCGCGTGTACTACTCGATGGGCCTCAACGCCGAGTTCGACCAGCACGTGATCGGCTGGGTGAACACCCTGCGCGGCAAGGCCAAGATGGGCGTCCACACGCCCCAGGAATTCGTGGCGCTCGACCACCTGCTGCACGACATGCGGCTCTACAAGAGCCGCGGGGAGCTCGCCGTGATGCGCCGCTCCGCCGCGATCGCGGTGGGTGCGCACCTGCGCGCCATGAAGGCGACCCGTCCGGGCGTGCACGAGTACGAGGTGATGGCGGAACTGCTGTACGAGTTCCACCGCAACCGCGCGGACGTTTCCTACCACCCGATCGTCGGCGGCGGGGCGAACGCCTGCACGCTGCACTACCACGCCAACGACGCCGAGCTGCGCGACGGCGACCTGCTGCTGATCGACGCGGGCTGCGAGTACCAGTACTACGCCTCCGACATCACCCGGACCTTCCCGGTCAACGGCCGCTTCACGCCCGAGCAGCGCGCCGTCTACGAGGTGGTGCTCGACGCGCAGGAGGCGGCGTTTGCGCAGGTGAAGCCCGGCAACCACTGGAACGACCCGCACGACGCCGCGGTGCGGGCGATCACCCAGGGGCTGGTGCGCCTCGGCCTGCTCAAGGGACGCCTGCCGACGCTCGTCAAGGACGAGGCCTACAAGAAGTTCTACATGCACCGCACCGGGCACTGGCTCGGCATGGACGTGCACGACGTCGGCGACTACAAGGTCGGCGAGCAGTGGCGCGTGCTCGAGCCCGGCATGTGCCTCACCGTCGAGCCCGGCATCTACATCCCGGCCGGCACGCCCGGGGTGCCGCGTCGCTGGTGGAACATCGGCGTTCGCATCGAGGACGACGTGGCCGTGACCGCCGACGGCTGCGAGTTGCTCACCGACGGGTTGCCGCGCACGCCCGCCGAGGTCGAGCGCGCGATGGGTGCCTGAACGACGCACGATGCACGCGCCCCCCGCCAATCCCGACTACGACGTCGCCATCGCCGGCGGAGGCCTGGTCGGCGCCTCGCTCGCGCTCGCGCTCGCGCCGCTCGGGCTGCGGGTCGCGCTCGTCGAGGCAACCGCGCCCGGCGACGGCGCGCACCCGAGCTTCGACGAGCGGACCACCGCGCTTGCCAACGGCAGCGTGCGGGTGTTCAGGAGCCTCGGCGTCTGGCGGCACATGGAGCGCGAGGCGACGCCCATCCGCCGGATCCACGTCTCCGACCAGGGCCGCTTCGGCACGGCGCGCATCGACGCGGCCGAGCAGGGCCTCGCGTCGCTCGGTTACGTCGTGCCGAACCGCGCCATCGGCGCCGGCCTCCAGGCGGGCCTCGGCGGCTGTCCGCAACTCGAGGTGATTGCACCGGCGCGCGTGCTGGGCAGCGAGCTGGCCGACGGTGCCCGGCGCCTGCGCTTCGAGATCGACGGCGTCGAGCGCGAGATCGGGGCGCGCCTCGTCGTCGCGGCGGACGGCGCGAGGTCGCTGGTGCGAGAGCAGGCCGGCATCGGGGCCGTGCACTGGGAGTACGGCCAGACCGCGATCGTCGCCACGCTCGTGACCCAGCGCTTCCACGACCACGTCGCCTACGAGCGCTTCACCGTGGAGGGACCGATCGCCGTGCTGCCGCTCGCCGACGGACGCTGCGGCCTCGTCTGGACGCGCCACCCCGAAGGTGCCGCGCGCCTGCTCGCGCTGCCCGATGCGGACTTCCTCGCCGAGCTGCAGTCGGCCTTCGGCTTCAGGCTCGGGCGGCTCATCAGCGTCGGCCAGCGGCAGTCCTACGAGCTCGGCCTGTGGCGCGCCGACCGCCACGTCGGCGAACGGCTGGCGGTGGTCGGCAACGCCGCGCAGGCCCTGCACCCGATCGCGGGACAGGGATTCAACCTCGGGCTGCGCGACGCAGCGAGCCTCGCCGAGGTGCTGGCCGACGCGCGCGTCGAGGGTGAGGCGGACGTGGGAGCGGCCGGGCCACTCAAGACCTATGCGGACTGGCGCGACCAGGACCAGCGACGCATCGTCGCCTTCACGGACGGGTTGGTGCGTCTGTTCGCGACCCCGCTCGGCGTGCTGCGCACGCTTCGCAGCGTGGGACTGCTCGCCTTCGACGCGTTGCCGCCCGCCAAGAGCGCCATGGCGCGCCTGAGCGTCGGCGCGTCCGGACGCATCCCGCGCCTGGCGCGCGGCGTACCGCTGGCCGGAGGGCATTGAACTTGGCTGCGCGCCGCCACGATTTCGACGTGATGATCGTCGGCGGCGGCATGGTGGGCGCCTGCCTCGCCGCGCTGCTGGCCGCCGACGCGCGCCTCGCGCCGTGGCGGGTCGCGATCGTGGAGCCCCATGCGCCGCGGCCGCCGGCGGACGGCACGGTGGACCTGCGTGTGTCGGCGCTGTCGCGCGCCTCGCAGCGCATCCTCGCCCAGGCCGGCGCGTGGTCGGCGATCGAGAGCCACGCCTTTCCGTACGCCGAGATGGTGGTCTGGGACGCCGCGAGCCGGCCCGACGCACGCGACGCACTGCGCTTCACCGCGGCCGAGGCCGGCGAGCCCGACCTCGGCTGCATCGTCGAGAACCTGCGCGTGCAGTGGGCGTTGAACGAGTCGCGGCACCAGCGGGCCGTGACCCAGTTGCGTGCCGGGCTCGAGGCGCTCGAGTTCGACGAGGACTCGGCGCGGGTCGCGCTCTCGGACGGACGTCGCTTCAGCTGCGCGCTCGTGGTGGGTGCGGACGGCGCGCAGTCGCGCACGCGCGAGCTCTGCGGGATCTCGCGTGCCGGCTGGAAGTACGGACAGACGGCGGTTGTGGCACACCTGCGCACCGAGCGGCCGCATCGCCTGACCGCGTGGCAGCGCTTCCTGCCCGAGGGACCGCTCGCGCTGCTGCCGCTCGATGCCGGACGCGTCTCGCTGGTGTGGACGACGAGCGCGGCCGAGGCCGAAGAACTGCTGGCGCTCGAGGCCGACGCGTTCTCCAGGTCCGTCACGGAGGCGAGCGGGCGAGTGCTCGGGCGCCTCGAGCTCGACAGCGGCCGCGCGGGACTGCCGCTCGCGCTCTGGCACGCACGCGAGTACGTGCGCCCGCGCCTCGCGCTCGCCGGCGACGCTGCGCACACCATCCATCCGCTCGCGGGGCAGGGCGTCAACCTCGGCTTCCTCGACGGCGCGTCGCTGGTCGAAGTGCTGGGCGACGCCGTCGAATCGGGCGCGGACCCGTTCGGGCTGCGGACGCTGCGACGCTACGAGCGCTGGCGTCGCAGCGAGAACGCCGTGATGCTCGGCGCCACCGACACGCTGAACGGACTCTTCCGGCAGAAGAGCGTCGCCGCCGCCACGGCGCGACGGCTCGGGCTGTCCTTGGTCGCGGGCCAGCCGCTGCTGCGCCGCGGTCTCGTGCAGCGGGCGCTTGGCCTCGCCGGCGACCTGCCAGCCCTCGTCACCACCCCGGGACACGCGTCATGAACGACACGACTTGGCAGCAGGCCCTGTTCACGCAGAGCGCGCCGGAGCTCGGCAACCAGTACCGCGACGACCCGCTGCTCGCCGGCTGGCTGCGGCGCACGCTGCCGCCCGACGTGCTGCGGGACCTCGAGCCCGAACTCGAAGAACTCGGTGGCGTGGCCGGCGGCGCGCTCTACCGCCTGCAGCTCGCGGACCGGTTGAACGAACCGCGCCTCGTGCAGTGGGACGCCTGGGGCAACCGGGTCGACACGGTCGAGGTGACGCCGCTGTGGCGCGAAGCGGAGCGGCTCACGCTGCGCCACGGGCTCGTGGCCACGGCTTACGAGCGCACCCACGGGCGCCATGCCCGCATCGAGCAGTTCGCCAAGGTGTACCTCTTCCATCCGTCCTCGGACGTGTACACCTGCCCGCTCGCGATGACCGACGGCGCGGCGCGCACGCTGGTCGAGTCGGGCAACCAGGCTCTCATTGCGCGCGCCCTGCCGCAGCTGACCTCGCGCGATCCCGCGACGTTCTGGACCAGCGGCCAGTGGATGACCGAGACCACGGGCGGCTCGGACGTCGGCCGTTCCCAGACGCGGGCCGTGCAGGACGGTGCAGGCTGGCGCCTCTACGGTCGCAAGTGGTTCACCTCGGCCGTCACCGCGCAGATGGCGCTCACGCTCGCGCGGCCCGAGGGCAATGCCGCCGGGCGGCAAGGGGCTCGCGATGTTCTACCTCGAGCTGCGCGACGCCGAGGGACGGCTGAACGGCCTGCGCGTGGACCGGCTCAAGGACAAGCTCGGCACGCGCAAGGTGCCGACCGCCGAGCTGATGCTCGAGGGCACGCGCGCCGAGCTCGTCGGCGAGCCCGTGAACGGCACGCGTGCGATCGAGCCCATGCTCGGCGTGACCCGGATGTGGAACAGCGTCTGCGCGGTCGCGTCCATGCGCCGCGGCCTGGCGCTGGCCCGTTCCTTTGCCGCGAAGCGCGAGGCCTTCGGCGCACCGCTCTCGGAGCAACCGCTGCACGCCGACACGCTGGCGGCGCTCGAGGCCGAGACCTGGGGCGCATTCCTGATGACCTTCCTGCTGGTGGAACTGCACGGCCGCCTCGAGGCCGGGGAGATCGACCCCGGGCAGCGCGCGCTGCTGCGGCTCGTGACGCCGCTCACCAAGCTCGTCACGGGCAAGCAGGCGGTCGCGGTGACCAGCGAGGTGATCGAGGGCTTCGGCGGCGCGGGCTACGTCGAGGACACCGGCCTCCCGCAGCTGCTTCGCGACACGCAGGTGCTGCCGATCTGGGAGGGCACGACCAACGTGCTGTCGCTCGACGCGCTGCTGCGCACCGACCTGCACTCGGGCCTCGCGGCGCTGATGGGTCGAGTGTCGGCCTGCGTGCGGTCGCTCTCGGACCCGCGGCTCGCCGCCGCCGGTCGCCAGGCGATGGGCGCGGTGGAGCGCTCGGCGCTGTGGCTGCAGTCCGGGCACGACCGCGACGTGCTGCAGGCCAGCGCCCGCCGTCTCGCGCTCACGCTCGGGCGCGCGCTGCAGCTCGCGCTGCTCTGCGAGCACGCGCAGTGGCTGCTCGACCACGCCGGCGACCGCCGTGGCCTCGCCGCGGCGCTGCGTTACTCACGCCTGCCGGTGGACCTCATGCACGAGGTGGACCCGGAGCTCGACCGGGTGCTGCTCGGGCCCGGCTAGATTTCGGCACTTCGGACGCACTTGGGTTTCGTCTACACAAGTGCCGTGGGACAGTCGGTCGCTGCGGGCTTGGGCCAACCGGTCCCTTGAATACGCCGGCGGAGCGGCTACTGCGGCAGCTTCACGTCGAACTCGATCGCAGCGAGCTGCTCCGGCGCCTTGCCAAGCCTGCGCAGGAACGGTAGCCAGCGCGGATCCTGGTGCAGGTTCGCGAACAGCAGGTCGACCGCGATTTCGGCCAGGCCCGTGTCGTGGTACGCAACGGCCTTGTCCAGCCATTCGAAGGCCCGGTCAGCCTCGCCGCGGAAGGCCATCACGTACGCGATGTTGTAGGCCCAGCTCGTCTCGTCCTTCCGGAACAACTCAGCGAGGGCTGCGTCTGACTCGACCTGCATGCCGAGCGCGTGCCAGGCCATCGGCAGGCCGATCAGGCGCCACGTTTCGTTGGTTTCCTCCTGGATCGCGGCGAGGGCCCCGGCGGGATCGCCCTTGCGCAGCAGTGCCATGCCGATCAGGTACTGCGCGCCGGAATAGCCAGGGCTCAGGCTGAGCGCAGTGCGGTGGCTCGCGATCGCGTCGTCCAGCCGGCCGGCGTAGGAGTACTGATAGGCCAGGTTCACATAGCCGACGGCGTTCACCGGATCGCGGGCGGTCACGTACTCACCGAGCGCAATGGCGGTGTCGAAGCGACCGAGACTTCGGGCCAGATACGCAGCGATACGGATGATCTCGGCATTGTTGGGCTCCAGCGCGAGCGCATGCGTGAGGTGGCGCGCCGCCGCCGCAGGATCCCCGTCGCACTCCATCGCGATCCGGCCGAGCAGCCCGTGGGCCGGCGCGTAGTCCGGGTCGATCGCGAGAGCCTTTTGCACGGCCTCGCGGGCCAGGCTGTAGCCCTCCTCTATCGGGCGCAGGCCGTCGCCGGCCTGGCTTATGTAGCCCGCGGCCAGGCCGCTCCACGCCGCCGCGTCGTTGGCATCGATCGCGAGCGCCTGCCGGTACAGCGCGATGGATCGCTCCAATCCCTCGGGAGTTCTGTATTGCCAGAGCTGGCGAGCCTGCAAGTAGAGTGAATAGGCCTTCGGATCGACGGGATTCGTCTTCGGTGCCGCGCCGAGCAGCTCGAGCTTCAGTTGTGCCACCACGGCGGTCGCGATCTCGTCCTGCACCGCGAAGATGTCGTCGATCGGACGGTCCCAGGTCTCCGACCAGAGCTGGGTGTCCGAGCGCGCATCGATCAGCTGGGCAGTGATGCGAACCTCGTCGCCCGCCTTGCGCACCGAGCCCTCGAGCACGTGCGCGACGTTCAGTCGCCTGGCGATCTCGGGGATCTCGAAGTTCTGGCCCTTGAACGAGAACGCCGAGGAACGCGAGGTCACGCGCAACTGCTCGATCTTCGCCAGCAGGTTCAGGAGTTCCTCCGAGATACCGTCCGCGAAGTACTCCTGGTCCTTGTCGGCGCTCATGTTGACGAACGGCAGCACCGCGATCGATTTGTCGCCGTAGGACTCGACCCGCGCCTCGCTGCGGCCCGCCTCGCGGGCGGCGCGCACTTGCTCGGCCGCCCGCCGTGGAGCGAGCAGGAACTTGTCGACGGCGAAATAGCCGAGCGCGAGTGCCAGCACGACCATGATGACCCGGTCGAGTCGCTTGCCCGTCTGCGGCGCGATCGATCTGGCGCGCTCGACGTCCCTCTCGCGCTTCAGGCCCTCGGGGGTGAACTCGAAGGCCCAGGCGAATACCAGCGCAGGGAGGAAACCGATCGCGAGCAGTATGATGACTGCGCGCAACACCCAGGCCGGCCAGTCAAAAGCCGGCATTACGTTGTTCGCCACCTGCACGATCAGCCAGGCGCCCGCCAGGTAGAGCCCCGCGATGCGGATGACGTTGCGGCGTTTGAGCTCGTTCAGGAGGGTCAACGAAGGAAGCTTCTTCCTGCCTGTCCCGAGCCAAGCGTAGCAGGCCTGCGCGGTTTGCGAATGGCCGCTCCATGCGCCAAGGCCGGCCCGGCTGCAGGGGCTGGAACTGGCTCCGAACGACGCGGCCCGCGCCGGCGCGTGGCGGCACGGGTGCCGCCGGTCCCGTCCACACTGCTGTGAACTCGAAGGGGAGGAGTGATGGCGCGCGGCGCGCTGATCGGGTCTCCTGGTGGTCAGAGTTGGCGGGCGAGGGCCGCCGGCAGCAGCGTCCGGCTCGACACATGGCCCATCACGCGAACAGCCTTGGCACGGGCAGGTGGTTTGATTTTCCTGTCCGCACTTGTACGCCAAATCGAGAGGGCTACGAGTGCCTCACCAGTCCATCGGTATGACCATACACCCAGCGCGGCGTTTCCGTGGCGCCAAGCTGATTCAGTTCGAGCGCAACCGGAATTTCAACGCCAGCAAGGTTGGTCTCTTCCAGGGCCGATTGAGCGTGCACCTTGCCGATCGCTGTCGCGTCGCCCTTGATGTTGAGGAAGTCCTCCCGATGGGTGGCGTACTGCAGCGCGTGGCCCAGCTCGTGCATCAAGCACATGTGGACGCTGAGCGTGCCCGTCTTGTGCGCATTGACCATCTGCCACGCCTTCTTCGTTTCGCTGAGGCGAAACGTCCTGGCCAATTTCAATGCGACGCCGCGTTTGCGAACATCGATGCGGGCCTGTTCCTTGTGCTGGGGCACCCAATCGACATTGGGGCGGTAGTTCTTTGAATCGGTCGTCTTGACCGATAGTTTGGGATTCCATACCGCGGTTCCGCCGGTCGTCACTGTGTTGTAGCTGCTCTCGGGGTGAGCGTAGAAGGACTCCTTCTGGCCATCGACATCGATGCAGACATCTCCATTTGCTTCCAGATCGTCCAGGATCGACTTAGCCAGCGCGGAACGCTTCAGATAGGTGAAGGAGATCTCGACCAGCCTCGCAGCCTCGGCATCGCCATAACCGTTTACGCCGCGGATGGTGAACGCCATGCTTCAGTCCTCCAGTCTTGTCTCGATAGAATAGCGCGGACGGCACCTTCAAAAGCCCTGTTGGCCCTGTCTGCGGCGACTGAACGGCTCTCCCGCGGATAGGAAGTTCAACCCACCTGCCCAGCGGCGGCTCGCCTGCCTGCCGACGCGCGTAACCGACTTTACGGTGAGCCCGAGCCTCGCGTCGAGCGGCCTTGGCCGGCAAACCCGGCGACCAGCAAGCTCCGCTTGACCGCGAACCGGCTACAGATTCCCCTGTCCTCACCCCGAAACCGCGTTTCCCCGCCCCTGGCCTGAACGCTGGTGTGCACCGAACCAGGCCCGCCGCGCCAGCGGCCAGCAGTGCCACCGCTCACCTGCGAGAGAAAGCTGCGTTGGCTGCGCCGGCGGTGCACGTCCCCCCGAGCGGCAGCTCGTTCTGCTACTGCTTCGACGCCGGGGAGCGTGCGCTGCTGCGGCTGGTGACGCCGCTCACCAAGCTCGTCACGGGCAAGCACGCGGTCGCCGTGACCACCGAGTTGATCGAGGGCTTCGGCGGTGCGGGCTACGTCGAGGACACGGGGCTGCCGCAACTGCTGCGCGACGCACAGGTGCTGCCGATCTGGGAGGGCTCGACCAACGTGCTGTCGCTCGACGCGCTGCTGCGCAGCGACCTGCACGCGGGCCTCGCGGCGCTGATGGGCCGCGTATCGGCCTGCGTGCGGTCACTCTCCGACCCGCGACTCGCCGCCGCCGGTCGCCAGGCGATGGGCGCGGTGGAGCGCTCGGCGCTGGCGCTGCGCTACTCGCGCGTGCCGGTGGACCTCATGCACGAGGTGGACCCGGAGCTCGACCGCGTGCTGCTCGGGTCCGGCTAGATTTCGGCGCTTCAACGCCCCGGCTTGGCGCTCATGGCGAGGCGCACCGCGGTTGACTGCAGTTCAGCGTGCAGCCACGGGCGTCGTTGACGTTGATCCGCCCGTTGCCGTCCAAGTCGGCCGCGGCCGGCGCCGGCGGCACGCGCTGCCCGCGCAGCGCCGTGATTCCACGGATGTCCGCCCTGTCGACGTCGGCGTCTCCGTCGAGGTCGCAAGCCGCGACGTCGCAGGCATCACCGATGCCGTCGCCGTCGCCGTCGCGTTGATCCGGGTTCGGCTTCATCGGGCAGTTGTCGCACGCGTCACCGATTCCGGTCGCCGTCTGCGTTCGCCTGGTCCGGGTTCGGGAGTCAAGACGCAGTTGTCGTCGGGGTCTCGCACGCCGTCCTCATCGGAGTCGGGTCCGTCCGCGATGAACCGGGAATTCAGCGCGAGCAAGGCCAACGATTGCGTTGAGAACCGCTCCCAGGAGTCGAGGGATGCGGCGCAGTCGAAGTACCCGGCGATGGTCGACGGTACCCTGGCGGGCATTGCTGGCTCAGCAGCGTATGCGCAAAGTCGAAGTACACCGAAGGCGCCTCGTCCCAGTAGTAGCCCGCCGCGCCCGGACCGAATGCCGGCGGCCGCGGGGTGGTGGCCGGTTCCTTGTGCACCTGGCGGACGACGCATAGGGGTGGCTCATGCGGCCCGAGCGTGCCGATGTCCTCGGGTTCGAGCCCACCCGGCGGCGGCGTGACCCCGGACGATTCGATGAACGCCAACGTGTCGTTGAGCGCCCACGCGTAGTACCAGTACGCCAGCGAACTGTAGGCGCCGCCCACGCCGGCGAGGTTTTGCCAGCGGTAGCGATTGCGCAGCCACTCCAGGTAGGCCTGAACGGTCGACGAGCGCAGGTCGGCTCCGCCCAGCAACTGGACGTCCAGGCCGGCCACCGTCTGCTGGAGGGCCGGAGCGGTTTCGCCCGAGACGTAGCCGTGACCCAGTTCGGTGTCCGTCAGCACCCGGCAAGATCCGTCGAGCGCGCCAGGCGAGGCGTTCAGTTCGAAGCCTCGCCGCGCCAGTGCCAGTGCCGCTCCGATCGCCGCGCGCCGCGCCGGATCACTGTCCGCACGGGACAAATAGTAGCTGAGGGCGGCGTCCAACCCCTGCGCGACAAAATGCGTGTTCGGCGCGTGTCCGCACGCCGGTCCGAAGTAGCACCAATAGCCTTGTTGGGCGGGATCCGGGGTCTGCGTCGCCGTGCGCTGGTTTGCCAGCGCACGATCGACCAGTGCGTCGATCGCTTCGTCGATGGAGAGGTAATCCGGCGTGTCGGGGATCTCGACGACCTGTCCCTTGTCGGGGCCTCCGGTCCGCGCGTAAAGCGTCAACGCCAACAGGAAGGGGCCGTCGCGGAAGGCGTGGAACGGCGTCTCGTTTACCCGATCGAGCAAATAGGCTGCCGCAGTGCGCAACCGCGCCTGGTCGGCGGCGCTGGCATTCTCGTAGCCTTGAGCGAAGTACGGCGGGTTACCCTCCGGGGCCCGGCGCAACAGCGCGAGCATCGTCAACCCCGCGGCGTCTCCCGCGGCGCTCGGATTCGCAAATGCCTGGTTTGCCGCGAGCCACGCGACGCCGCGGTCAACCGCGGTAGCAATGTCACGGTCGAGCAACTCGCCGGCGTGCACTGGTGCTGCAAGCGTGCCGAGCGCCGCGAGGATCAGCGCGGAAATCCCCGACCCGGTCTGCGTGCGTCTTTGCATGGGATCGCCCTCGACCGCTGTGATGCAATGGTGTGGACGGATCGCCAGGGCAGTGTACGCCCTGCCTGGCGCCTCACGTCCAGCGGCGCAGCGGCTGAAGCGTGTGTCTATTCGAAACCCGGCCCATCCCTAGCACTCCTGCTTCGGCCACGCCTCCGCGTCGATCGTCTCGCGGTAGGCGTGCCAGGTCGCATGCCCGATCAGCGGCAGCGTGATCCCGAGCGCCACCATGATCCACGCGAGGCCGGCGCCGCGCTCGCGGCCGATGGAGAGCAGCGCGAACCCCGGCGCCACGGCGAGCACGATGCAGGCCGCCCACACCGCCATCGCCGGCTTGTTGCGCAGAACCGCGTTGATGCTCGTGACCACCGCGGTGACCGTGTCCACGCGCCGGTCCACCATCATCGGCAGCGAGAACGCCGCCGCCGCGAACACGATCAGCGCGAAGATCGAGCCCACCGCGCTGCCGATGCCGAAGAACGTGAGGAACTCGCGCCAGCCGGGCAGCTCGCCCACCGGGAAGAACACGTGGATCGCCGAGCCGGCGCGGGCCCAGACCAGGAACACCACCATCAGCATCAGCGCGAACACCATCAGGTTGCCGAAGACGCGCTGTTCCTCGCGCAGGCAGCGCCTGAGCGACGGCCGCTCGCCGCGCTCGAGCTGGCTGCTGATGACGTAGGTGCCGACCGCGAGCACGGGTGAGACGAGGATGAACCCCGAGACCAGCGACAGCAGCTGCCAGTAGCCGCCGAACTCGACGGCAATCCAGGCGAGCGCGAGGCTGAGCAGCACGACGATGCGTGCCGTAGGTCAGGCTCTGGCGCGGCGCGGACCACAGGTCGCGCCAGCCCGCGCCGAGCCAGCGGAACGGGGCGTCGGCCGTGAGCGTGCGGCAGGGCGCCACGAAGGGCAGGGCCGACTCGGGCGGCGCGGATTCGTCGGCCATCGCAGTCTCCCCCGGCCGGCCACGGCAGCCGGCGTTCTTATAGTGCGTCCACCTTCGCAGCGCAGATGAAGTCGTTCTCCGACAGTCCGCCGACCGAATGCGTCGAGAAGGTCATGCGGCAGTAGTCGTATCCGACCTCGAGGTCGGGGTGGTGGTCCTCGACGTTGGCGATCCAGGCCACAGCGTTCACGAACGCCATGGTCTCGTAGAAGTCCGCGAAGCTGAACGCGCGACGGAGCGAACGGCCGTCCTCCGCGAGGCGCCAGCCCGGCGCGAGCGCGGCGAGCAGTTCGGCGGCCCCGGCCGGATCGAGGGGCGGCGTGCCGGGCGGACACGGTCGGCACTTGCGGTCGCGAAGGGTGTTCATGGCTTCGGTTCCTCGCGGTAGTTGCGCTCGACGTACTGCTCGACGAGCTGCTGGAATTCCTCGGCGATGCGCTCGCCCTTGAGGGTCGGGCCCTTCTCGCCGTCGATGTACACGGGCGCCACCGGGCGCTCGCCGGTGCCCGGCAGGCTGATGCCGATGTTGGCGTGCTTGCTCTCGCCCGGGCCGTTCACGACGCACCCCATCACCGCGACCGTCATTTCCTCGACGCCCGGGTGACGCTTGCGCCATTCGGGCATGCGGTGGCGCAGGTGCGACTGGATCTTCTGCGCCAGTTCCTGGAAGTACGTTGAGGTCGTCCGCCCGCAGCCGGGGCAGGCGACCACCATCGGCGTGAACGAGCGCAGGCCCATGGTCTGCAGGATCTCCTGTGCGACGATCACCTCCTGCGTGCGGTCGCCACCCGGCTCGGGCGTGAGCGAGACGCGGATGGTGTCGCCGATGCCCTCCTGCAGCAGCACCGCCATCGCCGCCGTGGAGGCCACGATGCCCTTCGAACCCATGCCCGCCTCGGTGAGGCCGAGGTGCAGCGAGTAGTCGCAACGTTCGGCGATGTTGCGATACACGGCGACCAGGTCCTGCACGCCACTCACCTTGCAGGAGATCACGATGCGGTCGTGGGGCAGGCCGAGTTCCTCGGCGCGGCGCGCGCTCTCGAGCGCCGAGACCACGATCGCCTCGCGCATGACGTCGCGGGCCTCGAGCGGCTCGGCTGCCCGCGAGTTCTCGTCCATCAGGCGCGTGAGCAGGTCCTGGTCGAGGCTGCCCCAGTTCACGCCGATGCGCACCGGCTTGTCGTGCTGGCACGCGATCTCGATCATCTCGGCGAACTGCGGGTCGCGCTTGCTGCCGCGGCCGACGTTGCCCGGGTTGATGCGGTACTTCGCGAGCGCCGCGGCGCAGGCGGGGTGCTCGCGCAGCAGCTTGTGGCCGTTGAAGTGGAAGTCGCCGACGATCGGCACGAAGGTGCCGAGCTGCGCGAGACGCTCGACGATGGCCGGCACCGCCGCCGCCGACTCCTCGTTGTTGACCGTGACGCGCACCAGCTCGGAGCCCGCAATGGCGAGCGCTCGCACCTGCAGCGCGGTGGCCTCGACGTCGGCCGTGTCGGTGTTGGTCATGGACTGCACGACCACCGGGTGGTCGCCGCCGACCGTCACGCGGCCGACGCGGACCGGTGTGCTGCGCCGTCGCGCGGCGGCGCTCACCGGCCGGCGCCCCCCGGCACGGCCGCGGCCGACGTGGCCCGCACCCAGCGCTCGACGTTGGCCTCGAGCACGTCGAGCGGGATCGGTCCGCTGCCGAGCACCACGTCGTGGAATTCGCGGATGTCGAACTTCGGGCCGAGCGCCTTGGTCGCCCGCGCCCGCAGCTCCTTGATGCGCAGCTCGCCGATCTTGTAGGCGAGCGCCTGGCCGGGCCAGGAAATGTAGCGGTCGATCTCGTTGACGATGTCGAGCTCGGTCTTGGCCGCGTTGGCCTTGAAGAAATCGATCGCCTGCTGGCGCGTCCAGCGCTTGTGGTGCAGGCCCGTGTCCACGACGAGGCGCACGGCGCGCCACATCTCGTAGGTGAGCTGCCCGAACTTGTCGTACGGGTCGTCGTAGAAGCCCATCTCCTCGCCGAGGCTCTCGCTGTAGAGCGCCCAGCCCTCGGTGAAGGCCGTGGCCTCGAAGTTGCGTCGGAACTTCGGCTGCTCGCCGAGCTCCTGCGCCAGCGCGATCTGCAGGTGGTGGCCGGGCACCGCCTCGTGGATCGACAGCACCGGGATCTCGTAGGTCGGCCGCTCCTCGGGCTTGTAGAGGTTCACGTAGTAGTAGCCGGCGCGGCGGCCGTCCATCGACGGTGGCTGGTAGTAGGCCGTGGTCGTGTCGGGCGCCGACTCCGCCGGGATCGGCCGCACGCCGTAGGGCATGCGCGGCAGCCGGCCGAAGTACTGCGGCAGCAGCGGGTCGATCCGCTTCGCCATCACCTGGTAGGCCTGCAGCAGCTGCTCGGGATCGGTGTAGCGGAAGCGCGGATCGGTGCGCAGGAACGCGAGGAACTCCTCGAACGTGCCCTTGAAGCCCACCTGCTCGATCACCTTGTGCATCTCGCCGCGGATACGCTCGACCTCGCGCAGGCCGATCGCGTGGATCTCGTCGGCCGTCAGCCCGGTGGTCGTGAACCAGCGGATGCGGTTCTGGTACCAGGCCTCGCCGCCCGGCGTGTCCCAGACGCCGACGCTCTGGCGGCAGGCCGGCAGGTACTCGCGATCGAAGAACTCCTGCAGGCGGCGATACGCCGGCACCACCTCGCGCGTGATGGCGCCGCGCGCGGCGGCGTCGAGGCGCTCACGGTCGGCGGCCGGGATGGCAGCCGGCATGCGCGCCAGCGGCGCGTAGAACAGGCTCTGCGCCGGGTCGTCCACCACCTGCTTCGCAATCTGCGCCGGGATGCGCTCCATGATGATGCACGGCTGCACGAGCCCGCGCGCCTTGCCCTCGCGCATCAGCGCGATGGTCTGGTCCACGTAGGCGCCCACGCCGTCGAGACGTGCGACCCAGTTCTCGTAGTCGCGCAGGGTCGCGAACGGCAGCACCTCGGCCACCTGGTGCGCGGACTGGATGCCGCGCCGCTGCGTGATCGGCAGGTACTGCAGATCCCCACGCGTGAGCGTCGATCTCCTGACGGTACGTGCGACCGAAGAGTTCGTGGTTGAGGCGGTCCGCCTCGGATAGCTCGGCCACCGGGATCGCGGCGAGCGCCTCGAGCACCGCGCGGTCGGCGGCGTGGCTGCGGGCGCGGGCCTCCGGCGACAGGTCCGGCCAGCGGTCGTCGAAGCGCCGGTCGCCGAGGTAGCTCGCCCAGGTCGGGTTCTCGCGCAGGCCGCGTTCCCACTCGGTCTCGAAGAGCGCGTGCAGGCGATCGCCGGCGGTCGGTGCCGCCGCCGCGGGCAGCGCCGCGGCCATCATCAGCAGGCTCAGTGTCAGGCCACGCATCGGGGAGTCCTGGTCGCGGTTCGGGAGGGGGTGGAATGTTCCGGTGCGGGACCGTAAATGACAAGCCGCCCGGCCCAGGCGCCGCTGGCCGCCCGCCCGGCGCTCGGGTAACATCGCGGCCACCCATCGCAAGGCCCGTCCGGAGAGAGACCGACCCGGTCCGCCGAAGGCGCAACCCGCCCGGAAACGCTCAGGCAAATGTACGGCGACGCCTGATGGGCTCTGGAGAGCGGCCTCGCGGGAGGCCCACCGAAGGGGTGAGGCGCCGGACGACCGGTACCCGATCTCTCAGGTCACAGGACAGAGGGGCGGCAGGCCGGCGCGGCCCGCCGCCTTTTTTATTGCTCTGCTTCCAGGAACACGACGATGGGATTGCGAACGCCTCTCCATGACGTCCACACCGCCGCCGGCGCCCGCATGGTGGACTTCGGCGGCTGGGACATGCCGGTCAACTACGGCTCGCAGATCGAGGAGCACCACGCGGTGCGCCGCGACGCCGGCATGTTCGACGTCTCGCACATGTGCGTCGTGGACCTGCGCGGCGAGCGGGTGCGCGACTACCTGCGCCGGCTGCTCGCCAACGACGTCGCCAAGCTCGTGCAGCCCGGCAAGGCGCTGTACTCCTGCATGCTGCGCGAGGACGGCGGCGTCATCGACGACCTGATCGTCTACTACCTCGACGATCGCTGGTACCGCATGGTCGTGAACGCCGGCACGCGCGACAAGGACCTCGAGTGGATGCGCGCGCAGGCGGACGCCTTCGGGGTGTCGGTCGAGCCGCGCTTCGACCTCGCGATGATCGCCGTGCAGGGTCCCAATGCGCGCCTGAAGGCCTCCGGGCTGCTCGAGCCCGCCTTCGCGGCCCGCGCGCTCGAGCTCGGTCACTTCTTCGGCGCGGCCTCCGACCACTGGTTCGTGGCGCGCACCGGCTACACGGGCGAGGACGGCTGGGAAATCATGCTGCCCGCCACCGAGGCGCCGGCCTTCTGGGCGCGGCTGCACGCGGCGGGCGTCGCGCACTGCGGTCTCGGCGCCCGCGACACGCTGCGCCTCGAGGCCGGCATGAACCTCTACGGCAGCGACATGGACGAGACCACTTCGCCGCTCGAGTCCGGGCTCGGCTGGACGATCGCCTGGGATCCCCAGGACCGCGACTTCATCGGCCGCGGCGCGCTCGCCGAGCAGAAGGCGCGCGGCGTCCCGCGCAAGTTCGTCGGTCTCGTGCTGGCGGACCGCGGCGTGCTGCGCTCGCACCAGAAGGTCGTCGTCCCGTCGGTGGGCGAGGGCGAGGTCACCAGCGGCACCTTCTCCCCGACGCTCGAGCGCTCCATCGCGCTCGCGCGCGTCCCCTCCCAGACGGCCGACCGCTGCGAAGTCGAGATCCGCGGCCGGCTGCTCAATGCCGCGGTGGTGCGCCCGCCCTTCGTGCGCCACGGCAAGCCTGCGATCGCACTCTGACCCACGGAGCTGACCATGAGCAACGTTCCAGCCGACCTGCGTTTCCTGAAGTCCCACGAGTGGGCGCGCCTCGAGTCCGACGGCACCGTGACGGTGGGCATCTCCGACCACGCCCAGCAGGCACTCGGCGACCTCGTGTTCGTCGAGGTGCCCGAGGCCGGCCGTCGCGTCTCGGCCGGCGAATCCTGCGCGGTGGTCGAATCCGTGAAGGCAGCCTCCGACGTATATAGCCCGGTGAGCGGCGAGGTGGTGGCCGGCAACGCCGAGCTCGGCGGCCAGCCCGAGCTCATCAACCAGGATCCCTACGGCGCGGGCTGGATCATGCGCATCCGCCCGGAAGACAAGGCGCAGTTCGCCGCGCTGCTCGACGCGAAGGCGTACGAGGCGGCGCTCGCGGCGGAAACCCACTGACGGGACGGAACCGACATGCCCTTCATCCCCCACACTCCCGAGGACGTCCGCGACATGCTCGCGGCGATCGGCGCGCCGGACACCGAGGCGTTGTTCGACGAGATCCCGGCGCGCCTGCGCGCCAAGTCGCTCGACGAGGTCCCGCCGGCGCTCTCCGAGATGGAGGTCGGCCGGCTGATGTCCGTGCGCGCGGCGACCGACGGGCAGCCGCTCAACTTCATCGGCGCCGGCGCGTACGACCACCACGTGCCGGCGGCGGTGTGGCCCATCGTCACGCGCGGCGAGTTCTACAGCGCCTACACGCCGTACCAGGCCGAGGCCAGCCAGGGCACGCTGCAGCTGCTGTACGAATTCCAGTCGATGATGGCGAGCCTGACGGGCATGGCGGCCTCGAACGCATCGCTGTACGACGGCGCCACCGCGCTTGCCGAGGCCTGCCTGATGGCGGTGCGCACGCACCGCAAGTCGAAGTCGCAGCGGATCCTGGTGCCGGTCGCGCTGAACCCGACCTACCGCCAGGTGCTGCAGTCCGTCGCAGGCAACCAGAACCTCGCATTCGAGCTGCTGCCCTACGATGCGAGCGGCGGCCACACCACGGTCGCGAGCCTCGAGAAGTACCGCGGCGAGGACATCACGGCGCTCGTGATCCAGCAGCCGAACTTCTTCGGCACGCTCGAGGACGTGGACGCGCTCACCGACCGCGCCCACGAGGCGGGCATGCTGGTCATCGCCGTGGTCAACCCCACCTCGCTCGCGATCCTGAAGCCCCCGGGCGAGTGGGGTACCAAGGGCGCCGACATCGTCTGCGGCGAGGGGCAGCCACTCGGCGTGCCGCTGTCCTCCGGCGGTCCGTACTTCGGCTTCATGACCACGCGCATGGAGCACGTGCGCCAGATGCCGGGGCGCATCGTCGGGCGCACCGTGGACCTCGACGGGCAGCCCGGCTTCACGCTCACGCTGCAGGCGCGCGAGCAGCACATCCGCCGCAGCAAGGCGACCTCGAACATCTGCACCAACCAGGGGCTGCTGGTCACCGCGGCCACCATCTACATGGCGCTGCTCGGCCCGCACGGACTCGCCCAGGTCGCCTCGACCTGCATGGACCGCTCGGCCGAACTCGTCGAGGCGCTCACGCGGGTGCGCGGCGTGCGCCTCGCCTTCGACGGGCCGCGGTTCCACGAGGCGGTGCTGCTGCTCGACCGCCCCGTGCGCGGCGTGCTCGAGGCGCTCGCGGCCCGCGGCATCGTGGGCGGCTGCGACATCTCGGCCCAGTACCCGTCCCTCGGCAACGCGCTGCTCGTCTGCGCCACCGAGACCCGCACGCCCGAGGACATCGCGACCTATGCGCGCGCGCTCGCCGACGTGATGCAGCAGAGTGCGGCCGCGGCCTGAGCCGCGCCCCCGAGGACATGCCCATGAACGAAAAGCTGATCTTCGAGCATTCCCGCGCGGGCCGCAGCGCCGCGGCGCAGTACCCGCTGGCGCCCGCCACGACGCGCGTCCCCGAGGCGCTGCGGCGCAACGCGCCGCCGCGGCTTCCCGAGGTCTCCGAGCTGCAGGCCGTGCGCCACTACACGCGGCTGTCGCGGCTCAACTTCTCCATCGACACGCACTTCTACCCGCTCGGGTCGTGCACGATGAAATACAACCCGCGGGCCTGCAACCAGTACGCGATGCTGCCGCAGTTCCTCGGCCGCCACCCGCTCGCCCCCGAGTCCACCGGGCAGGGCGTGCTGCAGTGCCTGTACGAGCTGCAGGAGATGCTGAAGGCCGTCACCGGCATGCGCGGCGTGTCGCTCACGCCGATGGCGGGCGCGCAGGGCGAGTTCGCCGGCGTCGCGATGATCCGTGCCTACCACCGCGCGCGGAACGACCTCGCGCGCACCGAGATCATCGTTCCGGACGCGGCCCACGGCACGAACCCGGCCACGGCGACGATGTGCGGCTGCACGGTCAGGGAAATCCCCTCGCTGCCGAGCGGCGACATCGACCTCGACGCGCTGCGTGCGGCGGTCGGCCCGCAGACGGCCGGGATCATGCTCACCAACCCCTCGACGCTCGGCGTGTTCGAGCGGCGCATCGACGAGGTCGCCGGGATCGTGCACGAGGCGGGCGGGCTGCTCTACTACGACGGCGCCAACCTCAACGCGATCCTCGGCAAGGTGCGCCCGGGCGACATGGGCTTCGACGTCATCCACATGAACCTGCACAAGACCTTCTCGACGCCGCACGGCGGCGGCGGACCGGGCTCGGGCGCGGTCGGCGTCGGCGAGCGGCTGCTGCCGTTCCTGCCCGTGCCGCTCGTCGGGTTCGACGGGCAGCGCTACCGCTGGCTCGGCGAGAAGGACCTGCCGCAGACCATCGGCCGGCTCTCCGCGTTCATGGGCAACACCGGCGTGCTGCTGCGCGCCTACGTGTACATGCGCATGCTCGGCCGCGAGGGCATGCACCGCGTCTCCGAGTTCGCGACGCTGAACGCCAACTACCTGATGGTGCGCCTCGCCGAGGCGGGCTTCGAACTCGCCTATCCCGGCCGACGGGCAGGACACGAGTTCATCGTGACGCTGAAGCGCGAGGCGCGCGAGCACGGCACGACCGCGATGGACTTCGCCAAGCGCCTGCTCGACTTCGGTTTCCACGCGCCGACCACCTACTTCCCGCTGCTCGTTCCGGAGTGCCTGCTGATCGAGCCCACCGAAACCGAGTCGAAGGAAGAACTCGACGCCTTCGTCGAGGCGATGGTCGCCATCCGCGAGGAGGCGTTGTCCGATCCGGCGAAGCTCAAGGGCGCGCCCTACACGCTTGCCGCGCCGCCGACTCGACGACGTGCGCGCGGCGAAGCAGCTCGACATCGCCTGGAAGGCGGCCTGATGCGCGAGGGTCGCCGGCCGCAGGGGCTCACGCGCCTGCGGCTCGCGACGCTCAACTCGCTGCGCGGGCTGCGCCACTGCTATCGCAGCGAGGCGGCCTTCCGACAGGAGGTCTGGCTCGCCTTCGTGCTCGTGCCGGCCGGGCTCTGGCTCGGCGAGAGCGGTGCGGAGCGCGCCCTGCTCGTGGGCGCGATGCTCGTCGTGTTGATCGTCGAATTGCTCAATACCGGCATCGAGGTGGTGGTGGACCGGATCAGTACCGAACACAACCACCTGTCGGGGTTCGCCAAGGACCTCGGCTCGACCGCCGTGTTCTTCTCGCTCCTGCTGCTCGGCGTCACCTGGACGCTCGTGCTGCTGGCCTGAGTTCCCGCCACCCGCCCGCCCTACGCCAACGGTCTCCTCATGACAGCGCTCATCTGCGGCTCGATCGCCTTCGACACGGTCATGGTTTTTCGGGGGCGCTTCCGCGACCACATCCTGCCCGACCGCATCCACCTGCTGAACGTGTCGTTCCTGGTGCCGAGCCTGCGGCGCAACTACGGCGGCTGCGCCGGCAACATCGCCTACAACCTCGCGCTGCTCGGCGGCCGGGGCCTGCCGATGGCCACGGTCGGGCACGATTTTTCGCC
Source organism: uncultured Gammaproteobacteria bacterium (assembly GCA_963754125.1). Lineage (GTDB taxonomy): Bacteria > Pseudomonadota > Gammaproteobacteria > Steroidobacterales > Steroidobacteraceae > RPQJ01. The sequence continues at coordinate 367,868 of CAVWEX010000002.1, forward strand.
CTACGGCGAGTGGCTGCGCGAGCGCTCGGTGGATCTCGCCCACGTGCGCGAGGTCGAGGGCGAGTTCACCGCCCAGGCCTTCATCACGACCGACCTCGACGACAACCAGATCACCGCCTTCCACCCGGGGGCCATGAGCCACGCGCACCTGAACCGGGTCCCGCAGGATTCAGGAGTCACGCTCGGCGTCGTGGCGCCCGACGGTCGCGACGGCATGCTGCAGCACGCCGCGCAGTTCGCGGCGGCGGGCATCCCGACGCTGTTCGATCCGGGCCAGGGGCTGCCGATGTTCGACGGGCCGGAGCTGCTCGAGTTCGTGGCGAAGGCCACGTGGATCGCGGTGAACGACTACGAGGCGCAGCTGCTCGCGGAGCGCACCGGGCTGACGCTCGGCGAGCTGGCCGGGCGCGTGCGTGCGCTCGTCGTCACGCGCGGCGCCGATGGCAGCGTCATCCACGCCGACGGTCGCGAGATCGTGATTCCGCCCGCGCGGCCCGATGCCGTCGTGGACCCGACGGGCTGTGGCGACGCCTACCGGGCCGGCCTCATCTTCGGCCTGCAGCAGGGCCTCGACTGGGAGACGACCGGCCGCGTCGCCTCGCTGATGGGGTCGATCAAGATCGCCCACGCCGGCACCCAGCACCACTGCTTCACCCGCGACGAATTCGACGACCGCTTCCACGCGGCGTTCGGCCGGCGGCTGTGATGCGCCGCGCCGTGACGCTGCTCTGGGCGCCGCTCGCCCTGGTCGCCGGGCTGCTGCCGCTGGCCGGGCACGCCGACACCGCGGCCTGGGAACAGACGCTGTCGCGCGTCGCACCGTCGGTGGTGACGATCGAGGTGGACCAGGCGCGGGCCTTCGACACCGAGTGGAACCAGTCGAGCCAGGCCACCGGTTTCGTAGTGGACGCCGAGCGTGGCCTGATCCTAACCAACCGCCACGTGGTCACGCCGGGACCGGTCGTGGCGACGGCGATCTTCCAGAACCGCGAGGAGGTCGAGCTGCGGGCCGTGTACCGCGACCCGGTGCACGACTTCGGCTTCTACCGCTACGACCCGGCGAAGCTGCGCTACGTGCAGCCGCTGGCGCTGCCGCTCTACCCGCAGGGTGCGCGCGTGGGCACGGAGGTGCGCGTCCTCGGCAACGACGCCGGCGAGCAGCTGTCCATCCTGGCGGGCACCCTGGCGCGCCTCGACCGGGCGACGCCGGAGTACGGCGTCGGCAAGTACAACGACTTCAACACGTTCTACCTGCAGGCGGCCTCGGGCACTTCCGGTGGCTCGTCGGGTTCGCCGGTGATCGACATCGAGGGACGCGTCGTGGCGCTCAACGCCGGCGGCAGCACGGGCGCGGCCTCGAGCTTCTACCTGCCGCTCGCCCGGGTGAAGCGCGCGCTGGAGCTGATCCGCGCCGGCCAGCCGGTGACCCGCGGCACACTGCAGGTGGTGTTCGCCTACACGCCCTACGACGAGCTCGAGCGGCTCGGCCTGCGAGCGGAAACGCAGGCCGAGGCGCGACGCGCGGCCACGCAGCTCACCGGCATGCTGGTGGTCCAGGACGTGCAGCCGGGCTCGCCCACCGAGGGCGCGCTGCAGCCGGGCGACATCCTGGTGCGCGCCAACGGCCGCCTCGTCACGACCTTCGACCCGCTCGCCGAGCTGCTCGACGACTCCGTGGGCCGCACGATCGAGGTCGAGGTCGAGCGCGGCGGGGAACGCATCGTGCGGTCGCTCGAGGTGCAGGATCTCCACGCCATCACGCCCGCGGAGTACCTCGAGTTCGGCGATGTCGTGGTGCACGCGCTGTCCTACCAGATGGCCCGGCACCTCAACATGCCGGTGCGCGGGGTGTACGTCGCCAATCCGGGCTACACGCTCGGGGCGGCGGGCGTGCCGCGCGGCGCGGTCATCGAGGCGGTCGACGGCCAGCCGGTCGCCACACTCGCGGAGTTCGAAGCCGCCATCGCCGCGCTGCCGGACGGCGGCCGCGCCACGCTGCGCTACAAGACGCTCGACGACCCGCGCGGCACGCAGACCAGCGTGATGCGCGTGGACCGGCGCTGGTTCCCGGCGCAGCACTGCCGCCGTGACGATGCGACCGGCTACTGGTCCTGCCGACCGCTCGGGCCGGCGCCGGCGGCGCAGGCCGAGCCGCCGGCGCGGACCACGTTCGTCACCACGGGCGACGCGGTCGCGGACCGGCTCGCCCCGTCGCTGGTCCTCGTCAACTTCGACATGCCGTTCTCGGTCGCCGGCGTCACCGAGCGCAACTACCACGGCACCGGCGTGATCGTGGACGCGGCACGCGGCCTCGTGGCCGTGGACCGCAACACCGTCCCGGTCGCGGTGGGCGACGTGCGCATCACCGTGGCGGGCTCGGTCGAGGTGCCGGGCCGCGTGGAATACGTGCACCCGCTGCACAACCTCGCGCTCGTGTCCTTCGACCCAGCCCTGCTCGACGGCACGCCGATCCGGGCCGCGAAGCTCGATCCGCGCGAACTCGTGCCGGGCGAGTCCGTGACCGTGGTCGGGCTCAGCGGCGATTCCCGTGTCCGGGCGCTCGCGACCACGGTGTCGTCGGTCGAGGGCGTGAGCTTCCCGCTGTCGCGCACGCTGCGGTTCCGGGAATCGAACCTCGAGGTGGCGAGCCTCGTGAACGCCCCGACCGACTTCGACGGCGTGATCGCCGGTCGCGACGGCCGCGTGCGTGCACTGTGGTCGAGCTTCGCGACGGAGTCCGGCCGCGACTTCGTGCAGATCAACCGCGCCATCGGCGCGGAACTCGTGGTCGAGATGGTGGAGGCGTTGCGCTCGGGCGCGCCGCTCTACTCGCTCGAGGCGGAGTTCGAGTCCGTGCCGATCTCGGCGGCGCGCAAGCTCGGGCTCGACGACGCCTGGGTCGCCCGGCTCGAGTCGCTGAACGGGACGCAGCGCCAGGCGCTGCGCGTCACCCGCGTCACCGCGGGATCGCCCGCCGCGGACGTGCTGCGCGAGGGCGACCTGCTGCTCGCGGTGGACGGCCAGCCCGTGAACCGGCCGCGCGCGGTGGAGCGCATGACGCGCGCACCGCAGGTATCGGTGACCGTGCTGCGCGACGGCCGCGAGGCGACGCTCGAGGTGGCCACCGCGCCGCTCGACGGCGGCGACATCGACCGGCTGCTGCTGTGGGCCGGAGCGGTGCTGCACGCGCCGCACCGGGCGATGTCCTCCCAGCGCGGCATCCCGCCGGAGGGTGTGTTCGTCGCCTTCTTCTCGTACGGATCGCCCGCGACCCGTCACCGGCTGTTCGCCGGCCGGCGCATCGTCGAGGTGGACGGCCTGCCGGTGCCGGACCTCGATGCGTTCATCGCCACCGTGCGCGGTCGCCCCGACCGATCCTCGCTGCGCCTGAAGACGATTACCTGGAACGGCTCGACCGAGGTGATCACGCTCAAGCTCGATCGCCACTACTGGCCCACGTACGAACTCATCCGGACCGCAGACGGATGGCAGCGACGGGCGGTGGACTGACTCGCCACGACGCCAGGCTGTAACCGGAACCTGTTCGCAACCCGCGGGGCCACGCGAGCGGCCCCGTTTCTTTGCAGCTATCATCGCGCGATGATCATGGCCCGCCTTCCTCAGGACGAGATCGACCGCGCCGTCGAGGCGCTGCGCGACGGCGAGGTCGTGGCATTCCCGACCGAAACGGTCTACGGGCTCGGTGCCGATGCGCAGAATCCCGAGGCCGTTCGCAAGGTCTTCGATCTCAAGGGTCGACCGGCGACCCATCCGCTGATCGTGCACATCGACCACCCGCGGCTGATCGAGCGCTGGGCGCTCGAGGTGCCGCCCGCTGCACAGGCGCTCGCCGAGCGCTTCTGGCCCGGCCCGCTGACGCTGGTGCTGCGCCGGGCGCCGGCAGTGGACCTCGCCATCACCGGCGGGCAGGAGACCGTGGCCGTGCGCGTGCCGGGGCATCCGGTTGCGCAGCAGCTGCTGCGCGCCTTCGGCAGCGGTATCGCCGCGCCCTCCGCCAACCGCTACGGCCGGGTGAGCCCGACGCGCGCCGAGCACGTGCGCGAGGAGTTCGGCGACGCATTGAAGGTGATCCTCGACGGTGGCGACTGCAAGATCGGCGTCGAGTCGACGATCGTCTCCTGCGTCGATGCGGTGCCGCGGGTGCTGCGGCCAGGCTCCATTACGCTCAGCCAGCTGCGCGCGGTCGTGCCCGGAATCACCGAGGGCCCGGCGGCGGTCGTGCCACGCGTACCCGGGTCCGACGCCAAGCACTACGCCCCGGCGACCCCGCTCAGCCTCGTCAACAGCGGAGCACTCGAGGAAGTGGTGGCCCAGCTCACGTCCGAACACGAAAAGGTCGCCGTGCTCGCGATGCGTCCGCCGCGGGTCGCGAACAAGTTCATGACCTGGATCAACGCCGGGCGGCGGGCCGACATCTATGCCCGCGAGCTGTACGTCAACCTGCGCACGCTCGACAAGTCCGGCGCTCGGGAGATCCTCGTGGAGGAGGTGCCCGCGGGCGAGGCCTGGGAGGCGGCGCGCGACCGCCTGCGGCGTGCCGCGTCGGCCGAGAACGTGGTGACCGTGGACCCGGACATCGCCGCGCTGCGCGCGGACTTCGGCGAGGACATGGGCGCCCCATGAGCGCTGCGGCGCGCCGTCGGCAGGTCGCCGGCCGGCGGCCGGGCGCGCGGCAGCTCGCCGCGCTCGCCGCCGAACACGGCACCCCGCTGCTGGTCGTGGACTGCGACGCGGTCCGCCGCCAGTACCGCGAGCTCGCGGCGGCGCTGCCCGGGGTCGGGTTCTTCTATGCGCTGAAGCCGCTGCCGCACGCGGCGGTCGTCGCGACGCTGCGCGACCTCGGCGCCGGGTTCGACGTCGCCACGGCCGGTGAGATTGCGCTGGTGCGCTCGCAGGGCGTGGCCGCCGGGCGCTGCATCCACACGCACCCGATCAAGCGCGATTCGGAAATCCGCGCCGCATTGCGCTTCGGCATCCGCCGGTTCGTCGCCGACAACCCCGACGAGATCCGCAAGTTCGTCCCGTACCGGCGCCGCGCGGAGTTGCTGCTGCGGGTGTCGTTCCGCAGCCCGTCCGCGGTCGTGGACCTTTCGCGCAAGTTCGGCTGCGAACCCGGGGCCGTGGCGCCGCTCGTCGAGCTGGCGAGCAGCCTCGGCGTACGCGTGCGGGGCTTGAGCTTCCACGTGGGCTCGCAGGTCGCCGACTCATCGAAGTACGTCGAGGCGATCGACGCCTGCCGGGAAGTCATGCAGCAGCTCGCCGCGCGCGGGCTCGCCCGCCTCGACGTGCTCGACATCGGTGGCGGCTTCCCCATCCCCTACGGCAGCCCCACCGAGCCCATCGGCCGCTTCTGCCGGCCGATCCGCCGCGAGCTCGCCACGCTGCCGCCCGGGGTCGAGGTCATCGCGGAGCCCGGGCGCTTCATCGTCGGGGCCGGCCGGCACCTGCGTCGCGGCCGTCGTGGGCCGCGCGCAGCGCGAGGGCCGCTGGTGGTACTACCTGGACGACGGGCTGTACGGCTCCTTCAGCGGACAGCTCTACGACCACGCGCTCTATCCGGTCGACAGCCTGCGCTCGCGCGGTCCGCGGCACCCCTGCGTGCTGGCGGGCCCGACCTGCGACAGCATCGACGTCGTCCGCGAGGACATCCCGCTGCCGGAATTGCGGATCGGCGACCTGATCGTCGGCCGCATGATGGGCGCCTACACCGTGGCCTCGGCCACCGACTTCAATTTCATCCCTCGGGCGAGGATCGTCGCCGTGAACGAGGGCAGGGGAGCCCGCGATGCGCGTTGAGATCCTCGATCACGTGGCCGGTGCGCGCGAGGCGCGCGGCATCGCCGTCGTCGTGGACGTGTTCCGGGCCTTCTCGGTCGCGCCCTACGCCTTCGACGCCGGTGCCGCCCGCGTGCTGCCCGCCGGGGAGATCGACGAGGCGCTCGAACTCGGCCGCCGCTTCCCCGGCGCGCTGCTCGCCGGCGAGCGCCACGCGCGCCGGCTGCCCGGCTTCGACGCGGGCAATTCGCCCACCGAGATCCGTGCGCTCGACCTGCGCGGCAAGGTGCTGGTGCACACGACCCACGCCGGCACGCAGGGGCTCCTGAACGCGACCTCCGCCGACGAGGTGATCACCGGCTCGTTCGTGAACATCTCCGCCGTGCACCGCTACCTGGTGTCGCGCTCGCCCGCGCAGGTCTCGATCGTGCGCATGGGTCACGAGGCGCGCGAGCGCTGCGCCGAGGACGACCTGTACGCCGAGTGCCTGAGGCTCATGCTGGCAGGTCAACCCGCGCCGCTCGCCGAGGTTCGCGAACGGTTGCGTGACGCACCGGCCGCGGTCAAGTTCTTCGACCCGGCCTGCGACTGGGCCCCCCGAGACGACTTCGAGTACTGCACCGACGTGGATCGCTTCGACTTCGTGCTGCGCCTGCGCCGTGCGGACGGCGAGCCGCCGGAGCTCGAGCGCCTCCCCGGCGCGTGATCCTTCCCGCGAGGCCCGCATGATCCGCAACGTGGTCTTCGACATCGGCGGCGTGCTCCTGCGCCTGCGCTACCAGCCGTTCATCGACTACCTCGCCTCGGCCGGCATCGACATGACGAACCTCCCGGCCTGGCTCGAGCGCGTGGACCTCTCGGCGCACGAGCGCGGCGAGATCTCGGGCGAGGAGCTGCTCGGTCGCGTGGCCGCGATGGCCGCCCGGCCGCTCGATCCCGGCGAGCTGCGTGCGCGCTGGCTCGACATGTTCGACCGGGCGCAGGAGATGTTCGACCTCGCGTCGGGCCTCATGGGCGAGTACCGCGTGTTCCTGCTGTCGAACATCGGCGACCTGCACTGGCGCCACCTCGACGCCGAGTACGGCCTCGAGGCGCTCACCCACGGCGTGATCGCATCGTTCCGGGTCGGCGCCGTCAAGCCCTCGGCCGCGATCTACCGCGAGGCGGAGCGGCGTTTCGAGCTCGACCCGGCCGCGACCGTGTTCGTGGACGACCTGCCGCCCAACGTCGCGGGCGCCGAGGCCTGCGGCTGGCGGGCGATCCACCATCGCAGCCCGGCCGGGACGCGCGAGCGGCTGCGGGCGCTCGGCGTCCGCCTCCCCGCGCCCTTCGCGGTGGAGTGAGGCATGCAGGCGATTCCCGTCAGCATCGTGCTGCTCGTGCTGTCGAACGTCTTCATGACCTTCGCCTGGTACGCGCACCTGAAGAACCTGAGCGGCAGCCCGTGGTACGTCGCCGCGCTGGTGAGCTGGGGCATCGCGCTGTTCGAGTACCTGCTGCAGGTGCCGGCGAACCGCATCGGCTACACCGTGATGACGCTGCCGCAGCTCAAGATCCTGCAGGAGGTCATCACGCTCACGGTGTTCGTGCCGTTCCTGCTGTTCTACATGCGCCAGCCGCTCAAGCTCGACTACCTGTGGGCCGCGCTGTGCATGCTGGGCGCGGTGTACTTCATCTTCCGCGACGGGACCGGCGCGGCGTGAGCACCGCCATCCATCGCCGCGTCGAGGCGTGCCGGGCGGGCGCGGACCCGACCGCGATCGCCCGCCTGCCGGCGGGCTGGGCCGTGATGGGCGATCCGCAGGTGCTCGCAGGCTACTGCCTGCTGCTGCCCGACCCGGTGGTGCCGCACCTCAACGCGCTTTCGCCCGACAGGCAGGCGGCATTCCTCGCCGACATGGCGCGGCTCGGGCAGGCCGTGCAGCGAGCTGACCGGGTCGGTGCGCATCAACTACGCGCTGTTCGGCAACCTCGAGCCCGCGCTGCACGCGCACGTCGTACCGCGATACGCGGACGAGCCCGAGCCGCTGCGGGCCGCGCATCCCTGGGGCTACGACTGGACGGCGGCCCGTCGCTTCGATCCGGCGGTGGACGGTGCGCTGCAGGCCGCCCTGCGCGAGCGACTCTCGACCTACTGAGCGGTCGGCCGCGCGCTGCGCTCGTCCTTGAACACCGCGCCGTCCTTCATGACGAAGGCCACGCGCTCGAGCACCGTGACGTCCCGCAGCGGGTCGCCCTCGACGGCGATCAGGTCGGCGCGCTTGCCGGGCTCGAGCGTGCCCACCTCGGCCGACAGTCCGAGCAGGTCGGCGGCATTGACGGTGGCGGCCTCGAGCGCCTGCGTGGGCGTCATCCCGTGCTTGACCATCAGCGCGAACTCCTCGCCGTTGCGGCCGTGCTTGCTCACGCCGGCGTCCGTGCCGAAGGCGATCTTCACGCCGCGCGGCACGGCCTTGCGCAGCGACTCGCCGGTGATCCGGATGCGCCAGTCCACCTTGGCGCGCACCGCGGGTGCGTAGGCGTTCGGGTCGGCGGCGATGCGCTCGAGGTAGCCGTTCACGGTCGAGAGCGTCGGCACGTAGTACGCGCCCGACTTGCGGAACAGCTCGAGCGATTCGTCATCGAGCGTGGTGCCGTGCTCGATCGAGTCCACCCCGGCGGCGAGCGCGACCTTCACGCCGTCCACGCCGTGCGCGTGCACGGCGACTTTCTTGCCGTAGAGACGCGCGGTGTCGACGATCGCCCGGGCCTCGTCCTCGAACATCTGCTGGCCGAGCCCCGCACCGATGCGGCTGTTGACGCCGCCGGTGGTCGCGATCTTGATGACGTCCACGCCGCGCGCGACCTGCAGGCGCACGGCGCGCCGGCAGGCGTCCGCGCCGTCGCAGAGGTTGTCGTGCCGGTCGAGCGCGTCGCGCAGGTCGTCGCGGAAGCCGAGCGCCGGGTCCATGTGGCCCGAGGTGGTCGAGATCGAGGTGCCCGCATCCACGATGTTCGGGCCCACGACCTTGCCCGCGCGGATCGCGTCGCGCAGCGCGAGCGTGATGCCGTCGCGGTCGCCGAGGTTGCGCACGGTGGTGAAGCCCGCACCCAATGTCTTGTGCGCATTGCCGAGCGCGTTGTAGGCCTTGGTGGCCGGGCTCAGCTGCACTTCCTCGAGCTGCGACAGCACGCCGCCGGTGTCCGACGTCAGGTGCACGTGGCTGTCGACGAGGCCGGGCAGCACGTACCGGTCGCGCAGGTCGACGACCTCGGCCCCGGCGAAGCCCGCGGCCGCCGCCGCCACGTGTCCGTCGCGGACCTCGACGACGCGACCGTCACGGATCACGACGGTGCTCGCCCCGCGAGCCGGCCGACCCGGGCGATCGAGCAGCTGGCCGGCGTGGACGATGACGATGCGCGGCTCCGGCGCCTGGGCGAGGACCGGTGCGGCCGCGGCGAGGGCGGCGAATGCGAGGGCGAGGACGGTGCGACGCATGCGTGGGAATCTCCTTGAGCGAAGGCGGGGGTCGGTCAGCGAGTGAGGCGGATCGTGGGACGATGCGGGCTCAGCCGTCGCCGGCCTTGAGCGCGCGCACCAGCTCGCCGAGCGTGCCGAGCGGCGCCGAGCACGTGGTGCCGCGGCAGAGGTAGGCCACCACGCCCGCCTGCGGACGCTTGTCGGCGAGCGCGGCCGGCAGGCCCTCGGCGTCCGACGGGATCGCGAACACGGCGCGGCGCGGGTCGAAGAGCTTGTCGAGCTCGGTGCGCCACACGGCGAGGTCGGCCTCGGGGCCTCGCATCACGATCACGGCGGGCGGCTCGGTGAATTCGTCGAGCGCCATCAACAGGCTCGTGTGCGCGTGCGGATAGCGCTCGATGAGCGACCACGCGGCGCGCAGCGTCCGCTCGGCGGCGTCGAGGTAGCGCGGCTCGGCGAGCAGGTAGCCGAGGCGCAGCAGCAGGCGCGCGGCCACGCCGTTGCCCGCGGGCGTCGCATCGTCGCCGAAGGTCTTGGGACGCAGGATCAGCGATTCGTGGTCGTCGGCGGTGAAGTAGAAGCCGCCCGCCTCGCGGTCCTCGAAGTGCGCCAGCATCGCCTCGGCGAGCTCGACCGCCCAGTCGAGCCACGGCCCGTGCCATCCGGCCTGCAGCAACTCGATCAGGCCCCAGCCGAGGAAGGCGTGGTCGTCGAGATAGGCCGGGAAGCGCGAGCGGCCGTCCTTGTGCACCGCAAGCAGCCGGCCGTCGTACCAGCAGTGCTCGCGCAGGAATGCCACGGCCCGTGCGGCGGACTCGAGGCAATCGGCGCGGTCGAGCGTGCGCGCGGCCGCCGCCATGCCGGCGATCGCGAGGCCGTTCCAGCCGGTGAGGATCTTCTCGTCGCGGCCGGGCCAGACGCGACGGTTGCGAACCTCGAGGAGCTTCGCGCGTGCGGCATCGAGCGCCGCCTCGGCCGCGGTTTCGTCGAGCCCGGCCTGCGCCGCGACCTCGGCCAGCGGCTCGAAGGCGTGCAGGTGCCAGTGGCCCTCGAAATTGGCGTCGCGGTCGAGCCCGAAGCGGCGCGCGAGCACCGCGTATTCGCGCTCGTCGAGGAGGGCGCGCGCCTCGTCCGGCGTCCAGACGTAGAACCTGCCCTCGTGGCCCTCGGAATCCGCGTCGAGCGTCGCGTAGTAGCCGCCCGCCGGACTCTCCATGTCCCGCCGGATCCAGTCGGCGGTCTCGGCCGTCACCCGGCGGAACAGCGGGTCGGCCGTGGCGACGGCCGCCTGCGCACTCACCGCGAGCAACTGGGCGTTGTCGTACAGCATCTTCTCGAAGTGCGGAATCATCCAGTACTCGTCCACCGAGTAGCGGCAGAAACCGCCGCCGAGCTGGTCGTAGAGGCCGCCCTCGGCCATGCGCGTGAGCGTCAGCGTGGCCATGTAGAGCGCCTGCAGGTCGGGCGTGTCGGCCTCGGCCGTCGCCCGCCACGTGCGCAGCAGGAATTCGAGGTTCATCGCGTGCGGGAATTTCGGCGCCCCGCCGAAGCCGCCGAACTGCCCGTCGAAATCACGCTGCAGCGTGGCGCGCCCGGCGGCGAGGGGGGCGCGCGACAGCGCCGTGCCGGCGCCGGCCGGCGCCGGCAGCAGCTGCCCGAACACCTCGACCAGCGCGTCGCCCTGCCGGCGGATCTCCGCGTCGTGCTCGCGGTAGTACTGCGAGACGCGCGTGAGCACCTCGCGGAAGGCGGGCATGCCGTACTTCGGCTCCGGCGGGAAATAGGTGCCGCCGAAGAACGGCCGATGGTCCTGCGGCGAGAGGAACATGGTGAGCGGCCAGCCGCCGCCGCGCTGGGTGAGCATCTGGTGCGCGGTCTGGTAGATGCGGTCGAGGTCGGGGCGCTCCTCGCGGTCCACCTTCACGTTGACGAACAGCTCGTTCATGAGCGCCGCGGTGGGCGCGTCCTCGAACGACTCGTGGGCCATCACGTGGCACCAGTGGCAGGCCGAGTAGCCGATCGAGAGCAGGATGGGCTTGCCTTCGGCCTCGGCGCGCGCGAGCGCTTCCGGGCCCCACGGGTACCAGTCCACCGGGTTGTTCGCGTGCTGGCGCAGGTAGGGACTGGTCTCGCCGGCGAGGCGGTTGGTCGTCGCGCGCTGGGATTCGGTCGTCATGGTCGGGGGCAGGCGCTCGGCTCGGATAGAATGAGGAACTATAACGGAACGAGGCTTCCACGATGACCCACGCTCCCGTGGCGCCGACCGAAGGGCCCGAGTTGCCCGAACTGCACGTGCTGCCCGAACTTCGCCTGAAGCCGAAGGAGGGAAGGCGACTCAGCGCCGGGCACCTCTGGGTGTTCAGCAACGAGGTGGACACGGAGCGGACACCGCTCACGGTCTTCGCGCCGGGCGCGCTCTGCCGCGTGATCGGCGACCGCGATCATTTCCTCGGCTATGCCTACGTCAACCCGCACGCGCTCATCTGTGCCCGCATCCTCGGGCGCGATCTGCAATACCCGCCGGGCAAGTCGCTGCTGGTGCACCGGCTGCAGCTCGCGCTCGCGCTGCGCGAGCGCCTGTACGCGACGCCGTTCTACCGCCTCGCGCACGGCGAGTCGGACGGCCTGCCTGGGCTGGTGCTCGATCGCTACGGCGACGTGATCGTGGGTCAGGTGGCGACGGCCGGCATGGAGGCGCTTCGGTCCGACGTCGTGGCCGCGCTCGAGCAGGTGGTCGCGCCGCGAGCGATCGTGTGGAAGAACGACTCCGGCGCCCGCGACCTCGAGGGCCTGCCGTCGTACGTGGAGACCGCGCTCGGCGAGGCGCCCGCGCACGTCGAGGTGCTGGAGAACGGCGTGCGCTTCCGCGTGCCGGTGGGCACGGGGCAGAAGACGGGCTGGTTCTACGACCAGGCCTCGAATCGTGCGGCGTTTCTCAAGTACGTGCACGGGCTGCGCGTGCTCGACGTGTTCAGCTACCTGGGCGGATGGGGACTGTCGGCGGCGCGCGCCGGGGCGGCCGAAGTGACCTGCGTGGATTCCTCCGCGCCGGCGCTCGAACTGCTGCAGGCCACGGCGAACGACAACGGCCTCGCGGTGCAGACGCGACGCGGCGATGCGTTCGACGTGCTGGCCGCAATGCGCGAGGCCGGGGAGCGCTACGACGTGGTGGTGGTGGATCCACCGGCGTTCATCAAGCGTCGCCGCGACATCCCGAAGGGGCAGGCCGCCTACCGCAAGCTCAACCAGCTCGCCATGCAGCTGCTGCCGCGCGACGGCATCCTCGTGTCGTGCTCGTGCTCGCACCACCTTGCGCAGGACGACCTGATCGTGGCGATCCAGCAGGCGGGTCGTCACCTCGGCCGGTTCGTGCAGATCGTCGAGGTGGGCGGCCACGCGCCGGATCACCCGATCCACCCGGCGATTCCGGAGACGCGTTATCTCAAGGCGCTGACCTGCAGGGTGGTGCAGGAGTGAAGTCGCGCGCGTCCGTGCGGCAGGTCGTGCCGGCGCCGCTGATCAGTACGCCGGCTGCCAGACCGCCTTCAACGGTGCCAGAGTCGCGGTACAGCAGCGCGCTCGACTCGACTCGAGTGGCTGTCACAGGTGACCGCCGAAACACGCGTGCCCGCAGGTCGACCCAATTGGCATGACTCGTCGGGTACGATGACTGGCGCCAGGGCATCTCGCATGCCGCAGGCGCGCTTCCTCTGCATCCGGTCAGCATCTTCGGGAAGGCGCGACTCGAGGAGCCGAAGGCTCGATCGGGGACTGCGCGGGACAGGGTCGCGCGACAGGTCCGCGATCCCTCAAACGGCCAGGTGTTCCGCGCGATGCTAGCGCGACTGCGCTCGACCGGAGGACGCGGTGACTGGCCTCGTGCACGAGATCCGTCAACCGCTTGACGCGACGCCGAGGTGTCCCGATCCAGCCGGGCGGGTGAGGGGCGTACGCGATCGGGCTCTGTCACCGTCGCCATGCGGATAGCCGACTGAGGCGGCCGTCACATCGCGCGAGCCAGGCGGCATGATCGTCACGATCGCGCCGATCACGTCGTCACGCGCACGTGACCGCGACTCGACTTGATCTCCGATGGCCACGTGCTGTCGACACAGGTCCCGATCGGTGCGCAGAGGAAGGACCACGCTGATGTGGCCGCGGGCTGCAGCCTGAGGCCAGTTCGCCATGTCCGCTCGGATCGTACTCGTCGGCGGCACGGCGGATGCGTCTTCCCGACCGGTTGCCGGAAGTGCGTGTTCCGAAACCTCGCCAGACCTCGCTGTACCCGCGGGCGACGGGTGCTGGTCGTCCTGAGCGTTCGATGCGTCGTCATGTCATCGTCCGTCCCCTGACTGCTTTGATTCGGTCTAGCGATCAGATATTGCGGCGATGGTTTGCACAGCCGCGTGCGACGGTCGCCGGTCGCGACAGGATCTCGGTGAACTCCGGGTCGGCCCGCACCAGGACTGCCGGATAGCCCGCCTCCAGCGCCTGCAAGCGTCTCGCCGGCCAGCGGCAGCGACGTCTCCCGAGTTCCTTGTACACCAGCGCCGCGTAGTAGTGCGAGTACAAGGTCGCCAACGGCCGACATGGCCCGCGCCGTATCCAGTTCAGTGGCCGCCCGGGACGGTCGCCCTGGCGCGACGAGGTAGTACGCGAGCCGCGTGCGGGTCAACACCGAGTCCGGGTTGACGCGCAGGCCGGCGCGGGCGAGTTCCGCCGCACGGGCATAGGCGCCGCGGCGAGCTCGCTCTTGGCTCGGCAGCGGCGGTACGCATCGCCGAGGTTCCCCCAGAGCTGGTAATCCTCGGGCGCGAGCCGGGTCGCCTGCTCGAACATCGCGACGGCGTCTTCGTAGCGGCGCCGCGTAGTAGTAGTTCGTGCCCGTGTTGGAGTACCCCGCGCTCGTCGGCGCGATCTCGACGGAGCGCTGGAACGCGTCGGCGGCGGCAGCGAAGTCGCCGTTCAGGAACAGCACGCCGCCGAGATTGCTGAGCAGCGGCGCGTTCTGCGGCGGGAGTTCGACGCCGCGCCGGTACTGTGCGATCGCCTCCGCCAGGCGGCCCTGCTCGTAGAGGAAGCCGCCGTAGGCGTCATAGACGCGCCAGTACCGGCGCGCAGCCGGATGGCCTCGCCGGTAGGCGCAGGTCGGCAGCCTGCCGCGTCGCCCTGCGAGCATGAGCGCCGTGCCGAGCCCGAGCTGCGCGTCGACGTTGTCCGGATCGAGCTCGATGGCCGTGCGGTACTCGCGCTCGGCGTGGTCGTGCTGGCCGGTGGCCAGCGTACAGCATGCCGAGCGCCGTGTGCACGTCCGGCAGTCCGTGGTCGAGCCGCACGGCCTGCTGCGCAGGCGCGCTCGGCGTCGCCGACGTCCGCGACTGTCTCCAGCTTCATGTAGCGCTGCACGCGGGCCTCGCAGAGGCCGGCATAAGCCTCGGCAAAGGTCGGGTCAGGCGGCGATGCGCCGCCTCGAACCGTCTGCATCGCCCGGTCGAGCGAGCTCGGGTCGGTGTAGTTGCGCAGCTCGCTCACGCCCTGCAGGTAGGACTCGTAGGCGTCGCGGCTCGCACGCTCGCGCCGCTGCATCTGCATCGCGGGTCTCCGGTGCCAAGTACGATCTTCAGCGCCTCGACTACCGACCCGGCGATGTCGTCCTCGACGCTCGGCAGGTCGGTGATCGGGCGGCGGTAGGTGTTCGACCAGGCGTGCGTGCCCGCGGGCACGTCGATCAACTGGGCGGTGATCGGCGAGCGTGTCCCCGTTGCGCCGGAGGCTGCCCTCCACGAGGTACTTCACCCCGAGCTCGGCCGCGATCTCGCAGATCGGCATCTTCTGGTCCTTGAAGCTGAACGCAGAGGTCCGCGACGCCACCTCGAGGTCCGGGATGCGGGTCAGCAGGTTCGCGAGTTCCTCGGCGAGGCCGTCGCCCAGGAACTCGTTGGCCGGGTCGCCGCCGAGATTGTCGAAGGGCAGCACGCGCGATGGAGCGATCCGGCGCGGGCGTCGTCGCGCTCGACCGGTCGCGGTGCGCGGTGGTGGAAACGCCCGAGGCACCGAACCACCAGAACAGTGCGCCGCCGAGCAGCAGCAGTCCAAAGAGGATCAGGAACTCCGCGGCGCCGATCTGCTGCTCGCCGCGATCGCCGTGGTACCAGGCGACGACCAGCACGATCGGCAGTCCGATCAGGGAGAGGATCGTGGCCAGCTGCTGCAGCAACTGCGGCCATCCGAAGGTGCTGCTGAGATACTGGAGGCCCTGCAGCAATCCCCAGGCGAACAGGCAGTACGCGATGCCCCATTGCACCACCTTGCGGCGACGCAAGTTATCCCAGAGGACCTGGACCCTTCCGATGGTCGCGTCGGTCACGCGTCGCGTCCCCCCAGCACTCCGCGTACAGTTTGCCTAGAATACGCGCTTCATGTTCGCCTATCCCCACCCCGATCCCGTCGCCCTCTCGCTGGGGCCGCTGCAGGTCCGCTGGTACGGCCTCATGTACCTCGTGGGTTTCCTCGCGGCGTGGTGGCTCGCGCGCCGGCGCGCCGCGCGGCCGGGCTCCACGTGGACGCCGACCGAGGTGGACGACCTGATCTTCTACTGCGCGCTCGGCGTGATCTTCGGCGGGCGCCTCGGGTGGATCCTGTTCTACGGCACCGAGCGCATTCTCACCGATCCGCTCGGCCTGCTGCGCATCTGGGAGGGCGGCATGTCCTTCCACGGTGGACTCGTCGGCGTGCTGGTGGCGCTCGCGATGTTCGCCAACCGCCGCGGCAAGCGCATCGCCGACGTCTTCGACTTCGCGGCCCCGCTGCCGGCGATCGGCTTCGGCGCCGGCCGCATCGGCAACTTCATCAACGGCGAGCTGTGGGGCAAGCCCACCGACGTGCCCTGGGCGGTGGTCGTGGACGGCGTGGCGCTGCACGCCTCGCAGCTCTACGAGGCTCTGCTCGAGGGACTCGTGCTGTTCGCAATCCTGTGGTGGTTCACGGCGAAACCGCGGCCGCGCCTTGCGCCCTCGGGGCTGTTCCTGCTGTGTTACGGCCTGTTCCGCTTCGCGATCGAGTTCGTCCGCGTGCCGGACGCGAACCGCGGCTACCTGCTGCTCGACTGGATGACGATGGGGCAGATCCTGTCGCTGCCCATGATCATCGCCGGGACCTGGATGCTCGCCATCGCTTACCGCCGCCACGAGCCGTCCGGCAACTACGCCTGAGTCATGCGCCCGTACCTCGACCTGATGCGCCACGTGCTCGAGCACGGCGCGCGCAAGACCGACCGGACCGGAACCGGCACGCTCGCCACCTTCGGCTGGCAGATGCGCTTCGACCTCGGCACGGGCTTTCCGCTCGTGACGACCAAGAAGCTGCACCTGAAGTCGATCGTGCACGAGCTGCTGTGGTTCCTGCGCGGCGAGACCAACGTGCGCTACCTCCGGGAGCACGGCGTGACGATCTGGGACGAGTGGGCCGACGCCGACGGCGAGCTCGGGCCCGTGTACGGCGTGCAGTGGCGCTCGTGGCGCGGCGCGGACGGCCGCACCATCGACCAGATCGCGGCGGCCGTGGACCTCATCAGGCGCGACCCGCACTCGCGCCGCATCATCGTCAACGCCTGGAACGTCGCCGAGCTCGACCGGATGGCGCTCACGCCCTGTCATGCGATGTTCCAGTTCTACGTCGCCGACGGGCGGCTGTCGTGCCAGCTCTACCAGCGCAGCGCCGACGTCTTCCTCGGTGTCCCGTTCAACATCGCCTCGTACGCGCTGCTCACCCACATGATGGCCGAGCAGTGCGACCTCGAGCCGGGCGAATTCATCTGGACGGGCGGCGACTGCCACCTCTACCTCAACCACCTCGAGCAGGCGAGGCTGCAGCTCACGCGTGAGCCGCTGCCGCTGCCCACGCTCGTACTCAGGCGCCGGCCCGACTCGATCTTCGATTACCGCTACGAGGACGTCGAGATCGCCGGTTACCAGTCACATCCCGCCATCAGGGCTCCAATCGCCGTATGAAGAAGGCCAAGCAGACCCGCAAGACCGCTCCCCACCACGCCCACATGCGCCACGCAGCGCGTGTCGTCGCCGCGCCGAAGCGGCCGCCGCTGTTCGAGGTGCGCCGCTCGCGCATCCACGGCAGCGGCGTGTACGCGGCGCGCCGCATCCGCAAGGGCACGCGCATCGTCGAATACCTCGGCGAGCGCATCTCGCACGAGACGGCCGACTCACGCTACGAGGCCAAGGGCCAGGACGACGGCCACACGTTCCTCTTCATCGTGGACCGCCGCGTGGTGATCGATGCGGGCGTGGCCGGCAACGAGGCGCGCTTCATCAACCACTCGTGCGATCCGAACTGCGAGACCGTGATCGAGGGCGGGCGCGTGTTCATCGAGGCGGTACGCACCATCCAGCCGGGCGAGGAACTCGGCTACGAGTACGGGCTCACCTGGGAGAGCACCGACGACGCGGACGAGCTCGCCCGCTACGCCTGCCGTTGCGGCGCTGCGAAATGCCGCGGGACCATGCTCGACGAGAAGCCGATCGACGCCAAGCCCGCCCGCAAGCCGCGCCGTGCAGCCGCGAAGCCGGCCGGTCGCGCGGACGCAGCGAAGCGCGCGCGGCGGTGACGCGCCTGTCGGTCGTCGTCGCCGCGGACGAGCGCGGCGGCATCGGCCACGCCGGTGGGCTGCCCTGGCACCTGCCGGCGGATCTCAAGCGCTTCAAGGCGATCACGATGGGCAAGCCGATCGTGATGGGCCGCCGCACCTGGGACTCGATCGGACGGCCGCTGCCCGGGCGGCGCAGCATCGTCGTGTCGCGGCAGGCCGGGCTCGCGATCGAAGGGGCCGAAGTCGTGGGCTCGCTCGAGGAGGCGCTGCGCGTAGCGTCCGACGCGCCCGAGGCCTGCGTGATCGGCGGCGCCGAGCTCTATCGCCTCGCGCTGCCCATGGCCGGGCTCGTCCACCTCACGCGCGTGCATGCCACGGTCGAGGCGGACACGTTCCTGCCGGAGCTCGAGCCGTCGGACTGGGAGGAGGTGTCGAGCGAGCGCCACCCGGCCGACGAGCGGCACGCCTACCCGTACAGCTTCGTGACGCTGCGTCGCGTCAGGGCACCGGCGAGCGCCTGAAGTCGAGCCGGAAGCCGCGCTCCGCGCCGTCGCTCACGAAGACCTCCATCCGGTCGGTGCCGACGCGGCGGTACTCGAGCCGACGCGGAAAGTCGTGCCCGGGATTTTCGAAGACGAGGCGCTCCGGTTCGCAGTTCGTGAGCCGGAACGCGACCGGGTAGTCGTTGTGCGCGACCTTGGCGACGTAGAAGACGGCGTCGGCCATCGCCACGAGTCGCAGCGCCTCGCCGTCCACCACGTTGCCATCGGCGCGGGCGCGAGTGATGCCGGCGCCTTCGAACGTCGTCGCGCTGGCCTCGATCCAGGTCTCGGTGACGATCCGCTTGCCGCTGTCGGCGAGCCACGAGCCGAGCAGCCAGCGCGCGGCCTCGAGCGAGTTGCAGGCGCCGGCCTCGGCGCTCGCGCAGGCCAGCAGCGCCGCGCAGGCGGGCAGCAGGCGCAGCCACGCGCGGCGCGCGATCACAGCCATCGTCGGACCCGCGTCCGGTAACGGGCGAACTCCTCGCCGAACAGCCCCTCGAGCGCGCGCTCCTCCCGCGGAATCTGCCAGCGGCTCATCCACACCACGAACGCCGGCACGCCGAGCGCGGCCAGCGGGTGCGCGAGGAATGCGGCCCAGCCGAGCAGCGCCAGCGCGAGGCCGAGATACATCGGGTTGCGCGTCCAGCGGTAGACGCCGGAGGTCACGAGGGCGGATGCTCTCTCCGGCCGCAGCGGGTTGACGGTGGTGCGGACTCGCCGGAACTCGGCCACGCCAGCGAGGGCGACGGCGGCCCCGGCCGCCGCGAGCGCGAGCGCCACGCCCAGGCGGCCCGGCAGGTCCACCGTGAATGCAGGGGAGAAACGCGCCACGAGCCACATGGGTACGGCGACACAGAGCGTCGCTACCACCGGAGGCACGACGCGACCGCGGACGCGTTGCCGCAGACTCGAGGTGTCGGCGTTCACGATGACGACATCTCCGCGCACAGTGCATCCACGAACCGCCAGGCGTCCTCGTAGCCGTTGTAGAAGGGCACGGGCGCAGCGCGGATCACGCCGGGCTCACGCCAGTCGGGCACGATGCCGCGCGCGCGTATGCCGTCGAACGCCGCACGCGCGCGGTCGCGGTCGCACTCGAGGCGCAGCGACAGCGCCGCGCCGCGGGCCTCCCGGTCGCGCGGCGTGAGGAGGGTCACGCGCCCGGCGAGTCGCGCATCGACCAGGCTCTCGAGGTAGCCGGTGAGCGCCACGGACTTCGCCCGGAGCGCCGCGAGGCCCACCGATTCGAAATGCGCGAGCGAGGCCACCACCGGCGCCAGCGCGAGGATCGGCGGATTCGACAGCTGCCAGCCCTCGGCGCCCGGCATCGCCACGAACTCCGGATCCATCCGGAACCGGGTCGCGCGATCGTGTCCCCACCAGCCGGCGAAGCGCGGCAGGTCCGTGCGGCGCGCGTGGCGCGCGTGCACGAACGCGCCGCCGACCGCTCCGGGGCCGCCGTTCACGTACTTGTAGTGGCACCACACGGCGAAGTCGGCGCCGGTGTCGTGCAGCGCGACCGGCACGTTGCCGATCGCGTGCGCGAGGTCCCAGCCGACCGTGCAGCCGGCGCGCCGGCTGGCCGCGGTGATCGCCGGGACGTCGAGCACCTGCCCGGTCAGGTACTGCACGCCGGGCAGCAGCACCGTCGCGATCCGCGCGCCCTCGCGCTCGATCACGGCGATCAGATCCTCGGTGCGCAGGCAGTCCTCGCCGGGGCGCGGCTCGACCTCGATGAGGTCGCGCGCGGGATCGAGGCCGTGGAAGCGCACCTGCGACTCGGCGGCTTGGCGATCCGAGGGAAAGGCATGGCGCTCGACCAGCAACGCCGTCCGATCGCCGGCGGGGCGGTAGAAGCTCACCAGCATCAGGTGCAGGTTCACCGTGAGCGTGTTCATCGCGACGACCTCGGCGGGCTCGGCGCCCACGAGGTTCGCAAGCGCCGGTGCAGCCCGCTCGTGGTAGCGCGTCCAGGCGTGGCGCGCCGCGAAGTGGCCGTCCACGCCGAGCGAACGCCAGTCGCGCATCACTTCCTCGACGTAGTCCGCGGCGAGCGTCGGCTGCGCGCCGAGCGAATGACCGCAGAGGTAGACGAGCTCGCGTCCCTGTTCGTCCTGGGGCAGCACGAACCGCTCGCGCCAGGCTCGCAGCGGATCCGCCGCGTCGAGCGACTGGGCGTGCTCCCGGTCGAGATTCATGGTGTCGCCTCCGTGACCGGGTAGAGCACGGGCCGGCTCGGCGCCGCGTCGGCGCCGAACGCGGGCACGTGCAGTTCGAGCAGGTACAGTCCGTCGGGCGCGGACTCAGGCACATAGGCGAGTTCCGTGACCAGCGCGCGGCCGCGCTGCGCCTGGCGCGCGTCGCGGGCTCCCGGCGGCAGCCCCCAGAACAGGCGATGTGCCGCGAGCGTCCCGCCGTCGTCGGCTCGGTCGAGGCTCGGCAGGTCCACCACCAGCGAAACGACGTCGCGCGCCACGATCCAGCGCATGGCGTCGGGCGTGAAGTAGGGCGCCGGGCAGTCGCCCGCGTAGGTGCGCCCGCGTTTCGCCGGATCGTTCGGCAGGGTACGCACGACCAGCGCGGTCCACGGGTCGCCCATCCAGCGTTCGGCCGCAGCCGCGAGCGATGCGCGCGACAGCACGGGGTCGGACTCGTCGCGCCGGCCGGTCGATTCGCCGGCAGCCGCGCCGAGCGGCTCGGGACTCGCCGTGACGAGCAGCGCCAGCGCCGGCGCGACGGGCGTCAGGTCCGACACCTGCGTAGCGTCGTCCGTCAGGTGGCCGACGCACTCGGTGTGCGTGCCGTGGCAGTGGGGTGCGAGCGTATAGACGCCGCAATTGCAGCTCGCCCCGCTCGCTACCTCGCCGGTGTACGACCCGGCACGCAGCGGCTCGGCGAGCGCCGGCCCTTCCGCGAAGAACCGCGGCTGGGGGCCGGGGAACTGCAGCGGGATCGCGAGGTCCACTGGTGAGGAGAGGTCGACCTGCCAGCGCCGTCCGCGGGTGGTGAACTCGAGTTCGAGCATGACGGGTGCTGCGGGACACAAGTCGACAGGGTGAGTCGTGTGGCAGTATAGACGTGCGTCCCGGGACACGGGGCAGGAGGTCGGTGCCATGAGCAACGTGACGCGGGGTGGTGCGGTCGCGGGGTTGGCCCTCGCACTGTTGGCGTCGGCAGCGGTGCAGGCTCAGGATTCGGTGGCCGCGGCCGATGATCCGACCGTGGTGAGCGCGGTCTGGATCGAGAGGGACGTCCAGCTTCATTACATGGGTTTCACCAGCTACTACTCATGCGAGGGGCTGCGTGGCCAGGTGAGGAGCATCCTGAAGGAGCTCGGCGCCCGGCCAGGGTTCAAGGTGACGGCCCGCAACTGCATCAATCTGACCGGGCCGGAGTTGTCGCCGACTGTGCGCATTGTCGCTGCATTTCCGGTCGAGGCCACGCCCGAGGTGCTGGCGGAGCTCGAGCGTGATGCTGCGAAGCGCGAGCTCGTGGCGCGGGTGCAAGGCAAGTCGGCGACCGAGGCGACGGCGCAGTTCCCGGCGCGGCCGAAGCGCGTCGAGTTTCGCAGCGGCGGGACGAGCTTCCTGCAGGATGGCGACTGCGAGCTCATGGAGCAGATGCGCGATCGCGTCTTCGGCCCGCTGGGCGTCAAGGTCATCGATAGCAGCGTCCACTGCTCGCCGCGACAGGTCTGGTTGGGCGCGATCCGCATGACGGTCGATGTGCTGGAGCCGTTGCCAGCTGCATGAGGGGGCCCGCGGCCGTTTCCGTGACCGTCCCGAAGGCGATCTTCATCACCGGCGCGGGCGCCGGCATCGGTGCGGAAACGGCCCGACTGTTCGCCGGCAGGGGCTGGCTCATCGGCGCCTGCGACGTGAACGCGGACGCGCTGGCGTCGCTGGCGCGCGAACTGGGCGCGGAGCGCCTCAGCACTCACGTCGCGGACGTCCGGGACTTCACGGCCGTGCAGTCGGCGCTGCGTGAGTTCACACGGTTCACCGGCGGCCGTCTCGACGCGGTGTTCGCCAACGCCGGCGTGCTGTTCATGGGTCCCGACGAGAACATCACCCGCAGCCAGAAGGACCTGCTGGTGGACGTGAACGTGCGCGGCGTGATCCACACCATCGACGCGGCCTTTCCGTACCTGGCGCGCACGCCGGGTGCACGCGTGGTCGCGATGAGTTCCACCTCGGCCGAGTACGGCTCGCCGCAGCACGCGGTCTACAGCGCCACGAAGTTCTTCGTGCGCGGCCTCACCGAGGCGCTCGACATCGAGTACCGCGCGCACGGCATCCGGGTCGCCGGCATTTACGTCCCCTACGTGCAGACCGGGATGGTATTCGACGCGCCGGTGAAGCCGGCGTCGATCGAGCGCCTCGGCGTCAAGATCACGCCACGCCGCGTCGCCGAGACGGTCTGGCGCGCGGTGCACGGCCGTCGCGTCCACTGGCGGGTCGGGCTCGATGCGAAGTTCATCAACCTGGCCGCACGCGTGCTCGGGGGCGGAATCGCGCCGATCTACGCTCGGATCATGCGCGGCTGAAGCGGCGGCACGGGCACGCCGCCCGCCGGGCGGTCAGAACACGGCCGGCAGCGTGCTCGGCACGGCGACCGGCGCGGAGGGCACGTCCAGCCGCTGCGCGGTGAGCGTCCCGCCCCAGACGCAGCCGGTGTCGAGCCCGAGCACGCCGTTCTCGTCGACGTAGCCGAGCGCCGACCAGTGCCCGCAGACGATGCGCGCGCCCGCCCAGCGCCGCCGCGGCGCGCGGAACCACGGCACTGCGTCCGGCGGCATCTGCTCGAGCGGGCCCTTGAACTCGAGCCGCATTCGTCCCGAGCCGTCGCAGACCCGCAGCCGGGTGAGCGCGTTGGTGATGAAGCGCAGTCGCTCGTCGCCCTCGAGGTCGTCCCGCCAGCGGTCCGGCTGGTTGCCGTACATGGCCTCGAACAGCCGCTCGCTGTGCTCGCCGCGCAGCGCCGACTCGAGTTCGCTCGCGCAGCGGCGGGCGAGTGCGAGGTCCCACTGTGGCGGCAGGCCGGCGTGCACCATGGTGTAGCCGATCGCGGCGTCGTGGTGCAGCAGCGGGCGCGACTGCAGCCAGTCGAGCAGGCGCTCGCGGTCCGGCGCGTCGAGGATCGGCTGCAGCGTGCGGTCGCCGCCGCGCAACCTGGCGCCGCCGCGGGCGACCGCGAGCAGGTGCAGGTCGTGGTTGCCGAGCACGACGACGGCGGAGTCGCCGAGCCGCTCGACCCGGCGCAGCACCTCGAGGGAGCCCGGGCCGCGGTTGACGAGGTCGCCGACGAACCAGAGGCGGTCGCGACCCGGCGCGAACCCGATTCGCTCGAGCAGTGCCTCGAGCTCCACGCAGCAGCCCTGCACGTCGCCGACGGCCCAGACCGCCATCGACGGTCAGTGCAGCAGGCCGGGCACGGCGAGCGTGAAGGGCGCGATCGGCGCGTCGAAGTGCTCGCCGTCGTCGGCCACCATGCGGTAGCGGCCCTGCATCGAGCCCACCGGCGTCTCGAGGATCGCGCCGCTCGAGTAGCGGAAGCCCTCGCCGGGCTCGAGGTGCGGCTGCTCGCCCACGACGCCGTCGCCCACGACTTCCTGCACCTTGCCGTTGGCGTCGGTGATGATCCAGTGGCGCGACAGCAGGCGGGCCGGCACGGTGCCCTCGTTGCGGATGGTGATGGTGTAGGCGAACACGAATCGACCGTCACCCGGGCTCGACTGGTCCTCGACGAACTGGGTCACGACGTCGACGCGGATGGCGTGGCTGCTGGCGTTCATGCGCTGGGTCGTTGCGGCGGGTCAGTCGCGCGGCAGGCGCACGGCGAGCACGTCGCAGGGCGCCGCGTGCAGCACCGTGTCCTCGGTGAAGTTGAACAGGATCGACACACCGTGCCGCTCGCGGCTGCCGATCACGATCAGGTCGATGGCGCGCGTCTGCGCGATGCGCACCACCTCGGTCTTGATGTTGCCGGTGTTGACGAGCCGCTCGCAGTGGTCGAGCCCGAGCCGCGCGGCGAGCTCGGCGATGCGCACGCGCGCCCGCTCCACGAGCTCGCCCTCGATCTGCACCGCGGGCAGCAGCGCCTCGCCCATCGGCTCGACCGGCACGTATTCGACGACGTGCAGCAGCGTGAGCTCGGCGCCGAAGGCCGCCGCCAGCGTCCGGGCCCGTTCGGCGATCTTTTCGCTGTCGTCCGTGAGGTCGAGACAGAGCAGGATTTTCCGGTAGTCGCGCATGGCGGTGGCCTCGCAGGCGTGGATCCGGACGGACCGGAGGGATCGGCTCGGGGGATTATAGGTGGCCGGGGCTGGCCGACCAATCGCCGTCCGCAGGCCCGAGCTGTGCCGCGAGCGCCGCGAACTGTGACGGCGCCAGCGTTTCCGCGCGCACCGACGGATCGACGCCGGCCGCCTCGATGCGCGCGCTGTCGAGCAGGGTCGCGAGCGAGTTGCGCAGCGTCTTGCGGCGCTGGCCGAAGGCTGCCGCCACGACGCGCGCATACGCCGACCGATCGGCGATGGCGAAGGGCGGCGTCGGGTGCGCGTGCAGCGCGAAGAACGTCGAGACCACGCGCGGCGGCGGCGAGAAGGCGCCGGTGCCGATGTCGAACAGCGGCTCGACGCGCACCCACGGCGCGAGCATCACCGTGAGCCGGCCGTATTCCTTGCCGCCCGGGCGCGCCGCCATGCGCGCCACCACTTCCTTCTGCAGCATGAAGTGCATGTCCGACACCGCGTCGAGCTGCTCGAGGAACCGGAACAGCAGCGGCGTGGAGATGTTGTAGGGCAGGTTGCCCACGAGCCGCAGCGGCGCGCCTTCGCCGCGCAGGGCGCCGAGGTCGAATTCGAGCGCGTCCTCCTGGTGCACGCGCAGTTCGCCGCGGCCGCGGCAGCGCGCCTCGAGCGCGGGCAGCACGTCGCGATCGATCTCGATCACGTCGAGCGTGCCGGCAGCCTCGAGCAGCGGAACCGTGATCGCGCCGCGCCCGGGACCGATCTCGACCAGCCGGTCGCCGCGTGCGGGCGCGATGGCGCGCACGATGCGTTCGATCGTCCCGGGATCGTGCAGGAAGTGCTGGCCGAGCCGCTTCTTCGGGCGGCTCACCGGCGGCGTGCGACGCACAGTTCGACGGCGAGTCGCACCGCCGCGCGCAGGCTGCCTGCGTCCGCGCGTCCGCTGCCGGCGAGGTCGAGGGCAGTGCCGTGGTCCACCGAGGTACGCACGATCGGCAGCCCGAGGGTCACGTTCACCGCATGCCCGAAGCTCGCGTGCTTCAGCACCGGCAGTCCCTGGTCGTGGAACATCGCCAGCACCGCGTCGTGGCCGGCGACCCGCTCCGGCAGGAAGGCGGTGTCCGCCGGCACCGGGCCGGTGAGGCCGAAGCCCTCGGCCCGCAGCCGCTCGAGCACGGGCTCGATGACCTCGATCTCCTCGCGCCCGAGGTGCCCGCCCTCGCCGGCGTGGGGATTGAGGCCGCAGACGAGGATCCGCGGCGCCGCGCAGCCGAACTTCGCGCGCAGGTCCGCATCGAGGACACGGATCACCTGCTCGAGCCGCGCCGCCGTGAGCGCGGCGCTCACCCGCGCGAGCGGCAGGTGGGTCGTGGCGAGCGCGACGCGCAGCCCGCCGCCCACCAGCATCATCACCGGCAGGGCGGTGCCGCAGCGCGCGGCGAGGTACTCGGTGTGGCCGGTGAAGGGCACGCCGGCGTCGTTGATCACGCCCTTGTGGACCGGCGCCGTCACCAGCGCGTCGAAGCGGCCGGCAAGGCAGCCGTCGATGCCTGCGTCCAGCAGCGCGAGGACGTAGCGGGCGTTGGCCGGATCGAGGCGGCCCGGCCGGCTGGGCGCGGCGAGCGGAACGTGCAGCACGGCGTCGTCGGGGAGCGGCCGCCCGGCCGACCGCGCGAGCAGCTCACGGTCGCCGATCAGCACCAGCCGTGCATGGAGGGGATCCGCATGGGGGTCCGCAAGGACCGCTGCGCAGAGCTCCGGCCCGATGCCCGCCGGTTCGCCGGTCGTGACGGCAACGGTCGGCATGCCGCGGACCGGGCGGTCGGGGCTCACAGCCGGTATTCGACGAAGGCCTCGTCGCGCAGGCGACGCATCCAGATCTCGGTCTCTTCCTCGGCGCGCGACTCGCGGAGCTGGACCACGCAACGGTTGCGGATCACGTCGTCCGTGGCGTCGTAGGTGCGCCGGCCGAGCAGCTGCACGATGTGCCAGCCGTACTGGGTCTTGAACGGCTGGCTGATCTCGTCCTCCTTGAGCTGGGCGAGCTGCTGCTCGAACGCCGGCACGAAGCTGCCCGGGCCCATCCAGCCGAGGTCGCCCCCGCGCGCGGCCGAGCCCGGGTCGTCGGAGTTCACTGCGGCGATCGCGTCGAAGGCCTCGCCACCGAGGATGCGATCCCGGAACTGCGTGAGCTTCTGGCGCACGGTGTCGTCGTCCTCGATCGCATTGGTCTCGAGGAGGATGTGCCGGGCGTGCACCTGCTCCACCATCGCGCTCGAGGCCGCCCCTCGCGTCTGCACCACCTTGAAGATGTGCAGCCCGCTCGGCGTGCGGATCGGCTCGGTGATCCCGCCGGCCTGCAGCGCCGCGATGGCCTCCGCGGCGAACGACGGCAGCTGGTTCGCCGGGCGCCAGCCGAGCGCGCCGCCCTCGAGCGCCGTCCCGGCGTCGGAGTACGAGATCGCGAGCTGGCCGAAGTCCTCGCCCTTGCGGGCGCGGTCGTAGATTCCCTGGGCGCGCACGGCGCGCTCCTCGGCCTGCTCGGGCGAAGCGGCGGCCGGCACCGCGACCAGGATGTGCGCGAGCTCGAACTCGGTGTCGAGGCCCGGAGAGGCCTTGCGCTTCGCCAGGCACTGCTCGACCTCGCGCGGCGAGATGTAGATGCGCGAATAGACGTCGCGCTGGCGCAGCAGGTTGAGCGTGATCTCCCGGCGCACGTCCTCGCGGTAGGCCGCGTAGTTGATGCCCTGCGACTCGAGCGTCGCCGGCAGGTCGCTGAACTGGACGGAGTTGCGCGCCGCGATGTCCGCGAGGGTTTCGTTCAGCATCTCGTCCGGCACCTGGATGCCGAGTCGTCCGGCGCGCTGCTGCTGCACTTCCTGCATCACCAGCCGCTCGAGCACCTGCTGGCGCAGCAGGTTGCGCGGTGGCAGCGGCTGCCCCTGCTGCTCGAGGCGCTGCGAGATGACGAGCACCTGCTGCTCGAGGGCGCTGCGCAGCACGATCCCGTCGTTGACCACCGCGGCGATGCCGTCGAGGGGCTCCCCGCGGGTGCTCAGCTCGGCCGCCCGAGGGACGCTCGCGAAGCCCGCCAGCAGCACGCAGGCCAGTACCAGTCTGTTGATAACAAAGGGCATTTCAGGGCCGGGGGTCGGTCGGGAGCGCGGAGTATCCACGAATCGCATCGCGCAGGAAAGAATCCGTGTCGGTTCC
This sequence comes from uncultured Gammaproteobacteria bacterium, assembly GCA_963754125.1. Classification (GTDB taxonomy): domain Bacteria; phylum Pseudomonadota; class Gammaproteobacteria; order Steroidobacterales; family Steroidobacteraceae; genus RPQJ01. Next base: position 395,731 of record CAVWEX010000002.1, read on the forward strand.
GACACTCGACAGGCCCTTCAGTTCCAGCTGCAGCCCGACCGAGGTGTCGATGTCGCCGCTGCGGCTGCTGAGGAAGCGACGCGTGACGACGCGCAGCTTCCAGCAGCACGACCCGTACTCGAGGCCGAGGAACTGGTCGAGCGTCTTTTCCTCGCTCAGCGAGTAGATCCAGCGCCCGTAGCCGCGCCAGCCTCCGCGGATCGGCCAGGCCGCGGACACGTCGAACTGCTCGACCAGGTCCTGGCGGAAACGATAGCTCGCGTTCACGACGCGGTCCGACTGCGGCCGGTACTGCACGCGCACGTCGGAGTACTCGGTGCGGCTGCGATCCGGGTTCCACTGGTAGGCGAGGCGGGCGTTCCAGTTCTTGAACGCCGTGAGGTCGAGCTCGGCAATCACGTCGGAGGTCGAGCGGTCGCGCGGAGGTTCGTCCGGGAGGGCGACGCGCGGGTCCTCGAGGTAGAACGCCTGCCCGAGCGTCGCGCTCAGGAACTGCCGCCCGCCCGCGGCGTCGAGCAGGCGGCTCGTGACGCCAACGTTCACCTGGTTGGCGTCGCCGACGCGATCCGCGCCCATGTAACGGTTGGTTCGGAACAGCTGCACGAGGTTGAGGTCCGGCAGCCCGCTGTCGAACACCGGCAGGTCCTCCTGGTCGCGGTACGGCACGTACAGGTACATGAGGCGCGGCTCGAGCGTCTGCACGCGCTGGTTCCGCGAGCCGGAGTCCCGCTCCAGCACGAATCCCGTCTCGGCGTTCAGCACCGGCAGGGAACGCAACGGCGAATCGTCCTCGCCCGGTGCAGCATCGGGGAGCGAATAGGCCGTCGTACGCCAGGCCGCATTGGCCGCCACGTGGGCGCCCGATCCTTCCTTCCGCCAGCCGAGCGACGGCTCGACGTCGAAGCGCGCGCCGTCCTCGCGCACGTCGCTGTCGAAGTTCACGGCCTCCGCCCGCAGCGTGGCCCGCAGGCCGTCCCCGGCCTCGCCCCAGTGGCCGGCCACGAGCACCTGCGGCAGCCGGGCGTAGGGCTGCTCGTCGTCGGGCAGGCCGGCATCGAGCACCTGGTGGTCCTGCACGCGCCCGATGAACGACCAGTGATCCGTGTCCTGGCGGGCCTCCGCCATCTGTTCGAGGAAGGTGACGCTGGTGCCCTCGAACCCGATGCCGAAGTCCTCGAAGTAGCTGTCGTCGCTCGCGTAGGCGGCGTCGACCCGCAGCCGCGTGAGCGGGCGCAGTCGCGTGAGGTGCGTGAGGTCCACGATGCTGCGCGAGCCGTCGAAGTCACGGTCGTGGTACATGTACTCGGCGCTCAGCGTGCCCTGGCTGCGCTCGGTGAGGTAGCGGAACTCGGGATCGACCCGCAGTCCGCGCGAGAAGAAGAAGCGCGACGTGAAGGTGGCGTCGTAGTTCGGCGCGATGTTCCAGTACCACGGCACCGCGACCTGCGCTCCGGTCTTGTTGCTGTTGCCTATTGAGGGGAAGAGAAATCCCGTCTTGCGCTGGTCACCCACCGGGAAGGTCAGCCAGGGTGCATAGAGAATGGGCACGCCGAGGAACTCGAGCCGCACGTCGCGGCCGGTTCCGATGCGCGTCTCCTGGTCGATCGAGATCTTCCGCGCGCCGAGGACCCAGTCCTCGCGGCCCGCCGGGCAGGCGGTGTAGCGCACCCCCTCGAGGTCGATGACCGACTGGCCCCGGACCCGAACGCCCTCGGCCGAGCCGCGCACGGAGCGGTCGGGGATCTCGAACTCGGCTCCCTCGAAGGTGCCGCCTTCCTCGCTGAAGTCGCCGCCACGGCCGCGCACGTGCAGCATCGGGTCGAGGAACTCGACGTCGCCCGTCAGCCGGACGCTGCGCGCGGTGGCGTCGATCTCGGCCGCGTCGGCCGCGAGCAGCCGCTGGCCGATGCGGATGCGGACGTTGCCGGTCAGCGTCGCGTCGCCCTCGCGGCCGAGTTCGCCCTCGTCGCTGGTGATGTTGATGCGCTGGTCCTCGGGATCGGCCTTCAGCAGTTCCTCGAGGCGCGGGTCCGGCGGGGGCGCCTCGCATTTCAGCGGGTCGGCGCCCTCCGCGCGGGAGGCGAGCAGTCCCCACGCGATCGACACAATGAGCCGTCGCGGGACGGGCGAAGTTCGGGCGGACGGCTTCATCGGCACGATTATAATTGCCGCCCCCTGCCCGAACCGGTTTATCCGAGGCCCGCCTTGCCCGATTCACGCCGCGACGATCCCCGGCTCGACCTGCTGCGCCACTGGCTCGAGTCCTCGCTCGGCTGGCGGGGCTGCGGCCTCGCCCCCGCATCGGCCGACGCGAGCTTCCGCCGCTACTTCAGGGTGACGCACGACGGCGAGACCGTGATCGCCATGGACGCGCCGCCCGACAAGGAGGACGTCGAGCCCTACCTGCGCGTCGCTGGCATGCTCGAGGCGGTCGGCGTGAATGCGCCGCGGGTGATCGCCCGCAACGCCGCCGACGGCTTCCTGCTGCTCACGGACCTCGGTGCGACGACCTATCTCGACGCCCTCGGCGATGCGGGCCGCGCCGGGCCGCTCTATCGCGATGCGATCACGTCACTGGTACGCATCCAGGCCCGGGGAGGGGACCATGCGGCCGTGCTGCCGCGCTACGACGAGCGGCTGCTGCGGACCGAGATGCGCCTGTTTCCGGACTGGCTGCTCGCGCGCCACCTCGACGTCGAGCTCGACGGAGCAATCAGCGCCACGCTCGCGTCCGCCGCGGACCGCCTGGTCGAAAATGCCCTCGAGCAGCCGCAGGTGTTCGTGCACCGTGACTACCACTCGCGCAATCTCATGGTGTGCGAGGGCAACAACCCGGGGATCCTCGATTTCCAGGATGCCGTGCACGGGCCGCTCACCTACGACCTCGTCTCGCTGCTGCGCGACTGCTACGTGGCCTGGCCGCAGGCGCAGGTGCTCGGCTGGGCGCGCGACTTCCGTCGCGAGGCGGCGGCCGCGGGCCTCGATGCGGGCGCGGACGAGCCGCAGTTCCTGCGCTGGTTCGACCTCATGGGCGTGCAGCGCCACCTCAAGGCGAGCGGCATCTTCGCCCGGCTGTGGCACCGCGACGGCAAGCCGGGCTACCTGGCGGACGTGCCCCGTACCCTCGGGTACGTCGTCGAGGCCTGCGAGCGGCACGACGACCTCGCCGCGCTCGGCGAGCTCGTGCGCGAGCGGGTGCTGCCGGCCATGCAGGCGAGCCTCGAGGCGGCTCGAGCGTGAGGGCGTTGATCCTCGCCGCCGGGCGCGGCGAGCGCATGCGCCCGCTCACGCTGGTGCGGCCGAAGCCGCTGCTCGAGGCGGGCGGCGCGCCGCTGATCGTGCATCATCTGCGGGCGCTCGCGGCGGCCGGCTTCGAAGACGTCGTGGTGAACCTGTCGTGGCTGGGCGGGCAGATCCAGGCGGCGCTCGGCGACGGCGCCCGCCACGGACTGCGGATCCACTACAGCGACGAGGGGCCCGAGCCGCTCGAGACGGGCGGCGGCATCTTCCGCGCGCTGCCGCTGCTGGGCGCCGGGCCGTTCCTGGTGCTGAACGGCGACACATGGTCGGACATCCCCTACGGCGACCTGCGCGAGCGGCTCGCGCCCGCCGATCTCGCGCACCTCGTGCTGGTGCCGAACCCGATCCACAACCCGGGCGGCGACTTCGTCCTCGATCGAGGCCGCATCGTCGAGACGCCGGGCGAACGGCAGACGTTCTCGGGCGTGGGCGTCTACCGTGCCGACCTCTTCGGCGGCTGCCGCGACGGCATCTTCAAGCTCGCGCCGCTGCTGCGGGCCGCGGCCCGCGATGGGCGCGTCAGTGGCGAAATCCACGCCGGTGCGTGGCTCGACATCGGCACCCCCGAGCGGCTCGCTGAGTTGGACGAGCACCTCAACCGCGGCGGCCGCTGAATCCGCTGCCACCGTCCGACGAAGCGACTATCGTGCGGCGGATCCGCGTGCCGTCCGGGGTTCCGTCTCGACTTCCCCGGGCGTCGCGCGGCATGGGCGCCGCGCGCGAGCCTCCAGGGATGGATTCACGGCGTCCCGGGGAGGTCGAGACGGAACCCCGGACGGCGCTACCAGCCGCGCAGCCCGGCGAGAGAAGTACAATGCCGACCCCGCAGGCGAATACAGCCATGACCGACTTCAAAGGCATCCCCGTCGTGACCGGCAGCGCCCGCAGCGGCGAGAAGTACGTGACGCCGCAGGGCATCGCGGCGATCAAGGACGGCATCAAGGCGACCGCGGCGGCCGCGCCGCTGCCGGCCGGCCGCAAGCCGGGCTGGCTGCGCGCGCCGATGCCCGCCGGCGCGCGCTTCGACGCCGTGCGCCGCACCGTGCGCGAGCACCGGCTCGCCACGGTCTGCGAGGAGGCCAAGTGCCCGAACATCGGCGAGTGCTGGAACGCCGGCACCGCCACGCTGATGTTGATGGGCGAGGTGTGCACGCGCGCCTGCCGCTTCTGCGCCGTGGACACCGGCAATCCCCGCGGCTGGCTCGACGCCGAGGAACCCGCCAACGCCGCGCGCACGGTCGAGCTGATGGGCCTGCGCTACGTGGTGCTCACTTCGGTCAACCGCGACGACCTCGACGACGGCGGGGCGGCGCACTTCGCGGCCTGCGTACGCGAGATCAAGCGCCTCTGCCCCGGGACCGCCGTCGAGGCGCTGACGCCCGATTTCCAGGGCGTGCTGGCCGACGTCGAGACCGTGGTGGACTCGGGCCTCGAGGTGTTCGCGCAGAACGTCGAGACGGTGCGCCGCCTCACGCACCCGGTGCGCGACCCGCGCGCCTCCTACGAGCAGACGCTCGCCGTGCTCGCGCACGCGAAGCGGCATCGCCCCGGCGTGCTCACCAAGACCAGCCTGATGCTCGGCCTCGGCGAGACCGACGCCGAGATCCTCGCGACTCTCGATGACTTGCGTGCCATCGGCGTGGACCTCCTGACGCTCGGCCAGTACCTGCGGCCCACGGTCAATCACCTGCCTGTCGCGCGCTTCGTCGCACCCGAGGAGTTCGATCGGTATCGCGCCGCGGCGCTGGAGCTCGGCTTCCTCGAGTGCGTGGCCGGCCCGCTGGTGCGCTCGAGCTATCGTGCCGAGCAGGCGCTGGCGCGCAACAACGCGGGGCTGGGCGCGGGCGGCGTCGCCGGCCCGCTGAAACCCGTGCACGGGCCCGTCCTGCGCTGGCTCGGCCGCGTCGACTACGAGCCGACCTGGCGGGCGATGCAGCGCTTCGTGGATGCACGCGAAGCGAATACGCCGGACGAGATCTGGTTCCTCGAGCATCCGCCGGTGTTCACGCTCGGCATGAACGCGCGCCCCGAGCACGTGCTCGCGCCGGGCGATATCCCCGTGGTGCCGATCGATCGCGGCGGGCAGGTCACCTACCACGGTCCGGGCCAGCTCGTGGTCTATCCGCTGCTCGACCTCGGCCGCGCCCGGCTCGGCGTGCGGCCGCTGGTCGAGGGCATCGAGCGCGCCATCGTCGCCACGGTCGCAGGCTGGGGCATCGAGGCGGCGGGACGGCGCGACGCACCGGGCGTGTACGTGGGCGCGCGCAAGCTCGCGAGCATCGGGCTGCGCATCCGCCGGGGCTGCTCCTACCACGGCCTCGCGCTCAACGTGGCGATGGACCTCGAGCCGTTCCGGCGGATCAACCCCTGCGGCTACGCGGGGCTCGAGATGACGCAGTTGAGCGAGCTCGGCGGCCCGGCGGACTTGGGCGCCGTCGCCGACGCGCTGGCCCCGCAGCTGCTCGCGGCACTGGGCCTCGCGACGTTGGGCCTCGCGACTCAGAGCGCGACCAGCACCTGGCGGCAGGACGTGAGCTCGGTGTAGACCGCGTCGAGCTGCGCCTTGCTCTCGGCGCGCACGGTCAGCGTGAGCCCGAGGTACTTGCCGCCGCTGCTCGGGCGTTCCTCGATGCGCTCCGGATCCAGCGGGCCGAAATGCCGCGTGACGATGCCGATCGCGAGGCTTCGGAACTCGTCGGTCGCCTCGCCCATGATCTTGATGGGGAAGTCGGTCGGGAACTCGAACAGGGTGTCTTCGGCCATGGCTCAGAGCGCGGGCGTGGCGGCGATGGTGTCGAGGTGGCGTTGCAGACGGTTGTACATCGCCTGCCACAGCGGTCCGGGGCGGCCGCTGCCCACCGGCTCTCCGTCCACGACGGTCACCGGCAGCACGCCGCGGCCGGCGGAGGCGATCCACAGCTCGTCGCAGCTGGCGATCTCGCGGGCCTCGAGCGGGCACACCTGGCTTGGCAGCCAGCCCTCGGCGAGCTCGAGCACGGCATCCCGCGAGGTGCCGGGCAGGATGCGGTGGTCGTGCGGCGGCGTCACCAGCGTGCCGCCGATGCACAGGAACACGGAGCTCGAGGAGCCCTCGAGCAGCAGTCCGTCGCGCACCAGCAGCGCTTCGTCGGCGCCGCGATCGGCCGCTTCCTGGCGCAGCAGCACGTTGGCGAGCAGCGCCACCGACTTGATGTCGCAGCGGCTCCAGCGGGTGTCCTGCAGCGTGGCGGCGGTCAGCCCGCTCTCGAGCACACTCGCCGCGGGTGCGGGGTAGGGGCTCGCGAAGGCGAACACCGTCGGCGCGGTGTCGCGCGGGAAGAGGTGGTTGCGGCCGAACTCCGCGCCACGCGTCACCTGCAGGTAGACGAGCATCTCGGCACCGCCGGCCGTCGCCGCCACCCGGCCCGCGATGTCGGCCCACTGCTCGAATGAGTGCGGGTTCGGCAGGCGGATGGCCGCGAGACTGCTTTCGAGGCGCTGCAGGTGATGGCGCAGGCGGAACAGTCGCCCGCGATGCACGGGAATCACCTCGTACACGCCGTCGGCGAACAGGAAGCCCCGATCGAGCGGCGAGATGCGCGCCTCGGCGAGCGGCAGCAGCGTGCCGTCGAGGTAGCAGGTCGGGTAGGGCGCGGCCACGTCAGTCGAACCAGAGTCTGACCGTGTCGCTGGCGCGCCGGAACAGTCCGCCGCGCGGGACCTCCTTCGCCGGGTACAGGTCGTGGGTTGCGATGGTCGCGCCGTCCACCACGATGTTCACCTTGCCGATGGCCGTGTCCGTCGAGAGCGGTGCCATGAGGGGACCCGGCAGTTCGAATTCTGCCTTCACGCTGCCGGTCTGGCCGCGCTGGCCGGTCACGAACAGGTCGCGCTTCAGCGCGAGGCCGACCTCGGGGCTCTCGCCCTTCCACACCCGTACGGTCGTGAGCGGCTCGCCGGCGGCGTACAGGCGCTTGGTCTCGAAGAAGTTGTAGCCGTAGTTGAGCAGTGCCGAGTTCGCGTCCTCGCGGGCGCGCATCGACTCGGTGCCGAGCACGGCGGACACCAGCCGCATGCCCTCGCGCTGGGCCGAGGCGACCAGGCAGTAGCCGGCGCTCTCGGTGTGGCCGGTCTTGACGCCGTCCACGGACGGATCACGCCACAGCAGTCCGTTGCGGTTCTGCTGCGTGATGCCGTTGAAGGTGAATTCCCGCTGGGCGTACCAGCGGTAGTACTCCGGGAACTCGCGGATGAGCGCGCTGGCGAGAATGGCCGAGTCGCGCGCCGTCGTGTAGTGCTCGGGGTCGGGCATGCCGGGGGAGTTCGTGAAGTGCGAGCCCGTCATGCCGAGCTCCTTCGCGTAGGTGTTCATCATCTGCACGAACGTGGGCTCCGTGCCCGCCACGTGCTCGGCGAGTGCCACCGTCGCGTCGTTGCCGGACTGCACGATCATGCCCTGGATCAGGTTCTCGACCGACACCTGCTTGCCCACCTCGACGAACATCCGCGAGCCTTCCTGCTTCCAGGCGTACTCGCTGATGGTCACCATGTCGTCGAGCTTGATGCGTCCCTCCTTGAGCGCCCGGAACACGCCGTAGGCCGTCATGATCTTGGTCAGGCTCGCCGGCTCCTGGCGCGAGTCCGGATCGAGTGCGGCGAGCACGCGCCCGCTCTCGTGGTCGATCACGATGTAGCTGCGCGCGTTGAGCTGCGGCGGCGGCGGAATCGGCGTGACCGGAGCCGCGACCGCAGGCTCCGTGGGCGGCGCTTCGGCCGGCGGTTCCTTCGAGCAGCCGGCGAGGACGAGCGTGGCGAGCAGGGCGGCGGGGAATGCGCTGGGTCTTCTCATGTCGGAGTGGGTGGTCCTTGGGATGGGCGTGCGGTGCCCGGGCGCCGAAGTTACTCGGCGGGCGGGGAGGGAGCGGCCGGCGCGGCAACGGACGCGGCGGCGATCGCATCGGCGAGGTCGGAGACCGCACTCGCGTAGAGCTGGCTGCGGTTATAGCGCGTGATCGCGTAGAAGTTGGTGAACCCGACGCGATGCTCGGGTCCGTCACGGCCGGCGAACTGCAGGAGCACCGCCGGAGCGTCCGCCGGCAGCACGGTGTCGAAGCGCACGCCGCGCGCCTTCAGCGAACCCACGGTCTCGGTGAGGTCGACCCTGCCGAACTCGAGTCCGGCCAGATCCGCCTCCGCGACGTCGGCGCGGGCCATCACGGGCTCGTCCGAGCGCCAGCCGTGGGCGCGAAGGTAGTTGGCGACGCTCGCAAACACGTCGGCCCAGCTGGCCCACAGGTCGCGCCGGCCGTCGCCGTCGCCATCCACCGCGTAGGCCCGGAAGCTCGACGGCATGAACTGCGGGATGCCCATCGCGCCGGCGTACGAGCCCTGCGGTCCGAGGGGGTCGAGCGACTCCTCGCGCGTCACGAGCAGGAACTGCTCGAGTTCGCCGCGGAAGAAGGAACTGCGCGGCGGAAAATCGAAGGCGAGCGTGGCGAGCGCGTCGACGACCCGGTGCTTGCCCGTGATCTCGCCGTAGGAAGTCTCGACGCCGACGATTGACAGCAGCACCGACGCCGGCACGCCGCGCTCCGCGGCGCGCTCGAGCGCACCGGACTGCAACCGGCCCGTCTCCACGCCGCGCGTGATCCGCCGCTCGGTGAGGAAGCGTGCCCGGTACTCGTGCCAGGGCAGCGCCTTCTCCGCGGGGCGCGTCATCAGGGCGATGATCGACGGACGTGACTCCGCCTGCTCGAGGACGCGCCCGAGTTCCTCCGCGGCGAAGCCGTGCCGCCCGGCCATCTCGCCGACGAATGCGCGAACGTCGTCGCGCGACGCGTCGAGCGCGAGGGCGGGCGCGGCGATCGCGGTCCAAAGGGCGAGGAGCAGGATTCTGCGGATGGGGTGCATTGGATCGAGGGGGCCGGTCAGGTCGCGACGAGCTTGCGGCGCGAGTGGATGGACATGAGGATACCGAAGCCCGCCATGAGGGTCACCATCGACGTGCCGCCGTAGCTGACGAGCGGCAGCGGCACGCCGACCACGGGCAGCAGCCCGGCCACCATGCCGGCGTTGACGAACACGTAGACGCCGAAGGTGAGCGTGAGCGCGCCGGCCACCAGCCGCGAGAACGTGTCCTGCGCCTGCACGGCGATGTAGAGGCCGCGCGCGATCACGAGCAGGTACAGGCCGATCAGCACGGCGAGGCCCACGAGTCCCCACTCCTCGCCGATCACGGCGAAGATGAAGTCCGTGGAGCGCTCCGGCAGGAACTCGAGTTGCGCCTGGCTGCCGTTCATGTAGCCCTTGCCGAACACGCCACCCGAGCCGATCGCAATCTGCGACTGGATCGTGTGGTAGCCCGCGCCGAGGGGGTCCTCCTGCGGGTTGAGGAAGGTCAGCACGCGCTGGCGCTGGTAGTCGTGCAGGTTGTGCCACACGACGGGTACGGCGCCGGCGAGCAGCGCGCCGAGCCCGACCATGTAGCGCAGCTGCAGGCCCGCGAGCAGCACCACGAGGCCGCCGCCGGCCGCCACGAGCAGCGAGGTGCCGAGGTCCGGCTGCTCGGCGATGAGCAGCACGGGCACCAGGATCGCGGCCGCGAGCACCAGCAGCGTGATGAAGCTCGGCGGCAGCGGGCGGGTGTGCAGGAACCAGGCGCAGGCGAGCGGGACCGCGATCTTCATGATCTCGGAGGGCTGGAAGCGCACGACGCCGAGATCCAGCCAGCGCTGCGCCCCCATCGAGATGTCGCCGACCAGCGCCACGGCCACCAGCAGCAGGACACCCACGGCGTAGGCCCACGGGGACACGGCGCGCAGCACCCGCGGCGGCACCTGCGCCGCGGCCACCATCACCGCGAGACCGAGGCCGACGCGCGCGGCCTGGCGAACGAAGACGCCGACGTCCTCGCCTGCCGCGCTGAAGAGCACCGCGAGCCCGGCCGCGCACACCGACAGCACGGCGAGCAGCAGCGGTCCGTCGAGGTGCAGCGCCTCGAGCAGGCGACCCGACACCGTGAACGTGCGCTTCGCACGGCTCGAGTAGCCGGGACCGGCGATGTCCGTCCTCATTCCTCCTCCTCCGCGGCCGGCGCCGCCTCCACGGTGGGTTGTCCGTCCGGCGGCTCCGCCGCCTGCTCCGGCGGCAGCAGGAAGGCGTCGAACACCTTGCGCGCGATGGGTGCGGCCGTGCCGCTGCCGCTGCGGCCGTTCTCGACCACCACGGCCACCGCGATCTGTGGGTCGTCCGCCGGTGCGAACGCCACGAACAGCGCGTGGTCGCGCAGCCGCTCGTCGATCTCCTTCTCGTTGTAGCGCTGGTTCTGGCCGACCGAGAACACCTGCGCGGTGCCGGTCTTGCCGGCGATCTTGTAGGGGGCGCCGAGCTGGCTGCGGCGGGCCGTTCCCCACGGGTCGTTGGTGACGCCCACCATGCCGCCGATCACCACGTCCCAGTAGGTCGGGTCGCTCACCTGCACCGGTGGCAGCGGCCGCGGCGGCAGTTCCCGGACCTCGCCGCTGCGCGCGTCGCGGACGGCGCGCACCAGTCGCGGCGCGAAGCGCTGCCCGCGCATGGCGAGGGTTGCCGTGGCGTGGGCGAGCTGCAGCGGGGTCGTGAGCATGTAGCCCTGCCCGATGCCGGCGATCACGGTTTCGCCCGGGAACCACGTCTGCAGTTCCTTGCGCTTGAACGCCTTGCGCTTCCAGTCGGTGGAGGGCAGCGTGCCGGTGCGTTCGCCGGCGATGTCGATGCCGGTCTCCTCGCCGAGCCCGAACTTCGACAGGAAGCCGTGCATGCGGTCGATGCCCATCTCGGCCGACACGCCGTAGAAGTAGACGTCGCACGAGACCGCGATCGCCATGTGCATGTCCACGCTGCCGTGGCCGCCGCGCTTCCAGTCGCGATAGCGGTGGCTCGAGCCGGGCAGCTGGAAGGCGCCGCGGCACAGGCGCCGGGCCTCCGGGCGGACCACGCCGAGCTCCAGGGCCGCGAGCGCCACCAGCGGCTTGATCGTGGAGCCGGGCGGATACACGCCGCGCAGCGCGCGGTCGTAGAGCGGGATGTCGATGTCGTTCGAAAGCGCCCCGTACTCGGCGTAGGTGAGCCCGCGGGCGAAGCCGTTGGGATCGAAGGTGGGGGTGCTCACGAAGGCGAGGATGTCGCCGTTGCGCGGGTCGATGGCCACCACCGCGGCGCGCTGGCCGGCGAGCGCTTCCTCGGCCACCCGCTGCAGCTGCGCGTCGAGGCTGAGGTACAGGTCGCTGCCGGCCACGGGCTCGCGGCGCGTGAGTTCCGGCGTGCTGAGGCCCACGCGCGAGACTCGACGCCCCTGGGCGTTGACCAGCAGCTGCTGGTAGCCGGTCTCGCCGTGCAGTTCGCTCTCGAAGGCGCGCTCCACGCCGAGCTTGCCGATCAGCGTGGTGCCCGAGTAGTTCGCGACGTCGATCCGCTGCTGGTCGGCTTCGCTGATCGCGGCCACGTAGCCCAGCGCGTGCACGCCGGTGCCGCCCTGCGGGTAATGGCGCGTCAGGCGCGGGCGCACCTCGACGCCGGGGAAGTCGGGCCGGTTCACGGCGAAGCGCGCCAGTTCCTCCTCGGAGAGCTGCAGGCGGATCGGCACGGCGTCGAAGCCCCGGCGCGCCCGGATGGCGCGTCGCGTCCTTTCCAGGTCGGCGTCGGCCAGCAGCCCGATCTGCACGAGGCGGGCGAGGGTGTCCTCGACGTCCGGCGTCTGCTCGCGGACCAGCTCAAGCTGGTAGGCGGGCCGGTTGAGCGCGAGCGGCTCGCCGTGCCGGTCGAGGATCAGGCCGCGGCTGGGCGGCAGCGGCTCGATGCGGATGCGGTTGCCCTGCGACAGGTCGCTGAAGTGCTGGTGCCGCACCACCTGCAGGTAGTAGAGCCGGGCGCCGAGCGCTGCGACGAGCAGGAAGATGACGACGGTCGCGGCGAGCACGCGCCGTGCGAACAGCCGTTGCTCGGCCCAGTGGTCCTTGAGTCGAACGGATCGCGCCATGCCTGCTGCCGTGCGCCGCGCTCAGCGGACGCGGCGGGCCAGCGTGTCGCCGCCCGCCGCGATCAACGGCCACAGCAATGCGCCGGACAGGACCGGCAGCCAGCGGTCCCAGCCGGTGTAGCCGTGGCCGGTGAGGCCGTCCGTCCAGAACAGCACGAAGTGGTAGACGGCGAGCAGCACCATCACGGCGCCGGCCTGGTGCAGGATCGGGAACATGCGCATGCGCAACTGGAGACGATGCGCGAGGAACGCCACCAGGACGAAGGCGAGTGCGTGCTGCCCGAGGGTCATGCCTCGCAGCACGTCGAGGAACAGCCCGGCGAGCCACGCGTAGCCCAGGCCCGCGATCCGCGGGCTGGTCAGGATCCAGTAGATGACCGCGAGCAGCGCCAGGTCGGGGCGGAACGGCGCGAGCCAGTCAGGCAGTGGCACGATGGCGAGCACGAGGCCTGCGGCCACGCTCGCCCAGTAGAACAGTCGCCGGGTGAGGCTGCTGGCCCTCACTGCGCGGGCCCCGTGGCAGCGGGTGCTCGCGGTCGGCGGCGGGTCGAACCACACCAGCAGCACCTCCCGGTCGCGATCGAGCCGCGCCGTAGGCCGGGCGTCCACCACCGCAAACGTCGCGGCCGCGTTGCGCTCCACCCGGGTCACCTCGGCGATCGGATAGCCGCTCGGGAAGACGCCGCCGATGCCCGTTGAGATCAGCAGGTCGCCCGCCTTGAGGTCGGACTCCACGGTGACGAAGGGCAGCGACAGGCGGTCTGAATCGCCCGTGCCGACCGCGATACTGCGCAGTCCGCTGCGGTTCGACTGCACGGGAATGGCGTGCTCTGCGTCGCTGATGAGGATCACCTCGGAAGTGCGGGCATGCACCTGGGCGACCTGGCCGAAGATGCCCTCGGCGTCGAGCACCGCCTGGCCTTTGAACACGCCGTGAGCCGCGCCCTTGTCGACCAGCACCCGGTGGCGGAACGGGTCGAGGTCCACGTTCAGGATCGAGGCCACGAGCACGCGCTCGGCCACGCCGGCGGAGTTCTCGCGCATGTCGCGCAGGCGGCGGTTCTCGTCCTCCAGCGCGGCGAAACGTTGCAGCTGCAGGTTCGCGAGGCGCAGGCGGGCGGTGAGCTCGAGGTTCTCGCTGCGCAGTCGGCTTCGATCCGCGAACGACCCGGTGAGCCGGCTCCAGATGCGGAACGGCAGGTCGACGGCCACCTGCACGGGATAGGTCGCGGCCGACAGCCAGCCCCGCACGCGCTCGAGCTGGTCGTAGCGCTTGTCGGCGACCATCAGCGCGATGGAGGCGATCGCCAGGGCGAGGAAGGTCGCGCCGAGCGGCGGGCCGCGGCCGATGATGGGCCGGGTTTCGTGGCTTAGTTCGACCACGACGCGGACGGGGCGGCGGTCACGCCTGCCATCAATCCAGGCCGAACAGGCCCGGGCCGTGCTCGTCGATCAGCTCCAGCATCTTGCCGCCGCCGCGCGCGACGCAGGTGAGCGGGTCCTCGGCCACCACGACCGGCAGGCCCGTCTCCTCCATCAGCAGCTTGTCGATGTCGCGCAGCAGCGCGCCGCCGCCGGTGAGCACGATGCCTCGCTCGGCGACGTCGGAGCCGAGCTCGGGTGGGGTCTGCTCGAGCGCCGCCTTGACCGCGCCCACGATGCCCTGCAGCGGCTCCGCGAGCGACTCGAGGATCTCGTTCGAATTCAGCGTGAAGCTGCGCGGCACGCCTTCCGACAGGTTGCGGCCCTTCACCGAGATCTCGCGGACCTGTTGGCCGGGGTAGGCCGAGCCGATCTCGATCTTGATGCGCTCGGCCGTCGCCTCGCCGATCAGGATGCCGTAGTTGCGGCGGACGTAGTTGATGATCGCCTCGTCGAAGCGGTCGCCGCCGATGCGCACCGAGGCCGCGTAGACAATGCCGTTCAGCGAGATCACCGCCACCTCGGAGGTGCCGCCGCCGACGTCGAGCACCATCGAGCCGCGCGCCTCGTGCACCGGCATGCCTGCGCCGACCGCGGCGGCCATGGGCTCCTCGATCAGCCGGACCCAGCGGGCGCCGGCGCCTTCGGCCGACTCCTGGATCGCGCGCCGCTCGACCTGCGTCGAGCCGTAGGGAACGCACACCAGCACGCGCGGGCTCGGGCGGATCAGTCGGTTGCCGTGCACCTTCTCGATGAAGTGCTGCAGCATCTTCTCGGTGACCGTGAAGTCCGCGATCACGCCGTCCTTGAGGGGCCGGATGGCGGTGATGTTGCCCGGCGTGCGGCCGAGCATGTTCTTCGCGTCGGTGCCGACCGCCTCGATCTTCTTGCCGCCGCGCGAAGGTTCCTCGCGGATGGCGACCACGGACGGCTCGTTCAGCACGATGCCCTTGCCGCGGACGTAGATCAGGGTATTGGCGGTGCCAAGGTCGATCGAGAGGTCGTTGGAAAAGTAACCCCGGAGTTTCTTGAACATCTGGAAGGAGGGAGCTCGGAAGGGAGGGGGCGCGGACGGGCGCGCAGGCGCGGCACTGTAGCCATTGCCGGGACTTTCGGCAAGGCGCGGTGTATGATTTGGTGCTCATTTTTCCCGTCCCAAGAGCCATTCCGCATGAGCCTGACGCGCGCCCAGGTCGAGGGCATCGCCCATCTGGCCCGCCTCCAGATCACCGAGGCGCAGATGCCGGTGTACGTCGACAGCCTCTCCCGCATCATCGACTTCGTCGAGCAGCTCTCCGCCGCCGACACGGGCGGCGTCGAGCCCATGGCCCACCCCCTCGCCGACCAGGTGCAGCGGCTGCGGGCCGACGTCGTGACGGAGACGGACGGACACGAGAAGTACCAGCAGAACGCCGCCAGCGTCGCCGCCGGCCTGTACCTCGTGCCGAAGGTCATCGAGTAACGCCCGGACGAGCCTGCGCAGACCGGCCGGGCGAGCCACTCCGCCCGATCCCGGCCCGTCGCGCCGCCCGCAATCCTTACGACCAGAGCCCAGCGCCCCGACCATGCACTCCCTCACCGTCGCAGAACTCGCCGCCGGCCTGCGCGCGCGCAGGTTCTCGAGCCTCGAGCTCACCCTGCACCTGCTCGGCCGCATCGAGCGGCTCGCGCCGCCGCTCAACGCCTTCATCACGGTCACGGCCGACCGGGCCCTCGACGACGCGCGTCGCGCCGACGAACGGCTCGCAAAGGGCGAGGGCGGCGCGCTCACGGGCGTGCCCATCGCCCACAAGGACATCTTCTGCACCGACGGCATCCGCACGACCTGCGCGTCGCGGATGCTGTCGAACTTCGTCGCGCCCTACGACGCCACGGTGGTCGAGCGCTGGCGGGCGGCCGGCACCGTGCTGCTCGGCAAGACCAACATGGACGAGTTCGCCATGGGCTCGTCGAACGAGACCAGCCACTACGGCCCGGTCCGCAACCCCTGGGACCCGGCGCGGGTGCCCGGCGGCTCCTCGGGCGGCTCGGCCGCGGCGGTCGCGGCCTGCCTCGCGCCGGCCGCGAGCGGCACCGACACGGGCGGCTCGATCCGCCAGCCCGCGGCCCTCACCAATCTAACGGGCATCAAGCCCACCTACGGCCGCGTCTCGCGCTACGGCATGATCGCCTTCGCCTCCAGCCTCGACCAGGCCGGCGTGCTCACGCGCACGGCCGAAGATGCCGCGCTGCTGCTCGGCGCCATGGCCGGCTTCGATCCGCGCGATTCCACGAGCGTCGATGCCTCGGTGCCCGACTACGTGGCCGAGCTCGCCACGCCGCTCGCCGGCCTGCGCGTGGGCGTGATCCGCGAGTTCTTCGACAAGGGGCTCGAGCCCGGCGTCGGCAAGCTCGTGCAGGACGCCATCGAGGCGCTGCGTGCCAATGGCGCGACCGTGCGCGAGGTGAGCCTGCCCGCGCTGCCGCTGTCCGTGCCCACCTATTACGTGGTGGCGCCCGCGGAGTGCTCCTCGAACCTGTCGCGTTTCGACGGCGTGCGCTTCGGCCATCGCTGCGAGTCGCCCCGCGACCTGCGCGACCTCTACGAGCGCTCGCGCGGCGAGGGCTTCGGCGACGAGGTCAAGCGCCGCATCATGACCGGCACCTACGTGCTCTCGGCGGGCTACTACGACGCCTATTACCTCAAGGCGCAAAAGGTCCGCCAGCTCATCGCGGCCGACTTCGCGCGAGCCTTCGGCGAGGTGGACGTGGTGATCGGCCCGACGGCGCCCACGCCCGCGTTCGGGCTCGGCGCCAAGACCAGCGACCCGATCACCATGTACCTGAACGACATCTACACCATCGGCGCCAACCTGGCCGGACTGCCGGCGATCTCCATCCCGTGCGGCTTCGTGTCCGAGGGTGGCCGCGACCTGCCGGTGGGGCTGCAGCTCGTGGGGCCCCACTTCTCCGAGTCGCGGCTCCTGTCGGTCTCGCACCAGTACCAGCAGCTCACCCAATGGCACCGCCGCGTTCCGCCGGGATTCGAGTAAGGATTGCGAGTGACCAACATGGAATGGGAAACCGTCATCGGCCTCGAGATCCACGCGCAGCTCGCCACTCGCAGCAAGATCTTCTCGGGATCCGCCACCGCCTACGGCGCCGCGCCCAACACCCAGGCGAACCTCGTCGACCTCGGTTACCCCGGCGTGCTGCCGGTGCTGAACGGCGAGGCCGTGACGATGGCCGTGCGCTTCGGGCTCGCCACCGGCGCGAAGATCGCCCGCCGCTCCGTGTTCGCGCGCAAGAACTACTTCTACCCTGACCTCCCAAAGGGCTACCAGATCAGCCAGTACGAGCGTCCGGTGGTCGAGGAGGGTTCGCTCGAGATCCTGCTCGAGGACGGCACGCGCAAGATCATCGGCATCACCCGGGCCCACCTCGAGGAGGACGCGGGCAAGTCGCTGCACGAGGATTTCCACGGCCTGTCGGGCATCGATCTCAACCGGGCCGGCACGCCGCTGCTCGAGATCGTCTCCGAGCCCGACCTGCGCTCCGCGAAGGAAGCGGTGGCGTACATGAAGAAGATCCACACGCTGGTGCGCTACCTCGAGATCTGCGACGGCAACATGCAGGAAGGCTCGTTCCGCTGCGACGCCAACGTCTCCGTGCGGCCGGTGGGACAGGCGGAACTCGGTACGCGCGCCGAGATCAAGAACCTCAACTCCTTCCGCTTCGTCGAGCGCGCCATCAACTACGAGATCGAGCGCCAGGTCGAGCTCATCGAGGGCGGCGGCAAGGTGGTGCAGGAAACTCGCCTCTACGACCCCGACCGCGGCGAGACCCGCTCGATGCGCTCCAAGGAAGAGGCGAACGACTACCGCTACTTCCCGGATCCCGACCTGCTGCCGCTCGCGATCGGCGAGGAGCTGATCGAGGCGGTGCGCGCCACGCTGCCCGAGCTACCGGACGAAAAGGCGGCGCGCTTCGGCCGCGACCACGGCCTGTCCGCCTACGACGCCGGCGTGCTGACGGCGAGTCGCGAGCTGGCCGGGTACTACGAGTCGGTCGTGCAGGGCCTGGGCGGCAACGCGAAGCTCGCCGCCAACTGGGTGATGGGCGAGCTGTCGGGCGCGCTGAACCGCGACGGCCTCGACGTCGCGCAGAGCCGCGTGGGCGCCGCGGCGCTCGCGGGCCTGCTCTCACGCATCGCCGACGACACGATCTCCGGCAAGATCGCCAAGGAAGTCTTCGAGGCGATGTGGAGCGAGGGTCGCGGCGCCGACGAGATCATCGAGGCGAAGGGCTTGAAGCAGATCACCGACACCTCGGCGATCGAGCGTGCCATCGACGAGGTGATGTCGAAGAACCCGCAGCAGCTCGCAGACTACCGCGCGGGCAAGGACAAGCTGTTCGGCTTCTTCGTCGGCCAGGCGATGAAGGCCACGCAGGGCAAGGCCAATCCGGCCCAGCTGAACGAGCTGCTCAAGCGCAAGCTGGGCGGCTGAAGGAGTCGCGCCATGACCGTAATCCGCGAGGACGATTTCGTCCAGAGCGTCGCCGACGCGTTGCAGTTCATCTCCTACTACCACCCGATCGACTACATCGAGCACCTCGGGCGGGCGTACGAGCGCGAGCAGTCGCCGGCGGCGAAGGACGCGATCGCGCAGATCCTCACCAACTCACGCCTGTGCGCCGAGGGCCACCGGCCGCTCTGCCAGGACACGGGCATCGTGAACCTGTTCCTCAAGGTCGGCATGGACGTGCGCTGGGACGCGAAACGCAGCCTCGCCGAGATGGTGAACGAGGGCGTGCGCCGCGCCTACGACCACCCGGACAACCGGCTGCGCGCCTCGGTCGTCGATGACCCGATCTTCGATCGCAGGAACACGAAGGACAACACGCCGGCGGTGTTCCACGTCGAGCTCGTGCCGGGCGACAAGGTGGACGTGACGGTCGCCGCCAAGGGCGGCGGCTCCGAGAACAAGTCGAAGTTCGTGATGCTGAACCCCAGCGACTCGCTCGAGGAGTGGGTGCTCAAGACCGTGCCCACGATGGGCGCCGGCTGGTGCCCGCCGGGCCTGCTCGGGATCGGCGTGGGCGGTACGGCCGAGAAGGCCATGCTGCTCGCCAAGGAAGCGCTGATGGACCCGATCGACATGCACGAGCTGATCGAGCGCGGTCCCGCGAACAAGCTCGAAGAGCTGCGCATCTCGCTGTACGAGCAGGTGAACGCGCTCGGCATCGGCGCGCAGGGCCTCGGC
The DNA here is from genome assembly GCA_963754125.1 of uncultured Gammaproteobacteria bacterium. Taxonomy (GTDB): domain Bacteria; phylum Pseudomonadota; class Gammaproteobacteria; order Steroidobacterales; family Steroidobacteraceae; genus RPQJ01. The sequence continues at coordinate 414,691 of CAVWEX010000002.1, forward strand.
GGCCTCACTACCGTGCTCGACGTGAAGATCAGGACGTACGCCACGCACGCGGCCTCGAAGCCCGTGGCGATGATCCCGAACTGCGCGGCGACCCGGCACGCGCACTTCGTGCTCGACGGCACGGGACCCGCGGTGCTCGAGCCGCCCTCGCTCGAGCACTGGCCGAAGGTGACCTGGAGCGCGGGCCCCGGCTCGCGCCGCGTCGACCTCGACACGCTCACGCGCGAGGAAGTGCAGGGTTGGAAGCCCGGCGACACGCTGCTCCTCAACGGCCGGATGCTCACGGGCCGCGATGCCGCGCACAAGCGCATCGCCGATCTGTATGCGAGCGGGCAGGGGCTGCCTGAGGGCGTGGACTTCACCAACCGTGCCATCTACTACGTGGGCCCCGTCGATCCCGTTCGCGACGAGGTCGTGGGGCCTGCGGGGCCCACGACGGCTACGCGCATGGACAAGTTCACCGAGATGATGCTCGAGAAAACGGGCCTGCTCGTGATGATCGGCAAGTCCGAGCGCGGTCCGGTCGCGATCGAGGCGATCCGCCGGCACAAGGCGGCGTATCTGATGGCCGTGGGCGGCGCCGCCTACCTGGTCTCCAAGGCGATCCGCTCGGCGCGCGTCGTCGCCTTCGGCGACCTCGGCATGGAGGCGATCTACGAGTTCGAGGTCAAGGACATGCCGGTGACCGTCGCGGTGGACTCGTCCGGCAACTCGGTGCACAACACCGCGCCGGCGCAGTGGTCGGAGAGGATCCGCACGCTCGGCATCCCCGTCAGGGTCGCCTGACCGGCATGGCGCAGGGCGATACGCTCAGGCGCTTCGTGTTCGAGCGCTACCCGTTCCGCGGGCAGCTCGTGCACCTCGGCTCCGCCTGGGCGGCGATGATGGAGCACCACGACTACCCGCCGCAGGTGCGCGACACGCTGGGCGAGGCCGTGGCGGCGGCCGCACTCCTGTCCTCCACGCTCAAGTACGACGGCCTGCTGTCGCTGCAGCTGCGCGGTGCCGGTCCGATGCACCTGATGCTCGTCGAGTGCACCAACGGGCTCGCGATGCGCGCCGTGGCACGGTTCCGCGACCCGCCCGACACGCGCGACCTGCGTCAGCTGTCGGGCGACGGCACGCTCACCGTCACGGTCGAGAGCGGCGAAGCCGACAACCGCTACCAGGGCATCGTGCCGCTCGCCGGCGCGAGCATGAGCGACTGCCTGCGAGCGTATTTCGAGCAGTCCGAGCAGCTGCCGACGCGCCTGTGGCTGCGTGCGAACGGCGACAGCGCGAGCGGCCTGCTGCTGCAGCGGTTGCCCGTCACCGCGCGGCCGGCCGGCGTGACCGAGTCGGGCGGCGGCGGCGTGTCGGAGGAGGAGATCGAGGACGCGTGGCGGCGCGTGCAGCTGGTGGCCGGGACCGTGACCCCCGAAGAACTCGCAGCGCTCGAGGATCGCGAATTGCTGCGGCGGTTGTTCGCGGAGGACGACGTGCGCATGTTCCAGTCCGCGCCGGTGTTCTTCCGCTGCCGGTGCTCGCGCGAGCGGGTCGGCAACATGCTGCGCGCGCTGGGGCGCGAGGAAGTCGACTCGGTGCTCGAGGAGTTCGGCCAGGTCGAGGTGCGCTGCGAGTTCTGCAGCCGCGCCTACCGATACGACGCCGTGGACTGCGCCGTCCTCTTCGCCCGCGACACGCCTTCCGGGGCGGGTGGGTCCGGCGTGCATTGAGGGACCTAGAGGTAGGGCAGCACCTCTTCCTCGAGTCGCGCGCCGTCCGAGCGCAGGAAGTCGCGCAGGATCGCGGTGTGGCCCGAGCCGGCGATGACGAGCACGCGCTCGCCGGGCTGCGCATGTGACTGGATCAGCGCGTACATGCGCAGGTTCCGGTGCCACCAGTCCGCCGACGCATCTGCGCCGTGGAAGAGCCCGCCGTCGGCTGCGACGGGGTTCAGGAGCATGTAGAAGCCCTTGTTCCGCCGGTCTTCCTCGACGGAGTTGCTCATCGCGAGGATCTCGCGCAGCGTCAGCGCGTCGTGCATACGTTGCAGCCGCTCGGACTCGGCGGTGATCACCTGCTCCAATCGACCGAGACCTTCGGGCTGCTCCGACAGGTAGCTCCACAGCTTGGGCTCCGCGGGCGGCGCCTGCGCGTCGATCCCATGCACGCGCCGGTGTCCCATCAGGCGCGCGACCCGGAATCCGAGCTGGTAGATCTCGTTGCGGCCGAGCTCGAAGCGTCCGGCGAGGAAGTCGGCGTAGCGCTGGTTCATCACCTCGTCGTCTGCCGGCGGATACTCGAGCAGCACCCGGGTCGGTGCGAAGCGGGCGAGTCGCTCGGATAGACCGACCAGGTACTCCTGTTGCCCGGGCTTCATGACGTCGACGGGCTCGTACTTCACCGCGTCGAGACCGGGATTGTGGAAGTGGAAGAGCCCGAGCAGCATCACCCGCGCGAGGGGCTCGGCGCCCGGCGTGGCCTGCTGCGCCCGGCCCGCGACGGGCATTGCGACGAGCAGGCACAGCGCAGTGATTTTCGCGAGCGAACCGGATCGCTTCATCCCGGCCTCGGTGCGGTGAGTAGCCTGAGTTCATTTCGATGCACGCTGCCTGCAACGGGTTGCAGGTCGTGTCGAAGGGTGACCGCGATCAATCAGCGCCCGTTAGCCCTCATGGCGTACGCCACGGGATCGCCAGCGCCTCTCCCGTCGTGGTGTCGATCATGACGATCCCCTCGTCGTGATCCGACAGTTCCGCTGCCAGCCGTCCCCGCTCGGTCCAGGCGGCGGACCGACCGGCGCCGACGAAGTCGTCGGACGGACCGACGCAATTGGCCATCAGCACGAACATGGAATGACGCCGGGCGATCGAGGCATAGTGCTGGCGGGCCGTCTCGACGTTGCGATGCGGCTTCGCCACGGATGCGAGGTACGTGTCGGCACCCAGGTCCGCGACTGCACTCGCATGGTCCGGCTGCAGCGACTCGAAGCAGATCGCCGGTGCCAGCCGATGCCCGCCAGCATCGATCACGAGCTGCTCCTCGCCGCCTGCGAACCAGGGCAGCTCATCCGCATGGAGCCGCTGCTTGGAGTACGTCAACCGACCTTCCAGCGGTCGAAAGACGATCAGGCTGATCTGCGGACCCGATTGCGAGCGTGTCGGGAGACCGACACCGATGATGATGCGTCGTGCGTCGGCCACGATCTGAAACAGGTCGAGTCGCGCGTCATCTGCGTCGGTGGCGAGGTCCCGTGCGAGCGAGGGCTCGTACCCGGTGAGGGACAGCTCGGGAAAGAAAATCAGGTCCGCTTGCTGCGACGAAGCGAGATCGACGAACGAAACGTGCCGGCCGACATTGGTGGCAATGTCACCGGGGACCGCTGCGAGCTGCGCGGCACAGATTCGCATGGGGCAATCCTACGCGCCGAACCTCGCCCAGGCCCAGGCCGCGATCCAGAAGGCGAGCGTCGCGACGAGATTCGTCGTGCCGTGGTTGCGCTTCAGCAGTTTCCAGTCCCAGTAGGCGAGCCGGCTGCCGGGCTTGGGCGGACCGGGCAGGAAGCGGTTGACCGTGCGCAGGTAGTCCTCGTAGGGCGCACCGAGCGGCCCGCGCAGGTATTCCTCCTCGCGCTTCACGCGGTTCACCATGTAGAAGTAATAGACCACGGTGAAGACGAGCAGCAGCCACACGTTGCCGAGCAGCATCAGGCCGCCCAGCAGGATGAAGTAGCGGCCGAGGTACATCGGGTTGCGCACCAGCGCATACGGGCCGTTGAAGGCCAGCGTGCGGCCCTTGTCCAGGGAGGCAAAGCACCACAGCTGGATCGCCTCGCCGAACATCGAGACGAGGAAGCCCGGCAGCAGCCAGCGCGGGTCGAGCCTCCAGATGATGAGACCGACGACGACGACGCCGAGCAGCACGCGGCTCTTGACCAGTACCTTGCGCAGCGTCGGGTTGTTGAAGAGGCGATGAACGGCGTCGAGCACGGTGAAATCTCCGGGACCGCGGTGCGGACTGGGGTTCAGTTCTTGCCCTTGCGCCTGGGCGGGCGGGGCGCGCCAATATAACCGCGCAACGCCCAGAGCGGGCGGATGCGGGTCATCCGGCCGAGCGCCGCCGCGCGTTCCGCGCCAAGGGTTTCCGGACTGCGCTTCTGCCAGTGCTTGTAGATCGCGGCCAGGTCGACCTGTTCGGCAAACCGGCGCAGCGGGCCGGGCATCCAGCCGGTGCCGGCCGCGGACTGGAAGTCGAGCAGCAGCGGTTCACCGGTGTCCGTGACCAGGATGTTCTTGGCGTTGCGCAAGTCGAAGTGCGCGACCCGTGCCGAGGCATGCACCGCGCGCAGGCCGCGCTCCAGCGCGGGAAAGTAGTCGGGCGGCAGCTTGAAGCCCCGCAGTCCGCGCAGGCTCCGTCCGGGCACGAAGCGATAGGCCAGCGCCAGCGCATCCACACGGAACGCGCCCTGTGGCGTGGCCGGTATACCCGCGAGCCGGCTCAGGGCCCCGAACTCGCGCCGGATCAGGAAGCGGCCGATGAGGTTCCGGGACAGGAACGAACGCGGCCGGAAGTCCTTGACCGCCCAGGTGACCCCGCCGTGTTCGAAAAGGTAGAGGATGGCATTGGCCCAGCGGCCCTGGCTCAGGACCTCGCGTGGTCCCCGTTCGAGGTCGGCGCGGGTGAACCACCGTGCCTCGACTTCCGTGGCGGGTGCCGGATCGTGTGGTTCGGGGGACGCTGGGTGCAATGGTGGAACTCGGTTAGGACGGGCAGCTCGTGGACTGCATCAGGTCCTGGCGCGCCGCTCTCCGAGCAGCAGCGCCTTCACGTCACCCTGGGTGCGGAAGCTCCAATAGAGCAGGCAGGGTGCCAGCACCATCATGCCGCCCAGCACGGCGACGAGGCCGAGGGCGATCCCGCCCGCTGAGAAGTCGTGTCGCCACGCGATCCACAGGCCCGACAGCGACAGGAACGTCATGAAGTCGGCGTTGAACTGGCCCGGCCAGGTCATTGCCGCCATGTCCCCGAAAAAGACGGGCAGGAGATTCCAGCCGTGGTTCAGCCCGACCAGCAGCGTATAGGCGCCGAGGCCTACGATCAGCGCTACGAGATAGACACGAAAAGCCTGCACGGATGACTCCTTACGCCGCGGTCGGGCGGTCGCCGAGCAGCCGAGCGGGCAGGAACAGCACGGCCCGAAGGAAGGCGAACACCGCTCCCACCGCGATGCCGATCAACCGGAATGGCAGCAGCAGCAGCCAGACCACCGGCCACAGGAACAGCGCGAGCAGCGCCAGCGGCCAGCACAGGACGAACAGCACGAGCCAGCCGATGAGCAGCAACAGCGTCTTCATGGACGACACCGTCAGGTGAATGAGGCGTCCGGGAGATTACCGCGAGGCGGCCTGGTGCGCCATGACACGCGCGGACGGCGGGCCCCGTGACGAGGGCTCGATGCACTAGCCGAGGCCGGGATACCTTCCGGCGTAGATCAACACGAACGCAAGCGTGTTCGACACGCCGTGTGCAACGATCGGTACCGCGAGATTGCGCTGGGTCGCCAGGAACAAGCATCCGAGCCACAGACCGCTCAAGCCTTCCTGGATCCAGCCAGACACCCCTTGCTCTGTGTGTCCCCAGCCAAACAGGACGCTGGATAACAGCAAGCTCACGATCCAGGCTGCCCGGCTTTCACCGAAGACCTGCGCCAGGCGCTTCATCAGGAAGCCTCGGAAGCAAATCTCTTCCCCGAAAGCTGCAATCACCCACGAGAAGAACAGGAACACGAGCAACAGCTTCAGATTGCCGTGGACGTCTTTGAATCCAGAGTAGTCCGGCTCTACGCCAAGGAGCGCGCTGATGCCCGGAGTGGTCACGAATACGGCAAGCAGTTCCAGGAGCACACCGGAAAAAGCTCCCAGGACGATCGCCTGCTTCAGATTTCCAGGCCGATAGAATCCGATGGTCGACCAGCGTGCATGCCTTAGGCGAAGGAATATCCAGACCAGGGGAACCAGGAATATCGTCTGGCTGATTGGCACCAAGCCCAGTGCATCCGCAACGACGACCGCCACGAAGGCAGAGATCTCGATCGAGTTGCGAACGGTGTCGGCCCTGAGCTGATCGATCATGTCCCTGCCATGCCAACGACGTGCGCCGCCACCATGTCAGGTGCCAGTATCACTCCACACTGCGAACTCGTTCCCGCTCGGCTCGGTGAAGTGGAACCGACGCCCTCCCGGGAACGGGAAGATGGGCTTCAAGATCCGGCCGCCCGCGCTTTCGACCTTCGCTTGGGTCTCCTCCAGTCGCTCGCTGTAGAAGACGATCAGGGCGCTGCCACTCTCCGTCGAGGCCGCCAGATCGGAGTGGTAAAAGCCACCATCGAGCCCTTGCCCCGAGAACGCTGTGTACCCGGGCCCATAGTCGACGAAAGACCAGCCAAACACGGTCTGGAAAAACGACTTTGTGGCGCTCAAGTCCCGGGCGGGAAATTCGACGTAATTGATCTTCTCGTGCTCGGGCATGGATGTCTCCGATGTGCCGCCAGTGGTCAGATGGCCGGGCACTGGCCGATGCCACTGATGAAACGTCACGAGCAGGTTCATGGTGATGACCTGGGTTCATCGTGCCCGACCGGCGAGAGGAAGGCTCCCCGCCGCCGTGCCGCACGCAGCAGCAGCACGACCGCGACGGTAATCGAACACCATCACCAACAGCGAACTTTCCGGACCGAACATCCCGCCGGTCAACCAATCAGGTCCGGCATAGTGGCTTTCGATCGGCGCCAGCGCTCGCCAGTCCTCGATGCCGGACAGCGGCACGCCGCTGAGCACGATGGTGAAGTTCCATGCCGCGTGATGAGCGGCCACCACCCACAGGTTGCGCGCCAGGACGAACAGTCCGCCCCAGAGCAGGCCCAGCAGGGTCACCGACACCAGCATCGCCACCACGTCGCCGGCCCCGCCTTGCTCGACATTGGCAAGATGCATCAGCGCGAACACGACAGACTGCATTGCCAGCGCCACGCCCGTACCCCAGGCCCGCTCCAGTACACGGAACAACAGGCACCGGTAGAGAAGCTCCTCCAGAACGGCGGCGATGCCGATGATGCCCGCCACGCCGAACAGCGCTGGCGAGAAACCGCGGAACAGCGTCGATTCATAGGCACCGAGCGCGAACAATGCAGCGATGGGCAGCCCCACCAGGGCTGCGCCGCTTGCGCCACCGAGCGCCAGGCGAAGCGGTTGCAGTCGCAGCTCGGTCGCTTCACGCTTTTCATGCCAGTGCACGTAGGCCCAGTAAGCCGCCACGGCCACCAGCAAGATGCCGACGCGCCTGTATGCACTGAGCCATGCGGCCCCGGGCTGGAACACAGCGTCAATCAGCGGCAGCAGGCCCTGCCGAAAGAGCAGCACTGCACCCAGCATGGCCGCCCCACCCAGCAGCAGCGAGATCAGCGCGCGGGTGGCGACACGCAGTTGCTGCCGCGTGACGCTTCCGGGTGCCAATGGAAGGGCCCGGCGTGTATCGGCACGCTCAGGAGGCAGGGAAGCTTCGCTCATGATCGTTCATGTCGGCCCAACGTTCGAGCTCAGTCGCACTGCGCGGTGGCGTCGGCTTGAATGATTTGCCAGACCGCCGTCTGTAATCAGCCGTAGCAAAAAACATCGAGCTTGTTGCCGTCCAGGTCGCGGAAGTAGGCCGCATAGAACCCCTCACCGCCTACATCTCGCAGGCCCGGTTTGCCTTCGTCGGTACCTCCAAGTTCCAGGGCTTTCTTGTGAATCCTGTCCACAGTCTCACGGGAATCTGCGGATATGCCTGCCATCACACCGTTCCCGACGGTAGCTGGTTGGCCATCGTACGGCTTGAAGATGCACAGCATCGGCCGATCCAGGCTGGCGGCCCAACCGGACCCACGGTCACCGAATTCCATCAGTCTCTTGACGCCCATCTCAGCGAGCAGAGCATCGTAAAAGGTCCTGGCACGCTCAAGATCATTGGTGCCGAGTGTTATGTAACCAATCATGGCGACCTCATGAAGAATGTAGGGACGACTCTTGATGTTCGCAGGCAACGTCCTTCGTGTAGATGACTGCACCCGGTCCTGCTGGACGGCTACGCATGAAACGCGTGGCGCGACTGCGCGGCTTGCAGGAGGAGTGCGGCAAATGCCGGCTCGTCGATCGCAGAAGGGCTACCGACCTTTATGTGCCGCACGTACTTCCCCTTGCCTTCAAGCAAATCCTTCGGATCTTTCAAGGAGGATCCGTTAAAGAAGCCGAATTGCACATACTGCGTATCGGAGTACACGTACGCTACGGGTCCCTTGCTTCCGATCCAACAGCCGTTTCCCCACTTCACGGCCTCGCTCAATGTGGGCGCGACGCGTTTCACGAACTTTCGAAGCGCACGGATGATCGCCTGGTTCTTTGGACTTTGGGCTTTCAGGTATTCATCGAAGTTTGCATACGATTTCATTCTTCCCATCCTGTACCGATCCTGCTTCGCTTGAAGCCTGGTCAGCGCGGTGATGAGCTTGTAGGGGATGGGCTCGGTGTAGGGGAAGCGCAAGTTGCCCTTCTCACCAGCGTAAGCCGAGGCCCGGGCTTCGAGCTCGGCGTCGCCCCTGATGGGCGGGTACAGGCCGATGTGACCCTTGAAGGCTGCGAAGTAGACGAGGATTCCGTTCTGCCGGAGCGCTGGCATTCGATAGCTGATCACCTCGGTCGCGCTCGGCGCCCCTTCTCGAACGGCGGCGCGTACGCACTGAAGGATCGCTTTGATCGGAGGCTCGAACTGGGCGATGTACTCGTCGACCGACCGGGGCTTCTTGGGCTGCGTGGCCATTGCGGCACGAGACTTTGTTAGCAACGCCTAGCGCCGTGGTTCAGTGGCGGCGCGAAGCGCCGTCCGCTGCAACCAGGTTTCGGGATTGGCTGGAGGTTGGGTAAACAGCGCATCGTCCATCGTCGTTCCCGTGGGCACCGAACGAATAGGGCTCGCCGCGTGAACCGAGCTTGAACCAGACAATGAGCTTTCCATTCTCGTGCTCCGGACCCCACGAATATTGCGACCCATGGCACGCACAACGATTGAGCCCGGTCGCGGCGGGCGAGGAGAGGGGCGCAGCGACGAATCGACGTCGACTCGAGCGATGTTAGGCCGCACTCGTGCCTTGCGCGCCGAGCAGCTTTGCGCCCAGCATGACCAATGGAACAAGCGAGACCAGGAACAAGAGGTGGTACCAAATCGGGAACTTATCCCACAAGGACACGTGAACAGGCAGGAACATTGCAAAAAGCAGCAGCGCAAACACGTATGTCGGCAATCGAGTGTGTGGCGTGACCGCTGCACAGGCAACGCCAGCGACGATCGACGATCCAGCACCGAGCGCGAGACGGGCAAGTAACATGACCAGTGAGAAGTTCATCGCCTTCTCGACATCCACGTAGCCGGGGACAAGCGAACGAACTGCCTGGTTGCCGAGCGTCGCTACGGCGAACCAGACAATGAAACCTGCAGCGATTGCGAGAACTGCTCGTAGCCATTTCGGCATCGGGGGTCTCCGAGTGCGGACTAACGCCTGGTTTCAGGCGCGCGACGCTTGCGGCGCGTCGCCTGCAAGCCATTGTTGGCGCGCACCGACACGCTTGCCATGCCAGTGATCCTCACGGGCCATCTTGGCACGCCGATCGAATTCCTACGCGGGGCTCGCCCTGTGCAAATGAACCTACCGCGATGTCGCCGGCCGATACGTAGGTGCTCATTACAACACCGGTGGCCGAGGCCTTTGTACTGATGAGTCGAAGAGCCTCCGGCTTCACAGTGGTCTCGAACAGCCGCTTGCCGCGCCCCAGGATGACGGGGAAGGTCCACACGATGTATTCGTCAATCAGTGACGCAGCCTGCAGCGACTGGATCAGGTTGCCGCTGCCGACAATCTGCAGGTCATTGCCTGGCTGCGCCTTGAGGGCGGCCACCGCCTCAACGACATCGCCTGCGAGCAGGACCGAGTTTTCCCATTGAACGGTCTTCCGCGTTCGCGAGGCCACGTATTTTCTGGCCCCATTCATCGACTGCGCGTTGGGATTGTCTGCCGGTAGGTGCGGCCAGAACCCCTCGAAGATCTCATAGGTCTTGCGGCCGAGCACAATCTCGCGATTCTTCCCTTCGAAGCCCCTCTCGGTGAGATCCAAGGTCTCATCCCAATAGGGGAACGCCCAACCACCAAAGGCAAAAACAGCCGTGGAATCTTCCTCCGGCCCCCCGGGGGCCTGCATCACACCGTCAAGCGAAACGGACGTACAGGCAACCAGCTTTCTCATCGACCGACCCCCCGTCGTTTGCGATATGGCCTTGGGTGCGTGCCCGCCAGCACCAATTAGGCAGGAACAATTGGCCGCAGTCCTGAGGCATATGCAGCCAGTGAAATGGCGCGCTCTTGCCACATAAGGCGCTCGCTCCCTCGATGATTTTTCTTGTCTTTACTACAGGACGGCAATCTCAGGCGTCAATTGGCACTGAAGGGCGAATCGGCATGGAGGCCAGGCCCCGACTGCTCGACGAGGTGCGGAACCACCTGCGCACCTTGCACTACAGCTATCTGCACCGAGCGCCGGTACCTGTTCTGGGTGAGACGCTTCTTCCTGCTTCACCGCAAGCGGCATCCGGCCGACAAGGGAGGCCGCCGAGATCGAAGCGTCCCTCACGCATCCAGAAGGCCTGCAGGCCAAGTGAAGGACGCTGTCAAGGCGGCCGGGGTCGCGAAGCCCGACTGGTGCCACACCTTCCGGCACAGTTTCGCCACGCTGCTGTTCGAGCGCGGTCTCGACATCCGCACGGTGCAGGAGTTGCCGGGGCATAAGGAGGTCAAGACCAAGCAGATCTACACACACGTCATGGGCCGGGGAGTGCACGCCGGGAAGAGTCCGCTGGATCGCTGAGCCAGCCGTCGGGCACGCCCATTCGCATCCAATGCTGCCTTCAGACTGGAATAAGCGGCTCATTGACGAAATATAAAGAGATCTTTATATTCTCGATCGATGCCCGGTTCCTTCGACACACTGCTGCCCCGCCTGCGCGCGATCGCGGAGCCGTCGCGGCTGCGCCTCCTCACCATCCTCGCCCGCGGCGAGTTCTCGGTCTCGGAACTCACGGAGATCCTCGGCCAGAGCCAGCCGCGCGTGTCCCGCCACCTCAAGCTGCTCGACGACTGTGGCGTGCTCGAGCGTTTCCGCGAGCAGCACTGGATGTACTACCGGGTCGCGGGCGACACGGAGGGCGGCCGGCTGGCCCGCCTGCTGCTCGAGCAGCTCGACGCCGACGACCCGGCGCTGGCCGGCGACTTCGAGCGCATGCGCCGGGTACTCGAAGTGCGGGCAGGCCGCGGCACGACGGGCGAGGGCGAGGCCGGCGTCGCCGAACCGGACGAACTCGTCCCGCTGATCGCGGCGGAGCTGGGCGAGGCGGGCGCGGACGCCTTGCTCTACTTCGGTGTCGCGCCAGACGAAGTCGCTGGTCGGCCTCGGTCCCCGGGCGCGACGCGCCGTCGGCATGAACCCGTCGCGCCTGGTCGTGCAGCGGGCGCGGGCACGGCTGCATTCCGCCGGGCTCAACCACTGCGTGCTGCAGCGGGGCGAGCTCGCGGCGCTGCCGCACCCGTCGCACGGCTTCGACGTCGTGGTCGTCGACCGCGTGCTCGCGGCGGCCGGTCGGCCGGTTGACGCGCTGCGCGAGGCGGCGCGAGTGCTGCGGCCTGGGGGCCGCCTGCTGGTCATCGAGGACTTCGAGGCGCTGGAGCGCCGTGCGCCCGACAGCAACCCGCTCGCACTGCTGCGTGCGTGGCTCACCGAGGCGGGTCTCGGCTGCGATCGCCTGCGACCGTTCGACGTGAGCGGCGCGCACCTGCTGCTGGCCGTGGCCGCGGTGGAGCCCGAGGCGGCGGCTGCCTGATCTGACGACCGCAACCCTTCCCGAAGAGTGACAGTCATGACGCCGGTATCCGTGTCCTTCGAGTTCTTCCCGCCCAACGACCCCGGGATGGAGCAGACGCTCTGGGCCTCCATCCAGCGCCTCGCGCCGCTTGCGCCGCGCTTCGTGTCGGTGACCTACGGCGCCGACGGCTCGACGCGCGAGCGCACGCACAACGTCGTGACGCGCATCCTGCGCGAGACGCCGCTCACGCCGGCGCCGCACCTGACCTGCGTCGGCGCGCCGCGCGGGGAGATCCTCGACATCGCGCGCGCCTACTGGGACGCGGGCGTGCGGCACATCGTCGCGCTGCGCGGCGATGCGCCGGCAGGCCAGGCGGGCTACGTGCCGCACCCGGAGGGCTTCGCGTACGCCGTGGACCTCGTGCGCGGGCCTGAAGGGCGTCGGCGACTTCGACATCTCGGTCGCGGCCTACCCCGAGGTGCACCCGGAGGCGCGCGACGCGAAGTTCGACCTCGACAACCTGCGCGCCAAGCTCGACGCGGGCGCGAGCCGCGCGATCACGCAGTTCTTCTTCGACACCGACCGCTACCTGCGCTTCCGCGACCAGTGCGCGGCGGCGGGCATCAACGCCGAGATCGTGCCCGGCATCCTGCCCATCACGCGCTTCCCGCAGATGCTGCGCTTCGCGCAGCGCTGCGGTGCGAGCGTGCCGGAGTCGCTCGCGCACCGCTTCGACGGTCTCGACGACGACCCCGAGACGCGACGCCTGATCGCCGCGAGCTTCGCCATCGAGCAGGTGCGGCGCCTGCAGGAGCACGGCGTGCAGGAATTCCACTTCTACACCCTCAACCGCGCCGAGCTCGCCTACGCGATCTGCCACGCGCTCGGCGTGCGCGCGCCCGTGGCACGCGCAGCTTCGGAGGCCTGACCATGCTGCGAGCCGAACGGGTCCGCGAGTTCCGCCGCCTGCTGGGCGAGCGCATCCTGGTGCTCGACGGCGCCATGGGCACCGTCATCCAGTCCTACGGGCTCGGCGAGGCCGACTACCGCGGCGAGCGCTTCCGCGACTGGCCGCGTGACCTCAAGGGCAACAACGACCTGCTGGTGCTGACGCGCCCCGAGGTGATCGGCGAGATCCACCGACGCTACTTCGAGGCCGGCGCCGACATCGTCGAGACCAACACCTTCAACTCGAACGCCACCTCGCAGGCCGACTACGGCACCGAGGCGCTGGTGCGCGAGCTCAACCTCGCCGCGGCGCAGATCGCGCGGCGCGCCGCCGACGAGGTGGCGGCGCGCACCGGCCGGCCGCGCTTCGTGGCGGGCGCCCTCGGTCCCACCAACCGCACTGCCTCGCTCTCGCCGGACGTCAGCGACCCGGCCTTCCGCAACGTCAGCTTCGACCAGCTGGCCGCCACCTACGCCGAGGCGACGCGCGCGCTGGTGGAGGGCGGCGTGGACCTGATCCTGGTCGAGACCGTGTTCGACACGCTGAACGCCAAGGCCGCGCTGTTCGCCGTGCGCCGCGTGCTCGACGAGCTGCGGCTCGACCTGCCGGTGATGGTCTCCGGCACCATCACCGACGCGTCGGGTCGCACGCTCTCCGGCCAGACCGTCGAGGCGTTCTGGAACTCGGTGCGCCACGCGCGCCCTGAGGTGATCGGACTCAACTGCGCGCTCGGTGCGAAGCAACTGCGTCCTTACGTCGAGGAGCTCTCGCGCATCGCGGATGCCCACGTCTGCGCCTACCCGAACGCCGGGCTGCCGAACGCCTTCGGCGAGTACGACGAAACGGCCTGCGAGACCGCGGCGCTGATCCGCGACTACGCCGAGAGCGGCTTCGTCAACATCGTGGGCGGCTGCTGCGGCACCACGCCGGAGCACATCGCCCACGTCGCGCAGGCGGTCGCGGGCCTGCCGCCGCGCCGGCCCGCCGTGCTCGAGCCGCGTTGCCGGCTCGCCGGCCTCGAGCCGCTCAACATCGGCCCGGAGCTCCTGTTCGTGAACGTCGGCGAGCGCACCAACGTCACCGGCTCGGCGAAGTTCCGCCGGCTGATCGAGGCCGAGGACTACGCGGGCGCGCTCGACGTCGCGCGCCAGCAGGTGACGAGCGGCGCGCAGGTCATCGACGTCAACATGGACGAGGGCATGCTCGACTCCGAGGCCGCGATGGTGCGGTTCCTCAACCTCGTCGCCGCCGAGCCCGACGTGGCGCGCGTGCCGGTGATGATCGACTCGTCCAAGTGGTCCGTGATCGAGGCGGGGCTCAAGTGCCTGCAGGGCAAGGGCATCGTCAACTCGATCAGCCTGAAGGAGGGCGAGCGGCCGTTCCTCGAGCAGGCGCGACTGGTGCGGGCCTACGGCGCCGCCGTGGTCGTGATGGCCTTCGACGAGCAGGGCCAGGCCGACACCGTCGAGCGCAAGGTCGGGATCTGCCGGCGCTCCTACCGGCTGCTCACCGAGTCCGTCGGCTTCCCGCCCGAGGACATCATCTTCGACCCGAACATCTTCGCCGTGGCCACCGGCATCGAGCAGCACGACCGCTACGCGCTCGACTTCATCGAGGCCACCGGCGCGGATCCGCGAGGCCTGCCCGCACGCGCTCGTGAGCGGCGGCGTGAGCAACGTGTCGTTCTCGTTCCGCGGCAACGACGTGATGCGCGAGGCGATGCACTCGGTGTTCCTCTACCACGCGATCCGCGCCGGCATGAACATGGGCATCGTGAACGCCGGGCAGCTCGCGATCTACGAGGACATCGGGGCCGAGCTGCGCGAGCGCGTCGAGGACGTGATCCTCGCGCGCCGCGCCGACGCCACCGAGCGGCTGCTCGAGATCGCGGGCCGCTACAAGGGCGAGGCCGGCCAGAAGCGCGTCGAGGACACGGCCTGGCGCTCCTGGCCGGTGTCGAAGCGACTCGAGCACGCGCTGGTGAAGGGGCTCGACGAGTTCGTGGTCGAGGACGCCGAGGCCGCGCGCCACGAACTCGCCTCGCCGCTCGCGGTGATCGAGGGTCCGCTCATGGACGGCATGAACCACGTCGGCGACCTGTTCGGGGCCGGCAAGATGTTCCTGCCGCAGGTGGTGAAGTCGGCCCGGGTGATGAAGAAGGCCGTCGCTCACCTCGTGCCCTACCTCGAGAAGGCGCAGGACGGCTCGAACCGCTCGAACGGCAAGGTCGTGCTCGCCACGGTCAAGGGCGACGTGCACGACATCGGCAAGAACATCGTCGGCGTGGTGCTCCAGTGCAACAACTTCGAGGTGATCGACCTCGGCGTCATGGTGCCCACCGACCGCATCCTCGAGACCGCGCGGCGCGAGGGTGCGGACATGATCGGGCTGTCGGGGCTCATCACGCCCTCGCTCGATGAGATGGTCCATGTGGCGCGCGAGATGACGCGCCAGGGCTTCGAGGTGCCGCTGCTGATCGGCGGTGCCACGACCTCGCCGGCGCACACGGCGGTCAAGATCGACCCCGAGTACGCGGGCGCGGTCGTCTACGTCAAGGACGCCTCGCGCGCCGTGGGCGTCTGCCAGTCGCTGGTGACGACGGACCAGCGCGCCGAGTACACGCGCCGCCTCAAGGCCGAGCACGCCGAGAAGCGCGAGCAGCACAAGGGCCGCAAGGCCAAGGCCCCCGCGTTCACGCTGGCCGCGGCGCGCGCCAACCGCTTCCGCTGCGACTGGTCCGCCTACCGCCCGCCCGTGCCGCGCATGGCCGGCGTGCGGCGCTTCGAGGACGTGCCGCTCGAGGAACTCGTCCGCTACATCGACTGGATGCCGTTCTTCAACGCGTGGGAGTTCGCCGGGAAGTTCCCGGAGATCCTGACGGACCCGATCGTGGGCGAGGCGGCGTCGCAACCTCTACGCCGACGCCCGCCGGATGCTCAAGCAGATGATCGCGGGCCGCTGGACGCGCGCGAGCGCCGTGATCGGCTTCTTCCCGGCCAACTCGGTGGACGAGGACATCGAGGTCTACGCCGACGAGTCGCGCTCGACGGTGCTGCACCGCCTGCACCACCTGCGCCAGCAGAAGCCCAAGCCCGAGGGGCAGCCGCACTACGCGCTCGCCGACTTCGTGGCGCCGCGCGATTCGGGCGTGCAGGACTGGATCGGGGCGTTCGCGGTCACCGCCGGCATCGGTCTCGACGAGAAGGTGCGCGAGTACGAGGCGCGCCACGACGACTACGGCGCGATCATGCTCAAGGCGCTCGCGGACCGGCTCGCCGAGGCGCTCGCCGAGCGCATGCACGAGCGCGTGCGCCGCGAGTTCTGGGGCTACGCGCCGGAGGAGCGATACACCGGCGACCAGCTCGTGCGCGAGGAGTATCGCGGCATCCGCCCGGCGCCCGGCTATCCGGCCTGCCCGGACCACACCGAGAAGGCGACCCTGTGGCGCCTGCTCGACGTCGAGCGCAACACGGGCATCCGTCTCACCGAGAGCTACGCGATGTACCCGACGGCGGCGGTGAGCGGCTGGTACTTCTCCCACCCGGAAGCGCGCTACTTCCAGGTGGGCCGGATCGACGCGGACCAGGTCGCCGACTACGCGCGCCGCAAGGGCATGCCGCTCGAGGAGGCCGAGCGCTGGCTCGCGCCGCTGATCGGCTACGAGCCCACCCCGCGCGCGGCCTGAACGGGTCGGCGGCTACCGGCCCGAGTAGACGAAGTCGCTGCGCAGCCTGGCCGCGAGCACGCTGCCGGCCGGGATCTCGACCTCGGTCCCCGTCTTCTTGGCGGCGACGGCGCCCGCGGCGCCGCCCAGGATGCCGCCGATCACCTTGCCGCTGCCGTCGTTGACCTGGTGACCGATGATCGCGCCGGCGGCGGTGCCGCCGACGATCTTGGCCGTATCGCGACCTTTCTCGCTCTGGCCCTTCTGGTTGATGCGTGCGTTGATCGCCATCGTGCTGCCGTCGGCCACGACGAGCTCGGTGAAGTCGATCTTGAGCGCGGGCACGGCGCCGACCTTGTTGCTCCCGGAGGTCACCTCGGTGATCGAGCCGCGGATCGGCGCGCCCGCGCGAGCCACGACGCGGTCACCCACGACGAGGTCCGAGGCGAGCCGCCCTGCGACCGGCTGGCCGACCGCGTTGGTCTTGGTCGAGTAGGCGTCTTCGAGGTTGACCGACAGCTGTGTCCCGGTCGTCACCGTGACCGGCGGCGGAGGTGGCGGCGGAGCCGCGGCCTGTTTCGGCGGCGCCGCTGCCGGCTTGGCCGCCACGGCCGGCTTCGTGACCGCGGCGGGCCGCGGCGCCGGCTTGGCCGCCGCAGCTTCGCGCGCCGCAACCTCGGCCTCGCGCCGGGCCAGCTCCGCCTCCCGCTCGCGGAGTGCCAGGTCCGCCTCCTGCGCGGCGAGTTCCTGGTCGCGGGCCGCCTGCTCGGCGGCCGCTGCTTCCTCGGCAGCCGCCGCGACCTGGGCGGCATCGGGTGCTAGCGTCGCAGCGGACGGCTCCACCGTCGGCGCCGCTGCTTCAGGTGCGGGCGCGGACGGACCGCCGCAGGCCACCGTGCCGAGCGCAAATGCCACTGCGAGGGCGAGTGCCGCAGGAGAGGCCGGGGTTCGATGACGCATGCTTGGTTCCTCGAAAACTTGGGATCGGTGGCGGTCCGCCCTGGGCGACGGCCTGGTTCCAGCAGCTTAGGCAGGACAGCGACGCCGGAGTTCCCTGGCCGTACTTGACGCTCTCGCCGCTGCAACGTAACTAGCTACGCTGCGATTGAAAAACGAGCGGGGGAGAGCAACGAATGGAACAATCCGTGGCCGCCGACGCGCTGGCACTCCAGCGACTCTACCACTGGGAGCGCACCGCGCCCGACCGCGTGGTGCTCACGCAGCCGATGGGCGGCGGAATCGTGAAGGACTTCACGTGGCGCGAGGTCATGGACCAGACGCGTCGCATGGCGGCGCACCTGCAGGGCCTCGGCTTCGAGCCGGGCGCGCGCATCGGCATCCTCGCCAAGAACACCGCGCACTGGCTGATGGCGGACTTCGCCATCTGGATGGCCGGCTACGTGTCGGTGCCGCTCTACCCCACGCTCGCCGCCGGCACGATCCGCCAGATCCTCGAGCACAGCGAGGCGCGGCTGCTGTTCGTCGGCAAGCTCGACGGATGGGAAGAAATGAAGCCCGGCGTTCCGGCCGGGCTGCCCTGCATCCGCCTGCCGCTGTCGGCGTCGTCCGACGGCCCGGCGTGGGAGGACATCGTTGCGCGCACGCAGCCGCTGCAGGGCGAGCCGGTGCGCGACGGCGACGAACTCGCCACCATCATGTACACCTCCGGCACCACCGGGATGCCGAAGGGCGTGATGCACAGCTTCGCCACCTTCGCCTGGTCGATGGGCGCGGTGCGCAAGCGGCTCACCTCCGACGAGAACTCGCGGATCCTGAGCTACCTGCCGCTGTCGCACGTGGCCGAGCGGACCGTCGTCGAGCACAACCTGCTCGCGAGCAGCATGCACGTGTACTTCGCCGAGAGCCTCGAGACCTTCGCGGCCGACCTGCAGCGCGCGCGACCGACGGTGTTCTTCTCCGTGCCGCGACTGTGGGTGAAGTTCCAGCAGGGCGTGCTCGCGAAGATGCCGGCGCAGAAGCTCGACCGGTTGCTCGGAATTCCGATCGTCCGCGGTGTGATCCGCAAGAAGAGTGCTCGGTGCGCTCGGGCTCGACCAGTGCGAGATCGCCGCGGGCGGCGCCGCGCCGATGCCGCCCGACCTGCTGCGCTGGTACGCGCGGCTCGGCCTCGATGTCATGGAGGTGTACGGCATGACCGAGAACTGCGGCGTGTCGCACAGCACGCTGCAGGGCAAGCCGCGGCCCGGCACCGTGGGCTACCCGTACGACGGCGTCCTTTGCCGCATCGACCCGGAGAACGACGAGATCCAGGTGACGAGCCCCGGCACGATGCTCGGCTACTACAAGGAGCCGGAGCAGACGCGCAACGCGTTCACGGAGGACGGCTGGCTGCGCACCGGCGACAAGGGCGTGCTCGACGCCGAGGGCGGACTGCGCATCAGCGGCCGGGTGAAGGACCTGTTCAAGACCAGCAAGGGCAAGTACGTCACGCCGGCGCCGATCGAGGACAAGCTCGTGATGCACAGCGCGGTGGAGGCCTGCTGCGTCACCGGCGCCAACCTCGGCCAGCCGCTCGGCATCGTGATGCTGAACCTCGACGCCGTGCAGCGCGCTGCGGTCGAATCGGAACGCGCGGCGCTCGAGGCCTCGCTCGCGGCCCACCTCGAGTCGATCAACGCGCTGCTCGACCCGCACGAGCGGCTCGACTGCCTGGTGGTCGTGACGCAGCCGTGGACCGTGGAGAGCGGCCTCATCACGCCGACCTTCAAGGTGCGCCGCAACCGGGTCGAGGACGTGTACGCGCCGTACTACGACCGCTGGCTGGTGGAGCGCCGTTCGGTCATCTGGCACGAGGCGTGAAGGCGGCCGCGGCGCGGGCTCAGGGGCCGGTGTCGTAGGCGGCGAGATCCGCGCGGCGCAGCAGCCGGCGGTAGCGGATCGTGCTGTGCGGCCAGTTGTTGGTGATCGTGCCGTCGGCGAGCTTGTACCAGCTCTGCTTGTCGGCGGCCCACACGGACTTCGCGAGGTCGCGCTGCAGGTCGCGGTTGTACGCCTCCATGACCTCGCGCTTCACGTCGATGCGCTCGAGGCCGCGCGCGTCCATCTGGCGGATCGCGTCGAGGATGTAGCCCACCTGCGCCTCGATCATCACGAGGATGCTGTTGTGCCCGAGGTTGGTGTTCGGGCCGTACAGCATGAAGAGATTGGGGAAGCCGCTCACGGTCACGCCGAGGTAGGCGTGCGCGCCGCCGCGCCACTCCTCGCGCAGATCGCGACCGCCCGCGCCCGTGATGGCCATCGGCGCGAGGAAGTCGGTCGCCTGGAAGCCCGTCGCGAACACGATCACGTCGGCGGGCACGAGCTCGCCGTCCTGCGTGCGCACGCCCTCGGGCTCGATGCGCGCGACGCCGCCGGTCACGAGCCGCACGTTCGCGCGGCCGAGCGTCGGGTAGTAGTCGTCGTTGAACAGCACGCGCTTGGCGCCGATCGGGTAGTCGGGCACGAGCTTGGCCCGCAGCGCCGGGTCCGCGGACCTGCCGCCGCAGGTGCCAGAGCGATTTGCGCGTCGCGAGCCACTGCACGATGCGCACCTGCTTCATCAGCGGCGTGAGCTGCAGCTCGCCGAAGAAGAACCACTGGGCACGGTGTCGCATGCGCGCGAGCCACGGCCAGCGCGTGCGGCGTCGCTGCTCGCGCGGCGTGTAGAGCCGGTCCTTGCGCGGCATCAGCCAGTTGGCCGAGCGCTGGAAGATCGTGAGCTCGGCGGCGAGCGGCGCGATCTGCGGGACGAACTGCACGGCGCTCGCGGCGTTGCCGATCACCGCGATGCGCTTGCCGGCGAGGTCCACGCCGTGGTCCCAGCGCGCCGAGTGGAACTGAGCGCCCTTGAAGCTGTCGCGACCCGGGATCGCGGGCGTTGCTGGCCGGTGCAGCTGGCCGACGCCGGTGACGAGGAACTGCGCCTCGATGACGTCGCCGCCGGCCAGCTCGACGCGCCAGCGGTTGCGCGACTCGTCGAAGCGGGCCGCCACGACCTCGGCGTTGAACCTGCAGTGCGGCATCAGCCCCGCTTGCACCGCGCACTCGACCGAGTAGGCGAGCAGTTCCGACTGCCAGGCGAAGCGGCGGCTCCAGTCGGTCTTCTGCGCGAAGGAAAAGCTGTAGAGGTACGACGGCGCGTCGCAGGAGGCGCCGGGATACGTGTTGTCCCGCCAGGTGCCGCCGAGCGTGGCGCCCTTCTCCAGGATCACGAAGTCGTGGATGCCGGCGCGCTTCAGCTGCATGCCCATGCAGATCCCGGAATGCCCGGCGCCGATGATGGCGATGCGTGTCGTCGTGGTCATGGAGGGCTCCGCGCCCGGAGTGCGATCGATCACTGCAATTTTGACAGGTAGGCCGGCCCGCCGAGTGCGGCCATCTGCCGCTCGATCCAGCGCCTGCCGCTTGCGGACGTACGGCCCCGGCGCATCGACCCGGTAGCGCTTCGGTGCGGGCAGCACCGCGGCGAGCAGCGCGGCCTGCGACTTGCGTCAGCCGGGCCGCGTCCCGGCCGAAATAGCGCTGGCTCGCCGCCTGCACGCCCCAGGTGCCGCGGCCGAACTCGGCCACGTTCAGGTACACCTCGAGGATGCGCTGCTTGGGCCAGGCGAGCTCGATCAGCACGGTGATCCCGGCCTCCAGCCCCTTGCGGAACCAGCTCTGGCCGGGCCAGAGGAACAGGTTCTTGGCCACCTGCTGGCTCAGGGTGCTCGCGCCGCGGACGCGGCGGCCGCGTTCGCGGTCGGCGAGCGCCTTGTCGATCTGCTCGAGGTCGAAGCCGCGGTGCCACGGGAATTTCTGGTCCTCGGCCGCCACGACCGCGAGCGCCGCGTGGGGCGAGATCTGGTCCCAGTCGCGCCAGTCGTGCCGGAATTCGTAGCCTGTCCTCGCCGCCCAGGACGGCGCCGATGCGATCGCGCAGCATGAAGGCCGTGGTCGGCGGGTTCACCCAGCGCAGCGCGACGACGGCCGTCACCGTGACGAGCCGCCCAGGCGACGAGCGCGAGCACGGCAGCGCGCCCGAGCCGCGCCCAGAGTCCCTTGCGACGACGTTTCGCCAATGGATTTCGCGGCTGGGCGAGCAGGGCGCGCGGCGCCGGGCGCCGATCAGCCGGCGGGCGTGATCCGACGGGCGCTCTTGACCTCGATCGGCGTGACCGGCACGTCCTGGTGGCCGCCCTTGTTGCCGGTCTTCGCGGCCGCGATCTTGTCCACGACGTCCATGCCCTCGGTGACGTGGCCGAAGACCGCGTAGCCCGCGCCGCCGCGGCCCGGGTCGAGGAAGGCGTTGTCCACCAGGTTGATGAAGAACTGCGAGGTGGCGCTGTGCGGGTCGTTGGTGCGCGCCATCGAGAGCGTGCCGCGGCGGTTCTTGAGGCCGTTGTCGGCCTCGTTGCGGATCGGCGCGCGGGTGGCTTTCGGCTTCATGTCGGCGGTCAGGCCGCCGCCCTGCACCACGAAACCCGGGATCACGCGGTGGAAGACCGTGCCGTCGAAGTGCCCGGCGTCCGCGTAGTCCTGGAAGTTCTGGGCGCTGATCGGCGCTTCCTTCTCGAAGAGTTCGACCGTGAAGCTGCCGAGCGTGGTCTCGAATCGAATCATGGCGCGGGTCCGTCGGGAGTCGGGAAAGGGGCGGAATAGTGAACGCAGGCGGGCCCGAAGTCACGCCCCCGGCATGGGCCCGGCGCGACGCGATACGCCCCGACTTGACGCGGTGGGCGTCCCAGCCGGTAACGTGACGGGTTGTCGCGGGCCGTGCCGGCCCGGGCGGAGGAGCGGATCGCGCACGTGCGGCAGTTTCGGCCTGAAATCATTGCGGTGTCCCGGGGCGCGGTGCGTCGCGCGTCGGTCGGAGTGCGCCGCCCGTGACCGCGCCGTCCCTCGCATTCCGCTCGGAGCCGTGCGAGCCGCTCGACCCGCTGCAGGTCTTCGCCGCGGCGGGGACGGCGCCGCGCTTCTACTGGGAACAGCCGGCGGCGCAGCGGTTCCGCGTCGGCGTCGGCTGCGCGGCGCGCGTGACCGTCGCGGGACCGGATCGATTCAGCCGGGCGCAGGCCGGTGCCGAGGAGGTCTTCGCCGGCCTCGACTGGCAGGGCCCCGGCCCGCGGATCGGGCACCTGGTCGGCGGCTTCTCCTTCGCGCCCTCGCGCCGCGAGACCGAGCTGTGGCACGGATTCCCCGACGGTGAGCTGCGGCTGCCCGAACTCGCGTACTGGCGCGAGGGCGATCGCTACGTGCGCGACGCCCGCCTCGGCAGCCGCTGGGAGGCGCTGCAGCCGCGGCCGCTGATGTTCGGTCATCCGGTGCGCGGCCCGGCGGAGATCGGCAACGGCGGGCCGGACGCCTACGTCGCGCGCGTGCAGCGTGCCCTCGCCGACATCCGCGCGGGCGTGCTGCAGAAGGTGGTGGTGGCGCGCGCCGTGCACCTGACCGCGCGCTCGGCGATCGACCCGGTCGCGTGGCTGGTCGCGCTGCGCGAGCGCTTCCCCGCCTGCACGCTGTTCGCCGTGGGCGAGGGCGAGGCGGTGTTCCTCGGCGCGAGCCCGGAGCAACTGGTCCGCGTCGAAGGCGCCACCGTCGCGACCGTGGCGCTGGCGGGGACGGCGCCGCGGGGCGCCTCGCAGTCCGCCGATCGCGCGCTCGGCGAGGCGCTCTGCGACAGCCGCAAGAACGGCGACGAGCACGCCTTCGTGGTCCGTCACCTGCAGTCGGCGCTGGCCGAGTGCTGCGACGCCGTCGAGGTCGCGCCCGAGCCGCGACTGCTGCGGACCCGCACCGTCCAGCACCTGTGCACCGAACTGCGCGCGCGCCGCCGCGCCCGATGCGCCGGTGTCGCTGCTCGAGCTCGCCGCGCGCCTGCATCCGACGCCCGCGGTCGGCGGTGCGCCACGCGAGGCGGCGCTGCAGTGGCTCGTCGAGCACGAGGGCATCGACCGCGGCTGGTTCGCGAGCCCGGTGGGCTTCCTGCAGTCGAACGGCGACGGGGAGTTTGATGTAGCCTTGCGCTCGGCCCTGGTGCGCGGACGCTGCGCCACGGCCTGGGCGGGCGCAGGCATCGTCGCCCGCTCGGAGCCCCGGGCCGAATTCACCGAGACCGAGCTCAAGCTGCGCACCGTGCTGGGCCCGCTGCTCTGGGGAGCGCCCTGATGAACCGACCGACCGACGCGCACGACGCCGGCGCCGCCAATCTCGCGTTCGCCCGCACGCTGGTGCACGAGCTGCACGCTGCCGGTGTCGCCACGGCCGTCCTCTGCCCGGGCTCGCGATCGACGCCGCTCGCGCTGGCCGTGGCCGCCCAGCCGGGCCTCGCGCACACGCGTCCACATCGACGAGCGCAACGCCGGCTTCCACGCGCTCGGGTCTGCGAAGGCCACCGGCCGGCCGGTGGTGCTGGTGTGCACGTCGGGCACGGCCGGCGCGAACTTCCTGCCCGCCGTGGCCGAGGCAGCCCAGGCGCGCGTGCCGCTGATCGTGCTGACCGCGGACCGGCCGCCGGAGCTGCGCGCCTGGGGCGCCGCGCAGACCATGGAGCAGCGCACGCTGTTCGCGGGCTTCACGCGCTGGAGCGAGGAGGCGCCCTGCCCGTCGGAGGGCGGCGCGGGCGAGCGCTATGCACGGGCGCTGGCGCGCCGCGCGGTGAGCGAGGCCACGGGCCCCGCGCCGGGACCGGTGCACCTGAACCTGCCGTTCCGCGAGCCGCTGCTGCCCGCCTCGCTGGAGGCGGAGCCGCTGCTCGAGCGCGCCGTGACTGCGGACGAGCTCGCGACGTTGACGCAGGTGCTCGAGGACAGCTCCGGCGCGCTCGCGCGCGCAGCTCGGCGCCGTCGCACGCGGCGTGCTGGTGTTCGGGCCCGACGCCTGGGACGCGTCGCTGGCCGAGGCCGCCGCGCGCGCTCGCGCGCGCACTCGGCTGGCCGGTGATCGCGGATCCCGCCTCGGGGCTGCGCGCGGGCGCGGCGCTCGAGGGGTCGCTGGTCCACGGCGCCGACCTGCTGCTGCGCGATCCGGCGGTCGCCGCCGGCGTTGCGTCCCGACCTGATCGTGCGATTCGGCGGCCAGCCGACCAGCGCGGCGGTCGCGGCGTGGATGGCGAGCCACGCCTCGGCCGAGGTCTGGCTGGTGGATCCGGCCGCCGGTTTCCGCGACCCGCAGCACCGGGCGAGCCGCGTGTTCCGCGCGGGCTCTCGGGGCTTCTGCGCACTGGCTGCAGCCGGGGCCGGCCAACCGTCCGCCGCGAGCGCGCGCGTGGGGCGAGCAGTGGCGGCAGGCCGACCGGATCGCGCGCGGGGCGCTGGTCGAGGCGCTCGCTGCCGACCCGCGCTTCCTGACGCCGCAGCTCGCGCAGTCGCTGTGGGCGCGCCTGCCGGAGGGCGCGGCGCTCTATGCCGCCAACAGCATGGCCATCCGCGAGATCGACACCTTCGCCGGCCCGCGACGCGAGCGCCTGCGCGTGCTCGCCAACCGCGGCGTGAACGGCATCGACGGCCAGGTGTCCGCGGCGCTCGGCGCGTCGGCGGCGCTCGGCGTACCCACCGTGCTGTGGTGCGGCGACCTCGCGTTCCTGCACGACCTGTCGGGCGTGCTCGCCGGCCGACTGCAGGGCGCCGATCTCACCATCGTGGTGAGCAACGACGACGGCGGCGGCATCTTCGAGTACCTGCCCGTGGCACGCAGCGCGCCGCGCGCCGTGTTCGAGCGACTGTTCGCGGTGCCGCACGGGCTCGACCTCGCCGAGCTGGCGCGCGGCCTCGGCTGGGAGGCGGTGCGGGCCGATTCGGCCGCGGCGTTCGAAGCGGCGCTCGCGCGCGCGCTCGGCGGCGGCCGGCACGTGATCGAGGTGCCGGTCGATCGCGCCGCGAACACCGCGTTCCACGGCGCGCTGCACGAGGCCGTGCGCGCGGGCCTGCGCCGGGGGTCGCTGCGGTGAGCGGGCGTCCGCTGCACGTCGAGCGCCGCGGCCGGGGTCCGGCGCTGGTGCTGCTGCACGGGTTCACCGGCAGCGGCCGCAGCCTCGCGGGCGTGGCGAGTGCCTTCGAGCAGGAGTTCGAGACGCTGGCGCCCGACCTGCCCGGGCACGGTCGCTCCGTGGGCGAGGCGCGGCGCCGTCGGTCGTGACTTCGACGACTGCGTGGACGACCTCGTCGCGACGCTCGAGTCCGCAGGCCACGCGCCGGGCCCACTGGCTCGGCTATTCCATGGGCGCGCGGCTGGCGCTCGGCTGCGCCGTGCGCCACCCGGAGCGCGTGGCCTCGCTGGTGCTGATGGGTGCACGCGCCGGCATCGAGGACCCCGTCGAGCGCGAGGCACGCCGCCGCGCCGACGAGGCGCTCGCCGCGCGCATCGAGGCCAACGGCGTCGAGGCCTTCGTGGACGAGTGGCTGGCGCAGCCGCTGTTCGCAATCGCAGCGCCGCCTCGGGCCCGGCTTCCTCGCGGCCGCAGCGCCGCGCGCGCCTCGCGAACGATGCCCGCGAGCTGGCGGCGAGCCTGCGCGCGCTCGGTCCCGGCGCGCAGCCGCCGCTGTTCGATTCGTTGCCCGGATTGCAGCGTGCCCGTGCTGCTGGTCGCGGGCGCGCTCGACCGCGCGCTTCGTGGCATTGGCCCACGACCTCGCGCGCCGTCTGCCGCAGGCCGAGGTCTGCGAGATCGCGGACGCGGGCCATGCCGTGCACCTCGAGCAGCCCGAGGCCTTCCTGCGCGCGGCCCGGGATTTCATGCGCCGGGTCGAGCGCCCGGCGCCCCCTATCCCATCGAGTTCGGTCCAGGAGATCGCGTCATGACTGATACCTGCACGCCGCCGTCCACCCGCCCGGACTGGCAGACGGTGCGCGCCTACGAGGACATCCGCTACGAGCGGGACGGCGGGCTCGCGAAGATCACCATCTGCCGTCCCGAGGTGCGCAACGCCTTCCGGCCGAAGACGCTGTTCGAGCTGATCGACGCGTTCACGCGCGCGCGCGAGGACAACAGCATCGGCGTGATCCTCTTCACGGGCGAGGGCGACCTCGCGTTCTGCTCCGGCGGCGACCAGCGCATCCGCGGCAACGAGGGCTACGTCGGCGACGACGGCGTGCCGCGCCTCAACGTGCTCGACCTGCAGCGGCTGATCCGCTCGCTGCCGAAGGTCGTGATCGCGGCGGTCGCGGGCTACGCGATCGGCGGCGGCCACGTGCTGCACGTGGTCTGCGATCTCACGATCGCCGCCGACAACGCGCGCTTCGGCCAGACCGG
This sequence comes from uncultured Gammaproteobacteria bacterium, assembly GCA_963754125.1. Lineage (GTDB taxonomy): Bacteria > Pseudomonadota > Gammaproteobacteria > Steroidobacterales > Steroidobacteraceae > RPQJ01. Next base: position 441,454 of record CAVWEX010000002.1, read on the forward strand.
CCCGCGGGTCGGCTCCTTCGACGGCGGCTTCGGTTCCTCGTACCTCGCGCGCATCGTCGGGCAGAAGAAGGCGCGCGAGATCTGGTACCTGTGCGAGCAGTACGACGCCGCAGGAGGCGCTCGCGATGGGGCTCGTGAACAAGGTGGTGCCGCTCGCCGAGCTCGAGGCGACGGCCGTGGCCTGGGGCCGGCGCATCCTGCACGCACAGCCCGCTCGCGATCCGCTGCCTCAAGGCCGCCTTCAACGCCGAGCTCGACGGGCAGGCGGGCATCCAGGAACTGGCCGGCCACGCGACCCAGCTCTTCTACATGACCGAGGAGGCGCAGGAGGGACGCGACGCCTACAACGAGAAGCGCCCGCCCGACTTCTCGCGCTTCCCATGGCGTCCGTAAGCGCACGCTCGGCGTGGTGGCTGGCGATCCGGCCGGCGACGCTCACCGCGTCGGCCGCGCCGGTGCTCGTCGGCACGGGCGCCGCCTGGGCGGACGGCGCGTTCGCGGCGGGGCCGGCGTTCGCCGCGCTCGTCGGCGCGTCGCTGCTGCAGGTCGGCGCCAACTTCGCCAACGACGTGTTCGACTTCGAGCGCGGCGCCGACAACGCCGATCGCCTCGGCCCGCAGCGCGCGACGCAGCAGGGCTGGATCAGCGCCGCGCAGATGAAGCGCGCCATGTGGCTCGCGTTCGCCGGTGCGGCCGCGGTGGGCCTGTACCTCACCTGGGTCGCCGGCTGGCCGGTGCTGGCGCTCGGCCTGCTGTCGATCGCCGCGGCGTACCTCTACACCGGCGGGCCGAAGCCCTACGGCTACCTCGGGCTCGGCGATCTCTCCGTGTTCGTGTTCTTCGGCCCGGGCGCGGTGGCCGGCACGTATTTCGTGCAGGCGCTGTCGGTGTCGCCGCTCGCACTGCTCGCGTCGATCCCGATCGGCGCGCTCGCCACGGCGATCCTGGTCGTGAACAACCTGCGCGACATCGAGACCGATGCGCGCGCCGGGCAAGCACACGCTGGCGGTGCGGCTCGGCGACGGCCCGACGCGCAGCTACTACCTGCTGCTGCTCATCGTCGCGTACGCCGTGCCGCTGCTGCTGCTGTGGCGCGGCCTCGCCGACGCGTGGGTGCTGCTGCCGTGGCTGTCGCTGCCGCTGGCGCTGCAGCTCGCGCGACGCATGCGGCACGAGCGCGGGCTGGCGCTGAACGGCTGCCTCGTGCGCACCGCCCATCTCGAGGTCGTGTTCGGCCTGCTGTTCGCACTCGGCCTGGCGTGGTGAAGCGGGTCGCCGCGCGGTCGAGACTCGTGCGGCTGCGCTTCACGCGGCCGATGCGCACGGCCCGCGGCGATTTCACCGAACGCGAGAGCGTGCTGCTCGAGCTGCGCGATGCCGACGGTGTCGCCGGCTTCGGCGAGGCGGCGCCGTGGCCGGGCTTCGGCACCGAGACCGCGGAGCAGGCTCTCGCGGCGCTCGAGGACGCCGAGTCGCTGCTGTGCGAGGCGAGCCGCTGGAGCCCGGCGAGTGGCCGCGCGGTCTCGACGCGCAGCTCTGCGTGGCACCGGCCGCGCGTGCGGCGGTGGAGGGCGCGCTGTGGGATCTCGCTGCGCGTCGCGCCGGACAGCCGCTCGCCGAGCTGCTCGCGGCCCGCGTCGGCGCGCTGCACCGCGTCGCGTGCGGCGCCGTGCAACGCGCGGTGCTGCGTGACGTGCCGACGAGCGTGCTGCTCGTGGCGCGCGACTCCGACGCGCTGCGCGAGGAGGCGGCCCGCGTGCGCGCGGCGGGTCACCGCGCGGCGAAGATCAAGCTCGGCGCCGCGACGCTCGCGGAAGACGTGGCGCGGGCACGCGCAGCGCGCGAGGGCCTCGGGGCCGCGGTCAGGCTGCGGGGCGACGCGAACGGCGCCTGGGACCTGTCCACGGCCCGCGCGGCACTCGCCGCGCTCGCGGACTTCGACTTCGACTACGTCGAGCAGCCGCTCGCGGCCGACGACTTCGAGGGGATGGCGCAACTGCATCGCGACGCGGCGACGCGCCTCGCGGCGGACGAATCGGTGGCCACGGAGGCGGGCGCGCGGCGACTGATTGCGACGGCGGCGGTGGACGTCGTGGTGCTGAAGCCGGCCACGCTCGGCGGTCCGGCGCGCGCGCTCGAGATCGCGGTCGCGGCCCGGCAGGCGGGCGTCGAGGTCGTGTTCTCGCACACCTTCGAGAGCGCGGTCGGCGCCCGCCATGCACTGCATTGCGCCGCGGCCTGGGGCGATCCGTCCGCGGTGCACGGCCTGTGCACGGCGGGACTGTTCGTGTCGGACGTCGCGGAACCCGTCGCGTGCCGCGGCGGACGGGCCGAGCTGTCCGACGCTCCCGGGCTCGGGATCACGCCGTGACCGGGCGCTGCGACCTGCGCGTGGCGGGCCGCACGCACCCCGGACGCGCCGGCACTCGAGACCGCCGCCGGCACGCTGGACCTTCGCCGATCTCCTCGAACGCGCGCGCCGCGGGGCCGCGTACGTCCACGCGACGGCGCCGCCGGGCGACACACCGATCGGCCTGCTGATGGAGGGCGACGCAGAGTTCGCGGCGTGGTTCCACGCCATTGCGCTCGCGCGTCGCACGGTGTTGCCTCTCAACCTCCGGCTCACTGCAGGCGAACTCGCGCAGCAGCTCGCAGACGCGCATGTCGACTGGCTGCTGGGCGCGGCGGGCGATGTGCGACTCGCGGATCTCGCGGCGCAGGTGCCCGGCCTGCAGGCCGTCGTCGCACCGGCGTTCGATGCGCTGCCTGCGCCTCGCGGCGCGCTGCCGGGGGAGGGCGGCGCCACGGACGACGACGCGACGCTCGCCGTGCTCTACACCTCCGGCACCTCCGGGCGCGCCAAGGGCGCGTGCCTGAGCCGGGCCAACTTCCTCGCCAGCGCGGAGGCCGCGGAGGAGCGCCTCGGCCCCGTCGTCGAGGGGCGCTGGCTCGCCTGCATGCCGCTGTTCCACGTCGGCGGCCTGTCGATCCTGATGCGCAGCGTGCGGTTCGGCGGTCCGGTGCGGCTGTTGCCGCGCTTCGATGTCGCCGAAGTCAGCGACGCGCTCGACACCGGCGACATCGCCGGCGTGTCGCTGGTGCCCACGATGCTGTCGCGGCTGCTCACGCACCGCCGCGGGCGCCCGGCGCCGCCCGGGCTGCGGGTGCTGCTGCTCGGCGGCGCCGCCGCAGCGCCGGAACTGCTCGCGCGCGCGCTCGCCGCCGGCTACCCGGTCTGCCCCACCTACGGCCTCACCGAGGCCTGCTCGCAGGTCGCGACCGCGCCTCCGCCGCCGTCCGGCGCGACGCAGCCGCGACCGATGCGGCCGTTGCAGGGCACGGAACTGCGAATCGTCCACGACGGCCGCGACGTTGCCGCCCGGCACGCCGGGCGAGATCCTCGTGCGCGGACCGACCGTGATGCAGGGCTACCTGCACGATCCCGAGGTCCACGGCGCGCGCGCTGCAGGGCGGCTGGCTGCACACCGGCGACATCGGCTGCCTCGATCGCCGAGGGCGGCCTGCAGGTGCTCGACCGGCGCGACGACCTGATCGTCTCGGGCGGCGAGAACGTCTATCCGGCCGAGATCGAGGCGGTGCTGATGGAGCATCCGTCGGTGGACGACGCGGGGGTCGCCGGCATCCCCGATGCCGACCTCGGCGCGCGCGTGGTGGCCTGGGTCGTGGTCGCGCCCGGCGCGGCGCACGACATCGAGGCGCTGCAGCGGCATTGCCGCAGCCGGCTCGCGGGCTTCAAGCAGCCGCGCGAGTTCCGCTGCGTGGACGCGTTGCCGCGCAATGCGGCGGGCAAGCTGCAGCGCCGGCGACTCGCGGACGATTCCTCGCGCGACTGACCTCGCCGCGCCGCGCTCAGCGCCGGAAGAACCGCAGCAGCGGCGTCAGCCTCATCGGCTTGCCCTGGCCGAACCAGTGCCAGACCAGCAGCGACACCCAGCTCGTCACCGCCGCGAACGCCAGCACGGCCGCCGTGATGAGTCGCGGCGTCGACTCGGTGGTCTCGGGCACCGCGATCGCGGTCGCGATCGTGGTCGCCGATGCGAACGCCGCAAGGGCGATCCGTCCGCCCAGCGCGTGCAGTCGCTTCGGCAGGTCGTCGAGCTCGGGGGTGACCGCACGGACCATGATGTTCCCGGTCTCGAAGTCGTGCATCAGCTGGTCGATCTGGCCGGGCACGGTGCGCAGCATCGAGCCGAGGCCGGTCGCCTCGCTCATCATCTCCCCGAGGATGCGCTGCGGTGACAGCCGCCGCTTCACGATGTCGTCGAGGAACGGCCGGGCGATGCCGACGAGGTCGACCTCGGGATGGAGCGTGCGGATGATGTCCTCGAGCGTCGCGGCCGCCTTCGCCAGGATGGCCATGTCCCGGGCGAGCTTGATCCGGTAGCGGCCGGCCGCCTTGCTGAAGGCCTCGATGAAGCCCGCCGAGTCGTACTCGCCGAAGTTCTCCACCACGAGGTACTCCTCGCGGATGCGCTCGATGTCGGCCTTGAGCTCGTTCAGGTTCACGCGCTGCGTCGGCGTGCCCATCTTGAGCAGCACGCGCGCGATGGTGGTGGCGTCGTTCGCGATCGCGGCGATCATCAGCGTCACGATGTCGTCGCGCTGCTCCTGCGAGACGCGGCCGACCATGCCGAGGTCGATCATGCAGACCCGTGCCGTCCTCGCCGTAGAGCAGGTTCCCGGCGTGCGGATCGCCGTGGAAGACGCCGTCCACGAGCACCTGCTTGAGCGCGGCGTGCACGATCTCGTTCACGACGGCCTGCGCCTCCGCGCTCTTCGGCGCGAGCTTGCGGATCGGCCGGCCCGCGAAGAACTGCATCGTCAGCACGGTGCGCGTCGACAGCTCCGGGTAGGGACGGGGCACCGAGACCTTGCGCGACGGGTCGAGGTTGCGCTGGAACTCGAGCAGGTTCGAGAGTTCCTGGTTGAAGTTGAGTTCCTTGAGCAGTCCCTTCTCGAATTCCTCGATCACCGGCACGACGCCGAAGATCTGCATCTCGTCGATGCTGGCCTCCAGGATCTGCGCGGCCAGGTAGAGCAGGTCGAGGTCCGAGCGCATCGTCGTCTCGATGCCGGGCCGCTGGACCTTCACGACCACCTCGTCGCCGTCGCGGGTGCGCGCACGGTGCGTCTGCGCAATGGAGGCCGTCGCGAGCGGCACCTCGTCGAACGACGCGTACAGATCCTGCAGCGTGCCGCCGAGGCCGGTCTCGACCTGCTCGCGGATCGCCGCGAACGGCAGGGGCGGCGCGTCGTCCTGCAGCGTCTCGAGCGCCGCGATCCAGTCCGGCGCAAGGAGGTCCTTGCGCATCGAGAGGATCTGCCCGAGCTTGATGTACGTGGGCCCGAGCGCCGCGAGCAGCTTGGCGAAGCGCACCGGCGCCGTGAGTTCGCGCAGCGCGCGGTCGCCCTCGGGCGGCCGCTCGAACAGCCGCCGGGCGAGCGGAATGCGCATCAGCAGGGGTCCGAAGCCGTGCTTCGCGACGATCACCGCCACGGCGCGCAGGCGGTTGAGGTCGCGCAGCGCGACCCCGACCACGGAGGGCGTGTCCCGGGGCGTGCTCGCGACCGGGGGCGTCGTCACGGGACTTCCGCGCGCGCTTCGTCCGCGCGGATGCCGAGGTTGCCGTAGCGGTGGTAGTCCGTGCTGATGCTCTGCTCGCGCAGGTACCACAGCAGCTCGAGCCGGCCCTCCGCGGAGACGGGCACGCTCACGACGCAGCCGTGGGCGGCGTTGCCCGCCTGCAGCACCTCGAGCGAGGCGCGGCCGGGGGCCGCGTAGCGCACGCGGTCCACCTGGCCGCCGCCGATCGCCTCGGCGAGCTGCGCGTCCGATTCCTCGACGAACTCGATCGCGCCCGCCCAGGACTCGGTGAGTTCCGCGAGCCGCCCGACGGCCGGCAGCTCGAGCCCGGGCGGCGTGCTCACCACGACGCGGCAGCCCGCGACCTGCGCCGCGCACGCGCGTGCGAACACGTCGAAGGCGGTGTCGTCCGCGTGCACGCGGACGCGCACCGCCCCGACCGGCAGGTAGCGCCGCACGTTGTCCTGGCCGACCAGTCGGAAGTGGTCGTGCTCGACGCCGAACTCCTCGCGCTGGCTGTGCTCGTAGCTCACGGCGGCCGCGACGATGCGTTCATCGCCCGCCTGCGACCGCGCCGCCAGCCCGCGGCACAGCGCCGCCAGCATCGGCGAGCGCGGCGTGCCGCCGGCCGGGACCGTGGCGACGTCCTCGAAGTCCATGAACTGCGCGACGTAGTTCGGCCCGCCGGCCTTCATGCCGGGGCCGAAGCCGGACTTGCCCATGCCGCCGAAGGGCTGCCGCAGCACGATCGCGCCGGTGGTGACGCGGTTGATGTAGAGATTGCCGGCGCGGATGTGCTCCTTCCAGTAGTCCCACTCGCGCTCGTCGAGGCTCTCGAGTCCGCTGGTGAGCCCGTAGCCGGTCTGGTTCACGAGTCGCACCGCCTCGGCCAGCGTCTCGAAGCGCATCACGGCGAGCACCGGCCCGAAGAACTCGGTCATGTGCGTGTAGCTGCCGGGGCGCACGCCGTACTTCACGCCGGGCGTCCACAGGCACGGGTTGCCCTCGACGGGCTGCGGCATGACGGCCCATTCCTCGCCGGGCTCGAGCACCTTGAGCGCGGTCTCGAGGTCGCCGGACGGCGGCTTGATCATCGGCCCCATCTTCGTGTCGAGCTCCCAGGCGGAGCCGACCTTGAGGCTCTGCACCGCCTCGCACAGCGAGCGGCGGAACGCCGGGTCGTCGTAGACCTCGGCCTGCAGCAGCAGCAGCGAGGTCGCGGAGCACTTCTGTCCCGCGTGACTGAACGCGGAGTGCAGGATGTGCTTGATGGCCTGGTCGCGGTCGGAGACCGCGGTGACGATGGTGGCGTCCTTGCCGCCGGTCTCGGCGAACAGGTTGAGCCGCGGGTTGTCGCCGAGCATCGTGAGCGCGGTCTCGGTGCCGCCGGTGAGGATCACGGCGTCGACCTTCGGGTGGTTGACGAGCTTGCGGCCTTCGCGGGCGCCGGAGCAGGGCAGGAACTGCAGCGCCTTCCTCGACACGCCGGCGCGCCAGAAGCACTGGCACATCTCCCAGGCGACCAGCACGGCGTCGGAAGCGGGCTTGATGATCACGGTGTTGCCGGCCGCGAGCGCCGCCGCGACGCCGCCGCAGGGGATGGCGACCGGGAAGTTCCACGGCGGCACCACGACCACGACGCCCTTCGGACGGGCCTTGACCGTGGGCATCTGCTGCCACCAGCGCGCCGAGTCGCGGTAGAACTCCAGGAAGTCGATCGCCTCGGAGACCTCGGGGTCGGACTCCATCAGCGTCTTGCCGCCGTCGGCGAGCGCCGCGCCCATCAGGTCGCCGCGCGCCACGCGCAGCTCCTGCGCGACCCGGCCCAGCAGTTCGAAGCGCTGCTCGACGGGCAGGGCGCGCCAGCCGTCGGGATCGTCGGCGGCGCACTCCACGGCACGCGCGACGTCGGCGTCCGTCGCCTGCCGGTAGCGTCCCGCGACCACGCCCGGTCGCGACGGGTCGAGGCAGTCGCGCACCGGTCGTCCGTCGAACAGCGCCTCCCCGGCGATCACCAGCGGCACCTGCACCGCCGCGTCGCCGTGGCGCGGCTCCCAGCGGGCCACGATGCGCTCGCCCCACTCGCCGTTCTGCGGCAGCGCGAAGTCCGTGTCCGGCTCGCTCTCGAGGTGCTGCCAGCCGCGCGCGAGGGCCGGCGGCACGGCGGGCGGCTGGTTGCGGTCCTGGTCGCGGCGCGGCGCGTCGCCCGTGCGGGGAATGGCGTCGAACGCGGCGAGGAAGCCCTGCTCGAGCTGCCGCCACTCGGGGCTGTCCACCTCGATCTTGAAGGCGTGGCGCAGGAAGTTCTCCGGCCCCGTGTTCTCGTCGAGCCGCCGGACCAGGTAGCCGATCGCGTTGATGAAGTTCTCCTTCCGGCAGGCCGGCGCGTACAGCAGCAGGTTGCGCGTCAGCTCGAACAGCGCGCGACGCTGCGCGTTCGCCATGCCCTCGAGCATCTCGAACTGCACCCGGTCGAGCGCGCCGCGCTCGTGTGCGAGCACCAGGCCGTACGCGAGGTCGAAGAGGTTGTGCGAGGCCACGCCCACGTTCATCGCCGCGAGGTTCTCCGGCTTCATGACCTCCTCGACCATGCGCTTGTAGTTCGCGTCGGTCTCGAGCTTGGTCCGGTAGGGCGCCTGCGGCCAGCCGCGCGCCGAGGACTCGACGCGCTCGCTCTCCATGTTGGCGCCCTTCACGAGCCGCATGGTGATGCGTCCGCCGCCGTCCGCGACGCGCCGGCGCGCCCAGGCCTGCAGCTCGAGCAGCGTGCGGTACGAATCGGGGATGTAGCTCTGCAGCGCGATGCCGGCCTGGACGTGACGCAGGCCGTCGCGGTCGAGCGTGCGCATGAAGGCCGCGGCGGTGAGTTCCTTGTCGCGGTACTCCTCCATGTCGAGGTACACGAACTTGGGCACGACCGTGCCGTCGGGCCGGGTGAACCGGGCGCGGTCCGCGGTGCGGAACAGCCGCTCGAGCCGGTCGCACAGCACCGTCACCGTGTGCTCGCGCGCCAGCGGCGAGATCTGCGAGTACAGCGTCGAGATCTTGATCGAGACCACCTCGATCTCCGGCCACTGCAGGCCCTGCAGGTACTGCTGCAGCCGGCGCTCGGCCTCGGGCTCGCTCAGGATCGCCTCGCCGAGGAAGTTCACGTTCATCCGCACGCCCTCGGTGCGGCGCTCGCCCAGGTGGCGGGTGAGGACCTCCTGTTCGCCGGGCAGGATGACGTTGGCCGTCTCCTTGTGCATGTGCTCCTTCACCAGCGGCAGCGCGACCCCGGGCACGTAGGCGCCGAACGACTGGAAGCCCTTCATCAGCGTGCGGTCGACCGGGCCGAAGAAACGCGGCACGCCCTGCACGTCGAGGATGTGCGTGAGGTGCTCCACTGCGCGCGCCGGGTCGCGGGTGCGGAACGCCTGGTCGGTCATCAGTGCCAGCGTCGCCTTGTCGGACGGCGTCTGGAGCATTCGGTCGAGCTCGGCCTGCTGGCGCCGCTCCGACGGCGTCTGCAGCGCGCGGGCGCGCTCCTGCACGCGTCGCGCGAGCAGCAGCGCCTTCTGCACGGAGCCCGCGTACGGCGAAGCCGGGTCGGGCTTGAAGTCGTCGAGCAGGGACGCGAGGGAGTCTGGGGTGTGCATCGAGGGTGTCCGGGTGGCTGGCAGGAGGCCCGCAGTCGGTCATATTGACCGGGATGGACCGGCGATCGAATCGCCGAAAACCGAAGAAGACTCGCCGCCGGGACGGCGGCCCTCGGTGCAGCGCTCGCGACCCGCGAGATCGCGGTGCGTCCGCACCTGCCCGAACCCGGCGGCCTCGAACAGCTCACGCACGGCGGCGCCCTGCGTGTCGCCGTGCTCGACCAGCAGCCAGCCGCCGGGCGACGAGATGACCGGGCGCCTCGCCGACGACCGCGCGCAGGGCCACGAGGCCGTCGGCGCCGGCAAACAGCGCCTGCCGCGGCTCGTACTGCCGCACCGACGGCGACACGCGCGGGTCGTCGTCGGCGATGTAGGGCGGGTTGCTGACGATGACCCCGAAGCGTCCGGCCCGCCGCAGGGGCGAACCAGGCCCCCGCGCGGACCTCGACGCGCCGGGTGAGACCGAGTTTCGCGGCATTGCCCCGGGCGGTGTCCACGGCTGCCTCCGACAGGTCGGTGGCGAGGATCCGTGCGAGCGGCCGCTCCGCCGCAATGGCGAGCGCGACCGCACCGCTGCCGGTCGCGAGGTCGAGCACGTCGCAGGGCCGGTCGGCGGGCAGGCGTGCCAGCGCGCACTCGACCAGCCGCTCGGTTTCGGGCCGCGGGATCAGCACGCCGGGACCGACCGCGAGCGGCAGCGACCAGAACTCCTTCTCGCCGAGCAGGTAGGCGACCGGCTCCCCGAGCGCACGACGCGTTATGAACGCCTCGTAGCGGTCGGTCGCCTCGCAGTCGAGGATGCGCTTCCTCGGGGTGCGCGAGCAGCCAGGCGCGCGGGCGGCCGAGCGCGGCGCCGAGCAGCACTTCGGCTTCGCGGCGCGGCTCGTCGGCCACGCGCGCCAGTCGCGCGGTGCCTTCGTCGATCAGCGAGCGGATTTCGGTGGCCATGCGCGACCGGCCTTGGGGTCAGTCGAGTGCCGCGAGCTGCTCGGCCTGCCACTCCTGCTGCAGCGGTCCGATCACCTCGTCGAGCGCGCCTTCCACGATGGCGGGCAGCTGGTAGAGCGTGAGGTTGATGCGGTGGTCGGTCACGCGACCCTGCGGGTAGTTGTAGGTGCGGATGCGCTCCGAGCGGTCGCCCGAGCCGACCTGCAGCTTGCGCTCCTGCGCCTGCTGCGCGTTCTGCTTCTGGCGCTCGGACTCGACGAGCTTCGCGCGCAGCAGCGCCATCGCCCGCGAACGGTTCTTGTGCTGCGAGCGCTCGTCCTGGCACTCGACCACGATGCCGGTCGGCAGGTGCGTGATGCGGATCGCCGAGTCGGTCTTGTTGACGTGCTGCCCGCCCGCGCCCGAGGCGCGGTAGGTGTCGACGCGCAGCTCCGCGGGATTGAGCGGCGCGTCCTCGACCTCGTCGAGCTCGGGCAGGATCGCGACCGTGCAGGCGGAGGTGTGGATGCGGCCCTGCGCCTCGGTGGCGGGCACGCGCTGCACGCGATGCGTGCCCGACTCGAACTTGAGCCGCGAGAACGCGCCGCGCCCGGCGATGCGGCTGATGACCTCCTTGTAGCCGCCGTGCTCGCCGGCGCTCTCGCTCAGCACTTCGACCTGCCAGCCCTGCCGCTCGGCGTAGCGCGAGTACATGCGGAACAGGTCGCCGGCGAAGATCGCCGCCTCGTCGCCGCCGGTGCCGGCGCGGATCTCGAGGAAGATGTTGCTGTCGTCGCGGGCGTCCTTCGGGATGAGCAGCCGGGTGAGCTCGAGGGACTCGCGCCTCGAGCCGGGCGTCCACGGCCTTCAGCTCCTCCTCGGCGAGCGCACGCATCTCGGCGTCGGCGCCCCGCGACAGCTCCTCCGCGGCGGCGCGCTCCGCCTCGAGGCTGCGGAAGGCGCGGAAGCGCGTCGCGACCGGCTCGAGCCGCGCGTACTCCATGGACAGGTCGCGGAAGCGCGTGCTGCCGCCGATCACCTCGGGGTCGGCGAGCAGCCCGCCCACCTCCTCGAAGCGCTCGACGGCCTGCTCGAGCCGGCGCCGGACCGAGTCCTTCATCCGTCGCGGTCGAGGCGGTAGATCTCGGCGATGGCGCCGATGATCCGCTCGTCGCCGCTCTCGGCCGCCTCGCGCAGGCGCTGGCTCGGCGCGTGGATCAGGCGGTTGGTGAGCGTGGCGGCGAGGAACTCGAGCACTTCGTCGGTTCCGCGGCCGGCGGCGAGCATGCGGCGCGCCTGCTCGAGCGTGTGCTCGCGCGTCCGCTCGGCCTCGTCGCGCAGGCGGCGGATCGTGGGCGCCGCGCTGCGGGTGCGCAGCTGCAGCTCGAAGCGGTCGACCTCGGTGGCGATCATGCGGTCGGCCTCGCGCGCCGCCTGCCGCCGGTTCTCCATGTTCTCGTTCACCACGGACTGCAGGTCGTCCACGGTGAACAGGTACACGTCCTCGAGCTCGGCGACCGCCGGCTCGATGTCGCGCGGCACGGCGATGTCCACCATGAAGATCGGGCGACGCTTGCGCGCGCGCAGCGCGGCGGCGGCCATGTCGCGGGTGATGATCGCGTGCGGGCTCGCGGTGGAGGCGACCACGATGTCGGCCTCGCGCAGGTGCGCCCCGATGTCGTCGAGGCCGATCGCGAAGCCCTGGAACTCGGCCGCCAGCTCCTGGGCGCGCTCGACGCTGCGGTTCGCGATGATCATGCGGCGCAGGCCGTCGGCGTGCAGGTGGCGCGCCGCGAGCGCGATCGTCTCGCCGGCGCCCTACCATCAGCGCGGTGCGGTTCTCGAAGCTCGCGAACACGGTCTTGGCCATCGCCACGGCGGCCGAGGCCACCGACACGGCGTTGGCGCCGATCTCGGTCTCGGTGCGCACCCGCTTCGCGACCGAGAACGCGGCCTGGAAGAGGCGGTTGAGCAGCGGGCCCGGTCGTGCCCGCTTCCTGCGCCGCCCGGTAGGCGTCCTTGAGCTGGCCGAGGATCTGCGGCTCGCCGAGCACCATGGAGTCGAGGCCGGAGGCGACCGCGAACACGTGCGAGACGGCGCGCATGTCGTCGTGGTGGTAGAGGCAGTGGCGGATGCTCGAGCCGAGCTGGTGGTAGTTCTGCAGCCAGTCGCCGAGCTCGGCTTCGCCGCATTCCGTCACGCAGTAGAGCTCGGTGCGGTTGCAGGTCGAGACGATCACCGCCTCCTCGATCTCGTCGAGGGAGGCGAGTTCGCGCAAAGCATCGGGTACGCGCGCCGGATCGAAGACCACGCGTTCGCGCACGTCGACCGGTGCGGTGCGGTGGTTGATGCCGACGACGACGAGAGACATCCGGTTTCCGGTCTCGGAAAGCGCGGAATTCTGGTTCATGGCCGGGTGCAACACAAGCTCGGCGGCGCTTCCGCTATAGTGCGCGGGCCATGCGAACCGCCTCCTCGTGCGTCCGTCCGATTGCCGCTGCTGCGGCGCTGCTGCTGCTTGCGGCGTGCGCCACGGGGCCGGTCGATCCGGTCGGCACCGACAGTACTCCCGCCGATCCGGAGGCGCTGCTGGCCGACGCCGACGCAGCGCTGGAGCGAAATGAACTGCCGGAGGCGGCACGCGCCTACCGCCGCGCCGCGGAGGCCGCCGAGGACGAGGCGATCGCGCAGCAGGCCACCGAACTCGCGTTCGAGCACTCGCAGTACCGCGAGACCCTGCTCGCGGCGGAACGCTGGCTGGCGATCAACCCCACGAGCGAGCAGGCCCGGCGCCATGCGGGCGTCGCGGCGCTGGCGCTGCACCGGCTCGACGAGGCCGAGGCGCAGTTCGCGCTGATGATCGAGAGCGGCTACATCAGCCCGGCCGCCGGCTTCCTCGCGCTGCTGCCGGTGCTGACGGGCCACGGCACCGCGCCGGACCTGACCGAGCTCTTCCGTCGCCTGGTCGCGCGGCACCCGGACGTGGCCGAGGGTCACCATGCGCTCGCGGCCGCCGCGCTGCGCTCGGAGAATTTCAAGCTCGCGCTCGACAGCGCGCGCCGTGCGACCGAGATCGCGCCCTACTGGGTGCCGGCGAAGATGATGCTGGCCCGGGCGCTGATCGCCTCCGGCGAGGAAGAAGCCGGTCTCAAGATGGCCCATGACCTGGTGCTCGAGCCCAACGCCGAAGTGTCCACCCAGCTCGAGTACGCGTTGCTGCTCGCAGGCGTCGGGCGCGACGAGGAGGCCCGCGCCATCCTGACGCCCTTCGCCGCGGGCGAGCGCGTGTATCCAGGCGCGGTGCGCGCCCTCGGGGTGCTCGATCTGCAGCGCGGCGACCTCGTTGCCGCCGCGGCAAGGTTCGAGGATCTGCTGTCCACAGGCGCGCAGTCCTACGACGCACTGTATTTCCTCGGCGCCGTCGCCGACCGGCGCGAGGACACGGAGCGCGCGCTGCGCTACTACTCGCGCGTGGCGGGCGGCGACTTCGCACTGCAGGCGCAGGGCCGGGTGGCGCGCATCAAGGCCGATCAGGCTGGCCTCGACGCCGGGCTCGCGCATCTCGAGGAGTTCGCCCGCGGCCACCCGCAACGCGGGCCGGACATCGTCGCCGCGCGCGCCGGCCTCGCCACGGGCATGGACGATTCGGACCGCGCACTCGCGATCCTCGACGCCGGCCTCGCGCAGTACCCGGACTCCATGGACCTGCGCATGGCGCGTGTGTTCGCCTACGAGCGAGCCGGCAAGTCCGACGCCGCGATCCGCGACCTGCGCCGGATGCTGGAGGACCGGCCCGGGGACGCGGTGGTGCAGAACGCCCTGGGCTATTCGCTCGCCGATCGCAACCGCCAGCTGGATGAGGCCGCGGCCCTCGTGAGCGCCGCGCTCGTGCAGATGCCGGACAGCGCCGCCGTGCTCGACAGCATGGGCTGGGTGGCGTTCCGGCAGGGTCGCCTGAAGGAGGCCGTCGGGTACCTCGAGCGCGCCAGCGAACTCGACGAGGATGTCGAGATCGACCTGCATCTCGGCGAGGTGCAATGGGCGCTCGGCGACCAGGCCGCCGCCCGCAAGACCTGGCGGGACGCGCTCGAGCGCCGGCCGGATGACGCCCGACTCAAGGAGCGCCTGGAGCAGGCCGGGCCGTGAGGCGCGGTGCGCTCGCGATCCTCGCGTCGCTGGCGCTGGTCGGCTGCGCGACGGCGCCGCGCAGTCCGGGTCCCGCCGCACGACCGGATCCGCAGGCCCTCGCTTACTGGAACGCGAGCGGTCGAATCGCGCTGTCCGCCGGCGGCGAGGGGGGCAGCGGCGGCTTCGTCTGGGAGCAGCGCGAGCAGACCAGCCAGCTGGACCTGCGCGGCCCGTTCGGCGCTGGTGCACTGCGTGTCGTGGCGACGCCCGACTCGCTTTCCGTGGCCGACGGCGCCGGGCGCAGCGTGGACGCCGAGGCCGCCCAGGCCGAACTGCGGGCGCGCCTCGGGGCCGAGTTGCCCTGGGTCAGCCTGCGCTACTGGATGCTGGGCGTGCCGGCCCCGGACCAGCCGGCCGAGGTCACCGACGCCGCGGCCGCGCCCTGGCGGGTGATCGAGCAGGCGGGTTGGCGCATCGGCTACGACGCCTTCACGACGGCGGCCGGCCTGTCGCTGCCGCAGCGGTTCACGGCCACGCGCGGCGACGTCCGTGTCCGGGTGATCGTGGATGCCTGGTCCGTGCCTGCCGGCCCGGCGGGCCGCGCCCGGGTCCGGGACTTTAAGATGGCGACGGAAGCGTCGCCGGGCGAGCCGCTGGGTGCCCCGGAGCCGTGGCCGGCGCCGGCCAAGCTCAACCTGTTCCTGCACGTGGTCGGGCGACGGCCGGACGGCTACCACCTGCTGCAGACCGCCTTCCAGTTCATCGACCTGGCCGACGAGCTGCGCTTCTGGCGGCGGCCGCCCGGCACCGTGGAGCGGGTCGGCGAGGTGCCCGGGGTGGCCCCGGAAGACGACCTCGCGCTGCGGGCCGCGCGGCTGCTCGCCGGGCAATGCCCGGGTGCCGGGGGCGTGGCGATCGAGGTCCGCAAGCGGATCCCGGTGCAGGGCGGGCTGGGCGGGGGCAGCTCGGACGCCGCCACGGTGCTGGTCGCGCTCAACGAGCTGTGGGGCTGCGGCCTGGCATCGGAGGCGCTCGCCACGCTCGGGCTCGGCCTCGGGGCGGACGTCCCGGTGTTCGTGGGTGGCCGGGCGGCGTGGGCGGAGGGGGTGGGCGAGGCGCTCACGCCGCTCGACCTGCCGGAGCCGGTGTACCTGCTGGTGCGCCCCGACGCCGCGGTGTCCACGGCGGCGGTGTTCGGGGCCCCTGAATTGACAAGGGATACCCCCGTAATCACAATTCGCGGTTTCCTGACGACAGGCGGACGGAACGACTGCGAGGCGGTCGTCCGGCGGCGCTTTCCCGCCGTGGGCGAGGCGCTCGACTGGGTCGGGCGATTCGCACCGGCGCGGCTCACCGGCACCGGCTCCTGCGTGTTCGCGGCGATGCCGGACGAGTCCAGCGCGCGGGCGGCGCTCGCGGAACTGCCGGGTCGCTGGACGGGCTACGTGGTGCGCGGCCACAACCGCTCGCCGCTGGAGGCGAGGCGCCGGCTCGAGCAGGACCTGAGGGCCGGCCGCCGCTGACGGATTCGGTGGGGTGTCGCCAAGCGGTAAGGCAGCGGGTTTTGATCCCGCCATTCGGAGGTTCGAATCCTTCCACCCCAGCCATCGAGGCTGACGGAACGGGGCCGAGGCGCCCTGGGCCGTGCGGAAACGGAGAGTGTCCCTTGATGGACAGCCCGACCATCGCGGTGTTCAGCGGCAGTGCGAACCCGCAGCTCGCGCTCGATATCGCGCGTTACCTGCAGGTGCCGCTCGGCCGCGCCCACGTCGGCCGCTTCAGCGACGGCGAGGTCACGGTCGAGATCATGGAGAACGTGCGCGGCCGCGACGTGTTCGTCGTGCAGCCCACGAGCCCGCCGGCCAACGACCACATCATGGAGCTGCTCGTGATGGTGGACGCCTGCCGCCGCGCCTCGGCAGGCCGCATCACCGCGGTGGTGCCGTATTTCGGCTACGCCCGCCAGGATCGTCGGCCGCGCGCGACGCGCGTCGCGATCACGGCGAAGGTCGTCGCCAACCTGCTCGCCGGCGCCGGCGTGCATCGAGTGCTGACGGTGGACCTGCACGCCGACCAGATCCAGGGCTTCTTCGACATCCCGGTGGACAACGTGTACGCGTCGCCGGTGCTGCTCGGCGACGTCTGGCGGCAGAAGTACGACGACCTCGTGGTGGTCTCGCCGGACGTGGGCGGCGTGGTTCGCGCCCGCGCGATCGCCAAGCGGCTCGACGACGCCGACCTCGCGATCATCGACAAGCGCCGGCCGCGCGCCAACGAGTCCGAGGTGATGAACATCATCGGCGAGGTCGAGGGCAAGAGCTGCGTGCTGGTGGACGACCTGGTGGACACCGCGGGCACGCTGTGCCACGCGGCCAAGGCATTGAAGGACGTGGGCGCCAAGCGCGTGGTGGCCTATATCACGCACCCGGTGCTCTCGGGCCCGGCGGTGTCGCGCATCGAGGCCTCGGCGCTCGACGAGCTGGTGGTCACGGACACGATCCCGCTGCGCGACGACGCGCGCGCGTGCCGCAAGGTCCGCCAGCTCTCGGTGGCGGGCCTGCTCGCGGAGACGATGCGCCGCATCCGCGACGAGGAGAGCGTGAGCTCGCTGTACATCGATTGACCTGGCGCTGCCCCAGTCTGGTCGCGGACGGGGCGGCATTTCTGACGACAAACGGAGACATCCATGAAGACTTCTTTCGAACTCGCCGCCGAGTTCCGCGATGCCGAGGGCAAAGGTGCGAGCCGCCGCCTGCGTCGTGCGAACAAGGTGCCCGCCATCCTCTACGGTGGCCATCGTGAACCGCGCGCGCTCGCGCTCGACCACACCCGCCTGCTGCTGATGCTCGACAACGAGCGCTTCTACTCGACCATCATCAACCTGAAGGTCGGCGAGGTGAGCCAGGCCGCGGTGCTGAAGGACGTGCAGCGCCATCCCGCGAAGAATGCCGTGCTGCACGTGGACCTGCAGCGGGTGCTCGAGGACGAGAAGATCCGCATCAAGATCCCGCTGCACTTCGCGGGCGACGCGGGCTCGCCGGGCGTGAAGAAGGGCGGCGTGGTCTCGCACCTGCGCAACGAGGTCGAGGTGCTGTGCCTGCCGAAGGACCTGCCGGAGTTCGTCGACGTTGACCTGTCGGCGCTGGACATGAACCAGATGCTGTACCTGTCCGACCTCAGCATGCCGGAGGGGGTCGAGATCCCCGAGCTCACCCATGGCCGCGACGCGCCGGTGGTCTCCATCCACCATGCGCGTGCCGAGGAGGCCGAGGCGCCGGGCGCCGAGGCAGCCGCCGGAGCGGTGGTGGCTGCGGCTCCGGCTGCGGCGGCTGCGGCCAAGCCGGCTGCGGGTGCGGCTGCGGCCAAGCCGGCAGCGGCGGCGGCCAAGCCGGCCGAAGCCAAGGGCAAGGAAGGCAAGAAGTAACGACCGTCGGGACTGGACTCGGGCCGCCCTCGCGGGCGGCCCGGTCTTTTCCGGGACCGCACCATGGCTGGCACACCGCTCGCGATCATTGCCGGTCTCGGCAATCCGGGGCCGGAGCACCGGCTCACGCGTCACAACGCGGGTTTCTGGTTCGTGGATGCACTGGCTCGTGCACTGGGCGCGCAGTTCCGCTCGCACGCGCGCTACCACGGCGAAGTCTGCCGCGTGCCGCTCGACGGACGCGACGTGGTGCTGCTGAAGCCGCAGACCTATATGAACCGCAGTGGGCGATCGGTGCGCGCGCTGCTCGACTACCTCAAGGCGCCGGCCAGCGAAGTGCTGGTGGTGCACGACGAACTCGACCTGCCGCCGGGCACGGCACGGTTCAAGCTCGGCGGCGGACACGGCGGACACAATGGCCTGCGAGACACCATTACGCACTGCGGGCCGGACTTCTGGCGACTGCGGCTCGGCATCGGCCACCCTGGCGACAAGTCGCAGGTGATCGACTACGTGCTGCAGCGGGCGGTGCCGACCGACGAGCAGGCGCTGCTGCAGGCGATCGACGCGGCGCTGCAGACCCTGCCGGTGTTCGTCCGCGACGGGTCTGAAAAGGCCATGCACGCGCTGCACAGCGTGAAGCCACCGGCGCAGTGATCTTCTTTCAGCTCGCCCGCACCGCGGGTGAGATCGGCCGTCGGGCCGGGTGAGGGCTCTTGGGAATCAAATGCGGAATCGTCGGACTGCCGAACGT
Source organism: uncultured Gammaproteobacteria bacterium (assembly GCA_963754125.1). Lineage (GTDB taxonomy): Bacteria > Pseudomonadota > Gammaproteobacteria > Steroidobacterales > Steroidobacteraceae > RPQJ01. The sequence continues at coordinate 459,931 of CAVWEX010000002.1, forward strand.
CGGCAAGTCCACGCTCTTCAACGCGGTGACGCAGGCGCAGAACGCCGCGGCCGCCAACTATCCGTTCTGCACCATCGACCCGAACGTGGGCGTCGTGCCGGTGCCGGACCTGCGACTGAAGGCGCTCGCCGACATCGCCCGGCCGGAGAAGGTGCTGCCCACGACAATCGAGTTCGTGGACATCGCGGGCCTCGTGGCCGGCGCCTCGAAGGGCGAGGGGCTCGGCAACAAGTTCCTCGCGCACATCCGCGAGACCGACGCCATCGCGCAGGTGGTGCGCTGCTTCGTCAACGACGACATCGTGCACGTGGCGGGGCGCATCGACCCGCTCTCCGACATCGAGGTCATCAACACCGAGCTGGCGCTCGCCGACCTCGAAACCGTCGAACGCGGCATGCAGCGTGCCGAGAAGGCCGCCAAGACGGGCGACAAGGACGCGATCCGGCTTCGCGAGATCCTGAAGCGCATGCGCGATCACCTCGACGCCGGCAACCCGGCGCGCACGCTCGAGCTGGACGCGGCGGATCGACCGCTGCTGCGCGAGCTGCACCTCATCACCATCAAGCCGCTCATGTACGTGGCGAACGTCGCGGAGAACGGTTTCAAGGACAACCCGTACCTCGACATCGTGCAGAAGCGCGCGGATGCCGAGGGCGCCGACGTCGTGCCGGTGTGTGCCGCGATCGAGTCGGAGATCGCCGAGCTCGAGCCGGCCGACCGCCAGGCGTTCCTCGAGGAACTCGGCCTGCACGAGCCCGGGCTCGACCGCGTGATCCGCGCGGCCTACCACCTGCTCGGGCTGCTCACGTTCTTCACCGTCGGCCCCAAGGAAGTCCGGGCCTGGACCACGCACAAGGGTGCCCTTGCGCCGCAGGCCGCCGGCGAGATCCACACCGACTTCGAGAAGGGCTTCATCCGCGCCGAGGTGATCGGCTACGACGACTTCATCGCCTGCAAGGGCGAGCAGGGCGCCAAGGAAGCCGGGAAGATGCGCCTCGAGGGCAAGGAGTACCCCGTCCGCGAGGGCGACGTGATGCATTTCCGCTTCAACGTCTAGGGAGCGCGGTCCGGCCGGCGTCGCTCCGGCGCAAGGCCCGGGCCGCAGCTGAGCCGAGCAGCAGCAGGGCGAGCGCGTCGAGGCCGCCGCCGCCGCCGCGCTTCGTGAACTTCACCGTCGTGCGAGCTTCGGTCACCCGGTCGCCCGCGGTGCAGCGGATGCCGTACTCGGCGACGCCGCGCGTCATGCCGCGCACCTGCGTCTCTCCGTCGGTGGCCAGTGTGCCCGTCCAGCTGTCGCCGGTCTGACCGCCGGTCGCGACGCACGTCTCGGCGTCGGTCGACGTCCAGCGCAGTGACACGGACCCGCGCACCCGCGCTTGCGCCGGCGACGCCGTCAGCGACACCGTCGGCGGCCGCGGCGTGAACGTCACCACGACGGAATGCTCCCCGGCCACCGGGCCCGCGCTGCAGCGCATGGTGTAGTGCGCGACGCCGGACGCGCCGGACGTTACATCATGCTGCCCGCTCGTCGCATGCGGTCCGGCCCACCCATCGCCGGGAACGCCACCGCTGGCCACGCACGCATTGGCATCGGTCGAGGTCCAGCCGAGGCGCACCGGCGTACCCACGCTGACCGCCACCGAGCTCGCCGCCACGACCACGACCGGAGCGACCGGTGATAGCAGGTAGGCCCCGGTCAGCCGGGTCGGATCGGGATCTTCCGGGGGGTCCATTGTCGCGACGACCAGGATCTGCCACCTGTCGCCGATCTCCACGCTCACGGTATTGGCCTCCGCGAGCGCGGCGTCGAGCATCGTGCCGACGCCCCGCAGCTCGCCAAGGTCCAGGCTGTTGCCCTGCGCATGGAGGAAGGCCCGGATACGGTCCGTCGCGTCCCGATAGCTGCCGACCACGGTGCCGTCGTCATTGATGCCTTGTGGCCGGCTGCTCCGGCTGCCGGCCGGTCCGATTTCGAAGCTCGCTCCGTCACGACGGAGGAACGCACGGTAGTCGGGGCCGTCCCACGTCTCGCTGATGACCTCGCCGAGGTTGTTGAAGGCGACGGCCGATCCGGTGAGAGGGTGTTCACCCGCGCCGTCGATCAGGTAGGACGGCCCGAATACGTATCCGTTGACCAGCAGGCCTCGAGCATCGTTTATCCACAGCTGGTAGGCCTTCGAGTGGACCGGGTGCCAGCTCCCGTCTGCGTACGTGGCGCCCGCGATCTGCTCGCCATTCCCCAAGGGACAGATCAGCGTGACGTCTCCGCCAGCGTTGATGTCGTCCGGAAAGCAGTACTCCGCACCCGGCCGGCTGAGGTTCCGGACCGCGGCGGAGTCGTCGGTCCACGCGATTGTCAGGTTCGCGAAGGGACTCAGCCGGACGTAATGAGCCCATCCGACCAGTTGTCCCGTGTCGTTGAGGTCCGTAATCATCATCCCGTCGAACTCGAATCCGGGCTCGTCGGGCAGCGGTGCATCGATCCGGCGATAACTATGCCCGTCGTATACCCAGTCCACGCCCGCCACGTGCCCGCCGGCACCGATCAGCAGTCGGAAGGTCGCGCCGGGTGGGTCGAGTTCCAGGACATCGCCGTCCGAATACAGGTAGGTGCGGAAGAAGTTGGACGAGACTGCGTCCGGGACGCCGCGGCCGACGACCTGGCCGCGCCCGTTCATATCCGCAGGCCACACCCCGAGCGCGCGCAGATCGACGACCGAGTACGAGGGGAGGTCCGGCTCCGCGGATTCCACCGCGGGCGCAGCGGTCCCCAAGGCGAGGCACGCTGCCAGGACCAGGGAGGATTTCGGCCACATGGGCATTTCCCGGTCAACACGAGCGACAAGCTCATTCGGCGCCGCCGATCGGCGATTCACAATCCGCAGTTGCGGCAGTCGGATACGGTCGCGCTGGACTCAGGCCTCCCGCGATCCCGCACCCCCTGCAAGGCGCGCCGGGCGCGAGCGCGTCGGTCACGGCGGATTCCTTGACTCCCCCGGCCCGCCCCCGGAAAATTCGCGGCCCCCCGCTGCCCGGGTACAATCTTCGGCAGCCTGCAGACCGGCCTCGTGGTGAGGTAGCTCAGACGGTTAGAGCGAGGGATTCATAACCCCTAGGTCGGGAGTTCGATTCTCCCCCTCACCACCACTTCTTCCCTACCAAAATAGCGTTTCCGCGCATCGACCTTCGATAGAAAGTACTAAGCCACTCTCATCGCAATGCGCGCTCGGAAGCCAGAAAGTAATCACCAGAGCGAGCACTAGACTGCACAACGCAGCCAGCCGCTTCGTCGCATGGTCACGGGTGCTCCAAGACGCCATATGTCCTACTCGGACTGGTGTCGGAACGCGCACTGCCGCCCATAAAGCCCGTAGAGCTGCCCCGCGAGGAGGGAATCGCCGAGGTCCGCCGGACCGAGCAAGCGCGCCAGATGCTGTCGGCGGCGGCATAACCCAAAATCAAACCTCCGCGCCGGATTCAACCGGAGGGTAGGTCGATCGAGCGGTGCGTTGGCGGCCAAGAGGACCTCATGCAGAATGCGAACGCCGGTCACGACTGTGAGGCCCGGAAATTAGCCGGGAATCGAGAGATTGTTCGTTCATGGCGAGGACGGATGCCTGCAGCGCGAAGCGCGGTGGCGTCCGTTCCCGGCGGATCCGCCGAAAGTGCGCGACCGATTTCAGTTTCCGGAGCAATGAATGAACTCGGACAAGCTGGTCGATCGACTGGAAGCCTATTCGAACGCAATTGTTGCATTCGTCGTCGCGCAGAGCGTGGCCTTCGCGTTCACGTTTGGCGTGCAGTCCAAGTTCAGCTGTGCAGTAATTGCGGACAAGATTCTGGCGAAAGGGCTGCTGACGCATTTCGCCGCCTCCACGGTGCTCGCTATCCTCGCGATACAGTACTTGTCCCGAGCCGTGCGGCGGCTCTCCCCGGTTAATCATGAGATCGTGCGCAATATCTTTCTCGCGAAGTGCGTCATCGTCGCGATCTTCACGATGATTCCGATCTTTCTTCTGTACTCATACGGAGTGGAGGCGGAACCCGGCACCGGGCGCTGTGCGCAGCCCGCTCAAGCTGGGATTCCCCCACTGCCGCTGACACCGTCCTGAGCCGAGTGGAATTGCCCCAGAACGAATGACAGCTCCGGGCCTCCCGGGCCACCCGCATCCGTATCAGCGCCCGGTCGGGCCCGAGTCCGGCGGCACGCCGATCTCCCGAGCAAGCTGCCCAACCCAGTCGTCGTAGGCCTTGCGCACTTCAAGCGTCGGCGTCGGTTTGCGTCGAGATCACCTGCTCCCACGCCGGGTCGAAGCGCTCCCCGATCATGGTGCGAAGGTGTGCTGCATCGAGCCTGAGGAGCGCGGAACGCCCGGCCCCGGCAGCGAAGGGCTCGAAGCACGCATCCGCGAACGCGGAGTAGCGTCGCCAGCATTCCTTGCTCCAGAACGGGCGGTAGCGGTACATCACGCTGTCCAGTTCGCGCTTGCACTCGATCACCTTGGCCGGATCGAGCTCGCGCCAGTGACCGACGGCAAGGTAGAAGCAGAGGATGTCGTTGGCTTTCGGCACGACCTCGTCGTAGATCGCGATGCGCTTGCGGATCAGCTCCCCGTTGATCTGCTCGCGCTGCCTGATCCACCAGCCGACGGCGAGCACGGTGAGCGGCGTCGAGATCGCGACGGCGAGCTTGGCGAGTTCGAGGGAATTCCAGGACATGGCACCCTCCCCGGCAGGCACCGATGCTAGCAGACCGGGGGGGCAACGACCGCCGCGCCCGGCACTTGGCGGTACACGACTTGCATTGATAGCATCGCGCATGCCTCACTCCGACGCCCGTCTCGCAAACCGCATCCTGCTCGGCCTCGTGCTCGGGGCCGTGGCCGGCATCGATCGTCGTGGCCCTGGGCGCCCAGTTCCCGGCGCTGCTCGAGGGTGCGCAGTGGTTCGCCACCACGATCTGCGACCCGCTGGGCCAGGTCTTCCTGCGCATGCTGTTCTTCGTGGTGATCCCGCTGGTGTTCGCCTCGCTCGCGAACGGCGTGGTGCAGCTCGGCGAGCTCTCCCATCTCGGCCCGCTCGCCGGCCGGACGTTCACGTTCTTCTTCCTGAACATGGCGATCGCCGCCACGCTCGGCCTGCTGATGATGAACATGCTGCAGCCGGGCAGCCGTCTCGACGAGGAGACCTCGGCGCGGCTGATCGAGCAGTACAGCGGACAGGCGGAGAAGCACGTCGAGACGCGCGCCGCGCAGCCGAAGATGACGCCCACGACCCTGGTCGACATGTTCATGCCGCGCAACCTGTTCGGCGCCTTCGTGGGCAACCAGCGCGGCACGCTCGGCGAGGTGCTGCCGCTGATCCTGTTCGCGATCCTCGTCGGCGCGGCGGGCCTGGGCCTGCCGCGGGACCGGCGACAGCGACTGCAGGACGGCCTCGAGACCGTCACGGAGCTCATGACGGGCATCGTGCACTTCGCGCTCAGGCTCGCGCCCTACGCGGTGCCGGCGATGATTTTCAGCGTGGTCGTCAAGGTCGGTTTCGACATCATCATCGCGCTCGGACTGTTCGTGGTGGGCTGCGTCGCGATGCTGCTGCTGCACCTGTTCGGCACCATGTCCATCTGGCTCAGGTTCCTGGCGAACCGCAGCCCCGTGGAGTTCTTCCGCCAGATCAAGGACGTGCTGGTGACGGCCTTCTCCACCAGCTCGAGCAGCGCCACGCTGCCGGCGGCGCTGGCGGCAGCGCGCGAGCGGCTGGGTGTCGCGCCTTCGACGGCCGGGTTCGTCCTGCCGCTCGGCACGACCATGAACATGAGCGGCACGGCGCTGTACGAGGGCTGCGTCGTGCTGTTCGTCGCCCAGGTGTTCGGCGTGCACCTCGACCTCGCCCAGCAGGTGACGCTCGTGCTGCTGTCGGTGCTGAGCGCGGTGGCGGTGGCCGCGATCCCGGGCGGGTCGCTGCCGCTGATCGCCGGACTCCTCGCCACCTTCGGCATCCCGCCGGAGGGCATCGGCATCATCCTCGGCGTGGACCGCATCCTCGACATGACGCGCACCATGACCAACGTCGGTTCGGACGTCGTGACGACCGTGGTCGTGGACGCGCGCCAGCGGGCCGCCGGCCACCTCTGACGCCTGCGGCCTAGGTAGATCCCGCGAGCGGGCCGCCGGCCGCGCCGGGACCGTCGGGTCTATGCTTGCACTGCCGCAGGGCCGTCGTCACCGGCCCCGGGAGGTGCGCATGGACACCCTTCGCAACATCCTCGTCCTGATGGAGCCCGGCAGCGAGTCGCAGCCGGCGTTCGACGCGGCGCTCGTGCTCGCGCGGCGTTTCGGCGCGCGCCTCGAACTGCTGATGGTCGATTACCAGGACCTGCACGCGGCCTACTTCTCGCCGCCCACCGCCACGCTGCAGGAGTTCCACGACTCCGTGATGGCCTCGCATCACCACGTGCTCGAGCGCTACACGAAGCAGGCGGCCGGGGCAGGCGTGACGGCGTTGTGCGAGGCGCTCTGGGGCACGCCGTTCCACGAGATGGTGCTGGCACGCGTCGCGGCCACGCGACCCGACCTCGTCGTCAAGCACAGCGTGCACCACAACCGCATCGAGCGGACGCTGTTCACCGGCTCGGACTGGCACCTGATCCGCGACTGCCCGGCACCGCTGCTGCTGGTCAAGGACCCGGCGCGGCTCATAGCGGCCCGGATGCTGGTCTGCGTCGATCCCATGCACGCTCACGACAAGCCGGCGGCGCTCGACCACCAGTTGCTCCGCACCGCGGAGCTGCTGGCAGGGCCACTCGGCGGTGATGTGCACGCGCTGCACGTGTTCTCCATCCCCACGCCCGTGACCGTCATCGGCGATGCCTACATCGCCGCGGCCGCCGTGCCGCCGACGGACGCGACGCTCGAGAATGCCACCGCCGCGTTGCGCGAACTCGCGGCACGGCACGCGCTGCCGCCCGCCCGGGCGCGCCTGCGCGTGGGACGTCCGGCGCGCGAGATCCTCGAGGAGGCGGCTGCGCTCGAGGCGGACATCGTCATGATGGGCGCCGTATCGCGGGGACGACTCGACCGCTGGTTCGTCGGCAGCACGGCCGAGGCCGTGCTCGACCGCCTCGCGTGCAACGTGTGGGTCGAAAAGCTGCCGCAGGACTGAGCCGGGTCAGTCGTCGAGGCACTTGAGGCGCGCCCGCAGGTCGGCGAGCGCGTCCTCGGCGGCGCCTGCGGCGCTCGTGTCCACCTCCAGCACGTGGGCGAGTTCGAGCTCGTCGAAGCCCTCCCAGTACGACGGCTGCCGTGCGAGCACGTCGACCCCGGCCTCCGATGCATCGCTGCGAGCCGCACTCCTTGCGATGACCCGCTGCCTGAGGACCGCGTCCGGCGCACGGCAGTGCACGATGACCGCGTGCGCACCTGCCGCCGCCGCGAGATCGATAAAGCGCAGTCGCTCGCCGCGGCGCAGGAAGGCCGCGTCCACGATCAGGCTCTCGCCGCCCGCGAGCGCGGCCGCCGCGCACTCCTCGAGACGCTGGTAGGTTCGGGCGTTGAACTCGAGCGTGTAGATGCCGCCGTCCGGATCTGAGCGCGAGTCTTCGCACGGTGCGAGCCCGGCCAGGCGTTTGCGTTCGACGTCCGAGCGCAGGTGAAGCGCCCCGAGCGGCGGCGCGATCGCCCGCGCCAGCCAGGTCTTGCCCGAGCCGGACAGCCCGCAGGTCAGCACGAGGACCGGGCGGCGCGGTGCCAGGCGCCGGCCAGCCCAGTCGAGGTAGCGGTGGCAGGTCGCGACCGCGGCGTCGCGGCGCGTCGACGGCACCGGGGCCTGCAGTGCACCGAGCGCGGCGACCTTGGCGCGTACCAGCGCCCGGTAGCACTCGTAATAGGGCAGCAGCGCCAGGCTCGACAAAGTCGCCGGACGACTCGCACCAGGCCTGCAGCGCCGCGTGCCGCAGGTCCGGCCGGCCGCGCTCGGCGAGGTCCATGGTCAGGAACGCGATGTCGTTCACCACGTCGATGAATCGCAGCGCCGGGTCGAACTCGATGCCGTCGAACGGCGTGAGCCGGCCGTGCCAGCGAACCACGTTGCCGCAGTGCAGGTCGCCGTGGCATTCCCGCACCCGGCCCGCGTCGAGTCGCCCGAGCATCAGCTGCTGTCGTTTCCCGAATTCGTCGGTCACCACGGACTCGAGGCATTCGAGCGTGCGGGGTTCCGTGACGCACTCGGGCAACCGGCGCAGCTCGGCGAAATTGTCGAGGGTCACCCGGCGCACGGTGTCCGGGTGACCGTAGCCGCCGGCGGGTGGCGCCTGCGCCGCGCTCTTGTGCAGGTGGGCGATGTCGACACCGAGGCGGGCCATCTCGGCCGTCGTCACGGCCTCCGCCGCGAGCAGCGCGCCGAGCTCGTCGCCGGCGGCGAACTGTCGCATGCGCACCGCGTACTCGAGCGGCGATCCCCGGCCATCCATGAGCGGGGCCTCGGCCGGTCCGCCGATGACGCTGACGCCGAGGTACAGGTCCGGCGCATGGCGCTTGTTGAGGCGGACTTCCTCCTCGCAGAGCGCTCGGCGCCGCGCAAGCGTCGAGTAATCGAGGAAGCTCAGGCGCAGCGGCTTCTTGACCTTGTAGGCGAACTCGCCGGTGAGTAGCACCCACGAGACATGCGTCTCGACGAGACGTATGGGCTCGATCACGGTGTGCGGGTAGGCCGCCGGGCGAAGCAGTCCGGCGATCAAGGGGGGATGCGCGGCCGACATCACGGCTACCGTCAAGTGAACTCGCGGTCCACGCGCGCAGCTGCGTCGCGCAGGCCGTCGGAGATGCTGGCCGCGATCGACCCAGGGTCGCTGAGGCGACGGCACTCGTCGGGCAGCGTCGCAAGCTCGAGGCGCGTGTATTCGCGGACCGCGGCCAGTGTCGGTCGGTCGAGACGCTTGCCGGCGCGCATGACCGGCGTCAGCATCCGCCGGCCCGGCAGCGACTCGTCCACGAGCCCGATCGTGTCCGCACGGATGACTCCGTCCGTGCCGCAGTCGCGGAACACCTGCTTGCGCCCGGGCCATGTGGCCTTGCCGGTCGATCGTTTGCGGCGCGGCCGGCCCGCGTATTCCTGCAGCTTGTAGACACACTCGAGGTAGGGCGCATCGGCGGACACGTCGAGACGCGTGCCGACGCCGAAGATGTCGATCGGTGCGCCACAGGCCATGAGCCGCGCGATCTCGTACTCGTCGAGGTTGCCGCTCGCGACGATACGGACCCCGCCGCAACCGCCGGCGTCGAGGATCTCGCGCACCTCCCGCGCGAGGCGGCCGAGGTTGCCGCTGTCGAGCCGCACGGCATCCACCGCCACGCCTTCGCGGCACAGCGCCACGACCGTGTGCGCCGCACGCAGCGTGTCGTAGGTGTCGATCAGCAGCGTGAGGTCGTGCGGGTGGATGCGCGCGAAGGCGCGGAACGCCGTGGCTTCGTCGTCGTGCGCCTGGATGAAGGAGTGGGCCATGGTGCCGTTGAGTGGAATGCCGAAGCTGCGGCCCGCCTGCACCGTCGCCGTGGCGTCGAAGCCCGCGAGGTAGCAGGCGCGTGCGGCGAGCAACCCGGCCTCGGCGCCGTGCGCGCGGCGCAGCCCGAAGTCCGCGAGTCGCCGGTCCCCGGCCGCGAGGCGGCAGCGCGCGGCCTTGGTCGCAATCATGCTCTGGAAGTTGAGCAGGTTGATGATCCGGCTCTCGACGAACTGCGCCTCGGGCAACGACGCCACGACGCGCAGGATGGGCTCGTTGGCGAAGAACACGCTGCCTTCGGGCATGGCGTCCACGTCGCCCGCAAAGCGGAAGTCCTGGAGCCCTCGCAACGTGTCCGGGTGGAAGCGGCCCGTTGCCTCGAGCCATTGCAACTCGTCGGCGTCGAAGCGCAGGGCCTCGAGGTAGTCGAGTACCTGCTCGAGACCGGCGGCGACCAGGAAGCCGCGCGCCGGCGGCAGTTGCCGCACGAAGAACTCGAACGACGCGGTGCGCTCCATGCCGAGCGCCTGGTACGCCGTCACCATGGTGAGCTGGTAGAGGTCGGTGAGCAGCGCCGGCGCGTCGGTCCAGCCGTCGTCGCGCGTCACGGGGCCGGCTCCAGCCCCGCCAGCACCTCGTCCGTCGTGGCAAGCGCGGCGCCCGCGGCTGCGAGTTCCGCCAGCGCCCGTGCGCCGTCGTCCGGATACCGGTTCACGGCGCAGACCGCATCGCCCAGGACCACGACGTCGAGGTCCGCCGCCCGCGCGTCGAGGCCCGTGGCGCGAACGCAGTAGTCGGTCGCGAGTCCGCCGACGAACACGCGCCGCCCGCCGCGGCCGCGCAGTGCGTCCGCGAGCCCGGTGCCGTCGAGCGCGGAGTAGGCGTCGCGGTCGGGTCGCGTGGCCTTCGACACCACGACGTCGCCGGGCCCGTGCTCGAGCTGCGGGGAGAACTCTGCACCGGGCGTTCCCGCCACGCAGTGCGCGGGCCAGGGACCGCCCTGAGCGGTGAACGAGCAGTGGCCCGGCGGATGCCAGTCGCGGGTGAGGTACACCGGAAGTCCGCGTGCCCGCCACGCGGCTAGCAGGCGGTTGAGCGGCGGAACCACCGCGTCGCCGCCGGCAATGCCGAGCGCGCCGCCCGGCAAGAAGTCGTTCTGCACGTCCACGACGAGCAGCGCGTCGCCGGGTCCGGGTGGCTTCATGCGTTTGCGGGCATTCGCGCCCGATTGGCCTCTCGTCCTCGCTTCTCGAGGCAGTGTACGCTTGCCTCACGCGCCCGGAGTCCCTGCGGCCAATACTTATTCTCGGGGGCCGGCGCCGTTCGACAATGAAACCGTCCCCAGGTGGGACAGACAGCGGAGGACAACGCATCGTGACCATTCCCGTCCAAATCACCTTCCGCCACATGGAAACCTCGGCCTGCGGTCGAGACCCGCGTCCGCGAACTCGCCGATCACCTCGGCGTCTTCAGCGACCGCATCACCTCCTGCCGCGTCGTGCTCGACTCCCCGCACCGCCACCAGCACCAGGGCAAGGTGTTCAACGTCAAGGTGCAGCTCGCGCTGCCGGGGGAGGATGTCGTGGTGGACATGGAGCGCCCGCAACGCGATGGCCACGAGGACGTGTACGTCGTGCTCCGCGACGCCTTCGACGCGGCCCGCCGGCAGCTGCAGGCGCGCATGGCGAGCATCCGCGGCGACGAGAAGCGCCGCGACATCCCGTCGTGAACTGAGGAGTGAAACGACCACTGGTGTTCGCGCCGCGCGCGAGCGAGCCGTTCGGCGCGCGCGTTGCGGCGGCGCTCGGCACGATGCTCGCGCCGATGGAGGAGCGCGAGTTCGAAGGCGGCGAGCACAAGACGCGGCCGCTCGTGCGGGTGCGCGGCGAGGACGTGTACGTCGTCCAGAGCCTGAGCGGCGACGAGGCCGGCAGCGCCAACGACCGCCTGTGCCGGCTGCTGTTCTTCATCGCGGGACTCAAGGACAACGGCGCCGCGCGGGTCACGGCCTGCGTGCCGTTCCTCGCCTACGGCCGCAAGGACCGTCGCACCAAGGAGCGCGATCCGGTCACGCTGCGCTACGTAGCGCAGCTCTTCGAGGCGGTGGGCACCGATCACCTGATCGGGCTCGATGCCCACAACCTGGCGGCCTTCGAGAATGCGTTCCGCTGTCCCGTTGACCATCTCGAGGCCGCCCCGCTGATGGCCGATTACCTGGCGGCGACCGTGGGCTCGGCGCCCGTCACGATCGTGTCGCCGGACATCGGCGGCGCCAAGCGCGCGCAGCGGCTGCAGGAGCTGCTCGCCGCGCGCCTCGATCGCGAGGTCGGCTTCGCGATCATCGACAAGCGGCGCAGCAGCGGCGTGGTCTCCGGTGGGGACCTCGTCGTGGGCCCGGTCGAGGGCCGTCACGCCGTGCTGGTGGACGATCTCATCAGCGCCGGCACGACCCTGATGCGAGCGGTCGCCGCCTGTCGCAACGCGGGCGCCGCGCACGTGGACGCATTCGCGACGCACGGCGTGTTCCTGCCGGAGGCGCGGCAACTGCTCGGGCCGGAAGGTCCCGACCGCCTCGTGGTCACCGATTCGATCCTGCCGACCCGGCTTGCCGACGATTCGACGAGCGGCCGGCTCGTGGTGCTCGAGGCGTCGCGCCTGTACGGCGAGGCGATCCGCCGCATCGCGAGCGGCGAGTCGGTGGTGGCGCTGCGTGAAATGGAGGTCGGTCGGCGCTAGCCCGTTTCGCGCGCGGCCGCCTCGCGCGCCGCCTCGACGGCAAGGTCGAGGTACTCGCGCGCCGTCGCCTGCCATCGGTGCGAGTTGCCACCGTCATTCTCCGCCGTGCGCCAGACGTAGAGCTTGGCGCGGGTGGCGGCGCGGTGGCTGCGGTAGAAGCGCTGCAGCGCGCGCGGCACGGCGTCGTCGAGACGCGCGAGACACCCGGCCGCGATCCGCTCGCCCGTGGCCGCATGGCCGAGGCGTCCGCACTCGAGCGCCAGGAACTCGAGTTCCTCGGCGCGATCGAGGATGCGCAGGTTGCGATCGAACTCGAGGCAGTCGATGACCGCCGGCGGATCGTCGAGGAGGATGTGCTCGGGCCGCAGGTCGCCGTGGGCCTCGACGACGCAGCCGCGCGCTGTGCGCGCATCGAGCCAGTCCGGGCGCGCGGTGACAAACTCGCGCTGCGCCTCGGCGAGCGTCCGGGCCGCGCCCGGGTCGAGCGTTGCGAGCACGTATTCGTTGGCTGCGACCTGTGCGCGCAAACGCGCGGCGAGCGCCGCGCCGTCCGTCACCGCCGGCCGCTCGGCTGCGTAGAACGCCGCCAGCTGCGCGACCAGCCGGCCGAGATCTCCGGCGCTCACCTCGTCACGCGCGAGCCGCAGGTCGAGCATGCGGCTGCGGTCAAGGCGGCGCATCTCGACCAGCCAGTCCACGACTTCGCCCTCGCCGTCGAGGGCGAAGCGTCCCGCGTCATCCAGGGTCAGGGCTCGAGTGCCGAGGTACACGTGCGGGGCGAGGCGGTGATTGAGCCGGACCTCGGCCTCGGAGTCGCGACGTCGCGCCTCGAGGCTGCCGTAGTCCATGGTGTCGCGCCGCACCGGCTTGCGGAGCTTCCAGGCGCGATCGGCCGTGAGGAAGACCCAGGCGAAGTGGGTCTCGATCGACTCGTCGCCCGCGATCTGCCGGCTCTTTAGCCAGGCGACCTTGTCCGCCAGAGGGCATGCGCTTGCGGCGGAGTCGGGCGCCTGCGACGGTCGGGCCTGCTCGCTCATCGGAATCGTTCCTCGAAATCCAGCATAGCACTTAGGTACTTGCTCGCATGACGTCGCCGTGGCGGCCCGCGAACATCGTCCGAGGCCCCGGAGACCCGCGATGCCGCGCATCTATGCCGATCGTGCAGACGCCGGCCGTGCGCTGGCGAACGCGCTCGCGCGGCACCGCGCTGCGCCGGACACGATCGTGCTCGGCCTGCCGCGCGGCGGCGTGCCGGTAGCCTTCGAGGTCGCCCGCGCGCTCGAGTTGCCGCTCGACGTGCTGGTCGTCCGCAAGCTCGGCCTGCCCCAGCAACCGGAACTTGCGATGGGCGCCATCGCGAGCGGCGGCGCACTGGTCGTGAACGAGGAGGTGACGCGCTACCTTGGCGGGAACGCCGAGGCCTTCCAGGCCGTTCGCGCCCGCGAGCAGGCCGAACTCGAACGGCGCGAGCGCGAGTATCGCGGGTCGCGACCACCGCTCGAGATGCCCGGCCGCACCGCGATCCTTGTGGACGATGGCCTCGCCACGGGTGCCACGATGGAGGCGGCCGTGCGGGCACTGCAGTCGCTCGGCGCGGGGCGTGTCGTCGTGGCCGTGCCGGTGGCCTCGGTCCAGGCGCGCGAACGGATCGAGGCCCTGGCGGACGAGGTCGTCTGTCTTGCAACGCCCAGGCTCTTCAGCGCCGTGGGGCAGTGGTACGCTGACTTCGGCCAGACCAGCGACGAGGAAGTACGCGACCTGCTGGCCCGCCATCGCACGGCCACGCAGCCATCGCGACCTGCAGAGGGAGGTGAGCCATGAGCGAGCTGGGTCCCGAAGTCATCAGGATCGACGAGTTCAGCGGGCGCGAGGACGCACTCGAACTCGACCCCGTTCGGATCGCGTCCGGCAGCGCCGTGCCGGCGCAGTTCGTGCGCAACCTCTACACCGACGACACGGGCCGGTTCTTCGCCGGCATCTGGCGCTCGAGCCAGGGTTCCTGGCACGTCTCCTACACGGAGAACGAACTGTGCGTGCTCACCGAGGGTCGCGTACGCATCTCCGACGAGCACGGCCGCTCCTGGACCTTCGGACCCGGCGACTGCTTCGTGATGCCCGCAGGCTTCCGCGGCCTGTGGGAGGTGCTCGAGCCGGCGCGGAAGTTCTACGCGATCTACGAGCCACAGCCCGCCGTCTGAGCCGGCGCGGGTCCAAGTCGGTGCAAGCGGCCGCGCGGCCTGCGCTGCCGCGGTGCAATACGCCTCCGTGGCGAACGAGAATGCGGGGCGATCGCCGCTGGCACGAATCCTGCAAATGCCTCCGGCGATGGGCCTCGGCGCGCCGTCTTCGGATGGGTAATGTGTCTTATCTGATACACTCCCATCACTGGCTTAGTTGAAATTGTTGTGTTTTTGCAACTTATGGGGTGCAACATGAAATTGACTCAAGGCTTGGCCGTGTTCGTCCTGCTGGCGGCGGCCTCGGCCGCGCATGCCCAAGTCCCGGGCACGTTTACGGGCACCGTCACGGCCGCCAGTGACTACAACTGGCGCGGTATCTCTCAGACCGGTCAGGATCCTGCGCTGCAGGGCAGCATCGACTACTCGATGGAGAGCGGGTTTTACGTCGGCGCCTGGGCCAGCAACGTCGACTTTGGCGACTGCTGCAACGAGGAGGCCGAGGTGGACCTCTACGCCGGCTTCAGCGGCGGCGACGCGGTCACCTGGGACGTCGGCTTCCTCTATTACTGGTACCCGGGCGCCGATGACCTCGACTTCCCGGAGGTCTATGCCGGTCTCGGCTACAAGTGGTTCGAGGGCAAGATCTGGTACTCGACCGACTTCGCCAACTACTCGGAGCAGGCGTGGTACCTGGAGGGCAACGCGGCCTACGAGCTGCCGGCCAATTTCGGCCTCGAGGCTCACATCGGCTACAGCACCGGCGACGGCATCGAGGCAGCCTACGGCCAGGACAACTACTTCGACTGGGCGGTGGGCGTGACCTACGGGCTCGGCAACTTCGACCTGGGCCTGAAGTACGCGGACGGCAGCGATCTCGAGACGCTGGACGGCACGCCCGACGACATCAGCAGCAGCGAGGGCGTCGTGATCTTCACCGTGTCGACCACGTTCCCCTGGTCCAAGGAGTAAGCGCCTGACACCCAGCCCCGGCGCAGGCCGGGTCCTGGGCGAACGAACAACGCCCGGTCCCCGTGAGGGGTCCGGGCGTTTTCGTTGAGCGAAGCGCGCGGGACTAGGGGACGGCGCGCAGCACGTCCGCCAGCGTGCCGAACAGCTCGTCGATGTGCGTGCGCTCGATCATGAGCGGCGGCGACAGCGCGATGATGTCGCCCGTGACGCGCACCAGCACGCCCTTCTCGAAGCGCGCGCACGAACGCATCGAAGCGCGCGTGCGCCCGGCTTGCCGGCGATCGGCTCGAGCTCGATGCCGCCGATCAGCCCGAGGTTGCGCATGTCGATGACGTGCGGCAGGCCCTTGAGCGAGTGCACCGCGTCCTCCCAGTAGGGCGCGAGCTCGCGCGGCGCGCGTCGAGCAGGCCCTCGTCCGGTAGATCTGCAGCGTGGCGAGGCCGGCCGCGCAGGCCAGCGGATGGCCGGAATAGGTGTAGCCGTGGAACAGCTCGATCGCGCCTGCCGGCCCGTGCATGAAGGCGTCGTAGATCTGCCGGCTTGCGCGCGACCGCGCCCATCGGCACGGCGCGCGTTGGTGAGCCCCTTGGCCATCGTGATCATGTCCGGCATCACGCCGAAGTGCTCGCGCCGCGAACGGCGTGCCCAGCCGCCCGAAGCCGGTGATCACCTCGTCGAAGATCAGCAGGATGCCGTGCTTGGTGCAGATCTCGCGCAGCCGCTGCAGGTAGCCCTTGGGCGGCATCAGCACGCCGGTGGAGCCCGCCACCGGCTCGACGATCACCGCGGCGATGTTGCTCGCGTCGTGCAGCGCGACGATGCGCTCGAGCTCGTCGGCGAGGTGCGCGCCGTGCTCGGGCTCGCCGCGCGTGAAGGCGTTGTGCGCGAGGTCGTGCGTGTGCGGCAGGTGATCGACGCCCGGCAGCAGCGTGCCGAAGAACTTGCGGTTGTTGACCGATGCCGCCCACGGAGATGCCGCCGAAGCCGCACGCCGTGATAGCCGCGCTCGCGGCCGATGAAGCGCGTGCGCGTGCCCTCGCCGCGCGCGCGGTGATAGGCGAGCGCGATCTTGAGCGCGGTGTCCACCGCCTCGGAGCCCGAGTTGGTGAAGAACACGTGGTCGAGGCCGCCGGGCGTCAGCGCGACGAGCTCGGTGGCGAGCTCGAACGCGATCGGGTGGCCCATCTGGAAGGTCGGCGCGAAGTCCATCTCGGCGGCCTGGCGCCTGACCGCCTCGACGATCTCGCGCCGGCCGTGGCCGGCGTTCACGCACCACAGGCCGGCGGTGCCGTCGAGGATCTGCCGGCCCTCCGGCGTCCAGTAGTGCATGCCCTCGGCGCGGGCGAGCAGGCGCGGGTTCGCCTTGAACTGCCGGTTGGCGGTGAACGGCATCCAGAAGGCTTCGAGCTGCGAGCGGTCGAACGTGGGCTGGGCTGGCATGGGGGCTTCCACGCGTGGAGTCGTCCGGATGATAAGAAAAATTGACACCCCCCTCAAACGGACCCGAAACTTCAGCGACCTACGCGGCTTGTGTGCAGGATATTGAACACCCCGTGTCCAGCCTGACTCTCGACGTCGGCACCCACCTGCGCGCCGTGCGCACCCTGTACGGGCTCTCCCAGCGCGAACTCGCCAAGCGGGCCGGCGTCACCAACGGCCTGATCTCGCTGATCGAGCAGAACCGGGTGAGCCCGTCCGTCAGCTCGCTCAAGAAGGTGCTCGACGGCATCCCGATGTCGCTCGCCGAGTTCTTCACGCTCGACCTGTCGGCGAGTCCGCAGGTGTTCTTCCGCAGCGAGGAGCTGACCGACCTCGGCGACCGCTCGGTCTCGCTGCGGCTCGTGGCTGCGCGGCGCGCCAACCGCTCTCTGTCCGTCATGCACGAGCGCTACGCCCCGGGCGCAGACACCGGGGCCGACATGCTGCGTCACGACGGCGAGGAAGGCGGCGTGGTGGTGCGCGGCCGCATCGAGCTCACGATCGGCGGCGAGAGCCGGGTGCTGGGCCCCGGCGATGCGTACTATTTCACCAGCGCGATCCCGCATCGCTTTCGTAACACCGGGTCGGAGCCCTGCGAGATCATCTCCGCGAGCTCGCCCCCGACCTTCTGAGGCCCCGCCATGACTGATCCGACCACCGACTGGCACGCGCGTGCCCGTTCCCTCCCCATCGAGTCCCGGGCCTTCATCGACGGGCGCTACGTCGCCGCCGCCACGGGCGCCACCTTCGACTGCGTGAGCCCGATCGACGGCCGCGTGCTGGCCAGGGTGGCCGCGACCGACGCCGCGGACGTGGACCTCGCCGTCGCCGCGGCGCGCAAGGCCTTCGAGTCCGGCACGTGGCGACTGCAGCCGCCGCGCGAGCGCAAGCGGGTGCTGCTTCGCTTTGCGGATCTCGTCCTCCAGCACGGCGAGGAACTCGCGCTGCTCGAGACGCTCGACATGGGCAAGCCGATTTCCGACAGCCTCGCCGTGGACATCCCGGCCACCGCGCGCTGCATCGCCTGGTACGGCGAGGCGATCGACAAGCTCTACGACGAGGTCGCACCCACCGGTCCCGATGCACTTGCGCTGGTGACGCGCGAGCCTGTCGGCGTGGTGGGCGCGATCGTGCCCTGGAACTTCCCGCTGATCATGGCGGCCTGGAAGATCGCGCCCGCGCTCGCGGCGGGCAACTCGCTCATCCTCAAGCCCTCGGAGAAATCGCCGCTCAGCGCCATCCGGCTCGCGGCGCTCGCGGCCGAGGCCGGCATTCCCGACGGCGTCTTCAACGTGCTGCCGGGATTCGGCCACACCGCCGGGCAGGCGCTCGCCCTGCACATGGACGTGGACTGCATCGGCTTCACCGGCTCGACCCGCACCGGCAAGCGCATGCTCGAGTACGCCGGGCAGTCGAACATGAAGCGCGTCTGGCTCGAGTGCGGTGGCAAGTCGCCGAACATCATCCTCGCCGACTGCCCCGATCTCGACCGGGCCGCGGCGGCGGCGGCCTCCGCGATCTTCTTCAACCAGGGCGAGATGTGCTCGGCCGGGTCGCGGCTGATCGTCGAGGACGCCGGTGCGCGAGGCGGTGCTCGAGAAGGTCGTGGCCGCGGGGCGAGCCATGCCGCCCGGCGATCCGCTCGACCCGGCGACGAAGCTCGGCGCGATCGTGGACGAGGCGCAGACGAAGACGGTGCTCGGCTACATCGAGTCCGGGCGCGCAGGAGGGCGCGAAGCTGATCTCGGGCGGACGTCGCACCCGCGAGGAGACCGGCGGCTGCTACGTCGAGCCGACGGTCTTCGACGGCGTCGAGCCGCGCATGACCATCGCCCGCGAGGAGATCTTCGGGCCCGTGCTCGCGGCGATCACCGTGCGCGACGCCGAGGAGGCCGTGCGCGTCGGCAACTCGGGTGTCTACGGCCTCGCGGCCGCCGTGTGGACGCGAGACGTGACCCGCGCGCACCGCATCGCCCGGGCGCTGCGGGCCGGCGTCGTGTACGTGAACTGCTACGACGCCGACGACATCACGGTGCCGTTCGGCGGCTTCAAGCAGTCCGGCACGGGCCGCGACAAGTCGCTGCACGCCTTCGACAAGTACACGGAGCTCAAGACCACCTGGATCGACCTGTCATGAGCGACTATCGAAATGTCACCTTCGACGAGCTCGCAATCGGCGCGTCGGCGAGCGCGCGGCGCCCGCTGACCCAGACGGAGATCGAGGCGCTGGTGCTCGTCTCGGGCGACGTCGAGCCCTTCCACCTCGAGGACGGCGACCGGATGCCGGACGAACTGCTCGCCGTCGATGCAGTGGGCGTGAGCGCAGTGATCTCCGGGCTGCTCGAGCGCCGGCTGCCGGGCCCGGGCACCCGCATCGTCGCGACACGGCTCGATTATTCGGGCCAGGTGCGGGTCGGCGAGGAACTCACGGCGTCGGTGACCGTGCGCGAGAAGTACGCCGACACCGGGTTCGTCGTGTTCGACTGCGATGCCCGCGTGGGCGAGCGCCGCGTCGTCTCGGGCTCGGTGGTGGTCGAGGCGCCGCGCACGCGGATCGCCTACTCCGACATCGCAACGCCCGAGATCATCCTGCGTCGCAACGACGTGTTCACGCGACTGCTCCGCCAGTGCGAACCGCTCGAGCCCGTCGCCTGCGCGGTGGCGCATCCCTGCGACCGCGATTCGCTGCTCGGCGCGCTCGAGGCGGCCCGCCGCGGGCTGATCGTGCCCGTGCTGGTCGGTCCGCCCGCCCGCATCCGCACGGTGGCGCAGGCGAACAGCGCGGACCTCTCCGGCATCCGCATCGTGGCCACGGAGCACAGCCACGCCTCGGCCGCGGCCGCGGCGGCGCTCGCGCGGACCGGCGAGGTCGAGATGCTCATGAAGGGCAGCCTGCACACCGACGAGCTGCTGGGCCAGATCGTGGCCGCCCAGTCCGGGCTGCGTACCGAGCGGCGGGTCAGCCACGCCTTCGTCATGGACGTGCCGGCCTACGACCGGATCCTGCTGGTCACCGACGCGGCCATCAACATCGAGCCGACGCTGGCCGAGAAGGCCGACATCGTGCGCAACGCGATCGACCTCGCGCACGTGCTCGGCATCCCCATGCCGAAGGTGGCAATCCTCTCGGCCGTCGAGACCGTCAACCCGAACATCCGTTCGACGCTCGACGCCGCGGCGCTCTGCAAGATGGCGGACCGCGGGCAGATCGAGGGCGGCATCCTGGACGGGCCGCTCGCGTTCGACAACGCCATCAGCGAGCACGCCGCGCGCACCAAGAGCATCCGCTCGGTCGTTGCAGGCCACGCCGACATCCTGATGGTGCCCAACATCGAGTCGGGCAACATGCTCGCCAAGCAGTTGCAGTACTTTGCGGGCGCCGACAGCGCGGGCGTGGTGCTCGGCGCACGGGTGCCCGTGGTGCTCACGAGTCGCGCCGACAACGTTCGCATGCGCATCGGCTCGACCGCCGTCGCGAAGCTGATGGCACACGCCCGGCGCACGGTGGTGCCCAAGGCGGTCACGTGAGCCCGGGTGGCGAGGCGATCGTCGTCCTGAACGCCGGCTCCTCGAGCATCAAGTTCTGCACTTTCCGCCGCGACGCGGACGGCCTCGAGCGCGAGCTGCGCGGGCAGGTGGCCGGGCTCGGCACGAGGCCCCGGCTCGCCGCGAAACGCGGCAAGGACATCGTCGTCGATCGGGAACTGCCCGCGGGCTCCATGACCCACTCCGACGCGCTCGGCGTGCTGCTCGATTTCCTGCGGGCCGAGCTGCACGACGAGACGATCGTCGGCGTCGGGCACCGCGTCGTGCACGGCGGGCTCGAGTTCATGGCGCCGACGCGGGTGGACGATGCAATCCTCGCCCGGCTCGATCGCTACGTGCCGCTCGCGCCGCTGCACCAGCCGCACAATCTCGCGGCGATCCGTCTCATGCTCGAGCGGCTGCCCGGGGTTGCGGAGATCGCCTGCTTCGACACCGCGTTTCATCGCAGCGTCCCGGAGGTGGCGCAGCTCTTTGCGCTGCCGCCGCGCTTCGCCGAGTCCGGCGTGCGCCGTTACGGATTCCACGGCCTGTCGTACGAGTACGTGGCCTCGGTGCTGCCGGCGCTCGACGCCCGCGCCGCCTCGGGACGCACGGTCGTCTTCCACCTCGGCAACGGCGCGAGCATGTGCGCGATCTCGGGCGGGCAGAGCGTCGCCACCACGATGGGCTTCACGGCGGTCGAGGGCCTGCCGATGGGCACGCGCTCCGGCTCGCTCGACCCGGGCGTGCTGCTGTTCATGTTCGACGAGCTCGGCCTCGGCGTGCGCGATGTCGAGCGGCTGCATCTACCACGAGTCCGGCCTGCTCGGGATGTCGGGCCTCTCGAGCGACATGCGCGAACTGCTCGCGAGCGAGGATCCGGCCGCGCGGCTGGCGGTGGATGTGTTCTGCTACCGGGCGCGGCGCGAGCTCGGCTCGCTCGCGGCGGCCCTCGGCGGCCTCGATGCAGTCGTGTTCACGGCCGGCATTGGCGAGAACCAGGCGGAGGTGCGCCGTCGCATCTGTGCCGACACGACGTGGCTCGGCCTCGAGCTCGACGAAGCCGCCAACGCGCGTCACGGTCCGCGCATCAGCACGCCCGACAGCCGCGTCTCCGCCTGGGTGGTGCCGACGGACGAGGAATTGATGATCGCGCGGCACGTCGCGCGGCTGCTCGGCTGAGGGTCGGGTACGCGATTCGGTTGCAGCCGGCCGGGGAACCAAGGGGGCGCGACGACAACGGCATCGCCCGAGTGGCATTCGGCGGGGCGCTTGCCCTGCCGGGGTGCTACCTTTAGCCTCGGAACGAAGACGAACGATGGAGAACCGTGGGTGTCCGAGGTCGAGGAAGTTCTGGAGCAGCTTTGCAGCGGCCGCGTGTCCGTGGACGAAACCGCGCAGATTCTCGAGCGTGGAATCGGCGAGGGGGCTTTTGACCGCAACCACTTGCTTCAGGCCATCGACCGCTTCGTTTCGGAGGGACGTCTTGCGTCGGACGCGGCAGCACGGCTGACTGCTGTCGCGGGAGCCGGCACCGGAGGCAGCGGGGCTGACCCTGCTTCGCCCGGCGGCATCGGTCGGCGCCGGTGTCCCCTCTGGTTCGACAACCCCGCTCCGGCAGGTAACGTCTGGCGCCAACTCCGGAAGCTGGCGCAAGTGGGCAGCCGAGAACGTCGTCGCCAACGAGGTCGGCGTCGGGATGGTCCTTCGCGACCGATTCCTGATCGAGGAAGTCGTCGGCGAAGGCGGCATGGGCCTGGTATTCCGTTCCCGGGACCGTCGTCGCGAAGAGGCGAGCGACCGTAATCCGTTTGTCGCGATCAAGGTGCTCGGCGCTGAATTCAAGAGCCACCCGGATGCCTTGATTGCGCTGCAGCGTGAGGCGCGGCGGATGCAGCAGCTGTCGCACCCGAACATCGCGTCGGTGTACGACTTCGATCGCGACGGTCCACACGTATACCTCGTGATGGAACTGCTCGAGGGAGAGTCGCTCGATCGGATCCTTCTCCGGCATGCCAACGTCGGGTTGCCGCTGGAACAGGCGCGCAACGTCATCGAGTCGGCCGGAAAAGCGCTTCTGCATGCGCATTCGAGAGGCCTGGTGCACTCGGATTTCAAGCCGGCCAACGTCTTCGTGACGCGCAGCGGGGAAGTGAAGGTCATCGATTTCGGGATCGCGCGCATCGCCAAGGACACGACGCAGGCCGGCGACGCCGCTCATACGATCTTCGATGCCGGCAGGCTCGGTGCGTTCACGAACGCCTATGCGAGTCCTGAGCAGATGCTGGACGCGGCGGAGCCGGACCCGAAGGACGATATCTACGCCCTTGGGCTGGTGGCATACGAAGTGCTTTCCGGCAAGCACCCGTTCGGTCGCAAGTCCGCCGTCGAGGCGAAATTCCGCGAAATGAAGCTGGAGCGCCTGCCAGCGCTGACCGATCGTCAGAATGCGGTGCTGGCTTCGGCACTGCACTTCGACCGTGACCAGCGTCTCGGCGACATCACGGAACTCGTCCGCTCGCTCACGTCGGAAACAGGAGAGTTCATTGCCGCGACCGGCCGCATCGGCCACAGGCCGGTCGGGGAGGGGACGGAAACCGCGACGCCACGCAAGCGATCGTTCCGGATTCTGGCCTTGTCGATCGTCGCTATCGCATGGCTCGGCTTTCTCGGTCTGTACTGGTCCGCGCGGGATGCTGACGATGCGGCGGCGCCTGGGGAGCCTGCCGGGCGAGAACTCGAGGTCCCGGTGGAGGCGCCTTCTGCTGCGGCCGCTGTGCCGGAGGGTGCGGTTCCGGAGACGGACTCCGCAGCCGCTGCCGGGATCGAGCGCCCGAGGGCGTCGCCGGGGCCGTCCACGGCGCCTGCGACCGTTGCATCGGCCCCGGCCGTCAAGCCTGCGCCTGTGCCTGAAACCGAGCCGGCATCCGGGGACGCGACAGGCGACTCGGCCGTGGCGCAGGGTGGGGTGCCTGACACCATTGATTCCGTGCCCGGGGACTCGGAGCCCAATGCAGTCGAAGCAAGCGACGCAGCCGAGACCGCGTTGTACAAGTGGACCGATAGAAATGGAGTCGTTCAGTTCGGTGAGAAGCCCCCCGCCGAATACGCCGAGTCCGCCGTCAAGGTGATGGATCTTTAGCATGTTCCCAGTCGCCCCTTGGCCCGGCCGGCAATGCCTGCATCTCGGGCTGCTGACCGCGATGATGCTGTGTGTGCAGCTCTTTCCGTCCGCTGGCTTTGCGGAGGGCGAATCCCTGGAGGTTCGGCAGAACCTTGTTGAAAGAGCGCGTGGTGACGGCATTGAAGACGGGGGATACCCTCGGACTGTACGCGGCAATGGACGATTACCGACTGCTGGAGAAGGAAGGGGCCATCGTTCCTCCCGGTCTCTTTTTTTCCGAGGCGGAGGCGGCGCGTTCCAGGAACGATCCGGTGCGTGCGACCCGGGCTTTCGATGATTACTTCCGGGTGGCGACCCCCGAGGGCGACGTCTTCAGCGAGGCGCTGCGCGTATACGGTGAGTTCAAGAGCGGCATTCCGGCGGGTATCTGGAACCTGCTCGAAGGGATGTTGCCGGTAGCCGGTGGATCGGCTTCCGCAGGACGGACGCCGCAGGGTGCGGCTTCGCGGCCCTCGGCCGGTGGCGACACCGTCGTCGAGCCGTTTTCCCTCGGCAGCCGAGAGGTAACGAGATCCCAGTTTCACGAGTTCGTGACCGCGACTGGTTACCGGCCCAGAGGAACCGGCAGCACTGTCGCCGGGGCCTGCAACCTGGAGGCCGAGGACTGGACGCAGCCGGGTTTCGACCAGGCGGACGATCACCCTGTGGTCTGCGTCAGCTGGGATGATGCGAACGCATACGTCTCGTGGCTGAGCCAGTGGTCGGGCCTGAAGTTCCGCCTGCCAACAGCGGCTGAGTGGGAGCACGCCGCCCGTGCGGGGACCTCGACCGCATACTGGTACGGTGATGCCTTCGACCCGGACATGGGAAACGGGAAAGGCGCTGCAGGACGGGATCAATGGGAACAGGGAACCGCACCCGTCGGGCGGTTTCCGCCGAGTCCGTTTGGATTGCACGACATGCTCGGTAACGTCTCGGAGTGGGTCGACGACTGCGCCGAGCCCGACCGCGAGGCCCCTTCGGGCTGTCGGGCACGGGTGGTCCGCGGCGGCAACTGGACCAGTGATGCCGCTGGACTGACATCGTCGGCGCACTCCCAACAGGACAGTTCGTTCCGTTCCCCAGACATCGGGTTCAGGCTCGCGATCGGACATTGAGGCACGGCTGATGGGCAGGCCGTATGCGGCTGCCGTGCGGCAGCAGTGCAGATGGCGGCGGCGCGGCGTGTCTACAATGGTCTGACGTAGCGGTGTGATTTCGAGCCGGCGATGTTGCGGCGCACCAGATCCCGCGCGTCCACGCGGTTGACAATCGTTTCGAAAAGGCGAATCTTCGCTCGACATAACAATATCGCACGGTAAGGGTCAGGGGTTCAGCAAGCGATTGGAATGGCGAGCCGGCCGCGATGGCTGGCTCGTCTCCGTTTCATGATCGGGCTCAGAGCAAAAGCGCAGAAAGAATGGATTCATCCATCGAACATCTCCTCGCCCCCATCTCTGCCGAGAACCCTTGCGGTGCGGACCTCGAAGACACGCAGTTGCTCGCGGCCTTCGACGGTTACCGGCTGTTCGGACAGATGTCGCCGTTGCCCGCCGAGACCAACTGGCGGGAGATCCGCGACAAGGCGCTCGAGGCCCTCGCGCAGAGCAAGGACCTGCGCCTGCTCGCGCACTTCGGCGCGGCGCAACTGAGGACCGGTGGACTCATCGGCTTCGCGGAGGTCCTGACGGTCGCGGGACGCTGGTTCGCCGAATTTCCGCAAGCGCTTTTCCCCCGTGTCGACGAGGACGCCATCCTGCGCAAGAACGCGCTGAATGCGTTTGCGGATCGAATGGCCATTCATCGACGCGCTTCGGCGGCAACCGATCGTCTCGAATCCCCAGCTCGGCGCATTCAGCCTGCGGCACTTCGACATTGCGGCCGGCCGGCTGGCAGCGACCGAGGCTGACGATGCGCCCCCGAGCGAGGCGCAGCTCGTCGGGGTGCTGGCAGCCGCTCCGCCCGAACAGATCGGCCCGCTGGAAGCGAGTCTCGGCGCGGCGATCGAAGCGTTGCAGCAGATCGACGACTCGATGCGGACCGCGCACGGCTACGAAGCGGCGCCCGACCTCGGGCCGCTGCTCGACCTGCTCAAGCAGATTCGCAAGATCCTGGCCGACGAACTCGCGCTCCGTGCGGCCAATGCGATGCCGGTGGGCGCAGAGGCGGGCGGCGAGTCGTCCGGCGGGGGCGCCGTCATCGGAGTCGGCAGCATCAAGACCCGCGAGGACGCGATCCGCGCGCTGGATGCCGTCATCGCGTTCTTCCGCAAGAACGAACCCTCGAGTCCGGTGCCGATCTTCGTCGAGCGGGCGAAGCGACTCGTGGCGAAGGACTTTCTCGAGGTGCTCGAGGACATCGCCCCGGATGGACTCGTCCAGGCGAAACGCGTTGGTGGTATACGGGATGAGTAAGCATTCATTCAAGGCGTGGCCCGTCCGGGCGGCGCGTAAATCCGAATCGGAGGTGCACAGTGGCAAAGCAGAGTAGTCAGAAGTTCATCGGTCGCAATCGCGCTCCGCGCGTGCAGATCGAGTACGACGTCGAGTTGTACGGCGCGCAGAAAAAGGTCCAGGTGCCCTTCGTGATGGGCGTCATGAGCGATCTCTCGGGCGACGCGAAGGAGCCGCTGCCGTCGGTCGACGAGCGCAAGTTCCTCGCGATCGACGTCGACAATTTCGACGATCGCATGAAGTCGATGAAGCCGCGCGTGGCTTTCAGCGTGCCGAACACGCTGACGGGCGAGGGCAGCATGGCGATCGACATCACGTTCGAAAGCATGGACGACTTCTCGCCGGCCGCCGTCGCCCGCAAGGTCGATTCGCTCAACAAGCTGCTGGAAGCGAGATCGCAGCTTTCGAACCTCATCACGTACATGGACGGCAAGGCAGGGGCCGAGGACCTGATCGCGAAGGTCCTGAACGACCCGGCGCTGCTCAAGACGCTGGCCGCGCAACCGAAGCCGGAAGGCTCGGACGAATCCAAGTAATCACTCCGGGGACGACCAATGGCTGATGCAAAGCAAGTCTCAGAACCGCAGGTAGCCGTACAGGAAAGCGACCAGTTCGCGGCGCTGCTGCAGAAGGAGTTCAAGCCGAAGACCGACCGCGCGCGAGCCGAGGTCGAGAACGCCGTCCGCACGCTGGCCGAGCAGGCGTTGCGCGAGACCACGGTCGTCTCCGACGACGTCATCGGCACGATCAAGGCGATCATCGCGGAGATCGACAAGAAGCTGTCGGATCAGGTCAACGCGATCATGCACAGCGAGCGATTCCAGCAGGTCGAGAGCGCATGGCGCGGCCTTCACTATCTCGTCAACAACAGCGAAACCGACGAGATGCTGAAGATCCGCGTGATGAACATCTCGAAGAAGGATCTCGCGAAGAACCTGAAGAAGTACAAGGGCACGGCCTGGGACCAGAGCCCGCTGTTCAAGAAGCTGTACGAAGAGGAGTACGGTCAACTGGGCGGCGAGCCGTACGGCACGCTCGTCGGCGACTACTACTTCGACCACACCCCGGGCGACGTCGAGTTGCTCGGACAGATGGCGCAGATCGCCGCCGCCGCGCACGCGCCATTCCTGGCTGCGGCGTCACCGACGGCCATGGGCATGGACTCGTGGCAGGAGCTCGCGAACCCGCGCGACCTCGGCAAGATCTTCTCGTCGCCGGAGTACGCCGGGTGGC
This sequence comes from uncultured Gammaproteobacteria bacterium, assembly GCA_963754125.1. Taxonomy (GTDB): domain Bacteria; phylum Pseudomonadota; class Gammaproteobacteria; order Steroidobacterales; family Steroidobacteraceae; genus RPQJ01. The sequence goes on from CAVWEX010000002.1 coordinate 487,165, forward strand.
GATCGTTGCGCGACTCGGACGACGCCAAGTACATCGGTCTTGCGATGCCGCGATTCCTGTCCCGCGTGCCGTACGGCGCCAAGACCAGCCCGGTCGAGGAGTTCGACTTCGAGGAAGAAACGGGCGGCGGCGAGCACAGCAAGTACACGTGGTCGAACGCCGCCTATGCGATGGCCGTCAACATCAACCGTGCCTTCAAGCAGTACGGCTGGTGCACGGCGATTCGCGGCGTCGAATCCGGCGGTGCGGTCGACGGACTGCCGGTTCACACGTTCCCGAGCGACGACGGCGGCGTCGACATGAAGTGCCCGACCGAGATCGCGATCAGCGACCGCCGCGAGGCGGAGCTGGCGAATTCGGGCTTCATGCCGCTGATCCATCGCAAGAACACCGACGTCGCCGCCTTCATCGGTGCGCAGTCGCTGCAGAAGCCGGCCGAGTACGACGACCCGGATGCGACCGCCAATGCGCGGCTGGGCGCCCGGCTGCCGTACCTGTTCGCGAGTTGCCGGTTCGCGCACTACCTGAAGTGCATGGTTCGCGACAAGGTGGGTTCGTTCAAGGAGCGCGCCGACATGGAGCGCTTCCTGTCGAACTGGATCAAGGGCTACGTGATCGGCAATCCCGGCGATGCAGGTGACGAGCTCAAGGCGCGCAAGCCCCTGGCAGGCGCCGAGGTCAAGGTTGAGGAGGTCGAGGGCAACCCCGGTTACTACTCCGCCAAGTTCCACCTGCGGCCGCACTACCAGCTCGAGGGCGTCAACGTGACGATGAGCCTGGTGGCGCGACTGCCGTCGGAGAAGAAGTGATCCGGGAAGCCGGGCAACACTGCGCCGGGGACTGATGGCCGAGCTTTCTTTCAATTAGGAGAACCGCGATGGCGATGGACATGTTTCTGAAGATCGAGGGCGTCAAGGGCGAGTCCCGAGATGCGGATGCCAAGCACAAGGGTACGATCGAACTGCTGGCCTGGAGCTGGGGGCTGAGCAACTCGGGCACGGCGCACTCCGGCACCGGCGCCGGCGCCGGCAAGGTCAACGTGCAGGACCTGAGCCTGACGAAGTACATCGATTCGGGTTCGCCAACATTGCAGCTGGCCTGCTGCAACGGCAAGCACTTCCCGGAAGCGACAGTGACGGTCCGCAAGGCCGGCGAGACGCCGCTCGAGTACCTCGTCATCAAGATGACCGAGGTGATGGTTTCCTCGGTCAGCACTGGCGGTTCGGGCGGCGAGGATCGCCTGACCGAGAACGTGACGCTCAACTTCGCCAAGGTCGAGGTCACCTACACGCCGCAGGACGCGACGGGCAAGAGTGGTGACCCGATTCCCTACGGCTGGAACATCGCAGAGAACGTCAAGGTATAGGCGTTTTCGTTGCCCGCTCCGGGCCGGTCGCCGTCGCCTGGCACCGGAGCGCGTTTCTTCAGCTTGTCCTTGACCCAGGGGCTCACATGCCACCGGAACTGAGTCCGCGTCTGGCCGCCGAGGAACGATTCCGGAACGGCGACCTGGCGGGTTGCCTCAAGGAACTTCAGGCAGCCGTCAAGAAGGACCCTGCCGACGCGAAGCTGCGCATCTTCCTCGCGCAGCTGCTGATGCTGCAGGGCGATTGGGACCGGGCCGTCAACCAGTTGAAGGTCGTCGGCGAGGTGGACGCAAGCGCGCTTGCCGATGGCTCACGCCTACAGCACGGCGATCCAGTGCGAGAGGTTGCGGGCGAACGTGTTCGCGGGCACCCGGGGTCCGTTGCTGTTCGGCGAGCCGGAGCCCTGGATCGCACAGTTGATGCAGAGCCTGACCCTGCTGGGGCAGGGCAACACGCAACAGGCCGCGGAACTCAGGGCGCAGGCGTTCGAGGCGGCACCGGCGACTGCCGGCACGCTCAACGGTGAGCCTTTTGCCTGGATCGCGGATGCCGATTCACGCCTGGGGCCCATCCTCGAGGTGCTGCTTGAGTGGCGCCTACTACTGGGTGCCGCTGCACAGGGTCGCTCGCGATCACCATCGAGCCGCCGAGCGATGCGCGCGACCTGGTCTGGTTGCCGGCGCAGTTCCAGTGGACCAACGGCGGCGAGGCCATGGGCCTGATTCCGGTGCGTTACCCGGGTTCCGAGGCGAGTGAGGACTCTTCCATCCGTCTGGCGCGCAGGACCGAGTGGCGAGAGGTCGGACCGGACGCCTACGTCGGTCTCGGCCAGCGCGTCCTGACGACCGACGGCCCGGAAGTCGGGCTGCTGGAACTGCGAGAGTTGCAGCTCGAAGCACCCTCGTGACGCTGAGGATGCTCGGCCTGGCTACCGCGGCAGGGGTGAATCCATGGCGGAGCTGAGCCTCAAGGACCGACTGCAACCGGCGCTTCTCGATCGCCTGACCGACGACGAGAGAATGGTGACGGTCTTTCGCCTCACGCTCGACCACGGCCAGCTGCGCAGGCACGGATTAAGCGAACCGGACGTCGAGCGCGCGCTCGGGTTGCAGGGATTGCGGCCCGTCGGGCCTGCGGTCGCAGCAGGGCCGGATGCGACGATGCGGGAGTACCTGGCGGCCGTGCGGTCGGCAAGCCAGGTTTCACCGCGCGCGCTGCGGGTTCGCGCGGCCAATGGCCAGGCGGACATTCCACTGACGGAATTCTGCAAGGTCGAAGCCACCGCCAGCGTGAACGCGCAGCTCGAGTCGCCGGACCGGCGCGCGATGTCCATGAGCAGGTTGCGCGAAGCCGTGCTTCGCGACCTGGGGTGGCTCTTCAACGCCTCGGGCATGGACGACATCGTCGACCTGGAGCCCTACCCGGAAGTCAGGCGCTCGGTGCTCAACTTCGGCTTGCGGTCGCTGGCCGGCCGTTCGGTCAGTTCGATCGATCCACATGACGTGTGCCGGAGGATTCGTGATGCGATCACGTTCTTCGAGCCGCGCCTCAGCCAGGTCCGCGTCACCCCGGAGACCCGGGACGGACCCGACGCAGGATTGACCGTCAGCTTTCTGGTCGAGGCGGAACTGTGGGGCCAACCGATGGCCCAGCAACTCTCGTTGCGGACCAGCATCGACGTCGAATCCGGCGACGTCGTCGTCGACGATCGGGCTGGGCGACCCTAGGCCGGAAAATGGATACCCGACTCCTCCAGTATTACAACCGGGAGCTCCAGTACCTGCGCGGCATGGGTGCGGAGTTTGCCGAAGCCTATCCGCGCATCGCAGCACGGCTCGGGATGGACGGTCTCGATTGCGCTGACCCGTACGTCGAGCGACTGATCGAATCCGTCGCGTTTCTCGCGGCGCGCGTGCAGCTCAAGCTCGATGCGCGCCACCCGGATTTCACCCAGCACCTGATGGAAATGGTCTATCCGACCTTCCTGGCGCCGGTGCCGTCCTGTGCGGTCGCAGAGCTCGTCCCCACGCTGTCGGAAAGCAGCCTGAAGGAGGGCTATACCGTTCCGCGAGGCAGCACGATGAACGCCCAGGGCGGGGCCGCCGACCGCACGCCCTGCCAGTTCCGCAGCGCCCATGACGTCGTCCTCTGGCCGCTGCTGGTCTCGGAGGCGAGGTACGTGGTCGGCACGAGCTCGTTTTCCACGCCGGGCCTCCAGCTCGACAGCCGCAGCCGCGGCGCCATCCGCCTGGGCCTGCGGACCGACGGCGGAGTCCCTTTTCGCGAGCTGCCCATCGATTCGCTGACGTTCTTCATTTCCGCCACCGCCGACCTGGCGGGAAAGATCTGCGAGCAGTTGATCGCCAACTGCACGGGTGTCGTCGTTCGTTCGCCCGGAGGCACGCACGCAGTGCTGCTGCCGGCGAGCTCGGTGCGCGCCGTCGGCTTCGAGGACGACGAATCGATGCTGCCGGTCTCGCCGCGCGGCTTCCAGGGATACCGCCTGCGTCCAGGAGTACTTCGCGTTCCCGGATCGCTTCCTGTTCTTCGCCGTGGACGGCCTGCGCAAGGCGCTCGCCGAAGTCGGCGGCGAGGAAGCGGAGCTCCTGTTCCTCGTCGATCGCAACCTGCCGGATCTCGAGAACGCACTCGATGCGTCGCAGTTCCGGCTCAACTGCACGCCCGTCGTCAACATCTTCCCGCGCTCGCTCGACCGCATCCATCTCTCGCCGCACGACACGGAGCATCACGTCGTGCCCGACCTGAGCCGGCCGATGGATTTCGAGGTGTACGCCATCGACCGCATTCTCGGCATCGGGTCGGGCGGGGAATCGCTGGTGGAAATCCTGCCGATGTACTCGACGGACCATCGCAGCACCGAGCGCGAATCCCAGGCCTATTACTCGGTCCAGCGTCGCGCAAGGCTGCCTTCGCCCCGCCAGCAGCGCACCGGTGCGAGGACGAACTATCTCGGCAGCGAGTGCTTCGTCTCGATCGTCGACGCACAGCAGCGGGAGCTTACGGGCGAGATCCGGCAACTGGACGTCACGGCGCGCTGCACCAATCGCGACCTGCCGATCGGCCTCGGTTTCAGCAAGTCCGGGCTGGAGTTCGAGTTGCAGGGTGGCGCGCCGGTGCAGACGGTCCGCTGCCTGGCGGGGCCCACCACGCCTCGTCCGTCGCCCGCGTTCGGCGACACGGCCTGGCGCCTGATCGGGCAGCTTTCGCTCAACTACCTGTCGCTGAGCGATACCGATCCCGACAAGGGCGCGGAGATGCTGCAGGCACCTGCTCGCGCTGTATGCGGATCCCAACGATCCGGTGGCGCAGCGGCAGGTCGACGGCGTGCGCCGGGTCAGTCACAAGACCGTCGTGCGCCGCATCCCCGGCGGCGGGCCGATCACCTACGGCAGGGGAATCCAGATCGGCGTGACGCTGGACGATTCGGCGTTCGAGGGCCTCGGCACGCTGCGGCTCGGCGCCGTGCTGGAGCGTTTCTTCGCCCGTCACGTCTCCATCAACTCGTTCGTCGAGACCCGGCTGCAATCTGCGGCGCGCGGTGAGATCAAGCAATGGCCAGTGCGGACGGGTTCGCGCCACAGCCTCTGACGGCCTTGCAGCGCCTCAGGCAGGAACCCCATCGGTTCAGCCTGTTCGCGGCGCTGCGATTGCTCGAACAGCTGGACCCGGCCCGGCCGCGGCTGGGCGAGGCGCGTCGGCCCGCCGACGAGTCGGTTCGGTTCGAGCAACCCCCGCACCTCACGTTCGCGCCGAGCGACGTCGCGACGGTCGAGGCGGGACCCGATGGCCGGCTCCGGCTCGCGCAGTACGGGTTCGGCATGTTCGGCCCCAATGGGGCATTGCCGTTCCACCTCACGGAATTCGTGTTCGAACGGCGCCGGCACCACGAAGATGCGGCCGTCAGCGATTTCGTCAACCTGTTCCAGCATCGACTGACGGCGCTTTTCTACCGGGCGTGGGCCGACTCCGACCCCGTCGCCTGCCACTCACGGCCGGACGACGACGATTTCGCCGCCTTTCTCGGCGCGCTGATCGGCGTCTTCGACGAGTCGGCACGGAATCGCGACTCGGTTCCGGACTATGCCAAGCTGTGCCGGGCCGGGCAGATCGGCGCCGGTTCCAGGTCCGCCGACGGTCTCGAGGCGATCCTGTCGGACTATTTTCGCCAGAAGATCGAGGTGCGGGAGTTCGTCGGCAGCTGGTTGCGCATCCCCGAAGAGTTGCGCACGCGACTCGGAGGGACGGACGACGCGGCCGTGCTCGGACGCGCGGCGACGCTGGGCGCCGAGTCCTGGCAGCGACAGGGCACGTTCGAAGTCGTGATCGGACCGATGCCTTTCGAGGCCTTCCTCCAGTTCCTGCCCGGATCGCGGGCGCTGCGCTCACTCGCAGACTTCATCCGGTTCTATACCAGCGGAGAGTGGGCCTGGCAGGTGCGCCTGCTGGTGGAAAAGGACGATGCGCCGGGTGTTGCGCTCGGCCAGGTCGGTCGCCTGGGTTGGACGAGCTGGCTCGGGCGCAAAGCCGGCGTTGCGGCCGACGTGGTGCTGCGTGACGAGCAGGCGGTGGCGGCGTGACGGCAATTGCCGCGCAATCGATACGGATCTGACAGTAATTCGACAGACAAAGGTGGAGATCAAGAATGAGTGACATCAGCCGGGTCGCGTTGTTCGGCAAGCTCAACAACGTCGGCTACAAGGCGATCGAGGGCGCGACAGTCTTCTGCAAGCTGCGCGGCAACCCGTACGTCGAGGTCGTGCACTGGCTGCACCAGATGCTGCAGCTGCAGAACTCGGACCTGCATTGCATCGTCAAGGCGTTTGCGCTCGATCCGGGCAGGCTGGCGCGCGACATCACCGAGACCCTGGATCGCCTGCCTCGCGGGGCGACCTCCATCTCGGATCTCTCACCGCACATCGAGGACTCCGTCGAGCGCGCCTGGGTGTGGGCGACGCTCAAGTACGGCGATACGCAGGTACGCACCGGCTATCTGGTGATCGCCATGCTGAAGACGCCGGCGCTTGCGCAACCTGCTGGGCGGCATCTCGCGCGAGTTCGAGAAGATCAAGGCGGACCAGCTCGCCGACAACTACGAGAAGATCTGCGCCGGTTCGCCCGAGTCGAGCATGGGTGCGAGCGACGGCACGCAGTTCGGCGGCCAGGCGGCGCCGGGCGAGGCGAGCGGCGCCATCGCGCCGGCGGCGATGGGCAAGCAGGAAGCGCTGAAGAAATTCACCGTCGACCTCACCGAGCAGGCGCGCAGCGGCAAGATGGACCCGATCGTCGGTCGCGACGACGAGATCCGCCAGGTGGTCGACATCCTGATGCGCCGGCGGCAGAACAACCCGATCCTGATCGGCGAGGCGGGCGTGGGCAAGACCGCGGTGGTCGAGGGCTTCGCGCAGCGCATCGCACGGGGCGACGTGCCGCCGAGCCTGAAGGACGTGGAGCTGCGCGCGCTCGACGTCGGCCTGCTGCAGGCCGGCGCCAGCATGAAGGGCGAGTTCGAGCAGCGGCTGCGCTCGGTCATCGACGAGGTGCAGGCGAGCCCGAAGCCGATCATCCTGTTCATCGACGAGACGCATACGCTGGTGGGCGCCGGCGGCGCGGCCGGCACCGGGGACGCGGCCAACCTGCTCAAGCCCGCGCTGGCGCGCGGCACGCTGCGCACGGTCGGCGCCACGACCTTTGCCGAGTACAAGAAGCACATCGAGAAGGACCCGGCGCTGACCCGTCGCTTCCAGTCCGTGCAGGTGGACGAGCCCGACGAGGCCAAGGCCATCCTGATGATGCGCGGCGTGGCCAGCACGATGGAGAAGCACCACAAGGTGCAGATCCTCGACGAGGCGCTCGAGGCCGCGGTCAAGCTGAGCCACCGCTACATCCCGGCGCGCCAGTTGCCCGACAAGAGCGTGAGCCTGCTCGACACGGCCTGCGCGCGGGTGGCCGTGAGCCTGCACGCGACGCCGGCGGAGGTGGACGACAGCCGCAAGCGGATCGAAGCGCTGGAGACCGAGCTCGGCATCATCGGGCGCGAAAAGGCCATCGGCATCGACATCGGCAAGCGCGAGGCCGAGGCGAACGAACTGCTGGCGACCGAGCGTGCACGCCTCGAAGCATTGAACGTGAGGTGGGCCGACGAGAAGGCGCTGGTCGACGAGTTGCTGGACCTGCGCGCCAAGCTGCGCGACGGCGTCAAGCCGGTCGAGGGAACCGGCAGCAAGCTCGAGGCCGATGCGGAGGCCGTGGCGGTACTGGCGGGCGCGCCGACGGGCGATGTCGAGACCGAACGCGCGGCCAGTCTTGCGCAATTGAAGCTGGTGCAGGACAAGCTGACGGCGCTGCAGGGCGAGACGCCGCTGATCCTGCCGACGGTCGACTACCAGGCCGTGGCGGCGGTGGTCGGCGACTGGACCGGCATCCCCGTCGGCCGCATGGCCCGCAACGAGATCGAGACCATCCTGAAGGTCGCCGACAGTCTCGCGCAGCGCGTGATCGGCCAGGACCACGCGATGCACATGATCGCGAAACGGATCCAGACCTCGCGCGCGGGTCTCGACAACCCGAGCAAGCCGATCGGCGTGTTCATGCTGGCCGGCACCTCGGGCGTCGGCAAGACCGAGACCGCGCTCGCACTGGCCGAGGCGCTGTACGGCGGTGAGCAGAACCTCATCACCATCAACATGAGCGAGTACCAGGAGGCGCACACGGTCTCCACGCTGAAGGGCGCGCCTCCGGGCTACGTCGGGTTACGGCGAAGGCGGCGTGCTGACCGAGGCCGTGCGCCGCAAGCCCTACAGCGTGGTGCTGCTGGACGAGGTCGAGAAGGCCCACCCCGACGTGCACGAGATGTTCTTCCAGGTCTTCGACAAGGGCTACATGGAAGACGGCGAGGGCCGCACGATCGACTTCAAGAACACGCTGATCCTGCTGACCACGAATGCCGGCACGGAGCTGATCGCAGGGCTCGTGCAAGGACCCCGAGCTGATGCCCGACCCCGAGGGCATGGCCAAGGCCTTGCGCGAACCGCTGCTGAAGATCTTTCCGCCGGCGCTGCTGGGGCGGCTGGTCGCGATTCCGTACTACCCGCTCAGCGACGAGATGCTGGGCAAGATCGTCAAGTTGCAGCTCAACCGCATCAAGAAGCGGGTCGAGGCGCGCTACAAGATCCCGTTCGAGTACGACGACGAGGTGATCAAGCTCGTCGTGTCACGCTGCACCGAGAGCGAGTCGGGCGGGCGCATGATCGACGCGATTCTGACCAACACGATGCTGCCGGATATCAGCCGGGAGTTCCTGACACGGATGATGCTGGGCCAGCCCGTCACTGGCGTGCGCGTGGGCATCAGCGACGGTGCGTTCAACTATGAATTCGGCGCCTGAGGAAACGGTCGCGCTGTTGCAGAGGATCAAGCGATGAGTGTTTTCACCGTCTATTGCCACGGCACCGGCTTCAACCGGATCAAGGGTGTGGAGGCAGACGAGCTCGTCGGCTGGTTCCACAGTCACAACGGCGGCGTCGAAGCCAGCCTGATTGGAAGCGCGGTGGGTGTTGGCAGTTATCTCATCAACGATGGCCCCGGACATAGCGGCAACGATCTGGCGCAGCCGCAGCAGGTCAACCCGATGACCGGCAACGCCAAGACCAACTTGTCGGTGAAGAAAGTGCTCACTCGGCCGACCTTCGCCGACCATGCCGCAGGCAACACCGGCGGGCAGAAGGTTGGCGCCAAGGCGCGTGGCCTGATCAGCGGCCAGGGCTGGGACGAGAACACCCAGCGCACCGTGAACATCATTCAGGATCTCAAGTTCGACAAGGGCCAAGCCATAGACACCGTGAACCTCGTCGGCTGGAGCCGGGGTGCGGTGACGTGCATGCGCATCGCGAATCTCCTATACGACGTCTTCAAGAACGAAATCGAGTGCAACATCTTTGCCGTCGATCCGGTTGCGGGGTCCGACGCCGGCAAGAAGATGGACGACACCCAGGTGCTGCATTCGAACGTCGCACGCTACGTCGGCATCCTGGCAATGCACGAGATGCGCAGCACCTTCAAGCCACAGGACTGGAGCCGCATCAGGGCCCCGGCCACCAAGTGCCTCTTTCTGCCTATGCCCGGCGTTCACAACGCGCAGGTGATGGTCAAGGACCCGCCGGACGCCGCCTACATCACGCGCAACCTGGCGTGCGGGCTGCTGCAGGCGTGGGGCACGCCCGTCGCCGACACGCCGTACGGCCACCTCAGCACCGCGAGGGACATGAGCGTTGCCTATGCGCGCTTGGTCCTGAGTTTGTCCGAGCACAAGGACTTTGAGACCAAGAGCGTCGGCGGACGGCTGGCTGGCGGCACGACAAGCCTGCGCCGCCGTGACTTCGCAACCCACTCGAAGATGGATACCTACACGCGGGGCGGCAAGGAAAGCTATTGGATCAACGAACACCATCGCGCCTGTTTCGCCGAGGCTTTCCCCGATGCCTATGAGGCCATCTTCGAAAGCAAGGGCAGCGGCGAGATCAGGTTGACCGCAAGTTCGCGTTTCGCAACGTTCTTCCAGGCGGTCAGCGGTAATGCGCCGCTGCGCAATTCGCTGTTTTCCAAAGGGCTGTTGGCTGGTACGGGCGACGGCAGTCTTCTGATGGGAATCGGCGCGGGCCGCTATTCCAATCAGCTCAGCCGAAGCTGGCCTGCCGGCTCCCAGTACTTCCCATTGCACGCCTGAGAAGGCAGAGAGTCGGAGTCCGAGTCACAGACATGCGCCGACGTCCAGTCATGGACGTGGGGCCAGGGGTGGTGGCAATGAGAGTTTGCTGGATCAATGTGCACCATGGAGCCTGCTTCGAAGCGGCCTTCCCGAAGTGCACGACGCCGTTTTCGACCGCAGCGGTGCCGGTTGCGGTGGTGCAGAGTCCGACCACGCGTCCGTTGCGACACTGCGGACAGTTCGATCAAGCAGCAGGGGGAATCACATGCCAGTAGGTCCTGAGCAAAGAAGCCGCCAGAAGTTGCCGACCGTCGATGACTTCAAGACGTCGGCCAATTACGCAACAAACAAGAAGGCCGTATTCAAAAAAGCAGATGCACGGCGAACGCTGCTTGATGAAATCGTTGACCAGCTTGGCAAGGCGAACACCGCGTCCAAGGTTGATATCGTCGATTATCTTGGGGCACTGGATACGTTGAAAGCGCTGTGCCAGCGATACCTGGACAGCCAGGGTGTGCTGAAAAAGATGAAGATGGGAATTGGTGATGCCGTCGGGCGCGGAGGAAAGAGTAGATCCATCCTCGCCGTCGAATCCCTTAGAGCGAATGCAATACAGCGGAAGACGGATATCGAACAGAGCATCGCTGAATACAACAGTTCCGTTGAGATGAAGACCGTCGCATTTCGCCCTGTGGGTGGTCTCCATGACCAGCGCCTGCACCATGGCAAGGGCCTTGTCGAGCATGAATTCAATGAACTGGTTATCGAGGATGCGCGCGCAAGACGCGCGTTGATTCCAGACAAGCCAGCAATCACCGGGATGGTCTCCGCCGCCACTGCGAGAGGGCTCCAGAAGGAGTTGACAAAGGAGGTCGTCAAGAACCTGTCGCCGGATAAGTCAGGGCCGGTGGTGGTTCCCAAGACAAATGCCAATGTAAAGCTGGGTGGCTACTGGCAATTGCGGCATATGGTGAAGCACTACCCGAACTTCCTCACCGGTGCAGTCGGAGAAGCGGTTCCGCAACTCGACTACCTTCGGACTCAGGTCGACCGGGATCCCTACAGGGTCAACTTCGATCAGACCCAGAATCCAACCAGGTTGATGACTTCGGGGGGGCAACCATTCAATACGGCCCCTGACTGCTGGACGTATGCGGTCGACAATGCCACCGGTGAGTTCTACTCGAAGCTCGGAGGACGTGACGTTTCGCACCACAGCACGTTCTTCGCAGGCATGCCGGTCATGTGTGCTGGTGACATAAAGATCGTCAATGGCCAGCTCAAGTGGATTACGAACACCAGTGGCCATTATCGTCCCAGCCGGGAAAACCTGTACGACGCGCTCTTGTTTCTCAGGGATCAATGGCAGGTCGCGCTGAACAACGTCTGGGTACTGTTGCAGGTGGGCGACGACGGAGACGGTGAAGCCTGGGTCTGCCCAGCTCTTGTATTCATGCAGTCCCTGGGGCAACCGCCGAATCAGTACAAGCACAAGCCGGCGGATGCAGGGGACTTGATTCGCACGAAATAGTCTGTCTTCAGGGGCAAGGCGATGACTCCGCGACAACACGTCTCGGCTGCCCCGATGCAGCAATCCACGTTGCGCGAAAGGAACAGACTGCCGGCGATATCGATGCCAAGCCCGTCGGGAGGACCGCCCCCTGCAGCGGATGATTCACTGCGCGAGCCGCGTCGAGCAATCCTAGTCGAGCCCACCTGGTACGTCGCAAGCCTGCCGACAGACGTCGGCGACCGGCGTGCCGCCATGCGGTCTTGTGTTCGGTTGCCTTGGTGTCCAGATCGGCTAGGATCTTGCGGACGACCTAAGGGGCCTTGATCCACGCAATGAACCGCGTCAGCCCGGCTTCGCCTCCGACGCCAAGACCCTTTTGTACAACTGTCACGAGGGCAGTCCGCGCGGGCTGTCGCAGGAGATCTTCAGATTCAATAAGACAGCGCTCTCGAGTATCACGACGAACACCGGGCCGGGGCGCTTTGCCAGTAAGTTCGGCAATGGTGCCGGGACGCCCGAAGCCTTAGCGAGGCGCTCATGCAATCGACGCCGGACGAAAACGAGATTGACGAGATCAACGATGGCGTGGCGCGGTCGACTCAACCCAGGCACGTTGACGCCCGCGAGGCCTTGCTCATGGCCGTGCAGTTGCACCAGCAAGGCTACCTGGACGCTGCGCAGGAACTCTACGAACGACTGCTGAAGCTCGACCCCCGCAATGCCAATGCGCTGCACTACTTGGGCGTCCTGCTGCACGCGCGCGGACGAAGCGACGAGGCCATCGAGTGCATGCGGCAGTCGATTGCGCTCGATCCCGGGGTGCCCGACTGGCACGCCAATCTCGGCAACGTGATGCTGCACCTGCGGCGACTCGAAGACGCCGCCGACGCGTATGCCGTGGCGGTCGGCCTGGCGCCGGACAACGCTGCGATACTCAACAATCTCGGCGCATTGCGCCGCGTGCAGCAGCGCTTCCCGGAGGCCGAGGCAGCCCTGCTCAAGGGACTGGAGCTGGATCCGGCGCGCGCCGATGTCGCACGCCAACCTGGGCAACCTCTATGGCGACATGGGTCTGTTCAAGCAGGCGTTCAAGCACTATTGCGAAGCCGTGATCCTCGATCCGAAGCTCTACCCGGCCCGGACGATGCTTGGCATTGCGTACTACTCGCTGGGTCGCTTCGACGAAGCAGCGAAGGTCTACCGCGACTGGTCGGTCGAAGAGCCCGACAACCCGCTGCCGCGCCATTACCTCGCCGCCTGCACCGGCGAGGCCGTGCCGGACCGCGCGGACGACGATTATGTCGAGGCGATTTTCGATGCCTTCGCCGAGAGTTTCGACGGCAAGCTGGAGCAGCTTGCGTACCGGGCCCCACGGCTCGTGGCCGATGCCGTCGCGCGCATCCATGGCGAACCCGGCAAGCGGCTCGACATCCTCGACGCCGGCTGCGGCACCGGCCTGTGCGGTCCGCTCGTGGCTCCGTACGCACGGCGATTGGTGGGCGTGGACCTCTCCTCACGCATGCTCGACAAGGCCGCGCTCCGCGGCGTGTACGACGAGTTGCAGAAGGCCGAGCTGACGGCGTACCTGGAAAGCGTGACCGAGGACTACGACCTGGTGATATCCGCCGACACGTTGTGCTACTTCGGCAAGCTGGAGGCGGTGTCAAAGGCGGCGCACAACGCATTGCGCGCGCAGGGCTGGCTCGTGTTCACCCTGGAGTCCATCGTCGATGGAAAGTCGGCAGAGGACTTCCGACTCAACCCGCACGGCCGCTACAGCCACAACCGCGACTACGTCGAAGTGGTATTGCGCGCCGCTGGCTTTGCCCGTGTCGAGACCGACTTCCTGGAGCTGCGCACCGAAGCCGGTTTGCCCGTGCGAGGCTGGTTGATCAGCGCGCAACGGGAGGTCCCGCTCGACACCCATTGAGCTTGGCCGGTAGCTTCGATCGAGAACGCCCGCATGCCGTCGCTGCTCATCTGTGCCCGCATCGCCGAGGACGTCTACCACGACCGTCCGACCACGGTTGACTGGCACCAACCGGTACGCGTGCCGGACCAGGACGTGTACTGCACCGGACACGAGTTCGCGGGCGGCGCCTACGCGGGCAACGACGGCGTCGGCGTCATCGCATTCCGCGGCTCGCGTGAACTCGAGGACTGGAAGGGTGCCAACCTCGAGATCGTGCGCCGCCAGATCCCCGCGCGACAGCTCGGCAATGCGCTGGCCTTCTTCGCCTCGGCCCACCGCGCGCTCGAGCGGACCGGTTGCAGTCGTTACCTCGTCGTCGGCCACTCGCTCGGCGGTGGCCTCGCGGCGATTCTCGCTGCGGCCGTCAGCTGGGTGCCGGTCCGGGGCGTGACTTTCAACGCGCCCGGGCTCGGGCAGTTCGTGGATTCGTCCGCCGAGGGCGGCTTCGACCTCGGCTGCCCGAACGCGGAGAACGTGCTGAATTTCCGATCGGACACCGACATCGTGAGCCGCTGGGGTTGCCACATCGGCAAGGTGTACGACGTACCGGGCGCCGGTCGACACGGCATCGACGCGTTCATCCGGTGCCTGGACGCCAACCGGATGGGCGGCTGGAAGGTCTGACGACAAACCTTCCGTCAGGTGCCCTCGCGCTCGGTACCGCTGCGGCCAGGGGCCGGTCGAACTCGAATCCGAAGAGCTTCGGGTCTTCGCCGATGACCGCGGCGGCGAAGATCTTGAAGACGTAGTCGCGCGTCTCCGCCGGCATGTCGGTCTGTGCGAGGAGGCGCCAGAAATTGCGGTCGCGCGGGTTCTCCTCCATCGCCTGGATCCGCTTGCGCACGCGCGTCGTTCCCCAGTTGTATGAGGCGAGCACCAGGAGGCCCGACGCCTGGGCCTCGCCACGATACAGGTCGGCCAGGTAGCGGGCCGCGGCGCCCGTGGCGGCGGCGGCATCGAAGCGCTGGTCGGCGGGGTCGAACTCGGGCACGTCGAGCAGCGGCCCGGGGCGCAGGCCGTACTGGATTGCAGTCTCCGGCATGATCTGCCACATGCCCTTGGCGATGCCGAAACGCGTCTGCGGGCCGATCGCCTTGGGCAGGAAGTCGCTCTCCTGGAGCGCCACGTAGAAGAACTGCGGCGGCATGTGGTGTTCGGCCAGGGCGCTCGTGATTACCGGCGGGAGCTTCTGCTCGTGAGCGCGGCGCAGGGCTTTTGCGAGGCGTTCGTCAGAGCGCCAGATGTCGATGTAGCGCTTCGTTTCCTCGACGAAGCCCTTGGGCATCGCAATCTCGCACTCGCCGAAGACCCGGGCCATGCGGAAAATCAGCCGATCTTCGGGCAGTGTCTCGTCGTTCAGTATCCCCAGCTCCTCGAGCAGGCCGTCGTACTGCGTGGACATCTCCGCGAGTCGTGCCCGTGCCTGGTCGGCGTCACCACGGTGGGCCGGATCCGTGCTCGCCTGAACCTGGACCTCCAGCTGGGCCAGCTGCAGCTCGATGGTCTTCATGTTGTAGAAGATCTGTTCGGCGACGCCGCGCGTGCGCTGTAGCTGCAGGTGCTGGTAAATGCCGATACCCACTGCCACGAGCAGCAGTCCGACGGCGCCGGCGATCACGGAGCCGTACCGGCGCTTCTGGCGGCGTTGAACCGTGCCGTAGGCGCGGCGGACCCACATCGTGCGGTCGCCTGCCGGAGCCGTGGAGTTCGGATCGAAGTAGTGGGCCGCGACTTCCTCGAGGGAGCGCGGCTCGGACGGGCTCGCGGACTCCGTGCGCTGTGGTGCCACGTAGTCGAGTTCCAGTCGGGGTCCGTCCACTCCGAGGCTCAGGGTGCAACGCGAGGGCAGGAGCGCGTCATCGATGCGCTGGCCGTCGAGGAAAGTCCCGTTACTGCTGCCGAGATCGCGCGCGAACCAGTGGTTGCCGACGCGAAAGATCTCCGTGTGCGCGCGGCTCACGCCCTCGTTGTCGATGCGGATCGCGCAGGCGGCATCGCGACCGACCCGGATCGTATCGGTGAATTCATGCGGGTGCGGGTCAGGATCGACCTGGATCCGGATAGGCTGGGCCGTTCTTGCGGCAGTCGCTGACGAATTGGGCACCGAAGCGGATTGCAGCTTCGTGCGCTCGGCGTTCGGATCAGGCGAGGGTCCTGCCGTCGGGTCGCGCTGCTCGGCCGTTGGATGCTCCCCGACTTCGAGCATGACCTGCACGTCGGTACCGCTGAAGGTAAGTACGCCGCGCCGCGCCAACGGCGCGCTCTGGAACGGCGCGCCGTTGAGCAACGCGCCGTCGGCGCTGTCGAGATTGCGCACCCACCACTGACCATCGCGAAGGAAAACCGCGGCATGCGCGCGGCTGATCGCCGCCTCGTCGGTCTGCAGCTCGCCGTGCGCGTCGCGACCAATGCAGAAGGGTTCCGTAAGCCGGACGCGGCGGACGGTTCCTGCGGTCGACCAGCTTACGGTGACGGCGGTGTCGCTGCTGCGTGATGACTGCGCCACCCTGCTTGCCCCTCTTGTCGCCTAATGCCCGCGAGACCTTAGTCTGGCGCGGTTGTTATTCGTCCTGAGTGTAGCTCGCGGACCAGCCCAAGTGACAACTCACACATCAGGCGTTCCTGGGGGTATCGCGACCTGTCCCCGGTGCTGCAGCGGCACTCCCGGCTGAAACCTCCCGTCGCTCGCTGGCACAGGATTCCAGGCCGGTCTGTCATTTCGGTGCCGGCACTGATGTGGTAGAAACCAAGTCTTCGGAACGGCTTGGACGTGACGCGCACGGTTGAAGGATGTGGCGAACGTAAAGCAGAGGGTTCCGCTGGGATTCGCCGGCGGGAGTGGGGGAGGGTCAGGCAGGACGACTCAACGGAGCCTGTCCCCCGGTGCGCGCGCAGCCTCAGTAGCGTCGGTCGACGGGTACCGATTGACGGACGAGCAGGAGGATTTGCTGCTCGATGTCGGGCAGATGGCCCTCGATCTGATCGGAATCTTCGAGCCGACACCATTTGCGGACGGGACCAATGCGATCGTCTCTGTTGCCAGGGATGATTGGACTGGCGCAGGCATAAGCCTGATCGCCGTCGTTCCGTTCGTGGGTGACGCGGCAAAGGCTGGCAGGTTTCCCCGGTATCTGGGCACACTCAACAATGCCATTAGGGAAGCGCGCCGCAATGTCCGCTTCGGGCAGCTGGTGCGCCCGCTGTTACTTCGACTCCATTCCGCACTGGACTACGTACCGGCACGGTCGATGCCGCAAGGCGCTCAACGTGTCGTAGTCGATCTTCGGCACAGAATCGAGGATTTCCTGGGACCGGCAGCTCGAATCGCCCGGGGTAGAGCCGTGCTCAAGCGCCTGCGCTTGAAGGTGCGTGATCCGGATATGCTCCTCGATATTCTGGACCTTGGGCTGGGCAAGTCGCGCACACCAGAGAAGGGCCTTCATGCCGCGGGTATGCTCGAAGAAATCCTCGGGCATGTCGGAAACTTCGACGGAATTCCCACGTTGCGGGTCACTCGAAATTCCGAACTGGCCGCGCGGGCCTCGGACGTCATCGGCCCTCCGTTAGTTGATCTGAAAACCGGACAGAGGCTGCTCGATGCCAGCGACATGGGTCGCTATCTGGTTCCCGGCGAGGGCATTGCCAAGGCAGCAGATCGCGGGGCTTCCGCGGTTCCCTTTGAATGGAACAAGATGAGCATGCTGGAGCTTCAGGAGATTCCGGCAGGCTCACTGGTTCTGGATGGTGTGGCTCGGGCGCAGGCCGGGTTGCGTGGGGGCGGACGACAAATTGCTCATCTCGGCCAGATCTCCACGACGGGCGCGGTGTCACGCCCAGCGGAGCGTCGGGTACTCGACGGCAAGAGTCGCATGCTTGGTGGCAAGCTGATCGGTGATCAATAGACCCACCAGCCACATACATTCAAGTCGTTGCGGCTCGTGCCGCCGTCTAGCAGCCATCGCTGATTGATCTCACGCCCATCACCCGCACCGCATTCCGATTCCCGAAGCTCAGCAGCGGAATCATCCCGCGCTGCATCATCTCCTCCCCGACGCGGATGGGCAGTGCGAACTCGGCACAGGGCTGCAGCCGCCGCTCGCCATCCTGATCCCGCACGTGGGCCGGCAGGTCGTCGATTTCGAGCGGTCCCTCGATGGACATCCCCGGGCCCTCCTCGAGGAACGCTCTGGCGACGACCTCGGCGCAGGCCAGCGCCGGATTGCCCCACAGGTAGTCCTCGTGCCTCGCGAGCGCGCCAAACTCCTCGAACGCAAAACTATCGATGGGATCGGACTTCGCGCCGTACGGGAGGCGCAGCAGCATCCGGGGCAGAGCGAGGCTCACCCAGCGCGCGATCGGGCTTTGTCTCAGGTCCAGCCACAACCGCTCGATGTTCGGATCACCGAAGGCCCAGTGGCGCGGCTCCGCATCCTCGCCCAGGCGTTCGCATCCGAGCAGGCTCGGCTCCGCCGCTGCCAGCAGCGGTCCGCCGGCGCGGGAGGCGATCACGCCGAGATGCCCGAGGAGTGCAATGTCGTCCGCATTCGCGCCAAAGCTGTAGTGACCTACGAGCAGCGACCACGGCTGCTCGTCCATGCCACGCCGGCCGGTATCCACCAGGAGCCGATGGGCCGCGGACTCCGACGGACTTCCCTTGGAGGCGTCGAGGTCGGCCAGCAGTTCGGCCTTGCTGATGTCCACGACGTGAAGTTCCAGTGCGTCGCCGAGCTCGAGCGAGTCCACGAGCCTGCGTACGCCGCGCCAGGTCGCCTCGAGTCGCTGGAAATCGGCATCGTGCAGCAGAACCTTCATCAATTCGGTCAGCGACGCGTCCAGTGCGGCAACGTAGGGCTCCGCAGAACGCCCCGATCCCGGCGTGATGTGAGGCTGCACCAGCCTGCGGATGAGTCCGTCCACGACGCCCCGCGTGGAGGCCGGTCGCGCTGCGGATTCCGCGGGCGCACCGATCAGACGCTGCAGCAATTCGGCCTGGTCTTCCTTTCGGGCGGGATCGGGCGAGCTTTCCATCAGTCGCGACGCTTCCTGCTCGAAGGTCGCCG
The DNA here is from genome assembly GCA_963754125.1 of uncultured Gammaproteobacteria bacterium. Lineage (GTDB taxonomy): Bacteria > Pseudomonadota > Gammaproteobacteria > Steroidobacterales > Steroidobacteraceae > RPQJ01. The sequence goes on from CAVWEX010000002.1 coordinate 505,802, forward strand.
GATCGAGGAGCCGGGCCCGGCTCTCGCGCAAGGCGCGGAAGGGCTCGAGCGTGGCGTACAGTTGGTCCGGGTGGAAGTCGTCGAGCGAGTCGAACTCGACCGCGACGCTCGCCGCACCCCCGATGCCGGCTCCCGGCGCCAGGCCCGGTGCCAGTCGCCTGAACACCGTGTCGAAGGTGTCGAGGTCCAGCGCCATGATCGGACGGCCGGCGAGATCCGCCGCCGACTCGAGCCCGCGATTGGCGCGTCCGCTGAAATCCGCGAGAACGAGGATTCGCATCTTGTCGCTGCGCCGCGGCACGCCGCCGCGCTCGTCGCCGGCACCGCCCAGGTTGATCTCGAATCCGATTCGCCCCGGCATGTGGCCTCCCGCGCGGCGTGGATTGGCTCTTGGAATTCTTCGCGGGATTGTAGACTCCCTTAGGACCCGCCGTCGCATCGGTCGTAGCCCTGCACCGGAGCGACCCGGCCGCAGGGCGCCGATGAACGAGGTGGGAGCGCGTGAGTTCAACCGATCCGATGCTGTTGAGGGCGATCGCCACCCACCAGGCGGGCCGGATCGCCGAAGCCAAGGCGATGTACGAGCGGATCCTGCGCCGACGTGCGAACGACCCGGACGCGCTCAATTTTCTCGGCATGCTGGTCTTTGAGCAGGGCGACCCGGCCCGCGGGGTCGCGCTGCTGCAGCGGTCAGTGAAGAGCGCGCCGGACAATCCACACGCCTGGCTGAATCTCGGCAAGATGCTCATGGGGATCGGCGAGTCCGAGGGCGGAGCCAACGCCTATGAACGGGCAACCGATCTCGCCCCAGGGTTGTGGCAGGCATGGGTCGATCGCGCGACCTGCCTGCGACGCCTGCGGCGGTTCGAAGAAGCCATGGCGTGTCTCAAGACGGCGATCAGTTTGAATCCCGAGCGCGACCTCGCGTACGAGCGCCTCGGCATGATCCTGTATCGCGCAGGCATGAACGAGGACCTGGCCGAACTGTACGGCGACTGGGTGAAGAACAACCCGGACAATCCGACGGCTCGGCACATGTACGCGGCGGCGGCCGGCGAAGCGGTGCCCGACAGGGCGAGCGACGATTACGTTCGTCGGACATTCGATCACTTCGCCGACTCCTTCGATGACAACCTGCGAGATCTCGGCTACCGCGCGCCGCAACTGGTCGCCGAGGCACTCGAGCGACACGGCGGCGCGGCCGGCGACGCCGTCAAGACCGGACGTCCTGGACGCGGGGGCGGGGACCGGCCTCTGCGGTCCCCTGCTGCGGGACCGGGCCGGCACGCTGGTCGGGGTGGACCTGTCCTCCGGCATGCTGGAAAAGGCGCGCGCGCGTCGCCTGTACGACGAGCTGGTCGTCATGGAACTGTGCGATTTCATGCGCAGCCGGCCGGCGGCCTTCGACGTCGTCGTGTCCGCCGACACGCTGGTGTACTTCGGGGCCCTCGAGGAGGCGCTCGCCGCTGCACGCACCTGCCTGCGGCCGGGCGGTCTCCTGGCCTTCACCGTCGAGCGCTGGGAGACCTCGGGTGGGGACGACCGGTTCAGCATGGGCCCGCATGGTCGGTACATGCACGCCGCAAGCTATGTCGAGGCGGCCCTGGCCGCCGCGGGCCTCGAGTCCGGCGAGATCACGCCGGCGATACTCCGCTCGGAGCTCGGAACGGACGTCCACGGCTTCGTGGTCGTCGCTCGTCAGTCCGGAGGCGGCGTCACTCCGGCCGGGAGCGCAGCTGCGCAGCCGTGACCGTCGGCGCCGTCGCGGCGGCTTTCACCGAGAGACGCAGCACGGGTCCGGTTTCATACAGCTTGACCGTACATAGCGTCGGCAACGGAACGCGGGTCACGCGTCGATCGTCGAGCAGCGTGCCGTTGCGGCTGCCGAGATCCTTGATCCACCAGAGCCCTTCGCTGTGACTCACCTCGGCGTGCTGCCGGCTGATCAGGGGATCGTCGAGATGCAACTCGCACGATTCGTCGCGACCGATCCGGAAGGTCGTGGCAAAGACGCGCTCATGCGCGCCGGTACCGTCCAGCCAGGCGACGCGCACCGTCCCCTGTGAACCGTAGATCATCGTGGTCTGCCGGGACCCGATCGATCCGGGCTCCGGCACAGGACGATCGTCCTGGACTTCGTCTCGGACGATGCCCTGCGGCGTGATCTCGTACGCCCATGCGAGCACGACTGCGATCGGCAGGCCGAGGACGGCTGTCAGCACGAATACGCGCACCGCCCAGTCCGGGGCTCCGAACGCAGGCAGCAGTTCGGCCGCACCCAGCGATGCGCCCCAGGCCGTGACGGCATAGACCGTCGCCACCTTGAAGACGCTGCGACGTTTCAACTCGGCGAGAAAGGTCTGGATCCGGGAGGGGCGCCTGGTCATCGTTACTTGCGTTGCGAGTGCGAACTTGCGATGCGAAACCTAGCACATCACCACCCGGACGCAGTCCCGCAGCGCGTCTGCTGCGGCGCAATACGTCGATGGCCGTGTCATCGTGGCCATGCTTGAACGCCGTCGCGCGGCTGCCCCGGCGACGAACAGGGTCGCGCCGCCAAAGTATTGATGCATCAGCACGTTTCCTGCTATTAGTGCCTGCCCACGCGAGGACTATAAGAATGGCCCGTGCAAAGGTAGTCGATTTCGACTACTACCAATTCCTGCGTATCTCTCAGCGCGCCGGCAATGCCGGACAGAGGCTCGAGAAGTCGGATGCCCGCTGGGGCGATTACGTCCGCAAGAACAACATCAACGAGGTGGCGGCGACGGCGATCGCACGCCAGAAGTTCGAGTCTGCAGTTCCGGTGATCATCGCCGAGGGCGGTGACGCGGACGGCCTCTACTTCTTCTCACGCGATGACGAGGCCTGCCTCCGGCTCGTGACGCTGGAATAGGCCGCCTGCAGCAGCGGATTGTGCGAAGCTGGCTGTGACGTACGGTCCAGCATGCAACGAAGGGGCAGCAGATTGCTGAGGGAGCCTCATGCCAGCAACCCATGACAATCGCCCGGTCAAGCTGACGACACCCTTCGGCAAGGACGTACTGCTTTTTTCCCAGTTGTCCGGATCCGAGCGGCTCGGCCAGCCGTTCCATCTCGAGCTGAGCCTGCTCAGCGAGAAAGGCGACCTCGACGGGAACAAGATCCTGGGCTGCCCGGTTGCCGTCGCGTTTCCAATGGCCTCGGGCGATGCGGAGCGGGTGTTCCACGGGCTGGTCAGCGACTTCACCCAATTGAGCTATGGCGTGCGCCACCACGAATACCAGGTGACGCTGCGGCCCTGGTTCTGGTTCCTGAGCCGGACGGCGGACTGTCGCGTCTACCAGAACATGACGGTCCCGGAAATCTTCGACTCACTGGCCCGCGAGCACGGCTTCTCCGACTTTCGATTCGCTCTCAAGGGCACCTACAAGACGCTGGCCTACTGCGTCCAGTATCGCGAGACGGCCTTCAACTTCCTGAGCCGGCTGCTGGAGCAGGAAGGCATCTACTACTTCTTCGAGCACACCGAGCAGAAGCACACCATGGTGCTCCTCGACGATTCGGCCTCGCACAAGGAGATCGCCGGGTACGCCCAGGTTCCCTATTACCCGCCGTCGCTGCCGGAAACCCGCCGGGTGCGGGATCACCTCACTTCCTGGACTCACGTCAGGACCGTGCAGCCGGGCACGTACGCGACGACCGACTACGACTTCAAGAAGCCGGCGACGTCGCTGCTGAAGTCCCGTTCGATCAAGGGACAGCACGCCGCCGCGAGCTTCGAGATCTTCGACTATCCGGCGGAGCTGCCTGCGAAGCGGGACGACGACGACGCGGCACTCGAGGATTCAGCCGAGTCGATGCGCATCGCCAAGATCCGCATCGAGGAACTGCACTCCGGCCACCTGGTGGCCCATGGCCAGGGCAATGCGACGGGACTCGCCGCCGGCGCGCAGTTCGAACTCACCGACTTTCCGCGCACCGACCTCAACGTGAAGTACATGGTCGTGGCGGCGAACTACTCGCTGGCCTCGAACGCGTACGAATCCGGGGCGTCCGAAGGCACGCAGTTTCACGTGGCAGTCGAGGCGATCGATGCACGGACGCAGTTCCGGCCGCCGCGCGTCACGCCCAAGCCCGTCGTGCAGGGCGCCCAGACCGCGACGGTCGTCGGCAAGGCGGGCGAGGAGATCGACACCGACGAGTACGGCCGCGTCAAGGTCCAGTTTCACTGGGACCGCAAGGGGAGGAAGGACGACAAGAGTTCCTGTCGCGTGCGCGTGGCGCAGGTCTGGGCCGGCCAGCAATGGGGCGCGATCCACATTCCGCGCGTCGGGCAGGAGGTGATCGTCAGCTTCCTGGAAGGCGACCCGGACCGCCCCATCATCACCGGGCGCGTCTACAACGGCATGCAGAAGCCTCCGTACGCGTTGCCGGCCAACGCCACCCAGAGCGGCATCAAGAGCCGCAGCAGCAAGGGCGGCAACGACAAGACCTTCAACGAGATCCGCTTCGAGGACAAGAGGGACTCGGAGGAACTGGTGATCCACGCCGAGAAGGATTTCAAGGTGGACGTCGAGAACGACGCCACCTGGCGGGTCGGCCTCGACGAGGACGCCCCGGCCAAGAGCAAGAAGGGCCTGGCGAAGATGCTGGTCGGCAAGACCCTGCACGTCGATGTCGGCGACATGATCACCTTCGAGACCGGGGACTCGAAGATCGTCATGAAGAAGAACGGCGACATCGACATCACCTGCAAGAACCTCACGGTCAAGGCGAGCAGCGCGATCAACCTCAAGGCGGACAAGGAGGTCCAGATCAACGGCCAGCAGGATGTCGGCGATGAAGAGCCTGAAGGTGAAGGTCGAGGGCACGACCGCCGTCGCGATCAAGGGGCTTAAGGTCGAGGTCGAAGGCACGACCAAGGTCGGAATCAAGAGCAGCCTGAGCACCAAGGTGGAGGGCACGATGCTCGATCTGTCCGGGTCCGCCATTGCGTCGCTGAAGGGCGCCCTGACGAAGATCGGATGAGGACGTGACCATGCTGCACGCGCTCGACGTGAACTCGGACGTGTCGGCCGGCGTGCTGGCCTCCCTCGGCAAGCTCAGCGAGGCCGCGCGCCAGCGCCTCGATCCCGCGGTCAACGTCCGCGCATTCCTCGACCTGCTGCGGCGCGATGGGCTGCTCACCGATGCCGTCAGCGTGCTGACGCACGTGCTGCCGCGGCAGTACGCGCTGGCCTGGGGCTGCGAGTGCTGGCAGGAACAGCACGCCGGCACGGAGCTCGATCCGTCGGACCGCAGTGCACTCGCAGCCGCACAGCGGTGGCTCAAGGAGCCGACCGAAGCCAATCGCGTGGCGGCGCTCGAACTGGCCGACCGGCTCGAGTACCGCTCGGCGGCGGCGTGGCTGGCTGCGGCCGCGGGCTGGGGCGGTGGCAGCGTGCTGCCGCCCGGCCAGCCCGAGGTGCCTCCGCCGCCCACGCTGTCGGGGGAGGCCGTGTCGGCTGCAGTGATCCTGACCGCGGCCGAGAAACCCGAGGAATTCGACGCGCGGATGGGCGCGTTCGTGGACCGGGCTCTCGCAGCCTTCGCCCCGGCATCCTCGTGAGACTTCATTCGCCATGAAGCCCGCGGCCCGAATCACGGACATGCACGTCTGCCCCATGGTGACGCCGGGCCTGCCGCCCATCCCTCACGTCGGCGGCCCGATCGTGACGCCAGGCGGACCGACCGTGCTCATCGGCGGATTGCCCGCGGCGACGGTGACGTCGCAGTGTGTCTGCGTGGGACCACCCGACGTCATCGTGATGGGTTCCATGACCGTGCTGATCTGCAACAAGCCGGCGGCCCGGATGGGTGACCAGACCGCCCACGGCGGTGTCATCGTCGCAGGCTGTCCCACAGTGCTGATCGGCGGGTGACGTAAGGTTGAATCGGCGGTCATACTGACAGGCAATGTTCCTCGTACTCGAAGTCACCGGTTCGAATGCAGCGGCGCTCGGTGCGGCGTCGCGGGCGGTCTTTACGACCAAGGGCGGCACCATCGGCCGCCGGGCCGGAAACGACTGGATCCTGGCCGATCCCCACGTTTCGGGCCGACATGCACGGGTGCGGGCGGTCGGGGGAACCTTCTTTCTCGAGGATGCCGAGAGTGCCAACGGCGTGCTGGTCAACGGCACCAAGCTGCACCAGGGCGAGCCGTTTCCGCTCAAGGAGGGCGACTCGATCTTCATCGACCCGTTCGAGATCTCCGTGCGGATGACGGCGTCGATGCCGGGCGCCGCGACCGAGGTCCACGCGTCTCCGACCAGCGTGGCGCCGTTCCCAGCGCAGGCTGCGCAGCACTCCGCCGCGCCGTACGCGCCGGGCGGGCTGCCGTCGGTAGACGATCTGCTGGCCTCTCCGCCGGGCCCCGTGGGTGCCCGACCGGTGCAGGGCGCGCCGCCGACCCAGGGCCTCGGCGATCTCCTCGGCATGGGCACCGATGGAATACCCGCGGAATTCAACCCATTGCTGGATTCCCCGGCGGCACAGCCTGTCATCGTGCCGCCCACAGGGAGGGACCTGGTCGGCAAGCCGGTGATCAACGACGCGTTCGAGATCCGCACTCCCGCGCCTGCGATACCTGCGTCCCCCGGCTCGCCGGCGATTCCGACCAATTGGGACGTCCTCGACACGCCCGCTCCGCTGGAGCCGCGAAGTCCGCCGCCCGTCGTCCTCCCCGAGCCGATTACGACTGCGACCCAGACGCTGACGACGGCGATGCCATCGACAGTCGGGTCGGCGCCGCCCGCGGCGACCCCGGCCCTGGCAGGGTCCGATCTTGCGATGTTGATGCGCGGCGCCGGCCTGCCTGAGGGGTCCTTGTCGCCGGAAGTCGCGGCGCAGCTCGGCCAGGTGCTGCGCGTGGTCGTGGAGGGCCTGATGGAGGTGCTGCGCGCGCGAGGCGAGATCAAGAACGAGTTCCGCCTCCAGCAGACGACGTTCAAGCCGCGCGAGAACAACCCGCTCAAGTTCTCGGCCAACGTCGAGGATGCGCTCCACAACCTGCTCGTCAAGCGCAACGAGGCCTATCTCGACACGCCCTCCGCATTCGAGGATGCCTTCGCGGACGTGAGGGCGCACCAGCTCGCGATGCTGGCGGGCATGCGCGCAGCCTTCGGTTTCATGCTGGAGCGGTTCAGTCCGCCGGCGTTGCGCGCGCAGTTCGACGCCAGGCCCGGGCGCAAGGTCTCGCTGAGCTTCGGCTCGGGCGCGCGATACTGGGAGAGTTTCGAGGAGTTCTACAAGGAACTGACCGCCGACGACGACGACTGCTTCCGGCGGTTGTTCGGAGATCAGTTCGCCCGATCGTATGAAGAACAACTGAAGCGCCTGCGCGTGCTCAAGCGCCGTGACGAACCACGGTCCTGAGACCACCGACGCCAGCCGCAGGGGATGGGGACGACGAAATGCTCAAACAGGTGCGCAAGGCGCAGCGGGTCGGTATTCCAGTCGCGCTCGTGTTGGCGATGGCAGCAGGCTGCGGCAAGCCCGTGGTGGTCGAACCACCCCGTCCCGTCACGGTCGTGATCGACGTCAGGGCCTCTGCTTCGGTCAACCCCGACGCTGAGGGCCGCCCGTCACCGGTGCGGGTCAGGGTCTACCAGCTTGCCGACGATGCCGACTTCTCGAGGGCAGACCTGACCGCGCTGTGGGCAGGCGACTCGGAACTCCTGGCTGCATCGCTCGTTTCGCGCCAGGACTTCATGCTGGCCCCGGGAGGCAGCGCGAAAGGTTCGATGCAGCTGGAACCGACGACGAGGCAGATCGCCGTCGCCGCGGCCTTCCGCGATTTTCGCAGCGCTGCGTGGCGTGCGGTGGAGGCGACGCCGCAGCCGCCCGTGCCCGGCACGGAGCTGACCTTCGCCGTTGCCGTGGACGCCAGCTCGGTGAGCGCAAGCCTGAAGCCGACGACGAACGCGGGGGCAGTAAAGTGACCATCAACAACAAGGTCGTCTGGAGCGAGGGACTCTTCCTTCGGCCGCAGCACTTCCAGCAGCAGGACCGCCACGTCGAGCGCTACGTCGAGCTGCGGACCTCCGCCTTGCGTGCGAACGGCTGGGGCTTCTCCGACCTCGAGTTCGAGCGCGACCTGCTGTCGACCGGCAAGCTCGCGCTCCGGCGGGCCCGAGGGGTGTTTCCGGACGGTACGCCATTCTGCATGCCCGACGACGACCCGCTGCCGCCCGCGATGGAAGTGCCGGCATCCGTGAGGGACAGCACGGTGTTCCTCGCGCTGCCGCTGCGGCGAGCCGGGGCGCTGGAGATCGGACGCGCGGAATCGGCGGGCGAGGTCACGAGGCTGCAGCTGCAGGAGCTGAATGTCCGGGACAACGGCGGCCTGACGGACGAGCCCGCGCTGCTCGAGGTCGCCGGGGTGAGCGGCCGGTTGCTGCTGCAGAACGAGCCGCTGGACGAATACTCGTGCATTCCGATCGCGCGCATTCTGGAGTGCAAGGCCGACCGGCAGATCCTGCTGGACGACAGGTTCATCCCGACCGTGGTTCGGGCGAGCGCCGCGCCGCGACTGGCGTCGTTCCTGCGCGAGCTGAATGGCCTGCTGCACCAGCGAGGAGAAGCCATCGGCGGGCGCGTCACCGCCGGAGGCCGCGGCGCGACTGCCGAAGTCGCCGACTACCTGATGCTGCAGGCGATCAACCGCTTCGAGCCCGTCGCGACTCACCTGGCTCAGAGCGGCGACGTCCATCCGGAGGACCTGTTCTGCTTCGCTGCGTCGCTGGCGGGTGAGCTGGCGACCTATACGCTGCCGACCAAGCGGCCGAACCCGCTCGAGCCGTACCGGCATGACGACCTTCGCGCCACGTTCGACCCGCTGTTCGCCTCGGTGCGCAGCGTGCTGAGCGCCGTGCTGGAACAGTCTGCCGTGCCGATCCCCCTCGAAGTGAAGCGCTTCGGTATCCGCGTCGGTGTCATCCAGGACCGCTCGCTGCTCGACTCGGCGGTGTTCGTCCTGGCCGCGCGCGCCGACCTGCCTGCCGAGGAGTTCAAGCGGATGTTCGTCGCGCAGGTCAAGGCGGGGCCGGTCGAGCGCATCGCGGACCTGGTCAACCTCGGCCTGCCCGGGCTCGCGCTGCGCGGCATGCCCGCGCCTCCGCGCCAGGTGCCGTATCACTCCGGATTCCAGTATTTCGAGATCGAGCAGTCGGGCGAACTCTGGCGGCAGCTGCGCGCGTCCGGTGGCATCGCGATCCACGCGGCAGGGGAATTCCCCGGGTTGCAGATCGAACTCTGGGCAATTCGCGGGTAGCCGTCATGACCAGCCAGCAGGGTGGGGAACCGCCGAGCGACCGCACGATCATCAAGCCGCGGCCGGGGGCAGGGCGTGCCCCGGGGGCCGCTGGTCCCGCGCCGCCCGTGATGCCACCACCGCAGCCTGCAGCGTCGTCGCCTGCCGCCGAGTTCGGTGTGGCGTCGCCGGGCCCGTCGGGGCCGAGCATCGAGTTCGCCCGCGGCGGACTGGATCCGCTGTTCCACGCCGCGGGACCGCTGCTGCTGCTCGCAGGTCGGTTGCGCCACTCGACGCAGGCGCTGGACACCGCCGGCCTCCGACGGCAACTGGTGGGCGAGGTGCGGAGCTTCGAGGAAAGGGCGCGCAACTCGGGCGTCGCCGCCGAGCAGGTTGCAGCCGCGCGCTATGCGCTGTGCGCAACGCTCGATGAGGCGATCCTGAGCACGCCGTGGGGTGCGAACAGCGACTGGGGGTCCCAGCCGCTGCTGGTGATATTCCATCGAGAGACCTGGGGCGGCGAGAAATTCTTCCAGTTGCTGGAACGCACCCAGGCGGATCCTCGCCAGTACTCCGGCCTGCTCGACGTACTCTATTCCTGCATCAGCCTCGGATTCGCGGGCAAGTACGCGCTCGATCCGCAGGGCCAGATGCAGCGCGACCGGTTGCAGCACGAACTGCTGGAGCGCATCCGCGGCGTCCGCGAGCAGGCGCCGCCGGCGTTGTCGGAGCGATGGGAGGGCGTGCACGACCGGACCAATCCGCTGCTGCGATTCGTGCCCATGTGGGTCGTCGCGGTCGCCGGCCTCGCGGTGTTGACCGGCACCTATCTGTATTTCAGGAACCAGCTCGGTCACCACGCCGAGCCGACGCTTGCCGCCCTGTCCCAGGTCGGGGTCCAGGGCTTCAGCGCGGGCGCGGCTGCCCCGATGCCCGCGATTGCGCCGGACAAGACCCTCAAGATCCTGCTGGCCGATCTCGAGCAGCAGGGAATGCTGGTCGTGACCGAGGAGGGCGCACGCTCCACCGTGACGATCGCCGGTTCGGACCTGTTCGCTTCCGGCAGCGCGCGGATCAATGACCAGTACCACGCGATTCTCGGCCGAATCGCATCGGCCCTGAATGAGCTGCCGGGCCCGGTGCTGGTCGTGGGGCACACCGATGACCAGCCGATCCGGTCCTTCAAGTACCAGAACAATTACGAGTTGTCGGCGGACCGCGCAGCGGCGGTGGTGACGGATCTCGAGACGACGCTCGCCGAGCCCGCACGCCTGCGGTCCACCGGTGTCGGATCCTCCCAGCCACGATACGAACCGCCCGGTACGCCGGAAAATCGAGCGCGGAACCGCCGTGTCGAAATCGTTCACGTCGCGAACGGCGCGGTTGGCCCATGAAGAAGATCCTGCTCAACCGGTGGTTCCTCGGGTCCGTCGGCATCGTCCTCCTCGCGCTGATCCTCTGGTTCCTTGGACCGTATTTCGCGTTCGGCGAGGTGCGCCCGTTCGCCAGCGTGCTCGGAAGGATCATCGCGGTGCTGGTACTCATCGCGATCTGGGTCGGTATCCTGCAGTGGCAGTACCTGCGGGCGATCCGTGCGAGCCGCAAGCTCGCGAGCGAGGTGGCGGGGCAGGCCGACGCACCCGTCATCGGACAGGGAAAGCCGGCGGAACCTGCGGATGCCGCGCAGCTGAAGCAGCGATTCGAGGATGCCGTCGCCCGGTTGAAGAAGGACCGCAAGGGGCGCGGCGGCCTCTACCACCTGCCGTGGTACGTGATCATCGGGCCGCCGGGATCCGGCAAGACCACGGCGCTCGTGAATTCGGGCCTGCGCTTTCCCATGGAGCAGGAGATCGGCAAGCGGTCCGTGCGCGGGGTCGGCGGGACGCGCAACTGTGACTGGTGGTTCACGGACGAGGCGATCCTGCTCGACACCGCCGGCCGCTACACCACGCAGGATTCGGATCGGATCGCGGACGGGGCGGGGTGGGCGCAGTTCCTGCAGCTCCTGAAGCGCCATCGCCGCCGACAGCCGATCAACGGCGTGCTGGTCGCCTACAGCGCCTCCGACCTGCTGGTCCGGTCGGAGCAGGAGTTCGACGGCGACGTCGCGGCGATGCGGCAGCGGATCGAGGAACTGAATCGCAACCTCGGCATCACGCTTCCGGTCTACCTGCTGATCACCAAGGCCGACCTGATTTCCGGTTTCCGGGAGTACTTCGACGATCTCGACGCGGCCGGCCGTGCCCAGGTCTGGGGCGTCACCTTCCCGCTGGACGACAGCCAGTCGGGCCGCGCGCTCGGCCAGTTGCCGTCGGAATTCGATGCCCTCTCGGACCGACTCAATCGCGGATTGTTCGCGCGGCTGCAGGCAGAGAAGGACGCGCGACGCCGCTCGGTGCTGTTCGCCTTCCCGCAGCAGTTCGGGGCGTTGCGGCCCCGCCTTCTCGAACTGGTCAACCAGGCCTTCGGTGGCACCGACTTCGACCGTCGCTCGTTCCTGCGCGGAGTCTATTTCACGAGCGGTACCCAGGAAGGTACGCCGATTGATCGATTGCTCGGCTCCATGTCGAGGGCGCTCGGTGTTGCAACCGACACGCGGCAGCTTGTCGGCGAGAAGGGTCGGGCGTATTTCATCGAGAGGCTGCTCAAGGACGTCGTCCTGCGGGAAGCAGGACTTGCGGGCTCGGACCGCCGTGCAACGCTGCGCAAGACGGCGCTGCACGTCGCGGCCTACGCCGCGCTCGCAGCGCTCGTCATCGGCGGACTGGTCGCGCTCACGGTCAGCTACCGCAAGAATCTGTCCTATCTCGCCGACGTCGGGAAGGCAGCCGGCCAACTGGTGGATGCCGGAGCCAGCGGACCGGTGGATTCGCCGGCCGCCTCGGATTGGCTCCCGAGGCTCGAGGCCGTCCGCGGCGTGGTCGTTGCGGCCGAGCGAGGCGGGGACGATGCGCCGTGGTCGATGCGGTCAGGCCTCTACCAGGGACACTCCGTCGGGGAGGCGGCGCGCGATGCCTATGCCCGCGAACTCAACGCCTTGCTGGTGCCCAAGCTCGCAAAGGCTTTCGCGTCGCGCATGAACGAGCTGTCGGCGGATCCGGACAAGCTGTACGAGTACCTCAAGGCTTACCTGATGCTGGGCGATCCGCAACGGCTCGACCCGGGGCAGCTCGCGTTCCTCGCACGATTGGAATGGGATCGCGCGTACGGCGATCGACCGGATGTTCGCGACGCGCTGGCCGCGCACCTCGACGCGCTCCTGACCGGCGAGCGGCTCAATCCCGCGGACCTGGACCAGGACCTGGTCACCCGCGCGAGGAACACCCTGCGGGCTGCGACGCCCGCATCGCTGGCATACAGCCGGCTCAAGCTGCTCTTCACCGGCGAAAAGTACCCGCCGCTGAGACTCGATCGGGACGTGCAGGGGATCGAGACGGTATTCCGGCGACGCAGCGGACGCAGCTTCGCGGAGCCGCTGCCGGCGCTCTACACGAAGGCGGTCTTCAAGGAGATCAGCGGCGCCGGAACTGCGGAGATCGCCAGGCGCCTGCAGGAGGACGCATGGGTGTTCGGCGACGATGCGGTGCTGGAGGAAACGTCCGCCCGCCTCGTGTACGACGTCCTCGCGCTCTACGAGCGCGACTACATCGCTGCCTGGGACGAACTGCTGGCCGACATCCAGCGGGCGCCGCTCGGCAACGATCCGCAGCAGGCGAGCAAGATCCTGGGAGTCCTGGGCAGCGGCGGATCGCCACTCAAGGTTCTGCTCGCGATCGTCGGCGACAACACGAAGCTGAGCGAGCCCGCGGAGGGCGGCGAGGGTCCCTCGGTCTCGGACGCTTTGACGGACAAGGCGGCCGACAAGGTGCTGGCGAAAGCCGGCCAGGCATCGCCGCTCGGCAAGCTCCTGCTCGAGCAGGGAGCGGCAGGCGCCGCGGCGACGTCACGCAAGCCCGGTGACCTCGTGACCGAGCACTTCGCCGACCTGCATCGCCTGCTGGACGGCCCGCCGGGCCAGGCTCCCATCGACCGCACGGTCGCGCTGCTCGGCCAGATGTCGCAGTGCCTCGGCCGGATGGGAGAGGCCGTCGGAACGGCGAGCGCAGCGCAGTCCCTCACCACCGGGGGATGCGCGGATCTTGCGCGGGCTCTGGAAGTGGAGGCGGGCCAGCTGCCGGCCGGGGCCGCGGGGATCGTCGGGGCGCTCGCGGGCGAGACCCAGGCGGTCGTGCGCGATCAGGCGAAGGGTGAACTGGCCGACCTGTACCGAAGTCAGGTCGTGGCCGAGTGCAACGCAATGCTGAGCGGCCGCTATCCGTTCGCACGCGACGCCGCCACCGACGTTCCGGTTGCCGATTTCGCACGGCTGTTCGGCGCGGGCGGGCTCTTCGACGCCTTCTACACGACGCATCTGGCGCCATTCGTGGACACCAGCGGTACGCGCTGGCGATGGCGCGAGGCGTCTGGCGGCTCGCTCGGCCTCCCGGGGGCCATACTCGCGCAGTTCGAAGCCGTTCATCGGATCAGGCAGCAGTTCTTCCGGGCGGGCGGTGCCGAGCCCGAACTGCGGTTCGCTTTGACGCCGGAGTACCTGGACGCGACCGCCCGCAGCCTGACGCTCGAGATCGACGGACAGCGCCTCGAATACAGTCATGGGCCACAACCGCGCTGGGCAGTGAAATGGCCGAGCGCCGCCAGCGAGCAGCTGGTGGTGACCTTCGATGCGGGCGCGGGCCCTGGTCCGGTGAAGGTGTACGAAGGACCGTGGGCGGTCTTCCGCTTCATCGACGATTCGTCACCCGCGCCACGGACGGATACGCGATTCCAGCTCACGGTCTCCGCCGGTGGGCAGACCGCACGCCTGTTGCTCGATGCGAGCTCGATCAGGAATCCGTTCGCGGATCCGTTGCTTGCGAAATTCCGCTGTGGCGGCTGAACGATGAGTACGGACGTTGCAGTCGGCTTCTACGGCAAGCTGCCGTCGCTGGGAGACTTCGTCGGGCGGCGAGTCCCGGAGCACGTCGTCGAGCGCTGGGACCACTGGCTGCAGGAATCCGTGGCAGCAAGCCGCGCGTCGCTTGGCGAGCGCTGGCTCGATCTCTACCTGACGGCTCCGATGTGGCGATTCTTTGCCAACCGGGGCGTGCTGAGTCGCCAGCCTGTGGGGGGTGTCGTATTTCCCAGCGTGGATCGCGTTGGTCGCTATTTTCCGGTCACGGTGTTCGCGACCCTGCCGGACGATGCAGTGGGGCTGGTGGTGGCCGACCGCTGCTCGCGATGGTTCGAGCGTGTAGAGGATCTGGTGCTGGCGCAACTGGACGACGAGAGCCGTGACGTCGACGGGTTCGAGGAAGCGCTCGCAGCGACGGGGGCGCTTCTCCTGACTGATCTCGGGACGGTCGCTGCGCGTCCCTGGAACGGCGGTTTCCCGGACGTCGCGGGCGATAGACTCGACCTTCTGCACGTTCCGCTGGGCGATCGACTCGATGTCGGCCCTGCCGCGCTGACGTGGCTCGATCAGATGGTGGTTCGCTCGATGAGCGACGCGGTGTTCTGGTGGAGCAGCGGATCGAACAGCGTCCGGCCGAGCTGGCTGGTGACGCGGGGACTGCCGGAGCCGGTCGCATTCGGGTCGATGCTGACCGGCGAATGGCACGACTGGCCGTGGACCTCGTGCGAAACGGCGGACGCGGTGGACGTGCCGCCTGCGGCCGTCCTGCACATGGAGTCGGCAGGCTCGACCCACCCGGGAAAAGTGCGCAGCGAAAACCAGGATGCCTATGTCGCGCTGCCTGAGCACGGACTCTGGGTTGTCGCCGACGGCATGGGCGGGCATTCGGAAGGACACGTGGCCAGCGGCATGGTGTGCGACCTGCTCGCAGCCATCGGGCCGCAGCCCTCGCTTGCGGCCGGCGTCGATGCCGTCAGGGCGGCACTTGCGCGCGTGAACGAGTACCTGCATTCGATGTCGTTGCGCGAAGTCCGGCCCGTCGTCAGCGGGACGACCGTCGTCGCCCTTCTGGTCCGGGGCACGCGGGGAGTCTGCCTTTGGGCCGGCGACAGCCGACTGTACCGGCTGCGCGACGACGTGCTCAAGCAGATCAGCGTGGACCACAGCGAGGACGTCGAAGGTCCCGCCGTGCCCGGAATGTCGGCGAGGTCAAACGTGATCACGCGTGCGATCGGTGGCCGGGACGAACTGGAGGTCGAGCACCTCGCCTTCGATGTCAGGCTCGGCGATCGACTGCTGCTCTGCAGCGACGGCCTGTATCGGGAGCTGTCGACTGAGCAGATCACCGAGCTGTTGCGCAGTGGTGACGCCGTCTCGGCCGTCGAGACGCTGCTTCAGCACGTGCTGCGCGGAGAGGCGGCCGACAACGTCACCGTGGTCGTGGTCGACGCGCAACCCGGCGCAGGCTGATACGACGTCCGGTTCCCCGCCCGCCATGAACCCATCCGAGCTGCTCGAACTTCTGCAAGCGGTGTTGCGCGGTGAGGTGCAGCCGGACACGCTGTTCGTCGAGATCGACGCCGCGCTCGTACGGTCCCCCGAGGCGGCCGCAGCACTGCTGGCCGCAATCGATGATCTGTACGGCCGCAACGAGATCCACTTCGATCTTTACCTGCGCATCAAGGATGCCCTGACACTGACGCAGCCGCAGCGGCATACCGTTCCACCTCCGAATTCCTCGCCGCCGTTCATCAAGGAACCTCCGCCGGCGCAACACGCCGCGCCCGAGGATGCGACCCGGTGGCGCGCGCCGCCCCAGGGAGATCGCACCGTGCTTCGGTCCGCGACTCGGCCGCCGCCGCGCGAGGCGGCCGATGCCCCGAAGTCCTCGCCGCCCCGCTCGACCCGCCCGGGCCCGGACGCACCCGAAACCGCGACCTGGGTCATCGAACAGCCGCTCGAGCCCGGCTCGGTGATCAAGAGCCGGTTCGTGCTCGACCGGAGGCTGGGCGAGGGCGGCATGGGCGTGGTCTTCAGGGCCCGCGACCTTCGCAAGGAAGAGGCGCGCGACCGGGATCCGTACCTGGCCATCAAGTTCCTGAACTCCGAGTTCCGGCGACATCCCGAGGCGCTGATGGCGCTGCAGCGTGAGACCCGGCGCGCGCAGGCCCTGGCGCACCCGAACATCATTACCGTCTACGATTTCGACCGGGACGGCACGCTGATCTACATGACGATGGAGTACCTGGAGGGCGAGCCGCTCGACCGGTACCTCCAGCGTCGTCCCCAGGGCGTGCGATTCAAGGAGGCGTGGCCGATCATCGAGGGTTGCAGCCGTGCGCTGTCCTACGCGCACGAGCAGGGCGTCGTGCACGCGGACTTCAAGCCCGGCAACGTCTTCGTGATCGGTGAGCGGCGCGTGAAGGTGCTGGATTTCGGCATCGCGCGGGCGGTCCAGCATCACGGCATCGAGCCAGTGCAAGGGACGCGGTTCGACGCGGGCTCGCTCGGGGCCTTGACCCCCGCCTACGCGAGCCCGGAAATGCTGCTCGGCGAGCAGCCCGACCCGCGCGACGACGTCTACGCCCTTGCCTGCGTCAGCTACGAACTCATGACCGGGCGCCACCCATTCAACGGCGCGCCCGCGGTAAAGGCTGCGCACGACGGAATGCCGGTGAAGCGTACGCGGGGCATGACTCGTCGCCAGCATCGTGCGCTGGTGCACGGACTCGCGTTCCGGCAGGCGGATCGCTCGAAGAGCGTGGAGGCGTTCCTCGACGAGATCGCGGGTCCGCTTGGCGCGCGGGGTCGCATTGCGCGGCAGGCGATCCTTTCCACGGCGGTCACGGCGATCGTGGTCGCAGGCGTTGCAGGCGGGGCGTGGTGGATGACCCGGTCGGATCCGGACGCCCAGCTGGCGCGGCAGCTGACGGACACGGCGCAGGCCCAGGTCGAAGAGGAGCGGGCACGGGGCAGGGTGGTGGAGCCGGACCTCGAACTGCGCGACGTGCTGCTCGAGCAGGGTCATGACTATCTCGCACTGTCCGAGACCGACTTCAGTCCGGCGCTCCTGTCCGAGGGGGTCTCGAGCGCCTACGGTGCATTCAGCAATGCCCTCGAGATCGACCCGACGAGCGAGCCGGCCGTGCGAGGTATCGTCGAGATCGTGCGGCGGTACCAGGCCGAGGCCGAGCGGCTCTACGACGCCGGGGAATTCGAGCGCGCGGTCGAGATCGCCGGCTACGGTCTGAAGATTCACCCGACGCGCGAGGCGCTGGCGGATCTCAAGAGCGAAGCCGAGGTCCGGCGCGACGCGAAGAAAAATTGACCGCCCGGCGGGCGCGGGTCGCGGGGACGACGTACATGGTGCGGTGGGTCTTCGCGCTCTGGATGCCCGCCGCGCTCGTGTTGCTCGCGGGCTGCGCGACCCCCTCGCAGCGAGTGGACGCACTGGTCGATCGGAACGGCTGGAATCGAATCGTGGTGACTGGCGCGGATTTCCGCCACGTCGTTCTGGTCAACGGGATTGTCGACGCCGCCCGTCCGCTGCACGTCTATATCGAGGGCGACGGAAGCCCGTACCTCGACCGTTGGACCATCGCGCCTGATCCGACGCCGCGGCGCCCCGTCATGCTCGAGCTCATGACGCTCGATGCAGCGCCCGCCGTCTACGTCGGTCGGCCGTGCTATTTCGGGCTGGCGAGGGATCCACCCTGTACAGGACTCGACTGGACCCTGGGTCGATTCAGCGAGCCCGTCGTCGAGAGCATGGCCGAGGCCATCGAGCAGCTGCGCCGGGAGCGCGGCCATCGGTACGTGGAACTGTATGGACACAGCGGGGGCGGGACGCTGGCGGCACTGCTGGCGGCGCGCGTGCCCGGCGTCGTACGTATCGTCACGCTGGCAGGAAATCTCGATCCGGATGCGTGGGCGCGACACCATGGCTACTCCCCGCTGAGCGGTTCCCTGAATCCGGCGCGTCGCGGCCCGTTGCCGGATTCCGTCGAGCAACTGCACCTCGCGGGAGCGCGCGACGACTCCGTGCCCGCATGGATGATCTCGCAGGCAGCGCCACGACTCGGGGCCGTCGCGGTGGAGGTGGTACCCGGAGTCGCCCACTCGTGCTGCTGGTCCGCGCGCTGGAGTCTGCTGCTCAGCGAGATTCGCTGAAGGCCTGTGCTCGCGCCGGGGCACCGGCAGCAGGTGACAGCCGGAGGATCCGGCGGCCCGCTGTCGGCTTGTGGCGGCATCATCGGAGGGTATAGTCTCGCCACGTAAATAAGACCTATTACGCAGTCAGGAAAGGAGCGTTCCGATGCTGGTCCAGACACCGCTGGCCCCCCGGACGAGCCGCTCGCGCCTCGCCGCCTTCCTCGCCACGACCACCCTGACCGCTTTCGCAGGAGCCGGTTCGGTCGGGTATCCCGCTCACGCTCAAACATCGGCCATCCCCCAGGATCCTAGCCGCCTGCTCGTCGTGGACTGCCTGCTGCCCGGGCAGGTGCGAAAACTCGGCGGACAGATGACTTACTTGAGTCCCCGCCGGGCGGTCAAGACGACCGCGGTCGATTGCGAGGTCCGTGGCGGCGAGTACGTTTCCTATGACCGCGCAAACTATGCGACGGCCTTGCAGGTGTGGCTGCCGCAGGCGGAAGGCGGGGACCCTCAGGCCCAGGTCTACGTCGGCGAGATCTTCGAGAAGGGTCTGGGCCGGCCGGCTGACTACGCCGAGGCGGCCCGATGGTACGAGAAAGCCGCCGCGCAGAATCATGCCCGTGGCCAGATGAACCTGGCCTATTTCTACGAACAGGGTCTCGGCGTCGAGAAGGACCCGCTGAAGGCCCTGAACCTCTATCGCCAGGCGTCCGGCATCAGCGACGACAGTCTCGTCCTCGCATCCGAAGTGACCGAAGTGCGCACCGAGATGCAGCGCACGATCGACGGCCTCACCGACCAGCTCGAGGCGAGGAACTCCGAGGTCCTGGCGCTCAAGGCCGACCTGGATGCGAGCCAGTCGACTCTGGTCGCCCAGCGTTCGTCGCTGGCCCGTGCACAAGGCGAGACGCGCGCGCTGCAGCAGCAGGTTGCGCAGTTGCGCAGCCAGGCCGTGGTCGATCCGGCACGCGTCGCCGACCTGCAGCGGCTCGAGCGCGAGCTGCAGGCGCGCGAGCAGCGGCTCCTGCAGGAGGAGCGGTCGGTGGCGAGCCTCGAGGCCGATACCGCCTCGATGCGTTCCAGGCTGGCGGACCAGATGCGCGACGCGGCCGAGCAGGACCTCGCGCTGCGCAGCGAACTCGCGCAGGCCACCCAGACCCGCGACGAGTTGCAGCAGAAACTGGTGCAGACGCAGAGGCAGCTGCTGGCCACCGAGCAGCAGTCCACGAAGCTCAAGGCTGCGCTCGCCGGCGAGCAGGCGAAGATCGCGGCCGATCGCGAGGCGCAGGCCCGGCAGGCGCCGCCGGCGTCGACGGTTGCCGCCGACGAGCAACGCAGGAAAGCCACCGCCGAGATCGCGGCACGTGAGGCGAGTCTTGCGCAGCAACAGTCGCAGATCGCGAAACTGCTGGAACAGCAGCGGAGCTACACCGCCGAGTTGACCCGGCTCCGGTCCGAACTGGCGGCCCGGAACCAGAGCCAGGGGCAGTCGCAGGCCCAGGTGGTGGCCGCCCGCTCGGAACTCGCCAGCACGCAGCGGCGCCTGGTCGAAACCCAGCAGCGCGTGTCGGACCTCACTGCGCAGCTCGAGGCGGAGCGCAGCAGCATCGCGAGCGACCGCGACCAGATCAACCGTCGCGCTGCCTCCGCGACGTCCGCCCAGCAGGCGGAGGTTGACAGGCTTCGCAAGGAACTTTCCGTCCGCGAGGCCGAATTCGGCAAGCAGCAGTCGCTGATTGCCGCGTTGCAGGCCGAGTCCAAGGCGTACCAACAGCAGGTGCAGCGGCTGCAGTCGCTGCCGGTTGAGCGCGTCGCGATGCGAAGCACGGCCAAGTCGGCCACGGCAGGCCTGTCCGCGAGCAAGGTGCCGAAGGAGCTGCGCATCGGCAAGTACTACGCGCTCGTGATCGGAAACAATCGCTATGCGAATCTCCCGAACCTGGAAAGTGCCGTGCCGGACGCGCAGGCGGTCGACGAGCTGCTGCGGACCCGCTACGGCTTCAGGACCCGGGTGCTGCTCAACGCGACGCGCGCGCAGATCCTCTCGGCGCTCAACGAGTACCGCGGCATCCTGGGCGGCGAGGACAGCCTGCTCATCTACTACGCCGGACACGGGGAACTCGACACGCAGAACCTGCGGGGCTACTGGCTGCCGGTTGATGCGCAACGCGACGAGAACACCGAGTGGATCTCCGACCAGCAGGTCACGTCCCAGATCGAGACCATGTCGGCCCGGCATGTCCTCGTGGTGGCGGACTCCTGCTATTCGGGGGCCATGACGCGTAGCAGCGGGGTCGTGCTGCGCGGCGCCGGATCGACCGATGAGGAGATCAAGCGGCTCACCCGCCTCGCCAAGGTGCCGTCCCGGACGGTGCTCACGTCCGGCGGGCTGCAGCCTGTGCTCGATGCGGGCGGCGGCGGACACAGCATCTTCGCGCGGGCGTTCCTCGAGGTGCTGCGCTCCAACGACAAGGTCCTCGAGGGGACGTCGCTCTACAACCTGCTGTTCGACGAGGTGCGGCGGTCTGCCGCGCGTTACGAAGTGGAGCAGAGCCCGAGGTACTCGGCGCTTGCGGACGCGGGTCACCGCAATGGCGAGTTCCTGTTCATACCTGCGGCTTGAGTCCGGTCGGCGGTGCGGGACCCGGTGCGGCTTGATGGAAAAAATAACGCAGTCATATCTCAGGGAGACAGCGACATGAGTTGGTGCAATCGTGGGCGACACCGTCGCCGGTCGGATCTTGCCCCGGCAGTGGGTTCGGGGTTGCTTCTCGCGGTCGTAATGCTTGCGCCGCAGCCGGGTGCAGCGCAATCGAGCGAACAGCCATTGAACGACAACCAGTTGTCGGCCGATGCGGCAATCCGGAGTGTTTGCCCGAGGCTGCGCACGCTGGTCGTGAGCGGGGGCGCGACGGACGCCGAGTCCGACCTGTTCGTCCGGTGCAATCGCGTGCTGAATGCGAGCGGCGGCGTGGAATCGCAATCGCCGGCGCTGCAGGCGCTCACGGCGGAGGAAGCGAATGCAGCCCGCACGAACACCATCGAGTTCGGTACGGCGAGCAGGACGAGCATCGTCGGCCGGCTGGCCACCCTTCGCAATGCCGGTGGGGGTGCAACCCTGGCATCACTGGAGCGTCCCGGCCAGATGAGCTTTTCGTCGACGGGTGGTGCGAGCGGCGACGAAGCGTCGTTCTCCGACGGTCGGCTCGGGGTCTACCTGCAGGGTACCTTCGGCACGGGAGACAAGGATCGCACGCGGTTCGAGGCGGGCTACGACATAGACACGTTCGGTCTGGCCGGTGGGGTCGACTACCGCTTCACGGACTCGCTGGTGGCTGGCGCTGCACTCGCCTATTCGGAGGCCGAGTCCGAATTCACCCGCGACTCGACGGGCACGGCGATCGACGGGGACTTCGATTCGGACGGGATCTCGTTCTCGCTGTACGGCTCATGGTACGGCGAACGTTCGTACGTGGACCTGATCGCCTCCTACGGGGACGTGGACTTCGAGTCGAACCGCAGCATCGTCTACACGGTCGAGGCCATTCCCGGGATGGTCGGAGACGTCGTCCTGCCGCCAACGGACGCCGTGAATCGCGTCGCCCGGGGCAAGACCAGTGGCGATACACTGTCCGTCGGACTCGGTGCAGGCATGAACTTCGGCCGCGGTGCATGGACCTTCGGCCCGCTGGCCGCAATCAACTACCTCGACCTCAGTGTCGACGGGTTCTCCGAGAGCGGTGCCGACGAGTTGAACCTGCTGTACGGCGATCAGAGCGCCGAATCGCTTCAGCTTCAGTTCGGCCTGAACCTTGGCTACACCGTGAGCATGTCGCGCGGTGTCGCGGTCCCCTACGCGAGCGTCGTCTTCATCAGCGAGCAGAAGAACGACCAGGATTCTTTTCGGCTGCGCTACCTGTCGGACCCCTGTGCGAGGGCCGATTCGGGTGTCACGAGCTGCTCGTTCTTCGACGTCACATCCGACGATCCGGATACGAGCTTCCTGCGATGGAGCATCGGGCTGTCCGCCGTCCTGGCCAACGACTTCTCCGGCTTCCTCGACTACACGTCGATTTCGAGCCTGGACTCGATCAGCTATGGCGAGCTGACCGTTGGGGTGCGCTACCAGTTCCGCTGACGCCGAGCTCAGGTGCACCATGGCCTGAAAAGGCACGGGGCCCCTCGCGGGGCCCCGTGCGTATCGAGCTCAGGTCCCCACAGGCTCAGGGACGGATCGCCACCTCGACGCGGCGCGCCTCGGCGAGGTCGCCGCCGCCGGTCGTCACGATCGGCTTGACCATGTCGATCTGCGACTCGGGCACGCCGGCCGCCGTCATGGCGTCACGCACGGTCATCGCACGATTCTTGGCGAGTTCCTCGTTGTGGGCCGCGTCGCCGGTCGGATCGTGGAAGCCGGAGACGGTCGCCACGGCGGTCGGGTTCGCCTTGAGGTATTCGATCACGGACTCGAGCGAGCCCTCACGCGCCACTGGCAGCTCGGACTGGTCCACCTCGAAGTAGAAATTCGCAAGCGGCAGCGCGGCCGGGGCCGGCAGCGGAGCCGGCTCGACCGCCGGGGCGGGCAGCGGTGCAGGCGTGGGCGTCGGGGCCGGAGCCATGTCCACGGCCGCCTCCCGCGGGCCCATGCAGCGCGACAGCAGCCACAGTGCGCCGAGTGCAATCAGCAGCGGCAGCAGCCAGCGCCAGATCGAGGACTTCGGGGCCGGCGGCGGCGGAGGCGCCGCATAGCTCGGCGCGGCCGGCGCCGCGAAGAAGTTCTCGAGGCGCGACAGCGGACCCGGCAGTGCGGCGGCATAGGCGCTCTTCTGCCCGGTGAGCAGGCTCACGAGCGAGCCGATATTGAGGTTGCCGCTCTTCACGGCCTTGCCGAGCATCGACAGCACCAGCGGCGCGGCGAAGCTGAGCATGGACGAAGCCGACGACGGCTTGACGCCGGAATAGCCCGCGAGCGAACCACCGAGGCTGCCGAGGTTGTTGCCGAAAAGCCCGGAGAGGAGCTTGCCGCCCAGCGCCATCATCGGCGAGGACGCCGCGCCGGGCGAGAGCAGGCTGGCGACGTTGCCGAGCAGGCTGCCGTCGTTGGCCGGATCGCGGACGAGGTTGAACAGCGTCGAGGCAAACGCGGAATCGCTCGAGCGATTCGCCAGGCTGCTGAGCAGCACCGGGAAGACCGCGCTCATCCCCTTGGACACGGCGGGTTCCGAGTCGCCGAGCATGGATGCGGCCTTGCCGATCAGCTCCGGCGTGAGCAGGCTGCTGAGGCCTGAAAGAAGATTGTCTGACATGAATTCGACTCCCTGAATTGGATTGCGCTTGGATGGATCCCAGATGGTCGTTTTTCACCTAAACCCGTTAGCCGGGAGGCGACCCCTTGGATTCGCTATTTTCAACATATTCCCGACCGGGCGCCAGTTGCCGCGACTCGACGGGCCGGTACACTGCAGCGCCTGCGCCCGCCGTCCACCGAGGCCGTTCGATGAAAGTGACGCTCGCCGCGACCCAGTTCGCCTGCTCGCCGGATGCTGCCGCGAATCTCGCCAGGGCCGAGCACGCGGTCCGCGAGGCGGCCGGGCGGGGCGCGCAAGTCATTCTGCTGCAAGAGCTTTTCGAGACCCCGTACTTCTGCAAGGATCACCTCGCGAGCCACTTCGAGCTGGCCCGCCCGGTGGCCGGCAACCCGGTGCTCGAGCGCTTCCGGGGGCTCGCCCGCGAGCTCGGCGTGGTGCTGCCGTTCAGCTTCTTCGAGCGCGCCCACAATGCCTATTTCAACTCCCTCGCCATGATCGACGCGGACGGCGGGCTGCTCGGCATTTACCGCAAGTCGCACATCCCGGAGGGGCCGGGCTACCACGAGAAGTACTACTTCTCGCCCGGCGACACGGGCTTCCGCGTCTGGCCCACGCGCTACGGCGTGCTCGGCGTCGGCATCTGCTGGGACCAGTGGTTCCCGGAGGCGGCCCGCTGCATGGCGCTGATGGGAGCGGAGGTACTGCTCTATCCGACAGCCATCGGTTCCGAGCCGCAGGACGCCGCCCTCGACTCGCGCGATCACTGGCAGCGCTGCATGCAGGGCCACGCCGCCGCGAACCTCATGCCGCTCGTCGCCTCGAACCGCGTGGGCGTCGAGCGCGGCCAGAAGTACGAGATGACCTTCTATGGCTCCTCGTTCATCGCCGGGCCCACGGGCGAGAAGGTCGTGGAGGCGGGTCGTGACGGCGAGACCGTCCTCACCGCGTCCTTCGACCTCGACGCTGTCCGAGCGCAGCGCCATGCCTGGGGCGTGTTCCGCGACCGTCGCCCCGAGCTGTACGCACCCCTGCTGACGCTCGACGGCTCCGGCGAACTCTGACACTCGTGACCCTGACGACGTACCCGCACGTCTCGCTCGGCGCGCCCGCGCTGCGCGGCCCAGTCGCCTGCGTGGACCTCGAGACCACGGGCGGCATGGCCGTGCACCACCGCGTCATCGAAGTCGGCATCGTGCTGCTCGAGGACGGCGAGGTGGTCGAGTCCTGGAGCAGCCTCGTCAACCCGGGCGTGCGCATCCCGGCAACCATCGAGGCCTTCACCGGCATCAGCAACGAGATGGTCGAGGACGCGCCGCCCTTCGAGGACCTGCGCCGCGAGCTGCGCCTCCGCCTCGACGGTCGACTGTTCGTCGCGCACAACGCACGCTTCGACTACGGGTTCGTGCGCAACGAGTTCCGCCGGCTGGGCGAGAAATTCGCCGCCCCGGTGCTGTGCACCGTGCGGTTGTCGCGGCTGCTGTTCCGCGAGCACGCGCGCCACAACCTCGACGCGCTGATCGAGCGCTACGGACTCGAGTGCGCGCAGCGGCACCGGGCGCTCGGTGACGCCGCCGTGCTGCCGGCACTGCTCGCGGCATTCGAGCACGTCGCCGGCCGCGAGCGCCTCGAAGAGGCCGCGACGGCGGTGCTCGGTGAAACGCGACTGCCCCCGCACCTGCCGCCCGACCTCGCCGACGACCTGCCTGAGGGCCCCGGCGTGTACCTGTTCCGCGGCGAGGGCGGTGCGCTGCTGTACGTCGGCAAGAGCCGCAACCTGCGCAGCCGGGTGCTCGAGCACTTTGCGAGCGAGCACCGCTCGGGCAAGGAGGCGAAGCTGTCGCGCCAGGTGCGCGGCGTGGAGTGGGTCGAGACGGGCGGCGAACTCGGGGCGCTGCTGCTCGAGTCGCGGCTCGTGAAGGATCTCGCACCGAGCGCCAACCGGCGACTGCGCAAGCCCGCCGGGCTCGCAGGCGTACGGCTCGAGCCCGTGGATGGCGGGCTCGAGGTTCGCATCGAACCGCTCGAGGCGCCGGCCCCGGGCGAGGAGGCGGAGGTGTACGGCCCGTTCCGCACGGAGCGTGACGCCCGGCGCGCGCTCGAAGGCAAGGCGCGCGAGGCGGGCCTGTGCCTCAAGGCCATGGGCCTCGAGCGCGGCGAGGGATCGTGCTTCGCGCTGCAGCTCGGCCGCTGCCGCGGCGCCTGCGTCGGCCGCGAGCCGCGCGCGCTGCACGATGCGCGGCTCCGCCTTGCGCTGCTCTCGCTGCGCATGAAGCCTTGGCCGTTCCCGGGCGCGATCGGCATCCGCGAGCCTGGCGTCGCGGGTGAGGGCAGCGTGCTGCACGTGATCGACCAGTGGCGGCACCTCGGCACCGCCGCGGACGAGGCGGCGGTGGCTGCGTTGCTCGAGCGGGCCTCCGGCGCGCCCTTCGACCCGGACGGCTATCGCATCGTCGCCCGCTGCCTCGAGCGGACCGCGCCGCGCGACCTCGTGATGCTCTTCGGCGGACGGGCCTGACCCGTGACCGGCAGTTCCCCCGCCGAACTCGAATTCTTCGCGGCCTGTCCGCGCCACGTGCCGGACCTGCTGGCGGGCGAGCTGCGCGCTCTCGGCCTCAACGTCACGCGCGAGCATCCGGCGGGCGTGAGCTTCACCGGGCCGATCCGGGACGGCTACCTCGCCTGCCTGGCCTCGCGCACCGCGAGCCGCGTGCTGCTGACGCTCGGCACCGTGCCGCTCGACTCGCCGGAAACCCTGTACGACGCGATCCGCGCGATGCCCTGGGAGGAGCACCTCGCCACCGAGGGCACGCTCGCGATCGACGTCGTCGGGCAGGGGCCCACCTGGCTGCGGCACACGCAGTTCGCGGCCCAGAAGTCCAAGGACGCCATCGTGGACCGCATCCGCGAGCGGAGCGGCGCGCGGCCCTCGGTGGATCTCGTCTCGCCGGACCTGCGACTCAACCTGAGCCTGATGCGCGAGCGCGCCTCGATCGCCATCGACCTGAGCGGCGATCCGCTGCACCGACGCGGCTACCGCCAGTCGGGCGTGGAGGCGCCGCTCAAGGAAAACCTCGCGGCGGCGCTGCTCCTGCGTTGCGGCTGGCCCGCCATCGCGGCGGCCGGCGGCGCCTTCGTCGACCCGATGTGCGGCTCCGGGACGCTCGTGATCGAGGCGGCGCTGATGGCCGCCGACGTCGCCCCGGGCCTGCTGCGGCGGCGCTTCGGCTTCGAGCGCTGGCTGCAGCACGAGCCCGCGGTCTGGGAGGAGCTGCGCGCGGCGGCCCTCGCGCGGCGACGGACCGCTGAGCTCGGCGCGGGGCGATTCCACGGCTACGACCGCGACCAGACCGCGATCCGCGCCTCGCTCGCGAATTCCGGGCGCAGCAGCGTCGGCGATCACCTGCTGTTCGAGCGCCGGGAACTGGCCCACCTGTCGCGCGCGGCGGCCTCGCACGGCCTGGTGCTGGTCAACCCGCCCTACGGCGCACGGCTCGATGAGGCCGGGACGCTCGAGCCCATGTACGCCCTGCTCGGCACCAAGCTCATGGAGTGCTTCCCGGGCTGGGAAGCGGGCGTGTTCACGGGCAACCCGCCGCTCGGCCGAGCGCTGCGGCTGCGCGCCTACCGGGCGCACACGTTCTTCAACGGGCCGATCGAGTGCCGGCTGCTGCGCTTCGAACTCCTGCCGGAGACCGTCGAGCCCGACGCAGAGACGATCCGCCAAGCGCGACTCGAGGCCGCACGTGCGCGGCCGGGTGCGTCGATGTTCGGCAACCGGCTGCGCAAGAACTTCCAGCGCCTCGAGGCCTGGGCGAAGCGCGAGGACGTCGCGTGCTTCCGCGTCTACGACGCCGACATGCCGGAATACGCGTTCGCCGTCGACCTCTACGGCAACGACCAGCGCTGGGCCTGCGTGCAGGAATACGCGGCGCCGGCGACGGTCTCGCACGAGGCGGCGCGTGGCCGCCGCGACGAGGTGCTCGCGGTGCTGCCCGGGCTGCTGGGGTTGCCGCCCGAACGCGTCGTGCTGCGCGTCCGCCGCCGGCAGCGCGGCGGCGAGCAGTACGAAAAGGTGGGCGAGGAGGCCGAGTTCCACACCGTGCGCGAGGGACGCTACCGGTTCCTCGTGAACTTCACCGACTACCTCGACACGGGACTGTTCCTCGATCACCGCCTGACTCGGCAACGCATCGGGCAACTCGCGGCCGGACGGTCCTTCCTGAACCTGTTCGCCTACACGGGCACCGCGACCGTGCACGCGGCGGGCGGTGGGGCCACCGTCCTCGACCACCGTGGACATGTCGCGCACCTACCTCGACTGGGCGAAGCGCAACCTCGCGCTGAACGGCCTCGCCGGCCCGCAGCACGGCTTCGTGCAGGCGGACTGCCTCGCCTGGCTCGAGGAGCAGGGCCATGCGCCGCAGCGCCGCTACGGTCTCATCTTCGTGGACCCGCCGACGCTGTCGCGCTCGAAGCGCATGACGCAGGAGTTCGACGTGCAGCGCGACCACGCGGCGCTGCTCCAGGCCTGCGGCCGGCTGCTCGAGCGCGACGGGATCATCGTGTTCTCGAACAACTTCCAGAAGTTCAAGCTCGACCCGGCGGTGGCGGAGCGCTTCGAAGTCGAGGACCTGTCGCGGGCCACGCTGCCGGAGGACTTCGCGCGCAATCCGCGGATCCACGTCTGCTACCTCCTGCGCCCGCGGACGGCGACGGTTAAGGTGTCGACCCCGGCGGGACAGGAGAGGCGCTTGGAGATCTTCAAGGCCTTCACACTCGAAAGCGCGCACCGCCTGCCGAACGTGCCGGCGGGGCACAAGTGCGCGCGCGTGCACGGCCATTCGTTCCGCGTCGAGATCCACGTGCGCGGTCCGCTGGACGAGCACCTCGGCTGGGTGATGGACTTCGCCGACGTCAAATCCGCGTTCGAGCCGCTGTTCCAGCAGCTCGATCACCACTATCTCAACGACGTGCCGGGGCTCGAGAATCCCACCAGCGAGAACCTGGCGCGCTGGATCTGGCAGCGGCTGCAGCCGGCGCTGCCACAGCTCGCGACGGTCGTGGTGCACGAGACCTGCACGAGCGGGGCGCGCTACACCGGCGACTAACCCTCGAACGCTTTCATGCGCCCATGGTCGGGTGCGCCAGGCCCAGGAAGATGCGCATTCGCTCGAGTTCGGCCATCAGGCCTTCGCCAAAGGCAGGGTCGGTGGGTTCCGCACCCTCGCTGTAGCCGAACGAGCCGGTCAGCGAACCGTTGTCGATCGCAAGATTTCCCCAGCCGACGACCCGGTCGCGCCACAGCAGCGGTAGCGCGTAGTAGCCCAGCTTCCGCTTGGGCGCCGGCGTGTAGGCCTCGAATCGGTACGGCCATCCCCAGAAGATCTCGAATCGACGACGGTCGAACACGATCGGATCGAACGGCGTGAGCAGCCGTACGGCGTCGTCGGGACGCCAGCGCCGCGAGGCGGCATTCTCGGTTGCCGGCCAGTACCAGTCCTCGGAACCCACGCGCGCGTGAGCGAGTCGGCCCTTCGCGCGCGCCAGTGTTGCAGCGCGTCGCGTGCGCCACTGGGGCACGCCGCGGCACAGCAGGCTCAGCAGGTGACTGAGGCCGCTCGCGAGCAGGGGAGCATATTTACCCACCAGGATGTCCACCAGCGCGTCCATCCTCTGGTCGATGGTGGCATCGTCCTGCGGCGATGTCCCCGCGGCCTCCCGTGCGGCGTAAACGCGCGTGCCGCCGTCGCGCCGCACCACACGCAGCAGCCCGCGGTAGTGCATCTCGTCGAGCAGTTGTGTGGTTGCGTTCGATGAACCCCCGAACCAGTTGGTCACCTTGCCGTGTGCGAACCGGGCGTCGACCTCGCGCGGATGCACCGCGCCGCGTTCCCGGACAAACGCCAGCACCGCGTCGGCTTGCCGGCAGCGCCGTGCCGTCCACACCAGCCGCGCCGTCCGGGGATGCATCAGCTCACTGTGCGCACGCGGCAGGATCCCGTAGTTGACGAAGAAGTCCTCCTCCAGCATCAGTCGCGGATATCGGCGCTCGAGATCGCCGGCACGGTAGCCCGTCACCCGGTGACGGAGCGTGAGATCCTGGGCGCGCGCCGGCGCGCGAATCGGATCGGCCTGGACGAATCCCAGCCTGTCGATGGCCCGGCCGAGGGTCGTCGGTGCGAACAGCGATCGCGCGACCGCGTAGCGGCGCAGGTGTTCGAGGGTGATGATCATGAAGGCCCTTGCCTGCTTCAGCCGCGGAGTGTAAACGCAGGTCTTTCGCCGATGGTGGAGAAGTCCGCGAATGTACATCCCGCCTGGTTTCGGCACGGTCACGCCGTACTTCTTCGTGACGGGCGCAGAGCGCTTCGTTGCGTTCCTGGTACACGGCCTCGGCGGCGAGGAGATCCTTCGCACGCTGCGCCCCGACGGGCGGATCGCCAACGCACAGGTGAGGATCGGCACGTCCACCGTCATGGCCAGCGAAGCGGCCGCCGCGTATCCGGCGATGCCGTCGTCGTACTACCTGTACGTCGAAGATGCCCATGCCTCGATGCGCCGCGCGCTCGAGCACGGCGCCACGCTCGAGATGGACGTGGCGGACATGCCCTACGGCGACCGCCAGGGCGGCGTGCGCGATCCGCACGGCAACCTGTGGTGGATCTCGCAGCGGCTGGTGGAGGCGCCGTATGTCTGATACCCGATCGCTGCGCGGCCGGCTCGGCGAGCAGGTCGGCCACTGGGCCGGCCACAATCGCCTCTGGTTCGAGCCCGGCACGCCGGTACACGAGTGCTCGACCAGTGCGTCCGTTGGACTCGAGGCGCGCGGCGCCTTCGTCTCGCTGCGCTACACCTGGGAGCACGGCGGCGCTCCGCACGAAGGCCTGCTGCTGGTGCGCAACGCGCTGGAGGTCGGCGCCGAGGACATGGTCTGGGTGGATTCGTTCCACACCGGGGGCCAGTTCATGCGGTTCACTGGCGAGGCGGACGACGCCGGGCGCATCTCGGCGCTCGGCAGCTACAGCGTCTCGCCACATCCGGCCTGGGGCTGGCGCATCGTGCTCGGATCGAACGCGGCGGACGAGCTGCACGTGCTCATGTACAACATCGCGCCCGACGGCACGGTCTATCCGGCGGTCGAGACGCGGTACGCACGCCGCGCGGGCTGAGACCGGGATCCACGACATGACTGCGCTCGTGCACGTTCGCCGTGCCACATCCAGCGACGCCGAGCGCGTCGCGCCGCTGTTCGACCAGTACCGCCAGTTCTATGGGCTCGCCCCCGACCTCGCGCTCTCCCGCCGCTTCATCGCCGAGCGCCTGGAGCGCGACGAGTCGATCGTGCTGCTTGCGCAGAGCGCGGATGGTGCGGCGATTGGCTTCGTACAGATGTACCCGACCTTCGCGTCGCTGCGGGCGGCGCGGGTACTGGTGCTCTACGATCTGTTCGTCGCGCCCATGGCTCGCCGCAGCGGCGTGGCGCGCAGCCTGATGGAGGCGGCCGTGGCCGAGGCGCGCACCGCAGGTGCGGTCGCCCTGACGCTGCAGACCGCCCGGACCAACCACGCCGCGCAGCGACTCTACGAGTCGCTCGGCTGGAAGCGCGACGAGGAGTTCTGCGAGTACGGCCTGGCGCTCTGAACGGGCGTGGCCGGCCCTTCGGGGCGCGCTACAGCAGGTCCTTCAGCCGGAACCACAGCATCGCCAGCACCAGCGCCGGGGTGCGCAACAGCGGGCCGCCCGGGAAGTCGCGGTGCTCGAGCCTCGCGAAGAGATCGAAGCGCTCCGCCTGGCCCGCGATCGCCTCGGCCACGAGCCGGCCCGCCATCCCGGTGAGCGCGATGCCATGGCCGGAAAAACCCTGCAGGTAGTACACGTTCGGCGCGAGCCGGCCGAAATCGGGCGCGCGGCTCATCGTGATGTCCACGTAACCGCCCCACGCGAACTCGAGCTTCACGTCGGCGAGTTGCGGGAAAACCTTCAGCATCCGCGCTCGGGTCGCGCGCTCGGTGCCGAGCGGGTCGAGTCCAGAGTAGCTCACCCGGCCGCCGAACAGCAGACGGTGGTCGGCCGAGCGCCGGAAGTAGTCGAGCACCCAGTTGACGTCGGTGACGGCGAGGTTCTCGCGCATCAACGCCTGCATGCGGGCCTGCCCGAGCGGCTCGGTGGCCACGATGTAGGTGCCGACCGGCATGATGCGTGCCCGCAGCTTCGGCGAGAGCTCGTCCACGTAGGCGTTGCAGCACAGCGCCACGTGATTCGCGCGCACGCGCCCGGCCGCCGTGTGCACGACCACCGGGTCGCCCGCATCCAAGCGCGTGACCGCGCTGCCCTCGAAGATGCGCACGCCGGCCGCCTCAGCCGCGGCCGCGAGCCCGAGCGTGTAATTGAGCGGGTGCAGGTGGCCGCTGCGGGTGTCGTACAGGCCGCCGGCGTAGCGGTCGGTGGCGAGCAGCGAGCGGACCTCGTCGCGCCCGAGCCATCGAAGCGAGGTGTAGCCGTAGTCGGCGGCCAGCTCGTCGCGCCACGCCTGCAGCTCGGTCTCGTGGCGCGGCTTGATGGCGACGTGCATCTGTCCCCAGTGCAGGTCGCAGTCGATGGCGTGGCGCGCGACGCGCTCCTTCAGCAGGTCGAGCGCCTCGACCGAGACGTCGAACATCTGCCGCGCGGCGTCGCGGCCCACCTGCGCCACGAGCTTGTCCTGCCCGGAGGCGAAGCCGAAGATCGCCTGGCCGCCGCTACGCCCCGACGCGCCCCAGGCGATTCGCTTGCCCTCGAGCAGTACCACCTTGAATCCTCGCTCGGCGAGGTGCAGCGCCGTCGAGCAGCCCGCGATGCCACCTCCCACCACGCAGACGTCCGCCGTCGTCTCGCCCTCGAGTGGCTCCCGCGGCGGCGCCGGGTTCGCGGAGGCGGCGTAGTACGAGCCGACGTGCTGCATGGCTCAGACGGTCGTCAGGTACCAGGAATACTCGAGCGGCGACACGTAGGAGCCGAAATCCTGCATCTCGCCGCGACGGGTCTGCGCGTAGAGTCGGGCGAAGCGTTCGCCCAGGCAGTCGCGTGCGAACTCGCTGCGCTCGAATGCCGCCAGGGCCTCGGGCCAGCTGAGCGGGATGCTGGGCGTGGCGTCGCGATAGGCGTTGCCCGCGAGCACCGGGCCGGGGTCGAGTTCACGCTCGATGCCGTGCAGCAGCCCGCCGAGCACCATCGCCGCGAGCAGGTAGGGGTTGGCGTCCGCGCCGGCCACGCGGTGCTCGACCCGCCGGCTCGCGGGCGGCCCCGCCGGCACGCGAAACGCCACGCCGCGGTTGTTGACGGCCCAGCTCGGGTTGAGCGGTACGTAGGCCTCCGGCTGGAAGCGCCGGTACGAGTTCGCGGTCGGCGCGCACACCGCCATCGTGTCGTTGATCGTCGCCACGAGGCCGCCGATCGCGTGCCTGAGCGCCGCCGAGCCCGCCGGGTCCTCGGCCGCGAAGACGTTGTGACCGTCGCGGTCGAGGAGGCTGACGTGCAGGTGCGTGCCGCTGCCCGCGTGGTCGCGATAGGGCTTCGGCATGAAGGTCGCATCGAACCCGTGGGCGAGCGCCACGCCCTTCACCAGTCGCTTGAGGCGGATCGCGTGGTCGCAGGCGAGCAGCGCGTCGCTCACGTGGTGCAGGTTCACCTCGAACTGGCCCGGTCCGTACTCCGCGAGCACGGTGCCTGCCGGCAGGTCCTGCGCGCGGGCCGCGGCGTCGATGGCGGCGAGCAAGTCCGAATACTCGTCGAGCTCCGCCATGGAGTTGATCTGGGTCTTGTCCTCGCGCCGACCGGAGCGCGGCTGGCGCGGCGGCTGGGCCGCGCCCGCGGGCGTGCGCTCGCGGTCCACGAAGTAGAACTCGAGCTCGACCGCCATCACGGGCGTGAGGCCGCGCGCCGCGAAGCGCCCGAGCACCTGCTCGAGGACGTGGCGCGGATCGCCGAAGAACGGGCTGCGGTCGTGGTCGTACATCGCGACCTGCATCTGCGCGAGCTGCTCGCCGAGCCACGGCACCGGCGCGAGCGAGCCGGGCAGCGGCAGGCAGATCCGGTCGGCGTCGCCCTCGTCGAAGCCGAGGCCTGTCGCCTGGACCGTCCCACCGAGCACGTCGAGCGCGAACATCGAAGCCGGCAGCAACATGCCGTTGTCGTGGATACCCTCGAGTTCCTCGACCGTGACGCGCTTGCCGCGCGGGATGCCCATCTGGTCGGGCAGCAGCAGATCCACGTAGCGCACCCGGGGATGCCGGGCGAGCCAGGCACGGGCCTGCTCGAAGTCCGCGAACTGCGGCATGGGAACCCCGAATGTTTAGGATTTAGTGACGGCTTGGCCGTCGACGTCGCCGGAGGATAGCCCTTCGCGCGAGCGGCCGGCAAGCGCTCGCCGCCCGCCCCACGGGCGATTAACCGCCTGTTTCAGTTAACATTTGCCGCTATTCTGACGTTGCTTGGCGACGACCCCCGGGGCGCTGTGGTTTAATCCTGTCAACCAGCATCCCGCGGCCCCCCGCCGGCCGTCTAGGATCTTAAACGTGTCTCGCTCGAAACCGCTGATCGGCATTCCCGCGGATCGCCGGATCCTCGGCCCGCATCCGTTCCACTGCGTCGGTGAGAAGTACATCACCGCGGTGGCCGAAGCGGCCGACGCCGTGCCGGTGCTGATTCCCTCGCTCGGCGAGGAGTCGAACCTCGAGGCGATCCTCGCGAGCGT
Source organism: uncultured Gammaproteobacteria bacterium (assembly GCA_963754125.1). Classification (GTDB taxonomy): domain Bacteria; phylum Pseudomonadota; class Gammaproteobacteria; order Steroidobacterales; family Steroidobacteraceae; genus RPQJ01. The sequence continues at coordinate 540,220 of CAVWEX010000002.1, forward strand.
GGACGGCATCCTGCTGACGGGCAGCCCGTCGAACGTCGAGCCGCATCGCTACTTCGGGCCGCCGAGCGATCCCGACACGCTGCACGACCCGCATCGCGACGCGACGACGCTGCCGCTGATCCCGCGCGTGGTCGCCGCCGGGATGCCGCTGCTCTGCCGTGTGCCGCGGCTTCCAGGAGATGAACGTCGCGTACGGCGGCACGCTCTGGCAGAAGGTGCAGGAAGTGCCCGGGCTCGCGGACCACCGCGAGAACAAGGAAGACCCGCTCGAGGTGCAGTACGCGCCGGCGCACGAGGTCGAACTCGTGCCCGGGGGCGAACTTCACCGCATCGCGGGCGCGGACCGAGTGACGGTGAATTCGCTGCACTCGCAGGGCGTGCAGCGACTCGGCGACGGCCTCGAGGTCGAGGCGCGCGCGCCGGACGGACTGATCGAGGGATTCCGCGTGCGCGGCGCGCGCGGTTTCGCGCTCGCGGTGCAGTGGCATCCCGAGTGGCAGGTGATGACGAACCCATTTTCGCGCGCGCTGTTCGCCGCCTTCGGCGAGGCGGCGAGGGCGCACGGCAAAGGACGACGAACATGAGCACGCCCATCAGGCAATTCTTCAAGGAACACGGCATCTCGGAGGTCGAGGCGGTGCTGCCCGACATGGCGGGCATCGCGCGTGGCAAGGTGATGCCCGCGATGAAGTTCGCCGAGGACGAGGGCATGCGCATGCCCGAGAGCATCTTCCTGCAGACCGTCACCGGCGAGTACCCGGAGGACGATCGCGCCATCCATCCGTCCGAGATCGACATCGTGCTGCGGGCCGATCCGTCCACGACGCGGGTCGTGCCCTGGGCCGCGGAGCCCACCGCGCAGGTGATCCACGACAGCTACTACGCCGACGGCCGCCCCGTGACCATGGCCCCGCGCTACGTGCTGCGCAAGATGCTCGACCTCTACGCGCAGAAGGGCTGGAAGCCGATCGTCGCGCCCGAGCTCGAGTTCTACCTCGTCGAGCCCAACATCGACGCCGACTACCCGCTGAAGCCGCCGATCGGGCGCTCCGGGCGGCCGGAGGTCGGCCGACAGGCCTACAGCATCGCCGCGGTGAACGAGTTCGATCCGCTGTTCGACGACATCTACGCGTTCTGCGAGGCGCAGGAGATCGAGATCGACACGCTGATCCACGAGGACGGCGCGGCGCAGATGGAGATCAACCTGATCCACGGCGACGCGATGTCGCTCGCCGACCAGGTGTTCATGTTCAAGCGCACGGCCCGCGAGGCCGCCTACCGTCACAAGATGTACGCGACGTTCATGGCGAAGCCGATGGCGCGCGAGCCGGGCAGCTCGATGCACATCCACCAGAGCGTCGTGGACATCAAGACCGGCAAGAACGTGTTCAGCGAGCCGGACGGCAGCCCGAGCCCGCTTTTCTTCTCGCACATCGCGGGACTGCAGAAGTACCTGCCCTCCGCGATGGCGCTGTTCGCGCCGAACGTCAACTCGTTCCGGCGCATCATCCTGAGGCACCTCGCGCCCATCAATACGCAGTGGGGCTACGACAACCGCACTGCCGGCCTGCGCGTGCCGATCTCGAACGCGGAGGGCCGCCGCGTGGAGAACCGCCTCGGCGGCGCCGACGCCAACCCCTATCTCGCCCTCGCGGCCTCGCTCGCCTGCGGCTACCTCGGCATGATGGAGGGACTGAAGCCGTCGGAGCCCGTGTCGGGCAGCGCCTACGACATGCCTTTCGGCCTGCCGCGCAGCCTGGAAGAGGCCGTGCGCCTGCTGCGCGACTGTCGCCCGCTGATCGAGCTGCTCGGCGAGCGCTTCGTGCTCGCCTACACGGCCGTGAAGGAAAGCGAGACCGACACGTTCCTGCAGGTGATCAGCTCCTGGGAGCGCGAGCACCTGCTGCTCAACGTCTGAGGCGGCCACTGATGAGCACCACGGTCCCCTACGTCGCCGAACGGACCACCGAGGCCTGGCAGGCGCTCGACCGCCAGCACTACCTGCACCCGTTCACGGACTTCAAGTCCCTGCACGCGAAGGGCTCGCGGGTCATCGTCCGGGCGGAGGGCGTGTATCTCTACGACTCGGAGGGCAACCGCATCCTCGACGGCATGGCGGGCCTGTGGTGCGTGAACCTGGGCTACGGTCGGCGCGAGCTCGCGGAGGCGGCCTACCGGCAGATGCTCGAGCTGCCGTACTACAACAGCTTCTTCCAGACCGCCCACCCGCCTGTGATCGAGCTCGCCAAGCAGCTCGTGGACCTCTCGCCGCCGCAGTTCAACCGCGTGTTCTTCACCGGCTCGGGCTCGGAGGGCAACGACACGGTGGTGCGCCTGGTGCGCCGCTACTGGGACCTGCAGGGCGAGCCCCGGCGCAAGGTGATCATCTCGCGGGTCAACGCCTACCACGGCAGCACCGTGGCCGGCGCGAGCCTCGGCGGCATGGCCTTCATGCACGAACAGGGCGGCCTGCCGATCCCCGACATCGTCCACATCCCGCAGCCGTACTGGTACGGCGAGGGCGGCGACCGCTCGCCGGCCGAGTTCGGGCTCGAGACGGCGCGGGCGCTGGAGCGGAAGATCGAGGAACTCGGCGCCGACCGCGTCGCGGCCTTCATCGGCGAGCCGATCCAGGGCGCCGGCGGCGTGATCATCCCGCCGGATACGTACTGGCCCGAGATCCAGCGGATCTGCGACCGGCACGGCATCCTGCTCGTGGCCGACGAGGTGATCTGTGGCTTCGGCCGCACCGGGCACTGGTTCGGCAGCGACCTCTACGGCATCCGCCCCGACCTGATGACCGTGGCCAAGGGGCTGTCGTCGGGCTACCTGCCGATCGGCGGCGTGCTGGTCGCCGACCGCGTCGCGGACGTGCTGATCGACAAGGGCGGCGAGTTCGCCCACGGCTACACCTACTCGGGGCACCCGGTCGCCTGTGCCGTCGCGAGCGTCAACCTGGCGCTCCTGCAGCAGGAGAATCTCGTCGCGCGCACGCGGGACGAGATGGGGCCCTACCTCGCGGCGAAGTGGCGCCAGCTCGCCGAGCACCCGCTGGTCGGCGAGGCGCGATCGGTGGGGCTCATCGGCGCGCTCGAGCTCGTGCGCGACAAGGCCACGCGCCGCTTCTTCGACAAGCGCGGCGAGGTCGGCACGATCTGCCGCGACTTCTGCTTCCAGAACGGACTGATCATGCGCGCCGTCCGCGATACCCTGATCATCTCCCCGCCGCTGGTGATCAGCCGCGAGCAGGTCGACGAGCTGGCCGAAAAGGCCTGGCGCTGCCTGGATCTCACGCTCGAGCGCTGCCGGGCGGACGGGCGCATTTAACCGGCGGCGGTAGCGCTGTAAACTCCCGCATCCGCAGTGCGGGCTGCACCGCGCCCCCGGGTCAACCACGAGAGGAACGCAAGATCATGAGTAACAGCATTCGCGCAGGGCTCGTCGGCCTGATCGCCGCCGCCACGCTGGTCGCGTGCGGAAAGAAGCCCGAGCCGGCGGCTTCCACCGACGCCGTGCAGGCGCCTGCCGCGCCGGCCGCGGAAGAGAAAGTCGTCAACGTCTACAACTGGTCGGACTACATCGACCCCGCGACGCTCGAGCAGTTCACGGCCGAGACGGGCATCAAGATCAACTACGACGTGTTCGACTCGAACGAGGTGCTCGAGACCAAGCTGCTCGCGGGCAAGACCGGCTACGACGTCGTCGTGCCGGGCGCGGCGTTCATGGAGCGCCAGATCAAGGCCGGCGTGTTCCGCAAGCTCGACCGCTCGCTGCTGCCGAACTGGAGCAACCTCGATCCCGAGATCCTCCAGCGCGTCGCGCTGCACGACCCGGGCAACGAGTACGCGGTCAACCACATGTGGGGCACCACGGGCATCGGCTACAACGAGGGCAAGGTCAAGGCGATCGACCCGAACGCCCCGCTGGACAGCTGGGACCTCATCCTCGATCCCAAGCAGGTCGCCAAGTACAAGGACTGCGGCGTGTCCGTGCTCGACGCGCCCACCGAGATGCTGAAGGTGGTGCTGGCATGGAAGGGCAAGGACCCCAACAGCCAGGACCCCGCCGACCTGCAGATCGCCGAGGACGCCTTGATGGCGATCCGACCCTTCGTCCGCATGATCCACAGCTCGAACTACATCGACGCGCTCGCCAATGGCGAGATCTGCATCGCGGTGGGCTGGAGCGGCGACGTGCTGCAGGCGCGCGACCGCGCCGCCGAGGTCGGCCAGGGCGTGGTGATCGGGTTCTCCGTGCCGAAGGAAGGCACGATCATCTGGTTCGACATGTACGCGATCCCGGCCGACGCGCCGCACCCGAGCAATGCGCACGCCTTCATCAACTTCATGATGAAGCCCGAGGTGGCGGCCGCGAACTCGAACTTCGTCAACTACGCGACCGGCAATGCAGCTTCGCTGCCGCTGGTGGACGAGGCGGTCCGCAACGACCCGGGCGTCTATCCGTCCACCGAGGTGAAGGCGAAGCTGTTCCCCGACCTCGCCAGCACCGACGAGTTCACGCGCCTCGTGAACCGCTCCTGGACGCGGTTCACCACGGGCCAGTAGCGCGGGTCGCCTGCCAGACCTCGGGGCGGCCGGGCGCAAGTCCGGCCGCCCCGTTCTCTTTTGGGCGACCCCCCGATCTACACATTGCAGGGGCGCTGCGATAACCTCGCCTGATGTCGGCCGCCCCGCGGTGGCCCCAACGGACCGGCGCAGGGAGTCCCGATGCGAGCACCCATCCAGGCGGTCATGCACGCGGCCGTGGCCACGCTGCTGTCGGCCCTCGTCCTTGCCGGCTGCGGGCGCAAGCCCGCCGAGCCGGCCGCGGACGCGGCGGCCGGTGCCGCGGCGGGCACCGAGGAAAAGGTCCTCAACGTCTACAACTGGTCCGACTACATCGACCCGGCCGTGATCGAGGCTTTCCAGAAGGAAACCGGCATCACGGTGAGCTACGACGTCTTCGACTCGAACGAGGTGCTCGAGACGAAGCTGCTGACCGGCAATTCCGGCTACGACGTCGTGGTGCCGAGCGCCTACTTCCTCGAGCGCCAGGTCCAGGCCGGCGTGTTTCGCAAGCTCGACCGGTCGCTGCTGCCGAACCTCGGCAACCTCGATGCGGGGCTGCAGGCGCGCATCGCGGCCCACGACCCGGGCAACGAGCACGGCGTCATCTACATGTGGGGCACGACCGGCATCGGCTTCGATGCGGGCAAGGTCGCTGCAATCATGCCCGACGCGCCGACCGACTCCTGGGACCTCGTGTTCGACCCGGCCGTGGTCTCGAGATTCAAGGACTGCGGCGTCTCGTTCCTCGAGGACCCGACCGACATGGTGGGTACGGTGCTGCTCTGGCTGGGCAAGGACCCCAACAGCCAGTCCGAGGACGACCTCAAGCTCGCCGAGGAGGCCCTGCTCAAGGTCCGGCCCTACATCCGCACGATTCACAGCGCGCAGTACATCGAGGACCTCGCCAACGGCGAGGTGTGCATCGCGGTCGGCTACAGCGGCGACGTGCTGCAGGCGCGCGACCGGGCCGCGGAGGCGGGCAAGGAGATCGACATCCGCTTCGTGATCCCGAGCGAGGGTGCGCTCATGTGGTTCGACACGCTCGCCATCCCGGCCGATGCCGCGCACCCCGGCAACGCGCACGCGTTCATCAATTACCTGCTGCGCCCCGAGGTGGCGGCGGCGAACTCCAATTTCGTCAACTATGCGACCGCCAACACGGCCGCCCTCGGCCAGGTCAACGAGGACCTGCGCAACGACGCGGGGATCTACCCCACGCCCGAGGTGAAGGAGCGCCTGCATCCGAACCTCGCGAAATCCGCCGAGTTCACGCGCCTGTTGAACCGCGCGTGGACGAGGTTCGTCACCGGTCGCTGACGCAGCCGCGCCCACCGCAGCCGGCAGCGCCCCGCTATCCGCCTTAACGCCCGGAGCCCCATGGCCACCTCAGCCCGCGATCCGCAGCTCGCCTTCGAGCCCTGGAAAGACGCCGATGCCCAGCCCTACGTGCGCATCGAACGCGTCACCAAGAAGTTCGGCGATTTCATCGCCGTGGACGACGTCTCGCTCGGGATCTACAAGAAGGAGATCTTCTGCCTGCTCGGGGCCTCCGGTTGCGGCAAGACCACGCTGCTCAGGATGCTGGCCGGATTCGAGCGCCCGACCGCCGGTCGCATCTTCATCGACGGCGTGGACATGACCGAGATCCCGCCGTACGAGCGGCCGGTCAACATGATGTTCCAGTCCTACGCGCTGTTCCCGCACATGACCGTGGAGCAGAACGTCGCCTTCGGGCTCAAGCAGGACCGCGTCGCGAAGGCCGAGATCGCGAAGCGCGTCGCCGACATGCTCGAGATGGTCAAGCTCGGCCAGTTCGGCAAGCGCAAGCCGCACCAGCTCTCCGGCGGCCAGCGCCAGCGCGTCGCGCTCGCCCGCGCGCTCGTCAAGAAGCCGAAGCTGCTGCTGCTCGACGAGCCGCTCGCGGCGCTCGACAAGAAGCTGCGCGAGCACACGCAGTTCGAGCTCATCAACATCCAGGAGACGCTCGGCGTGACCTTCATCGTGGTCACGCACGACCAGGAGGAGGCGATGACGCTCTCGAGCCGCATCGGCCTGATGAACCACGGCGAGATCGTGCAGGTGGGCACGCCGACGGAGATCTACGAGTACCCGAACTCGCGCTTCGTCTCGGAATTCATCGGCTCGGTGAACATGTTCGAGGGCCGGCTGGTGGAGGACGAGCCGTCCTTCGTGCGCATCGAGTCCGACGACCTCGAAGTGCCGATCTTCGTGGACCACGGCGTGAGTTCCGCGCCGGGCGCGACGGTCTGGGCGGCGATCCGCCCCGAGAAGATGCTCATGTCGCGCGAGCGGCCCGAGGGCGCCGACAACTGGACGCCGGCCAAGGTGCGCGACATCGCCTACATGGGAGACCTGTCGATCTACCTGCTGCTGCTGCCGTCGGGCAAGGTCGTGCGGGTCACCCAGCCGAACGTCTACCGCCACGCGGACGAGCGCATCACCTGGGACGAGCAGGTGTACCTGCACTGGTCGCCCTCGAGCCCGGTGGTGGTGACCAAGTGAAGCTGCCCGACCTGAAGCGCTTCGGGCTGAGCGGCCGCGCCCTCGTCGCGGCCGTGCCGCAGTTCTGGCTGGCGCTGTTCTTCCTGATCCCGTTCGTGATCGTGCTCAAGATCGCCTTCTCGGACGCCCAGATCGCGATGCCGCCGTACCAGCCGCTGTTCGAGTGGGTGGGCGAGAAGGCCCTGCACATCAAGCTCAACTTCGCCAACTTCGCCTTCCTGGTCGAGGACAACCTGTACTGGAAGGCCTATCTCAACTCCATCCTCGTCGCCGGGGTCTCGACCCTGATCTGCCTGCTGATCGGCTACCCGATGGCCTACGCCATCGCTCGAACGAGCCCCTCGACCCGCAACATCCTGCTGCTGCTCGTGATCCTGCCGTTCTGGACCTCGTTCCTGCTGCGCGTGTACGCGTGGATCGGGCTCCTGAAGAACAACGGCCTGATCAACAACGCGCTCATCGCGCTCGGCGTGATCGACCAGCCCATCCAGATGCTGCAGACCGACTTCGCGGTCTATGTCGGCATCGTCTACTCCTACCTGCCGTTCATGATCCTGCCGCTGTACGCCAACCTCGAGAAGATGGACCTCACGCTGCTCGAGGCGGCGGCAGACCTCGGCTCCCGGCCGTGGGAGGCGTTCCTCAAGGTGACGTTGCCGCTGTCGATCCCGGGCATCATCGCGGGCTGCCTGCTGGTGTTCATCCCGGCGGTCGGGGAGTTCGTGATCCCGGCGCTGCTCGGCGACCCGGGCATGCTGATGATCGGCAAGGTGCTCTGGACCGAGTTCTTCAACAATCGCGACTGGCCGGTGGCGAGCGCCGTGGCGATCGCGCTGCTGCTGTTCCTCGTGATCCCGATCATGTTCTTCCAGCGCGCCCAGGACGCGGAGTCCTCGGCCGGGGGGCGGCGATGAGCGGCGGGCGTCCGTGGTTCCGCATGCTGGCGCTGGTGCTCGGCTTCGCGTTTCTCTACGTGCCGATCATCTCGCTGGTGGTGTTCTCCTTCAACGAGTCCAGGCTCGTGACCGTGTGGGGCGGATTCTCGACCAAGTGGTACGGGGCGCTGCTGCAGAACCAGCAGATCATCGACGCGGCGCTGCTGAGCCTCAAGATCGCGGCCATCGCGGCGACGGTGGCGGTGGCGCTCGGCACCCTGACCGGCATGGCGCTCGCGCGCTTCGGGCCGTTCCGCGGGCGCACCCTGCTCTCCGGCATGGCGACCGCGCCGCTCGTCATGCCGGAAGTGATCACCGGCCTGTCGCTGCTGCTGCTGTTCGTGACGATGGAGCAGCTGATCGGCTGGCCGTCCGGGCGCGGCATGACCACCATCATCATCGCCCACATCACCTTCGCGATGGCGTTCGTGACGGTGGTGGTGCAGTCGCGGCTCGCGCAGCTCGACGAGTCGCTGGAGGAGGCCGCGCAGGACCTCGGCGCACGCCCCGTCAAGGTGTTCTTCCTCGTGACGCTGCCCATCATCTTCCCGGCGCTGCTGTCGGGCTGGCTGCTGGCCTTCACGCTGTCGCTCGACGACCTCGTGATCGCGAGCTTCGTGTCGGGCCCCGGGTCGAGCACGCTGCCGATGGTCGTATTCTCGAAGGTCCGGCTGGGCGTGAGCCCCGACATCAACGCGCTCGCGACCATCCTGATCGCCGTCGTGGCGGTCGGCGTGGCGGTCACCGGCGTCGTCATGGCACGCCAGCAGAAGCTGCGTGACCGCGACGCCCAGATGGCCCTCGCTGCGAACCAGCAGATGATCGAGAGTCTCAAGAAGGCCTGACGCATGCAGGCTGCCCCGATCCTCGCGTTCGACGTCGGCGGCTCGTTCGTGAAGGCCGGACTGGTGGACGCGTCGGCGGGCCGGGTCGCGGGCGAGGTGCTGCGGCGTGCGACGCCGGCCGACGCGGCGCCCGAGGCGGTGCTGGACCTGCTCGCGGCGATGGCGCTCGAGCTGCCCTCGAGGGGTCCCGTCGGACTGGCCTTCCCGACGGTCGCCAAGCAGGGCGTCGCCTGGACCGCCGCCAACGTGGACAAGCGCTGGATCGGTACCCATGCGCAGTCGCTGCTCGAGGCGCGGATCGGCCGGCCGGTCGCCTTCCTGAACGATGCCGACGCAGCGGGCGTTGCGGAGATGACGCTCGGCGCCGGGCGCGCCCGCGGCGGCACGGTCATGGTGCTCACGCTCGGCACGGGCATCGGCACGGCGATCTTCGTGGACGGGCGGCTGTTGCCCAACACGGAACTCGGGCACCTGGAGGTGCGCGGCGAGGAGGCCGAGCACCGCGCCTCGGCCCGGGTGCGCATGGATCGCGGCCTCGGGTGGCAGGAGTGGGCCGACGCCGTGAACGAGGTGCTGGCCGCCTATCACGCACTGCTGTGGCCCGACCTCTTCATCATTGGCGGTGGCGTGACCGAGAACTGGGAGCATTTCGGCCGGCTGCTCGTGAGCCGCGCGGAAATCGTGCCGGCGCACTTTGGCAACGACGCGGGCATCATCGGGGCGGCGATGGCGGCGTCGTCGATGGGCCCGTCGTGAAGGTGGCGGCTTCGGTCGGGCCCAGCGGCTGTGGGGTGTGGGGTCGGGAGACACGCCGTGAACCCATCCCTGGGGGCTCGCGCGCCGCGTCCCTGCGGCGCGACGGTCTCCCGAGCCCACACCCCACAGCCGCTGTGCCCTCGGACAGCGGCCAGCCGTGCTGACGCCTCTGCAATCGAAGCTGCCGCGCGTCGGCACGACGATCTTCACGGTGATGTCGCGGCTCGCAGCGGAATGCGGTGCGATCAACCTGTCGCAAGGGTTTCCCGACTTCGATCCGCCGTCGAGGCTGGTGGACCTCGTCACCGAGGCGATGAGAGCGGGGGTCAACCAGTACGCACCGATGGCGGGCGCGCCGGCACTGCTCGAAGCCATCGGGGCGAAGGTGCGGGCGCTCTACGGTCGCAACGTCGACTCAGCGGCGGAGATCACCGTCACCTCCGGCGCGACGGAAGCGCTGTTCTGCGCGATCCACGCCGTCGTGCGGCCCGGCGACGAGGTGATCCTGCTCGAGCCGGCCTATGATTCCTACGAGCCGGCCGTCGAGCTCGCCGGCGGGCGGGCGGTCCGCGTGCCGTTGCTGCGGCCGGACTTTCGCGTGGACTGGGACCGTGTACGCGATGCGACGTCGCCGCGCACGCGGCTCGTCGTCGTCAACTCGCCCCACAATCCCACCGGCGCGGTGTTCGCGGCGTCGGACCTCGACGCACTGGCCGACGTGCTCGCCCGCTGCGCGGCCTTCGTGCTGTCGGACGAGGTGTACGAGCACATCCTGTTCGACGGCCGCACGCACGCGAGCCTGCTGACGCGGCCCGAGCTCGCGGCGCGCGCCTTCGTCGTATCCTCGTTCGGCAAGACCTTTCACTGCACCGGCTGGAAGGTCGGCTACTGCGTGGCGCCGCCGGCACTCACCGCGGAGTTCCGCAAGGTCCACCAGTTCGTGCAGTTCGCGGTCGCCGCGCCCATGCAGGCCGCGCTCGCCACATTTCTGCTCGAGAGCCCCGCGCACGCGAGCGACCTGGCCGGCTTCTACGAGCGCAAGCGCGACCGGTTCTGCCGCCTGCTGCAGGGAACCGCGCTGCGGGCCGTGCCCTCGGCCGGCACCTACTTCCAGCTCGCGGACTACTCGGCCGTGAGCGACCTGCCCGACGTCGAGTTCGCCCGGTGGATGACACGGGAACTCGGCGTGGCCACCATCCCGGTGTCGGTGTTCTCCGCCGGCTCCGTACACGAGCGCCTCGTGCGTTTCTGCTTCGCCAAGAACGACCCGACGCTCGACGCGGCCGGTGAGCGCCTGGCACGGCTCGGCATATCCGGAGTACCGACATGAATTCCCACCTGCGCGTGACGCTCGTCCAGACCGAAATTGCCTGGCAGGACCCGGCAGCGAACCGGCGAAACCTGGCAGCGCACTTCCGCGGCCTCGTGGGCCACACCGACCTCGTGGTGCTGCCCGAGATGTTCTCGACCGGGTTCAGCATGGACGCCGAGACGCTGGCCGAGGACATGGACGGTCCCACGATCGGCTGGATGCGCGAGGAAGCCGCCGCGCTCGGTTGCGTCGTGACCGGCAGCCTGATCGTCCGCGACGCAGGGCGCTGCTTCAACCGGCTGGTGTGGGCACGCCCGGACGGCAGCCTCGAGCACTACGACAAGCGCCACCTGTTCCGCATGGCGAACGAGCAGCGGCACTACGCGGCCGGCGAGCGCCGGCTCGTGGTCGAGGTCAAGGGCTGGCGCGTCTGTCCGATGGTCTGCTACGACCTGCGCTTTCCCGTGTGGAGCCGCAGCCGTGACGACTACGACGCGCTGCTGTACGTCGCGAACTGGCCGCAGCGTCGCGCGCACGCGTGGACGACCCTGCTCAAGGCGCGCGCCATCGAGAACCTGTGCTACGTCATCGGCGTGAACCGGGTCGGCAGGGACGGCAACGGCGCGACCTACCGGGGCGACAGCGTGGCGCTCGACTTCCTCGGCCAGCCGCTCTCGAGCGAGGGCGGCGGCGAGCGCGTCGAGACGGCCGTCCTCGACCTCGAGTCGCTGCGGGCCTACCGCCAGAGCTTCCCCGCGCAGCTCGACGCGGACCGCTTCGAGATCGTCGAGTGAGCCGCGTCCAGTGAAAAAGCGCACGCGCATCACGCACCTGCCCGACGTGGTGCTGCCGACGGACAACCGGCCGCTGGTCGCGCCGATCCACCAGTCCGTCAAGTTCAGCTTCGACGACGTCGGCGAGACGCTGCGCTATTTCGGCGGGCAGCGCGAGGGCTTCTACTACTCGCGCGTGTCGAACCCGACGCTGCGCCAGCTCGAGCTCGTTCTGGCGGAGCTGCAGGGCCGCGACGCCTGCCTGCTCACCGGTTCCGGCGTGGGCGCCATCGCGTTGTCGCTGCTTGCACTCCTGAAGGCGGGCGACCACGTGGTCTACTTCGCCGAGCTCTACGCGCCGACGCGTGCGCTGGTGCGCAAGCTGCTGGGCCGCTATGGCGTGGCGAGCACGATGCTCTCCCTCGGCGATACCGAGTCGCTCGAGCGCGTGCTGGCGGCGACGCCCACTCGGCTGGTGGCGCTGGAGTCGCCGTCCAACCCGGTGCTCAAGGTCGCGGACCTCGAGCGGATCACGGGGCTCGCACGGGCCCACGGCGCGCTGACGCTGCTCGACAACACGCTCGCCGGGCTCCACAACCACGGCCAGTACGACGTGGACCTGTACGTGCACAGCCTGACGAAATTCGCCTCGGGTCACGGCGACGTCATGGGCGGGGCCGTGATCGGCCGCGGCGAGCTGGTCGATCAGCTGCGCGAGGATTGCTCGAACCTCGGGCCCACGCTCGACCCGCACGCCGCCTGGCTCGTTTTGCGCGGCCTCAAGACCTACTTCCTGCGCTGGGACGCGCATTGCGCCAACGCGCAGCGCGTCGCCGAGTTCCTCGCCACGCGCCCCGAGGTGAGCCGGGTGCGCTATCCCGGCCTGCCCGGCGACCCGGGCCACGCGCTCGCCGCAAGGCAGATGGACGGCTTCGGCGGCATCGTCAGCTTCGACGTCGCGGGCGGCCTCGCGGCCGGCACGCGCTTCGCCGAGGCGCTCGAGCTCTTCAGCCTCACGGCGAGCCTCGGTTCCACCGAGTCGCTGGTGGTCGCTCCGGCCATGCAGCAGCCGCGGGGCCTCACCCCCGAGCAGCTCGCGTGGTCGGACATCGGCCCGGGCACGGTGCGCCTCTCGATCGGCATCGAGGACATCGACGACCTGCTCGCGGACCTCGGCCAGGCGCTCGAGCGCACGCGGTCCTGATCCGCCGGCGCCGTGCGCCCCGTCAGTGGCCGTCGGGATCGTGCGCCTCTGTTATCCTCGGTCGCCTTGAGGTCCGGACGATCGAAGGGATCATGGACGGGACCGACCTGCAGCGCGACTTTACCCTCGGAGAATGGCTCGTCGAGCCGCGCGGGCTGCGCATCACCGGCGCCGCGGGGACCCGAATCCTCACGCAGCCGCAGATGGACCTGCTGCTGTGCCTTGCCGAGCACCGTGGCGAGGCGGTCAGCCGCCAGGCGCTGCAGGAACGGGTGTGGCCGGGTGTGGCCGGGTCCGAGCTGCTGCTGCAGGCGACCATCCGCTCGCTGCGCGAGGTGCTCGGCCGCTCGCCGCGCGACCAGAGCTGCATCGTCAACGTCACCGGCGGAGGCTACGCGCTGGTGGCACGCGTCAACTCGTCCGGGACCGCGGTGTCCCGGCCGGTGGGCTCGCAGTCCGGTGCGTCAGACGCGACGGGCGGCGCCGCGGCTCCGGCCCGCCGGACCTTCTCAGGCTGGCTGTTCGCGTTCGTCGCCGAGCTTCGGCGCCGCAGCGTATTCAAGGTGGCGGGCGCCTACCTCCTCGGCACGTGGATCGTGCTGCAGGTCGCGGAGGTCACGTTCGCGCCGCTGCGCTTCCCCGCATGGTGGATGACCGCGCTCACGATCCTCGCGGTGCTGGGGCTGCCGATCGTCGCCGTGCTCGCATGGTCCTACGAAATCACCGCGGGCGGCATCGTGCGTGATGATGGCTCCGCGCCCGGGATCAGGCTGCCGCGGGCGCGGCGGGCGCTCGCGCCGGCACTGGTGGCCGGTGTCGCGCTCATGGCCCTGGTTACCGGCTACGCGTGGTGGCGGACCATCGGCGAGTCGCCGCCGGTCGCGGCGGTGGCGCAGCGCTTCGAACCCAGCCCTCAGTCGATTGCCGTGCTGCCGCTGGTGGACATGAGCCCGGCGGGGGAGGCCGCGTACCTCGGCGACGGCCTGAGCGAGGAGCTCTCGAGTGACCTCGCGAAGCTGCCCGGACTGCGGGTCGCGTCCCGGACTTCTGCGTTCGCATTCCGGGGCCGTGACATCGACGTACGATCGATCGGCGAACAGCTCGGCGTACGCTACGTGCTCGAGGGCAGCGTGCGCCGGGAAGGCGAGCGCGTGCGCGTGACGGCGCAGCTCATCGACGCGACCACCGGGTTTCAGGTGTGGACCGAGAGCTATGATCGTCCGTGGCAGGACCTGATCGGGATCCAGCAGGACCTCTCCGGGGCGATCGCACGAAAGCTGCAGCTGGTGATCAGCCCGGAGCTCGAGCAGCAGATCCGGACCGCCGCGACCGACGACCCGCGCGCCTACGACTTCTACCTCGCCGGCGTGTCCCAGTTGCGACAGGGCGGCGGACTGAGCCGCATCGCCGACGCGGAGAGTCTTTTCCGCCGCTCGCTCGAAGCCGACCCGGGATTCGCCCGGGCCCAGGCCGGGCTCTGTGAGGTCGCAATCACGCGCTACGAGCGGACCAACGATACGGAGGACGTGCAGGCGGCCGAGGCCGCGTGTCGTGCTGCGCTCGAGGCCGATGCGACCCTGGCGGAGACCGAGCACGCCCTCGGAAGGCTGTATCTCACCAGCGGGCGACTCGAGCAGGCCGAGGCCGTCTATCGCTCGCTGCTGTCGCAGGCGCCGGCCAATGCCGACGTGCACATCGGCCTCGGCCGGGCGCTCGCGCGCTCGAACCGCACGGCGGAGGCGGAGCGGAGCTTCCGCGAAGCGATCGACGTGGAGCCCGGCTACTGGCAGGCCTACAACAGCCTCGGCAATTTCCTGTTCAACCTGGGGCGCAGCGAGGAGGCGGCGCAGGCGTACCGGCGCGTCACCGAGCTCGCGCCCGGCAGTCCCACGGGCTTCAACAACCTCGGTGCCGCTCGCATGATGGCCGGCGATCTCGCCGGGTCGGCGACGGCGTTCGAGCAGTCCACCCGGATCGAGCCATCCCGCAGCGCCTACTCGAATCTCGGCACGCTGTACTACTACCTCGGGAATTTCGAGGGTGCCGTCGAGCAGTACGACAAGGCAATCGCGATCGCGCCCGAGGACTTCCAGCTGTGGGGTTCGCGGGGCGATGCGGGCTGGTTCCTGCCGGGGCGCCGCGATCGCGCGCGCGAGGATTACAGGCACGCCGCGTCCCTTGCCGAGAAGAGCCTTGGCGTGAACTCGACCGACGGCGACACCTGGGCACTGCTCGGCTACTACTACAGCCGGCTCGGGGAACCCGACCGGTCGAGCCGCTATGCGAGCCGGGCGATGGAACTTGCCCCGGACTCCCCCCAGGTCGCCTACTTCGCGGCCGTCGCGGCTGCGGGCCGGGGCGACAAGCCGGAAGCGTCGCGGCTGATCAATCGCGCGATCCAGCAGGGCTATTCGAAGGTGCTCGCCACACCCGACCCGGCGCTGAAAGGCGTCCCGATCGGCTGACCCACGCATGCTGACCGACCACTCCGGCTTGAGTCCCTTCGAGCGCCTGCTCACGCTGTTCACCCGCGTACGGCCGGGCGAGGGACGCAGCGCATTCCTGTTCTTCGCGCACGGCTTCCTGATGCTGTTCTCCTACCAGGTCGTGAAGGCGCTGCGCGAGGCCTTCATGCTGGTCAAGTTCACGGCCGAGGTGCGCTCGTACGCGGTTGCCGTGATCGCGCTCGTGCTGATGGTGCTGGTGCCCGTCTACGGCCGGGTCCGGCGACGGCTCGACGGGGAGCGGCTGCTGCAGGCCGTGACCGCGTTCTTCGCGCTCAACCTGCTGGCGTTCGCGGCGGCAGCCGCAGCCGGCGCACCGATCGCCTTCAGCTTCTTCGTCTGGGTCAGCATCTTCGGCGTCGTGGTGATCGCCCAGCTGTGGGCGTTCGCGGCGGACTCCTTCAACCTGAAGAGCGGGCAGCGGCTGTTCCCGGTGATCATGGTCGGTGCGAACCTGGGCGCGCTGGCCGGCGCGAAGTCGGCGCAGCTCGCCGTCGACCTGCTGAGCCCGGTGGGCCTCATGGTGGTGGCGACCCTCACGCTGCTCGCGACGCTCGCGCTCGCGGGTCCCGAGCGCCGCGCGGTGCCCGACGGCTCCCGCCCGCTGGTCGTGGAGCACGGGCCCGCTCCGCCGAACCTGCTCGGCGGCATCGGGCTCGTGCTGCGCGACCGCTACCTGCTGCTGATCGCGCTGCTCGTGGTGCTGCTCAACTGGATCAACAGCACCGGCGAGTTCATCCTCGCCGACTTCGTGCAGCGCGATGCCGCCGACCGCGTGGCGGCGAGCGGCGGCGTGCTCGACCGCGGCGCGCTGATCACCGCCTTCTACGGCGACTTCCAGTTCTGGGTCACCCTGCTCGGGCTGGCGATCCAGCTGCTGCTCGTCTCGCGCATCTACCGTCACGTCGGCGTGCGCGGCGCGCTGCTCGTGCACCCGACGATCGTGGCGCTGGGCTACGGGCTCATTGCGCTCGCACCGGTGCTCGGCGGCTTCGTGCCGGTGTTCACGCTGATCCGGCTGGTGAAGATCGCCGAGAACAGCATCGACTACTCGCTCATGAACACCACGCGCCACGCGCTCTTCCTGCCGGTGGACCGCGACGCCAAGTACGAGGGCAAGACCGCGATCGATTCGTTCTTCTGGCGCTTCGGCGACCTGATCCAGGCCGGCGTCGTGTACGCCGGTCTTCACTGGCTCGGCTGGGGCGTACCGCAGTTCGCGGTGCTCAACCTGCTGCTGGCGGTGGTGTGGATCGCGCTCGCGTTCGCGATCGGGCGGGAATTCGCGGCCAAGGCGCGCGAGAACGTGATCAACGTGGCGCCCGAGACCGGCGCGCCGATCCCGGACCTGCGCTACGTGCCGGGCCGGGCACTCGATCACCTCGTGCCGGAGGACGCGTTCCGCGACGCCGATCCGGGCGACGTGCTGCACCTCGCGGCGCGACTCGCGGACGGCCGACCCCTGCCGGCCTGGCTCCGGTTCGAGGCGAGGAGCCGGCGCTTCACCGGCCAGCCGCCCGCGGAGATGGTGGAGGAGCTGACCGTCACGGTCGTCGCGAGCGACGTGGACGGCCTGGAGGCGTCGAGCAGCTTCCGGTTGCGCGCCTTCGTGGCGCGCAACGGCTGAGTTTCAACTGCCGGACTGGGTGCCGGCCGCGGCGATGGCAAGGATCCTGTCGCGCCGCTGCAGCAGCGGCTTCACGGCTCGCGTCCCCACGAGTTCGCCGATCGCCGCCTCGACCGCGGCGGCATCGAGGCGCCTTAGTCGCTGCTGCATCTCGGCGCCCGTCTTCGCGAGCGGGCCCTCGAGCGCCTTCGGCAGCTGCGTCGATGCCCCGAAGGTCGAGCCATGACCGGTCAGGAACAGGGTCGCGGCGTCCGCGTCGTACAGGTAGCGGTCCGGCGTGCGGGCCTGGTTGCCGATCAACGCGTCGAAGGCGTAGGCGAGCTGGAACTGCGCGTTGAGGTCGCACCAGCCGCCCGCCGGCAGCCGCGGCGGTTTGCCGTCGGCCGGTGTCGGGCGCCGCGCCGGCTCGGACTGCGGCACGGTGGAGATCGTCTGGCAGGCGAGGCCGGCCCGCGCGCCGCCCCGCGCGTTCTGCCGGTCCTGCTCACTCGCCCAGCTGGCCGGGCGGCCCTGCAGCACGCCCTGCTGGCCTGCGTGCTGGCGTGCCACCGTCGCCGGAACGAGGCCGAGGCCGAGCGCCCGGTCGAGGCGATAGGCGGCGAGCTCGCGCTGGACCGTCTCGGGTGCAGCCGACTCGAAGATGGCGTTCACGCTGCGTCCGTCGAGCGTCACCCGTGTCTCCAGCACGCCCGGGGCGCAGGCGAGCGTGGTCTCGATCGTGCCGCGCGCGAGGATGTCGGCGACGACGGACTCGTCGAGTTTCTGCGAGCTCAGGTACAGCGGTTCCGCCGGGACCCCGGCGGCAGGAACGGTCGGCAGCGCGTACACGACGCGCGAGCCGGAGGCGTCCGAGACGAGTGCCGCGGGCCGACCCTGGTACACGGCGCGGTTCATGCCCGCATCGAGCTTCACGACCGCGCCGTCGAAACGCGAGACGACCGTGGCGTTGCGCGCCACCGTGTGCCCGATCACCACGCGCCGCGCACCGACCTGCTGCAGGAACGGCTTGCAGCACGTCCGCCTCGGCGCACTCGTTGCAGAACGCGGCGCCCCGGTACCAGTTGGGACCGGTGGGCCCGAGCAGCGGGGCGTCGTCGGCGACGCGGAACCGCTCGACGGCCGGCGCCAGCGCGTCGCGTCCGGCGCCGGCCGGCATCGCCTGCAATCGGGCAGCGGCGGCCTCCGCACGGCGGGCGTAGGCGTCCTCGAACTCGACCAGGCCGCGCGGCGCGCAGCGTGGATTCGGCCACCAGGTACTCGTTCACGGCCGCGGCGTAGTCGCGGTTCAGCGTCTCGATGCCGCGGCCCTGCAGCAACGTCGAGGGCCCGCCGTGCATGTAGACCGTGTCGTTGATGCGCACGACCGCGGGCAGGCCGAGCAGCCACTGCCCGTACGGGCCCTGCGGTCCGAGGAGCCGGCGATGCGCGAAGAATCCCGGCGGAAACAATCGCTCGAAGTCGGCCACGGTCGTCCCCGACTGGCGGGACAGGAAGGCGTCGCGCTGGCGGGAGCGTTCGTCGGGATCCTCGTCCGCCGCGTACGGCGCGAACTCGTCCGCCGCGACGTAGCGCAGGTCGCCGAGCACGTTCATCGCCTCGTGGTTGCCGAGCACCACGTGGACCCGGCCGCCGGCCGCTTCGGCCTCGCGCTGCAGGCGCATCAGCAGGTCCATGACCCTGCGCGAGTCCGCGCCGCGGTCGAGCAGGTCGCCGAGGCTCACGAGGTGCGTCTTGCCGCCCGTCCAGCGCAGCTCGGCGTCGACGACGCCCACCGACTGCAGCAGGGCGGTCAGCTCGGCGTGGGCGCCGTGCACGTCGGCGAAGGCGACCACGCGCTCGATACCACTCCAGGTGACGGGGGAAGCCTCGGTCGCAGCGGCCGCGGCGCTGGCGGCCCCGACCGCGCCGGCGGTCCAGGCGAGGACGCCCAGCACCCGGCTCCGGAACAGCGCCGATCGGTCGCGTTGGTTCGGCATGCGATCGCCTCCTCCGAGATCAGAAGGTCCCGATCTTGCCCGAGTCCACGTCCTGGAGGAGGCGCTGCAGCAGTCGCCACACCCGATTGACCTCGGATCGGGCGAGGCCGACCTGGACGGTGTCCTTGGACGTGCGCACGCCACGCTGCGGCCCGACGTTGGCTCCGGGGGGCAAGGCGACCCAGCGCCCGTCCTGCAGCTGCCACTGGGCAAGCACGCCGAGGCGTCGGTGCAGCTCGTCCTCGGTGACGTCCCGCAGCCGCTTGACCGTGTCGGCGGGCAGCCGGTTCACGCGCAGCGACTTCCACAGCTGGCCCCGATCGCTCTCGTTGTATGCGAAGGCGACGCCGTTGTCGATCGAGAATACGCGCGCGCCGTCCTCGGCCCGCGAGATCAGGAAGTTGCCGACGTTCGAGTCGCCGTGCTCGATGAGCCAGGTGAGCACGTTGAGCTGGCCGATGTGCCGGGCGTACACGGCATCGGCGGCGAAGCGCGCCGGTTCGTACACGTCGGCAATCACCTTGACCTCCTGCAGCCAGTACTGCAGCACCACCAGCACCTCGTCGGAGCCCCGGAACGTGGGCTTCGCTTCCGGCGCGTAGGGGCGCAGCTCCGCTACCGGCACCATGCGCAGCGCCGTGGGGGGCACCACGTACTCCGCCGGGTCGAGGAACAGCTTCTGCAGCTCGTAGGCCGCGATGTCGTAGCGGGGGCGGTTGTTGAAGTCCTCGGCGCCGGGCTCCGCGCGGCGCAGCTTCACCCGATACGGCGGCTCGCCGGAGAAGGACAGCTCGGCCTTGAGCGTGATGTCACCCTTGGCCTTGGGTCGGCTGATCTCGGCGGTGGCGATCCGGAACGGTTCGGTGGCGAGCTCGCGCTCGAGCTCGTCGGCTGGGCGGGGGACGTTGAGGTCCTGCGCGATGAGATGCGGGGTCCACGCGACGGTCAGGACCGCCAGCAGTGTTGCGATTTGTCGGGTCACGAGTTCTGGACTCCCACGGTCAGGCCCGGACAAAGGTTAGCCCGTGGCGACGGCTGACCGCAAAGCGCCTCGCGTGGCGTCTCTAGCGTCCGGCACTGACCCGGCGGCCGACGTAAATCACGAATTGGTTGTCGTCCGCCTCGAAGTGGCCGACCTCGATGGCTGCGAGTCCGCCACAGCGCGCCATCGTCGCCAGGAAGGGCTCCGTCCGGCTGCGCTTCATGATGAACAGGTTGCGCTCGCGTGCCGCGAGCTCGTCGCAGAGGTTCTCCTCCGCCAGGAACTTGGAATACTCCAGCCCCGGCTGCGCGAAGTGCACGCTCTCGATCTTCCTGTCGAGATACAGGGCCAGCCCGTAGAACGGCCGCATGCCGACGAACGCGAGTTCCTCCACTGAGCTGAGGTCGGTCGCCTGCCGGATCGCGACGGCCATGGCCCGCGCATCGCGGTTCGCCGGCCAGTAGGCCAGCGTTCCCTTGGCCGCGAGCAGCAGCGCGGCTGTTACGCCGGCAATCCAGGCCGTCCGCCGGATGTCGAGCCAGTTCCAGCGCGCCAGTGGGCGCGCCAGCAGCAGCGCCAGCGGCACGAACAGCGGCAGGATGTAGAGCTGCAGCCTGGAGCGAGCGAGGAAGAACACCGCCAGTGGCAGCAGCAACCAGTAGAGGAGCAGCAGCAGTTCGCGGTCCCGCGCCCGGACTCGTTCCCGAAGCCTCCGCCAGGTGGCCCGCGGCCCGCCGCAAGAGGCGAGGGCGAACGCCCACCACGGCAGCGCGCCCACCAGCAGGACGGGAAGGTAGATCTCGAACCCTCCGTACCACTCCGAGTTGCGCTTGTGCACGCCCGTGAAGACACGGTCGTACACCTCGTAGCCCAGGAAATAGCCGAGCCGGTCGGGCTGCTGGTAGACGATCACCCCGAACCACGTAAATGCGACCAGCGCGAAGGCGGCGAGGCCCGCGGGCCGGAACAGGCCTCGCAGCCCGGCCCGGTCATGCACGGCGAGGAACGCGACCATGGCGCCGAGCGGCAGCAGCCCGGGCGGTCCCTTGGTCATGAACGCGAGACCCCACGCGATCCACATCACGAGCACCCAGCGGTGCCGATCTGAGCCTTCGCGGCGCCAGGCTTCGACGAATGAGAACATCGCCGCGGTCTCGAAGAACACGAGCAACACGTCAGTCGAGACGATGTTCGCAGCGACCACCGGTCCGAGCGAGAGCGACCAGATCACGGCCGGCAACCAGGGCTTCGCGGTGCACAGGCGCCGGCCGATGCCGAAGACCAGCAGGCCCGTTCCGACGAAGGCGAGTGCGCCCGGAAGGCGCGCGCCCCACTCGTTATGGCCGAGCAGCCCGACGCCGGCGGCGATCGCCCAGTAGGTGATCGGCGGCTTCGTCAGGTGCGCGTGCTCTCCGTCGAGCGTGGGCACGAGCCAGTCGCCGCTCTCGAGCATATTGAGGCCGGCCGCGGTGTAGCGGCCTTCGTCCGGTTCCCAGATGGCACGGGTTCCCTGGAAGACGAAAGCCATCAGGACCAGCAGGGCGATGAGCCACCAGGGCGGACGACGCATGGTCAGAGGCTGCTGAAAACCCGAACGCGATGCCTGTGGTAGGGCAGCACCTCGAGCACCTCGCCTTCCCGCAGGCGCTCCTGGATGCCGCGCCACCACTCGGCGGTGAGGATCTCGCGGTGCGCGCCCAGGAACACGTCCTTCAGGTGCGGGTCGAAGCCGAGGAAGTTGAGGAAGGTCTCCGGGAACACGTCGTTGTCCGCGACGTAGTACCAGGTCTCGGCAAGCATCTCGTCTTCCTCGTAGCGCGATTCCGGCACTTCCCGGAAGCGGCAGTCCGTCACGAGGCACAGCTCGTCGTAGTCGTAGAAGATCACGCGCCCGTGGCGCGTCACGCCGAAGTTCTTGAGCAGCAGGTCGCCGGGAAAGATGTTGGTGACCGCAAGGTCGCGGATCGCCTGCCCGTAGTCGAGCACCGCCTTCTCCGCCTGCTCGCGCGTCGCCGTGCGCACGTACAGGTTGAGCGGCGTCATGCGCCGCTCGATGTACATGTGGTCGATCACGAGCTCGACACCGTCCTCGTGCACGGTGTCGGAGGTCTCGGTCAGCAGTTCCTCGAGCAGGTCCGGCGCGAAGCGTGCCCTGGGGAACTTGATGAGCTTGAACTCCTGCGCGTCCACGAGGCGCCCGGCCCGGTCGCGCTTGAAGACGAGGTCGTACTTCTCGAGCACGTCCTGCCGAAGGATGTTCTTCTGCACCGGGAAATGGTCGCGGATCAGCTTGAAGACCACGTCGAAGGAGGGCAGGGTGAAGCACACCATCACCAGGCCCTTCTCGCCCGGCGCGAGCACGAACTGGTCGTCGGAGTGCTGAAGATGGCGGAACAGCTCGCGGTAGCGCTCGGTCTTGCCCTGCTTGGCGCGGCCGAGCACCGTGTAAAGCTCGCTCACCGGCTTGAGAGGGAGGATGCCCTTGAGGAACTTCACCACCTCGCCGACGTGGGCGAGGTCGACGTGGAAGTAGGAGCGCGTGAAGCTGAACAGCACGCTCACCGAGCTCTCGTCGAGCATGACGGCGTCCACTACGACGCCGCTCTCGTGGTTGCGAAGTGCGACGACGAAGGGCAGCGTCCACCCGCGGCCGCTGATGCGGCCGACGAGGTACGCGCGGGTCATCTGGTAAAAGACCTCCTTGATCACCTCGATCTTCTCGACCGTGCGTCGCTCGCCGCCGGTGCCGAGCGAGGCCTTGATCTCGTCCGCCACCCGCTTGACGCTCAGCTCGAAGTCGCGGTACGGGGTCCGGAACCGGAAGTCGGCGAGCAGTTCCTCGACCAGCAGGTCGACCGAGCCGCGATTGACGTAGTCCTTGGTCTCGACATGGGTCGTGACGCTGCCGAGCGGGTCGAGGTCGAGCGCAAAGAACTCGACCGCCGGGTCGACGCCGACGGTGCCGAAGGTCTTGCGGGTGATCGAGCAGAAGTAGGTCTTCTTGAACTCGTTGTCCGGCAGCGGATCGATGAGCTCCGCAAAGCGGCGCTTGATGCTCGACCAGAGGGCGCGCTCGTGAACCTCCTCGCCGAGCTTGCGCCGCATCAGCTCGACGCCGGTGTCGACGTACCTCGAATAGAGGCCGATGCGCTCGACGGCGTCGAGCTGGCTGCCGTGCCAGTCGCGTTCCTCGAAGCGGGCGCGGGCGCGTGCGGTGACGGCACGGAAATCCGCGTTGTAGTCCGCGAACGCGTCGACCAGCGCCTGCGCGCAGTCCTGCACGAGCTCGTCCCGCGAGCCCGCCCTGGCGACCGACAGGTTCAAGGTCTCAGCCTTCCTTGCCTGGCGACTTTCGTTCGACGCCCGGCGCCTACAGGTTGCGGATCAGGGCGTCGCCGAACTCGCTGCACTTGACCTCGGTGGCACCCTCCATCAGGCGCGCGAAGTCGTAGGTGACCGTCTTCTGGCCGATGGTGCGGTCCATGGCGCCGATGATCGCGTCGGCGGCCTCGAGCCAGCCCATGTAGCGAAGCATCATCTCGCCCGAGAGGATCACCGAGCCCGGGTTCACCTTGTCGAGGTTGGCGTACTTCGGTGCGGTGCCGTGCGTCGCCTCGAACACGGCGTGCCCGGTCAGGTAGTTGATGTTGCCGCCCGGCGCGATGCCGATGCCGCCGACCTGCGCCGCGAGTGCATCGGAGAGGTAGTCGCCGTTCAAGTTCATCGTGGCGATGACGTCGAACTCCTCGGGGCGCGTGAGCACCTGCTGCAGCGTGATGTCGGCGATCGCGTCCTTGATGATGACCTTGCCGGCCTGCTTCGCCGCATCCTGCTCGGCGTTCGCCGCCTTCTCGCCCTTCTCGGCGCGGGTGCGCTCCCACTGGTCCCAGGTGTAGGTGTGCTCGGCGTACTCCCGCTCGGCGAGCGCGTAGCTCCAGTTGCGGAACGCGCCCTCCGTGAACTTCATGATGTTGCCCTTGTGCACGATCGTCACGCTCTTGCGCTTGTTGTCGATCGCGTACTGGATGGCCGAGCGCATCAGCCGCTCCGTGCCTTCCCGGGACACGGCCTTGATGCCGATGCCCGAGGTGTCGGGGAAACGGATCTTGCCGTAGAGCTTGGGGAACGCTTCCTTGAAGAGCTCCTTGAACTTCTGGTTCTCGGCGCTGCCCGCCTCGAACTCGATGCCGGCGTAGATGTCCTCGGTGTTCTCGCGGAAGATCACCATGTCCACCTTCCCGGGGGCCTTGACCGGGGACGGCACGCCCTTGAACCAGCGCACGGGACGCAGGCAGACGTAGAGGTCGAGCATCTGGCGCAGCGCCACGTTCAGCGAGCGGATTCCGCCGCCGATCGGGGTCGTCAGCGGGCCCTTGATCGAGACGAGGTACTCGCGGCAGGCCGCGACCGTCTCGTCGGGCAGCCACGTATTGAACAGGTCGTTCGACTTCTGGCCTGCGTAGACTTCCATCCAGTGGATCCGGCGCTTGCCGCCGTACGCCTTGGCGACGGCGGCATCGAGCACGCGCACCGAGGCACGCCAGATGTCCGGGCCCGTGCCGTCGCCCTCGATGAACGGAACGATCGGCTGGTCGGGCACCTGCAGGCGACCGTTGCTGATGGTGATCTTCTGGCCCTCGGTGGGCACGTTGAGCTTGACCGTGCTGGGCATCGCTCGGCTCCGGGAATCACGACGGGAAGGGGCTGGAATCCTAGCACAAAGGTAGCCGTGGCCCCGGGCCCGGCGTCAACGCAGCTCGGCGACGGCGGTACGCAACTGCAGCGGCTCGCCGGCGTCCGTCCAGGCGAACAGCAGGCGATTGCCGCTGCGCGTCATCTGCGGAAATCCGCTGCTGCGCGTCGCACTCGATCGCGCGACCGTCACCGGCGGGCCGGCGGCGCCCTCGCGGGTGAACGGCTGCACCCGGATCTCGGCACCGACCGCCGATTCGTCGAGCCAGCTCACCACAGCGCGACCGTTCTCGAGCAGGACGACGTCGACCCGGCCGGCCACGCGGCCGGCGGCCACTTCGATCGGAGCAGCGAACGTACGGCCCGCGTCCGACGAGAAAGCGAGCCGCACGCGCGGCCGGTCGGGTGCGGTGAACCACGCGACGGCGACCTCGTTGCCGCGCGCGTCGATGGCCGGCCCGTTGACCGGGCAGGCCGGCATGTGCCAGCCGTCGGCATGCACTGTTTGCGGCGCCGACCAGCCCGACGGCGTCAATCGCACCACGGCGACGTCGCGGGTTTCCGTCGGGCTGCGGTCGCGGTAAACGACGATCGGACCTTCGGCGGACATCGCGGCATCGGTCTGGCAGCAGTCGCAGACCCGCGTGTCGAGCTCGGCCCCCGGGCCATGGAGACTGCCCGTGGGATCGACCTCGGCCGATCGCAAGGTCATCGCGCCGCCTGCCCCGTGATCGTGGTCGCCCGCCGTGTGCCGTCCGTCGAGCCAGACCGCCAGGAATCCCGCCTCGTGGGCCAGCAGCGTGACGAACCCGTGCTCCGTCGGCGTGCCGTCGTCGTGCGGCGTCAGCGGCGCCGACCAGGTCCGGCCGGCATCCCGCGACACCGCCATGCGGATGTCGTACGAGTAAACGTTCTCGGGTCGCTGCTGCAGCCAGTGCGCGATGCGGAGGCCTTCGGCACCCGCGACCACCGAGGGAAAGTC
The DNA here is from genome assembly GCA_963754125.1 of uncultured Gammaproteobacteria bacterium. GTDB lineage: Bacteria > Pseudomonadota > Gammaproteobacteria > Steroidobacterales > Steroidobacteraceae > RPQJ01. The sequence goes on from CAVWEX010000002.1 coordinate 565,899, forward strand.
CGCCCAGTTGACGAACCAGTCCGTGCCGCTCGCCACCAGGCTCGACTCACCCCAGGCCGCGCCCTCCCACGCGGCGTACCTGAGTTCGTGACCGCCACCGGCGCGCGGTTGCAGCCAGCTCATGAGCAGCGTGTCGTCCGGCCCGGCCGCGAGGTGCGGATAGCGGCTGCCCGGCCCGCCGGGGTTCGCGACCTCGCGCACCTCGCCCAGCCAGGGCCGCTCGCCGTCGCCCGGCGTGCAGGCCGCCGCAAGGACGACAAAGCCGACTGAAAAGCCGACTGATATGATCAGTCGCGTCGATCGCAGCCGGGGAAGCAGCATCGGGGGATCATGAGCCGCGCAAGCCAGTTCGTCATCCTCCTCACGGCCGCGGGCGTTGCTGCGGCGTTCCTGCTCCCGGCGATGCCGCAGCCCGTCGCCTACCACGACTTCGCGGACCAGCGCGCCATGCTCGGCATCGCGAACTTCGTCGATGTCGCGTCCAACGCGGGCTTCCTGCTGGCCGGAATCGCCGGCCTCGTGGTCGCGCTGCGCCCGCGCACGGTCTTCGAGCATCCGGCCGAGCGCTGGCCCTATGCGATCTTCTTCCTCGGCATGCTGTTGACCGCCGCGGGCTCGGCCTACTACCACCTCGCGCCGGACAACGAGCGCCTGTTCTGGGACCGGCTGCCCATGACGGTGGCGTTCATGTCCCTGATCGCCGCGCAGCTCGTGGACCGCATCAGCGTCCGCGGCGGGCTCGCGCTGCTCGTGCCGATGCTGCTCGTCGGCGCCGCGTCCGTCGTCTACTGGCTGGCGAGCGAGCGCGCCGGTGCGGGCAACGTGATTCCCTATGGCCTGCTGCAGGGATATGCGGTCGTCATGCTGCTGCTGCTGGCCGCGCTGTACCGATCGCGCTACACGCGAGGCGCGGACATCTACTGGGTGTTCGGCGCGTACCTGGCGGCCAAGCTGTTCGAGGCGCTCGACGATGAGCTGCTGCGGCTCGGCGACGTCGTCAGCGGACATTCGCTGAAGCACCTGGCCGCCGCGTTCGCCGGCTTCATCGTCTGCCGCATGCTGTGGCGGCGGGTGCTCGATCCCCGGGCTACTGCGGCTCTGCCGGCTCCGACGGATCCCGCTCGACGAGTTCCGCCTGCTGCAGGTTCCGCTTCGATTCGCTGACGACCCGTGTGTTGATCGGGCGGATGGTCTCGATGCGGCAGCGCACGCCGCCGATGCCGCCGCTCGCGCGGCGCACCGTCACGCTGTCGAAGCCCGCGTTGACGCGGCCGATCTGGTGCGAGATCGTGATGGTCGAGGCGAAGGCGAGGTCCGGGCAGCGCGGGAAGAACTCGATCAGGAAGGCCTCGTTGCTGCGCGTCCACAGGGCGATGCTGCGCTCGTCGAGCGCGGTCCAGCCACGCAGGTGGCCGGAGTAGAAGAAACTGCGCACCGGCTCGCCGGCGTTGGCGCGGTACCACTCGATGCGCTCCTCGCGCGTCATCTGCGGCGAGCTCGCGCAGGCCGCGACGAGCTGCAGTGCGACCAAGGCGATCAGAGCTTTCTTCACCGGCTTGCCCCTCGATGATCTCCGGCGCGGATTCGGGCCGGGTGCCGTCGTGTAGTATACGGTCGCCCCGCAGCGGCGGCGGTCTCCAGAGAATTAGCTGACATGCTGTCGCGGACACTGAAGATCCTAAAGATCGGCGGGCTGGTGCTTGGCGCGTCACTGGTCACGCTGCTCGCGGTCCGTGCCTACGACGTGCAACGTGGCCCGGACCTTCAGCCGTGGCACACGTTCGTGCCGGACGAGCTCGATCGCGAGCAACTGGCCGAGGCGGACTGGGACGATTACCTCGCCGCGGAAGATGCTGCTTTCGAACAGGTGCGGGAGCAGGTCACCGACCGGCTCGAGCCGGAGGCGCAGACGCCGTCCAACCGATACTTCCAGGGCAGCCCGATCTACCCGGGCCGCTTCGAGAACGACTGGAACCGTTCCTACGTGCTCGAGCCGGCCGGCGCCGCCGGTGGGCGCCGTCGTGTTTCTGCACGGGCTCACCGATTCGCCCTACAGCCTCCGTCACCTCGCGCGCCGGTATCGCGACCTGGGTTTCGTCGCCGTGGCGCCGCGCCTGCCGGCGCACGGCACCGTTCCGGCCGCGCTGACCGAGGTCGAGTGGGAGGACTGGTCCGAGGCGACGCGTCTCGCGGTGCGCGAGGCACGTCGGCGGGCCGGCCCGGGCGTGCCGCTGCACATCGTCGGATTTTCCAACGGCGGCGCGCTGGCGATGAAGTACGCGCTCGACGCCATCGGCGACGAGCGGCTCGAGCAGGCTGACCGCATCGTGCTCATCGCGCCGATGATCGGCATCACGAGCTTCGCGAGGTTCGCCGGCGTGTTCGGCTGGCCTGCCGTGCTGCCGGCCTTCGCCAAGGCGGCGTGGCTCGGGATCGTGCCGGAGTTCAATCCGTTCAAGTACAACTCGTTCCCGATCAACGGCGCGCGCCAGTCGTCCCTTCTGACCCGCGCGCTGCAGCGGCGCCTCAACCAGTACGCGCGCGAGGGACGGCTCGGGGGGTTGCCGCCCGTGCAGACGTTCCAGTCGGTCGTGGACTTCACCGTCAGCACACGGGCGATCGTCACCGCGCTCTATGCGAACCTGCCGGCGAACGGCAGCGAACTCGTGCTGTTCGACTTCAACCGCAGCGCGCATCTCGGGCTGTTGATCCGGCCGGGCACCAATACGCTGCTGACGCGAATCCTGCCGCCGCCGCCGCGTCGCTTCCGGACGACCGTGATCACGAACGCCTCATCGGCCAGCGACGAGGTCGTCGAGCGCGTCACGGAAGCGGGTTCGACCACGGAGGTGGTCCGGGCACTCGGCCTCCGGTATCCGCTCGGCGTCTACTCGCTGTCGCACCTTGCGCTGACGTTCCCGGTCAGCGACCCGCTCTACGGCATGCAGCCGGACGACAGCGAGGACTTCGGCGTCAATCTCGGCACGCTGGCGATGCGCGGCGAGCGGGGCATGCTGATCGTGAGCCAGGACTCGCTGACGCGAATCGCCTCGAACCCGTTCTTCCCCTACCTGCTCGGAGCGGGTCGAGGAGGGCATCGGATCCGGGCCGGTGCAGGCGGCGCGCCGGCTCAGCGCCTCGGTGCGCCGGTCGGCGCCACCGGAATCGGCTCGACGAGGTAGGCGTTGATCGCCGCGAGATCCGCGGGCAGCAGCACGCCGACGGCCGAGCGCAGGCGGACGAGGTTGGTCAGGTAATCGTAGCGGGCCCGGGCGTAGTTGGTCTCGGCGTCGAACAGCGCGCGCCGCGCGTTCAGCACGTCCACGTTGGTGCGCTCGCCCACCTCCACGCCGCGGATCGTCGCGCGCACTGTCGTCTCGCTCGAGCTGACGGCCTGCTGCAGCGCCTCGACGCGCGCCTTGTCCGCGAGCACCGTGAGGTAGGCGTCGCGGGTCGAGCGTTCGGCGGCACGCAGGGTGCCTTGCAGCCGCTGCCGCGACGCACGGTGCAGGTACACCTGCTCGCGCACCCGCGACCTCGTCACTCCGCCCGTGAAGATCGGTACGGCGACCTGCAGGCCGATGACGTCCTCGGTGCCGTCGCTGTCGGCCGGGCCGCGCGTGCGCGTGCCGGCGTTGCGGTTCTTCACGGTCTCCGTGGCTTCCTCGTCGAACTCGCCGGTGGTGGCGAACAGGTCGAGCGTCGGCAGGTGCCCGGACTGCGCGATCTTGACGTCGCGCTTGGCGATATCGACGCCGAGCCGTGCCGCGACCACGGCGAGGTTCTGCTCGAGCGCCTCGTCCACCCAGGCCTGCTCGCCGCGCTGCTCAGGGTCAGACACCGGCAGGTCGCTCTTCGGGCGCGAGAGCTCGGGGTACAGCTCGCCGGTGAGCTCGGCCAGCAGCTCGCCGGTCACCGCCAGGGCGCGCTTGGCCGCGATCACGTTGGCCGTGCCGATGTCCCGGGCGGAGCGGGCCTCCTCGACGTCGATCACGGTGACCACGCCGACCTCGAAGCGCCGCTCGGCCTCGCGCAGCTGCTTGGCGAAGGCGTCGAGCGTCGCTTCCGCCGACCGCAGCGACTCCGCGGCCGCCAGCACGTCGAAGTAGCGCTGGGACACGCGCACCATGAGCTCCTGCTGCGCGGCCCGGTACTCGGCCTCGGCCTGCGCGACGCGCGCGTCGGCGCGGCCGAGCCGCTGCCACTGGTCCCAGCGGAACACGGTCTGGCGCAGACCCGCCTGCCACTGCCAGCGGTCGGCGTCCATGTTCTGGTCGAAGCTGACGATGGCGAGTTCGGGCGGCGTCGCCGGGCGCGCCGTCCACGGCCTGCAGGAAGGTGCTGCTGCCGTCCCGCTCGATGGTCTCGATCGAACCGGCCGCGCCGATCTGCGGAAACAGCGCGCCGCGTGCCTGCGGCTTGGCCTCGAGCGCCGCGAGGCGACGCTGGTCCGCCTCCTGGATGAACGGGTCGTTGCGGGTCGCCTGCTCGTACACCTGCAACAGGTCGGCGGAGTGCGTGGCCGGACCCCACAGGGCGACGCAGACGGCGCAGGCGATCATCACGGGCTTGGTTGGCATCGAGGGCACTCGCTGACGGCGGCACCGCGCCGCTCAGTTTGTTGCAGAATTGTTGCCGGTCGCCCGCGATCGCAGGGGCAAGCGACTGGCCGGAAAGAGTACCAGCAAGCCGGCGGATTTCGTATCAGGCGGATCCTGATGGCGCATCTGGACCTGGCTCAGGCACACTGCTGCTCCGACGGTGCCGCCGGGGGGCGGCTCAATAACATGCAGGTCAACATGCTTCGACCGCCGAGCAGATACTTTTCATCGCTCGCCGTGGCTCTCGCTGCGTGCGCGTCCCTGTCCGCCTGCCAGCGCGCGGAGGAGGAGGCCGCCGAGCCGGATCGCCCGGCCGGTCCACTCGATCAACATCGAGCGGCAGGACGCCGGTGACGTCGTCGTGCTGTCCGGGCGAATCGCGGCGGAGGACGAGACCGCGGTCGCGTTCCGCATCCCGGGCCGCATGATCGACCGGCCCGGTCAACGTCGGCGACCGCGTGCGCAAGGGGCAGGTGCTGGCACGGCTCGAGCAGATGAACGAGCGCAACCAGCTGCTCACTGCGCAGGCGGCGCTCAATGCGGCGCGCGCCGAGCGCGTCCGCGCGGGCGACGCGCTGCAGCGCCAGCAGTCGTTGATCGGCGAGGGCTTCACGACCCGGGCCAATCTCGATACGGCCCTCGCCGCGTTCCGGTCCGCGGAGGCGCAGGTCAAGAGTGCCGAGGCGCAGGTGCAGATGGCGCAGGACCTCGTCGGGTTCACGGTGCTCACCGCCGAGTACGACGGGTCGGTGACGGCGCGCGGCGCGGAGGCCGGCGAAGTGGTGCAGGGTGGCCAGATGAGTCTTGCGCATCGCGCGCGCGGGCGGCACCGACGCGGTGTTCGAGGTGCCGCCGCAGGTGCTGCGCGTCGCATCGCGGGAGACTCCCGTCGAGGTCGGCCTGACCGAGGACCCGCGCGTCAGGGCGACCGGGCTCGTTCGCGAGGTCTCGCCGCAGGCCAACCCGATCACCGGCACGTTCACGGTCCGCGTCGGGCTCGCCAGCCCGCCGTCCGGCATGCTGCTCGGTTCGGTCGTATCCGGCCGATTCAAGCTCGCGGGTGAGCAACTGGTCGTCATCCCGTCGTCGGCGCTGATGACCTCGGGCGGCAGTCCGGCCATCTGGGTCGTGGACCGCGCGACCTCGACGGTGGCGCTGCGCAATATCAGCATCCTGCGTCACGAGCCCGACTCGGTCGTGGTCGGCGACGGACTCGCCCCGGGCGACACGGTGGTGATGGCGGGCGTGCAGGCGTTGCGCCCCGGCCAGAAGGTCCGGCTGCTTAACGAAGCTTCGTAATGGGCGTCAATCTTTCCTCCTGGGCGCTCAGCCACAGGTCGTTCATCATTTTCGTGATGATCGCGTCCATGGTGGCGGGCGCGGTCTCCTACACGACCCTCGGCCGCAACGAGGATCCGCCGTTCACCTTCCGCACGATGGTGGTCCAGGCGAACTGGCCGGGCGCCACGCTCGAGGAGACGGTCGAGCAGGTCACCGAGCGCCTGGAGCGCAAGCTGCAGGAAGTCGAGAACGTCGACTTCCTGCGCAGCTTCACCCGGGCGGGTGTGACGCGCATCTTCGTCAACCTCAAGGGCTCGACGCCGCCGGAGCAGGTGCCGGACCTCTGGTACGACGTGCGCAAGAAGATCGGCGACATCCGCCATACGCTGCCGCAGGGCGTGGTCGGCCCGTTCTTCAACGACGAGTTCGGCGACACGTTCGGCATCATCTACGGCTTCACCGCCGACGGGTTCACGCAGCGCCAGCTGCGCGACTACGTCGAGGACGCGCGATCGCGGCTGCTGCTGGTGCCGGACGTCACCAAGATCGACCTGCTCGGCGCCCAGGACGAGCAGATCTTCATCGAGTTCTCGGTCGAGCGGCTGGCCGGCCTCGGCCTCAACCAGGCGGCCATCCTCGCCGGCCTGCAGGCGCAGAACGTGGTGCGCCCGGCGGGCGTGGTGCGCACCGGCGACGAGGAATTCGCGCTGCGGGTGACCGGCGCCTTCGAGTCCGAGGAGGACATCCTCGAGAAGAATTTCGTCGCCGACGGGCGGCTGCTGCGCTTGCGCGATATCGCCACCGTGCGCCGTGGCTACGCGGACCCGCCGCAGTCGATGTTCCGCGTCAACGGCGAACCCGCGATCGGCCTCGCGATCGCCATGCGCGACGGTGGCGACGTCCTCGGGCTGGGCGCGAACGTCGAGGCGACGATCAAGGAGATCACGGCCGACCTGCCCGTCGGCATCACGCCGGTGCTGGTCGCGAACCAGCCGCAGGTCGTGGACGAGGCGATCAACGAGTTCATGGTCTCGCTGTGGCAGGCGATCGCGATCATCCTGGTGATCAGCTTCGTGGCGCTCGGCGGCCGCGCCGGACTGATCGTCGCGCTGTCGTTCCCGCTCACGCTCGCAATCGTGTTCCCGGTGATGCAGATCGCGGACATCGACCTGCAGCGCATCTCGCTCGGCGCACTGATCATCGCGCTGTCGCTGCTGGTGGACAACGCGATGACCACCATCGACGTCGTCACCGTGCGCCTCGCGGCGGGCGACGACAAGGTGCGGGCGGCGAGCTACGCTTACGAATCCGTCGCGATGCCGATGCTGACGGGCACGTTCATCACCGCCGCGGGTTTCGTTCCGATCGGCTTTGCCGCGAGCTCGGCCGGCGAGTACACGTTCTCGATCTTCGCGGTGGTCACGATCGCGCTGCTGGTGTCCTGGCTGGTGGCCGTGCTGATCATGCCGCTGCTCGCAGTGTGGCTGATGAAGGCGCCGGACAAGCCGTCGAGCGGACCCGGCAAGGGCATGTCGCTGTTCCGCGGCCTGCTGGTCGGTGCGATGCGGGCGCGCTGGCTGACCATCGGCGTCACGATCGGGGCCTTCGTGCTGGCGATGCTCAGCCTGTCGGCCGTGCCGCGACAGTTCTTCCCCTCGTCGGACCGCCCCGAGCTGCTCGTCGACCTGACGCTGCCGCAGAACTCGTCGATCTACGCCAGCGAGCGCGCCGTGGACGAGCTCGAGGCGATACTGGCCGAGGACGAGGACATCGCCAGCTGGAGCACCTACATCGGCCAGGGCGCGATCCGCTTCTACCTGCCGCTCGACGTGCAGCTGCCGAATCCGTTCTTCAGCCAGTTCGTCGTCATCGCCAAGGACGTGGAGGCACGCGAGCGCCTGCAGACGCGACTGCAGGGCCTGCTGGCGGAGAAGTTCCCGCAGGCCATCGGCCGCGTGTCACCGCTCGAACTCGGGCCGCCGGTCGGCTGGCCCGTGCAGTACCGGGTGAGCGGACCGTCCCTGGACAAGGTGCGCGAGGTCGCGCTCGAGGTGGCGCAGCTCATGGCGACCGACTCGAACCTGCGCCGCATCAACTACGACTGGATGGAGCCGTCGCGCGTGGTGCGGATCGTGATCGACCAGGACCAGGCGCGGCTGCTGGGCCTGAGCTCCGATTCGGTCGGCGCGGTGATCAATTCGGCCGTCAGCGGCACGACCGTCACGCAGGTGCGCGACGACATCTATCTCGTCAACGTCGTCGTGCGTGCCACCGGCGAGGAGCGTGTCTCGCTCACCACGCTGCGCAGCCTGCAGATTCCGCTCGCTTCGGGCCGGACGGTGCCCTTGAGCCAGCTCGCGACGCTGTCGTTCGACCAGGAAACGCCGCTCATCTGGCGTCGCGACCGCGTGCCCACGCTCACCGTGCGGGCCGACGTGGCGCCGGGGGTGCTCCCGGAGAGCGTGGCCGACCAAGCTCGGGCCCGGCATCGATGAGCTCAACTCGAGGTTGCCGCCGGGCTACCAGGTCGTCGCGGGCGGTACGGTGGAGGAGAGCGCCAGGTCGCAGGCGTCGGTGTTCGCCGTGGTGCCGATCATGGTGCTGCTGATGCTGACCTTCCTGATGATCCAGCTGCACAGCTTCAGCCGCATGGGACTGGTGCTGACGATGCTGCCGCTGTGCATGATCGGCGTCGTCGGCGGGCTGCTGCTCGCGGGCAAGCCGCTGGGCTTCGTCGCGATCCTCGGCATCCTGGCGCTGCTCGGCATGATCGCCCGCAATGCGGTGCTGCTGATCGAGCAGATCGAGATCGATCGAAAGGCCGGCCTGAAGCCCTGGGACGCGGTCATCACCGCGACGCTGTCGAGGTTCCGGCCGATCTTCCTGACGGCGATCTCCACCGTGCTCGGCATGATCCCGATCGCCGGCACGGTGTTCTGGGGCCCCATGGCCGTGACCATCATGGGCGGCCTGTTCGTCGCGACGCTGCTGACGCTGATCTTCCTGCCGGCGCTGTACGTCGCGGCATTCCGGATCGGGCCGGACGATCCGCCGGATGCCGCGCTGTCGGAAGGCGCGGCGGCGGTCGCGGCATGAAGGCCCGCCGCCTCGCCCGGAGCGTTCATCGGCTGCCAGGCCATGAAACCGATTCAGAGTCCAGTACGAACCCGGGCTCGAGCCGGTCTCGGTTTGAACCGGCCATACACATACCCTCGCGATTCCCAATCAGAGGCACTGACCAATGTCAGCATCCACCGTCCAGAAACTTGCACTGCCAGCGCTGATCGCGATGGTGGTCGGCTCGATGATCGGGTCCGGCATCTTCACGCTGCCGTCCCGGTTCGCCGGGGCCACCGGCGTCTACGGCGCGCTGATCGCGTGGGTGATCGCCGCCGGCGGCATGCTGATGCTGGCGTTCGTCTTCCAGACGCTGGCCGCGCGCAAGCCGGACATCGACTCGGGCATCTTCGCCTACGCCAAGTACGGCTTCGGCGAGTACTGGGGCTTCGCCGCCGCGGTCGGCTTCTGGATCGGCACCTGCGTCGGCAACGTCTCGTACTGGGTGCTGATCAAGTCCACGCTGGGCGCGTTCTTCCCGGTGTTCGGCGACGGCAACACGCTCACGGCCGTCCTCGTCGCCTCGGTGCTGGTCTGGGCCTTCCACTTCCTGATCCTGCGCGGCGTGCAGGGCGCGGCCGGCATCAACAAGATCGTCACGATCGCCAAGATCGTGCCGCTGCTGCTGTTCGTGGTGGTGCTGCTGTTCAACTTCGACGGGCAGATCTTCTACGACAACCTCTGGGGCGGCCCGGAGACGGAGAAGACCTTCAGCTCGATCTGGACCCAGGTGCGCCAGACGATGCTGGTGACGGTGTTCGTGTTCATCGGCATCGAGGCCGCGAGCGTCTATTCGCGCTACGCGATGAAGCGCGAGGACGTCGGCCGCGCGACCGTGATCGGCTTCCTGATCGTCACCTCGCTGCTCGTCGCCGTCACGGTGCTCTCGTTCGGCGTGCTGCCGCGCGAGGAAATCGCGGCGATGCGCGCGCCGTCGGTGGCGGGCGTGCTGGAGGCGATGGTGGGCCCGTGGGGTGCCATGTTCATCAGCGCCGGCCTGATCGTCTCGGTGCTGGGCGCCTACCTCGCCTGGTCGCTGCTCGCGGCCGAGGTGCCCTACCTCGCGGCGAAGTACGGGTTGTTCCCCAAGTACTTCGAGAAGACCAACGAGGCCAAGGTGCCGGTCAACGCGCTGCTGCTCACCAACATCATCGTGCAGGTCTTCCTGATCGTCACGATGTTCACGACGTACGCGTTCCAGCTGGCGCTCGAGCTCACCAGCGCGCTGACGCTGATTCCCTACCTGCTGGTCGCGGCCTACGCGCTCAAGCTCGCCTACTCGGGCGAGACCTACGAGAAGGACGCGAGCGCGCGCAACAAGGAGCTGATCATCGCCGGGATCGCGACGTTCTACTCGATCGCTGATGATCTACTCGGGTGGCCTCAAGTACATCCTGCTCTCGGCATTGATCTACCTGCCGGCGACGCTGCTGTTCTGGCGTGCCCGCAAGGACGCCGGTGCGCAGGTGTTCGCGAAGAGCGAGGCGGTGCTGTTTGCGCTGATCGCGTTCGGTGCCGTGATCGCCCTCTGGTCGCTCGCCACCGGACGGATCACCGTCTGACCGATATCAACCTGAGGACCGGCGTCGCGATTGACGCGACGCCGGCCCGCCTCCAACCCCTGAACATGGAGCAACGGAAATGACAGACAAGACCCCTGCCTTCGGCGTCCACTCGGAAGTGGGCCAGCTGCGCCTCGTGATGGTCTGCGCGCCGGGTCGTGCCCACCAGCGCCTGACGCCCTCGAACAATGACCGGCTGCTGTTCGACGACGTGATCTGGGTCGAGACCGCCAAGCGCGACCACTTCGACTTCATGCAGAAGATGCGCGACCGCGGCATCGAAGTGCTCGAGATGCACAACATGCTGGCCGAGACCGTGGCGATCCCCGAGGCCAAGAAGTGGATCCTCGACAACCAGATCACCGCGAACGAGGTCGGCATCAGCCTGATGGCGGAGACGCGCGCCTACCTCGAGACGCTCGACAACCGCGCGCTCGCCGAGACGCTGATCGGCGGACTCTCCACCTTCGACGTGCCGGACGACTTCGGCGGCGAGTCGCTGAAGCTGGCGCGCGATGCGGCGTCCGGCATGGCGGAGTACCTGCTGCCGCCGCTGCCGAACACCCTCTACACCCGCGACACGACCTGCTGGATCTACGGCGGCGTCACGCTGAACCCGCTCTTCTGGCCGGCGCGCCACGAGGAGACCATCCTCACGACGTCGATCTACAAGTTCCACCCGCGCTTTGCGGGCAAGGTGAAGGTGTGGTGGGGCGACCCGACCAAGCACTGGGGCCTCTCGACGCTCGAGGGCGGCGACGTGATGCCGGTCGGCAAGGGCATCGTGCTGATCGGCATGAGCGAGCGCACCTCGCGCCAGGCGATCGAGCAGGCGGCGGCGGCGCTCTTCAAGCAGAAGGCGGCCGAGCGCGTGATGATCTGCGCGATGCCGAAGCTGCGCGCGGCGATGCACCTCGACACGGTGTTCACGTTCGCCGACCGCGACTGCGTGCTGCAGTACCCGGACATCATGGACCACGTGCAGACCTTCTCGCTGTATCCGTCGGACAAGCCGAGCGGCATCGAGATCCGCAAGGACGAAGGGCCGTTTCGCCGAGGTCGTCGGCAAGGCGCTCGGCGTCAAGAAGATGCGCATCATCGAGACGGGCGGCAATGCCTACATGCGCGAGCGCACCCAGTGGGACAGCGGCGCGAACCTCGTGTGCGCGTCGCCGGGCGTCGTATTCGCCTACGACCGCAACACCTACACGAACGCGCTGCTGCGCAAGGCGGGCGTCGAGGTCGTCGAGATCGACGGGTCGGAGCTCGGCCGCGGCCGCGGCGGCGGCCACTGCATGACCTGCCCGATCATCCGCGACCCGGTGGACTTCTAGCCGTCCGGTGCCCGCGCGCCGGTTTTTGCCGGCGCGCGGGGCGATCCGCGCAGGCGCGTAAGCCATAAGGAGGGGGGATGAGATTGTCGAACAGCTGCACACGCGTGGCGGTAGCCGCGCTCTTCTGTATCGCGGCGGCGTCGGCCTCGGTACAAGCCGCGACCGTCTACACGGGCGACACGATCCAGGGCAAGCGCGTCATCAGCCAGCTCGACATTGCTGATCTCGAGCCCGGCAAGAAGCACAGCTTCTTCTTCCAGGGCGTGCAGATGGGCACGGGCCAGCACTGGTACCTGCCGGTGGTGGTGGCCAAGGGTGTGAAGCCCGGGAAGAAAATCCTGCTGATCAGCGGTGTGCACGGCGACGAAGTGAGCCCGGTCGACGCGGTGCAGCGCACCATGGCCGCGCTCGATCCGGCGCAGATGTCGGGCACCGTGACAGCGGTCTACGACGTGTCGCGACCGGCCAAGGAGGGCACTACGCGCATGTGGCCGGCGGCGCAGTGGGGCGGCCAGCTCATCGACCTCAATCGCGTCTGGCCTGGCAACGAGGACGGCGGCAACGCACCGGTGCGGCACGCAGGGCTCGTGTTCAACCGCCTCTTCAAGCCGAACGCGGACTATGCGCTCGACTATCACACGGCGGCGACGGGCGGCGACTTCACGGCGTTCATTTTCGCCAAGCTCGCCAAGCCCGAGATCCGGGCCATGGCCGAGCTGTTCCCGATCGAACAGATCAAGAGCGACCCCGGGTACGCGGGCACGCTCGAGACCTCGCTCGTCGAGGCCGGCATTCCGGCGCTCACCATCGAGATTGGCGGGCCGCGCAGCTACGACCGGCGCATGATCCCGCTGTTCGTCGAGGGCGGGCTCAACGTGCTCAAGCTGCATGGCGTCGTCCCGGGGCCGATGGGTCGCACGGCGAAGGATGCCGGTACCTTCTTCGGCGACGCCTTCCACACCGTGCGTGCCACGCACGGCGGGTTCCTCGAACTGCTGGTGGACCTGCGTGACAAGGTGACGGCGGGCCAGAAGGTCGCTACCCAGCGCAACTCCTTCGGCGAGGTCGTGAAGGAGTACACGACGGCGGTGGCCGGCGAGGTCTCGACCATCCAGCGCGACGCCATGATCGAGCCGGGCACGCGCGTGATGCAAATCCTGCACGACAGTCCGAAGCCCGAGTGCGACGGCGACGGTTGTGGCGAGGAAGCAGCCGATTACGTCGAGTGAGCCCTGGGCCCAAGGAGAGAGGAATCATTGCCATGAACAGCCGGACCGCAGTCGAGGCCAGGAGGCGAGGTGGCATTGCGGTGCTTGCGCTCGTCCTTCTCGGCGCAGTCGGACTCAGCTCCGGCGCCGTTGCCGCGGCTGACGAGGAGGCGTTGAGTCGGGGTCGGGACCTGCTGGCCGCCGGACAGGCCGCCGAGGCGAAGCAGGCGTTCGAGGAGGCGCTGGTGGCCGATCCGAGTTCCGTGGAGGCCCACCTCGGCCTGGCCCGCTCGTATTACGCCCTCGGCGAGTATGCACGGGCCGTCGTCGAGTTCGAGGCGGTGCTGCGCTACGACAACCTGCCGAGGGACCTGCAGTCCCAGGCCGAGACCTACGACCGGGTTGCGGACGACTACGTCGCGCGCGGCTGGTCACCGTTCTTCTACGGCGAAACCGGCATTGGCAACTATCGGCAGAACAGCTCGGGGTCCACGGACATCTTCGGTGGCGCCGGCAATTACGACACCTTCCTGCCAATCCGCGTCGGTGGCGGCTGGAGCACGGCCGTCGACCGAGCGCCACTCGTTCAACGGCACGCTGGACTACCGCTTCCGCTGGTACGACGACAAGGACCGGCGCAACGACTCCGACCTGCGCTGGAACGTCAACCTGAGCCGCCCGGTGGACGACGACAGCCTGCGCTTCGGCATGCGCGGACGCGTGAGCTACCGCGGTGATGGCCAGCATCGCAACGACTGGGGCGTGTTCGCGTCCTACGACATCGGTTTCGGACCGAACGACCGCCTCACGCTCGGCGGCGAGTTGCGCGAGCGGCGTTATCCGCGGGGGCCGCTGCGCAGCCGCACGCGCGACATCGCAGAGTTCACCGCCGGCTGGTCACACTCGCTGGCAAACGGCCGCACGTCCTTCGGCTTGGGCGGGGCCTTTGGCCAGGAGTGGGCCACTCAGGAGCGCATCGACGGCGACAACACGTTCTGGAGCGTCAACGGCAGTTTCGACCATTCTTTCTCGGACAAACTCGACCTGTTCCTCTGGGCGGAGTACGTCAACGAGGCCTTCGACGAGGAGCGACCGGATTTCACCACCGATCCCGACCTGTTGCTCACGCGCACCGACGACCTCGTGTACGTGGGTGGCGGTCTCGTTTGGAGCTTCGCGCCCGGTTGGACGCTGCGCCCGACCTTCGAGTACGACTGGGAGGGGAGCAACATTCCGGCGCTGGAATACAGCAAGACCGAGTTCTGGCTGACCGTCCGCAAGTCGTTCTAGCGCTGCAACCTGCGATACCGGAGCAGTTCCCTCGCCTCCGCAGGGATTCATGGTCAACAAGCAGCAATCCGACCGGATCGAGCAGCGTACGCTGACGTTCTCGCTCGTCGGCGTCGCGGTACTCGCTTTCGCCAGCCTCGCCTGGGGCCTGGCGATCGAGTCCGACGTCGTGATCCTGAACGGGATCTTCTCCCTGGTCAGCCTGGTCGGCTCGGTGCTTTACCTGGTGGCGGCGAGACTCGTGGCGCGGCCGGCCGACCGGCGCTTCCAGTACGGCTACGCGCACGTCGAGCCGCTGGTGAACGGAGTGAACGCGCTTTTCGTGCTGGTCATCTGCGTGTACGCCTTCGTCAACGGCGTCGAGGGCCTCCGTGCCGGTGGGGACGAGGTGGATGCGGGCAGCGTGGTCTGGTTCGGCGCCCTGACGGCCGTCGTGTCGCTGGCCATGGGTGGCTACGAAATGCGGGTGGCCCGCATCACCGGGTCCGAGCTGGTACGCAACGACGGTCGGGAGTGGCTGCTCGATGGCGCGTTCAGTGTCGTGACGCTCCTTGGCTTTGCCGTGCTGTTCGTGCTGCCCGAGCCGCAGCGCAGCCTCTGGGCCCAGTACGCGGACAGCGTGCTCGTGATGGTGCTGGCGCTGATCTTCCTGCCCGTTCCGATCAGTGTGCTGAAGCGGAGTGCAAGCGAACTCCTGCACATGGCGAGCGAGGACGACGTCATATCGGCGCGTGTCGAGGCCGAGATGCGAGTCATTCGCAGCGAGCACGACATCCAGAGCCACACGACACACGTGGCCCAGATCGGTCGCTCGCACCAGGTGGAGGTCAACATCGTCGTCGGACCCCGGTTTGCGCTCCAGACCGTGCCTGCGCAGGACGAGTTGCGCGAGCGCATCTGGGTCGCCGTCGGCCGGCCGATCCACGAGGCTTGGCTTACGATCAACATCACCGCGGACTCGCGCTGGGCATGACCGGTGCGCCTGCGGCCCGACCTCATGCACGATGGGCAGGGAACCGTGTTTCCTGCGACAATGGAGCCTGCCACCTGATCGCAGCGGGCGGGCACAATCGTAACAGTCCAACTCAATCTCAGGAGCATTGGCAATGAATTTTCGGTGGACAGCTCTCGCGTCGGTCGTCGTGCTCGGTGCCACGCTTGTGTCGGCGGACGCCATGGCGCGGTCGCAGATCAGCTACGGCCGCATCACGGCAGTTCGGCAGGTAAACATTGAGAACCAGGGCGCGCAGACGGCCGGCACGCTGGTCGGCGGCGCGCTCGGCGTCGCCTCGGGTTCCGGCCAGTCGCGCAGCAATCGCGCGCTGCGCGGCGTCGGTGGCGCGGCGGTCGGCAGTCGCCTGGCCGGCGCAGCCGGTTCGTCGACCGGCTTCGAGTACACCGTCCTGATCGGCGGCACCAACACGATCCGGATCACGACCGAGCAGGCGGGCCTGCGCGTCGGCGACTGCGTTTCGGTCGAGCGCGGCCAGTTCAACAACATCCGCCTCGTGCCGGAGGAGCGTTGCACTGCAGCCGCAACAGCGGCGGCGCCGGCCGACGACCAGGCCACGGCGGACGCGTGCGAGGCCGCCAAGCAGCAGTTGCTCAATGCAAGCACCGACGCGGAGTTCGCCCTCGCCGAGCGCCGCATGCGCCTGCTGTGCGGTGACTGATCTCTGAGCGGAGCCCGCGACGCAACGGCTGCCCCGTAGCCGTTGCGCCCGCGGGCCGCCCGCCAGGTCGCTTGCCTGTGACGCGGAAACAAGAAAAGTGACAGCCACTCCGCCTGCCGGGACCCGGCCGCTGACCATGACGGAGGCGGCGATCCCGATCGTCGCGCTGATCGTGCTGGTCGGCCTGTCTTTTTACCTGTTCGGCGACGCGGGCGCGAAGGGCCCGAACCAGGTCGCGCTGGTCCTGGCCGCAATGATCGCGCTGATCATCGGGCGACGGGCCGGCTATACGCTCGAGCAACTGCGCGAGGCGGCGATCGCGAGCGTCGGCACGGGCGTCGGCGCGATCTTCATCCTGTTCGCGGTCGGTGCGCTGACCGGCGCCTGGGCCATGAGCGGGACGCTGATGGCGATGGTCTATTACGGCCTGCAGATCCTGAGTCCGCATTACTTCTACATGACCACGGCGATCCTCTGCGGCGTCGTTGCATTCAGTATCGGCAGCTCTTGGACCGTGGCCGCGACGATCGGCATCGGGCTCGTCGGCATCGCCGTCAACATGGAGCTGAGCCCGGCCATTACGGCCGGGGCCGTCATCTCCGGGGCCTATTTCGGCGACAAATCCTCGCCGCTGTCGGATACCGCCAACCTCGCCGCCGCCGTCGGAGGCGCCGACCTCTACCAGCACCTGCGCGAGGTGTTGTGGACTTCGATCCCGGCGCTCGCGATCACACTGGCTATCTTCTTCTTCATGGGTGCGCCCGGGGACTTCGACGCCACCGAGAAGCTCGAGAGCATCCGCCAGACCTTCGACGTCTCGCTGGTGCATTTCCTGCCGCTCGTGGTGGTGATCGTGCTCGCGGCGCTGCGGTTCCCGCCGTTCACGACGATCATGATGGGTGCGCTTGCGGGTGCGGTGCTTGCCGTCGTCACTGCGCCGGAGCGTGTGATCGCCTTTGCCGCGGACCCCGACCTCGCGACCCCGCTGGCGCTGCTCAAGGGCGCCTGGCTGGCGCTGGCGAGCGGCTACACGTCCACGACCGGCTACGAGGCGATCGATATGCTCGCCTCGCGCGGTGGAATGGAGCGGATGCTCGACACCATCTGGCTGATCATCGTGGCACTCGCCTTCGGCGGCGTGGTCGAGAAAGCCGGCGTCATCGAGCGTCTGATCGCGCCGGTGCTGGCCGCGGTCAAGTCGAACGGCGGACTCGTGGCCGCGACCGTGGGCTCGACTGTGGCCACCAATGTCGTGACCGCCGACCAGTACATCGCCATCGTACTGCCCGGCCGGATGTTCAAGGGTGCCTTCCAGAAGCGCGGCCTTGCGCCGGTGGTGCTGTCGCGGTCGCTCGGCGATTCGGCGACGGTGACATCCGCGCTGATTCCCTGGAACAGCTGCGGCGCCTTCATGGCCGCGACGCTCGGCGTGGCGACGGTGGCGTATGCCCCGTTCACGTTCTTCAATTACCTGAGTCCGTTGATTTCGGTCGCGATGGCGTTCCTCGGCATTCGCATGCTGAAGGCGCCGTCGCCCGAGTCGAATCCCAAGTCCTGACGTTCGAATTTCAATCAAGGATTGCTGCATGAACAAGAGAATTTTCGTCGCTTCGCTGGCCGCCCTGATGGTGTTTGCGTCCGGCTGTACCACCACCGGTTCGGGTTCCGGCGACCCGGCCACGCGTCGGCAGGCCATCGACTCGTCCGTCGACAACGCGCTTGCCAACCTGTACAGGCAGGAGCCGGGCTCGCGCGAGCTCGTGAGCCGTGCCAAGGCCGTGCTGGTCTTCCCGGCCGTGCTCGAGGCCGGTTTCATCGTCGGCGCCTCGCGTGGCGACGGCGCGCTGCGAGTCGGTGGCAAGACTGTCAGCTTTCACCGCACGACCGCAGGCTCGATCGGCCTGCAGGCGGGCGCCCAGTCCACGGCCATGTTCGTGCTGTTCATGACCGACGACGCGCTGCGCGCCTTCCAGAACAGCCGCGGCTGGACGGCGGGCGTGGACGCGTCGGTGACGATGATCTCGGTCGGGGCGAGTGCCCAGATGACCACCGCCACCGCGCAGCAGCCGGTGATCGGCTACGTGCTGTCGAACAGCGGCCTGATGGCCGGCGTGACGATCGATGGTGCGCGCGTCACCACCCTGAGCCTCTGACGACTGCCCGGGCGACCAGCCGATGAGCAGTCGCAGGCCGACGCCCGCGGGCACCGTTGCCGCGGGCGTCTTCTTCTGCACGATGGCCGGAGTGTCCGCGGTGCAAGCGGACACACCCGGTGTCGGCGTGCCTTTCGATTCCGGACGAGACACAAAGGCTGGCCTGCTTCGATGAGGCGATCGGTGCGGCCGTTCGCGACGCGACTGGAGCGGATGCGGTCGGCGACTTGGCGCCGGCTGCCGCTCCCGTCGAGGTGGCCGCCAGCACCACGGCCCAGCCGGCCGCGACGGTGGGGCAGTCGCTGCGTCCGCCGGCCAGACGCCTGCACGACCGGGCCTGCTGATCGAGACGGCGTGGGGGTTCCTGCCCGATTCGCGCAAGGCCTACGTCCGCCTGCACCAGCCGAACTACGTGCTGTTCGCCCGCTACACGAACGACGTCAACCGCGAGCCCTACGAGCCGCTGTTCGAGGAGTTCGCCGACGACTACGACTTCGAGGACCTCGAGGCCAAGTTCCAGCTCAGCTTCAAGGGACGGCTCCTCACCTCCGAGGATCGCCGCTGGGGACTGTGGTTCGCCTACACCCAGCAGAGCCAGTGGCAGGTTTACAGCGACGACATCTCGCGTCCGTTCCGCGAGACCAACTACATGCCGGAGCTGTTCGGCAGCTTCCGGCCCGGCATCGAGATGGGCGGGCTCAAATTCAACCTTCTCAACTTCGGCTACACGCACCAGTCCAACGGCCGCGCCGATCCGATCTCACGCAGCTGGGACCGGCTGTTCGTCGAGGGCGGTCTCGACAGCGAGAGCTTCGCGCTGATCGTGCGCGCGTGGACGCGCATCGAGCCGTCGAACGACGAGGATGACAATCCCGACATCATGGATTACATGGGGCACGGGCAGGCCACCGCGCTGTACCGGTGGCGGGACAACACGTTCACGCTGATGGGTCGCGGCAACCTGAGCACCGGCAAGGGCGCCGCGCAGTTCTCCTGGACGTCACGGCCGATCCTCGGACCGCTGCGCGTCCACTTCCAGTTGTTTTCCGGCTACGGCGAGAGCCTGATCGACTACGACTGGAACCAGACCACCGTGGGTCTCGGCGTCACGCTGAACGACCTGCTCTGAGCGAACCCTTTCTGCAAACGCACATTCTGGAGCGCTGATTCCATGCTGCACGTAGACCTCCCGACCCAGGCCGACCTCGAGGCCCTGATTCACGATCGCGGTCCGGTTCGTATCAGTCTCTATCTTCCCACCACGCCGTTGACTCAGCAGGCGCAGGCCGACCGTATCGCGCTCAAGAATCTCGCCGGGGAAGCGCTGGCCCAGCTGGCCGACCACGACAAGCGGGAAGTCCGCGCCCTCGAGGAACTGCTGTTCGACCTGGTCGATGACGACGAGTTCTGGGCGACACAGGCCAACGGCCTCGCGGTGTTCGCCACCCCGGCGGGGCTGCGCACCTTCCGCCTGCCCACGCGCCTGCAGCCGATGGCCGAGGTCAGCGACCGGTTCCACATCAAGCCCTTGCTGCGCGTGGTGACCGTGCCGCAGTCCGGCTTCGTACTCGCGCTCACGCCCGACAGCGTCAGGTTGGTCGAGGTCCTGCCGGACATGCCTGCGTCTGCCGTCAAGGTCGCTGGAATGCCGAAGGATGCCGCCAGTGCCGCGGGCCGGGCATCGATCAAGGAGCGCTCGCCGAGCGGCCGCATCCAGGGCGCCGAGGGCATGAAGGTGCGCCTGGGCCAGTACGCGCGCAAGGTGGACCAGGCGCTGCGCGAGTTCCTGGCCGGCCGGGAACTGCCCCTGATCCTGGTGGCGACCGAGCCGATGCTGTCGATCTACCGATCGGTGCAGTCGTATTCCCGCCTCGCGCCGACCCCGGTCACGACGAACCCCGATTCGATGAGCGACGGCGAACTGGCGGCGTCCGCACGCGCGGTGCTCGACCAGTTGTTCCGTGACGAGCTCGAGGGCATCCGCAGCCAGTTCGAGCAGCGCAAGGGCGAGCATCGTACGACGACCGACGTGGCACAGGCGGCACGGGCGGCCACCTACGGCGCGGTGCAGAAGCTGCTGGTCGACATCGACGAGGTGCTGCCGGGCACGGTCGGGGAGGATGGCGCGGTTACGCTGGCCGCCGGACCCAGCGCCGCGAGCTACGGCGTCGTGGACGAGATCGCAGGGCGTGCGCTGTTGACCGGCGCGCGGGTGCTCGGCGTGCGCCGCCAGGACATTCCCGGCGGCGGCAGCCTGGCTGCAATCCTTCGCTACGCCTTCTAGCTGCTAGCTGCCGGCCCTCCCGTACAACTCGTCGAGGCCGCGGCGCAGCGCGGAGGCCCAAACGCCGATCGCGCGCCGCGCATCGGCGGTGTTGGTCACGCGGTTGGTGATGGTCCACATGCCGGCGCCGCGGCCGGTCTGCGTGTCGACCGCGCGGGCGAGCAGGGTGCCCGTCTCCGAGTCGCGCAATTCCACCACCAGGGTCATGCGCCCGGAGTCGGCGGTGTAGGTGCGGGTGCGGCCCGCCGTCGAGGTGTCCGGCGCGTTGATGAACAGGTTGATGATCGCCGGCGTGACACGCAGGGTCTCCGGTCCCGGCTGTTCGACGAGCTGGTAGCCGCCGCGCGCGAGCTCGTCGCGGAAGATCTGCCGGAACAGGTCGGAGAGGTCGCTCTTGATGGCCGCGATGTCGTCGGAATTCAGCCGTGCCGACATGCTGCGCGTGCCGCGGTTCGGGTCCCAGTTGCTGTCGAAGCTGACCTGCACCGGGTCGAGCATCACGCTTCGGTACGCGACGATCTGTGCGTTGGGCTTCACGAACACGGCGTTCAGCCGCGTGCTCGGCTGGCGAACGAGCCCGTCCCACTCGGTGACGGCGTCGGTGCTGGCGCAGCCGGCGAGTACAACCGCTCCCATCGCGAGCACGAGCGGCAGGACCTTGCGAATTCGAACCATGGCGAGCTCCCGGAGTTGGTGAATCGCCGCGCTTTTCGGGACGGCGTCGCAATTATGCCGTAATCGGGCAGTTGCAAGCGCGGGGCAGGCGCGCTAGCTTCCGGGCACTTGCGGCGAGGTGTGGGGCGACATGTCCGGCTTGCAGTGGATCAGGCGACGACAGCGAAAGCTGGCCCGGGCGGTGCTGCCGCTCGTCGCGCTGGCGTGGCTGCAGGTCGCCGCCGTCCCCTGCGTCGCCGCCCACCAGACGGCCGGGCTCGTGGCGGCCGCCCATCACGAGGCCGCTGATCCGCACGCCCGCCAGGACCATGCCGCCCAGCACGACGGGCACGACCTGCACCAGGCGGCCGACGCGTCGAACCACGGTCCGTGTCTCTACTGTCCGCCGGACCACGACGACCACGGGACGTCGAGCGTGGACGGCGGCCGCTGCGCCTTCCCGCACGACCCGCAGGTGGATGGTCGCGTCGCGACCTTCGCGTTCGCACCTTTGCAGGCCTTTACGTCGTTCGCCGACCTGCCCGAGCCGGCACAGACCGGCACCCGTGCGGCTTCGGATCGCCCCGAGCCCGTCCCGCGCCGCTCCCTCGTCGTCCGCTACTGCAGGTTCATCGAGTAGACCTCCCTCCGATCCGGTGCTTCGGCGGCCGTTGCCGCCAGTTTTTCCGGGAGGTGGGTCATGTCTCAGGCTATCGCGGCGCCTGCATCGCGCCGATTCCGTCATCCATCGCGGCCGCGGTCGCACGCCGCCCGGCGCGTGCCCGCATGGCTCGCGCTGTTCCTCACGGGCGCGATGGCCGCCCAGGGTGCGACCGCACTGACACTCGCAGACGCCGAGCGTCTCGCCGTCGAGCGCGACGCGGTGCTGCGGCAGCTCGCGTCCGAGTCCGTCGCGATGCGCGAACGCGCCGTTGCCGAGGGACAGCTCATGGACCCGAAGCTGCGTCTCGGCGCGGTCAACGTGCCGGTGGATTCCTTCAGCCTCGACGACGAGGACATGACCATGCTCGAGGTGGGCGTGAGCCAGGAGTTCCCGGCCGCCGGCACGCGTGATCTGGCTCGCCGTCGCATGGAGCAGTCGGCGGTCGCCGCCGACGCGGTCGCCGCCGACCGCCGGCTCGTGGTGCAGCGCGAGGTGCGGCGCGCATGGACCGAACTCGCCTACCTCGCCCGCGCCCGCGAGCTCCTCGCCAGCCAGTCCGACTGGGTCGAGCAGATGCGAGCCGCGGCACGTGCGCGCTACGCCTCGGGCGAGGGCAAGCAGCTCGACCTGCTGCAGGCCGGGCTCGAGGTCGCGATGCTGCGCGAGCAGCAGCTCGACCTCGAGCGCGACGAGGCGATGCGCCGTGCGCAGCTCGGCCGGTGGATCGGCGAGGAGGAGGCCGCGCGCGCCGGGCCGTTTTCCCTGCCGGCCCGCGCCGATCTCGAGCCGCTCGCGACGCTGGAGGGCCGATTGCCGGGCCACCCGGCCCAGCTCGACTTCGAGCGTCGCATCGAGGCCGCCAACACTGGGGTCGACCTGGCGAAGCAGGGCCGTAAGCCCGGCTGGATGCTCGACCTGAGCTACGGGCTGCGCAGCGGACGCATGGTGGACGGCGAAAGCCGTCCCGACATGCTGAGCGCGATGGTGAGCGTGGACCTGCCGCTGTTCCGCGCGAACCGCCAGGACCGCGAGGTGGCCGCGGCGCGCGCGGAGGCGCGCGGCCTGCACGACATGCACGACGACCACCAGCGCGAGATGCGGGCCATGCTCGCGGAGGCCTGGAACGTCGCCGACCGCACCGCCGAACTCGAACGCTTCTACGAGACCGATCTTGTACCGCTCGCCGAGCAGTCGGTGCAGGCGGCGCTGCTCGCCTACCGGTCGAACCGGGTCATGGTGGACGAGGTGATCGCGGCCCGACGCGTCGCGCTCGAGACCTGGCTCAAGCACCTGCGGCTCGTAGCGGACCGCGCACAGGCCCGCTACGACGTCGATTACCTCGTCGGAGGCACGACCCATGAAGACTGATTGCCGTTCGAACGCCCGCGGCGCGCTGGCGCGGCCGGTGGCATCTGCTGCTGATCGCGCTGACGATGCTCGTCACGGCCTGCGGGCGTGCTCCGGAGCCCGACGTGGCGGCGGTCGCGACGCAGGAAGCGGCGGCCGAGCACGCGCTCGAACACGCAGACCCGCTGTACCGTTGTCCGATGCATCCGGACGTCGTGCGCGACGCGCCCGGCAAATGCCCGATCTGCGGCATGGACCTGGTGAAGGTCGAGCCCGCTCCCGCTGCTGCAGCCGGGGCGCAGCCTGCCGGGGCGCCGGGCGCGCCCATTTACTACCGGCACCCGCATGATCCGAAGCGCACGTCACCGACGCCGCGCAAGGACGAGATGGGCATGGACTACGTGCCCGTCTACTCCGATGCGGCAGGTCCGGAGGTGCGCATCTCCCCGGCGGTGATCAACAACCTTGGTGTCCGAACCGAAGCGGCGGCGCTCGCCGCGCTGCCGCGTCGCGCGCAGACCGTGGGCTTCGTCACTTTCGACGACCGCCGCGTGCGCCAGGTGCGGCCGCGAGCCGACGGCTGGATCGAGGGCCTGTCGGTACGCGCCATGGGCGAGACCGTCGACGCCGGCCAGCTGCTCTTCACCGTGTATTCGCCGATGCTCGAGAGCGCGCAGCAGGAGTACCTGGACGCGATCCGGATCGGCAATGACGACCTCGTCGCCGCCTCGCGCGACCGGCTGCGTGCCCTCGGGCTCGATTCCGGCACGGTGCTCCGCCTCGCGACGGCCGGGCGTGCGTCCGGACGCGTGCCGTTCCATGCGCCGGTGGCCGGCGTCGTCACGGAACTTGCCATTCGCGAGGGCGCGATGGTGACGCCCGACATGATGGCGATGACGATCACCGAGCTCGGCAGTCTCTGGGTCATCGCGGAGGTGCCGGAGTCGCAGGCCGGCTGGGTGGCCCCGGGTACCGCAGCCGAGCTGCGCTTTCCCTCGCTGCCCGGCGAGACCCTCCAGGGCCGCGTGCAGCACGTCTATCCGGAGCTCAACATGGAGACGCGGACCGTACGGGCACGCATCGTCCTCGAGCGGCCGAATGCGGCGATCCGCGCCAACATGCTCGCCAATGTCACGCTGCTCGGCGAGGCCGGCGAGGAGACCGTGACGATCCCCCGCAGTGCGCTGATCCGCACCGGCAGCGAGGACCGCGTCGTGCTCGCGCTCGGGGAGGGCCGGTTTGCGCCACGCCGCGTCGTCGCCGGCGCGGAGAGCGGCGAGCGCATCGCCATCCTTGCGGGCCTCGCGGCCGGGGAGCAGGTGGTCGTCGCCGGGCAGTTCCTGCTCGACTCCGAAGCGAACCTGCGCTCGGGTCTCGGGCGGCTCGACAGCGAGTGACGCCATGATCAACGCGATCATCCGTGCCTCGCTCGAGAATCGCGCCGTCGTCCTGCTCGTGGCGTTGATGCTGACGGCGACGGGCGTGTACTCCTACCTGCATACGCCCGTTGACGCGCTGCCGGATCTTTCGGACGTGCAAGTCATCGTGCGCACGTCCTACCCGGGGCAGGCCCCGCGGCTGGTCGAGGACCAGGTCACCTATCCGCTCACCACGGCGCTGCTGTCGGTGCCGGGTGCCACGGCCGTGCGCGGCTACTCGTTCTACGGCGACTCGTTCGTCAACGTGCTGTTCGCGGACGGCACCGACCCGTACTGGGCACGCTCGCGCGTGCTCGAGTACCTGAGCCAGGCCGCGGCGCGGCTGCCGGAGGGGGTGCGCCCGGCGCTCGGGCCGGACGCCACGGGCGTCGGATGGATCTACCAGTACGCGCTGGTGGATCGCAGCGGGCGGCACGACCTCGCCCAGCTGCGCTCACTCCAGGACTGGTTCCTGAAGTTCGAGCTGCAGGCCCTCGACGGCGTGGCCGAGGTGGCCACGGTCGGTGGCATGGTGAAGCAGTACCAGGTCGTGGTCGATCCATTGCGCCTGCGCGGCTTCGGCCTCCCGCTCATGATGGTCGAGCAGGCCATTCGTGCGGGCAACCAGGAGTCGGGCGGCGCGGTCGTCGAGATGGCCGAGGCGGAGTACATGGTGCGCGTCACGGGCTATGTACAGGGCATCGAGGACCTCGAGCGGATCCCCGTCATGGCGACGAAGGACGGCACGCCGGTGTTGCTGCGCGACGTCGCGGAGGTGCGCCTGGGACCCGAAATGCGACGCGGCATCGGCGAGCTCGACGGCGAGGGCGAGGCCGTGGGCGGCGTGATCGTCATGCGTAACGGCGAGAACGCGCGCGACACGATCGCGCGGGTCGTGACGAAGCTCGAGGAGCTGCGGGCGGGACTGCCGGCGGGCGTCGAGGTGGTCACGACCTACGATCGCTCCTCGCTGATACAGCGCGCGGTGGACAACCTGAACCGCAAGCTGCTCGACGAGTTCATCGTCGTGGCGCTGGTCTGCTTCGTGTTCCTGTTCCACGTCCGCTCCGGACTCATCGTGGTGATCGTCACGCCGATCGCCGTGCTCTCGGCGTTCATCGTCATGCGGCTGCAGGGCATCAACGCCAACATCATGTCGCTCGGCGGCATCGCGATTGCAATCGGCACGCTGGTGGACGCGGCGATCGTGATGACCGAGAACGTGCACAGGAAGCTCGAGCACGGCAGCGTCGCCGCAGCCGACCGCATGGAGGCGATCTACCAGGGCTGTCGCGAGGTCGGGCCGTCGCTGTTCTTCTCGCTGATGATCGTGGCACTGTCGTTCCTGCCCGTATTCACGCTGGAGGCCCAGGAAGGGCGCCTGTTCGCGCCGCTCGCCTACACCAAGACGTATGCCATGGTGTGGGCATCGCTGCTGTCGATCACGCTCGTGCCGGTGCTGATCTACTGGCTGGTGCGGGGCAATATCCGGCCCGAGTCGGCCAACCCCGTGAACCGCGCGACCATGGCGGCGTACCGGCCATTCCTCGAGATCGCCCTCAAGGCACCCTGGACGGTGACGCTGGTCGCCGCGCTGCTCGTCGCGGCCACGCTCTGGCCTGCGTCCCGGCTCGGCACGGAATTCATGCCCGAGCTCGACGAAGGCGACTTTCTCTACATGCCGACGACCCTCCCGGGGCTCTCGGCCGATGCCGCACGGGCCCTGCTGCAGCAGACCGACCGTCTGATCAGGTCGGTGCCGGAGGTGGAGCGCGTCTTCGGCAAGGCGGGCCGCGCGGACTCCGCCACCGATCCCGCGCCGATGGAAATGTTCGAGACGACCATCATGTTGAAACCGCGCGACCAGTGGCGGCCCGGCTTGACGCCGGCGAAGCTCAAGGCCGAGCTCGACGCGCTGGTGAAGTTCCCGGGACTGTCGAATGGCTGGGGCTATCCGATCAAGACGCGCATCGACATGCTGGCGACCGGCATCCGCACGCCCGTCGGCATCAAGGTCATGGGGCCGGACCTTGCGGTCATCGAGCAGCTCGGTCGGCGGATCGAGGCGATCCTTCGCGAGGTGCCGGGCACGACCTCGGTGTACGCCGAGCGCACGGCGACCGGCCGCTACCTGGACGTGGACATCGACCGGGTCGCTGCCGCGCGCTACGGCCTCAATATCAGGGACGTGCAGGACGTCGTCTCGACCGCAGTGGGTGGCATGACCGTGAGCTATACGGTCGAGGGCCTCGAGCGCTATCCGATCAACCTGCGTTATCCGCAGGATTTCCGCGACTCTCCGGAGACGCTGCGGACGCTGCCGCTCGTGACGCCCACCGGCGCGAACATCACGCTCGCGGACGTCGCGAAGGTCGCGGTCACGGACGGTCCGGCCATGATCCGCAGCGAGAACTCACGGCCGTCCGGGTGGGTGTTCGTCGACCTGCAGGGTCGCGACCTCGGCGGCTACGTGCAGGACGCCAGGTCGCGCATCGGCGCGGAGCTCGAGCTGCCGCCCGGCTACAGCCTGGGCTGGTCCGGTCAGTACGAGTACCTGGAGCGTGCTGCCTCGCGCATGAAGGTCGTCATACCGCTCACGCTCGCCATCATCGTGCTCCTGCTGTACCTCAACTTCCGCAACGCGAGCGACGTGCTGCTGATCCTCGGCACGCTGCCGTTCGCGCTGGTGGGCGGCGTGTGGCTCCTGTACCTGCTCGACTACGACCTGTCGATCGCGGCCGCGGTCGGGTTCATCGCGCTCGCCGGCGTGGCGGCGGAGACCGGCGTGGTGATGGTGATGTACCTCGAGCACGCCTGGGGCGAGCGCCGGCGAACGGCCGCGGCGGAGGGCCGCGCACCCACGCGCCTCGAGCTGCGCGAGGCGATCGTCGAGGGAGCCTTGCTGCGACTTCGTCCGAAGTTGATGACGGTGATCACGGTGATCGTGGGCCTGCTGCCGATCATGTGGGGCACCGGCACGGGCTCCGAGGTGATGCGACGCATCGCCGCGCCCATGGTGGGCGGCATGGTGACGGCGACGGTGCTCACGCTCGTGATCATCCCGTCGCTGTACCTGATCGTGAACGGCCGGCGCCTGCCGCCGGCGTAGAATCGCGGCATGAGCGAACCCGGCAAAGACGCCCCCGACAATGCCCCCGGCTGCTGCCATGCGCCGCCCGAGCCTGCCGTGGCCGCGCCAGCGGCGGCACACGACTGCTGCCACACGCCGACGCCGTCCGCACCCGTGCCGGAGACTCACGCGTGCTGTCACGCGGAGGCGGCCGCCGACGGCGTCCGCGGGCGTGACGAGCTCGGGAGCGGCGTACGTCTGCCCGATGTGCCCCGGCGTCGGGAGCCCCGTGCCCGCGGCCTGCCCGAAGTGCGGCATGGCGCTCGAGCCGGCGCTGCCCGCTGGCCGTCACGGGGGACGATCCCGAGCTGCGCGACATGCGCCGGAGGTTCGGGATCGCCGTCGCGCTCACCGTGCCGCTCGTGGCACTGGCGATGGCGGACATGGCGGGGCGGCTGCCCGGCCCGCTCGCCGGTCGCACCGCGGCCTGGCTGCAGCTCGTGCTCGCGACGCCGGTGGTGCTGTGGTGCGGCTGGCCGCTGCTCGAGCGCGGCGCGCGCTCGCTCGCGACGCGCAGCCTGAACATGTTCACGCTGATCGGGCTCGGCGTCGCCGTCGCGTACGGCTTCAGCGTGGTCGCGACGGTGCTGCCCGGCGTCGTGCCGGAGGCGATGCGCCACGGCGGGCACGCCGCGCTCTACTTCGAGTCCGCCGCGATGATCGTGACGCTGGTGCTGCTCGGGCAGGTGCTGGAGCTGCGCGCACGCCACCGCACCGGAGAGGCGCTGCGCGCGCTGCTCGACCTCGCACCGAAGGAGGCACTGCGCATCGGCGCGGACGACGTCGAGGCCTCGGTGCCGCTTGCGGACCTGCGCGCCGGCGACCGGCTGCGGGTCCGGCCCGGCGAGAAGGTGCCGGTCGACGGTGTCGTGCTCGAGGGGCGTGCACGCCTGGACGAATCCATGGTGACCGGTGAGTCGCAGCCCGTCGCGAAGGAACCGGGCGATGCCGTGATCGGCGGCACGCTCAATGGCACGGGCGGGTTCGTGATGCGGGCCGACCACGTCGGCGCCGACACGCTGCTCGCGCGCATCGTGCAGACCGTCGCCGAGGCGCAGCGCAGCCGCGCGCCGGTGCAGGGACTCGCCGATCGCGTCTCCGGCTGGTTCGTGCCGGCGGTGGTCACCGTCGCGGTGCTGGCCGCGATCGCCTGGCTGACGGTCGGACCGGAGCCGCGGCTCGCGCACGCCATCGTCGTGGCGGTGAGCACGCTGATCATCGCCTGCCCCTGCGCGCTCGGCCTCGCCACGCCCATGTCCATGACGGTGGCGATGGGGCGCGGCGCGCAGGCGGGCGTGCTGTTCCGCAGCGCCGAGGCGCTCGAGCGGCTGCGGGACGTGGACACCGTGGTGCTCGACAAGACCGGCACGCTCACGCTCGGTCGCCCGGAGGTGGTGAGCGTCATCCCGGTCGACGGCGTCGCGGAGGCGGAGCTGCTGCGATTCGCGGCGAGCCTCGAGCAGGGCAGCGAGCATCCGCTGGCCGGGGCGGTCGTGGCGGCGGCGCACGCGCGCGGACTGCGCCTCGGGCGCAGCTACGGATTCCAGGCCGTGGCCGGCAAGGGTGCGCTCGGCGTCGTGCAGATGCGCAACGTGGCGGTGGGCAATGCCGCGCTCATGGCGGAGGCGGGCGTGGACGCCGGGGTGCTCGAGCCCGAGGCGCAGCGCCTGCGGGAGCTCGGCCAGACGGTGGTCTTCGTCGGCATCGACGGCACGCCCATCGGCCTGCTCGGCGTGGCGGATCCGCTCAAGCCCGAGGCCTGGGAGGTCGTCCAGCAGCTCAAGGCCGCCGGCCGCAAGCTGGTCGTGCTGTCGGGCGATCACGCGGCGTCGGTGCAGGCGATCGCGGCACAGCTCGGCATCGACGAACTGGCGGCCGGCGTGCTGCCGCACGAGAAGGCCGAGCGCATCCGCGCGCTGCGTGCGGCGGGACGGACCGTCGCCATGGTCGGCGACGGCATCAACGACGCCCCGGCGCTCGCCGAGGCCGACGTCGGGATCGCGATGGGGGCGGGCACCGACATCGCCAAGCAGACGGCGGGCGTGATCCTCGTGAGCGGCGACCTGCGCGGGCTCGCCCGGGCCCTGCGCCTGAGCGAGGCCACGATGCGCAACGTCGGCCAGAACCTCGCGTTCGCCTTCGGCTACAACGCGCTCGGCGTGCCGCTTGCGGCCGGCGTCCTCTATCCCTTCGTCGGGCTGCTGCTCACGCCGGCGTTCGCCGCCGCGGCGATGTCGCTGAGCTCGGTGAGCGTGATCGGCAATGCGCTGCGGCTGCGCTCCGTGCGCATCTGAGACCCGGGCCTCGACTCGAGAAATCCGTCACAAGTTGCTGATCTGAATAAAAACGTCACCGCACTGTCGCGGGCCGGTCACATGCCTCCCGCATCCTTCACCCGTCCCCAGCACAGGAGGGACAGGGCAATGGCCGGCACGGCGACCGTTCGACTCTGGCAGCGCGTCGATCGCGCGGAACGGGCGCTGTGCCTGCACATCAACCGTGGCTGTCATCGTGTCAACCTGCGACGGTTCTTCGTGGTGGTGAGCAGGTTGGGCGACGGCCCGGTCTGGTACGCACTCATGGCCAGCCTCGCCGTGGCGGGCGGAGCTGCCGGCGCCACCGCCGCGACTGCAGATGGCCGTCGCCGGGCTCGCTGGGGTCGCGCTGTACCGGGTCCTTAAGACACGCCTGGTGCGCGAGCGGCCGTTCGTGTCGCATGCAGGCATTCTGCTCGGCACCGCACCGCTCGACCGCTACAGCTTCCCGTCGGGCCACACGCTGCACGCGGTGTGCTTCACGATCGTGGCCGTCACGCATCACCCCGTGCTCGCGGGGGTGCTGCTGCCGTTCGCGATGCTGGTGGCCGCTTCGCGCGTCGTGCTGGGGCTGCATTACCCGAGCGACGTCGCGGCCGGCGCCGCCCTCGGTGCGATGCTGGCCGTCGCCACGCTGCACTTCTGGCCGGCCTGAGTCGCGACCGGTACCATCGCCGCCAACGCCCCTCGGGGCTGGCACGGCGATCTCCCGCGACCCACATGACCCGCACCCTGGACGGCGACCCGCGTCGCGACGGTTACCGCATGCCCGGTGAGTTCGAGCCGCACTCCGGCTGCTGGATGCTGTGGCCGGAGCGCCCGGACAACTGGCGGCTCGGCGGCAAGCCCGCCCAGCAGGCGTTCGTCGCCGTGGCGAGCGCCATCGCCGGAAGCGAGCCGGTCTCGGTCGGCGTGTCGGCCGCGCAGTACGCCAACGCGCGGCGACTGCTGCCGAGCGCCGTGCGCGTCGTCGAGCTGTCGAGCAACGACGCGTGGATGCGCGACGTCGGCCCCACCTTCGTCGTCAACGACCGCGGCGGCGTGCGCGGCGTCGACTGGATGTTCAACGCCTGGGGCGGGCTCGACGGCGGCCTGTACTTTCCCTGGGACCGGGACGATGCGGTCGCCGGGAAGGTGCTCGAGATCGAGGGCCGTGACCGCTACCGCGCGCCTTTCGTGCTCGAGGGCGGCGCGATCCACGTGGACGGGCAGGGCACGCTCATCACGACCGAGGAGTGCCTGCTCAACCGCAACCGTAACCCGCAACTTTCGCGCGAGCAGATCGAGGGCCTGCTGCGGCGCTACCTGAAGGTGGAAGCGATCGTGTGGCTCGGCAAGGGTACGTACAAGGACGAAACGGACGGTCACGTCGACAACCTCTGTTCCTACGTCAAGCCGGCCGAGGTTGTGCTCAACTGGACTGACGACCGCAACGACCCACAGTACGAGAGTTCCCGCGACGCGTACGAGCGCCTGATGGAGGCGCGCGACTCCCGCGACCGGAGGTTCAAGGTGCACAAGCTCGTGCAGCCTGGACCGCTCTACATGACGCCCGAGGAGGCCGCCGGCATCGACTCCGCCGAGGGCACGAGGCCGCGCCAGGCCGGCGACTGGCTGGCCGGTTCCTATGTGAACTTTTATCTCGGCACGAGGCGCGTCGTGGTACCGCTGCTCGACGCCCGCCGCGACGGCAAGGCGCTGCGCAAGCTCAAGTCGCTGTTCCCCGGTCGCGAGGTCGTGGGCGTGCCGGGTCGCGAGATCCTGCTCGGGGGCGGCAACGTCCACTGCATCACGCAGCAGGTCCCGGCGGCCCGCGATCGCCGGCGCTCCACGCCTGCGGCGCGGCGGCGCTGAGCGCAGCGTCCGGCATGCTGCACGAGGCCCTCAGCGGCCGGCGACTGACCAAGCTCGAGTACGGCCACGAGCTGCCGAAGCTGCAGGACCGGCTGCTCGACGCGCAGTTCGAGCTGCGCAAGTCGAAGGCGCGCGCCGTCGCGATGATCGTCACGCGGCATCCCGGGTGCCGGTCGCAGCGAGGTCGTGAACGAGCTGCTCGGCTGGCTCGATCCGAAGTTCGTGGCCGTGTACGGCTTCCGCGACCCCAACGAGGTCGAGCGCCAGCGGCCGCCGCTGTGGCGCTATTGGCGCGTGATGCCCCCGAAGGGCCGCATGGTGATCCTGCACGCCGGCTGGTACGCGGATTTCCTCGCGGCGTCGGTGCGCGGGGCCGAGCGGCCGGCCGCCGAGGTGCGCCGCGACGTCGAGCGCATCCGTCGTCACGAGCAGATGCTCGCCGCGGACGGCATCGCCGTCGTCAAGGTGCACCTGCACGTGGGCCCCGAGCTTCAGCAGCGACGGCTCCGTCGTCTCTTCAAGGACCCCACCACGCGTTGGCGCGTCACGGCCGAGGACCACTGGTCCATGCGGCACTACGCCCGCGTCGAGCGCGCGCTCGAGCACTGCCTCGAGGTCACCGAGCAGCCCTGCGCGCCCTGGCACGTGGTGGACGGCACCGACCGACAGCACCGCGCGCTCGAAGTCGGCCGGACGCTGCTCGCGGGCATCGAGGGACGCGCCGGCCGTTGCGATCGGCCCGTGCTGCCGGCGCCGGCGGTGCTGCGGCGGCGCGCTGCGCGCGTGCGGCTCACCACGGAGCGCCGCGGCGAGAGAGTTGCCGAGGAGGACTACGACCGTCGCCTCGAGGACCTGCAGGGGAGGCTTGCGCTGCTGTCGCGTCGCCGGCGCTTCGCAAAGCATGCGGTGGTGGTCGTGTTCGAGGGCATGGACGCCTCCGGCAAGGGCGGGGCGATCCGGCGCATCACGGCGGCGCTCGACGCCCGGCAGTACCGCGTCGTGCCGGTTTCGGCGCCGTCGGCCGAGGAGATTGCCCGGCCGTACCAGTGGCGCTTCTGGTTCCACCTGCCGCCGCGGGGCAACTACACGATCTTCGACCGCTCCTGGTACGGGCGGGTGCTGGTGGAGCGGGTGCGCGCGCTCGCGGCGCGGACCGACTGGCAGCGTGCGTACGCCGAGATCAACGAATTCGAGCTCGAGCTCGCCGAGCACGGAGTCGTCCTCGCCAAGTTCTGGCTGTCGGTGAGCCCCGACGAGCAGATCGCGCGCTTCACGGAGCGCAACCGCAACCCGCTCAAGCGCTTCAAGGTGGATCCCGAGGACTGGATCAATCGCGAGCAGTGGCACGACTACCAGAAGGCCGCAAGGGACATGATCGCGCTGACCGACACGCGGCACGCCCCGTGGGCGATCGTGCCGGCCAACGACAAGCGCCACGCCCGCCTCGAGGTGCTGCGCAAGCTGTGCGACCGGATCGAGGCGGCGCTCGACTGAGGGGCCGCCGTCAGGCCGTGGGCTTCACGTTGGCGTTGAGCCTGAACAGATTGCCCGGGTCGTACTTGGTCTTGAGCGCGACGAGCCGTCCGATGTTGCCCTGGTAGTTCTCGTCCACCTGGCGCTGCGGCTCGTTCGCGACCTCGTTGGTGTAGTAGCCGTCGGTGAACGGCTGCAGCTTCGACCAGTAGTCCTTGACGTACGCCGTGTGCGGCGCGCCGTCGCGCTCGATGTCCCAGCTGACGACCGCGAACATGTTGAGCCGCGAGCGCCGGTGCGGGAACGCCGTCGCATCGGGTGCCACGCGCCCGATCGCACCGCCGGAGTGCTGGAAGAACACGGTCGTGCTGCGCGCGGGGTCCGGCTGGAAGCCGTCGATCAGGGCCGTCACGAGATGCCGGCGGGAAGCCGTTGATGAACCCCGACTTGAGGTACTCGCCGCGGTTGCGCGGATCGGTGCTGTCCGAGCTGCGCTGCAGCTTCACGTAGTCCACCGGACCGATCGAGTCGTTGAGCGGCTTGCCGAGCTTGCGCAGCGGAGCCAGCACGCGCTCGGCGTCGGCGGCCGCTCCGGAGTAGCAGACGTTCATGATGAACGCGCCGTCCTTGCCGCCCGGCGGCGAGTGCAGGACGGCATCGCAGTACAGGTCGTCCGGCGCCTCGAGGCTGAAGGTCGAGTAGAAATCGAGCAGCTCGCGCGCCCGGGCGAGCGGGAACACCACGTCGCCGCCGATGACCTGCCGCTGCATCGGATGCAGGCGGAACTCGAACGTGGTGACGACACCGAAGTTGCCGCCGCCGCCGCGCACGCCCCAGAAGAGGTCGGGATTCTCCTCCGCGCTCGCGTGCAGCAGCCGGCCGTCGGCAGTGACGATGTCCACGCCGCGGACGTTGTCGAGCGCGAGTCCGTAGCGCCGCGCGAGGCGACCGAAGCCGGCGCCGAGCGTGAGCCCGCCCACGCCCGTGTGCGAGACCGTGCCCGCGGTGGTCACGAGCCCGAGCGACATCGCCTCGTGGTCGAGCTCGCCGAGCAGGCTGCCGCCGGCCACGTAGGCGATGCGTGCGGCCGGATCGACGCGCACGCCGCGGAAGCGCGACAGGTCGATCTGCAGGCCGCCGTCGCAGGTGGACTTGCCGGCGTAGCTGTGTCCGCCGCACTTCACCGCGAGCAGCAGGCCGTGATCGCGGGCGAAATCGACGGCCGTGCCCACGTCCGCCGGTCCGCTCGGCTGCACCACCAGCGCCGGGTGCTTGTCGATGGAGGCGTTCAGCACTCGTCGCGCCTCGTCGTAGCCGGGCTGCCCCGGCAGCAGCAGCGCGCCCCGCAGGCTGTCGCGCAGTTCCTGCACCGCGCTCTTGGCGAGCGTGACCCTGGCGCCGCTCCCGGTGACGGCCTCGAGGTCGGTCGCGACGGGCGCGAGCGCTGCGAGCGCACGGTTGCCGGCCAGCGAGGTCGCGACGGCAGCCGCCAGCGACGACCTGAAGAACTCACGTCGGTTCATGGTTTCCCCCCTGCAGATCTTGTGCTTCTCGTGCAACCGAGAATACGCCCGGCCGCGCTGTCGACCAACAGCGGGCGGTGCGGCCGGGTCGGGGAAGAGGTCGCGATCAGGCGCGCGGCGCTGCGCCTGGTCGCCTGCGACGCGCGCGCCAGGCCAGTGCGGCCGCAAGAGTCAGCGCGAGCGGATCGAACGGTCCGCCGCCGCCACCCCGGGATGAGCCGATCGGGACGGGTGTAGGCACCGGTAGTGCCGGCGGGGGCGTCGGCGGCGGGATCGCGCTGCCGACGCGCACCGTCGCATCGGTGGAGTCGCTGCGACCCTGGTCGTCGGTCACCGTGAGGCGCACGACGACGTCCGCGCCCGGCGCCACGAACGAGGTCTCGCTGCCCGCCAGCGCCGACAGCGAGGTGGCGCCGCTTACGAGCGTCCACGCGTAGGCCGCGATCGTCCGGCCGTCGGCGCCGACACTGGCGGCGCCGGTCAGCGTCACGCTCACGCCGGCGCTGGCCGTGGACGGCGCCGACACCACGGCGACCGGACGCAGTGCGGCGTCGACGGCGCCCGGTGCGTGCGCGAGGCCCGCGCCGCAGGTCGCGGTCGTGCAGTTGCATTCCGACAGCTGCACGTCAGCGGGCGACTCTGGGATCCGGCAGGTCGGCACGTTCGGGTCGGACGAGGCGGGGAAGGGCCTCGCGCTCGCGCGCAGGCGTTCGGTCATCTTTCCCGGCGTCAGGTTGCCGTTGACCGAGAACATGAGGGCCCCGATGCCCGCCACGATGGGCGCGGCGAAACTGGTGCCGACGTTGAAGTCGCCCAAGCGATCGGTGTAGCCGTTCGCGGCCGGCGTCGTGACGCCGGAATTCGTGGTCGTGTCGAGCGAATAGAGGCAGGGCGCGCCCGCGGTCACGTTGACGCAGTTGCCGCCCGGCGCCGCGATGGTCACGTCGAGGCCGAGGTTCGCGAACCCGACCTTGGTGCCGACGTGACGCACGCCAGTCACGCTGACGACGCTTTGGCAGTTCGCGGGCTGGTCGACGGCCGAGCCATCGTTGCCCGCCGACACGATCACCGCCACGCCCCGCGCCGTGATCTCGTCGATGGCGGCCTGGTACGCCCTGGAGCAGGCGCCTTGTCCGCCAAGGCTCAGGTTCAGTACGCGGGCCGGGGTGGGATTCGCGGGTGCGCCTGCCTGCTCGAGGCCGGCGGCCCAGCGCATGCCGGCAATGATGTCCGAGGTGAGTCCGCCGCACTTGCCGAGCACCCGCACCGGCAGGATGCGGTTGCTCCAGCCGACGCCGGCGATGCCCGTGGCGTTGTCGGTGAGCCCCGCAAGCAGGCCGGAAACGCGGGTCCCGTGCCACGAACTGCTGCCGACCATGCAGTCCGCGAACTGCGAGATCGTGAGGTCCAGCGAGGAGATCCAGTCGCCGGGGTCCGACGCGTCCGCGTCCCAGCCGTCGCCGTCGTTGGCTGCGCGCGCCGTGCCGCCCGACTCCGCGCTCACGAAGTCGCGCCCCGGCAGCAGCTTGCCGCCGTCGGCGAACGGCAGCAGGTCCGGGTGATCGAAGCGCACGCCCGTGTCGAGGACCGCGACGACGACCGCGGGCGAGCCGGTAGTCACCTCCCACGCTGCGACGGCATCCGCCGCCGAGTCCGTCGGACCGTCCGGGCCGGGCACGACTGCCTGCAGGAACCACTGCTCCGAAAAGCCCGGGTCGCTCGGCAGGCGGTGCGGACGCATGCGGGCATCCGGCTCCGCGAACTCCACCGCGGGATCCGCGCGCAGGCGAGCGAGCGTCTCCTGCAGCGACTCGCCCGGCTCGGCGCGCTCGACCTCGACGACGTGCAGGTCGCTTCCGAGGCGGTTGACGCTCCGGGCCCTGAGTCCCGCGCGCCGGCCGACCTCGCCCATCCGCAGCGCGGACTGCGCGTCCGTCGGCTTGGCCTGGCCGGTTGCCGAGGGCCCGGCGGGGCGCAGCTTGACGATCACGCGGTCGCTCGACGCGCCAGCGGGAGCGCCCGCCGCGAACGCGCTCGATTCCGCTGCGGCGGCGACGCGTGGGCCCACGAGTGCCGTCGCCGCCAGCGCGACGGCAAGAGCGGCAGCCTGTGCCAGGTAGGGTTTCATGCGCGGATGTTCGCACGCCGCAGCCAGCGGGATGCTGTCTTGCGAGCCGCGCCGGGACGCACTTCACGTCCCGGCGCGGCCTGCGGCGTGCCGGCCGTCGGGCTCAGAACCCGATCGACACCCTTCCATAGAGGTAGCGGCCCGACCGGCCGAAGGGCGCGTAGTTCGAGAACGGCGTGTTGCCCGTCCCGTTGCGGGCGACCGGGAACGCGTCCGGGTACTCGTCGAACACGTTCTCCGCGCCGAGCGCGATCCGGATGCGATCGGTCGCGTCGAAGCGGGCCTCGAGGTCCACCAGCGTCTCCGAGCCGAGTTCGAAGTCGAGGGCGGCCGCGGTGCCCGGGTCGAGCGCCTCGCCGTAGCGCGTGATGCGCGCGGTGCCGCCGAAGCGATCCAGGCTCCAGTTGGCGATTGCAGCGTACTTGTCGCTCGGGTTGCCT
The DNA here is from genome assembly GCA_963754125.1 of uncultured Gammaproteobacteria bacterium. GTDB lineage: Bacteria > Pseudomonadota > Gammaproteobacteria > Steroidobacterales > Steroidobacteraceae > RPQJ01. Next base: position 603,348 of record CAVWEX010000002.1, read on the forward strand.
TCCTCGAAGGTGAGGACGTTGACCCGTGCGAACAGCGGCGGCGGGGGCGCCAGCGCCTCGAGCTCCTGCGTGGTCGGCACGCGGGTGACGTCGGTGTCGTTCCAGTTGGCGACAAAGCGTGAAGTCGAACTTGCCGGCGCTCGCGGTCACCCACGGCCAGTTCACGACCACGTCCACGCCCGTGGTCTCCGTGTCCACGCCGTTGATGAAGAAGCGGCCGCCACCGACGCCGATGAAGCCGAGGCTCTCGAGGTACTCGCGCACGTTGACCTGCGTGAGGTTCTCCGAGAGCACGATGCGGTCGTCGATGTCGATGCGGTAGGCGTCCACCGTGATCGTGACGTCGGCGAAGCGCATCACCGCGCCGAGCGAGAAGTTCACCGACTCCTCGGCGTCGAGCGGCCTGGCGCCGAGCGCCTCCGCCACCGGGTCGTCCACCGGGAAGGTCGCGATGTCGAACGGCACGCCGTTGATGAAGTTGGTCGAGGTGGTCGCGAAGTACTGCTGCTGCAGCGACGGCGCGCGGAAGCCGTTCTGCAGCGAGCCGCGCAGCGCGAACGACTCGGTGAAGTCGTAGCGGCCGGCGAGCTTGCCGGAGAGGTTGCTGCCGAAGTCCGAGTAGTCCTCGACGCGCAGCGCCACCGACCCGAGGAATTTCTCGGTCAGGTTCGCCTCGATGTCCACGTAGGCGCCCACGGCGGTGCGGTCCTCGTCCACCGCATTGGCCGGCTGGAAGCCGGGGAACACCTGCGCGCCCGAGGCCGTCGGAGAGCCGTTCGGCAGCAGCACGCCGCCGTTGCGGTAGGAGTCGGGCTCACCCGCCGAGATCGAGTAGACTCTCGGTGCGCGCCTCGATGCCGGCGGCGACGTTGAGCGGCGACGCGAGCCCGCCGATCTCGTACTCGCGCACGCCCGAGAAGTTGAACACCAGCTGGTCGTAGTCGAAGCCGCCCGCGTCGAAGCGTTTCGGGCTCGCGGGGCCGAGCGAGCGATTGAGCGTGTTGCTCGATCGTGAACTCCATCTCGTTGAAGCCGTAGACGAGCGAGCTGTCCATCTGCCAGTCGCCCCAGCCCCATTCCACGCCGCCCGCGAGGCTGTAGTCGGTGACCTCGGGCGCGATGATCGGCAGGAATCCGTCCGGGTAGATCTCGATGACGTTGCGGTCGTCGAGCGCGCGGCGGAAGAAGCCGGCCGAGCGCGCGTCGCGATCCTGGTAGCTCGCCCAGCCGTACAGCCGGGCGCCGTTCGAGAGGTCGTAGCCCGCGTTCGCGAAGAAGGTGAGCTGGTCGAGTTCGGGCTCGCCGTACCAGGCGTTGAAGCGGTCGATGGTCTGCTCGCGCGGGTCGAACGCGCCGTCGACGCGCGGGTACTGCTGGCGGAAGTCCCAGCCGCCGCGCTCGGTGCGGGACTGGTCCTTGTACTCGCCCGTCAGCGTGAGGAAGCCCGATTCGCCGAGCGCGAAGCCCTTCCAGCCGTGCACGGTGAAGGTCTCGCCGTCGGAGACGCTGCGGTCGATGCGCGACTTCGCCGACCACGTCGCGCCGGCGGGCGGGGTGCCGGTCGGCGTCGTCGTAGCTCGACTCGCGCTGGCCGTACATGGCGGTCAGGTCGCCGCCCTCCGAGCTGTCGCGCAGCCGCACGTTGATGACGCCGGCGATGGCGTCGGAGCCGTACTGCGCCGAGGCGCCGTCGCGCAGCACCTCGATGGAGTTCACGGCCGCCGTCGGGATCGTGTTCAGGTCTACGGCGGATGCACCGCGTCCAATCGTGCCATTGACGTTGACAAGCGAGGAGGCGTGACGCCGCTTCGAGTTGAGCAGCACCAGCGTCTGGTCCGGCGAGAGGCCGCGCAGCGTGGCCGGGCGGATCGTGTCCGTGCCGTCGGCCAGGCCGGGCCGCGGGAAGTTGAACGAGGGCAGTGCGATGGACAGTGCCTGGTTGAGTTCGGTGACGCCGACGTTGGCGAGTGCCTCCGCCGACACGATGTCCACCGGCACGGCGGTCTCGAGCGCCGAGCGGTCCGCGACGCGCGTGCCCGTGACGATGATGTTCTCGAGGTCGTCCTTCGCAGCCTGCGCCACGGCGGCCTGGGCGGCAGTCGCCGCGAGCACGCCCGACACGATGCGCGCCAACACCTGACCCGACTTGTTGCTCATCCGCATCCCCCCGTTAGGAGCGCCCTGCAGGATGCGGGCGCACTCGTCTGGATTACGCAACAGATGGACGCACCCGTCAACCCGGGGGCGCACTCCGGGCCGGCTGTCGGGGTGCACAGGTGCAAGCAGTTGAGAGCCCGCGACCGGCTGCGGCACAGTGCCGCCTGCCCGTTCGATCTCAAGGGGACTCATCGCCGTGCCCGCATCGCTCAAGGCCATCGAGGCCGACATCACCACGCTGCCGGTGGACGCCATCGTCAACGCCGCCAACTGCTCGCTGCTCGGGGGCGGCGGCGTGGACGGCGCGATCCACCGCGCGGCAGGACCTGGCCTGCTCGAGGAGTGCCGCGCGCTCGGAGGCTGCCCGACGGGCGAGGCGCGCATCACGGGCGGGCATCGGCTGCCCGCGAAGTTCGTGATCCACACGGTCGGGCCCGTCTGGCACGGCGGCGGGCGAGGCGAGCCTGCGCTGCTGGCGTCCTGCTACCGCCGCTCGCTCGCCCTGGCGGGCGAGCGTGGCCTGCACAGCATCGCCTTTCCCTGCATCAGCGCCGGCGTGTACGGCTACCCGCTCGGGCAGGCGGCCGAGATCGCGATCGCGGCCGTCCGGTCCGCGCTGGTCGCGACGCCTTCGATCGTCGCGGTCACGTTCTGCTGCCACTCGGCCCGGGATCTCGCGGTGTACCTGGAGCTGCTCGGCGGCGGCCCGCCCGCCGCCGCCGCCGGACGCCTTGGTGGCCCCGGGGCCGGCGACTAAGATGCCTCTCAGGCGCCGTCTTGCGGGGCTGCCACACGTCGCCCGTGCCCCGATGGATTCCCCCCGGCGAGGAGTGCCGCTCATGATTTCCCTGTTCACATGACGGCGGTGGACGACCACACCGGACGCGTGGCCCCCGGCGAGCGGCGACACGAACGCCTGCTGCTCGATCCCGACACGCGCGTGACCTGTCCGCATTGCGAGCGCGAGTTCGGCCTGATCGAGGGCTTCGCGAAGCGGTCGCTCGAGGCGCTGGCCCGGGCGAGCGCGGAGGCGCTCGAGGGCGAGTTTGCCTCGCTCCGGCAGCTGCTCGCCGACAAGGCCGGGCAGGTCGCGGCCCTGCAGGGCCAGGAGCTCGAGCTGCGCCGCGAGCGGGCCCGGCTCGAGGAAGCGCGGCAGGCGCTCGAACTCGAGACTCAGCGCCGGCTCGACGAGCAGCGTCGTGAGATCGAGCAGCGCGTCCGGGCCGCCGAGGCCGACCGCGCGCGCCTGCGCGAAGCCGAGCTGCAGAAGACCATCGACGACATGCGCGGCCGGCTCGAGGAAGCGCAGCGCAAGGGCGCGCAGGGATCCCAGCAGCTCCAGGGCGAGGTGCTCGAGCTGCTGCTCGAGGAGCAGCTCGCGCAGGCCTTCCCCCTCGACGCGATCGCCGAGGTCAGGAAGGGCGCGCGCGGCGGCGACGCGCTGCACACCGTCATGAGCCGCTCCGGACAGGCCGCCGGCGCGATCCTCTGGGAGGCCAAGCGGGCGCAGAAATGGGGCGCCGGCTGGTCCGCCAAGCTCCGTGAGGACATGCGCGCCGCCGGCGCGGTCGCGGGCGTGATCGTCACGACCTCGTTCCCGGCCGAGTGGCCGGACGGACACTCCTTCGGTCTCTACGAGCACGTCTGGGTGACCGCGCCGGCTGCGGCGATCCCGCTCGCCGCCGCGCTGCGCGAGGGCCTGCTCGAGGCCCACCGGGCGCGCGTGGCGGGCGCCAACAAGGGCGAGAAGATGGAGGCGGTGTACGACTACCTCGTGAGCCCGCAGTTCGCGCTCAAGCTGCGCGCGGTGTACGAGGCGTTCACCCGGATGCGCGCCGAGCTCGACAGCGAGCGCGCGACCACCCAGCAGCGCTGGAACCGCCGCGAAAAGCAGATCCAGCTCGCTACCGCGCAGCTCCTCGGGATCGCCGGTGACCTGCAGGGCCTCGCGCAGCAGGACCTGCCGCAGCTCGAAATGGAATCGGCGACGCTGCCCGCGGCCCCGTTGGAGCCCGACGACGGCGGGTAAGGCGCAGCTTCAGAACCAGGCCGAAACGAACACGCGGTACACGTTGGCGTCGAAGCCGTAGAGCGGCTCGGCCCCGGGTGCGCCCCCGGAGAGGATGTCGCGGAAGTCGTCGTAGTCGAAGCGCATGCGGTCGTAGAACACGTTGACCGTGGAGCGCTTGAGGAACGACCAGCGTGACGCCCCGAATTCGTAGGTGGCTCCGATGCTCAGCATGTGGCTCGTGAACGTGCTCAGCTCCTTGTCGCGCGCCAGGAAGTTCTGGGCGTCGCGGCGCGGGAACAGGTCGGCGTAGAAGTCCGCGGACGACTGGTCGTACCAGCGGTAGCCGCCCTCGACCACCCAGCGCTCGCCGAGCGGGTGCGTGTAGCCCAGGCGCACGGTGTGGGCGTCGATGCCCCAGGTGTCCGTGTACAGGCGATACTCGCCGTGCGCGACGGCGCGGTAGGGCAGGAAATACTGCGCGTTGAACGCCGCCGCGTTGCTGGTTCGCGTGGTCGGGTACACCTCGGGCTGGAAGGCGAATCCCGCCGGGTTCTCGGCGTCGAGGTAGCGCACCGACCGATACGGGTTGTTCAGGAATCCCTCGTCGGTGATCGTCTCGAAGGCGAAGCCCAGCATCACCGTGGGCGTGACGATCTGCGACAGGCCGACGCGGTAACTGCGTCGGTCCACGGGCTCCTCGAACTCGGGGTCGCCGTTCCTGCGCACCTCGTCCCAGCCCCGGCTGAAGCCGAGCGACAGGGTGGTGAGGTCGCCGAACAGTTCCTGGCTCACGTCGAAGCTCGCGGTGTTCGCCGTGTAGTCGTTCTCGTCGCTGTTGGCGAAGCTCAGGCTGTACTGGGTCTTGCCGTTCAACGCATCGAGCGCGAGGCTGCCCTGCGTGCGCTCCTCATCGTAGGGGCTCGCCGTGGTCAGCACGTCGATGGACGCGCTCGAGATCATGTCCACGTAGTAGTTGGCCGAGACCGAGTAGTTCTCGGCGACCTTCTTGCGCACCAGCAGCGACGGACCGTCCACGGTGACGCCGCCACCCTCGTAGCGGTGGTAGAGCACGTCGGCCCGGTCGTCGGGCAGCACGGCCGCCTGCGCCGGCGACCCAGCGGTCAGCGCAGCCGCGGCGGTGATTGCGGCAAGTACGGCAGGAATGGCAAGCCGGATCATCGTGTCCTCAGTTGCAGCCGCAGCCGCCGCCGTGGCTCGCGAGCGCCCCGCGGGCCCCCTCGCGCGCCTCGAACACGTGGTTGAGGTAGCTCGTGGCGACCGGGTTGCGGTCCGCGGCCATGATCGGGTCGGCGAAGTTCTGCCGCTCGTAGGGCTTCACCCACGGCTCGATGCTGCCGCAGCCCGCGGTCGCGGCCAGCGAGGCGATGAGGATCATCCTGCGCAGGAACATGCGGTTCACTCCTTGACGAGGCTGCGGATCAGGTCGGCGTACTGCGGCCTCGTCGCCCGGCTTGTAGCCGCGGTGCACGTAGCGCACGCGGCCCTCGCGATCGACGAACACCGAACTCGGCATGCCCTCGACGCCGAAGCGTTCGGCGACCGCGTTGGCAGTGTCGAAGAGGATCGGGAAGCTCACCGGCACCTTCTCGAGCCACTTCACGGCGCCGGCGCTGTCGGGCTCGACGTTCACGCCGAGCAGCGTGAAGCCGAGCGGCTCGTACTTCGCCTGGATCTGCTCGAGCAGCGGCATCTCCTGGCGGCAGGGCCCGCACCACGTGGCCCAGAAATTGATCATCACCACCTGGCCCTTGAGGTCGGCGAGCCGCACCTCGTCGCCGCCGCGCGCGGGCAGCTGGAAATCGGGGGCCGGCCGCGGCTCCGGTGAGGCGGCGCCGGCAGGGAGGCTCAGCGCGAGAAGCAGGGTGGCAAGCAGCGGACTCGGTCGCATGGGCGGCTCCTCGGGTCTCAGAAGAAGGCCGTGAGGCCGAAGGTGAACTGCAGGTTGTGGGTCAGCTTGTTGTCGCCCAGCAGGTCGCTCTCGAAGGCGAGGTTGCGTGCGTCGAGGTGCAGGGCGAGCCAGTCGTTGACGAGCAGCCGCAGGCCGGCCCCGAGTGCGACCGTGAAGTGGTCGTCGCCGGCGAAGCGCGTGCTGCCGGCGCCCAGCGTGAAGTACACGGCGCTCGGCATCGCCCGCTCGCCGCCGAGGAACACCTCGCCCGGCAGCGCGTTCCAGCCCACGGAGAGGTCGTAGTGCGTGAAGCGCCGCTCGCTGTCGGTGAGCAACTCGGCCGAGCCGCTCAGTTCCTCGTAGCTGGTGCGGCCGGCCTCGGCCGTGCCGATCGTGGCCTCGGCGAACAGGTCCTCGGTGAAGTGGTAGGCGATGCGGGCGCCATAGGAGAAGCTCGAGCCGAAGTCCTCGATGCCGACGACCCCGAGGAACGCTCCAGCCTCGAAGTTCTCGGTGTCGAGGTTCGCCGGCTTCACCTCGCGCCGCTTGACGCGGGGCTCGACCACCTGCGGCGTCGCGGGCGCCGCGCCCACGGCGTCCTGCGCATGCGAGCGCAGCGGCGCCGCCAGCGCTGCGAGCGCGAGGCCGCTCAGAAGAAGTAGGCGAAGCCCAGGGTCCATGCGTCGATCTCCTCGTTGTCGTCGCGGCTCGTGAAGACCACGTACTGTCGGTATTCCGCCTGCAGCATGAAGCGGTTGGTGAGGTAACCCCGCAGGCCGATGCCGGCGTAGGCGGTCGTGTCGGTGCGGTCCTCGGTCTGCACCAGCGTTGCCTTGGGCTCGATGCGCAGCACGCCGCCGCCGAGGCCGACGAAGGGCGACACCCGCCACTGCGGCATGAACGCGTGTGCGATGCCGACGGTGCCGAGCCAGCCGTTCGAGTAGTTGCCGAGCAGGTGCGAAACGTCCGCCCGCAGCAGCAGGTTCGGTGCGGGCAGGTAGGCCACGCTGGCGCCGACCATGCTCGCCCCGTCGAAGTCGCCGGTGACCAGCGCGGTTTCCCAGCGGTGCTCGGCGCGCGCCTCGGGTGCGGGGCCGGGCAGCGACGAGCGCCTCTCCCGACGTGCGTCAGCGTGCGCTCGAGTTGCGATCGGTGCGCCCAGCCCTCGGTTCCGTCCGCGTCGCGCACCTTGATCCAGTCGGTGCGCCGGCGCAGCAGGCTCACCGGCGCGCCGCGGTCCACGACCTGCGTGACCGGGAAACCGCGCCCCGGACCGGTGCGCAGCTCCAGGTACGGGTCCTGCACCACGGCCTCCACGGCGGTGGCCGCCACCGCGGGAACGGCGGCGAGCAGGCCCAGCAGCAGGCGGGTCGCGAGTCGAAAGCAGCGCATCTTCAACGGCGTGTCTCAATCCACCGGCACGGCGAAGGGGTCGTTGAAGTATTGCGCCCCGATGTCGAGCCATTCCGAGACGAGCCGCAACTCTGCAGCGCTCAGCCAGCCTGCGTGCGAGCCGCCAGCCGCGAATTTCGAGAAGAACGTCACAGAAGCGCGTGCACCCGCGGCGCTCATCGAGGCCCGCACCGGAACGGTCGAGAACACCGGCTGGCCCTGATCGTCGACGCCGGTCTGCACCAGCCGGTCCTGCAGCGCGCCGTCGACGAGTGCCTGCTCGTCGTCGCCGGCGAGCAGTTCGCGGTAGGACTTGAACTGGCCGTTCACCTCGGACGGCCCGTCGGTCAGGTCGAGCTGGCCGGCGGGCACCCGCGGGGCCGCCGCGGCATCCACCGTCGTGTGGCAGCTCGTGCACGTGTGGTCCGCGATGAGCAGGCCCATGGCGTCGAAGGTCTGGCGCGGCAGGCTCCACAGCGGGTGCAGGTGTGCCTCGTAGTGGATCACCACGCGACAGCTGGCACTCCACGCCGCCTGGCAGTCCGCGCCCACGGGCGCGAGCGTGCCGAGGTCCGCGTATCGATACGCGAAGGGACCGTCCGCGGGGCGGCCCGCCTTGACGGGGTCGGTCCACACGTCCTCGAACACCACGTCCACCGTGGGTCGCATCGAGGCGCAGTCGTCCTGGCAGCTGATGCGGCCACGGGCCTGGGCCATGGTCTCGCCGAAGTCCGCGAAGATCGCATCCACCGTGTTGGGGAACGGCAGGCCCGTGGTGGTCGCGCCGGCATTCGCCGCGTCGAACAGGTCGCGCCGTCCGTGCGAGCGCTCGTCCGCCGGGTCGTGGCAGCCGTTGCAGCTCACGATCTCGCCGGCCTGCACCTGCAGCCAGTTCTGGTGGCGTGGCGAGATGCGCCGGCCGTCGGCGTCGAGCACGGTGATCGCGAGCGGCACGCCCGCCGGCACCTGCACGCGGACCGAGCCGTCGGGCTCGACGGGCGCGTAGCCGATGATCTCGCGCATGCCCTGCGCGGCGCTCACCCCGAACGCGAAGCCCGGCAACTCGAGCACCTCGTCGTCCGGGAGGCCCACGGCCTTCTCGATGCGCAGGAAGCGGGCCGGGCGCTGCGCCGCCGTGGTGCGCGCCGGATCGGCGAGAACGGCGATCGTGGCGACGGAGGTGTCCAAGCCCGCGACGTCGTACACGCTGCGGATGTCGAGCAGGCCGGTGTCGGCTTCGGCGAGGCGGGTCTCGAGGCCGGGCGCGGGCGGCCCATCCACCAGCACCGCGGGCAGCGCGCGCGGCTGCAGCGCCACCACGTCGGTGATCATCGTGCCCTCGGTCGGCGGCACGACCGGCAACTGCGTGCCTTCGCGCGGGTCGTACATCCACACGCCGTACAGCGGCGGCGCCGGCTGCGGCGCGGCGGCCGCAAGACGCTCGGCGGTGCAGGGGACGATCCGCCCACCCTCGAGCAGCCGGCATTGCGTCCAGCTCACAACGATCCGGCCCGTGCCGTCGTCGAGGGGGTAGCCGGCACTGAAGCGACCGCCCGGCGAGGGCCCGGGAATGGTCGTGACGACGTTCGCCGTGACGGGTGCCTGCGCGGGTCCAGCGAGCACGCCGACGTTGGGACGCGTGGGCTGCGTGTCGTTCACGTAGTTCGCGACGTCGATCGCGAGCAGGTCGCCGCCGAGCTCGGTGCCCGCGTAGGGGCGCACCAGTGCGAGCACGCGGCCGTCCGCCATCGGACGCGGGTCGAGGAACTGCACCGTCGCGCCGTCGGTGCCGGTTGCGTGGCTGTCGGCGCCGTAGAGGAGCTCCAGCCCTGAGCCGTCGGGATTCACGGTGTACAGGTGCATGGCGCTGGCGCCGCCGGCGTTGTCCCAGCGAGCTGAAGACGATGCGTCCATCGGCCAGGACCGCGGGATCGAGGTCGTGGCTCTGGTTGTAGGAGAGCTGCCGGATGTCGCTGCCGTCGCCGTTCATCACGTGCAGCACGAACGCATGCTCGGTGCGGCTCGCCTCGAGTGCCGCGAACTGGGGCTTGCCCTCGTCGAGCAGCACGGCGCGGGACTGGCGCTGGCGCGTCGAGGCAAAGACGATCCGTCCGTCGGGCAGGTAGTGCGGCGCGAAGTCGTGACCGTCCTCGGCGATGGTGTCGGAGACGATCACGCGCGCGAGCGTGCGGGAGACGACGTCGTACTCCCACAGGTTCCAGGTCGGCTGGTCCTCGGGCGGCGCGCCCTCGATCTGCGGCGCGCGCATCGCGAACACCAGCTTGCGGCCGTCCCACGACGGCTCCACGTCGCGCACGTCGCCGAGTCCCTGCGTGAACTCGAAGGTGACGTTGCGCTCGGGCGCGCTCGGCGAGGCGCGGTCGCGCACGTAGAGGTCGCCGCCCTCGAGGAACGGCAGCATCCGCCGCGCATCCGGCGGAATCTCGGGCACGGGCCGCTTCACGTAGGCGATCGGGAAATCCACGGTCGCCGCATCGGGCGCCTGGCCGTTGCCGAGATCGACGTCGCCGCTGCCGTCGTCGCTGCTGGTGCAACCGGCGAGCAACGCGCCGAGCGTGGCGATCCACACGAGCCGGCGCAGTGGGCTCGCAGCGACGGGACTCTTGCGCGAATGGATGTGCTGCATGGCGCGGAATGTGGCCCAGTCACCCACGTACATGCACGGATTGCTGCCCGAAGCGTGAAGCCAATCGCAGAAGTGCGCAGAGCGCTTGGCGAAGGCGGGTTCGCGGGAGACAGTCCCGCCGCCTGGATCGCCGGCGAAGGCGGACAGGGGGAGGTGCAGATGAAGATCCGTGGACTGATCGCCGTGATCGCCGTCGCCAGCCTGCTCGGTGCGGCGGCGCATGCCGGACCGCGCGAACAGGCGCGTCGCATGCACGACCGCATCGCCGGCGTACCGCCGAGCGCGGCCGTGCTCGACTCGATGGCCGCAGACATTGCCGGCGGGCGCGAACTCGACGCGGCCTACAAGGCGATGGAGCACCACGCGTTCTACGACGTGACGCTGAAGAATTTCGCGACGCCCTGGACCAACCGCGACCAGACCGTGTTCGCGCCGCTCAACGACTACACGGCGACCGTGATCGGCATGGTGCGCGACGACGTGCCTTTCAACCTCCTGCTGTCCGACGACATCCTCTACACCGGCAGTGGCCCGGGCGTGCCGGCCTACTCGCCGTCGAGCAACGCCCACTACGAGGCGCTCGAGACCTCCGGCGCCAATCTCAAGGCCGTGCTCACCCGCAGCACGCAGTCGGCGCTCACCGGGTTGCCGCCCGACGCCACCGCGGGCGTGATCACCACGCGCGCCGCGGCGCAGTCCTTCTTCGTCGCCGGTACCAATCGCGCGATGCTGCGCTTCACGCTGCTCAACCACCTGTGCGTGGACCTCGAGCAGGTGCAGGACCCGACGCGGTCGCCCGACCGCGTCCGCCAGGACGTGAGCCGCAGCCCGGGCGGCGACGCACGGCTCTACCTCAACAACTGCGTCGCCTGCCACGCGGGCATGGACCCGCTCGTGCAGGCCTATGCCTACTACGACTACGACGAGACGGGTGGCCGCCTCCTGTACACGCCGGGGCAGGTGCGCCCGAAGTACTTCAACAACGCCGACACGTTCCGCCCGGGCTTCGCCACGCCGGACGACCGCTGGGACAACTACTGGCGCGCGGGTCGCAATGCGCTGCTCGGCTGGGATGCGGCCCAGCCGGGCTCCGGGCAGGGTGCCAAGTCCATGGGGCGCGAGCTCGCCGGTTCCGAGCGCTTCGCGCGCTGCCAGGTCGAGAAGGTGTTCCGCAACGTGTGCTTCCGACCGCCGAGCGACGCCGCGGACCGCGCGCGTATCGAGGCGATGACGAGCTCGTTCCGCGGCAACGGCTACCGCCTCAAGCGCGTGTTCGCCGAAGCCGCCACGTACTGCAAGGGCGAGTAGGGGGCAACATGGCCAGCACCACCGTACACACGCTCGCGCCGCGCCTCGTGCGGTTCGCGTCCCTCGTGCTCGCGGCCGCTGCGCTCGCGGGCTGCGGCGGCGGCGCCGAGACCGTCCAGAACCCGATCACCACACCCGCGACGCCGGCCGCCTATTCCGGTCCGGCGCCCACGACCGCGGACGTGCAGGCCTTCCGCATCAACGTCTGGGACAACCTCAAGGCGGCGAACCGCTGCGGCCAGTGCCACACGCAGGGCGGCCAGGCACCGCCGTTCGTGCGCACCGACGACGTGAATCTCGCCTACGCGGCCGCGAACCCGATCGTGGACCTCGCCTCGCCGCGCGACTCGCGGCTCGTGGCCAAGGTGGCCGGCGGCCACAACTGCTGGCTCGCGAGTCCCGCGGCCTGCGGCGACATCCTCACCACCTGGATCGCGGCCTGGGCCGGCGCCACCGCCGGCGGCAGCGCGGGCGTCGAGCTCAAGGCGCCGCCGATCCGCGACGCGGGCGCCAGCAAGAGCTTCCCGACGGCGCCCGACCTGTTCGCGGCGACCGTGCACCCGCTGGTCGAGGAATACTGCGCGCGCTGCCACGCGCCCGCGGCGGCCAATTCGCAGTCGCCGTTCTTCGCCTCCGGCGACGTGAACGAGGCCTACGCCGCCGCGCGCGTCAAGATCGACCTCGACAGCCCCGAGGCCTCGCGGCTCGTCGTGCGCCTGCGCTCGGAGTTCCACAACTGCTGGAGCGACTGCACCGCGAACGCCGCCGAGATGGAGGCCGCGATCGCGGCTTTCGCGGGCTCGGTGCCGGTCTCGGAGCCCGATCCGACGCTGGTGCTGTCGAAGGCGCTGCGGCTCTACGACGGCACCGTCGCGTCGGGCGGCAGCCGCTACAACGGCGCGCTGATCGGCCTGTGGGAGTTCAAGACCGGCGGCGGCAACGTCGCCTACGACACGAGCGGCGTCGAGCCGGCGCTCAACCTCAATCTCTCCGGCGACGTGACCTGGGTCGGCGGCTGGGGCATCAACGTGCGCAGCGGCAAGGCGCAGGGCTCCACCACCGCGAGCCGCAAGCTGCACGACCGCATCAAGGCCACGGGCGAGTACTCGGTCGAGGCCTGGGTGGCGCCCGGCAACGTGGCGCAGGAGGACGCGCGCATCGTCACCTATTCCGGTGGCACCTCGACGCTCAACTTCATGCTCGGACAGACGCTCTACAGCTACGACTTCTACAACCGCTCGAGCGCCACCGGCGCCGCGGGCCAGCCGGTGCTGACCACGGCCGCGGCCGACGAGGACCTGCAGGCCACGCTGCAGCACGTCGTGGCGACCTACGACCCGGTCAACGGCCGGCGCCTGTACGTGAACGGCGAGCCCACGGGCGACATCGACCCGGCGGCCGGCGGCACGCTCGCCGACTGGGATGACACCTTCGCCTTCGTGCTCGGCAACGAGGTGTCGGGCGACCGGCAGTTCCAGGGCATCTTCCGCCTCGTCGCCGTGCACGGCCGCGCGCTCACGCCGGACCAGATCCGGCAGAACTTCGACGCCGGCGTCGGCGAACGCTTCTACCTGCTGTTCTCGGTGAGCCACCTCGTCGACATGCCGCAGGCCTACGTGATGTTCGAGGTGAGCCAGTTCGACAGCTGGTCGTACCTGTTCGACAAGCCGGTGTTCCTGAGCCTCGACCCGGCGGCCCGGCCCGGCAACATCCCGGTCGCTGGCATCCGCATCGGCGTGAACGGCGCCGAGCCCGAGGTCGGGCAGGCCTACCGCACGCTCGACACCGCCGTCACCGACTCGCTGTACGGCCCGCAGGGCCAGCCGCTGTCCAGCATCGGCACCGTGATCGGGCTGCAGAAGGGCCCCGAGTCGGACGAGTTCTTCCTCACCTTCGACGTGCTCGGCTCACGTACCAACGTGCGCACCGAGCCCGTGCCGCTCGCGCCGGCACCGCCGCCGGACGTGCAGCGCGCCGCTGACGTGGGCCTGCGGGTGTTCGACGAGATCAACGCGACGATGTCGGAGCTGACCGGCGTCGCCCCGACCTCACCCGAGGTCAAGGTCACCTACGACCAGGTGCGCCAGGCGCTGCCGACCATCGAGAGCATCGACGCCTTCGTGTCGGCGCACCCGGTGGCCATCGCGCAGCTCGCGATCCAGTACTGCGACGCGCTGGTGGACGACCCCGCGGCGCGCGGCGCGTACTTCCCCGGATTCGACTTCGGCGCAACTCCCGCGACAGCCTTCGCACCGGCCGGTCGCGGCATCGTGCTCGACGCGCTGGTGGGCCGCATGCTCGCCGGCGAGGTCGCGACCGAACCCGAGGCCGCGGGCGTTCGCTCCGACCTCGACGCGCTGATCACCCGTCTGTCGGCCTGCGGCGGAAGCTGTGCCGCCGGACGCACCGAGACCGTGGTGAAGGCAAGCTGCGCCGCGCTGCTCGGCAGCGCCGTCACCCTGGTGCACTGACCGTGGCTGCACGCCACGACCGGAGGCCCTGCCGATGATCATCCGCAAGACACGACCCCGCACCCTCAGGCCCGATGAGCCGATTCGCCACGAGGGGGCGCACAAGCGACCGGTGACGCGCCGGGACTTCCTCGCCCAGGGCATCGCCGCGGGCATGGGCACGGTGATCGCGCCCACCGTGTTCGGCCTGTTTGCGAACCCGCGCGAGGCCGCCGCTGCGCTGTCGCCCGATCTGCAGGCGCTGCGCACGAGCTGCGGCATCGAGGTGATGGGCGCCGGCAAGATTCCGTTCATCTGCATCGACCTCGCCGGCGGCGCGAACATGGTCGGCTCCAACGTGCTGATGGGCGGTGCGGGCGGGCAGCTCGACTTCCTCACCACGCCCGGCTACGCCAAGCTCGGCCTGCCGGGCGACATGGTCCCCGGGCTCATCGACCCTGCGACCGGAACGAGCTTCACCGACACCCGCCTCGGACTCGCCTTCCACTCCGACAGCGCCTTCCTGCGCGGCATCGTGGAGAAGGTGTCGCCTGCGACGGCCGCGAGCCACGAATGGTGCGGTGGTTGCCGCACGCTCCGAGAACGACACCGGCAACAACCCGCACAACCCGATGTACGGCATCTACAAGGCCGGGGCGGACGGCTCGCTCGCAACGCTGATCGGCTCGCGGGCCTCGGACTCCGGCGGCAACTCGATGGCGCCCGCGGGCCTCATCGACCTGTCGGTGCGCCCGACCAAGGTGGACCGCGCGAGCGACGTCACCGGCCTCGTGGACACCGGCCAGCTCGCGAACCTGCTGAACGTGGACGACACCGTGGCCGTGATGGAGGCCATCCAGCGCATCAGCCATCGCAAGCTGCAGGCCGTGGATCCCGGCCAGCCCTGGCCCGATGCCAAGAAGTCCCCCGTCTCCCGCAACGAGGTGGTGCGCGAGCTCGTCAGCTGCGGCTACGTGAAGGCCGCCGACGTGGTGGACCGCTTCGGCGACCCCACCAGCCTCAACCCGGAGCTCGATCCCGACATCGTCGGCGCCTCGGGCGTGTTCAGCCGCGCCGAGTACGACGCCGACGGCGAGTTCCGCAAGACCGCCGCGGTGATGAAGATGGTGCTGTCGGGCTACGCCGGCGCCGGCACGATCACGATGGGTGGCTACGACTACCACGGCCAGGGTCGCGCGACCGGCGAGCTGCGCGACCTGCGCGCCGGGCGCTGCATGGGCGCCTGCCTCGAGTACGCCGCGCGCCGCGGCATGCCGCTGATGCTCTACGTGTTCTCGGACGGCTCGATCTCCGCAGGCGGACAGGTGGACAACACGCCCGACGGGCGCGGCAAGTTCATGTGGACCAGCGACAACCAGTCGACCGCGGCCTCGTTCTTCCTCGTGTACAACCCCGGCGGCCGGCCGCAGCTCGTGGACACCGGGCCCGGCGGGGCGGCACGTCACCAGCAGATCGGGTACTTCAGGCCGGACGCCTCGGTCGAGACCGCGTCGAGCCCCGCGGCGAACAACGTCAACCTGCTCGTGGAAACCGTCGTGCTCAACTACATGGCGCTGCACGGCGAGCAGGGGCAGTTCGCCTCGAAGTTCCCGCGGCACGGGCTCGGCTCGGCGGGCATGCAGGACAGCCTGATTGCGTTCAACCCGATCGTGAGCGGGAAGATCGGCTAGAGGCTGTCTCGCCTGCGGATGAGAACGTGAGGCCGTCGTTGAGCCGGCCGACGGCCTGCCCGTATGCTCCACGCATGCCGACTCGCCCCGCATGGCCGCCGCTCGATCTCCTTTGCTGCCCCAGTTGCCAGGCGCCCCTCGCGGGTCAGGGCCCGGCCAGCTGTTCTTCGTGCAAGAAGTCATTCTCGAGCCTCGCGGGGCTCCCCTGGCTCTTCGCCGACCCTGAGGCCGCCCTCGGCGAGTGGCGCGCGCGGGTCCACGGCTTCCTCGCCGGCCTCGAGTCGCAGGCCGCGCGCTATCGCGCCTCACTCACCGACGAGGTCACCCGCGCCTCGACCCGCAGCCGCCTCAAGCTCCTCGCCGCCGCGTGCACCGACCACGCGCGACGCGTGCGCGCGCTGCTCGCGCCGCTGCTCGACGGCTGCGCCCGCGGCCGCCCCGGAGATCTACTCGGCGCTCGGCACGACGCTGCCGGCGGGACAGGGCCTCACGGGCTACTACGCCAACCTGCACCGCGACTGGTGCTGGGGCGAGGCGGAGAACGAGGCGACCTACCGGCTCGTCGATGACGCGCTCGGCGCGGCGCCGCCCGGGCGCACGCTGCTGCTCGGCGTCGGCGCAGGCCGGCTCGCCTACGACCTGCACCGCCGCCGTGGTCCCGAACTGCTCGTCGCGGCCGACCTGAATCCGCTGTTCCTGCTCGCGGCGAGTCGTCTCTATGCCGGTGAGACGCTCGAGCTCTACGAGTTCCCGCTCGCGCCGCGGGACGTCGCGAGCCAGGCGATCCTGAGGCGCCTCGCGGCCCCGGCGCCCGCGGGCCCGGGACTGCACCTGGTTTTCGCCGACGTCACCCGCGCTCCGTTCGCGGAAGGCGCCTTCGACACGGTCATCACGCCCTGGCTCATCGACGTGCTCGAGGACGACTTCGCCGTGTTCGCACGGCGCGTGAACCGCTGGTTGCGGCCGGGCGGTCGCTGGGTGAACTCGGGCTCGCTCGCGTTCTCCGCCGATGAGCCGGCGCGTCGCTACGCGCTCGAGGAGCTGTGCGAGATCGTCGCGGGCTCGGGCTTCGCGCCCGTCGAACCGACGGAAGCCTCCGTGCCCTACCTGTGCTCGCCCGGCGAGCCGCCACGGCCGCCTCGAGTCGGTCGTGACCTTTTCGACCGAAAAGCGCGCGGAGGCCGAGGCCCCGGCGCACGCGCAGCACGGCCCAGGCTGGCTCGTCCACACCGACCGGCCGATCCCGCTGCTGCCGGAGATCCAGGGTCGCCAGCTCGAGCTGCGCGTGCTCGCCTACGTGACCTCGCTCGTGGACGGGCGCCGGTCCGTCGGTGACATCGCGCGCCTGCTCGTCGAACAGCGCCTGATGTCGGAGGCCGAGGCCGAGCCCACGGTGCGCGCCTTCCTCGCGCGGCTGCACCAGGAGTCGCGGCCGCGCGCCTGATCCACCTGTAAACGGGAATCCACGTGAAGCTCTTCCACCGTCTGCTGCTGCTGCCCCTGCTTGCCGTGCCCGCGCTCGCCCAGGCCGAGTGGCACTCTCGCGAGGAAGCCATCATGGGCACCCGCGTGGCCGTCGAGCTGTGGAGCGAGGACGCCGCGCTCGCGGACCGCGCCATGGACGCGGTGATCGCCGAGATGCGCCGCACCGACGAGCTCATGAGCACCTACAAGCCGGAGAGCCAGCTCTCGCAGGTGAACGCCCACGCGCACGAGCGACCGGTCGAGGTGGACGCCGACATCATCACGGTGGTCGAGCGCGGCCTCGAGATGTCGCGCCTGAGCGGCGGCGCCTTCGACATCACCTACGCGAGCGTGGGCTACCTCTACGACTACCGCGCCCACCAGCGCCCGACCGACGTCGAGATCGCCGCCGCGCTGCCCGGCGTCGATTACCGGCAGGTCGTGGTGGACCGCGAGGCCCGCACCATCCGCTTCCTGCAAGCGAGGGCGTGCGCATCGACCTCGGCGGCATCGCCAAGGGCTACGCCGTGGACCGCTCGATCGAGCAGCTGCGCGAGATGGGCATCCGCCACGCGATGGTCAATGCCGGCGGCGACACGCGGCTGCTCGGCGACCGGCGCGGCAAGCCCTGGATCGTCGGCATCCGCGATCCGCGCGCCGAGGGCCGCATGGTCACGCGCCTGCCGCTCGCCGACGAGGCGATCTCCACCTCCGGCGACTACGAGCGCTATTTCGAGGAAGACGGAGTGCGCTACCACCACATACTGGTGCCCGGCACCGGGCGCTCGGCCCGCGCGGTGCGCAGCGCCACCGTGCTCGGTCCCGACGCGACGCTCACCGATGCGCTCTCGACCACGGTGTTCGTGCTCGGCGTGGAGCGCGGCATGGAGATCGTGAGCCGCCTGCCGGGTGTCGAGGCGGTCATCGTGGATGCCGAGGGGCGCATCTTCTACTCGGACGGGCTCGCCCTTCCGCAATAGGGAATTCTCGCCGCGCGCCGGGACGATCTGTGACGCAGTTAAAGCTCCACGATTCCGGCGCCCTCATTCGTTGACACTGCCGGCGCCGTCCGCCGAGGATTCACGCGACTGACAAGGGCAAACCCGCTGAAAGGCGGGGACGCAAAGCTTCCGGTCTTCGGGTGTCACCCATGACAGCGGGGTTGCCAGCATGGATTACAGGGATCACGCCGCGCGCGCCCGGCTGACGGCGCTCATGCATACGCTCGCGCTCGCGGCCGCCGTGCTCGCCGGCGCGCTCGTCTTTCCGCTGCTCGCGCAGGCGGGGCCTTCGAGCGGGGCCGAGGCGCCCGACTTCGTGCTCAAGGACCTCTCCGGTCGCAACCAGCGGCTGTCGGAGTTCCGCGGCGACGTCGTGGTGCTCACGTTCTGGGCAAGCTGGTGCGGTCCGTGCCGCGACGCGCTCGAGTCCGTGGACGCGGCAGTCGGCGCCGCAGGCGGCGCGCCGGCGATCCTCGGCGTGAGCCTCGATCGCGAGCCCGCTCGCGCGCAGTCCATCGCCGCCTCGCTCGGATTGCGTCACCCGACGCTGCTCGACACCGGACAGTCCGTCGGCCGCCTCTACGACGTCCAGCACCTGCCTCTCACGCTGCTGATCGACCGCGAGGGCGTGGTGCGCGAGACGTGGTCGCGCGAGCCGGTGCCCCCGGACGTCCTCACGCAGAAACTCATGGAGCTCAAGCCGTGATGCACCACCCGCCCCGACGCCTGCAGAACCGGCGCCTTCTCCTGGCCTGCTCCATCGCGCTGCTGCTCGCCGGAGCCGCGATGCTGCTCGTGGCCAGTGCGCATGCCACGGGTACCGTGCCCGAGGTGCGCGCCGTGGACCAGGACGTGCAGGCGCTCAAGAAGGAACTCATCGACCTCAATCGAGACCTGTTCCGCCTCGAGGAGGAACTGCTGTATCCCGCCAGCACGCAGGTGGCCGTGTTCCTGTCGGTGAACCTCGGCACCTTCTTCGCACTCGATTCGGTGCAGTTGAAGCTCGACGGCAAGGACGTCGCCAACTACCTCTACACCGAGCGCGAGGTCGAGGCCCTGCACCGCGGCGGCGTGCAGAAGCTCTACCTCGGCAACCTCAAGGCCGGCGAGCACGAGCTCGTGGCCGTTTTCACCGGCAAGGGCCCGCACGAGCGCGACTACCGTCGCGGCACGACCGTGCGGTTCGAGAAGGCCGTCGGCGCCAAGTACGTCGAGCTGCGCATCACCGACCGCGAGGCGTCGCTGCAGCCCGAGTTCGCCGTGCGCCAGTGGGAATAGGGCGGCTCGATCCCGCATGAGCTCTCCGTTCGTCCGTCGTTGCTGGGCGTTGCTCGCCGGGGCGTGGTTCGCCCTGGCCGGTGGGCCGGCGGTCGCCGTGCGAGACGAGCCGCCCGCCTCGGACCTGCCGCCGCCGTCGAAGATCCGCGATCTCGACTATGGCGACGTGCTGTTCCACTTCTTCCAGGACGACTACTTCGAGGCCCTGGTGCGCCTCGAGGTGTCCCACGACCTCGGTCGGATGCCGGACCACGCGGCCGAGGCGGAGCTGCTCGCCGGTGGCCTGTACCTGTCGCTCGGTCTGCACGGCGAGGCGACGCGCCGCTTCGAGGCGGTACTCGCCGGTCCCGTGCCGCAGTCCGTCGGCGACCGGGCGCACTTCTACCTCGCCCGCATCGGTTTCCAGCGCGGCTATCTCGAGGAGGCGGCAAAGAGCCTCGGGCGCATCCGCGGCCCGCTGCCGGGCAAGCTGGAGCCGGAGCGGCGCTTGCTCGCAGCCAACGTCCTGATGGCGCAGGGTCGCTACGGCGAGGCTGCGCAGTCGCTCGAGGGCTGGACCGACGGCAGCGACTGGACCTACTACGCCCGCTTCAACCTCGGCGTCGCGCTGGTGCGTACGGGGGAGACGGCGCGCGGCCGCCAGCTGCTCGAGTCGGTGGGCACGATGACGGTGCGCAACGAGGAGCAGCGGGCGCTGCGCGACCGCGCGAACCTCGCGCTCGGCTTCGCACTGCTGCAGCAGCGCCAGCCCGATCCGGCCGCCGCGGCCCTGGCGCGCGTACGCCTCGACGGGCCCTTCACCAATCGCGCGCTGCTCGGCCTCGGCTGGGCCGAGGCCGACGCGGCGCGGCCGGAGCGCGCGCTGGTGCCCTGGCTCGAGCTGCGCGAGCGCCCCGTGCTCGAGGCGGCGGTGCAGGAGTCGCTGCTCGCAGTGCCGTATGCCTACGCGCAGCTCGCGGCCAACGGGCAGGCGGCGGAACAATACCGTCACGCCGTGTCGGCGTTCGCCGCCGAGACGGCGCGCCTCGACGAGTCCATCGCCGCGATCCGCGGCGGCGGCTTCCTCGAGGCGGTGCTGGGCGCGGCGACGGATCCGGACGCCAACGCGGATGACGCGGACCAGGCCGGCTGGCTCTGGCAGCTCAAGCAGGCGCCGGACGCGCCGCACACGCGTTACCTGTACCAGTTGTTCGCGTCGCACACATTCCAGGAGGGCCTCAGGAACTACCGCGACTTGCGGCTCATGCAGCGCAACCTCGAGCGCTGGGCGGGTTCGCTCGAGGCCTTCCACGAGATGGTGGCCGCGCGCGAGGCGGAGACCGCGCGGCGCGGGCCGCGCAAGGCCGAGATGCTGGCGGGCACCGACCTCGACAGCCTCGAAGCACGCCGTGCCGACCTCGAAGCCCGGGTGGCCGAGGTGGTCGCGGCCCGCGACGTGACGGCGCTCGCCACCGCGGAGCAAGCGGCCCAGTGGCGCAAGCTCGAGGACCTCGTGGCGCGCACCGGCGCGCTGCCGCCCGGCACGCAGCGCGACGCGCTCGCCGAGCGCGTGCGCCTGCTGCGCGGCACGCTCGCCTGGCAGCTCGACGCCGACTACAAGCTGCGCCTGTCGCGCCTGCGCGCGAGCCTCGCGGAGACGGACGCGGCGCTCGCGGAGGCCCGACGGCGGCGGGCGCTGGTGGAACAGGCCGGCGATCTCGCGCCGCGCAGCACGGAGGGCTTCGCCGAGCGCGTGCGTGGCATCGAGCGGCGCGTGCAGCGGCTGCAGCCCGCCATCGACGCAGCCGCTGCGGCCCAGGAGCGCCTGCTCGCGGACATCGCCGTCCGTGAACTCGAGGCGCAGAAGGCGCGGCTCGCCAGCTACGCGACGCAGGCGCAGTTCGCGCTCGCCGCGCTCTACGACGGCGCCTCGGCGGGAGGTGCGCGTTGAGCCCGTGGCTGCGCATCGCGGTGCTCGGCGGCCTGCTCGCGGCGCTGCCAGCCGCCGAGGCCGCGCGCAAGTCGCGCGAGCCGGGCACGCTCGCCGACCTCGCCCAGCGCAGCGTCCCGGTGCGCCCGGGCGAGGCCGTCGTGGCCGACGAGGGGCAGGCCGCGCGCAGCTACGCCGAGTTCCTGCAGATCGCCGACGCCGACCCGGCGCTGCGCGCCCAGGCGCTGCGGCGGCTCGGGGACCTTCGTCTCGGCGAGGCCGAGGCGCTCGCGGCCCTCGGCGACGCTCAGGCGGATGCGGCCGCGTCGGCCGCCCGCCTCGCGGTGGATGCATACCGTCAGCTGCTCGGCGAACAACCGGACTACGCCGGCGCGGACGCCGTGCTCTACCAGCTCGCGCGCGCGCTCGACCATGCCGATGATCCCGATGCGGCGCTCGCGACGCTCGAGCGACTGGTGCGGGAGCATCCGGGCAGCGCGCACGGTGCGGAGGCACAGTTCCGGCGCGGCGAGGCGTTCTTCAGCGCGCAGCGCTATGCCGACGCGGAGCAGGCCTACGCGGCCGTGCTCGCGGCCGGGCCGCACTCCGGATTCAGCCAGCAGGCGCAGTACAAGTTCGCCTGGTCGCTCTTCAAGCAGGGGCGGGACGAGGAGAGCAACTCCGCCTACCTCGTGCTGCTCGACGACCTGCTCGCGACCGACGGCGGTCCGCGACCCGACGTGGACCTTTCCCGTGCCGAGCGTGAGCTTGCGGACGACGCGCTGCGCGCGCTCGCGATCACGTTCGCGGCCAGCGACGGTCCGCCCGCGCTGCAGGCGGCGCTCGACCGCCACGGGCCCGTCCCGTACGCCTCGCGGCTGTACGCGGCACTCGGCGACCTGTACGTCGAGAAGGAGCGCTATCAGGACGGCGCCGAGGCGTATCGTGCCTACGCCCGTCGCGAACCCATGAACCCGCAGGCACCGCTGCTGCTGGTGCGCGCGACCGAGGCCTACGCGAAGGGCGGCTTTGCCTCGCTGGTGCTCGACGGCAAGCGCGAGCTGGTGCAGGAGTACGGCCCGAGCAGCGCGTACTGGGCGGCCCAGGCCGGTGCAGTCGACCCGGCGGTCAGCGCCGCGGTCCAGGCGAGCCTGCTCGAACTCGCGCGGCATCACCACGCGCTGGCGCAGAAGGATGGGGCGGCGGCCGAGCGCGACGCGGCGGTGCGCTGGTACCGCGAGTACCTCGCGGGCTTCGACGGCACGCCCGAGGCCCCGGGCACCCGGCTGCTGCTCGCCGACCTGTTGTTCGAAGGCGCGCATTTCGAGGCGGCGGCGGTGGAGTACGAGCGCGCCGCGTACGGCTACGCGGCGCACCCGGAGGCGGGGCGGGCGGGCTATGCCGCGCTCGTGGCCTACGCGGAAGCCGAGTCGCGCGCCTCGCCGGAAGAACGCCCCGCGCTTGCTCACCGGGCGATCGAGTCCTCGCTGAAGTTCGCCGACGCGTTTCCCGCGCACCCGGAGACGCCGGGCGTCCTGACGCGCACCACCAAGGCGCTGTTCGACGCGGGCGACCGCGACCGTGCCGAGTCGGTCGCGCAGCGCGTGCTCGAGCCCGCGACGCGCGCCGACGCAGGCCAGCAGCTCGTGGCGTGGACCGTGCTCGCGCACACCTGGTTCGATTCGGCGCGCTATGCCGAGGCGGAGCGCGCCTACGGCGAGCTCGTGCGCCGGCTTCCCGCGACGGATCCGCTGCAGGCCGAGGCGATCGAGCGCCTCGCCGCGACCGTGTACCGGCAGGCCGAGGCGAAGCAGGCCGCCGGCGACCTCGCGGGCGCCGTGCAGGAGTTCCGCCGCGTCGCGGTCGTGGCGCCGTCCTCGCCGACGCGTGCGGCCGCGGAGTTCGACGCGGCGACGATCCTGCTCGGCACCGGCGAGTGGACGGAGGCGGCCACGGTGCTCGAAGGCTTCCGTCGCGACCATCCGGACCACGCACTGCAGTCGGAGGTGACTCGCAAGCTGGCGGTGGCTTACCTCGAGGGCGGACGCGGCGCCGCGGCCGCGGCCGAGTTCGAGCGCGTCGCCGCCAACGCGGGCGAGCCTGAGGACGTGCGGCGTGCGGCGCGCTGGCAGGCTGCGGAACTCTACGGATCGGCCGGCGACACCGCGGCGGCGCGACGCGCGTATGCGGCCTACGTGCAGGAGTTCCCCGCGCCCCTCGCGCCGGCCATCGAGGCGCGCCACGAACTCGCAGAGCTCGCAAAGGCTGCCGGCGACGCGCACGAGCGCGAGCGCTGGCTCGGCGAACTCGTGGCGGCGGATGCGGCCGCGGGTGCCGCGCGCAGCGACCGCAGCCGTTTGCTCGCCGCGCAGGCCTCGCTCGAGCTCGCACGTCCGCTCGACGCCGCGGCGCGCGCCGTCCGTCTCGCCGTGCCCCTCGAGCGTTCGCTGCTCGCGCGCAAGAAGGCGCTCGAGTCCGCGCTCGGGGCCTACGCGCGGGCGTCCGAATACGCCGTCCCGGAGGTCACGACGGCCGCCGGCTACGCGATGGCGGACCTGTACCGCGATTTCGGCCGCGCACTGCTCGAGTCCGAGCGTCCGCGCAACCTCGCCGCCGACGAGCTCGAGCAGTACGACCTGCTGCTCGAGGAGCAGGCGTTCCCGTTCGAGGAGAAAGCGATCGACATCCACGAGCGCAACGTGCGCCGTGCGGCCGACGGCCTCTACGACGAGTGGGTGCAGCGGAGCTATGCGGCCCTCGCCGAGCTCAAGCCGGGGCGCTGGGCGCGCGCCGAGCGCGAGGCCGGCGCCGAGCCGCAGATCGTTGGCCTCGAGTCGATCGAGTCGATCGAGTCGGCGCTCGCTGCCAATCCCGCCGATGCCGCGGCGCTGAACCGGCTCGGCATCGCCTATCGGCGGCTCGGCCGCTTCGAGGACGCACGAGCCGCCTACGGGCAGGCCATTGCCGCGGACCCGATGTCGGCCGATGCCGAGTGCAACCTCGCCATCCTGCTCGACCTGTATCTCGACGATCCCGCGGCGGCCCTGCCGCACTACGAGCGCTACCAGGCGCTGACCGGGGAAGCGGACTCGCGCGTCGCGGCCTGGCTCGCGGAACTGAAGACCCGGCTCGAGCGCGTGCAGCGCACCGCGGAGGCCCAACCATGAGGCACGTGATGAGGCATGGCATGAAGCATGGAGCGACGCGCGTATTCCTGCTCGCGCTGCTCGCCGCACTCGCCGTCGTCCCGGCCGCCGAGGCCACCGACGCGCCGCCCCCGGCGAAGCCGAAGGCACGCGCGCTCGATCGCCTCGAGCTCGAGTCCACCGCGATCACCGGCAATCGCGAACTGCCCAAGGTGATGAGCATCGTGCCCTGGAAGGCCGCCGAGCCACCCGCCGGCCCCGACCGCCCGATGGGCAGCCTGATCGAGGAAGTGCTCTCGCCGCTGGATCGTGACGAATTCCGGCGCGAGATCACGTATTTCCGCGACCTCTCGTCGCAAAGTCCCGACCGACCGTCCCCCGGAGCCCAGGAACCATGAATTCCATCGACATGATCGTCAACTTCTTCAAGCAGGGAGGCCCCTTCCTGTACCCGATCGCCGCGGTGTTCGCCGTTGGCCTCGGCTTCGCGGCCGAGCGCTTCATCTACCTGACCCGCGTCTCGAAGGGCAATCGTCGCCTGTGGGCGGAGCTCGCGCCGCTGATCCAGTCCGGCAACTTCCGCAAGGCCATGGAGGTGGCCGAGAAGCAGGACTCGGCGCTCTCGACCATCATGCGCTACGGCATGTCGCGCATCTCGACGGCCCATCGCCGCGAGGACATCGAGAAGGCGATGGAGGAGAGCCTCATCGAGGTCATCCCGCACCTCGAGAAGCGCACGCACTACCTCGCGACGCTCGCCAACGTCGGCATGCTGATGGGCCTGCTCGGCACGGTGATCGGCCTGATCAACGCGTTCGCGGCCGTGGCGGCGGTGAACCCGGCCGAGAAGGCCGCGATGCTCTCGGCGAGCATCTCGGTCGCGATGAACAACACGGCGCTGGGCCTCGGTCTTGCGATCACGCTGCTGCTCGCGCACATGTACCTCGAGACCAAGACCACGGAGCTCGTGGACAGCCTCGAGGTGGCCTCCATCAAGTTCCTCAACAGCATCAGCGAGCGCCGCCAGCAGGTGCCGCAGCCGGCCACCGCGGCCGCGCAGGCGCGCTCGACCGAACAGATCCTCGGGACCGCCCGCGCATGAAGAGCTCGAAGCTCGCCCGCCGGCAGCTGCGCAATCACGCGCGCTATCGCGGTCGCAACGACCTGAACATCGTGCCGATGCTCGATGTGATGGTCATCCTCGCGTTCTTCCTGATCTTCACGGCCGTGTTCTCGAAGACCAGCATCCTCGAGGTGCACCTGCCGGGACCGGGCGCGCAGGCGGCGCCGGCCGTGCCGACGCTCGAGCTCGAGGTGATCGTGCGCCGCAGCGGCCTCGAGGTGGCCGACCGCCACCAGGGCGTGCTCGAGACCGTGCCCGTCACGGCCTCGGGCCAGGACGTCGTGCGCCTCTCGGCGTACCTCGAGGGCGTCAAGGCGCGCCACCCGGACAAGACCAGTGCCACGCTGCTCGTCGCCGAGGACGTGGACTACGACACGATCGTGCAGGTGATGGACGCGGTGCGCGTGCGCCAGAGCACGGACGGCGGGAAGGTCGTGCGCCGCGAGCTGTTCCCGCAGATCGCGCTCGGGGACGCGCCGACATGATCCGCACGGGCAAGGCGCGCCACGCGCGCCACGGCAAGTCCGGCGGCGGCCACGGTCCGCTGACGCTCATCCCGATGATCGACATGCTCATGATCCTCGTCGTGTACCTGCTGGTGCACTCCGCGGACACGGAGATCCTGCCCAACACGAAGAACATTTCGATTCCGCAATCGGTGTCGGAGCGCAAGCCGAACCCGGCCACCGTGGTCACGGTCACGAGGGACATGCTGTACGTGAACGGCGAGGCCGTGGTGTCGGTGTCGGAGGTGACGGGCTCGGACGCGCCCGTCGTCGACGCACTGCAGGCGGCGCTCAGCGCCCAGGCGCCACCTCGGCTCGGCGACGCCGACGCGCCCCGCGAGGTCACGGTGATGGCGGAGAAGTCGCTGCCGTACGCGGTGCTTCGCAAGATCGTGGCGAGCTGCTCGGCGGCCGATTACTCGAAGGTCTCGCTCGCGGTGGTCGAGCGCGAGCAGGCGCTCACGGCGCGCGTCGGCGCCTGAGGTCCGTCGCATGACTGCCGTTGCCTACCGCATCTACGAGCTGCCCTGGACACCGTCGCCCGCCGACGAGCGCCGCGTACGCCGCGTACTCGGCGCCGCGATCGGCCTGTTCATCGGGCTCGGCATCGTGATTCCCCTGCTGCCGGAGCGTGAGCGCTCGCAGGTGGTGCCGCCGGCCGTACCGGAGCGCGTCGTCGAGTTCCTGCTCGAGCGCCCGAAGCCGCCGCCGCCGCCCGAGCCCAAGGTGGAACCGCCGCGGCCGCAGCCGAAGCCCGAGGTCGTCCAGCGTACCGAGCGCCCGAAGCCCGTGCCGGCGCCGGCCGCGGAGGCTCCACCGCGCCCCGATCCACGCAAGAAAGCGGCCGAGAGCGGCCTGCTCGCGCTCAGCGACCAGCTCGCCGAGCTGCGTGCGCTCGACGTCGAACCCACGGCGCCGACGAAGGCGTTGAACACCGGCGCGGGCGAGAAGTCCCGCGTCGACCGGGCGTTGCTCACGGCCCGGACGGGCGAGGGCAGCGGCGGCATCGCGGTGTCGAAGGCGAGCAGCGGCTTCGGCGGTGGCTCCACGGCCCTCGCGGGGCACGCCACCGCGAAGGTCGCCTCGAGCGTCGAGGCGGCGCCGGCCAGCGACGTGCAGCGCACGGGCCGCAGCAGCCAGGCCTCGCGCACGCGTGAGGAGGTCGAACTCGTATTCGACCGCAACAAGTCGGCGATCTACGCGCTCTACGCGCGCGCGCTGCGCGACAACCCGGCGCTGCAGGGCAAGGTCGTGCTCGAGGTCACCATCGCGCCGTCGGGCGAGGTGACCGACTGCCGGATCGTCTCGAGCGACCTCGGCGACGCCGAGCTCGAGCGCAAGCTCGCGGCGCGCGTGCGCATGTTCCGCTTCGAGGCGCGCGACGTCGCGCCCATGACCACGACCAAGCCGATCGAGTTCTTCCCGGCCTGAGGGCCTTCGCAGTCACCCAGGGAGCTCATCGACCAGCCGATAGCAATGTGGTGCAACCCGCGGCCTGAATTGGACTTTTCAGGCGGGGAAATCTCCGGTATACGTGATTTCCACTGGCACCTGCCGATGACGACCCGCGCAGTGGAAATGTCCGTCGACCGCCGTTCGATCACACGCTCCCCGGGCCGCTGGCCGGCGTGCCGCATCGCGTGGGCGCTGCTCGGCACGGTCCTCGCCGTGCCGGGCCTGGCGAGCGTCCCGAACGCAGGCGACAGTCTGGTCGTCGCGGCCCGCGAAGCGCACGGCCGGCGCGACGCGGCGGGTCTCGCCGCCGCCCGCACGAAGCTCGTGGCGCAGGGCCACCCGCTCGCGCCGTGGGCCGACTACTGGGACCTCAACCTCCGGCTTGCCCGCGCGACGGTTCCCGAGGTCGAGGCGTTCTACGCACGCTGGAGCGGCAGCTACGTCGAGGACCGCCTGCGCAACGACTGGTTGCTCGAGCTCGGCAAGCGGCGCGACTGGCAGGCGTTCGGCCGCGATTACCCGCGCTTCCGCATGAACGACGATCCGCAGGTCGCCTGCTACGCGATCGTGACGGAGCACCTCGACGGCCGACCGGTGCGCGAGCGCGCGCTCGAGGCCTGGCTCGCGCAGCGCGACGCGGACGACGGCTGCCAGCACATGGCGCGCACGCTGCTGACGGCCGGTGTGTTCGGCGAGCGCGAGGTGTGGCGCAAGGTGCGTCACGCCACGGAGTTGAACCGGGCCGGCGCGGCACGCAGTGCGCTCGGCCTGCTCGGGGCCGTGCCGGGCGCCCAGACACCCTGGTGGAGCCAACCGGCGAAGACGCTCGCTCGTGCACCGGCCGGACGTCCCGCGGATGCGCTCGATGCGCTCGCGCTGGCGCGCCTCGCGAGCACGGATCCCGCGCTCGCGGCGCGACGACTCGATACCGGCCTTGCCACGCGCCTGCCGCCGGAGTGGGCGGCGTGGGCGTGGGCCCAGGTCGGGCGGCAGTCCGCGTTGCGCCTGCAGCCCGAGGCGGCCGCCTGGTTCCGGCGTGCCGAGGCAGCGGCGCTCCGCTCCGGTGCCGTGCTGCCGCTCTCGGATGAGACGCTCGCCTGGCAGGTCCGCGCCGCGCTGCGCGGCACGCCGACCGAATGGCACTCGGTGCGCACCGCGATCGACGCGATGAGCGCGACCGAGCGCGCCGATTCCACGTGGATCTACTGGGGTGCGCGCGCCGACCGGGCGCTGGCCGAACCCGGTGCGGACGGCGATCCGCAACGGGCGCATGCGGCGCGCGAACTCGAGTCGCTTTCGGCGCAGATGAGTTTCTACGGCAAGCTCGCCGCCGAGGACCTCGGCCGCCCACTGAAACTGCCTGCGCGACCGTCCCCGCTCACCGCGGCGGAGCGCGACGCGGCCACGCGCACTGCGGGCCTCGCACGAGCGCTGCACCTGATCGCGATCGACCTGCGCAGCGAGGGCGTGCGTGAATGGAATTTCACGCTGCGCGGCATGGACGACCGGCAGCTGCTCGCGGCGGCCCAGCTCGCCTGCGACCGGCAGGTGTGGGATCGCTGCATCAACACCAGCGACCGAACGCGCGGCGAGGTGGATGTGGCGCAGCGCTTCCCGACGCCGTTCCGCGACGCCGTGGTGGCGCAGTCGAAGCGCACCGGCGTGGATCCGGCGTACGTGTACGGACTGATCCGGCAGGAGTCGCGCTTCATCACGGACGCGCGCTCCCACGCGGGCGCCTCCGGCCTCATGCAGCTCATGCCGGCGACGGCAAAGTGGACGGCCAGGCGGCTGGGCGTTCCCTACGGACCCGGCCTGATCAACGACCGCGACACCAACCTGCGGCTCGGCACGGGCTACCTCAAGCTGTTGCTCGACGACTTCGAGGGCTCGCAGGCGCTGGCCGCCGCGGCCTACAACGCGGGACCCGGCCGGCCGCGTCGCTGGCGCAACGGCCCGGAGCTCGAGCCGGCGATGTGGGCCGAGACCATCCCGTTCACCGAGACACGCGACTACGTGAAGAAGGTGCTGTCGAACGCCGCGTACTACGGGGCGATCCTGGGCGAGGAGACCCCGGTCTCGCTGCGCGCCCGGCTCGGCGGTCCGATCGGCCCGCGACTCGCGTCGACCGAGGCGCCGGACCTCGACCTGCCCTGAGCGGTTCCATGCGCCCTGAGCGCGCTGCGCCCACCGCGCGCATGAGCACATAACGACCCGGCCTTTCCGCCGGGTACCCTGCGGTCCCTAGCATCGGTCCACAGCCTTCCCGGCTGGAGGCGATGCCATGACCGCGATCCCTGCCGTTACCCCGCAGCTCGGTCCGCTCGATGCGGAGCGCGGCGAGCTGCTGCGTCGAGTCGTGGACGGCCTCGAGCCCGCGGCGCTGCAGTGGTTGTCCGGCTTTGCGGCCGGCATCGCCTACGCGCGCACGCCGCGGCGCGGCCGCCAACGAAGTGCAGGTGCTGCCCGCGGCCGCCACTGCACCATCCGCCGCCGCGCAGGCCGAGCCGGCGGCACGCCTCGCCGTCGTGTACGGCTCCCAGACCGGCAACGGGCGACGCATCGCCGAGCGGCTCGGCCGAGCCGCCGAGGCCGCGGGCCTCGCGGTGCGCGTGTATGCGGCGCGCGACTACCCGCTGCGCGATCTCGCGCAGGAGCGCCTGCTCACGGTCGTGATGAGCACGCACGGCGACGGCGATCCGCCCGACGACGCCCGCGGCTTCCTCGAGCACCTCGCGGGCACGGCGCGCGCCGCAGCTGCCGCAGCTCAGGTACGCGGTGCTCGCGCTCGGCGACTCGAGCTACCCGAAGTTCTGCGAGACGGGCCGGCAGGTGGACGAGCGGCTGGCGGAGCTCGGGGCGCAGCGGCTGATCGACCGCGTGGATTGCGACGTGGACTACGAGCCCGCTCGCCGCTCCGTGGACGGAACGCGTGGTGAGCGGCGCGCGCGAGTCGCTGGGAGTCGCCGCCAGGGGCGACCGTGACGCGGCTGCGCAGTGTGCCGGCATCGCCGAAGTACAGCCGTGAGCAGCCTTACCCGGCGGCCGTGCTCGCCAACGACCGGATCACCGGCCGCGGCGCGTCGAAGGATGTGCGCCACCTCGAGATCTCGCTCGCCGGCTCGGGCCTCGAGTACCAGCCGGGCGACTCGCTCGGCGTCTGGCACGAGAACCCGCCGGCCGTGGTGGACGGCGTGCTCGACCGCACTGGGCCTCGATGGCGACGAGGTCGTCACCCTGGACGGTCAGGGCCGCAGCCTGCGGGAGTGGCTCGGCGGTCACCGCGAGATCACCCGGCTCACTCGGCCGTTCCTCGTGCAGCACGCCGACCGCGCGGGCAGCGCCGAACTCGTCGAGACGCTCGAGCGCCGGCCACGAGGAGCGGCTGCGCAGGCTGTTCAAGGATTCACAGCTCGTGGACGTGCTGCGCCGCTACCCGGCCGCCTGGGAGGCGGAGGCGCTGGTCGCGTGCGCTGCGGCCGCTCGCCCCGCGCCTGTACTCGATCGCCTCGAGCAGGGCGGCGGTGGGCGAGGAGGCGCATCTCACCGTCGCCGTGCGTGGACTACGAGCGCGACGGCGAGCGTCGCCTGGGCGCCGCCTCGGCACACCTTGCAGGCCTCACCGGCGACAACGCCACCGTGCGCGTGTTCGTCGAGCCCAACGAGCGGTTCCGGCTGCCGCAGGACCCGTCGCGCGACGTGATCATGATCGGCCCGGGCACCGGCGTCGCGCCCTACCGCGGCTTCCTGCAGGAACGCGAGGCGCAGGGCGCCACGGGCCGGCACTGGCTGGTGTTCGGCGCACGGCACTTCGACAGCGAGTTCCTCTACCAGGTCGAGTGGCAGGACGCGGCGCGCAAGGGACTGCTCGACCGCGTGGACCTCGCCTTCTCGCGCGACCGGACGCCGCGCGCCTACGTGCAGGACCGGCTTCGCGAGGCGGGTGCCGAGCTCTACGCCTGGCTCGAGGGCGGCGCGCATCTCTACGTCTGCGGCGACGCCGAGCGCATGGCGCCGGACGTGCACGCGGCGCTGGTGGACGTGGTCGCGGAGCACGGCGGGCTCGACCGCGACGCCGCCGAAGCCTACGTCCGCCGCCTCGCCGACGAGCGGCGCTACCTCCGGGACGTGTACTGAGATGAGCGAATCCTCACCCGTCGAGCGCATCAAGCGCGACAGCCGGCTGCTGCGCGGCACGCTCGTCGAGAGCCTCGCCGACCCGCTCACCGGGGCGATCCGCGAGGACGACACGGTGCTCGTGAAGTTCCACGGCAGCTACCAGCAGGACGACCGCGACATCCGCGAGGAGCGGCGCCGCCAGAAGCTCGAGCCCGCCTACAGCTTCATGATCCGCACGCGGCTGCCGGGCGGTGTGTGCACTCCGGCGCAGTGGCTCGCGCTCGACGACATCGCGCGCCGCTACGCCAACGGCACGCTGCGCATCACCACGCGGCAGGCGTTCCAGTTCCACGGCGTGATCAAGACCGAACTCAAGGCGACCATGGCGGCGATCAACGCGTCGCTGATCGACACCATCGCGGCCTGCGGCGACGTGAACCGCAACGTGCTCGCGAGCGCCAACCCGGTCGAGTCGCGCGCTCATGCCGAGGTCTACGGGTGGGCCAGGCGCCTGTCGGAGCACCTGCTGCCGCGCACCCGCGCCTACCACGAGATCTGGCTCGACGGCGCGAAGGTCGCGGGCACGGAGGAGGTCGAGCCGATCTACGGGCCGACCTACCTGCCGCGCAAGTTCAAGGCCGCGATCGTCGTGCCGCCGGTCAACGACGTGGACGTGTTCGCCCACGACCTCGGCTTCATCGCCATCGTCGAGGACGGCGAACTCAAGGGCTTCAATCTCACCGTGGGCGGCGGCCTCGGCGCCACGCACGGCGATCCCACGACCTATCCGCGCATCGCCGACGTGGTCGGCTTCCTCACGCCCGACCAGCTGCTCGCGGTCGCCGAGGCCGTCGTCACGACGCAGCGCGATTTCGGCAACCGCGCGGTCCGCAAGCACGCGCGGCTCAAGTACACGATCGACGCCCGCGGGCTCGACTGGTTCGTGACCGAGGTCACGCGTCGCCAGGGCTTCGCACTCGAGCCGGCGCGGCCGTTCGAGTTCACCTCGACCGGCGATCGGTTCGGATGGGTGGAGGGGTTCGACGGCCGCTGGCACCTGACGCTGCGCATCGAGGCCGGCCGCGTGGCCGACACGCGCGAAGGCGAAGAAGCTCACCGGCCTGCGAGAGATCGCGAAGGTGCATCGCGGCGACTTCCGCCTCACGCCCAACCAGAACCTGATCGTCGCCAACGTCGAGCGCTCCGAGCGCCAGTTCATCGACG
The DNA here is from genome assembly GCA_963754125.1 of uncultured Gammaproteobacteria bacterium. Taxonomy (GTDB): domain Bacteria; phylum Pseudomonadota; class Gammaproteobacteria; order Steroidobacterales; family Steroidobacteraceae; genus RPQJ01. The sequence goes on from CAVWEX010000002.1 coordinate 636,138, forward strand.
CGCTGGTGGTTCGCCACGGGCTCGACGTACACGCGCGCAGCACGCCGGTGCGCCGCGACGCGCTTGCGTGCGTGGCGCTGCCGACCTGTCCGCTGGCGATGGCGGAGGCGGAGCGCTACCTGCCCGCGTTCGGCCGGCAGGTCGAGCGGCTGCTGGCGGCACACGGCCTGCGGCGATCTGCCGCTGGTGCTGCGCATCACCGGCTGTCCGAACGGCTGCGCGCGTCCGTACCTCGCCGAAGTCGCGCTCGTGGGCAAGGCGCCGGGCCGCTACAACCTGCACCTCGGTGGCGACGGACGCGGCCAGCGCTTGAACGTGCTCTACCGCGAGAACGTGGACGAGGCGACGATCCTCGCCGAACTCGACCAGGCCTTTGCGCGCTTCGCCGCGGAGCGAGCGGCGGGTGAGCGCTTCGGCGATTTCGCGTGGCGGGTTGGCCTGGTCGCGGCCGCAGCAGCGCGCGAGGGGGCCGCATGAGGGCACTGGCCTGGGATCCGGCAGTTGCGGCCGAGGAGCCCGCGCTGCTCGATGAAGCGAACGCCCAGCTCGAGCGCATGGACGCCGGCCGCGCGCGTGGAGTGGGCGCTCGGCCACCTGCCGGGCGGGCACGCGCTGAGCTCGAGCTTCGGCGCGCAGTCCGCGGTGTCGCTGCACCTCGTCACGCGCGCCGCGCCGTCGATCCCGGTGATCCTGATCGACACCGGCTACCTGTTCCCGGAGACCTACCGCTTCGTGGACGAGCTCGCGGTGCGCCTCGCACTCAACCTCAAGGTGTACCAGCCCGGCGTTTCGCCGGCCTGGCTCGAGGCACGCCACGGGCGGATCTGGGAGCAGGGCGTGGAGGGCATCGAGCGCTACAACGCGCTGCGCAAGCGCGAGCCCATGCAGCGTGCGCTGGCAGAACTCGGGGTCGGGAGCTGGTTCGCGGGGTTGCGTCGCCTGCAGGCGCGGACGCGCCGGGGCTTGAGGCCGCTCGAGTTCCGCGACGGCCGCTGGAAGGTGCACCCGATCTTCGACTGGAACGACCGACAGGTGTTCGACTACCTGCGCCGCCACGAGCTGCCTTACCACCCGCTCTGGCACGCGGGCTACGTCTCGATCGGCGACTGGCACACCACGCGCTCGCTCGCGGAAGCCGGCGACGCCGAGGCGACCCGCTTCTTCGGCCTGAAGCGCGAGTGCGGGCTGCACGGGCTCGAAGGGTAGGGCACGGCGTGCGTTACTTCCCCCTGTTTGCGGACCTGCGCGGCCAGCGTGTGCTGCTGGTGGGCGGCGGCGAGGTGGCCGAGCGCAAGGCGCGCCTGCTGCTCGAGGCGGGCGCCCGCGTGGAGATCGTGGCGCGCGAGATGTGGCGCCGGATCACGGTGGGTCGTCGTCACCTGGCTCGCGCACGAGTTCGACGAATCCCAGCTCGAGGGCGTGGCCCTGGTGGTGGCGGCGACCAGCGACGCCGGACTCAACGAGCGCGTCGCCGCGGCCGCCCGTGCCCGCCACGTGCTCGTCAACGTGGTGGACGACGCCGCGCGGTCGAGCTTCATCGTGCCGGCCATCGTGGACCGATCGCCGCTCGTGATCGCGATCTCGAGCGGGGGCGTGGCGCCGGTGCTCGCGCGACTCGTGCGCGAGCGGCTCGAGACCTTGCTCGAGGAGTCGCTCGGCGGCCTCGCGGGTCTGCTCGAGCGCTGGCGCGGGCGCATCAAGGGCGCGTTCCCCGATCTCGGCGCCCGCCGGCGCTTCTACGAGTCGGTCGTGCGGGGAGAGGTGGCGGCGAGCTTGCGGCGCCGCCGGCCGGAGGCGGCCGAGCGCGAACTCGAGCGACTGTTGCAGTCCGCGGCGCGCGAGGCCGCGGGCTCCGTGGTGCTCGTGGGCGCCGGCCCGGGCGACCCCGGGCTGCTGACGCTGAATGCACTGCGCGCGCTGCAGGAGGCCGACGTGATACTCCACGACCGGCTGGTCTCCGACGACGTCCTCGACCTCGCGCGCCGCGACGCGCTGCGGATCCCGGTGGGCAAGTCCGCCCGCGCGCATTCGGTGCCCCAGGAGCAGATCCACGCGCTGATGCTCGAGCACGCGCGCGCCGGGCGCCGCGTCGTGCGCCTGAAGGGCGGCGACCCGTTCGTATTTGGCCGCGGCGGCGAGGAACTCGAGTTCCTCGCGAGCCACGGCGTCCCGTTCGAAGTGGTGCCGGGGATCACGGCGGCGCTCGCGTGCGGTGCGTACGCGGGGATTCCGCTCACCCACCGCGAGCACTCGCAGTCGCTGCGGCTCGTCACCGCGCACTGTAGCGATTCGCTCGACACGCTCGATTGGGCGTCGCTGGCGCGGGAGCGGCAGACGCTCGCCTTCTACATGGGCGTGGCGGGGCTGGGTGCGATCCGCGACCGGCTGCTGCGGCACGGGCGCGATGCCGCCACACCCGTGGCGATCGTCGAGCATGCGTCCCGCTCGCAGCAGCGCGTCACGCTCGCCACGCTGGCCGAACTCGAGGATGTCGCGAGGCGCGGCGACATCGAGTCACCGGCGCTGCTGGTCGTGGGCGAGGTGGCGGCGCTGGCCGCGCGGCTGCACTGGTTCGGCGCGCCGCCGCGCCACTGGGAAGCGCTGCGCCGCGTCGCCTGAAATCGCTCAGGGTCTCGCCCAGGCGACCTCCGCGAACAGCGCGCGGCCGCGCCCGGGAAAGTAGCGGTAGTTGCCGAATGCGAAGTCGGCGCGGTCGGCGTAGTCGCGGTCCAGCGCGTTGGTGAGGCGCAGCGTGACGGCCCACTGCGGCGCGAGCTGCCAGCGGCCGCGCAGGTTGAGCAGCTCGTGGCCCGGATAACGGTGGGCGTTGGCCGCATCGAGCCAGTACTCGCCGACCACCAGCCACTCGCCCTCGAGCGCGAGACGCTCCGCGGCGTCCCAGCGCAGCGCGGCGCGATGCAGCTGGCGCGGCGCCGTGTCCACGTCGTTGCCGTCGGCGATGATCTCGCCGCCCTCGACCGCCCGCGAAAATTCGTAGCGATGGCGGGCGAACGTCCCGGCGGCGCCGAGCTCGAGCGCAGCGAGCGGGCGCCAGCGCAGCTCGTATTCCAGCCCGCGATGCGAGGTCTCGCCGTCGCCGACGTTGAAGCCATTGGATTCGCGCAGGATCACGTCGCGCTTGCGCATGGTGAAGAGCGCCAGCGCGACGTCGAGCGACGGCAACGACCCCTTGATGCCCGCCTCGAGCGCGTCGAGACGCTCGGAGTCGAGGTCGGCGCTTTGCTGGTCGCGCTGCAGCCGGTAGAGCTCGGTGATCTCCGGCGGACGGAAGCCCATCGAGGCCGCGGTATAGGCCGCGACGCGTTCGCTCAGCTCGACCGAAACACTCAGCTTCGGCGCCAGGTTGACGAACGAGTCGGTGCGGTCCGCCGGGCGGCTGTAGAGGCAGCCTGCGGGCAGGCAGGGCACGCCGTTCTCGTCCGTGTTGCCGGCAAGCATGCGGTTGTCGTAGTCGTAGCCCACCGCCTCCGCGCGCAGCCCGGCGGTGGCGGTGATCCGCTCTCCGAGTCGTCGCTCGCCGTGCACGTACAGCGCGGCGACGTGTGAGCGAACGGAGTAGTCGTAGTGCTTGCCGGCCGGACGGATCGCATTGGCCGGCGGCGTGCCGTCGGTGGTGGGTCCGTCCTGTTCCTGCAGCAGGAAGGAGTCCGCGAGCTCGAGGTCGAGTCCCGCGACCAGCAGGCGGTCCTCGCGCTCGTCCCACACCAGCGTGCTCATGAGCCCCAGGCTCTCCTGGCCGTTGCGCTCGAGCGGCTTGCCGAGCAGGAAGTGCTGCAGGAACTCCATGCGCGAGCTGCGCAGGTACGGCCGCAGCTCGAGCCGCGCACCCGCGGCCCCGGGTCGCTCGAGGAGGCCGGTCAGACGCAGCGCGTGCGCCTCGCGGTAGGCCTCGGGGTTCGCATTGGCGCGGCTCGCCTGCTCGTCGCGGTAGGCGTCCTTGCCGGTGATGAAGCCCGCCGTGTCCTGGTCGAGGACGGTGGCCGCGAAGTCGATCCGTGCAGGCTCATCGCGCCAGCGACCCGCTGCGGTGGCGTTGAACTTCGCCTCGTCGAAGCCGGCGTCGTCGCGCCAGCCGCCGTCGTGGGTGTAGTGCGCGGCGAGGCCGTAGGCCGTGTCGCCGGAGTCGAAGCGGCCGGCGAGCTTCACGCGGCCGTAGTCGGACGGGCCGGCCTCGAGGCCCACGGCGCGCAGCGGGCGCGCCTCGGGTGCGGGCTGCAGCACGTTGACCGTGCCGTGCATGGCGCTCGAGCCGTACAGCGCCGTGCCCGGCCCTCTCAGCACCTCGATCGCCCCGGCCTGCTCGGTGTTGACCTCGAACAGCTCGTTGACGTTGCAGAAGCCGACCGGCCGGATCGGCACGCCGTTCTCGAGGAACAGGAAGGCGCCGCACGAGCCCGCGCCCGTGAGCACCGGCGAGCGGATCGCGGTGAGGCTCTCCTGGCCGCTGCCGCGCTGGATCATCACGCCCGGCACGCGATTGAGCACCTCGGCATGGTGCGTGGCGCCGAGCAGGCGGATGGCATCGCTGCCGACGGCGCTCAGGCTGAGTGGGGTGGCGAACGACGACGCGGGGCGGCGCGCGGCCGTGACGACGATCTCCTCGAGTCTTTCGGCAGTGGCCGCACGGGCGGCCGTGGTCGTGTCGGCCGCCGCGGGTTGTGCGAGCAGCGCAGCCACGGCGGCGCAGGCTGCGACCGCCACGGCGGCCGGCGGTCGCGGGGGGCGCGTGTGGCGTGCAGGCATGAGTCGATCGTGTCGGGAGGGCGGAAGAAAGACTGGATTATCCGGCATTGGTGCGTGAAACGTGGCGTCGATGCCGTTTGTTACCATCCGTGCCAGTCGATCCGGAGCAGGGCACATGCTGATCCGATACTTCTTGATGGCCGCCAGCGCCTGCGTGCTGCTGTGGCCGGCCGCAGCGCGAACCGCCGATGAGGCGGTGCCGCAGGCGGCGACCGAGCGCCCCCGCATCGGGCTCGTGCTGAGCGGCGGCGGAGCGCGCGGGGCGGCGCACGTGGGCGTGATCCGCGCACTCGAGGAGATGCGCGTTCCCATCGACGCCGTGGCCGGCACCAGCATGGGCGCGGTCATCGGCGGCCTGTACGCGGCGGGCCTCGACGGCGACGAGATCACCGAGGTGTTCCGCACGCTCGACTGGCAGGACCTGCTGCGCGACCGGGCGCCGCGCCGAGACCTCGTGTTCCGGCGCAAGCAGGACGACCGCAGCTATCTCGCGCGCGGGGCGCTCGGGTTCCGCGAAGGCCAGGGCGTGACGCTGCCGCTCGGGCTCGTGCAGGGACAGAAGATCACGCAGGTGTTGCGCACCGCCACCCTGCGCGTCGGCGACCAGCAGGACTTCGACAAGCTGCCAACGCCGTTCCGTGCGCTCGCCACGGACCTCGAGACGGGCGAGCCCGTGGTGCTGCGGTCCGGCGACCTTGCCACCGTGCTGCGCGCGAGCATGTCGGCGCCGGGCGTGCTCGCTCCCGTGGAGATCGACGGGCGCCTGCTGGTGGACGGCGGCCTCGTCGATAACCTGCCGGTGAGTCTCGCGCGCGAGATGGGCGTGGACGTGGTGATCGCCGTGGACGTGAGCTTCCCGCTGGCGCTGCGCGACGGGCTCGGTTCCGCGCTCGACGTGACCAACCAGATGATCGGCATCATGGTCCGGCGCGGCACGCGCGAATCGCGCGCGCAGCTCGGGGAGGGCGACGTGCTGGTCGAGCCGGACCTCGGTCGCATGACGGCCGTGGACTTCAGCAAGGTGCCGCAGGTGATGGACGTGGGCGCCACCGCGCTCGAGGCGGTGCGCCCGCAGCTCGCGGCGCTATCGCTGTCACCGGAGCGCTACGCCGCATACCACGCCTCGCGTCGCGCCGACCGCGACCCGGACGAGGTGCTCGCCTTCGTGCGGGCGGGGCCGAGGTCCGAGGCGGACGCCGCCCGCATCGACGCGGTGTTCGGCGGTCTCGCAGGCGCGCCGCTCGACGTGCCGGGCCTGCAGCGCAAGCTCGGCCGCCAGTATGGCCTCGACCGCTTCGAGTCGGTCGACTACCGTCTGGTCCGTGACGACGGCGAGCTCGGGCTCGAGATCGATGCGCGCCGCAAGTCCTGGGGCCCGAACTTCCTGCGCCTGGGCGTGAGCGTCGAGCAGGACTTCGACGGCGGCGCCACGGCGAACGCGGGCGCGCGGGTGCTGATGACCGGGCTGAACCGCTACGATGCGGAGTGGCTCGTCGACGTGCAGCTCGGCGAGGAGCCGCGCCTGTTCACCGAGTTCTTCCAGCCCCTGTCCCTCACCAGCGATGTGTTCTTCGCGCCGAGCCTTCGCTACGAGCTGCAGACCCTGCAGGTCGTCGAAGACGGACGCCGGGTCGCGCGTTACCGTTCGCGGGAATCGGAGGCTGCGTTCGCGGTCGGCGCGGAGCTGTCCAACTGGGGCGAGGTGCGTGCGGGATTCAGCCGCGGCGACGGCAGCGTCGAGGTGATGATCGGCGATCCGGGCCTGCCGCGGCGCGAGTTCGACCTCGGCGCGGGATTCCTCGAGTTCGGCTACGACCGGCTCGACAGCGCCTACTTCCCGAAGCACGGCCAGGCCTTCAGCGTGGGCTGGCGGGCCGAGCGCGAGTCGTTCGGCTCGAGCGAGGACGCGGACATCGTGGAGGCGGAGTGGCTGATGGCGCGCTCGCACAAGCGCTACAGCGCGGTCTTCGGGATGGAGTGGGGCTCGGCGCTCGACGATCGCGTGGTCTCGCCGCAGCAGCTCTTCACGCTGGGCGGGTTCCTGAAGCTCTCGGGCCTGCCGTCCGATGCCATCGCTGGCACGCAGTACGGCCTCGCGCGCGCGATCGCCTTCCGGCGCGTGAGTCGCGGCGGCACGGGCTTCTTCGAGTTCCCGGCGTACCTCGGCGTCTCTCTCGAGGCCGGCAACGCCTGGCAGACCCGCGACGACGTGGACTGGGGCGACCTCGTGGCGGCGGGCAGTGTGTTCCTCGGCGCCGAGAGTCCGCTCGGTCCCGTGTACCTCGCCGCGGGCCTGAGCGAGGGCGGCGCGGCCGGATTCTACCTGCTGCTCGGCCGGACCTTCTGATCCGCGGCGCGGGGGCCGATCCGCGGCATCGGCTTCCGCCGCGATACAATGGCGGGGCACGATTCTCACCGCGCGCGACACGACATGGCGACCTTTCACGAGCACAACCTCAGGCAGCCCCTGCCAGCCGAGCGGCCCTTCGGCATCCGCGTCCGGCTGCGCCGCAGCGACCCGCTGCGCAACCTGCTGGGCAGCGACTGGACCAAGGAGCACTGGTACGCCTCGCGCGACCAGCGCGAGGTGGCCCTCGAGCAGATGAGCGGCCGCTACCTCTACTTCCGGCCGGGCGATGCTCCGTCGCTCGAGTTCGAGCGGCTCGACCCCTGAGGGGTACCGCGGTCGCCCGCGCCTTCGCGGTCCGACCAGCCGAGCAGTCCGCGCGTCACGAAGCGGTACAGCGGCTTGCCCGTGCGCGCCCACAGCGCCGCCACGGGCGAGCGGCGCGCGAGCACGGCCCGCTGCCGCGCGGTGAGGCTCTCGGGGCAGTACGTGCGCTTGTGCTTCAGAAGGTGCCGCAGATCGTCGTAGGCCAGCATCCGGAACAGGCGCCCCCGATACCGAGGACGAAGCGCGAGCTGGAAGTCCACCAGCGCCGGACGGCCGTCGGGCCCGACCAGCCAGTTCGGCTCCTTGGCGAGGTCGTTGTGCAGCACGCCGGCGGCGTGCATGCGTCGCACCAGGGTGAGCGCCTCGCGGAAGTAGGCGCGAGCCGGCGGTGCGGCGTGGTGCAGCGGCAGGCCCGGGAGCCAGCTGCGCTGCAGCTTGCGTCCGTTCCAGTTCACGAGTCGTGGCACCTGCGGCACGTCGCGCAGCGCCTCGAGTGCCCGCGCTTCCCGCGCGGCCAGCCGACGGGCGAGCCAGCCGAGGCCGCGTGCGGCGTCGCCGGTGTCACGCTCGGCGCACTCCTGGATCGTTGAATTGCGCGTGATTGCGCTCCGGCGGACCGTGCCGAACAGGTCGCGCTTGTGGACTGCCCCCTCGCCAGGCTCCGTCACGGCAGCACGAGCCAGGTGGGCATCACGCCGGCGAGTTGCAATGCGTCGGCGAGGCGAAGCAGCGCGTAGTAGCCGAGCAGCGAGCCCGCGTCGAGGAACGATTTCCACAGCACGCGCGGCCGGATCTCCAGCTGCTCTGGAACGGCGTACGCGGACCATCGCGGCAGGAACGCGCGCACCGCGCGGCGATACTCGTCGAACGCCGCGCCGTGCCGCGCACGCAGCAAGGCGTCCTCGCGGCGAGCCGCGGCAGCGTGGATCGCGCCGAGTGCCGCGACGAGGCCGAGCGTGATCGCGACGCTGCGCGTCGTGAGTCCCACGCCTACGGCTGCGAGCAGCGACAGCGCATAGAGCGGATGGCGCAGCGCCGCGTACGGCCCGCTCCGCACCAGCGACGCGTCCTTGTAACCCGCGATGAAAACCGAGGCCCACACGCGGCCGAGTGCCGCGCAGGCGATGCACGCGAGTCCGGTCAGCTGAAGCGCCTCGCCTGCAAGGCCCGTGGCCCAGTCGCGCTCCGAAACCGCCACCAGCGCCAGTACCCCGGCGTACAGGGCTAGGGTGATGCGCAGGCGCGGAGTGCTGGGAGAGCTCGACATGCGCGGATTCTAGCGGCCGGTTAGAGTGCGCACATGAACTGGCTTACCTCGTACGTCGGCTACATGGCCGCGGCCATCTTCGCGATCCTGCCCATCGTCAATCCGCTGGGTGCGGTGCCGCTGGTGATGACTGTGACCTCGCACCTGACGGTGGAGGAGCGCCAGCGGCAGGTCCGCCGTGCCTGCATCTACACCTTCGTGCTGATGGTGAGCTTTCTGGTCGCGGGCGGCGTGATCATGAACTTCTTCGGCATCTCGATCCCGGGGATGCGCATCGCGGGCGGCATGATCGTCGCGTTCCTCGGCTTCCGCATGCTGTTTCCGAACGCGCCGGCGCCGGCGAGCGACGTGAACCGGCCGCAGGTGAAGGACGACGTCGCGTTCACGCCGCTTGCGATGCCCGGGCTGAGCGGGCCGGGCACGTTCGCGGTCGTGATGAGCCTCTCGTCGCAGGCGAGCACGCGGCCGGGATGGGAGCGTGTGCTCGACTTCGCCGGGGTCGCGACCGGCATCCTGATCGTGGCACTGACCTGCTGGGGGGTGCTGCGCGGCGCGGAGCGCCTCAACCGGTTGCTCGGCGTGACCGGCATGGTGGCGCTGACGCGGCTGATGGGGTTCCTCATGATCTGCATCGGCGTGCAGTTCATCATCAACGGGCTGTCCACCCTCGTGATGGACCCGAAGGCATGGTCCGGCCTCGCAGAGGCGCTGCGCCAGGGCGCGCCCTGAGGCGCGGACACTTGTGGCGCAGGGTCAGGTCGGCGGCGGTGCGCCCGGCTCGGGGTCTTCCATCGGGTAGGTCTTGGCCTCGTCCGCCGGCGCGTCCGGCGGCGACTTGACGTCCGGTGCGGGGGCCGTGGCGGGCGCGTCCTCGGCTGGCGCTGCGGCGGCACCGCTGGTCGCCTTGTTCAGCAGGGCCGTGAACGCCTGCGCCGCCGGCGGCGCCGCGACCTTGCCGGCGAGGATCTGCGAGGGCAGTACGTCGGGTACGCCGTAGGCGAGGGCGTTCCAGCCGTCGTCCACCGAGATGATGCTGCCGTCCAGCGAGACGCCAATGAAGATGCCTTCGTTGCGCGCGTAGGACAGCACCTGCGCCTTGAAGGTCGTGTCGGTGGCGGCCGCGGCCGAGCGGCCGACGGGGCCGGCCGCGACGCTCGCGTCCGCCCCCAGCGTGACCTTGCCGCCCGCGATGCCCTCGACGCTGCGCTGGGACATGAGCACCAGCACCAGTTCGGTGGATTGCACGCCCCACTGGAAGCCGATGTTGGCTCCGCCGAGCGTCACGAACACCGGATTGCTCCACGAGCCGTCCGGGTTGCGCACCGCCATCACACCGCGTCCGCCGCGCCCACCGAGGATCGAGCGCGCCCTTGATGACTCTCGGCAGGACGACGACGCCGTACGACCGCTCCAGCAGCCACGTGGGGATCGACTGCTCGGTGAGGAAGGTGAACGACTCGAAGACCGCGCGCGAGTCTTCGAGGCGCTGGTCGGTTCTCGAGTCCGCGAGCGACGCGGGGCTGGCGACGGCGAGGATCAGGAGCGAAATCGCGAGGACGGTGAGTCTATGCATCGGTACTCGTGGAGCGCGTGGGAATATGTCGAAATCCTAACAGAATCCGCAGTCACTCATCGGCCGCGGGCCGCTGGTGCAGCGGCGACTACTTGCCCGGAGCCGGCCTGCTGGCCGGGCGGCGCGGCTTGCGAGTGATTCGTGCCTTCGCAGGGCCGGCACCGGTTTGCCAGCGCGCCAGCAGGGACTCCTCCAAGGCAGAGATCGCGCGCTCGGCTTCGAGAATGAACTCGCGGAAACGGGCCGATGCCGCGCTCAGCTGCTGATTGCGCAGCGTGACGATTGCATAGCGCGTCAACATCCACGGCTCTGACCCGAGCAGCGTCAGCTGGCCGCTTTCGAGGTCGCCGTGGATGCTCGGTAACGTGGTGGCCATGATCGCGTCCGTCCCGAGCACCAGTTCCTTGACGACCGGCAGGGCGTTGCACTCGATGGCCGGGAAATTGCGCAGCAGGGCTGCCGGGTTGGCGGACTGGCGTTGCGCCGCGCGGAACGGTTCGAGGATGCGCGGTGGAAGACGGGTCAGCGCAGCGAGCGGGTAGTCGAAAAAATCGCTCAGGCTGAGCGCGCTGCGCCCGGCAAGAGGATGTCCGGCGCGCGCCACCATGAACAGCGGGTGCGGCGTCATCGCCTCGATCGAGATGTCGCTCTCATTCTCGAGCGTGCTGGTCTCGGCGACGAACAGCTCGATCGCGCGGCCGCGCAGGCGTTGCAGCAGCTCGTCCCAGTCCCGCACGATCAGTCGTACGGAAACGTCGGGGTACGCGGCCACGAAGCGCGTCAGCGCCACCGGGAGCATCGATTGCATCGGGTAGGGGCCACCGCCGGCCGCCACATGGCCGGACTGCAGCGAGCGGTCCTTGGCCATCTCGCGGCCGAGATCCTCGCTCATCTGCAGGATATGCCGAGCTCGTAGCACGAACAGGTGGCCAAGGTCGGTCGGCTCGGCCCCGCTCGAGGTGCGCTGGAAGAGTCGGGCGCCCAGCCCGCGCTCGACGGCCTGAACGCTTCGCGACAGCGCCGGCTGGCTCATGCGCAGGGCCTCCGCCGCACGCGCGAAGTTGCCGTGATCGGCCAGTGCGATGACGTGACGTAACTGCCGAAGCTCGGTGGGCATGCCGTCGATCACTCACGAGTGTTTCGGTCCATGCGTGGCGTGCATGACGGGCGTAGTTTACCCGCATTGGACGCATCGAGTCTCGGTGGCCACACTCCGCGCCCGGTCAACCGAAGCACGCGGTCGCGCCGGCGTCCGTCAAGAGTCGCCTGGCAAGAGAGGAACAACCGATGCATCCCGTTCGAGGTTCTGCGCTGTCGATGATGCTGTGGGCTGCCGGGGGGGTGGCGGTTGCCGCCTACGGGGCCGAGGGTGCCGCCGTGCCCAAGGACGGAGGTGCTATCAAGGCCGGCCACTTCGATCCGCAAGGCAAGCCGCCGTCAACGTTCACGCTCGAGATGCGGGACCGCCTCAAGGCAGAGTTGCCTTTCGCGACAAGCGCGACTTCGACGAGGCGAAGAAGGGCTTCATCGCCGCGCCGCCGTACAAGAAGATCATGGCCGACGCCGGCCACGTCGCCTGGGACATGGGCAGCTACCAGTGGCTGCTCTCAGGCCAGGACTTCGCGAGCATCCACCCGTCGCTGCAGCGCCAGGCCGTGCTCAACATGGGCTTCGGCCTCTACGAGGTGGTGCCGGGCCGCATCTACCAGGTGCGCGGCTTCGACCTCGCCAACATCAGCTTCATCAAGGGCGACACGGGCTGGATCGTGTTCGACCCGCTGACCGCCAAGGAAACGGCGCGCGCCGCGCTCGAGTTCATCAACGAGAAGCTCGGCAAGCGGCCGGTGGTCGGGGTCGTCTATTCGCACTCGCACGGCGATCACTTCGGCGGCGTGCGCGGCGTCGTGGATGAGGCCGACGTCGCGAGCGGCAAGGTGATGGTGATCGCGCCTGAGGGTTTCATGGACGCGGCGATCTCCGAAAACGTGTTCGCCGGCAACGCGATGTCGCGTCGCCTGCAGTGGCAGTACGCGGTGCTGCTGCAGCGCGGTCCCTACGGGCACGTCGACCAGGCGATCGGCAAGAACGTCGCCGCCGGCAGCGTCGGCCTGATTGCCCCGAACCGGCTGATCAGCAGGACTTCGAGGAGATCACGCTCGACGGCGTGAAGATGGTGTTCCAGAACACGCCGGACACCGAGGCGCCGGTCGAGATGAACACCTGGTTCCCGCAGTTCAAGGCGTTCTGGTCCTCGGAGAACGTCACCGGCACGATCCACAACATCTACACGCTGCGCGGCGCCGCGGTGCGCAACGCGCATCAACTGGTC
>CAVWEX010000003.1:0-113081 GCA_963754125.1 uncultured Gammaproteobacteria bacterium
CGACCCGTTGCGGTAGTTCGCGTTGTAGGGATCGGCGGCGGCTCAGCATCGTGAAGAGTCACTCGGCGCGATGGTCCCGAACGGCCGGTCCTACGGGCCTGGGCGACGAGACCCGCCAGCGGCATCTGGAGCGTAAGGGACACGAGCGTCAGGCCTGCGCATCCTTTATTTAGGCAGCTGATCCCAGGCGCCTGCCGTTTCATCGCATTCGACGGGACGCCGCCGGGTCTGCTCAGTAGACTGCGTGCTTCGCTGTCCAAACACACCTATGAACGCTCCAACTCTCTGGCCCGCGCTGACGCGCCGCATCGGCCTGCTGCTGCTGTGCTGTCTGCAGCTTGGCGCGCCCGTGTGCGCGGCGGAGCTTGCTCAGCCGCATACGCACGCCGGCGAAGACGGCGTGCGCGCGCCGCTGCATATCGCACCGGTCGACGATGCCTGGCGGGCGGCGCTGCCGCGCGATGCCAAGCTGGCCACGCAGGCCTATCTCGACCGCCTACCCAGGGAAGCGGTAATGCGATCCAACGACTACGACGAGGGTGGCTACTGGCTGCAGCTTTGGGAGTTCCTGCTCGGTCTCGCCATCGCCGCGCTGATGCTGCATGGCGGCCGTTCGGCCCGCGTGCGCGATTGGACGCAGCGCGTCGGTCGCCGTGCCCTCCTGTTGCGCGACGGCCTGTACGGAGCCGTCTACGGCCTGGCAACCGGGCTGCTGCTGCTGCCACTGAACTTCTACCGGCGGTACTGGCGTGAACACAGCTATGGCATGTCCGCGCAGACTGCCGGTGACTGGTGGGGCGAGTGGACCCTGACCCTGGGCGTCGAGGTTGTCGGCACGGCGGTGGCGGTAGCGCTGCTGTATGCCGTGTTCCGCCGAGCCGGCGAGCGCTGGTGGCTCTGGGGAGCAGCCGCCTGCTCCGCTTTGCTGGCGTTGATGCTATTCGTCAGCCCGATCCTTATCGATCCGCTGTTCAACACCTACAAGCCGCTGGAGCACGGTCCGGTGCGCGACGCCGTGCTGGCCATGGCGCAGTCCAATGGCGTGCCGGCTGATGAGGTCTACGTCTTCGACGCCTCGCGCCAAACCGAACGCGTCAGCGCGAATGTGAGCGGTCTGGGCGGCACGGCAGCGGTGCGGCTCAACGACAACCTGCTCAATCGCACTTCTCTGCCCGAGATCCGTGCCGTGATGGCACATGAGCTGGGCCACTATGTGCTCAACCACGCGCCGAAGATGTTGATGCAGTTCGGGCTACTTATCCTATTCGGATTGCTGTTCTGCCAGTGGGGGATGCGCCAGCTGTTTGCGCGCTATGGGCACCACTGGGGCACGCAGACCGTGGCCGATGTGGCCAGCTTGCCACTGCTGGCCGCAGTATTCTCTGTTTTCATGCTGGCGGCCACACCGGTGTTTCACAGCATCATCCGTATCCAGGAGATCGAGGCCGACCGCTTCGGCCTGAATCTAGCCCGCGATCCACATGGCTTTGCCGAGGTGATGCTGAAACTTTCGGACTACCGCAAACCTGATCCGGGGCGCCTTGAGGAGGTGGTCTTCTTCCATCATCCGAGCGCCCGCCATCGGATTCACGATGCGATGCGCTGGAGGGAGGTGATGGGGACACCATAGCGCGATAGAGAGTGGCGCCGCGGCCGGTCGGCCCCGGCGCCGGCTCCGGGTCGATTCCGCACTGTCGGCTCGACGCCGCGCATGACCGCTTGTGCCGCATGCAGCCACTCGCGGTGGCCGATGCGAATGCCCGCACCCAGCCTGAAGCGGGTATCCGGCTGTGCTCGAGCAAGTTCCGCTTATGGCCGCGTCCGGCCGGTCAGGCCCCGGCCGCAAAGCAGCCGTTCACCAATCTTGACTGGCTCGCCGTTCGGGTCTTCATGACCGCCGTTCCTCCCGCCAGCGCGTCTGCTGCTGCCCGTCCACTATTCTGCCCGGGTAGTGACCCTATCCCAGCGACGCCAGCGCCTGCTCGAGATCCGCGATCAGGTCGCGCACGTCCTCGATGCCGGCGGAAATCCGGATCAGGCTGTCGCCGATGCCGAGCTCGCGGCGTCGCTCCGGCGTGAGGCCGCGAGTGCGTCATGAGTCCCGGATGCTCGATCAGGCTCTCGACGCCGCCGAGGCTCTCGGCCAGCGCGAAGATGCGGCAGCGCTCGAGAAAGCGGCGCGCGCCGTCGAGGTCGCCGTCGAGCTCGAACGACAGCATCCCACCGAAGCGCGGCATCTGCCGCAGTGCCAGTTCGTGCTGCGGGTGGCTCGGCAGGCCCGGATAGATCACGCGGCGCACCTTCGGCTGCGCCTCGAGCCAGCGCGCGATCTCGAGCGCGTTGTGGCAGTGCCGCTCCATGCGCACCGCCAGCGTCTTGAGCCCCCGCAGCGCGAGGAAGCTGTCGAAGGGACCGGAGATGCCGCCCACGGCGTTCTGCAGGAACCCGAGCCGCTCGCGCAGGGCGGGGTTGTCGCCCACCACCGCCACGCCGCCGATCATGTCGGAGTGGCCGTTCAGGTACTTGGTCGTCGAGTGCACCACCACGTCGAAGCCGTGGTCGAGCGGCCGCTGTACCCACGGGCTCGCGAAGGTGTTGTCGGCGCCGGCGAGCACGCCGCGGCGGCGCGCGAGCGCCGCGACCGCCGCGAGGTCGGCGAGCTTGAGCGTCGGGTTGGTCGGGCTCTCCACCCACAGCATCCGCGTCTCCGGGCGGATCGCCCGCTCGACGGCCGCGAGGTCCGTGAAGTCCACGCGCGTCGCCGTGAGCCCCATCGAGCGCTGCCGCACGCGCTCGAGGAGCCGCACCGTGCCGCCGTACAGGTCGTCGGTGGTGACGATGTGCGAGCCGGCGTCGAGGCACTCGAGCACCGTCGCGATCGCGGCGAGGCCGGAGGCGAACGCGAACGCCTGCGTGCCGTTCTCGAGGTCGGCGACGCAGCGCTCGAACGCGAAGCGCGTGGGGTTGTGGCTGCGGCCGTAGTCGTAGCCCTTGTGCACGCCCGGGCTCGACTGCACGTAGGTCGAGGTCGCGTAGATCGGCACCATCACGGCCCCGGTGGTCGGGTCGGGCGCCTGTCCGGCGTGGATCACGCGGGTGGCGAAGTGCGGGCGGTCGGGGGTGTCGGTCATAGCATCCTCGTGCGCAGCGCGTTCAGCAGGTCCACGCGCGTGATCAGTCCCAGGAAGGCGTCGTTCTCGACGATGATCGCCACGTGGCCGGCGTCGAGCACCGCGAACAGCGCGTCGAGCCCGGCATCCGGCGCGAGCGTGTCGAGCTGCGTGGACATCGCCGCGCTCACCGGCCGGCGGAACTGCTCGGCGGCGTCGTCGCGCCGCACGACCTGCAGCAGGTCGAACTCGTCGACGATGCCGATGATGCGGTTCGCCTCGTCCACGACCGGCAGCTGCGAGACGTCCACGCTGCGCATGCGGTTGTAGGCGGTGAGCAGCGAGTCGTCGGGCAGCACCGTGACCGTGAGGCCGGCGTCGTGCCGCCGCACGATGAGGTCGCGCAGGTCGCCCACGTGCTCGCGCGCGAGGAACCCGCGCTCGAGCATCCACGCGTCGTTGTAGGTCTTGGAGAGGTACTTGGCGCCGCTGTCGCAGACGAACGTGACCACGCGCTGCGGCTCGGTCTGCTCGCGGCAGTAACGCAGCGCCGCGGCCAGCAGCGTGCCCGAGGAGGAGCCGCCGAGGATGCCCTCCTGCCTGAGCAGGGCGCGCGCCGTCAGCATGCTCTCGGCGTCCGGGATCGAGTAGGCGTGCGTGACGCGGCTCAGGTCCGCGATCGACGGGATGAAGTCCTCGCCGATGCCCTCGACCGCCCAGGATCCGGCCGTGCCCAGCGTGCCGGTGTGGATGTAGTCGGCGAGCACCGAGCCCACCGGGTCCGCGATCACCAGGCGCGTGGCGGGCGACTCGCGGGCGAAGAACCGGCTCAAGCCCGTGATCGTGCCGCTCGAGCCGACGCCGCAGACGATCGCGTCCACGCGACCGTCCATCTGGCGCAGGATCTCCGGGCCGGTCGTGGTCTCGTGGGCCCACGGGTTGGCCGGGTTGCCGAACTGGTTGACGAAGTAGGCGCCCGGCGTCTCGCCGGCGATCCGCTGCGCCATGTCCTGGTAGTACTGGGGATGGCCCTTGCCGACGTCCGAGCGCGTGATGCGCACGTCCGCGCCGAGTGCCACGAGGTGCAGGATCTTCTCGCGCGACATCTTGTCCGGCACGACGAGGATGAGCGGGTAGCCCTTCTGCGCGGCCACGAGCGCGAGCCCGAGCCCGGTGTTGCCCGCGGTCGCCTCGACGAGGGTGGAGCCGGGACGCAGCTCGCCGCTGCGCTCGGCGGCCTCGATCATCGACAGCCCGATGCGGTCCTTGATGGATCCACCCGGGTTCTGGCACTCGAGCTTCAGGTACAGCTCGCAGGGACCGGTGTCGAAGGAGCGCACCCGCACCAGCGGCGTGTTGCCGATCAGCGCGAGGATGGATTCGGGCATGGCTACTGCTTCAGCTGGTCCTTGAGCTCGCGCCGCAGGATCTTGCCGACGTTGGTCTTCGGCAGCTCGTCGCGGAAGTAGACGCGCTTCGGCACCTTGTAGCCGGTGAGCGACTTGCGGCAGTGCTCGACGATGTCCTCCTCCGTGAGCGCCGGGTCCTTGCGGACCACGAACAGCGCGACGATCTCGCCGGCGCGCTCGTCGGGCTGCGCCACGGCCGCGACCTCGAGCACGCCCGGGTGCGTGACGACCACGCCCTCGACCTCGTTCGGGTACACGTTGAAGCCCGACACGAGGATCATGTCCTTCTTGCGGTCCTCGATGAAGACGTAGCCCTGCTCGTCCATGTAGCCGATGTCGCCGGTGCGCAGGATGCGGCCGTCGATCATCACCTTGTCGGTCTCGTCCTGGCGGTTCCAGTAGCCGCGCATCACCTGTGGACCCTCGACGCAGATCTCGCCGGACTGGCCCACCGGCAGCGCGTTGCCGTCGTCGTCGCGGATGGTGATGACCGTCGAGGGAATCGGCAGGCCGATCGAGCCGTTGAAGTCAGGCGCGTCGAGCGGGTTGATGCAGGCTCCGGGCGAAGTCTCGGTGAGGCCCCAGGCCTGCGTCAGCGTGCAGCCGGTCACCTGCTTCCAGCGCTCAGCGACGGCACGCTGCACGGCCATGCCGCCGCCGAGGCTCACCTTGAGCTTGCTGAAGTCGAGGCGGTCGAAGCCCGGCGTGTTGAGCAGCGCATTGAAGAGCGTGTTGACGCCCGCGAAGAACGTGAACGGGTACCGGGCGAGCTCCTTGACGAAGCCGGGGAAGTCGCGCGGATTGGCGATCAGGATGTTGTGCGCGCCGAGCCGAAGGAACGTCAGGCAGCCCTGCAGCGAGAAGATGTGATAGAGCGGCAGCGCGCCGATCAGCACCATCTGCTCGGTCTGGTCGCGCAGCGACGGGCCCATCCAGGCCTCCGTCTGCAGCACGTTCGCCACCATGTTGCGGTGGGTCAGCACCGCGCCCTTGGACACGCCCGTCGTGCCGCCGGTGTACTGCAGGAAGGCGATGTCCTCGTGGCCGAGCGCCACGGGCTCGAGGTTCTCGTACTTGCCCTTGCTGAGCGCCTCCGTGAGGCCGACCGATTCGGGCAGCGAGTACTCCGGCACCTGCTTCTTGACGTGCCGCAGCGCGAAGTTCACCAGCGCCGACTTCGGGAAGCCGAGCAGGTCGCCGACGCCGGTGACGATCACCGTCTCGATGCCCGTCGCGGCATGAACCTCCGCGAAGGTGTGTGCGAAGTTCTCGAGGATCAGCAGCGCCCGGGCGCCCGAGTCCTTGAGCTGGTGCTCGAGCTCGCGCGGCGTGTAGAGCGGGTTGGTGTTCACCACCGTGAGGCCGGCGCGAAAGGCAGCCGCGAGCGCCACCGGGTACTGCAGGACGTTGGGCAGCATGATGGCGAGGCGGTCGCCCTTCTTCAGGCCCGCCACCTGCTGCAGGTAGGCCGCGAACTGACGGCTCAGGCGGTCGAGGTCGCCGTAGGTGAGGGTGCGGTCCATCGACGTGTAGGCCGGCCGGTCCGCGAACTTCTCGAAGCTGCGCGCGAGCAGCGCCTGCAGCGAGGCGATCTCGTCGGGATTGACGTCGGCCGGCACGCCGGCCGGATAGCTCTTGAGCCAGATCTTTTCCATCCAGATTCCCCCGGCCCGCGAGCCGCGCCGGAAAATCCGGCCGCGCTCTGGGCGACTTGCCTATATAGCAGCGCCGGCGGCGCTTTTCATCGTTTGAGCAGCGGCTTGAGCTCGGGCCACACCAGCTCCAGCAGCTTCGGCTGGGCCGCCGCGTTGGGGTGCAGGCCGTCGCCCTGCATCAGCGAGTCGTCGAGCGCGATGCCGTCGAGGAAGAACGGCACCAGCGGCAGCTCGTGGCGCTTCGCGAGGTCGCCGTACAGCGCGTGGAAGGCGCCGGCGTAGGCCGGGCCGTAATTGGGCGGGATGCGCATGCCGACCAGCAGCACCTTCGCGCCGGCGCCGCGCGACAGCTTCACCAGCGACTCGAAGTTGGCGCGCACCTCGGCGATGGGCAGGCCGCGCAGGCCGTCGTTGCCGCCGAGCTCGATGATCACCACCGCCGGACGGTGCCGCTCGAGCGCCCGCGGCAGCCGGGCCAGCGCGCCACCGGTGGTTTCGCCGCTCGAACTGGCGTTGACCACGCGGTGCCCGTACCCTTTGGCCTCCAGCCGGGCCTGCAGCAGGGCCACCCACCCCTGCTCGAGGCGGATTCCGTAGGCCGCGCTCAGGCTGTCGCCCAGCACCAGGATCTTCGGAGACTCCGCCGGCGCCGCCGGCGCGAACAGCGTCGAGCACAGCAGGCAAATGACGATGAAGGCAGAACGTATGGACACGGTGCTCGAGGCGGCTGGACTGGGCAAGCAGGTTAGCAGCCCCGAGGGAACGCTCGCCATTCTGTCGGACGTGTCCTTCGGCATCGTGCGCGGCGAGACCGTCGCCGTGATGGGCGCCTCCGGCGCCGGCAAGTCCACGCTGCTCGCGCTGCTCGCGGGCCTCGACGAGCCCACCTCGGGGACCGTGCGCCTCGCCGGCAGCGACCTCACCACGCTCGACGAGGACGGCCGGGCGGCGGTGAGGGCGCGTCACGTCGGCTTCGTGTTCCAGTCCTTCCACCTCGTGCCCTCGCTCACGGCGCTCGAGAACGTCATGCTGCCGCTGGAGCTGGCGCGCCGACGGGACGCGCGCGGCGCGGCGCTGGAGGTGCTGGGCCGCGTCGGCCTCGCCGAGCGCGTCGGCCACTACCCGCGCCAGCTGTCGGGCGGCGAGCAGCAGCGCGTCGCGATCGCCCGCGCCTTCGTCACGCGGCCCGACGTGCTGTTTGCGGACGAGCCCACCGGCAACCTCGACGCGGCGACCGGCGAGCGCATCATGGAGCTGCTGTTCGGACTCAACGCCGAGACCGGCGCGACGCTGGTGCTCGTGACCCACGACCAGGCGCTGGCCGCGCGCTGCGGCCGCGTGATCCGCCTCGACGCCGGGCGCGTCGTGGGACCGTGACGGTGGCCTCGCTGCCCTTCGTCCTCCGCAGCCTGCTTCGGGACCTCAAGTCCGGCGAGCTCGCGGTGCTGCTGCTCGCGCTGCTCGTGGCCGTCGCCTCGCTCACCGCGGTGGGCTTCTTCACCGATCGCGTCGGTCGCGCCGTCACGCAGCAGGCCGGCGAGGTGCTCGCGGCCGACCTGCGGCTCGAGTCGCCCCGCCCGATCGACGAGGCCTACGACGCCGAGGCCGTGCGCCGCGGCCTCGAGGTGGCGCGAATACTCTCCATGCCGAGCGTGGTGTTCCACGGGGAGGACTCCTCGCTCGTGGCGCTGCGCGCGGTGGGCGAGGGCTATCCGCTGCGCGGCCGGCTCAAGATCGCCGACGAGCCCTTCGGCCCGGCGCGGCCGACCGACGCCATTCCCGCGCCCGGCGAGGCCTGGGCCGATTCGCGCCTGCTCGCGCGGCTCGGCGTGCCGGTGGGCGCCTCGCTCACCGTGGGCGCGCACTCGGTCAAGGTCACGCAGGTGCTCGACTACCGTCCCGACCAGGGCGCGGGCTTCGGCGACCTCTCGGCGACGCTCATGATCAATCTCGCCGACGTGCCGGCCACCGAGCTCATCCAGCCCGGCAGCCGCGTGAGCCGCGCCGTGCTGTTCGCGGGCGCTCCGGCGGACGTCGCGGCCTTCCGCGAGCAGCTCAAGGCCACGAAGCAGCCGGGCGAGCGGCTGCAGGCGATCGAGGACGCGAGCCCGCAGATCCGTGCGTCCTCCGACCGCGCGGGCCGGTTCCTGTCGCTCGCGAGCCTGGTGAGCGTGCTGCTCTCGGCCGTGGCCGTCGCGATGGCGGCGCGCCGCTACGCCGCGCGGCACCTCGACACCGTGGCGCTGATGAAGTGCATGGGCGCCTCGCAGGGCTTCGTGCTGCGCCAGACGGTGGTGCAGCTGGTGACCATCGCGGTGCTGGTCACGCTCGCCGGAACGGCGCTCGGCTACCTCGCACAGGCCGGGCTCGCCTGGCTGCTGCGCGACCTGATCCGCAGCGACCTGCCGCCGCCCGGCGTGGCGACGGCGTGGCTCGGGTTCGTCACCTCCGTGACCATCCTGGTCGGCTTCGCGCTGCCGCCGCTGCTGCAGCTGAAGCGCGTGCCGCCGGCGCGCGTCCTCCGGCGCAACCTCGAGCCGCCGCCGCTGCGCTATGCCGCGGTGTACGTGTTCGCGATCGGCGCCGTGCTCGCGCTGCTCTACTGGCTGGTGCGCGATCCGAGACTCGTCACCGTCGTGGCGGCAGGAATCGGCGGCACGTTCCTCGCGCTCGCCGCGGCGGGCTGGCTGCTCGTGAAGGCGCTCGCGCCGCTGCGCCGCGGCGTCGGCGTCGCCTGGCGCTACGGCCTCGCCAACATCGCGCGCCGCGGCCGCGACAGCGTGGTGCAGATCGTGGCCTTCGGGCTCGGGCTCATGGTGCTGCTGCTGCTCGCGCTGGTGCGTGACGACCTGCTGCGCGACTGGCGCGCGAGCCTGCCCGACGACGCGCCGAACTACTTCATGATCAACATCCGCCCGGACGAGGGCGATGCCGTGCGCGCGTTCTTCCGCGAGCGCGGACTGCCGCCCACCGAACTCGTGCCGCTGGTGCGCGCGCGGCTCACCGCCATCAACGACGTGCCGGTGGACCGGATCCGCTTCGAGGGCGACCGCGCCCAGGACTTCGTCGAGCGCGAGGCCAATCTCACCTGGGCGCGGACGCTGCGCGACGACAACCGCCTGCTGAGCGGCAGCTGGTGGACCGACGGCGACGACGGCGGCCCGCGCGTGTCCGTGGAGCAGGAGTACGCCGAGCGGCTCGGACTCAAGCTCGGCGACACCGTCACCTACGACGTGGCCGGCGAGCCCATCACCGCCACGATCACCAGCCTGCGCGAGGTGCGCTGGGATTCCTTCCAGCCGAACTTCTTCATGGTGTTCTCGCCCGGCGTGCTCGACGACGTCACCGGCACGCTGATCACCAGCGTGCACGTCGAACCCGGCCAGCGACCGGCGCTGGTGGATCTCGTGCGGCAGTTCCCGGAGGTGACCATCATCGACCTCGACGCGTTGCTCTCGCAGGTGCGCGACGTGATGGACAAGGCCGCGCTCGCCGTGCAGTACGTGTTCCTGTTCACGCTCGCGGCGGGTCTCATGGTGCTGCTCGCCGCGGTGCAGGCCACGCGCGACGAGCGCCGCTACGAGAGCGCCATGCTGCGCACGCTCGGGGCGAGCCGCCGCGTCGTGTTCCAGGGCGTGGCCGCGGAGTTCACCGCGCTCGGACTGCTCTCGGGCCTGCTCGCCGCCGCCGGGGCGACCGTGGTGGGCTACTTCCTCGCGCGCGAGGTGTTCAACCTCGAGTACTCGCCCGATCCGTGGGTGTGGGTGTTCGGCATCGTCGGCGGGGCGCTGCTCGTGGGCGTCGCGGGTGTGCTCGCGGCGCGCTCGGTGGTGACGCAGCCGCCGGCGGCGACGCTCAGGCAGGCGCAGTAACGCCGAAGTTGTGGCAGGCGTTCGGTGACGGCTCGCGCCGGCCCGCTGCATGCGGGCCTCTGCGAACCGCCACCGAGCGCTGGACACGCGGCGCCTGGGCGAGCCCGCCTGCGTCGGGCTCGCACGGCGCAAGGTGCGTTGGCCGGATCCTGGGGCGAGGGCGGGGGGGTGTCGCGGGCTAGCGATGCCGCTGAACGCGAACGAATGGCCAACTCGCGCCGTCTACCGCCGGCAGCAAATCATTCCGCGGTCGGTGATGTTGAATCCGGGTGAATCGTCGTGCGCCGTGCGAGTCGCCGGTCCGCCGGCGACTCGCCCAGGCGCCGTGTGTCAGGCGTGGGATCCGGGCCGGCCCGACCGAGCATGTCGGCTTTCGCGAGGCCGGGCCGGCCCGGATCCCACGCCCTATCACCACCGGCGAAACGGCGAGCCGACCGGCCGCAGGTTCTATTTGCTCGTCGCCCGGCTGGCGAACTCGAACGGATCCGCCACGCCCTCGAAGATCCGCTCCATCACCCGCCACTCGCGTGCACGCAGCGTCGCGAGGAACTCGTCTGCGCCGTGCATCGCCTCGAACGCGTCGAGGCCACGCTCGAGGAACTCCTGCATCGCGCCGAAGCCGGCCGCGTGGGCCGGCCGGCGCGCCAGGTGAACGAGTCCGCGGATCACGGGCTTCCTGACCACGCGGTCGAGGTAGTCGCCGATGACGCCGAGCATCTCGATCTGCCGCTCGCGGTCGGCCCGGCGTCCGGCGCGGCGATAGCCCTCGGCGTAGGTGTCGACCGTGATCGGGCCGCGGGGCATCACGCGCACCACGTCGGCGTCGAGCTCCTGCGACAGGATCTCGAGCTCGATTGCCCGCATCAGCGCGTGCAGCGCCTCCTTCGGCAGCAGCCGCTCCATGACGCGGTGCACGCGCTGCAGGTCGCGGTCGCGCGCCTTCGGGTCGCCGCCACCGTACAACTCGTTGAAGAAGAACTCGACGGCGATGCGGTAGCGCGGGTTGGCGCGCAGGTCGGCGTGGCTGCGCAGCAGGCGCTTCGACTGCCAGTGCTGCAGCTTCACGAGGCGCGCTCGCGCTGCCGGGTCGTCCGCGAACACGCCGCGCAGGGCCGCGTTGCGCTCGAGCAGGCGACCGAGCGTGCCGGGGTCGTCGCGCCCGCGGCGTTCGTCGCCGATCTCGACGCCGAGGATTTTCACGGCCTCAGCGCAGTGCGTGGAGGGACGACTCGAGCCGGTCGAGCGCCCGGTGCAGCGAACCGGTGACCGGCTGCATGCGGCGAACGCGATCGCGGACGGCGGCGCCGAAGCTGCGCGAGCGATCCTCGAGGCGGTCGCGCCGCAGGCGGATGCCGTGCCGGGCGAGGATGGGCTCGAGGCGGTCGGCCTGCGCGAGCAGGTCGCGCCGCGTGCGCTGGTAGGCGTGCTCGGCGAGTCGCTTGCGGTCCGCGTAGCGGAACACGTTCTTGAAGAACATCTCGTCGTCGCCGCGGTCGGGCTCGAGCAGCAGCACGTCGGTGTTCGGATAGCTCTGCTTGTAGGTGCGCATGCCCACCAGCATCCGCGACTGGATCATCGCGCGGAACGTCTGGCTCAGCACCACGGGCAGCCCGCCGTGCGTGAGGTCGAGGTCCTTGCGATGCCCGTTGGCGCGCGGCGGCACGCTGGCGGCGTCGAAGGCCACCAGCGGGTTGATGCAGATGACGAAGTCGGCGCCTTCGTCGAGCAGCAGCGAGGCGTTCATGGTGCGCATGAGCGCGCCGTCCACGTAGGTGTGGCCGTCGATCGGCACCGGCGGATAGAGGCCCGGCAGCGCGGTGCTCGCCTGGATCGCGCGCGAGATCGGCACGTGGTCGAAGCCGGGCTCGCCGAAACGCACCGAGTAGCCGCTGTTGAGCTCGGTGGCGACGATGTACAGGCTGCGCGGCAGCTCGCGGAAGTCGTTCGTGCGGCCCGGGCCCGTGAACATCTGTGCGAGGAAGCGCTCGAAAGGCCGGTTGTCGCACAGGCCCGTGGGCAGCAGCCGGCCGATCGGGTCGATCGCCTCGGCCCAGTCCTTGCCGGGGTCGCGCAGGTACTGCTTGCAGATGTCCAGGGCAAGTTCGGGGATCGCGGCGATGCGCGCGCCGTACTCGCGGAATGCGGGTCGCAGGAACAGGCCCGGCCGCACGGGATGCTCGGTGGACGCGTTGTGGATGAACACGACGCCCATGTCCGTGGTGTCGTAGCCGTTGACGAGCCCGGCCGCGATCATCGCGCCCGAACTCACGCCCACGTACATGTCGAGGGTGGTGAGGTCGAGGCCCTCGAAGGATTCACTGATGGCGTGCAGCGTGCCGACCTCGTAGAACGCGCCGAGCGGGCCACCGCCCGCCAGTGCGAGCCCGATGCGTCGGCGGCTCGGTGGCGATCGTCGTGCGGCGGGCTGGAGGTCGAGCATCGGTGTGGCTCCGTCCTCTGCTCAGCGGGCCGTCTTGGCGCGGGCCCGGCGCCTGGCCGGGGCCTTGCCGGCCGACCGCTTGGCGCGCGCCTGCTTCGCCGACAGGGTCTTGACGGTGGCGTTCAGTTCGGCGACGCGCCGGGTGAGGACGCGGATTTCCTCGGCGGTCGGCACGCCGAGCTGGTTCATCGCCTTGTGGACGCGACTCTGGAACAGCGCCTCGAGGTTGTCCCAGGTCTCCGTGGCCTGGTCCCGGGCCGAGCCGAATTTCGCCTGCACGGATTCCTGCGCCGTCTCGAAGGCCTCGCGGATCATTTCCTCGGCATTCGAGCGCGAGCGCGTCAGCAACTTGAAGCCGTCGGCCACCGCGTCCTGGAAGGCCGCCGGGCCCTCCTTCTGCGCCTTGGCGACGGCGCCCATGCCGGCGAGCCAGATCTGCTGCACGTTCTCGATCAGCGCACCCTGCGTCGTCGTCGCCCGGGTCCGCGCCTTCTTGGTGCGGGACTTGACCGTCTTCTTTTTGCGCGTCGCCATCGAAGCCCCCTCGCGGCCGGTGCCGCAGCTGGAATGCCCGTCTATTGTGGCCGATTCCGCGCCCTTTGCTGCACTGTGTCAATCCGAGGTCTAGGTAATTTCCACAGCGCCAGCGTGCCCACGACCGTCGCGAGCAGCAGCTTCTCGAACTCGGCCGGGAAGCGATTCTCGGCCGCGGCCGGCGATGGCACGAGAGCCCGGTCCGCGATCATCCCGAAGTGCACCTGCCTCGCGTTGGACAGGAGGCTGATGCCGGGGTTGGTCGAGCCGCTCTGCGGCACCCGGAAATTCGCTTCGGTCACGCGCTGCCCGCAGATGTAGAGCGGCGCCTGCAACTCGTCCTTGCTGGCCGGCGACCGAGGCGCGTGAAGCACGGCAATCGCTGCTCGATCATGCGGCGGAAGTCGTCATCCGGGTCCTTCCCGCGCCCGCGCGCCACGTTGACCTGCAACCGCCCCGCCCCTAAGGTAGCCGCAAAACGAGCGGTCGCGAAACGCGGCGCTGCCGTCCATCGCTGGGGAGAAATAAATGACCTACTTCGTGACCGGCGCGACCGGATTCATCGGCCGCTTCCTGGTGCAGTCGCTGCTCGCACGGGGCAAGGGCACGGTGTACGTGCTCGTGCGGCCCAAGTCGCTCGGCAAGCTCGACGAGCTGCGCGAGTTCTGGGGAAAGGAGAGCATCCGTCGCGTCGTGCCCGTGAAGGGCGACCTCGGGCAGCCGAAGCTCGGCGTGTCGAAGGGCGACCTCGCGAAGCTCAAGGGCAAGGTCAAGCATTTCTTCCACCTCGGGGCCGTGTACGACCTCGAGGCCAGCGCCGAGACCATGCACGAGGCGAACATCGTAGGCACCCAGACGGCGCTCGCTTTCGCCGAGGCCGTGAACGCCGGCTGCTTCCACCTCGTCAGCTCGATCGCGGCCGCGGGCCTCTACCGCGGCACGTTCACCGAGGACATGTTCGAGGAGGCCGAGGACCTCGACCACCCCTACTACCGCACCAAGCACGATTCCGAGGGCCTGGTGCGCGCCAACGGCCGCATTCCCTTCCGCATCTACCGGCCGGGCGTCGTGGTGGGCCACTCGAAGACCGGCTTCATCGACAAGATCGACGGGCCGTACTACTTCTTCAAGGCGCTGCAGAAGATGCGAGAGTCCTGGCCGCGGTGGATCCCGCTGGTGGGTCTCGAGGGCGGCTACGTCAACCTGGTGCCGGTCGACTACGTTGTCAACGCCATGGTCCACCTCGCGCACCAGCCGAAGCTCGACGGGCGCTGCTTCCACCTCACCGATCCCAAGCCCCGGCGGGTCGGGGCGATGCTGAACGTGTTCGCGCGCGCCGCGCACGCGCCTGAGATGGCGTTC
The DNA here is from genome assembly GCA_963754125.1 of uncultured Gammaproteobacteria bacterium. Taxonomy (GTDB): domain Bacteria; phylum Pseudomonadota; class Gammaproteobacteria; order Steroidobacterales; family Steroidobacteraceae; genus RPQJ01. The sequence goes on from CAVWEX010000003.1 coordinate 14,383, forward strand.
CGCCTCGATTCGAAGATCTTCGCGCTGGTGCCCGAGGGCGTCACGCAGTCGCTGGAGCGCAGCAAGCCGGTCCGCAACGTCGTCAACCAGCTGCTCGGCGACCTGCAGATCCCGAAGTCGGTGCTGCAGTTCATCAACTACCCGACCCGCTTCGACTCGACCGATACGCAGAAGCTGCTCGAGAAGGCGAAGATCCGGCTGCCGCTGCTGGAGGACTATGCCTGGCGCCTGTGGGACTACTGGGAGCGCCACCTCGATCCAGACCTCTCGATCGACCGCAGCCTGCGCGGCGCCGTGAAGGGCAAGGTGGTGGTGATCACCGGCGGTTCCTCGGGCATCGGCGAGGCCGCGGCAATGCGCGTCGCGGAGGCGGGCGGCAAGGTGGTGATCGTGGCGCGCGACGAGGAGAAGCTCGCCGAGGTGCGCGCGAAGATCGTCGCGCTGGGCGGCTTCGCGAAGACTTATTCCTGCGACCTCGGTGACTACGCAGCCAACGACAAGCTCGCGAAGGACATCCTGAAGGAGTTCGGCCACGTGGACGTGCTGGTCAACAACGCCGGCCGCTCGATCCGCCGCTCGCTGGCGCTCTCCTACGACCGCTTCCACGACTTCGAGCGCACGATGCAGCTGAACTACTTCGCCTGCGTGCGCCTGACCATGAACCTGCTGCCGTCCATGACGGCCCGGCGCCGCGGGCACGTGATCAACGTGTCCTCGATCGGCGTGCTGTCGAACGCACCGCGCTTCTCGGCCTACGTGGCCTCCAAGGCCGCGCTCGAATCGTTCGCGCGCTGCGCGGCCTCGGAGTTCCACGACGAGGGCGTGCAGTTCACGATCATCAACATGCCGCTGGTGCGCACGCCGATGATCGCGCCGACCAAGATCTACGAGGGCATGCCGACCATCATCTCGCCCGACGAGGCGGCCGACATGATCGCCGACGCGATCATCCGCAAGCCGCAGCGCATCGCCACGCGCCTCGGCGTGATGTCCGAGATCATGCACCTCGTGATGCCGAAGATGTCCGAGGTGGTGATGAACTCGGCGTACCGCATGTTCCCGGATTCGCCGGCCGCACACGGCAAGAAGGACGGCGAGGAACAGCGGCCGCCGACCAAGGAGGCGATGATCTTCGCCTCGCTGATGCGCGGCATTCACTGGTAGCACCGGCGGCACGCCGGACGCCCGCCCTACAGGAGGACCTGCATGCGACGACTCGGCCCGCTTCTCGCGCTTCTGACGATGGTGACCGTGCCTGGACCGGCGGCGGCGCAGGCCAACCAGCGTTCGGCGCAGAACGACTGCACCCGGGAAGTCCAGCGACGCGGCTTCACCGTGCTGTCCGCGGGCAATTTCCAGCAGTCGAAGGACGGCTGGCAGCTGGACATCAAGGCGCGGGACCATCGCGGCAAGGTCACGGACGGCACTTGCTTCGTCGAGACGCGCACCGGCGACGTGAGCCTGTATGGCTTCGGCTGGGGCGGCAGCGGGACGGTGGACAGCTTCGAGTTCAACTGCGCGTCCAGGGACGAGCGCTACCGCGAGTGCCAGCTGCCGATCGACGGTCGGGCCCGGCTCGTGAAGCGCAAGTCCGATTCACCGTGCATCGAAGGCTCGAGCTGGGGACAGAAGGGCGATCGTGTCTGGGTGGACCGCGGTTGCCGCGCGACCTTCGAGGTCGTGCGCGGTGGCGGAGGGGGCGGCACCGGCGGACGGTCGGTCGAGTGTCGCTCGGAGGGCGGACGTTACCGCGAGTGCGCAATCCCGCGGGGCTACACCGCGCGGCTCGGGCAGGACTTCACGTCGGGCAAGTGCCGCACACCTGGCAGCTGGGGCACGCGCGACGGCGTGGTCTGGGTCAACCACGGCTGCAAAGGCCGCTTCGAGCTTTCCAGCACCGGCGGGGGCGGCGTCAACCCGGGCCAGCAGCAGCGCGCCGAGGTGCAGTGCCGCAACGAGGCTCAGCGGCAGTACATCAGCGTCACCCGGGTCGCGCGGGCCGAGCCGCGGGGCTCGTACTGGTTCACGACCGTGGACGGCACGCTGCGGGGCAAGGCGGTGCGAGCGGATTGCCGGTTCCACCCGACCTCGAATCGCGCGGAGCTTTCCCTTCAGGGCGGCGGCACCGGCGGCGGGTCTGGCGCCGGGTCCGGCGGGGGCGCGGTGGTGGCCGAACGAGCGTGTCTCGGCGAGGCACAGCGCCAGGGCCTGCGTGTCGTCGAGTGGGATGCGGCCCGGCCGATGCAGGGCGGTTACGGCATGCGCCTGCAGTTGCGCCAGGGTAACCAGTCGGTGCGGACCGCCCAGTGCAGCTATCGCTCGAGCACGGGACAGGTCGACCTGCGCTACTGACCACGGTTGATCGCGTTTCGGCGGTGACGCGCCAGAAATGGCGCTGTCGCCGTCCGCTCCGACCGTGTGAGCATTGCCGCCGCGAGCTCGCCGTGCAGGAACCTAGAGGGCAAGGGGACACGGAAGTGGGCGCACTGATGCTTGCGGGCGCGACGCTGCTCGCGATCTGGGGCGTGATCCGCGCGGGCCGCAGGCGCGCGGCCCGCGAGGCGGCTGAGGCCGAGGCCCGCGCCCGCGCACGCCGCCGAACGGTGCCTGTCGTCTCCTCGAACCTGCGGGGCCAGTCAGCCCTTCGTCCCGACGGCTAATCCCGCGACAGGTGCGCGAGAGCCGCCGCGGAGCTTTCCCAGTTTCGGCCGTCGAAGCGGTCAACCTCGAGGGCCTCGATCGTGACCGGGTCGAGGCAGCGCGCGTTCACGCTGTAGCCGTCCGGATTCGAGCGCGGCACGTAGAACGACTTGATGCCGCAGTGACGGCAGAAGAGGTGTCGCGCCGTGCCGGTGTTGAACGTGTAGGTCGAGAGCTCGTCGGTGCCGCGCAGCAACCGGAAGCGGCTCGCCGGCACGATCAGGTGCAGGAAGCCGGTCATCGAGCAGATCGAGCAGTTGCACTCCTGCACCGCCAGCCGCGCCGGAGCCTCCACCTCGAAGGCCACGCGACCGCAGTGGCAGCCGCCGCGATGTGTGATCAATGCCGTCATCCGGCCGTCCTCGTCAGGCGATTCGCCCCACGAGTATCGGCGCGCCGCGCCCGCCCCCGCAATCACGGCCGCGGGTGTGCGCGGGCCGATCGGGTAGGATTCGGCCACGATGAGAGAAGAACTCCTGCGGTCCGTGCTGATGGTCAAGGCCATCGAGGACGTCGATCGCGCCGGCTCCATCCTCCCGCCCGGCGACCGCGCCCACGCGACGCGGGAGGCGATGCGCGAGCTCGGCATCGCGCCGGAGGACGCCGGCACGGCAATCGATGACGCGAAGCTCGCGCGGGCGCTGGGCAACCGGGCCGAGCGGCTGCTCGGACCGCTGGTCGAGCGGCATCCCATCGTCGGGGAAGTGCTCGGCCGCACGCGGACGCCTGCCTGGATCCTGGCGGCCCTGCTGCTGCTCGCGCTCGCGAGCGGCATCGCGCTGTCGGCACTGGACGGGTCGAGGCGCATCAACATCCTGGCCTTCCCGTTCATCGGCCTGATCGCCTGGAACCTGCTCACCTACCTCGTGCTGGCGGTCGGCTGGGTGCGGCGTCGGCGCGGTGCGGGGACGGCACCCGTGCGCTCACGCGGCTGGTCCGGCCGCGCGTTCGCGCGTCGCATCGGGCCACTGGTGAAGCGCACCGCCCGGGTGCGACGCGGTGCTCGGCCGCGCGATCGGCAGCTATGCGGAGAGCTGGGCGGACGCAGGCGGCGCGTTCATCGCGCAGCACGCCCGGCGCTGGCTGCACCTCGCGGCCGCGGCCGTCGCGCTCGGCCTGATCGTCGGTCTGTACCTGCGCGGCACGGTGCTGCGCTACGAGGCGGGCTGGGAAAGCACGTTCCTCGGGCCCTCGCAGGTCAAGGCGATGCTGGTCGTGCTGTTCGGCCCGGTGGCCGGTTGGTCGGGCGTGCAGTTGCCGCGGACGCTCGAGGCGGTCGAGGCCCTGCGCTGGCCGGGCGGCGGCGGCGATGCCGCACCGTGGATCCACCTGATCGCACTCAGCCTCGCCTGTTACGTGGTGGTGCCGCGCCTGCTGCTTGCGGGTCTCGCGACGGTCGCGCTCGCCTGGCTCGGCCGGGCGAAGGCGCTGCCCGAGGCCTTGCAGCCCTATGCGGCCGGCGTGTTCCGCGGCGGCGGTCACGTGCGCGCAGGCGGCGTCACGAGCGTGACGCCGTATGCCTGCGAGCCTTCGGACGCCTCGCTGGCCGGACTCGAGCGCTGGCTGGCATCCGTGACCGAGACCGACGTGCGCATCGATCGTCGCACCTCGCTCCGCTACGGCGAGGAGGACATGGCCGCCGCAGCCTTCGATTCCGGCGCGCATCGCGTGGCCGACCTGCACGTCGTGCTGATGAGCCTCGCGGCTACGCCGGAGGCCGAGAACCACGGCGTCGTGATCGCAGCCGCGCGCGACTCGGCGCGCCGGGCGCGACCGCCCGCGGCCGTGCGTGTGGTCGTGGACGAATCGCCGTACGCCGAGCGGCTGGCGGGCGACGCGTCGCTCGCTTCGCGGCTGGAGGAACGGCGCCGGCTGTGGCGTGAGTTCGTCGCGGGCTACGGCCTCGAGGCCGACCTGGTCGCGCTCGGCGTGCCCGTACCGTGACCCTGCCGGCCGTGCAGGAGCCCGGTGGCTCCGTGACTTCCGGCAGCCCGGTGGGTGCCACGATTTCCCTGAGCCTCATCTCGCACACCAACGTCGGCAAGACGACGCTGGCGCGCACGCTGCTGCGGCGTGACGTCGGCGAGGTGCGCGACGCGGCGCACGTCACCGAGGCCGCGGACGCCTTCGTGCTGATCGCCACGCCGCAGGGCGATGAACTGCGGCTGTGGGACACGCCCGGCTTCGGCGACAGCGCGCGCCTGCTCAAGCGCCTCAAGCAGAGCGGCAACGCGCTCGGCTGGTTCCTGACCCAGGTGTGGGACCGCTACGTGGACCGCCCGTTCTTCAGCAGCCAGCAGGCGATGCGCAACGTGCGCGACGAGGCGGACGTCGTGCTCTACCTCGTCAACGCCAGCGAGGACCCGGCCGGCGCCGGCTACGTGGACGCCGAGATGCAGATCCTCGGCTGGACGGCCAAGCCCGTGGTCGTGCTGCTGAACCAGCTCGGCCGGCCGCGGCCGGCGGAGGTCGAGGCCGCCGAGGTGTCGCGCTGGGCCTCGCACCTCGCGGGCTACCCGTGGGTGCGCGACACGCTCGCCTTCGACGCTTTCGCTCGCTGCTGGGTGCAGGAGCACGTGCTGCTCGACCGCATCGGCGCGGTCCTCCCGGACGAACGGCGCGTGACGTTCCACCGGCTGGCCGACGCGTGGAAGGCGCGCAACCGCGCCGTGTTCGAGCAGTCCATGCACGTGCTGGCGCGGCAGCTCGCGGCGACGGCGACGGACACGGTGGCCCTGCCGACGACGGGTCTCAAGGACGCGGCGCGCGCGTGGCTCGGCAGCCTGCTGCGTCCCGGGGAACGGACCGATGCCGCCACGGATGCGGCCATGGGCGAGCTCGCGCAGCGGCTCGACGCCGAGGTGCGCCGTGCCACGGACGAGCTGATCGCCCTGCACGGGCTGTCGGGGCGTGCGGCGGCGGAGGTGCTGCAGCGCATGGGGGCCCAGCTCGAGGTGGACAAGGCGGCGGATCCGGGCAAGGCCAGCGTGCTGGGGGCCGCGGTGTCGGGCGCGCTCGGCGGCCTCGCCGCGGACCTCGCGGCGGGCGGGCTCACCTTCGGCGCGGGCGCACTGCTCGGCGGACTGCTCGGTGCGGCCGGCGCGCGCGGGCTCGCGAGCGCCTACAACACGGCGCGCGGCACCGATGCGACGACGGTGCGCTGGTCCGCGGAATTCATGACCGGACGCGTCATCGCGGCGGTGCTGCGCTACCTCGCGGTGGCGCACTTCGGGCGCGGCCGCGGGGATTTCGTCGCGGGCGAGTACCCGGCGCACTGGGGCGCGCTCGTGGCCGAGGTGGTGACACCTCGCCGCGTCATGCTCATGCAGCTGTGGGCCGACGCCGTCCGGGGCGACGCGCCCGCCGTGCTGGAATCGCGGTTGCGGGCGCCGCTCGAGACGATCGCCTCCGAGGTGCTCGGGCGGCTGTATCCGTCGCACGCCGCGTCGGCCGGCCCGCCGCGAGTCTAGACGTGCTCGTCGGTGGCTTCCTCGACGAACCAGATGACGACGGAGCAGAAGAGGACGGCGGCAGCGATTTCCATGACCTGACCTTCCTTGAGCGCAGACGGTGAGCGCGTCTTGATCGGGGGGCATCCTGCCTGCTGCGCCACCGCAAATCGTTGACCGACGTAGTGCTTTCGAGAACTCGATGCCATACATCTCCAATCGTGTGAAATGGCTCCCGCGCAGCCTGGCGGCGGCCGGGCTCGCGATCGCGATGGCCGCCGTCGCAGCCGGGGATCGTCCGGCGGGCCGGCTGGAGTTCGATTCCGAGGAGATCCTGATCGACCTGCGGGGCGATGCGGTGGAGGTGACCGGCACCTACCACTTCCGCGTCGCCGGCGGACCGGTCCCTGCGCAGCCGATGCTGTACCCGTATCCCGAGGATCCGCTCATGGGCGACGCGCGGACGCTTCGCCTCGAGTGGCGGCTGCCGGACGGGCGCTGGGCACCGCTCGCCTTCGAGGAATTGCCGCCGCGCGGCGTGCGCTGGCGACTGCCGGCCACGGAATCCGATGAGCTGACGGTGCGCACCGTGTATCGGCAGTCGATGCGCAGCAGCTACGCGCGCTACATCGTCACCACGACCCAGGCCTGGGGCCAGCCGTTGCGCCGCGCAAGCTTCGAGGTCCGCCTGCCGCCGGGCGCGAAGGATCCGACGTTCAGCTATCCGTTCCGGCCCAAGGGACCGAGCGTGCGCGTGTGGACGTACGAGGCCCGCGACTTCCTGCCGCGCGAGGATGTCGTGGTGCGCTACCGCCGTTAGCCGGCCGCCGTTCCCGAGCTCGATCCCGCGCCCGGTCGGCGAGCGCATAATGGCCCGGCAAGGGTCCCGTTCGCGGCAAGGAGAACTGCGATGACCACGACACGCACCTGGTCCAGGGTTCATGGAGCGCGGGCAACGGCCGTGCTGGCGATTACCGGCCTGTGCTTCGGCGGCGAGGCGCTTGCCAATCCCGTCCCACCGGCCTACCTCGATTTCCCGACGGGCCCGGGCACGTTCGTCTCGCGCGTGGGCGGCCCCATCCTTGCCGACGATTTTTCATCGGCGACGGGCCGTCGCATCGTGTTCGTGGAGTGGTGGGGAAGCCATTCGGACGCCCCGTGGGAGCTGACGCTTTACTCCAGCTCGAACGCCGAGCCCGCGCTGCCGGACGGCGCTGTCAGCACGATCGCGTTCGTGGACCCGCGTTTGGCCTACCCGTGGGATGACGAGATCTTCTACTACGGCGCCGACGTGGACGACCCGGCGTGGGTACTGACCAAGGGTCAGTCGTACTGGTTCGGCGTCGCGAGCTATGGGGATGGCTGGACCTGGGCATTTGCCGACGGCGAGCCGGAACTCGGCGGTGTACAGCGCGAGGCGGCGGTCGGGTCGCCGGATGGACTGGCCTGGGAAACACTGCGGCCACCCACGAACTTCGCGTTCGGTCTGTCGCCGGAGCTCGTGCCGGAGCCGGGGTCGCTGGTCCTGCTGGGGCTCGGTCTGATGGGGATCGCCCTGTCGCGCAGGAGGCTTGCGGGGCGTAGCGAGCCGGATTGAGCCGCCGTCCCGGAGGCGGCGCGGATCGCCCCTCAGATCTCCGACACTGACAAGCCGCCTCATCAGCGCCATGCGCTTGTCGTGGTGTTCCTCCATGCGGTTGAGGATGTCCGCGAGGAACTCGACGGTGCTTACGACCCGCGGTCCCTTGTTGAGCATGACGCACTCGGCGCGGCTGCTCATCACGGCGTCGCTCACCTCGGCGCGCGTGGGTGCACCGGCCTTCGCGAGGCCCTCGAGCACCTGCGTGGCCCACACCACCGGCACGTGCGCCGCCTCGCACAGCCAGAGGATCTCCTCCTGTACTTCCGAGAGGCGCTCGAAGCCGACTTCGACCGCGAGGTCGCCGCGCGCCACCATCACGCCCACCGGGGGCGAGTGCAGGCTCGCGAGCAGGATGCGTGGCAGGTTGCGGAACGCCGCGGCGTTCTCGATCTTGAGCACGATGCCGAGGTGACCGGCGCCGAGTTCGTGCAGCCGGTCCTCGAGCGTCAGCACGTCCTCCGGGTTGCGCAGGAACGACAGGGCCACCATGTCCGCGAAGCCGACCACCGCGCGCAGGTCCTCGAGGTCCTTGCCCGTGAGCGCCGCGAGGCCGAGTTCGGTGTCCGGGAAGTTGATGCCCTTCTCGGCCTTGAGGCGCGCCCCGGCAGGCGGCGCGTGCGTGATCTCGACGGCGATGCGCTCGCCGTCATTGTCCTGGACCGTCCCGCCGATCTTGCCGTCGTCGAGCCAGACCCGATCCCCCGCTCGTACGCGGTCGAAGGCGGCCGGCAGCGTGCAGTGGATCTGCGCCGGGCGCAGCACGGCGCCGCCAGCGTCGCGCACCGCGCCGTGGCCCGGGGTCGCCTCGCGGGTCAGCACCAGTGTCTCGCCGGACGCGAGCACGATCGGACGCACGACGCCGGGCAGCGGGCCGACGCGGCCTTCGCCTGCGACCGCGTCGCCGCGCAGCAACGACAGCGGCTGTCCCTGCTCCACGTACAGGGTGCGATCGGCCTCCGCGAGCGCCGAGGCGCCCAGGCGCTTCGTGACGCGGAGCTCGCGTTCACGTCCGCGCAGATCGGTGAGTCGCAGTCGGTCGCCCGCGCGCCACCGGTCGTGCGGCAGCGGGTCCAGCGGCAGCACGCATGCCCCGGCCGGGGCGGGCGCCGGTGCGGCGGCCGGCGTCAGCCACACCCGGGCCGGCGCAAGGAGTCGGCCCATCGGGTCTCGTCGCGGCTTGATACGGAGGAAATGACCGATCGGCCCGATCGGTCCGGTGCGCAGCTTCGGCCCGCCGAGGTCGGCCTGGATCCGGCAGGACCGCCCGACCACCTGCTCCGCCTGCCGCAGGTTGCGGGCCATGCGTCGCCAGGCATCCGCGTCGTCGTGGGCGCAGTTGATGCGCATCACGTCCATGCCCGCGCGGAGCAGCGCTTCGATCAGCCCGGCATCGGCTGCCGCCTCGCTCGGCATCGTGACCATGACGCGCACGGATCGATGCCGTGGCGTCGGGCCGAGCAGCCGCCGCGCGTGGTCGCGCAGCAGCAGCGGGCCGGTGAGAAAGTCCACCGGCGGAGGCGGGACGACAGCCGGCGCGACGCCCGCGAGCGCCTCGAGGTTGCCGATCACTGCGTTCAAGGTCGCGAGTACATGCGACTCGAGTATCCCGAGCGAGGACAGCCCGAGGGAATGCAGGTCCTGCTGCAGGCTGCGGATGTCCTGTTGCCGGACGCTCAGGTAGTGGAGCAGGTTGCGCGCGCTGTTGCGGAAGCGCGGCTCCACCGCCTCGAGCTCGCCGGCGTGCAGGGCCTCGAACTCCACCGCCCGCTCGCGCAGCGCGCGCAGGGCGGCCAGGGTGCGTTCGATGAGGCGGTCGGTTGCCATACGGGCTGTTTCAACAGGCAGCACACCAGCATAGCGACGCCTCGTGACGGGAATGTTGCAGACCGGCTGCCCGCGCCGGCGGTGTCGGCATTTCTCACCCATTTGGGTGATTCGTGCGAATCCCGCCCGTGGTCTGTTTGGACCACAATAGAATTGAGGAATGGTCAGGGACGGATTAACGATGGGAGCCGCGCGGGGCCAGGGACGGTGCCGCGCGGCTCCTTCCCGTCGCGTGCCAGCGGGGGCTTCACCACGCTCGGCCACCTGATCCACGACCGGCTTGACGATTCGTGTTCCTCGACCCGGCCGTGCACGCACCTGAAGCAGATCTTCAGCCGCTGCGAGGTGTGCTCCCAGCGCGAGCTGCTGCACCTGCTGGCGACGGGCCCGCAGGACCTGTAACGACGGTCAGCGCCCGCGGTCGAAGGCTGAACTCCGCCGGCGTCGCTCCGAGCACCTGCCCGTCGGCCTGCACGGTGACCGGCGGGTCGGTCTCGATGCGCACCACGGCCGACCGGAAGTGGCGCACCGCCGGGTCGCCGAGGATGCGTCCGCCGATAGAGTTTCGCGAGCTTCGGCAGCACCTGAAGCAGCGACAGCTCGTGCACGGCCAGCAGGTCGAACAGGCCGTCGTCCATCCGCGCGGTGGGCGCGACGTTCATGCGGTTGCCGCAGTAACGGCCGTTGGCGACGAAGGCGAGCAGCAGCCGTCCCTCGATCTGCTCACCGTCGGCAGTGATGCGGAACAGCGGCGAGCGGTAGCGCACCAGGCCCGCGAGCGCGATGCGCAGGTAGGTGAACGCCGACGGCACGGGTCGCGGCACGCGCTCCGTCACCCACGCGTCGTAGCCCGCGCCCGCGACGTTGATGAACCAGCGCCGCGGCGCGCCGCTCGCGGGAAAGTCGACGGCGCCGACGTCGTGCAGCAGGGTTCGACCGGCGGCGACCGCGCGGGCGATTTCGCGCGGGTCGCGACCGATGCCGAGCGAGCGGGCCCAGTCGTTGCCGGTGCCGGTGGGCGCGACCGCGAGCGTCACCTCGCGCGTGTCGGCGAGGCCCGCGGTCATCACGCCTTGGACGACTTCGTTCACGGAGCCGTCGCCGCCGACGGCGAGGAGGTGCCTGCGCCCGGCCTGCATTGCCTGCCGGGCGAGCGTCTCGCCGTGCCCCGGGTGCTGTGTATGGACGGCATCGAATGACAGGCCGGCCTCGTGCAGGGCACGCTCGATCCCGCGCCAGCCTGCGCCGCCGTCAGGGCGCCCGGACGCCGGGTTGACGATCACCAGCCAGCGGATTGAATCGGACGGCAAGCGCGCAACCCACTCGTCGCGGTGCCGACCGCCTGTCGGCTCGCTGTCAGCGTACCGGGGGCGTGCAGTTCCCGTCCACGAACGCCTGCTGCCGGCGCAGCTGCTCGCGCGGCGTGCCCGAGTCCGGCTCGAGCATGGTCCACAGACGGTCGCGCGCCTCGTCGCAGGCGGGGCTGTTGGCCATGCGAAGTTGCATGGCCATCTCCTCCTGGTGGCGGCGCCTGGCGGGATCGTCGCTGCAGTTGAGGTCGGCGGTCTGCTTGAGGCGCTTGATCTCGGCGACGCTGGTGGCATCGGCGCCGGCAGTCTTGCGCTCGAGCGCCTCGAGGGCGATCACGCATTCGCGGGTGCGCAGGCGGCCGAGCAGGTCCTCGCGCTCGGCGACCCGGGCAGGCGCGGCGGCCGGCGCTGGCGCCGGGCCGGAGCCGGTCGCGGCGGTCCTCGCCACGGTGGTGCTGGAACGTCGCGACGAGCCCGGGATGTCGAGGCGCTCGGCCTTCACGCCGCGGGGCGGCTTCTCGCTCGAGAGGTGCGTGACGCCCTCGTCGTCCACCCAGCGGTAGACCTGAGCCTCGACGCTGGCGGTGGCTGCCAGCGCGAGCAGCAGTACGGGCGCAGCGATGCGCAGCAGCGGCGAGGCTGCGCGCAGGCGCGCGCCTTCAAGCGAGCGGGGCTTCATCGACATGGGCGGCATTGTACGTTCGGCGGCTACCGACCGATCGCGACGCGGGTCATAGTCCTCCGTCATCGACCGGCCCGAAGCGAGAAGTGGTCAGGCGTAGCGCTTGAGGATCTTCGCCAGCCCCTCGGAGCCCGGGTGCAGCTTCTCGTACGGCACCTGGTTCAGCGGCACGTCGGTCGTGCCCGCCATGTCGTGCATGTCGGGGCCACTGGAGGACACGAAGATCAGGCCCGTGACGTGCTCGCCCTCGCGCAGCTTGGTGCGCAGGTACTCGAACGCCTTGCCGCGGTGCGTGGGGTCGTAGTCCTTGTCGAGCTTGCGCAGCATGATCTGGCTGCCGTCGTGCATCTGCACGGGCAGCACCTCGCCCTCGCCGTAGGAGACGCTGATCTCGCGTTGCGGCGGGATGTAGTCGGCGTGCACGGCCTCGTGGTAGTGCTCGCGCGTGAACGCATAGCTCTTGGTCGAGCCGACGTGGTCGTTGAAGGTCACGCAGGGCGAGATGATGTCGATCATCGCGAAGCCCTTGTGCATCAGTCCCGCCTGGATCAGCGGCACCAGCTGCTCGCGGTCGCCTGAGAAGCTGCGCGCGATGAAGGTGCCGCCGAGCGACAGCGCCGCGAGGCACGGGTCCACCGGCGCCTGCTGGTTCTCCTCGCCCTTCTTCGACTTCGTGCCGATGTCCGCCGAGGCCGAGAACTGCCCCTTGGTGAGGCCGTAGACGCCGTTGTTCTCGCACAGATAGAGCATGTTCACGTTGCGCCGGATCGCGTGCGCGAACTGCCCGAAGCCGATCGACAGCGAGTCGCCGTCGCCCGAGACGCCGATGTAGTACAGGCCCTTGTTCGCCGCATTGGCGCCGGTGGCGACCGACGGCATGCGGCCGTGCACGCCGTTGAAGCCGTGCGAGCCGCTTGCGAAATAGGCCGTCGTCTTGGATGAGCAGCCGATCCCGGAGAGCTTCACGAGCTGCTCGGGCCGCAGGCTCAGTCCCCACAGCGCCTCGATGATCGAGGCGGTGATCGAGTCGTGGCCGCAGCCGGCGCACAGCGTGGACATCGCGCCCTCGTAGTCGCGGCGCGTGAGGCCGAGCTCGTTCGTCGGCAGGTCGGGATGGCGGACCTTGGGCTTGTTGATGAACGACATGTCTGGATCCTTACGCCGACACGGCGGCGCGGCGGGCATCGCCGAGCTCGGCGAGCACGGCTTCGACGATTTCCCTGGAAGTCATCGGCAGGCCGCTGTAGTGCAGGATGGAGTGAAGCTTGTGCTTCTCCACCGGCGTCTCCAGCGTGAGCAGGGACTTCAGCTGCGCGTCGCGGTTCTGCTCGATGACGAAGATCTTCTCGTGGGAGGCGAGGAAGGCGTCGACTTCCCGGGTGAACGGGAACGAGCGGATCCGCATGTAGTCCACCGTGATGCCGCGCTTCGCGAGGATGTCCATGGCCTCGCGCGTCGCGCCGTGGCTGCTTCCGACTGCAACCAGCCCGACGTCGCGATCGCCCGGGCCTTCGATCACCGGCCGGCGGCACCAGCGTCCGGGCGCGATGGAACTTGCGCACCAGCCGGTCGAGCACCACCTGGTAGTCCGCGGAGTCCTCGGTGTAGCCGCCGTACTGGTTGTGGCCGGACCCGCGCGTGAAGTACGCGCCCTTGGCCGAGACGCCCGGCAGCGTGCGGTAGGTGATGCCGTCGTCGTCGATGTCGAGATAGCGGTGGAACTTCGGCAGCGCCTCGATCTGCTCCTTGGTCAGCACCTTGCCGCGATCGGGACGATAGTTGTCGTCCCACTTGAGCTCCGGGCACATCCAGTCGTTCATGCCGATGTCGAGGTCCGACAGCACGAACACCGGTGTCTGCAGCCGCTCGGCGAGGTCGAAGGCCTGCACGGTCAGGTAGAAGCACTCCTCCGGATCCGAGGGGAAGATGCAGCACGTGCTTGGTGTCGCCGTGCGAGGCGTAGGCGCAGAACAGGATGTCGCACTGCTGCGTGCGCGTCGGCATGCCGGTCGAGGGGCCGACGCGCTGCACGTCGAAGATCACGGCCGGGACCTCGGCGTAGTAGGCGAGCCCGATGAACTCGTTCATCAGCGAGATGCCCGGGCCGCTGGTGGCGGTGAACGCGCGCGCGCCGTTCCAGGAGGCGCCGAGCACCATGCCGATCGCCGAGAGCTCGTCCTCGGCCTGGATCACGGCGTAGTTGTTCCTGCCCGTCTCGGGGTCGACGCGCAGCTTCGCGCAGAAGCTCTTGAACGCGTCCATCAGCGAGGTGGACGGCGTGATCGGATACCACGGGCCCACGGTCGCACCGGCGTACACGGCGCCGAGGCCCGCCGCCGTGTTGCCGTCGATCATGATGTGGCCGGCCGTCTTGTCCATGCGCTCGAGGCGCAGCGGCAGCGGGCAGGGCAGGTGCGCCTTCGCGTGGTCGTAGCCGAGCTGCACGGCCTTCATGTTGGCGTCCACCAGCGCCTGCTTCTTGCCGAAGCTCTCGGTGAGCAGCTGCCGGAACACGTCGAGGTCGATCTCGAGCAGCGCGGCGAGCACGCCCGCGTACATGATGTTCTTCATCAGGATGCGGTTGCGCACCCCGACGAAGTTCTCGTTGCAGATCTTCGCGAGCGGCACGCCGAGGATCGTGATGTCCTCGCGCTTGAGCACCGTCGAGCGCGGCCAGGTCGAGTCGTAGATGAGGTAGCCGCCCGCCGACACCTCGCGCACGTCCTTCGCGTAGGTCTCGGCGTTCATCGCGACCATGAGGTCGACGCGGCCCGAGCGGGCGACGTAGCCGTCCCGGGTGACGCGGATCTCGTACCAGGTGGGCAGGCCCTGGATGTTGGAGGGGAAGTAGTTCTTCCCCATCACCGGGATGCCCATCCGGAAGATGGACTTCATCAGCAGCGTGTTGGCACTGGCGGAGCCGGTGCCGTTCACGTTGGCGAGCTTGATGACGAAGTCGTTTACGCGCTCTTGCGCTTTTGCGGGCTGGGCCATGTGTGGTCGGTCGCGTGGGGCAGGTGGATCGTGGACTTCTGCATGTCCCAGGCCGCCGTCGGGCAGCGCTCGGCGCAGAGTCCGCAGTGCACGCAGAGGTCCTCGTCCTTCACCATGACGCGGGCGGTCTGCTTGAGGGGCTCGGAGACGTACAGCGGCTGGTGCGGGCTGTTGCGCGGCGCCTTGAGGCGCGTCGAGAGCTCCGCTTCCTCGCCGTTGCGCGTGATGGTGAGGCAGTCGGTCGGGCAGATGTCGATGCAGGCGTCGCACTCGATGCAGAGCTTCGCGTCGAACACCGTCTGGATGTCGCAGTTGAGGCAGCGCTGCACCTCGGCCGCGGTCTGCTCGGGGTCGAAGCCGAGCTCGACCTCGATGCTGATCTGCTTGAAGCGTTCCTTGAGGCCCACGTGCGGCACGAGGCGGCGCTCGACCGGGTTGTAGTCGTTCTTGTACGACCACTCGTGCAGGCCCATCTTGCGGCTCGCGAGGTTCAGCGTGGGCGGCAGGCGGTCCGTCACCGGCTGGTCCATGCAGAAATTGTGGATCGAGATCGCGGCCTGGTGGCCGTGCTCGACGGCCCAGATGATGTTCTTCGGCCCGAACGCCGCGTCGCCGCCGAAGAACACGTCGGGACGGGTGGACTGGTGGGTGGTCTGCGTCGACGACGGGCACGTGCCACTTGTCGAACTGGAGCCCCAGGTCGTCCTCGATCCAGGGGAAGGCGTTCTCCTGGCCGATGGCGAGGATCACGTCGTCCGCCGGGAAGAACGCCTCGCCCACGATGCGCTCGGCGACGATGCGGCCGCGCGCGTCGAGCTCGTACTGCATCTCGTCGAACAGCATGCCCTTGAGCCGGCCGTCCTCGACGACGAACGCCTTGGGCGCGTGGTTGACCACGATCTCGACGTTCTCCGCCTCGGCGTCCTCGAGCTCCCACTCGGAGGCCTTGAAGAACTGGCGCGGCTTGCGCGCCATGACCTTCACCTGCTTCGCGCCGAGGCGCAGCGAGGAGCGGCAGCAGTCCATGGCCGTGTTGCCGACGCCGATGATCAGCACGCGCTCGCCGATGCGGTCGAGGTGCTTGAACGCCACCGACTCCAGCCACTGGATGCCGATGTGGATGTTCGCATCGCCTTCCTTGCGGCCGGGCAGCTCGAGTTCCTTGCCCTTGGGCGCGCCCGAGCCCACGAACACCGCGTCGAAGCCGCCCGTTCCGAGCAGCTTCTTCAGGCTGTCGACGCGCGAGTTGTAGCGGATCTCGGCGCCCATGCCGGTGATGTAGCCGATCTCCTCCGCGATCACGGTCTCGGGCAGCCGGAACGCAGGGATGTTGGTGCGCATCAGCCCGCCGGGCATGTCCCACTGCTCGAAGATCACGACCTCGTAGCCGAGCGGCAGCAGGTCGTTTGCGACCGTGAGCGAGGCCGGGCCCGCGCCGATGCAGGCCACGCGCTTGCCGTTCTTCTTCGACGGGACGACCGGCAGCCGGTCGGTGATCGAGTCCTTGTGGTCGGCGGCGACGCGCTTCAGGCGGCAGATGGCCACCGGCTTTTCCTCGACGCGGCCACGCCGGCAGGCGGGCTCGCAGGGCCGGTCGCAGACGCGACCGAGGATCCCCGGGAACACGTTCGATTCGCGGTTGACCATGTAGGCGTCGGAGAAGCGCCCGAGCGCGATCAGGCGGATGTACTCCGGCACGTCGGTGTGCGCCGGGCAGGCCCACTGGCAGTCCACGACTCGGTGGAAGTAGTCCGGGTTCGACGTGTCGGTGGGTTGCATCGCCTCGATCGTCCGATGGGCTGCGGCTCGCGGCACTTTAGCCATTCTGCCGCTGGGCGCAACCGCAGGTAGGTTGCGGCGGGCGGCGTCTAGCGCTGGCGGCGTGCCGGCAGCTCGATCTGCGACTGCCCGCGAACCCCGACGCGGACGTCGAATCTCGCCTCGGCGGGTACGTTCCAGGCGAGCGGCAGGTTGTCCGACACCACGCTGAGCGAGTGATTGCCCGCGACGACGGTGGGGAACTCGAATCGGCCGCTTGCGTCCGTGCGTACGGCAAAGCGTCCGTTGAGCAGCACGACGACGTTCGCCGCGCCGCTTTCGCTGGCGTCGAAGCGGCCGTTGTCGTTCTCGTCGAGGAACAGCACGCCATTGATGCGTCCAGAGCCCATGCCGGGGCTGCCGCCGAGCGGCGCGGTCGGCAAGCCCGCCCGCCAGTCGTAGCGCACCCTCAGGTAGAGGCCGGAGTCGCTCCGATCCAGCCGCTCGTAGGTCGGATCGATACCGATCGGCGACTCGACGGTGAGCGGAAAGCGCCCGTCGCTGCGGTTCTGGTAGTAGCTGGCGCTTGCGGTCCAGCCGCGCGCGAACCCCCAGTTGAGCGCGAGATTCGCGAACAGGTCGTCCGAGTCGGCGTCGCCAAAGGCCTTGTTCCAACGCGCATTGGCATCGATCGAGAAATTCCGGCCGAAGTTGCCGCCCCCGAAGACGGCGAGGCCCGCCGAGTTCTCCGTGCGTGACCCGAGGTCCACGCGGCCGAACAGGATGGACGTGCTCAGTCGCTGGCCGACGTGGGTGTTCCAGGTCTGGTCGAGGGAGAGCTGGGTGCTGTCTTGATCGGAGTCCTGCGCGTAGCTCAGTTGGCCGCGGCCGATGCCCCAGGCATTGCCCGCGTCGACGAAGCCGAACGCGGACCACGCGGTCGACCGCAAGTCGTCGACGCCGCTGGACGTGGTTGCCAGCCTCGAATCCGACAGGTTCCGGCGAGCGCTCGTGCCGCCGCCGTAGCCCAGTCTCGACGAATACTGGTAGCGGGCATAACCGGTGCCGTAGAGCACGTCGCCGGAGTCGCCGGACACGGACGACACGTAGTCCATGCCACCGTCCAGCGTCCACCGTCGGCTCCGGTAGGCGGCGCGGTAGTAGCCGCCGGTGGCGTCGCTCGCGAGCTGCTGGTTACCCCAGACGAGCTCCGGCTCGAGATAGAAGCCACCGAACGAGTGCGAGATGCGGCCGTTCTGGACCATGGCGTCCAGCCACGCGCCGGCGGCCGCGTCACCGTCCTCGAGGCTGCTCCCGGCGACGTTGAGCTGCGTCCGTACGCCGCCCTCCTCGGAAGCCACGGCTCCGAACCATGAACGGGACGAGATCCGGGGCGAGGATTTGTCGAGACCGGTGGGGACGCTGCTCACGTCCACCGCCTGCGCCGCGACCGACCAGCGCTCATCGAGATTCAGCTGGAGCCCGGCGCCCGCCTGACGGCCGCCCAGGTTCTCGACCGTAGGAATGAAGACGCCCGAGAAGACCGAGGGCTCGCCGTACGAGGCAAACGCCTGCACCTGACTCGTCCTCCGCCATTCGACGGAGGTGCCGCTCATCTGGATGGCCGGTACGAAGAATCGCGCCTGGCGTCGCGCGAGGTCGCCCATGGGCGAGAAGGCCATGCCGACCGTGCTGTTCATGGACCACTCGGAGCTGACCGGCATGCCGCGCTGCATCAGCGTGATCATGTTGCCGGACTCCTGGCCCTCGCTGCCGGCAACCCTGACCGTGGCGTCGACCGTGAACGCGCCGAAGCCCGGCGTATCCAGCATGCCCCCGAACCGGATGCCGGCTTCGTTCGTGCTGGCGTCGTCGCGGCTGATCCGGCTCGCCACGGCCTCGGCGTACAGCGCGCGGGGCCAGCCGGCCGTGCTGTGACCGGCCGTGTCGCCTACATCGAGCTCGACCGGCAGGTTGCCTCCATCAATGAGCCGGTCCTCGTAGGCGGCCGCCGCCGGCGCCACGGCGGGCGCAGGCTCGGTCGCGCCCGCTGCTGCGCAAGCGCCGAGCAGCTGGAGGCACAGGACTCTTGATGGAGTGGCATTCACCGCGTGAAGAGCTGGTCGATCTCGATGCGGCGACCGTCACCCCACTCGACGATGCCCGCGACGCGCACCGGAAAGGCGAGGTCGGTGACGGCGTCCGGCCCGATCGAGGCCGTGAGCGGGATCAGGCGGGTCTCGCCGGGGAGGATCGGCAACGTCGAAGGAAAGAACTCGAGCCGGCGGCCCCGGGCATCGGTACCCGACAGGAAGCCGTTGAGCCGTCCGTGCGCGTTGCCGGCGTTGTGCACCGACAGTGCAGGCACGGTCCCGCCGGTGGTATCCGCCACGCTCGTATCGGCGATCTGCAGGTCGGCGGCGGCCTCGCCCACGGTCACGTACACGATCACGCCGATGCGTCCGCTGACCGGCACCGGCAGGCCGTTCCCGGTCTGGACGGTCTGGGGATCGCCCTCGATCATCAGCGCGAACCGGCACTCGCCCCGCGTCGCGTCGGGTGGCGCCTGCACCTCGAATCGGTAGCGATATCGGCCCCCGCCGGGCACTTCGATCTCGCGGCGTTCGATGGCGACCCACGAGCGGCAGCTGTCCGGCGCGAGGTCCTCCGAGAACGTCACGCCGCCATCGGCGCCCAGGGTCCAGTCCGCGGTGCGCAGGTGATAGCGGGACGGGCGCGGTCCGGCGTTGGTGATCTCCACGACCTGGCGGACTCGCTGGCCCGGCTCGGCGCGAATCTCGAATCGCGGCGGGGACACCACCGCAGCGAAGTCCTGGGCGCGTGGCGCGGAAACCGGACCGAGGGTACCGAGCAGGGCGGCGGACGTCAGGATGAGGCGAAGCTTGTACATGCGGGTCAGTCCGTATCGATCTCGAAGTGGAAGTTGAGGTGCTGCACGCGCGAGAGGCGGTTGCCGTCGGCCTCGATGCGCAGCGTCAGGGTCTCCTCGAGCACCGGGCTCGTGATCCGGCCGCGGTAGATCAGCACGCGATCGCCGGGCGAGATTTCGCCCGGCAGCAGGCGACCCTGGGTCGTCCAGCGCACCCGGGTCGCGGCACTGTCCTGCTGCGGGAAGACGAGGTACAGGCTCGCGTCCCGTTCGACCCAGGGCGCCAGATTCAGCCGGACGGCCACGGCGGTCACGCCCTCGAGCATGTCGTCCCGCGTCCGTGACGGCGCCGTCTGGCGCCAGCCGAGCAGGGCCGTGGATTCGTTCGGCAGCGTCCCGCTGTCGTCGACACGATAGGTCGCCGCCACGGCGGACGGTGACTGGGAGGAGCCCGGTCGCGGCCAGCACTACGAGCGTGGCGGCTGCCAGGGATCTCATGGCGTGCTCAGCGTGTAGACCACGCGCCCCGTGTAGGTGCCCGACGCGACGAAATTGCTGTTGGCGTAGCGGAACGTGTGGCAGCTCTCGGCCCACTGATTGCGGGCGATGGTGCCGATCGTCTGCGTTGCGCCGTTGAACGTTCCGGCGGGGAATGGCTGCGCGCCGCTGTCGCTGTTGCCGGAGCTCGTCCAGCTGATCTGGCTGAACGGGATGGAATCACCGTTGGCATTGACGAGGTTGGCAGGCGAGCTGGCGGTCAGCGTCGCAGCCCCGGTGTTCGCCGTGCTGCGGTAGAAGCCGCCGACGTACAACTGCGCTGGTGCGTTGCAGAAGGCGAAGTTGTCGTAGAAGCTCCGCGACGCGGTGCTGTTCGTGGTCATCGTCTGCACGGTGCCGTTGCCGACCTGTGCGGCGGGGACGGTCACCGAGACGACATTGACGGTGGCATTGTTGGCAGGCGTGCCGTTGCTGTTGTAGATGCCGTTGAACGAGCCGACGCCGACCTGCAGGTAGATCGTGCGCGGATTTCTCGCCGCAATGTTGACGGTAAAGGCGTCGGACGGTTCCGGGCGGATGGCCGCGATGACGGCGAGGGCCGCACCTGCAACGGCTCGTGACGTTATGTTGATTGCGCGCATGTTTTTTTTTCTGCTTCTGCCCCTTCCCAGGCACCCGGCGCCTCTGCGGGCGCCGGGCGCAAGCCCCTTGGCCTAGGGCAGCGAGGCCGTGTAGGTCACACGCCCGTTGTTGGCGTTGACGCCGCCGTAGATGCCGGCCGGGACGACGTCAGTGTTGTCGTAGCTGTACGTCCACTGTGCGTCCTGGTTCGACCACGCCAGCGACGGCATTCAGCAGGGTGCTCGAGGTCGCGCCGTTGGGAAGCGCGATAATCGGCAGAGTCCCTGCCGTCAGGACCGTCGTGATCTCGTTCCAGTTGATCGAGTCGCCGGCTCCGTTGCCGATGGCACCCGCGGTCGAGGCAGCCAGCGTCACGTTGCCGCCGTTGCCACGCACGATGGCGGTCACCGTGCCGTTGCCGAGGTCACCGCTGGCCAGCGGTCGCCGCAACCGGGTTGCCGTCGCCGACGTTGGCCGCCGGAACGACGAACTCGATCAGGTCGATGGTGCCGTTGTTGGCGAACAGGGTGCCCGTGCCGACCTGCAGGAACAGCACCTTGCGGGATGGTGATCTGGAAGTCGACCCGGCCGGTCGCGGTGAGCGCGCCGGCGCCGGTCTGGAAGCTCGATTCGGCATGAGCGGCGAGCGGCGCCGCGACCGCGGCAGCGAGCGCGAGGCTCTTGAGCGCGCGAGAAAGGTTACGGTTCATAAGACTCTGTTCTCCTAAGTAAAGCGATGACTTGCTGCGATCATTCCAGCGGGACTTGCGTTGCCATCGGGCCGTAGGGCCTTGCGAGCCGACGCCAGTCTTCGCGCAGGCGCAATTCTCACGACCGCATCAACGCCCGGGACGTGACCCGCATCCCGAATTCCCGACGGGGGGCATCGGATTCCGGCCCGGGGCCGGACGTAATGTGAACAGCGTTTGGGTTTCCGGCCGCCTCGGCCGGGTCGGCGCGCCTCGCGAGGGCGCGGGCCGGAGCAGGAATCGTCCCGCGGCTGGGGCGCGATCCGCCGGGATCAGTGGTGGGCGTGCGCCCCGCCGGCTTCCGTGGCCTCGCGAACCGTGACAGTCACCGTCTGCTCGCCTGCTTCGGCAAAGCGCAGCACGATCGTGTAGGTCTGGCCCGCGACCAGGGGCGCATCCAGCCCCATCAGCATCAGGTGCTTGCCCTTGGGCGCGAGTTCGACGCGCTGCCCTGCGGGAACTTCGACGTCCTCGGTCGAGCGCATCTTCGCGACGCCGTCCTCCTCGACGACGTCGTGCAGGTGCACCATGTCGGCCCGCTCGCTCGACGCGCCGACGAGCCGGTCGTCGCGACTGCCGCCCTTGATGACCAGGTAGGCGGCACCTACCTCGACGCCCGGTGCCGTGGCGCGTGACCAGGCGTCGGACACCACCGGCGCATCGCCGGCGTGCGCCGCGACGGCGGCGAATACGAGCGTGAGGGTCGGCAGCAGGCGCGGGAGATCCAGCTTCATTTCGCAGTGCCCTCTTTCATCGCCGCACGGATGGTCGCGATCACGGCCTCGATCGCCTTGCTGCGCGTCGTGGACTTGCGCCACACGGCGCCGATGCTGCGCGACGGCGTCGGCTTGCCGAACGGCTTGACGCGCAGGCCGCGCGCGGTGCCGACCGGCGAGGCCGAGGCCAGCTCCGGCAGCAGCGTGATGCCGTGCCCGGCCGCGACCATCTGCCGCAGCGTCTCGAGACTGGTGGCTCGATAGTCCTGTTCCTCGCTCAGGCCGACCCGGCTGCACACCTCGAGCGCCTGGTCGCGCAGGCAGTGGCCGTCCTCGAGCAGCAGCAGGGTCTCGCCCTCGAGGTCCGCGACCCGGACGCGGTCGTGCGAGGCGAGCCGATGGGTCGAGGGCACGGCCAGCATGAACGGCTCCTCGTACAGCAGGGCCTCGGCGAAGCCCTCGGTGGCGACCGGCAGCGCGAGGATGCCGAGGTCGATCTCGCCGTCGCGCAGCTTCTCGAGCAGCGGGCCGGTCTGGTACTCGTAGAGCATCAGCTTGAGGCGGGGCAGGGCCCGGCGCAGCGGCCGCACGACGTGCGGCAGCAGGTAGGGCCCCACCGTCGGGATCAGCGCCAGCTTGAGCTGCCCCGCGAGCGGGTCGCGCTCCGTCCTGGCCACCTCGACGATCGCGTCGGCCTCCTGCAGCACGCGCCGCGCGCGCTCGACGACCTTCACGCCGGTCTCGGTGAGCGTGACGCGCTTCGGGCGCCGCTCCACCAGCGGCACCCCGAGGTATTCCTCGAGCTTGCGGACCTGGGCGGAGAGCGTCGGCTGGCTCACGAAGCACTTCTCCGCCGCGCGTCCGAAATGGCGCTCGTCGGCCAGGGCCACGAGGTAGCGAAGGTCCCGGAGGTTCATGGGCACATCATAG
Organism: uncultured Gammaproteobacteria bacterium; assembly: GCA_963754125.1. Lineage (GTDB taxonomy): Bacteria > Pseudomonadota > Gammaproteobacteria > Steroidobacterales > Steroidobacteraceae > RPQJ01. The sequence goes on from CAVWEX010000003.1 coordinate 37,146, forward strand.
CCCCGCTCTATCGCGGCGCGCTTCCCCTATACTTCGTCGATGAGCCCACGATCCACGCGGCTCTCCGCCGGCGTCGTCGTGGTGCGGCAGGCGGAGGAGGGCTGGCGCTTCCTGCTGCTGCGCGCCTTCAACCACTGGGATTTCCCCAAGGGCATGGTCGAGCCTGGCGAGGAGCCTCTCGAGGCCGCCGTGCGCGAGGTGCGCGAGGAGTCGATGATCGACGACCTCGACTTCGCCTGGGGTCACGCCTCAACCCGCACCGGACCGTACAGCCGCGGCAAGGTCGCCTGCTATTACATCGCCGTGACGCGCACGGAGGCGGTCACGCTGCCGGTGAACCCGGAACTCGGCCGCGCCGAGCACAGCGAGTTCCGCTGGGTCGATTTCGACGAGGCCATGGCGCTGGTCTCGCCGCGCGTGAAGCCGGTGCTGCGGTGGGCGGCGCGGATGATGAACCTGAGCGGCGAGTCGCGGGCGACGGGCAGCCAATAGCGGGCGGTCGTTCAGACCACGCGGCCGCGCCGACCTCCGCGCCGGAAATCCTCGACGTTGGCCGCCATCTCGTCGATGCAGCGCTGGCGCGCCTCGCGGGCTGCCCAGGCGATGTGCGGGGTGACGATGAGGTTCGGGATGTCACCCGCGAGCAGCGGGTGGCCGTCCACGGGCGGTTCCTGGGGCAGTACGTCCACGGCGGCGCCCCCCAGCCGGCCGGCGCGCAGCGCATCGGCCAGCGCCGCACCGTCCACCAGCGCGCCACGAGCGGTGTTGATGAGCACCGCGTCCGGCTTCATGAGCCCGAGGCGGGCGCGGTCCAGGAGCCCGTCGGTCGCCGGCGTGAGCGGGCAGTGCAGGCTCAGCACGTCCACCTGCGGCAGCAGCTCGTCGAGGTCGACGCGGCCGGGCACGCGCTCGCCACCCGGGCGGTTCGCGACCAGCACCTCGAGGCCGAACGCGCGCGCCGCGTGCGCAACACCGCGGCCGAGCGTACCGAAGCCGACGATGCCGAGCCGGCGGCCGGCCAGCTCGCGGATCGGGAAGTCGAGCAGGCAGAACTGCCCGCCGAGCTGCCACGCGCCCGAGCGTACCAGCGCGTCGTATTCACGCAGCCTGTGCGTGAGGGTGAGCAACGCGCCGAACACGTGCTGCACGACCGAGGCCGTGCAGTAGTCACGGAGGTTGCACACCGCGATGCCGCGCTCGCGGGCCGCCTCGAGGTCGACGTTGTTGGTGCCGGTCGCGGCGAGCGCGATCAGTTCGAGCGCGGGTACCCGTTCCATGATCTCGCGCGTGATGCGCAGCTTGTTGACCAGTATGGCGGCCGCACCGCCGGCCGCGTCGGCGACGGAGTCCTGCGCGGTGTGGTCGCGCAGCTCGAGATCCGACAGCGCGCGGCGCAGGGCCGCCGGATCGAGGTCGCCGTTGAAGCTGACGGTGGCGTAGTCGAGGAAGATGGCGTGCATGGTGGGACGGCTGCCGGCTCGGGGAAGGGCCGATGGTGGGAGAGCAGGCCCGGTGGCGGCAAGCTCGATCAGCCGAGCGTGTCGAGCCCGAAGGCCTTCGACAGCTTGGCGTCGAACATCGCCGCCGGCAGCAGGCGCTTGAGCAGCGGCAGGCGCACGCTGTTCGCGCCGCCGCGGATCACGCGCGGCGGTGGGCTGGTCAGCAGCGATTCCACGACCGGGACGACGAACGCCTCTGCCGGCGTGGCGCCCTGCTGTCCGGCCTGCGCCCGGGCGCGGATCCCGGCCTCGACCGCGCGATAGATCGAGTCCGCCGGCAGCCGCAGTGCGGCCTCGGCGTGCGCGCCGAAGCTCGAGCGCACGCCGCCCGGCTGGATCGAGACGACGTGGATGCCGAAGGGCGCGAGTTCCATGCGCAACGCGTCGGTCAGCGAATGCAGTGCGGCCTTGCTCGAGCAGTACGCGGCTGCGAACGGGGTCGTGAAGAGCCCGACGATGCTGCCGACGTTGGCCACGACCGCACTGCCGCTGGCTGCGACCGCCGCGCGCAGCAGCGGCACGGCCGTGCCGGTGACGATCATCGGGGCGATGACGTTGGTCTCGTACTGGCGCCGCAGGTCCTCGCGCGTCAGGTCCACGACCGCGCCCACCTGCGAGAAGCCGGCGTTGTTGACCAGCACATCGAGGTGCCCGGCCTGCCGGGCCACCGCGTCGAGCGCACCGCGGATCGCCTCGTCGTCGTTGACGTCGAGCTCGAGGCCGGTGATGCCCTCGCCCTCGAGCGCGGCCAGGGAATCCCGGCGTCGCGCGGCTGCGAACACCCGGTGACCGCGCCGCCCGAACTCGCGAGCCATGGCGGCGCCGATGCCGCTCGAGCAACCGGTGATCAGGATGGTCTTCTGCACGTTCACTCCCGGGTCTGACAGGGGCCACGGCGCAAGGCCGCAGCGGGTTTCGATTAACCCGCATTGTGCCGCGGCTGGGGGCCGCCCGGTCGCGTCGCCGCGCAGTCGGCGGCGGTTTTCCGCGATTGCCACCGCTCCGCCCCGCTCGCACCCTTGCGCCGGCCGCGATGGGTGGCCGCCCGTGACCGACACGTGAGACGCGAGATACACGACGAGATCCTCATCGAGGCCGCCGTGCGCCGGGCCGTGGATGCCTGGGGCCACGAGCCGACCCAGCTGCTGCAGGTGCTGCGCGAGACCCAGGAATCGCTCGGGTACCTGCCGCCGGGCGCGCTCGAGCGCGTGTCGGACGCGCTCGGCGTGTCGATCGCGCGCGTGCGCGGCGTCGTGGCCTTCTATTCTTTCCTCCATGCGGAGCCGCAGGGCGACTACCGCGTGCTCTTCTCCGACAACGTGACCGACCGCATGCGCGGCTCGGCGGACCGGCTGCGCGAGATGAGCCAGCGGCTGTGGGTCGAGCCCGGCAAGGTCTCGGAGGACGGCCTCGTGAGCCTCGGCCGCACGTCCTCGGTCGGCCTCGACGACCACGCCCCGGGACTGCTCGTGAACGGTCGGCCGGTTCCCGACGTGGACGCCGCGCGCGCGACGCTGCTTGGCGACCTGATCCTCGCGCGCGTGCCGCTCGCGGAGTGGCCGCCCGAGCTCTTCGTGATCGAGGACCAGGTCCGGCGCGCCGACGTGATGCTCACCGATCCCATCCGCCCGGGCGAGGCGATCCGCGCGGCGCTGGCGCGCGGCGAGGCAGACGGCACCGGGCCGCAGGCCACGCTCGAGGAGATCAAGTCTGCCCGCCTGCTCGGCCGCGGCGGTGCGGGCTTCACCACGGGTGTGAAGTGGGAGAGCTGCAGCCGCCAACCCGTTACGCCCCGCGTGGTGGTCTGCAACGCCGACGAGGGTGAGCCCGGCACGTTCAAGGATCGCCTGCTGCTCGGCCGCTACGCCGACCTGGTGTTCGAGGGCATGACGGTGGCGGCCTGGGGCATCGGCGCGACGCTCGGCTTCGTGTACCTGCGCGGCGAGTACCGCTACCTGCTCGACGCGCTGCGCGAGACCCTCGAGCGGCGGCGCCGCGACGGGCTGCTGGGCACGGCGATCTGTGGCCGCGAGGGCTTCGATTTCGACGTGCAGATCCACGTCGGCGCGGGCTCCTACGTGTGCGGCGAGGCCTCGGCGCTCGTCGAGTCGCTGGAGGGCAAGCGCGGCATCCCGCGCAACCGTCCGCCCCGGCTCGCCGAGAAGGGCTACCTCGGCCTGCCCACCATCGTGAACAACGTCGAGAGCTACTGCGCGGCGGCGCTCATCGTGCTGCGCGGCGCGGACGGGTTCCGCAGCCGCGGCACGCCGCGCTCCTCGGGCACGAAGCTGCTGTCGGTATCCGGCGACTGTGCCCGGCCCGGTATCTACGAGTACCCGTTCGGGGTCACCGTGCGACAGGTGCTCGAGGACAGCGGCGCCGCTGGCACGATCGCGGTGCAGGCGGGCGGGCCGTCCGGTACCTGCCTCGGCCAGGACGAGTTCGACCGCCGCATCGCCTTCGAGGACATCGAGACCGGCGGCGCGTTCATCGTCTTCGACGGCAGCCGCGACATGTTCGAGGTGGCGCGCCACTTCGCGCACTTCTTCGCCGAGGAGAGCTGCGGGTTCTGCACGCCCTGCCGAGTCGGCACCTCGCTGCTGCGCAACCTCATGGACAAGATCCGCGACGGCAAGGGATCGCAGCACGACCTGCTCACCATCGAGGAGCTGGGCCGGCTGCTCGGCAAGGCGAGCCACTGCGGGCTCGGCGAATCCGCGGCCAAGCCGCTGCTCGGCACGCTGCGACGCTTCCGTCCGGCCTACGAGCGCCGCCTCGGCTCCTCGGCGGTCGAGCCGGCTTTCGATCTCGACGGCGCGCTCGCCCGCGCCCGGCGCATGACCGGCCGCGACGATCCGGGCGCGCACCTCGGGGAGGCGCCATGAGCGAGCCGCGGCCAACCTTCCAGCTCGACGGCATCGAGTGTCCGTTCACGCCGGGGCAGACGGTGCTGCAGGCGGCGCTCGCCGCCGGGCGCCACATTCCGCACCTGTGCTACCACCCGGAGTTCAAGCCGCACGGCAGCTGCAAGCTCTGCACGGTCAAGGTCGGCGGCTGGCACGCCACTTCGTGCACGTTGCCGGCAAAGGAGGGTCTCGTCGTCGAGAGCGACACCGAGGAGGTCAACGCCGAGCGGCGCATGCTCGTGCAGCTGCTGTTCGTCGAGGGCAATCACTTCTGCCCGTCCTGCGAGAAGAGCGGCAACTGCAAGCTGCAGGCCACCGCCTACGACCTCGGCATGACCTCGCCGCGCTTTGATCACTTCTTCCCCGACCGCCCCGTGGACGCCTCGCACCCGGAGCTATTGCTCGACTTCAACCGCTGCATCCTATGCGAGCTGTGTGTACGCGCCTCTGCCGAGGTGGACGGCAAGCAGGTGTTCGCGCTCGCCGGCCGCGGCATGGGCAAGCACCTGGTCGTGAACTCGGCCTCGGGCCTCTTGCGCGACAGCGCCATCGCGGCCACGGACAAGGCGGCCGAGGTCTGCCCCGTGGGCGTGATCCTGCGCAAGCGAGTCGGATTCGCGACGCCCGTGGGCCAGCGCCGCTTCGACGAGCGACCGATCAGCGCGCAGGCCGCCGACTACGCGCCGCGGCCGCCGCAGGGCGAATGACGTGACACGCGGCACGGCTTGGGGTTTTCCGCGATGGTGAGCCGTGGTCGCGAGGGCGCAGTCTGGCCGGGCCGGGCGGATGGTCCGTCCGGAGCCATTCGTATGGATGCCATGCCCGAAGCCATTCCCGACCTCGAAGCGCGCGTGCGGCGCGTCGTCTCCCGCTGGGGCCACGATGCCACCAGCCTCGTGCAGGTGCTGCGCGAGGTGCAGGAGGACTGCGGGCAGCTGCCGCCGCAGGCCTTCGGCCTGATCGCGCGCTACCTGCGCATTCCCTACTCGCGGGTGCGGGGCGTGGCGAGCTTCTATTCCTTCCTCGCCGTCGAGCCGCGGGGCGAGTACCGCGTGCTCTTCTCCGACAACATCACCGACCGCATGGCCGGCAGCGAGCGCCTGATGGAGGCGATGTGCCACCGGCTGTGGGTCGAGCCCGGCAAGGTCTCCGAGGACGGCCTCGTGAGCGTCGGGCGGACGTCCTGCACCGGCATGTGCGACCAGGGCCCGGCGCTGCTGGTGAACGGCCGCGCGGTGCCGGCGCTCGACGATGCTCGCATCGAGCAACTCTGCGAGCTGATCCTGGCGCGCACGCCGCTCGCGGAGTGGCCGGCCGAGCTCTTCGCCGTGCAGGACAACGTGCGGCGTGCCGACATCCTGCTCGGCCACGGTCTCGCGCCCGGGGATGCCATCCGGGCGGCGCTGCAGCGCGGCGCGCGCGGCTGGTCGGAGCACGCGGCGAACGAGCGCTCCTGGCGCGAGGCGTACGTGGGCGCGGCGCAGGGCCCGGTGGCCACGCTCGAGGAGATCAAGCGCTCGAGCCTGCGCGGCCGCGGCGGCGCCGGCTTCACCACCGGCATCAAGTGGGAGGCCTGTCGCCACGCCACCGGCCTCGCACGCTACGTGGTCTGCAACGCCGACGAGGGTGAGCCCGGCACCTTCAAGGATCGCGTGCTGCTCGCGAGCCACGCCGACCTCGTGTTCGACGGCATGACGGTCGCGGCCTACGCCATCGGCGCGAGCCACGGCTTCCTGTACCTGCGCGGCGAGTATCGCCACCTGCTCGAGCCGCTCGAGGCCACGCTCGAGCGGCGCCGGGCCGCGAACCTGCTCGGCACCGGCATCTGCGGCCAGCCGGGGTTCGACTTCGACATCCGCATCCACGTCGGCGCGGGCTCCTACGTCTGCGGCGAGGAATCGGCGCTGATCGAGTCGCTCGAGGGCAAGCGCGGCGTGCCGCGCAACCGCCCGCCGTACCCGGTGACGAACGGCTACCGGCAGCAGCCCACCATCGTCAACAACGTCGAGACGCTGTGCGCCGCGGCGCTGATCGCCGTGCACGGCGGCGACTGGTACCGGGCGCTCGGCACGCTGAAGTCCTCTGGCACCAAGATCCTCTCGGTCGCGGGCGACGTCGCGCGGCCGGGCCTGTACGAGTATCCCTTCGGCGTCACGGTGCGCCAGGTGCTCGAGGACTGCGGCGCCACGGCAACGCAGGCCGTGCAGATCAGCGGTCCCTCCGGCATGTGCATCGATGCCACCGAGTTCGGCCGGCGCATCGCCTTCGAGGACCTGCCCACGGCCGGCGCCTTCACGGTGTTCGACGCGAGCCGCGACATGTTCGAGGTGGCGCGCAACTACGCGCACTTCTTCGCGCACGAGAGCTGCGGGTTCTGCACGCCCTGCCGCGTCGGCACCTCGATGCTGGTGGCGGCGATGGACAAGATCCACGCGGGCAACGGCACGCAGCACGAGCTTCGCGAGATGAACCGCCTGAACAAAGTGCTGTTGATGTCGGCCCACTGCGGGCTCGGCCACACCGCCTGCAACCCGATCCTCGACACGCTGAAGCGATTCCGCCCGGCCTACGAGCGCAAGCTGCGCTCGCTCGACTTCACGCCCGCGTTCGACCTCGACGGCGCGCTCGACCGCGCCCGCCAGATGACCGGACGCGACGACGCGGCGGCGCACCTGGAGTCCCATCCGTGAGCGAGCGTCCCACTTTCCTGCTCGACGGCGCCGAGGTTCCGTTCGAGCCCGGCCAGACGGTGATGCAGGCCGCGCTCGCGGCGGACCACTACATCCCGCACCTGTGCTACCACCCCGAGTTCACGCCGCACGGCAGCTGCAAGGTGTGCACGGCAAAGGTGAACGGCCGCCTGATGGCCACCTGCACGACGCCGGCGGAGAGCGCGACGGAGGTCGAGAGCAACACCGAGGAGCTGAACGAGCTGCGCCGGACCCTGGTGCAGATGCTGTTCGCCGAGGGCAATCACTTCTGTCCGTCCTGCGAGAAGAGCGGCAACTGCGGCCTGCAGGCGCTCGGCTACGATCTCGGGGTGATGACCGCGGGATTCCGGCACCTGTTTCCGGACCGTCCCGTCGACGCCTCCCACCCCGAGATCCTGCTCGATTTCAACCGCTGCATCCTCTGCGAGCTGTGCGTGCGGGCGGCGCGCGAGGTGGACGGCAAGCACGTCTTCTCGCTGGCCGGGCGCGGGCTTGACAAGCACCTGATCGTGAACGCCGAGTCGGGCCGGCTCGTCGACACCGACGTCGCCGTCACCGACAAGGCCGTCGAGGTCTGCCCGGTGGGCGTGATCATCCGCAAGCGCGTCGGTTTCGCCACGCCGCTCGGCGAGCGCCGCTACGACGGCTCGCCCATCAGCGCCCAGGCGCTGGCCGACGCGCCGCGTCCGCTGGAGAGACACCATGACTGACGTCACCCGGCGCAAGCTCAAGGTCGCCACGACCTCGCTCGCCGGCTGCTTCGGCTGCCACATGTCGTTCCTCGACATCGACGAGCGGCTGTTCCCGCTGCTCGAGCGGATCGAGTTCGACCGCTCGCCGCTCACCGACATCAAGCACTGCGGGCCCTGCGACATCGGCATCATCGAAGGCGGCATCTGCAACGCCGAGAACGTGCACGTGCTGCGCGAGTTCCGCGCCAACTGCAAGATCCTGGTGGCCATGGGGGCCTGCGCCGTGACGGGCGGCCTGCCCGCGCAGCGCAACCACCTCGACCTCGGGCAGTGCCTGCAGGAGGTGTACCTGACCGACCCGAGCATCGGGCAGGGCCTGATCCCCAACGATCCCGAGCTGCCGCTGCCGCTCGACAAGGTGCATCCGCTGCACGAGGTCGTGAAGGTGGACTATTTCATCCCCGGATGTCCGCCCTCGGGCGACGCCATCTGGAAGTTCCTCACCGACCTGATCGAGGGCCGCACGCCGAAGCTCGGCCACGGCCTGATCAGCTACGACTGAACGGACAAAGCACTCAATGAGCACGCTCCCGCTGGAGACCGCCGCCCACCCCGAGCAGCTGCGCCGCGTCGTGATCGAGCCGCTGTCGCGCGTCGAGGGGCACGGCAAGGTCACGCTGCTGATGGACGAGGACGACCACGTCCAGCAGGCGCGCCTGCACATCGTCGAGTTCCGCGCCTTCGAGAAGTTCATCCAGGGCCGGCCGTACTGGGAAGTGCCGGTGATGGTGCAGCGGCTGTGCGGCATCTGCCCGGTGAGCCACCACCTCGCGGCGTGCAAGGCGCTCGACCAGGTGGTGGGCGCGACGCAGCTCACGCCCACCGCCGAGAAGATCCGCCGCCTGATGCACTACGGGCAGATCCTGCAGTCGCACGCGCTGCACTTCTTCCACCTTTCCTCGCCGGACCTGCTGTTCGGATTCGACTCGGACGTCGCCCGCCGCAACATCGTGGGCGTGGCAGCCGAGTACCCCGACGTCGCGAAACAGGGCGTGCTGCTTCGCAAGTACGGCCAGGAAGTGATCCGCCACACGGCAGGCAAGCGCATCCACGGCACGGGCTCGGTACCCGGCGGCGTGAACAAGAGCCTGACGGCCGACGAACGCGCGGAGCTGCAGAAGGACATCTACCAGATGATCGCCTGGAGCCGCGACGCGGTGCGGCTCGTCAAGCGGCTGTTCGAGCAGGACCTCGAGACCTACCGCAGCGTTCGGCACGTTCGAAGCGCGCACGCTGAATCTCGTGCGCGCCGACGGCGCCATGGACCTCTACCACGGCGGCCTGCGCGCCCGGCAGGCCGACGGCAGCACGATCTTCGACCACGTGGACTACGACCACTACTGGGAGCAGATCTCCGAGGAAGTGAAAGCCTGGTCCTACATGAAGTTCCCGTACCTGCGCGTGCTCGGTCACGAGGACGGCTGGTATCGCGTGGGTCCCCTGACGCGCGTCACGCGCTGCGACTTCATCCCGACGCCGCTCGCCGACCGCGAGCGGCGCGAGTTCCTGGCCTTCGACGAGGGCCGCGCGGCGAAGTCCACGCTCGGCTTCCACTGGGCGCGCATGATCGAGATGCTGCACTCGGCCGAGGCCATCAAGGACCTGCTGCACGACGACGACCTGCTCGGCACCGACCTCATGGCGAGCGGCCCGCGGCAGGCGCGCGGCGTGGGCGTGATCGAGGCGCCGCGCGGCACGCTGATCCACCACTACCGTGTGGACGAAAACGACCAGGTGGCACGGGCGAACCTGATCGTCTCGACGACCCACAACAACCACGCCATGAACATCGCGATCCGCGAGGTGGCCAAGAAGTACCTCGACGGCCGCAAGATCACCGAGGGGCTGCTGAATCACATCGAGGTCGCGGTGCGGGCGTTCGACCCGTGCCTCTCGTGCGCCACCCACGCGATGGGCAAGATGCCGCTCGAGGTGCAGCTGGTGGATGCCGAGGGCACCGTGGTCGACACGCTGGTGCGCGACTCGAAGTGAGCGATCCCGTCGGCGCGCCAGCGCCCGTGCTCGTGCTCGCCGTCGGCAACCCGAGCCGCGGCGACGATGCGATCGGGCCCGAGCTGGCCGCGCGGCTCGAGGCGGCGGCACTGCCGGGCGTCGAGGTCATCACCGAGTTCCAGCTGCAGGTCGAGAACGCGCTCGACCTCATCGGGCGCGAGCGGGTGATCTTCGTGGACGCCGGCACCGGCACGCCTGCGCCGTTCGAGCTGCGCCTGCTCGCGCCGGCGGACGATTTCCTGCACACCTCGCATGCCATTTCGCCCGAGGCCGTGCTCGCGACGTACCGGCGCGTCACCGGGGAGGCCCCGCCCGAGGCGTGGGTGCTCTGCGTCCGTGGCGAGTCGTTCGAGCTGGGGGGGTCGCTCAGCGCCCCGGCCGCAGTCCATCTCGAGGCGGCGTGGCGGGAGCTGCGCCGCCGGGTCGACGCAGGATCCGGGTCGTAGTCAGAACCTCCCGCCGTGCGCGCCGGCCACGGCGCCCGCCACCGTCACGAGGCTGACGGCCAGCAGCAACCAGTGCATGCGCTCGATGCGGCGGAAGGTGCCTTCCGGGTCGCGCCGCGCCCGCTCGAGGAACCAGCGGTGCAGGAACAGCGGCTCGGCGACGAACAGCATCACCGTGAAGATCGCCCAGAGGACGACCATGGCGTGCATCCACCAGTAGCCCGGACTCGTGAACCGCTCCCATAGATTCCAGGCGTGGGTCAGGTGAAAGCCGGTCGCGCCGACCAGCAGCGTCGTTCCACGGGCCTGCCACGCGAAGCGGCCCTCGATGGCCTCGAAGAAGGCGACGCGCTCCTGCGGTGACTTCAGGCGCCGCACGGACGGCAGCAGGACTGTGGTGACGAACGCCACGCCACCGATCCAGAGCACGACGCCCAGGACGTGCAACGCGCGCGTGACAGTCGCTGGATCCATGGAGGCACCGCGGATGCCTGGAAGGCGGGCCGCGATTGTCGTCCAATGGGACGCTGACAGGCGAGCGGCAAGTCGCGAGGGAACCGGCCATGAACGATCGACCCACCATCCCGCTGCCGGACGTGCGCCGCCTGCCCGAGCCGGACGGGTTGCGGCGCGCACAGGAGTTCCGCGACCTGATGCAGTCGCGCCGCACCGTCCGCGACTTCGACGCGCGTCCCGTGCCCCGGGCCGTGATCGAGGCCAGCATCGCCGCGGCCGGCGCGGCCCCGAGCGGGGCGAACCAGCAGCCGTGGCATTTCGTTGCCGTGTCCGATCCGGACGTGAAGCGCCGCATCCGCGTCGCCGCCGAGGCCGAGGAACGCGAGTTCTACGAGCGGCGTGCGCCGGAGGAGTGGCTGGACGCACTCAGGCCGATCGGCACGGATTGGCAGAAGCCTTTCCTCGAAACCGCGCCGTGGCTTATCGGGATCTTCGTGCAGAAGTGGGGTCGGAACGCGGCGGGCGGCAAGGTGAAGCACTACTACCCGGCCGAGTCCGTCGGCATCGCGACGGGCGTGCTCATCACCGCGCTGCACACGGCCGGGCTCGCGACACTCACCCACACCCCGAGCCCGATGGGGTTCCTGAACGAGATCCTCGGCCGTCCGGCGGACGCGGAACGACCGTTCCTGCTGCTGGTGGTCGGGTACCCGGCGGCGGACGCCCGGGTGCCTGCCATCGAGCGCAAGCCGCTCGCGACCATTTCGTCCTGGGTTTGAGACCTGCTAGGCGTTCCTGATCAATGGCTTACAGGAGTCGAGCGGGCCGGGCAGCGCATCGGTAGAATACACGGGCTTTTGCCTTTGCCTCCTGATGGTAAGCCTCTGATGCACAACGAAACTCCTGCCGTCGAACACGCCCCGATCAACTGGGTGACGACGATCCTGTTCACGGCGACGCCGCTCGCCGCCCTGGTGCTGGTGCCCTGGTACGGGCTCGCCCACGGCTTCAGCGCGGCCGCGTGGCTGAGCTTCGTCTTCTTCCTGTGGGCCTGCGGCATCTCGATCACCGCGGGCTACCACCGCCTCTGGTCGCACCGCACCTACCAGGCGCACTGGTCGGTTCGCCTGTTCTTCATGCTGTTCGGCGCCATGGCACTGCAGAACAGCATTCTCATCTGGTCCTCGCAGCACCGCACGCACCACCGGTTCGTGGACGACGTGGACAAGGATCCCTACAGCGCGAAGCGGGGCTTCTGGTTCTCGCACATGGGCTGGATCCTGCGAAACTACAAGAGCGGCGAGAACGACTTCACCAACGCGAAGGACCTCGAGCGCGACCCGATCGTGATGTTCCAGCACCGGTTCTACCTGCCGCTCACCATCGCGATGAACGTCGTCCTGCCGCTCGCCCTCGGCTGGGCCGTGGGCGACCTGTGGGGCGTGTTCCTGCTGGGCGGCCTGCTGCGACTGGTGGTGAACCACCACTTCACGTGGTTCATCAATTCGCTGGCGCACATGTGGGGCTCGCAGCCGTACACGGACGAGAACACGGCGCGGGACAACCCGGCGCTGGCGTTCCTCACGTACGGCGAGGGCTATCACAATTTCCACCACATCTTCCAGAACGACTACCGCAACGGCGTGAAGTGGTGGCACTTCGACCCGACCAAGTGGCTGATCGCTTTCCTGGCGTGGACGGGTCTCGCCAGTAACCTCAAGCGCGTACCGGACCTCTGGATCCAGCGGGCGCAGATCGCCATGCAGTTCAAGCGCATGGAGGCCGAGCTCGAGGCTCGCCGCGGGCGCCTCGGCGAGGAGCAGCTCGAGCGTCTCCGGACGCGCGTGACCGAGGAGTACGCGGCCTTCCGCAAGTCGCTCGAGGAATGGGCGAAGGTGCGCGACCAGTGGGTCGCCGACCGCAAGCAGAACCTGCTGCAGAAGTGGGAGGAGACCAGCTTCCGCCTGCGGCTCAAGCAGATCGAGCAGGGCCTGCGCATCCAGCGCCGCCGCCTGCGCGTGATGACGCGCGCCTACGCCTGATCCACCGGTAGCCGCCTCCGGGCGGCTGACCCCCGCGTCCCACCAACGAGCCCCCGCCAGACCCTGCGGGGCCGACGGCCGTTGCACCCCGACCACCGGCCTCATTTCGGCTTGTACCTAAATACGATTGATTCCTGTTTACAAATACGAGTGATTCTCATTAGAGTTCGCGCCACGGGTCGCCTCGGGTGGTGGCCGAAGCGAATAATTGAGGAATCCCTGCATGTCTTTGCGATCGACTGCGCTTGTCCGAGCCGGCGTACTGTTCACACTGACCGCGACCGCCCAGCCTGCAACCGCCCAGTCCACCGAAGCAAGCCCTGAATTTACGGGGGTTCCCCCGGCCCTTGAGCGCATCGTCGTGACGGCACGGCGCATCGACGCGGCCAGCGTCGGGGGTTCGGTGACCTTTCTCGATGCCGAGCGGCTTGCCGAGCACTCGTACAGCGACATCAATCGCGTCCTGCGCGACGTGCCGGGACTCAACATCGTCGAGGAGGAAGGCTTCGGCATCCGTCCGAGCATCGGTATCCGCGGCTCGGGCACGGACCGCAACACCAAGATCGCCGTGATGGAGGACGGCGTGCCGATCGCCCCGGCACCCTATGCCGCGCCGGCCGCCTACTATTTCCCCCGTCTGCCCAGGATGTCGGCCGTCGTCGTCACCAAGGGTCCGGGCGCGATCAAGTACGGCCCGCAGACCGTCGCCGGGGCGCTGAGTATGTTCTCGTCACCGATCCCGGAGACGACCGGTGGCATCGGCGGTCGCGTCGAGCTGCTGGGCGGCGACTTCGAGACCTTCCGCGGCTACGGCCTCGTCGGCGGGTACGTCCAGACCGGCAGGGCCTACGACGTCGGCCTGAGCCTCGAGACGCTGCAGGAGGGTTCGGACGGCTTCAAGGAACTGGACTCCGGTGGGGACACTGGCTTCAAGATCCAGGACTACGTCGCCAAGCTCGCGCTGCGGCCCGCCGCCGGCTCCGACGCGGCGCAGTCGATGGAACTCAAGCTGCAGTACTCGGACGAGGCGTCCGACGAGACCTACCTCGGCCTCACGCTCGACGACTTCCGTGCAGATCCGCTGCGGCGCTACCGCGGCAGCCAGCTCGACGAGATGAACGTCGAGCACTGGACCTACCAGGCCACGCATCGAGTCGACTTCACCGACCGACTCGACCTGACGACGATCGCTTACCACACGAGCACCGAGCGCGCCTGGTACAAGCTGAACGACGTCCGTAACGCCGCAAACACCGGCTTTGCGAGCCTGTCGGCGATCCTGGAGAACCCGGCGACCTATCCGACCGAGTTCGCTGCCATCCTGGGCGAACCCGGCACGTCGAGTGCGGCGGGCGCCTTGCGCGTGCGAAACAACAACCGCGAGTACTACGCCACGGGCATCCAGTCGGTGCTGGGCTACGCCTTCGACGGCCTCAACGCCTCGCACCAGCTCGAGTTCTCCGTCCGCTATCACGAGGACGAGGAGGACCGCTTCCAGAACGACGACCGCTACCAGATGGCCGAGGGACGGATGCTGCTCACCTCGGCCGGTGCGCCCGGTACGCAGGACAACCGTATCGGCGCGGCGCGAGGCCTGGTCGCTGTACCTTCGCGACACCATCAGCTGGGACCGCTTCACGCTCACGCCCGGGCTGCGCTACGAGACGATCGACCTCGAGCGCACGAACTACGGCACCGCCGACCCGGACCGCAACGGCGATCCGGTCGTGGCGCGCAGCACCGTGGACGTCGTGCTGCCCGGCATCGGCGGCACCTGGGATCTGAACGACGCCTTCCGGCTGGTAGGAGGCGTTCACCGCGGCTTCGTCAACCCGGCGCCCGGCTCCGACGCGGACGCGGAAGAGTCCTGGAACTACGAGGCGGGCGTCCGCTACGAGCGTGGTGCGGGCTCGGTCGACGCGATGGCGTTCCTGGTCGACTACGAGAACCTGCTCGGCACCTGCACGGCGTCGACGGGCGGCAGCTGCGACATCGGCGACCAGTACGACGGCGGCGAGGTGCAGGTGTACGGCCTCGAGATGATCGCAGCCTACGACGCCGGCCGCGCACTCGGCAGCGGCTGGTCGATCCCGCTGTCGGCCGTCTACACCTGGACCGAGGGCGAATTCCAGACCAGCTTCAACAGCAGCTTCGAGGAGTGGGGCAGCGGTCGAGAAGGGCGACGAGCTGCCCTACGTCCCGGAGCACCAGCTCACGCTGAATGCCGGGGTCGACGCCGGGCGCTGGCGCACCTTCCTGACCATGAACTACGTGGACGAAACGCGCGCCGAGGCCGGATCCGGCACGATCCCGGCCAACCAGCGGATCGACAGCCGGACGCTGCTCGACCTCTCGGCCGGCTACGACGTCACCGACCGGACCAGCCTGTTCGCGACGGTCACGAACCTGACGGACGAGGAATACAACGTGGCGTTCCGACCCGCCGGCGCGCGGCCGGGCGCCCCGCGCAGCTGGATGGCCGGCGTCAAGCTGCAGTTCTAATCGCGGAAATTGGTGAACTGCAGCGGCAGTTCGAAGTCGGCCTTGCGCACCAGCGCGATCACGTCCTGCAGGTCGTCGCGGCTCTTGCCGGTGACCCGCACCTGCTGGTCCTGGATCGCCGACTGGACCTTGAGCTTGGAGTCCTTCACCAGTCGCTGGATCTTCTTGCCGAGCTCGGTGTCCACGCCCTGCCGCAGCGTCACCACCTGGCGCGCGGTCTGGCCGGTGGTCACGGGCTCGTCCACCTTCAGGCAGGCGACGTCGATGCCGCGCTTCGCGAACTTGAGCTTGAGGATCTCGAGCATCTGCTTGAGTTGAAAATCCGCCGGCGCTGACAAGCGTCACGACCGCTTCTTTCAACTCGAACTTGGCATTCGTGCCCTTGAAGTCGAACCGCTGGCCGACCTCGCGGCTGGCCTGGTCCACGGCGTTGGTGACCTCGTGCAGGTCGATTTCGGAAACGATGTCGAAGGACGGCATGATCAGTCTCCACTGCCAGCCGGTTCGGCCAGCAGGCTCCGCGTGAACTCCGTGAACTCGCGGGTCAGCTCCTCATGGTGCCTGCCCGTGGCCGGTCCGGAGAAGCCGGCGTGGATCTTGCGCACCGTGCCCGAGCGGTCCACCCAGATCGTCGTCGGGATAGGCGAACACGCCCGTGAGCTGCGGCAGCGCCCGGGACGCGTCGTCCTTGTCGGAGGTGCCGGCGATCAGGGTCGGGTACTCGATGCCGAACTTCTCGCGGAAGCGCCGGGTCGCCGCGGCCGCCTGCGGGAAGTCGCCGAAGTGCTCGAACATCAGCGAGACGACCTCGAGCCCCTGGCTCCCCAGCTCCCGGTGCAGGGCCGCGAGGAACGCCGCCTCGTCGTGGCAGTTCGGGCACCAGCTGCCGGCGAGCGTCACGATGACCACCTTGTCGCGGAACCGCTCGTCGGCCAGCGACACCGGGTTGCCGTCGAGGTCCGGGAAGGAAAACTCGAGCTTCACGCCCGGGTCCCGCAGCCCGGTCGCGACCGCGCTGCTGTCGAGCACGGCGTCCGGGTTGCGGACTGCGGTGAACCGCTGGTGCCAGGTCCGTCCGGACCAGTGCTCGCCGCTGAGCTTGCCCTCGTCGTCCAGCCGGGCGCGATACAGGTAGGCGGACGCGCCGTCGAAGCGCGAGAGAAAGAGCTCGTCGCCGTGGACCTCGCCGGCGAGGAAGCGATGGTCGCCGGTCGGCGTCAGGATGGTCCCGGTGACGCGCTCGAACGACTGCGCGAACTCGGCCACGCCCTCGCTGGTGCGACCCTCGTCGTCCGTGAAGGTGACCGCCCAGCGCCCGCCGACGTCGGCGTTGTCCGTGAGCGGCGTCTCGAAGAAGCGCCAGGTCGGGCCGAGCTCGGCCGTGAGCGGCAGCACCTGTCGCTCGCCGCCGGCCCGCAGCAGCGCCACCTCGCCCTCGAGCCTGCGCCCCCGGACTCGCGCGGTGAGCGTGTTCTCGAAGCCCGGCATCTTTGCCGTGAGCTGCCCGTCCGCGACCTCGACCTCGCTGACGCGTACGCGCTCCTCGCCGTTCACGAGGTACAGCACGACGCCGCTTTCCTCCTGGGCCACGTCGAGCCCGAACGGCAGCTCGCCGCCCGGCAGCTCGAGCACGGCCCGGTAGCTGCCCGGCTGCAGCTCGCGGCTGCGCGAGCCGCAGCCGCTCGCGAGCGCGGCGGCCGCAAGCAGCACGGTGAGCGAGGCGAGGGGTCGCGCACGGCGCGAGGCGTTCAAGGGTGCACCGGCGGCCGTCAGATCTTCAGCGCCGCGCGCATCTGCTTGACGAGGTTCTCGCCGCCGTGATGCCGGACGTAGTCGATGACGATCGGTCCGAATTTCTTGGCCGTGTCGATGTCCACGCCGAGCTCGGTGAACGACGCCGCGAGGCCGGCCCAGCGGCCGGCGCTGCTGCGGCCGCCGAACAGCGAACCCAGCCCGCCCGCGAGCGAGGAGAGCGTGCTCGGCGGCGGCGCCGCCTTGAGCAGCTTCTTCGGCGCCGGGAACGTCGGCCACGAACTGCTCGTAGTCGCGGCGCGCCATGTTCTGCTCGCCGGCGCGCAGCAGCGCCACGAGACCGCCCTGCGCCTGCTTCTTCGTGACGCCGAGCTCCTTGGTGAGACGCTTGACCAGGTCGTCCATCGCGAGCCTCCTTCGGGGCGGCCGATTCTACGTCACGGGCGCCAGACCAGCGCGAGGTCCTCCACCGCGATGTCCGCCTTGCGCGGCTTCACCGGCACCGACTCGAGCCGGATCGCCTGCGGGTCGAACTCGGATTCGAGCCGAGCGACCTCGGCCTCGAGCTCGGCGTTCGAGGTCCTCGACCTGCTCGCGCAGCGCACGCGCGTCGGCCTCGGCGTGCGCGACGTCGCCACGCTCCTTGCTGGCGCGGCCGACGCTGCGGGCCGCCGTCGAGACCTTGCTGGCCGAGCTGCCGCGGCGGCCCCCGCCGAACAGCGCGCCGAGCAGGCTGCCCCCGACCGACAGCGCCGAGCTGAGCGTCTGGTTGCTGGCCTGGGCGCGCTCGCGCTCGATCTTCTGCTCGGCCCGGCGCTCGCGGTCCTCGAGGGTGCCGAGCCGCGAGGCATACTTCTTCCTCAGGGCCTCGACCGCCGCGTCGCGCTTCTCGCGCAGGGTGAGCGCGATCCGGGCGCGGAACTCGCCCTCGGTCATGCCCGGTGCGGCGGTGAGCTTGAGCGCCGGGCACGACAGCAGCTCGAGCGCGACGTTCCGATACACGTGGTCCTCGAGCGCGCCCGTCCAGCGCTTGTGCTCGCGCGCGGACAGTGCCGCGGACGGGGCGTCGGCGAAGCTCGCGCTCCGCCGCGGGCTCCGCGGCGAACTCCGGGCCCGGATCGGGGATCACCTCGGCCTGCGCCCAGTCGGGGCCTTCGGCGCCAACGGGCGCGAGGTAGTAGGTGGTCTGCCAGGCGTCGAGGTCGGCCTTCGCGAGCACGTAGCGCGCCCGCACGCGGGCGCCGATGCATGCCTCATAGCGCGGCGGCTGCACCGCCACCCGTGCCCGCCAGGAATCGCTCGGTGACGCCGTGCTGGACGACGGGCCGGGCGACGGACGCAGCACTCGCTGCCTTGCCGGCGTGCGGCGCAGAGCCGGCGGAACCGGCGGCGGACGGGGCCGATGCGTCGGCCCGGGACCGCGCAGGCGCCGACGCCTCCGTCACCCGCCGGATCTCCGCGAGCGTCAGCGGCCCGCGCAGGTAGGAGAGCGCCCAGCGCGTGCGGAACAGCACCGGCGCGTCGTCGTGCACGTTGCGCATCAGGAAGGTGCGCTGCGTGAGGTTCGACATCAACGCCTCGTAGCCCGCGCGGTCGAGTCCGCCGCCCGCTTCGCTGCCGAGCAGGCCCTCGATGACGCGCGCCTTGTCGCGCTCGGTCTGCAGGCGGCCGATGAACCACGTGCCCGCGTTGCCGAGGCCCTTGTAGTCGAGGTCCACCGGGTTCTGCGTGGCGAGCACCACGCCGAGGCCGAACGCGCGCGCCTGCTTCATCAGCGTGAGCAGCGGCAGCTTCGACGGCGGCATGGCCGAGGGCGGGAAGAACCCGAACACCTCGTCCATGTAGAAGAGCGCGCGCAGGCTGGTCGTGCCCGGCTGGCGGCGCATCCACGCGACGAGCTCGTTCGCGATCAGCGTCACGACGAACATGCGCTCGGCGTCGTTCAGGTGCGCGATCGAGATGATCGCGATGCGCGGCTTGCCCTCGGCGGTGTAGAGCAGCTTCTGGATGTCGAGCGCCTCGCCGTGCAGCCAGGACTCGAATCCCGGCGCGGCCAGCAGCCCGTTGATGCGAAGCGCGAGCTCGGTGCGTTCCTTCGCGGGGTAGAAGCTCTCGAGGTCGAACACGCCGATGCGGTCGAAGGGCGGCTTCTGGACGGCCTGGATGATCGCGGCGAGGTCGGGGCTCTGGCCCTTGCGCCAGGCCGAATCGAGGATCGCCGAGAGCAGGATGTGCTCGCGGCTCTTGATCGGGTCGGCCTCGATGCCGAGCAGGGCGAGCAGCCCCGCCACGGACGAGCCGATGCGGTCCTTGAGTGCCGAGGCGTCGCCCAGCGTCTCCGCGCCCGGCGCCGCGAACGAGCGCAGCACCGACAGCGGCCGGCCCGCCTCCGAGCCCGGCGTGTAGATCGCGACCTCGGCGGCGGCGCGCAGTCGCGCGATGCGCTCGCCGTCCTGGCCCCACTCGGCGAGGCCCTTGCGCCAGGTCTCGGCGGTCGCCGCGGCGAACTCGTCCGGGCTCTTGCCCTTGCGCGCCGCCTCGCCCTCGTCCACCCACGGGCGGAAGTCCTCAGGGCTGAGCTCCGGAAACGCGAGCAGCAGGTTGCCGATGTCGCCCTTCGGGTCGATGGCGATCGCGGGCACGCCGTCGATGGCGGCTTCCTCGAGCAGCGACAGGCACAGGCCCGTCTTGCCGCTGCCGGTCATGCCGATGCAGACGGCGTGGGTGGTCAGGTCGCGCGAGTCGTAGAGCAGCTCGGCGCCGAGCTGCTGCGAGGCCGGGTCGTACTCGCGACCGAGGTAGAAGACGCCGAGGCGTTCGTAGGAGGGGAGGGTCATGTCCGTGCCTGTCAGGAGCCGGTGCGAGGGATGACGAGCCGGTGGAAGGATAGCGGAAGTCGGCTGAGGTGCGCCCTCTCGCACCGGTTGCCACCGACGTGCGATGCCGTTAGAAGGTCAGGTCAGGGAGGTGCTGCAATGAGTGCTCGAACGAATTCTCTACCGTCGATCACGCCGGGCCTCCTGCTGGGCAACGGTGGCGTCATGCTACCCAGGCCCTATGGCGGGCGCGGCTACACAGGCAGGGATCCCGAGGGCCATGTCTGGGCTTTCGGTTCCTACGATCCCTGGGCCGAATAGGCGCTGCGCATGGCGTCCAAACTCAGCACCGTGCGGAAGGCGGATACGACCGAGGCCGTAGACGCGTTCATGAACAGCCTGCAGCATCCATTCAAGGCCGAGATCCAGGCCATGCGCAGCGCAATCCTTGGAGTCGACCGGTCCATCGCCGAAGGTATCAAGTGGAACGCACCCAGCTTCCGGACGACGGAATACTTCGCGACCATAAATCTGCGGGAGAAGGCGGGCATTGGCGTCATCTTCCACCTCGGTGCGAAGGTGAGGGACACAGCGTCCGGGGGACTTGTACGTTCGAGACCCGGGGCAACTGCTGAAGTGGCTCGCCAAGGACCGCGCGATGATCGTCTTCAAGGACGAGCAGGACTTCGTCGCGAAGAAGGCGGCGTTCGAAGGCATCGTCCGGAGCTGGATCGCCCATGTCTGATGGACGCAGCTGCAGACGATGATGAACCGGCGCTACGGTCGTGCAGGCATCCGACGAACACTACCCACCCATCTCGTACCGCCCCGCCGTGGCCAGACGATGCGCCGGCGAATGGTCGACGTCCACTACGCAGCCGTCCAGGCGATCGGCCGGGAACACTATCCCGACGACGTGCTGTCCGCCTGGTCGCCGCCACCGGATGCAGGTCGCAGGAACTGGCTGGCCGATCTCATCGGACAGACCTCGACGCTTGGCACGGTCGCAGTCGCGGACGAGATCGTCGGATTCTGCATTGCGATTCCGACGCAGGGTCTCCTCAAGGCGCTGTATGTCCATCCCGATTTCACGGGGCAGGGGATCGGCCAGGGATTGCTCCAGCGCACGGAGGCACGGTGCCGCGATCTCGGACTCGAGGCGCTCGAGCTGAATGCTTCGTACAACGCAGCGGCCTTCTACCGCCGCAGCGGCTATGAAGCGCTGGGCCCCGTCGCCCAGGACCTGACGGACACGGTGGTCATGGGTGCGATCCGCATGGTCAAGGGATTTCCGAAGGTCGCCTGACGGAGGCTTGGGTCCCGGCCGACACTCGAGGTGGGGTTGAGCAAGGCATGACGAGTTACATCGCAATCGCCGCGTTCATCATCGGCGGCCTGGCGCTGGCAAGGTGGATGCAGTTGCGTGATGCAAACCGGATCCGTCCGGTGCTCGAGCGGGTCGCGAAGCTACGCAATGGCGAGGTGATCCGGCAGTCGGTCCTCGGGCTGCCGCAGCTGTCGCTGGTCGTTGGCGGTGTCCCTGTGCGCCTGACCCCGATGTCCAAGTCCATCGCTTCGAATGAGGCGGGCATGATGACCAGTGTTGATTTCGACGTGGGGAAGCTCGGAGTCGCTGAATTCAGGATCCGGGAAGCAATGGCATACTTCCGCAATGCAGTGCCCCCGGTGCTTGCTGGTGGCAATCGCCGCTTCGAGCTGGGGCACGCCCGGTTCGATGAGCGGTTCCGGATATCCGCAATGGACGTCGACCAGGCCGCAGCCATTGCCGGCGATGCCCCGTTGCTTCAGGCCATTCTCGGGTTGCCCGCGGGTGCCGATATCCACGTGCAGAACGGGAGGGCTTCCATTACGGTCGGCGGCGTCCCGGCCGAGACTCGATTTCGTGGATCGACTCCTTGCCGTCGCGGAGCGGTTGATCGAGGTCCTGGCTGCGCAAATGCGATTCCCGAGCTAAGCCCCATGAAGATCATCTCCGCTTTACTCTGCGCCATCGCGAGTCTTGGTTGTGCTGCAGCCCAGGCAGAACCGTCGCTCGTCGTCGTCGTGCGTCACGCGGAGCGCGCGCCCGAACCGAAGGCCGATCCGGCGCTCTCGGCAGAAGGAGTCGAGCGCGCGCAAGCACTCGCGGATCACCTTGCTGGTGCCAACGTAACTTCCATCATCACGACTGAACTTCGCCGCACGCAGGAGACTGCGCTGCCCACGGCACGGAAGTTCGGGATCGAGCCCCAGGTCGTTGCCACTCGACGGGACGCGGTTATTGCGCATATCGATGAGGTCGTGGCCGCCGTCAGGCAGCTCACCGGGGTGGTGCTGGTGGTCGGGCACAGCAATACGGTCGCCGGGATCGTCGCCGGGCTCTCCGACGCAAGACCCATCGAGATTTGCGAAACCAGCTTCTCGAACGTCTTTGTCGTTGATCCGCAGCCGGCTGGCAGCGCAGTCCTGCAGTTCAAGTACGGCCGCGCCGACCCGGCGCCGTCGGCCGGGTGCCAATAGCGCGGCTCCGTTACACGAGCATTGCGCCTCGCAACTGCTCGCGGCGCTCCGCGTCGAGCCCGGCCGCGACCTCGAGATACCGGTCGATCGAGCCGAACTCCGCGACCGCGGCCCCGAGCGCCGCATCGAGATACACCTCACGCACGTCGATCACCGTGTCCACCGCGCCGTCGAGCTCGGAGGCGGGCATGAACCGCCCCAGCCGCGCTGCGAGCGAGGCGCGATGGTGCACGGCGCCCGGCCAGCGCTTCGACGCGAGGTAGTCCTCGCGGATCAGCGACTCGGGCACGTCGAGCGCATGGAGCAGCATCGCAACCACGAAGCCCGTGCGGTCCTTGCCGGCGGAGCAGTGCACCAGCATCGGCGCGCCGCCCGCGAGCAGCCGCTCGACCACCGCGGTGAGCGTCCTGCCCATGTAGCCTGGGAAGCGGCGGTAGATCTCGATCATCACGCGCTCGGCGCCGCGCGCGCTGGGGTCGTCGAGCATCAGCCGGCCGAGCGCGGGATCGGCACGCAGGTCGTTGTTCACCTGGCAGTTGAGCTCGTGCACTTCGAGGCCCGGCGGCAGGCGGTTCGGGTGCTCGTCGCGCTCGGCGTCGCTGCGCAGGTCGCAGATGGTGGCGAGCCCGGTGCGGGCGAGCGCGCTCCAGTCGCGCTCGTCGAGGCCGATCAGTCGGTCGGCGCGCATCAGCGCGTGCGGCCGGATGCGGCGTCCGCCGGCGGCGGGCAGGCCGCCGAGGCTGCGGAAGTTGGTCGCGCCAGCGATATCGAGCGAAAACTGCTTGGTGTCCGGCATGCCGTTCCGTGCTCCGCCTCACAAGACCCACGGGCGCGCAGGGGCGCGCGCGGGCTGTAACCGAATTGTCACCCGGCCGCGACTGACGCCGCGACCGCGGGGCCCCTAGGATGCCAGCATCCAAGGGCCAGGTTGGTCGGACGATGTCGATCGCACTCGACCAGGTGACGAAGCGGTACCAGTCGGTACCGGTCGTCAACGACGTGTCGCTCAAGGTCGAGCAGGGCGAGTTCCTCGTGCTGCTCGGACCGAGCGGCAGCGGCAAGAGCACGCTGCTGCGCGCGATCGCCGGCCTCACCGAGATCGACCACGGGCGCGTCTCGCTGCACGGCCGCGACGTCACCGGCGTCTCGGCGCGAGAGCGGGAGGTCGGATTCGTCTTCCAGCATTACGCACTGTTCCGGCACATGACGGTGGCGCACAACATCGAGTTCGCGCTGCAGGTGCGCGGGGTGCGGGCGGCCGAGCGTCGAGCACGCCGGGATGAACTGCTGCGACTCGTCGCGCTCGACGGCTTGGCCGATCGCCTGCCCGGCGAGCTGTCGGGCGGACAGCAGCAGCGGGTGGCGGTGGCGCGCGCGCTCGCCCACCGGCCGAAGGTCCTGCTGATGGACGAGCCCTTCGGCGCGCTCGACGCCAAGATCCGCGAGGAACTGCGCCGGACCATCCGCCAGATCCAGCGCGAGCTCGGCATCGCCACCATCCTCGTCACCCACGACCAGGAGGAGGCGTTCGCGCTCGCCGACCGCATCGGCGTGATGCACCAGGGCCGACTGCTCGAGTGCGGCCCGCCCGACGATCTCTACACGCGCCCGGCCACGCGCTTCGTCGCGACGTTCCTCGGCGCCGCGAACCTGCTGCTCGGCTACCGCCGGCCCGAGGGAGTCCGCTTCGCACCGCCGTCGACCGACGCGGCGCCGCCGCGCGAAGTCGTGGCGGTGCTGCGCCCCGAAGAGGTCGAGCTCGCCGCCGCGGCCGATGCAGTGAGGTCGAACTTCGTAGGATTCGGCGTGGTCGAGGAGGTCCTGTTCGGCGGCGCGGTCGAGCGGCTGCGGGTGCGCATGCCGCCAGACGGGCCGATGCCGGTGGCCCCCGGACGCGACGACGCCGCGGGCGCGCTGCTCGAGGCATCGCGCACGCTGCCGGAACAACGCCAGTTGCCGGTCGCGACCGGGCAACGCGTCGCCGTCGGGGCCCGTCGCATCCACGTGCTGCCGACGCCGATCTCGAGCTTTACGCTCGTCTCCGAGGACGAGGCCCGGGCGAACGGGCTGCGCCGCTCGCCGCTGCTTGCCACGCTGGCGGATCGAATGCAGACCCGCGTCAAGGTGCGGTTGGCGCCCGATGCAGCGGCGCCGCCCGGCATGCCGGTGGTCGCAGCGGGGCCGGGCAGCGCCCGGTCCGTCGCCTGGCAGCTCGACCACGGCGCCGAGCAATTGCTCTGCCTGCCGGAGTCCGCGCCCGTGCCGGGGCACGTGGTGATCTTCACCGCGGACGCCGCGGCGCGTAGTCGCACGTTCGCGGTTGCCGCGAGCCTGCTCCGGCACATTCCTGCGGAGGCGGTCTATCTCCTGATTCACCCTGCGGACACGCCGCAGTCGGACCGGGCGGAGGCGATGCGAGCACTGCTCGATGCCCGCTCCGCAGCGCTCGCCGATCACGGGCTCGACATGCGTACCGAGATTCGGCTCGGCGATCCGGTTCCCGAGCTGATGCGCGAGCTGCTCGCGCACGAGCCTGCGATGCTGGTGGTCGGTATCGGCGCGGAATCGGCTGCGGCCACGGAATGGCTGACGCAGTTGATCGAGGGCCCGGTGCAGCGGCCCGTGCTGATCGTCCGGGCGCCGGCCGCCGGGCGATCCGTCGAGAACTGACCATGGCCGGCGGCTTCCGCAAGCCGAGCGTGCTGCCGGGGTTCGGCCTGACCTTCGGCTTCACGACCTTCTTCCTGAGCGCGCTGGTATTGCTGCCCCTCGCCGCGCTGGTGCTCAAGGCCTCGGCACTCAGCTGGTCGGAGTTCGTCTCCATCCTGCTCGACGAGCGCTCGGTGGCTTCCTACCGGCTGTCGTTCGGGGCCGCGTTCCTCGCCGCGATCGTCAACGCAGTGTTCGGCTTCATCGTCGCCTGGTCGCTGGTCCGCTACGACTTTCCCGGCCGGCGGCTGGTGGATGCCTTCATCGACCTGCCGTTCGCGATGCCGACCGCGGTCTCGGGCATCGCGCTCGCCACGGTGTTCTCGCCGTCCGGCTGGCTCGGACAGAAGCTCGCACTCGCCGGCGTGCAGGTCGCCTATACCTGGCTCGGCGTCGTCGTTGCGCTGATCCTGATCGGCCTGCCGTTCGTCGTGCGCTCCGTCCAGCCCGCGCTCGTCGAAGTGCAGCGCGACCTCGAGGACGCGGCCGAGACGCTCGGCGCCCGGCCGTGGCAGGTGTTCCGGCGCATCATCCTGCCCGCCGTGCTGCCCGCGCTGCTCACCGGGTTCACACTGGCGTTCGCGCGCGGCATCGGCGAGTACGGTTCGGTGGTGTTCATCTCCGGCAACCTGCCGATGAAGACCGAGATCACGCCGCTGCTGATCGTCATCAAGCTCGAGCAGTACGACTACAACGGAGCCGCGGCGCTGGGCTTCATCATGCTGGTGATGTCGTTCCTGATGCTGTTCGCGATCAACCTCGTGCAGGCCTGGGGCCGGCGGCGACAGGCGGGGATGGGCCGCTGATGGCCGGCGCGGCGCCACGCACCGAGGTCCGTCCGCCCTCACGCAGCGCTCGTGTCACGCGCGCCGTGCTGGTGGGCACGTCGATCGCCTTCCTCGGACTGCTGCTGGTGGCGCCCCTCGGCGCCGTGCTCGCGCAGGGATTCGCAAAGGGCTGGCAGGCCTACCTCGGCAGCTTCGCCGACCCCGACACGCTTGCGGCCATCCGCCTGACGCTGCTCACCGCGGCGATCGTCGTGCCGGTCAACACGGTGTTCGGCATCTGCGCGGCCTGGGCGATCGCGAAATTCGAGTTCAAGGGCAAGAGCCTGCTGATCACGTTCATCGACCTGCCGTTCGCGGTGTCGCCGGTGATCGCGGGCCTGGTCTTCGTGCTGCTGTTCGGCGCCCAGGGCTGGTTCGGCCCGTGGCTGCAGGAGCGCGACATCCAGGTCATCTTCGCGGTGCCCGGGATCGTCCTTGCGACCTTGTTCATCACGTTTCCCTACGTGGCCCGCGAGCTCATCCCGCTCATGCAGCAACAGGGCAGCGAGGAGGAGGAGGCCGCGATCACGCTCGGGGCGAGTGCCTGGGTGACGTTCCTGCGCGTGACGCTGCCCAAGATCCGCTGGGGCCTGCTGTACGGGGTTATCCTGTGCAATGCGCGCGCGATGGGCGAGTTCGGGGCCGTCTCCGTCGTCTCGGGACACATCCGCGGGCTCACCAACACCATGCCGCTGCAAGTGGAAATCCTCTACAACGAGTACAACTTCGTCGCGGCCTTCGCGGTCGCCTCCCTCCTCGCCCTGCTCGCCATCCTGACGCTGGTGCTCAAGTCACTGGTGGAATGGCGGTCGGGTCGGACGGCGGGCTGACGCCGTGGCCCTGGAACAAGAGAAGCGCCCGAGCCGGCTGCGACGAGGGCTTCCGGGTCCCCAGACCCTCGGGCGCACGCTGGCGCTCACGATCGGCGGGCTGCTGCTCGTCGCGATCGTCGCGCTGGCCCTGGGCGGCATGGGCCTGCTGCGTGAGCAGGCCGAGGAGCAGGCGCTGTCGCGGGTCGAGCTCGCGGGCGTCGAAGCGCGCGACGAGATCCGGCGCTACAGCGAGGATGCGCTCACGTCCGCGAGGCTGCTCGCCAGCCGGCCGACGCTGCCGCGGCTGCTCAGGGCCGGTCAGCCCGAGCCGCTCGAGTTCTTCGTGCGACGTTTCTGCGAAACCGGCGGACTCGACGTGTGCGCCGTCGTCGAGGACGACGTCGTGCTGGCGGCCGCGCCCGGGCGCTTCCGCTGGGACGAACTCGCCGCGCCCGTCGCCGAGCAGGGCGAGCGCTTCCTGGTCGCGCTGCCCTCCGCTGCCGGACGGTGTGCTCGGCGCCACCGCCGAGATTCCGGGCCTGCCCGGGACACGCGTCGTCGTGATGCGGACGTTCGACCGACGCCTCGCCGGCGCTGTCGGCGAGCGGGTCGGCATGGAGGTGCGCCTCGTCCGTCTTTCCGACTGGCTCGATACCGTCGAGCCGGATTTCAAGGAGCTGCACTCCGAGGCCCTCGCCCGCGGTACGACCGTCGCGCGCCTGGTCGAGAGGCGCGCGGTGTACGCCTCGAGCACGCCGGTGATTGCCGTGACGGGCGAGGGCATCGCGCTGATCGAGGCGCGCCTGCCGTTGGATGCGGTGGGCAGCGCCGTGGATCGCTTCGTCAGGCGCCTGGCGCTGATCGCGACCCTGCTCGCGGGCCTCGGGCTGCTCGCGACGCTGCTGCTGGCGCGGCGCATCGGGCAACCGCTCAAGGCGCTGGCCCGGTCGGCGGTTCAGCTCGGACGCGGCGACTTCTCGACCTCGATCCCCGTCAGCGGCACCCCCGAGGTCGCAGCCCTCGCGCGAACGCTGGAGGACATGCGCCGCAACCTGATCGATGTCACGGCGACGCTGCGCCGGCGCGAGGCCGAGGCACAGGCGCTGCTGCAGGGCGTCGTCGAGGGCGTATTCGCCGTGGATGCCCAGCGCAACGTTCGCTACCTGAACCCGCAGGCGGCGCGCATGCTCGGCGTCGAGCCCGCCGCGGCCGTCGGGCACTTCTGCGGAGACGTGCTGCGGCCCTGCGGCGCCGACGGGCAGCGGCCCTGCGAGACCGCCTGCCCGATCCTCGCCGCCCGGCAGGCCGGCAAGGCCCAGGCAACCGAGGTGCTGGAGACCTCGACTGGCGCGCGGCGCACGGTCGTGATCACCAGCGCCGGGTTGGTGGACGGCCTGCAGGTGCAGATCATGCGGGACGAAACCGAGCTCGAGGCGGTGCGTCGCGCGCGCGACTCCATCCTCGCCAACATCTCGCACGAGTTCCGCACGCCGCTCGCGGCGCAGCAGGCTTCGATCGAGCTGCTGCGCGACGGGCTCGCCGACATGCCGCGCGAGAAGCTCGAGGAACTGGTGGACTCGCTGCAGCGAGGCACGCTGCGACTGACGCGCCTGATCGACAACCTGCTCGAGAGCGTCCGCATCGAGTCCGGTCAACTCGGCATCCGCCGTCATCCGGTCGAGCTGGCGCAGGTGGTGGAGGACGCTCAGGAGCTGATCGCCGGCCTGCTGGCGCAGCGGCACCAGCGGCTGCAGGTCGAGATTCCTGCGGATCTGCCGCTGGTGCAGGGCGACCCGCAGCGGCTCGCGCAGGTCGTGACCAACCTGCTCGCGAACGCCAACAAGTTCGCTCCGGAGGGCATCGGAGATCGTGGTCGGCGCCGCGAGCAGCGACGACGGCGTGAGCCTGTGGGTCGAGGACGCGGGGCCGGGCGTGCCCGACATGGACGAGGGCTCGATCTTCGAGCGCTTCTACCGCTCCGCCGACCAGGAGCCCGAGCCGCGCGGCCTCGGGCTCGGGCTGTGGATCGCCAAGTCCATCGTGGACCGGCACGGCGGCCAGATCGGCGTCGAGCGCACGGCCGCCGGACGTACGCGCTTCACGGTGACGCTCCCCGTCGCGGCAGGCGAGACATGAAGATCCTGATCGTGGACGACGACGCGGACCTGCTCGCGCTGGTCGCATTCGCGCTCACCCAGGCGGGCTACGCCGTCGTGAAGGCAGGCGATGCGCCGGTTGCGCTGCGGGTGTTCGAGGCGGAAGCGCCGGACCTCGCGATCCTCGACATCAACCTGCCGACGGGCAGCGGCTTCGACGTGTGCCGCGCCATCCGCGCGAAGTCGCGCATCCCCGTGATGATGCTCACCGTGCGAGGCGAGGAGGAGGACCTCGTGAAGGCGCTCGACCTCGGTGCCGACGATTACCTCACCAAGCCCTTCAGCCCGCGCACGCTGCTCGCACGGGTCAAGGCGCTGCTGCGCCGGGCCGGCGTCGAGGCCGGTGGGCCGATGGCGGCGGGCCGCCTGAGCCTCGACCTCGAGGCGCACGCGCTGCGCATCGACGAGGGCGACGCCGCGACGCCTCACCAAGCTCGAGGTGAGGCTGATGCAGATCCTGCTGGCGAACGCCGGCCACGTCGTCGCCACCGAACGGCTGCTCTCGCACGTCTGGGGGCGGCGCGGCAGCGGGGACCGGCAGCTCCTGAAGCAGCTCGTGCACCGGCTGCGGCACAAGATCGAGGAAGACCCGGCGAATCCCCGGTTCCTGCGTACCGAGTCGGGCGCGGGCTATCGCCTGGTCGTGGACTGAGCGGGCGTCGCCGCAGTCCAGCGCGGGGTCTCAGCGGTAGCCGCGCGCCTGCAGCGAGAACAGGTGCGCGTAGTGTCCGTCAAGCCGCATCAGCGCCTCGTGGTCGCCACGCTCGAGGATGCGCCCGCCCTGGATCACCAGGATCTGGTCGGCCATGCGCACGGTCGAGAAGCGGTGCGAGATCAGGATCACCATGCGCTCGCGGGCGAGCTCGCGAAACTGCTCGAACACCTGCGCCTCGGCGCGCGCGTCCATCGCCGCCGTGGGCTCGTCGAGCACGAGGATGTCGGCGCCCTCGCGGATGAAGGCGCGCGCGAGCGCGATCTTCTGCCACTGGCCACCCGACAGCTCGCGGCCGTCCCTGAACCACTTGCCGAGCTGCGTCTGGTAGCCCTCGGGCAGCTCCTCGACGAAGGGCGAGGCGGTGGCGAGCTCGGCCGCCTCGCGCCAGCGCGCCTCGTCCTCGAAGTGCGCGACGTCACCGACGCCGATGTTCTCGCCGACCTTGAGCTGGTAGCGCGCGAAGTCCTGGAAGATCACCGCGACGCGACGGCGCAGCGCCG
This sequence comes from uncultured Gammaproteobacteria bacterium, assembly GCA_963754125.1. Classification (GTDB taxonomy): domain Bacteria; phylum Pseudomonadota; class Gammaproteobacteria; order Steroidobacterales; family Steroidobacteraceae; genus RPQJ01. The sequence continues at coordinate 67,280 of CAVWEX010000003.1, forward strand.
GCGGGCTCCACTCGGCGAGATCGAGGCCGTCGAGGGTGATGCGGCCCGAGGACGGCACGTACAGGCGCGTCAGCAGCTTGATGAGCGTGGTCTTGCCCGAGCCGTTCTCGCCCACGAGCGCGAGGCTCTGGCCGGGCGGCAGGTGGAAGCTCACGTCGCTCACCGCGGGCTCGGTCGCGCCGGGGTAGGTGAAGCTCACGGCCTCGAAGCGCACGCCGTCGCCCGGGGCCGGGCCGGCGCTCGCCGAGCCCGTGGGCGCGTCCACCGGCGTGTCGAGATAGTCGTAGAGCGTCGAGAGATAGAGGTTGTCCTCGTACATGCCGCTGATGGCCGCGAGACTCGCCGAGACCGCGGCCTGTCCCTGGCGGAACAGCAGCACGTACATGGTCATCTGCCCGAGCGTGATCTCGCCGCGCACGGCACTCACCGCGATCCAGGCGTAGGCGGCATAGAACGCGGCGGTGCTCACCAGGCCGAGGAAGAAGCCCCAGGTGTCGCGCCGGATGGTGAGCGCCCGGTCTTCCTTGAACACCTTGCGGAAGATCGCGCGGTAGCGGTCGAGCAGCAGCGGACCGAGGCCGAACAGCTTCACTTCCTTGGCGTGGTCCTCGCGGGCGAGCACCGTCTCGAGGTACATCTGCATGCGCGTCTCGGGTGAGCGCCAGCGGAACAGCCGGAACGCCTCCCCCGAGAACTTCGCCTCCGCCACGAACGACGGCAGGCCCGCCGCCACGAGCACGAGCACGGCCCAGGGCGAGAACTGCCACAGCAGGGTCGCGTAGCTCGCGAGCGCGATGGCGTTCTGCACCAGGCCGAAGCTGCGCATCACCAGCGACAGCGGGCGCGTCGAGGCCTCGCGTCGCGCGCGCGTGAGCTTGTCGTAGAACTCCGAGTCCTCGAAGTGCCGCAGCTCGAGCGTGAGCGCCTTCTCGAGGATCATCTCGTTGACGCGCTGCCCGAGCTGGGCGCGCAGCAGCGACTGGCAGGTCGAGAGCCCGCGCTGGGTTCCGGCGAGTGCCGCGACCAGCAGTCCCTCCATCGCCACGTAGCTGAGCACCGTGGAGAGGTCGACGGCGCCCGTCGCGCCGTGCGCCGCGATCGCCGCGACCACGGCGTCCACGATCAGCGCGCCGATGAAGGCGATGGCGGCGGGCAGCACGCCCGCGACCAGGGTCAGCGCCGCAAGCGCGACGGTGAGCGGGCGGCTGGTGGACCAGACCAGCCCGAGCGCGTGGCGGGTGTACTGGAAGACCTCGGGCAGGGCGCGCAGCGTCGCGATGCCGCCCGCACCTGCGGGAGGCGACGAGGAGGAATTCGATGCGTCGGGATTCAGGCGTCGACCGGCGACCATCGCGCCAGCTTGCCACAGGTGCCCGCCGACGACCCGTCCCAAGGGTCGCCGGAGGCTAACGAGATCAGGTCAGCGGCGCGAGATCTGGTCGAAGATCGCGCCGTCGGCGAAATGCTTCTTGTGTGCGGCGCCCCAGCCGCCGAAATCGGCAATGGTCACCAGCTCGACTTTGGGGAACAGCTTCGAGTACTTCGCCGCCACCGCCGGGTCGCGCGGCCGGTAGTAGTGCTTCGCAACGATTTCCTGGCCCTCCTTCGAGTAGAGGTACTCGAGGTACGCGCGCGCGACGTCGGCCGTGCCGCGCCGCAGCGCCACCTTGTCCACCACCGCGACGGGCGGCTCGGCGAGGATGCTGAGCGAGGGCACGACGATCTCGAACTTGTCGATGCCGATTTCCTTCACGGCGAGGAACGCCTCGTTCTCCCAGGAGATGAACACGTCGCCGATGCCGCGCTGCGCGAACGTGGTCAGCGAGCCGCGCGCGCCGGTGTCGAGCACCGGTACGTTCTTGTAGAGCTTGCGGACGTACTCCGTCGCCGTCGCCTCGCTGCCGCCCGGCTGCTTCAGCGCCCACGCCCAGCCCGCGAGGTAGTTCCAGCGCGCGCCGCCCGAGGTCTTCGGGTTCGGCGTGATCACGGACACGCCGGGCTTCGCGAGGTCGCCCCAGTCCTTGATGCCCTTGGGGTTGCCCTTGCGCACCAGGAACACGATGGTCGAGGTGTAGGGCGCGCTGTTGTGCGGCAGCCGGCCCTGCCAGTTGGCCGGCAGCAGCTTGCCCTGCGTGACCAGCGCGTCGATGTCGCCGGCGAGCGCCAGCGTGACGACGTCGGCCCGCGAGGCCGTCGATCACGGTGCGCGCCTGCTTGCCGGAGCCGCCGTGCGACTGGCGGACCGAGACCTTCGTGCCGGTCTTCGCCTGCCCAGTGCTTCGCGAAGGCCTTGTTGTACTCGTCGTACAGCTCGCGGGTCGGGTCGTAGGAGACGTTGAGCAGCGTGACGTCGGCCGCGGCGGCCGGTGCGGCGAGCGCGATCGTCGCCAGGGCGGCCAGCGCGAGCCGAGAGATCGTGTCTTTGAGCTTCATCATTGAATCTCCGTTCAGAATCCGAGGGCCACGCGGGTGAGGAACGCCTGCTCCGCCTCGCGGTCGCGGCCGCCCGCGGCGCCGCCGTCGAAGCTCGTGTGCTCGTAGTTGAGCACCCACTTCACGTTCTCGTTCAGGTACCAGTTCACGCCGAGGGCCCAGGCCGTGGCCTTGCGCGCCGAGACGGCAGGGTCGGCGAAGGAGTCCGCGCCGCCCGCGAACGCGTCGTCGTCCACGTCGAGGACGTGGTAGCGGGCGGCGATCTCGAAGGCGCCCCAGGTCTTGTTGTCCAGCGAGAAGACCGAGTTCGGCTTGAAGCCGCGGAACGCCGCTTCCTCGCCCGTGAGGAACCACGATGCCGCGAGCTGCCACGCGTTCGTGTCGAGCGATTCCTGGCGCAGTCCTGCGACGGTCGTGCGCGCCACGTCCTGCGAGACATGGGTGTACTCGCCCAGCAGGCCGAACGAGCCGACGTAGTAGTAGAACTGCGGCGCGATGCGGAGGCGCTCGCCGTCGGCGAGGGTCGAGGTGGCGCCCGTCCGGTAGCGGAAGAAGATGGACTGCCCAGGTGTGCGGTAGGTCGGGCAGCAGCGGCTGGGCCACCGTGCCGTCCTGGTCGGTGTAGGTCGCGGCGAGGCCGAGGCCGAGGCCGCGGAGCGCGAAGCTCTCGCTCTCGGCAAATGGATGCGCGAACAGGCGGGCCGCCCATTCCTTGTCGTCGTTGATGTCGACGTCGGCGAAGGCCTCGCTGCTCGCGCCGTCGTTCGAGCCGTTGAGGTAGGCCACGGCGTAGTTCAACCGGCTGTCCACCAGGTTGCCGCCCACCTGGACGCCGAGGTCGCGGTTCGGCGCGAGGCCGGTGGGGAAGGCGCGGGCGACGAAGCGGAGGTCGTTCGCCGACTGCAGGCGCTCGAGGCCCACCGGCGCCTTGAACTTGCCGGCGGTCACCTGGAACGACGGCGTGAAGCGACCGGTCACGTACGCGTCCTGGATCACGGTGCGGCCCTGGCCGAAGTCCGGCGTGAACCGGAAGTCGTAGATGCCGCCGACCGTGCCCTCGACGATCGGCCGGACGCGCGTCGCCTGCCACGTGTCCGGGGTGTCGTTGGGATCGTCGTTGGTCAGGTTGCGTCCGTCGAAGTGCAGCACGCCGCGCAGCCGGAGCTGGTTCTGGCCGTCGGCCGAGCGGAGCGCGAAGCCGCGCGAGTCCGCCCGGACGGTGGCGGCCGAGCTTGCCGCGGACTTGTCGGCCTCCTCCTTGATCTCGAGCTTGCGCTCGAGCACCAGGATCTTCTGGTCCTGCTCCTCGATGCGCTGGATCAGCTCCTCGAGCGTCGGCTGCGCCCGAGCGGCTGTCAGTGGCAGCAGGCTCGCGGCCGCGACGGCGGCAGTGCGCCAGCGATGAGCGGGGTCGGTCATGGGGCGTGCTCCGGACGGACGTGTCTTGGAGCAACCCATGCTAGGCAGGCGCGGTGACCGGGTCAGTCGCGCCGTGGTTCCAATACGGTTACCCGCGCCGCCGGGCGAGTGATACGGGCGCCACGGGCGCGCGCTTTCCGCGAAGCCGGGCCGCGTAGTAATCGAGCGCCCAGCGCGTCTTGGCCTGCTGTGCGGCATCGCGCTCGGCCCCTACCTCGGCGAGGAAGGCCATGAAGCCCGCCATCACCGCGGCCGCCTGCACCGCCGGGGCCTTCACCGACACTTCCATCAGCGTCGCACCGTCCGCGCGTCGCCAGAGCTCGCCGGTGATCGGCCAGGGGCAGGCCGGGTCCTCGAAGTCCCAGCGTTGGGCTTCGAGGGGCCCGAGCACGGCGAGCTTCGCGAACTCGGGTGTGCGGCCGCCCGACATCTCGGCGAGGAACTCTTCCTGCTCGCGCGTGAACAGCGATGCGATGCCCTTCTCGCCGTTCACCACGCTCTTGATGAGCCCCTTGGCCACCCGCATGGTGAGCGACGCCGATTTCACGATGCCCTTTTCGCTCGCGTCCGCCTCGATCTTGAAGTCGCGGTACTTGCGCCAGCGCTTGCCGACCTTGTCGGGATCCACGGGCCGGAACTTGATCGTGCTGTCGTGCTCGTCGCCCACCACGCGGCGCGCGCGGGCGACGATGCCGGCCGCCAGCAGCTCGAGCTTCGGCGTATCGAAGAAATAGATGTAGCGCTGCTCGTCGTTGCTGCGCGTCAACTTGTAGTGGGCGAGGGCGGCCGCCACCTGCTTCGTAGGGATCGTCGCCTTGATCTCGATGGCCTCGGCGCCTTCCATGAGGCGCGCGTACTGGCCGCGTGTCATTACTCCGCGCTGCATCTGCATATCCGGGTAACTCTGTGGGACCACTATCCTAATTGGTGGCCGTCACTCTGACACCACCCGCGATCCGGAGGCCGCGTCGGCTCGCCACGAGCGCTAGATGACGGTGGCGGTGGGCGTCGGCGCTCCCACCGGCTCTGACGGGTCGCGCACTTCCACATCGTCCCGTGCGGCCGACGGCCTTTCGACGGTGCACCGCTCAACGACCGTCTCGAACAGCTGCCGAGGCGCGTCAGTGTCGCGGAATCGGACGTGCCGGCTCCTGGGGATCGTCGAGTGATCAGGCACTGCATCCGCCGCCACGTCAACCGCGGCGGCGGCTCCCCGTTGTTGGTCGTGTACCGCAACCCACGCGCCCCCGGGCGCCCCAGAGGAGCACACGATCATGTTCATCCATTTCGCCAACCGACCGAAATCCGCTCTCATCGCCAGTGCCGCGCTCGGGCTCGTGCTCGCCGTGGCCGCCGCGAGCCCGGCCGAGGCGGGCAACCGTGGCCAGAAGCAGCGCGCCCAGGGCGATCACACGCGCCACACCGAAGTCCGTCGCACGGACAACGGGCACGCCCGCACCGACACCTGGACGGGCGAGCGGGGCACCGCGACGCGCCAGTCCGAGGTCGTCAACGACGCCGCGAACCGCAAGCGCACCCGCGACGTGAAGTGGACCGGCCCGAACGGCCAGCAGGGCACGCGCACCGACGTGACCCAGCGCACCGACAATGGCTACACGCGCAACAGCACGGCGACCGGCCCCAAGGGCGGCACGGCGACGCGTGACGTGACGGCCGTGCGCGACGCGGCATCCGGCACCTGGACCAAGGACGTCAGCGTCGAGCGCACGCCTCCGCCGACCCCCGAAGGCGGCTGAGGTCGACGCCGCCGGCGTCCTCCCCGCCTACGGGGAGGCGTCGGCGCGAACCGCTGCACGAAGTCGGCGTCGCATGGCACGCCAGCCTGCCGCAGGGGCCCAGCCGCTCACCAGTGACCGAGCACGAACTGCTCGTAGAAGGTGAGGAAGTTGCTCCAGACCAGGAGGATGAGCCCCATGGCGAACTCGAGCCGCGGCGGCTTGCCGTGGCCGCGCAAGCGATGCACGGCGCTGCCGAGGCTCGTCAGGATGTGCGTGACCCCCAGGCCGATGATGATGGAGATCAGCACCATCGCGTATTCGAACGAGCTCAAGGGCGATCTCCGCGGCGACGCCGCTAACGAAGTGGCAGCTCGAGGTCCTTCACCAGCTCATCGACCTCTGCCTGCGAGGCCGCGCCCGCGGCCTTCTCGATCACCCGCTTGGTGAGGTGCGGGGCAAAGCGCTGCACGAAGTCGAGCTGGTACTTGCGCAGCAGGCCGCCGCGGCGGAAGCCGATCCAGGTGGTGTGCGCGGGGAAGAGGTGCGAGGTGTCGATCTGGACGAGGTCGGCGTCGTCCTTCGGGTCGATCGCCAGGCTGGCGACGATGCCGACGCCGAGGCCGAGCCGCACGTAGGTCTTGATGACGTCGGCGTCGCGGGCGGTGAGCACCACGTTCGGCACCAGGCCTTCCTTCGCGAAGATGTCCATCAGCGACGACGGACCCGTGAAGCCGAACACGTAGGTGATGATCGGGTGCGCCGCGAGCTGCTTGAGCGTGGGCGTCTTGTGCTTCGCAAGCGGATGGCCCTTCGGCACCACCACGTGGCGGTGCCAGCGGTAGCAGGGCAGCAGCGCGTAGCCGCCGAACAGCGACTGCGAGCCCGTGGCGATCGCGAAGTCGATGCGGTCGAGCGCGGCCAGCTCGCCGAGCTGCTCGGAGGTGCCCTGGTGCAGGTGCAGGCGCACCTCGGGGTAGGTGTCGCGGAACTCCTTGATCACCTGCGGCAGCACGTAGCGCGCCTGGGTGTGCGTGGTGGCGATCGAGAGCGAGCCGCGCGCCTCGTCCTTGAAGTCGTCCGAGAGGCGCTTGATGTTCTGCACCTCGCGCAGGATGCGCACCGCGCGGTCGATCACCTGCTGGCCGGCCGGCGTGACCCGCGAGAGGTTGCGGCCGTCGCGCACGAAGATCTGGAAGCCGAGCTCGTCCTCCAGCAGCTTGATCTGCTTCGACACCCCGGGCTGGGAGGTGTGGAGCTTCTCGGCCGCGGCCGTGATGTTGAGGCCGGACTGTGCCACGGCAGCCAGGTAACGGAGTTGGTGCAGCTTCATGGTGGAGACATTCTAGCGAAAGACTTTCGGGGGCTATCCGGCAGTTTCCGGCGTTGATTGCCGAGCGGCGCGTGCACGCATGCTGATGCCATCCAGATCGCCGGAGAGCGCCCATGAGTTTCGCCACCATCCTGAGCCGCAGCCAGCAGGGCCTCGAGGCCGCGCTGGTGCGCGTCGAGGTGCACGTGGGCTCCGGGCTGCCGGCGTTCTCGATCGTCGGCCTGCCCGAGACCGTGGTGAAGGAGAGCAAGGACCGCGTGCGTGCGGCACTCGCGAACTGCGGGTTCGAGCTGCCGGCCGGGCACATCACGGTCAACCTCGCGCCGGCGGACCTGCCGAAGGAGGGCGGCCGCTTCGACCTGCCCATCGCCATCGGCATCCTCGTGGCCTCGGACCAGCTGCCGCCCGGGCCGTTCGACGCGACCGAGCTGTACGGCGAACTGTCGCTCGGCGGCGAGCTGCACCCGATCCGCGGCGTGCTGCCGACGGCGCTGCAGGGCATGCGCGCCGGGCACACGATGATCTTTCCCGCGGGCAACCTCGGCGAGGCCGCGCTCGCCCGCCACGGCCGCGTGCTGGGTGCTGCGCACCTGCTCGAGGTGTGCGGCTATGCGCGGGGACTGCGGACGCTTGCCCGCGGCAGGTGCGCCGCCGGACAGCGACTGCGCGGCCGACGCTCCCGATCTCGCGGACGTGCGCGGCCAGCCGAGGGCCCGTCGCGCGCTCGAGATCGCCGCGGCTGGCGGGCACAGCCTGCTCATGATCGGCCCGCCCGGGTCCGGCAAGAGCATGCTCGCCCAGCGCCTGCCCGGGATCCTGCCCGGGATGACCGAGGACGAGGCGCTCGAGACCGCGGCGGTGCGCTCGCTCGCCGGCCGAGGATTCCGTGTCGAGGAATGGCGGCGACGGCCGTTCCGCAGTCCGCATCACACGGCGTCCGCAATGGCACTCGTGGGCGGCGGCGCGCGGCCGCGGCCCGGCGAAATCTCGCTCGCGCACAACGGCGTGCTGTTCCTCGACGAGCTGCCCGAGTTCGACCGCGGCGTGCTCGAAGTGCTGCGCGAGCCGATCGAGTCCGGCCACATCGTGATCTCGCGCGCAGCGCGCCAGTCGGAGTTCCCGGCGCGCTTCCAGCTCGTGGCCGCGATGAACCCGTGTCCCTGCGGTCACCTCGGCGATCCGGCCGCGACCTGCCGCTGCACGCCCGACCGTATCGCGGCCTATCGGGGCCGCATCTCGGGGCCGCTGCTCGATCGCATCGACCTGCACGTGGAAGTGCCGCGGGTGCAGTCCGACGAGATCGCGAGTGCGGCACCGTCAGAGCCGTCAGCGGACGCCGCTCGACGCGTCGCAGCGGCGCGCTTGCGGCAGCTGGACCGGCAGGGGTGCGCCAACCATCGGCTCGAGGGCGGCGCCGTGCTCGAACGTGCGCTTGCCGATGCGCCGGCGCTCGCGCTGCTCGGGACCGCGATGCAACGCCTCGCACTGTCGGCGCGTGCGTATCACCGAGTCTTGCGCGTGGCCCGCACCATCGCGGATCTCGCCGGTGAGGAATGCGTGCGGTCCGGGCACGTGGCGGAGGCGATTACGTTCCGGCAGCTGGATCGGCGCGTGGGGGGCGCGTTGTCGCCGGCCATTTGAGTCTGAACGCACCAGTTTCTGCGCGGGCCCGCGTCGCTCATGACGCGTATCAATGGCAACCGCGAAGCCCGCAACGGGCGGGTCATTTCCAAGGAAGGAAGTCGCCATGCATCACAGCACGGACGCCGAGAGGGATGCGGCTCGACGGGTCAATGCGGACAGGAGTCGCTCGGTGCGGGCTTCGCGCCTCCGGGAGGCTGCCTGGGGGCTGGTTGTCTCGTTCGTCGCGACCGGGGCGACGCTGGCCGCGACAGCCAGTTACGAGTACGACGCCCTCGGGCGGCTCACGCGCATCGAATACTCCGATGGCAAGCGGGTGATCTACCGGCTCGACCCAGCGGGCAATCGCACTCAGGTCGTCAGCGGCACGCTGTCCGGGTGTCCCTTCCTCGATCACCGTTCCGTCGAGCAGCACGTCGGGATCGTATGCGATCAGCTGGGGACCTGCGACCGGTACGGTTACGGCCTACAACCTCTACCAGGCGACCAACACGGGCTTTTCAGGACAGCAGCTCGTCTACACCGGCACGGCGCTCGGCACCACGCTCACGGGCCGGGGAAACGGTACCTACTACTACCGCGTGCGAGCCTGCTTCGACGACGACTGCAGCGCCTACCGGACCGGATCGAACGGCGTGACCGTCACCATTGCCTCGCCGTCCGGCATCCAGGTGCTGAATCCGTCGATCCAGGTCTTCGCCAGCGGCCAGCTCACCCAGATCGCGACGCTCGCCAATCTGAACGGCTACCCAGCCACCATCCACAGCTTCACGGAGTCGTGCGCGCTGGCAGGGGCCGTCATCCAAAGCGGTGCGCAGAGCGTCCGATGGACCAACAGCAACTTCTTCCTGGCTGATTGCGAACCCGGTAGCGACCAGCAGTGCAGTGCGAGTTACGTCATTCGCAACTCGACAACGGGCCAGCTGTACTCCGGGACCGCCTCGATCACCGTTGTCGCGCAGGGCCAGAGCCTGCCGCCCGGTCAGTACTGCCCCTGACGTCTTCCAGGAGCCGAGCATGTCGAACCGAATCGTCCGTAACGAGCGCGCCTGCATCTCTCTGCAAGCCTTCCTGGGGTTCCTGCTGACGTCGGTCCTGCTGACGGGCGCGCCGCCCGCGGTGGCCCAGGAAGACGTCCCCGCCGTCATCTCGCCGCTGCGGGTCGAGAGCGATCCCAACGGCGTGAACATCGTGAGCGGCAAGACCGAGATGCAGCCGCCCGTGCTCTCCGCGCCGGGCTCTCCCAACCTGCGGTTCGATCGCGTGCAGAACGCCGCGCCCTACGTCAGCGGCACGCAGTCGGGCGGGCCGGCCGAGACCGTGCAGGCGAGCTACTCGGTGCACACGAACACGGGCACGTCGGAGTCCTTCCGTTGCCCCGACTTCGACTGCGAGAGCATCACCGGCACGGGCTCGTCGTTCATCCCGAACGCGAACCACTACCAGAGAGGCGGCAGCGGCGAGCAGTACCTGTTCGACCGCAGGCACGTGCAGACGTCCACAAACAACACGGTGACGTCGCTCTACTACGCCTCCGCAGTGAGCTATCCGAACGGCGAGGTGCTCACCTACTCGTACCAGATGGCGAAACTGCAAGGCGATGCGCTCAGGCGAATGTTCTACCGCCCGACCCGGGTGACCAGCAACCTCGGCTTCTTCATCACCATTGCCTACCACGGAGGCGCCGTCGGCAGCGCAGGGTGGGGCGCCCCTGCCGAGGCCGCGATCTACAACAGCTCCGCTCCCACGACGCCACTCGGGCGACTCACGTACAGCGCGGACGGCACCACGATCACCGACCTCGGCGGCCGCGTCTACACCTGCCAGGCCTGCCAGAACTCGCTGGGGGCCGCCATCGAGACGCACTCCGGGTCGGTGCGGTTGCCGGGCGAGGCATCGGCGACGATGCAGGCGACGCCGCACCCCAGCCACGCGATCGTCGCATCGGTCACGGGCGACGGAGTGCAGTGGAACTACAGCTACGCGAACGTGCGCTACGACGTCCAGACACAGGGCTACTGGTACGACCGCCTGACCGTCACGGGGCCAAATGGCTACAACGTCGCCTACGACATGCGCGTGTCCGGCCGGCGCAACGTGCTCACGCGCGTCACCGACTCGCTCGGGCGCGTGACGACCGTCGACTACGACCAGGCCTACCGGCCGACACGTCTCGTCCAGCCGGAAGGCAACGAGTCCGTCGTCGACTACGACCGGCTCGGCAACATCGTCTCGCGGACGACCAAGCCGAAGCCCGGCTCGGGACTTGCGGCGATCAACGAGGCCGCCCACTACTCCGATCAGCGGGTGCAATGGCGGCTCATTCGACGTCCTGTGCTTCCGGCCGACTTGGTTCCGCGACGGCCTCGGGCGACAGACGGACTTCGCCTACAACTCCAAGGGGCAGCTCGTCGAGCAGACCGATCCCGGCCGACGCGAACGGCGTGCGGCGCAAGACCTACGTCACTTACGTGACGAGCGGCGGTCTCAGCCGTCGCAGCGTGACCCGCATCTGCGGCGACGTGACGACCTGCGGCACCGCCGACGAGATCCGCACCGAGTACGAGTACTGGGGCAACACCTTCCTGCCCTCGGTCGTGCGCCAGGTCGATGTCGCGCGCGGCGAGGGGCTCGAGACGCGCTACACCTACGACCTCGCGGGCCGGGTCCTCGTCGAGGACGGTCCGCTGCCCGGCACCAGCGACGCGAAGTTCAAGCGCTACGACGTGCACGGGCGGCTGACCTGGGAGATCGGCTCCGCCGACATCACGGGCACGCGACTCGCCAAGCGCTTCAGCTATCGCAGCGCCGATGACAAGGTCGTGAGCGTCGAGGAAGGCACGGTGCCACACGAAACGAGCACGGTGCTCACCGTCCACCGCCGGATCGACCACGGCTACGATGCTCGCCGCAATCCGGTGCGCGACACGATGTCGGCCGGCGGCGCGAGCTACGCGCTCACGCATCGCAGCTTCGACGAGCGCGGCCAGCTCGAGTGCGAGGCCGTCCGCATGAACCCGGCCGCGTACCCGGCGCTGCCGGCAAGCGCCTGCACACTGTCGTCGCCCGGGGCGTTCGGGCCCGACCGGATCACCCGCAACGTCCGCGACGCGGCCGGGCAGCTCCTGCTGGTGCAGCGCGCCTACGGCACCTCGGTGCAGCAGACGTATGCCGCCTACACCTACAGCACCAACGGCCAGCGCCAGACGGTCAGGGACGCGAACAACAACCTGACCACGTTCGAGTACGACGGGTTCGACCGGCTCGCGAGGATGCGCTTCCCCGTGGCGGCCACGGGCGCCAGCCAGTCCAGCGTCACCGACTACGAGCAGTACGGCTACGACACCGTCGGCAACCGTACGTCCGCTGCGCAAGCGCGACGGCCGCACCATCACCTACGCGTACGACGCGCTCAACCGGATGCAGGTCAAGACCGTGCCGTCCTCCGCGAGCGGCGCGCCCGGATACAGCGTGCACTACGGCTACGACGTGCGCGGGCTGCAGCTGTATGCCCGCTTCGGATCCGCCGCAGGCGCCGGCGTCACGAATACGTACGACGGCTTCGGACGGCTGCGGGTGTCGAGCACCAACCTCGGCGGCGTCACGCGCAACGTCGTCTCGGACTACGACGCACACGGCAACCGGACGCGCATCACGCACCCGGACGGGGCGTTCTTCGAGTACGCCTACGACGCGACCGACCGACTGCTGCACCTGTCGGAGAACGGCCCGTCCACCACCCTGGCGTCCGTCCACTACGACACGCTGGGCCGCCGCTCACTGATCGCGCGGGACACGGTCGGGGCGAGGACGACGTATCGGCTACGAGCCATTCTCGCGGCTCCAGTCCCTTACGCACGACATGGACGGGTCGGCGACGGGCAACGACGCGACGACGAGCTTCGCCTACAACCCGGCCAGCCAGATCGTCACCCGCGCGCTGACGAACAACGCCTACGAGTTCCCGGTGCCGAGCTCGAACCGCTCGTATGCGGTGAACGGCCTCAACCAGTACACGCAGGTCACGGGAGACTCGCCGGCGACGCTCGGCTGGGATGCCAACGGCAACCTCACGTCGGACGGCGTGACCACGTTCCGCTACGACACCGAGAACCGCCTCGCGGGCGCCAGCGGCGCCAAGAACGCCTCACTGACCTACGACCCGCTCGGACGGCTGTACGAGGTGGCCAGTCCGTCCGGGACCACGCGGTTCCTGTACGACGGCGACCGGCTGATCGCCGAGTACAACTCGAGCGGCACGCTGCAGCGGCGCTACGTGCACGGCACGGCCGTCGACGAGCCGCTCGTCTGGTACGAGGGCGCGTCCGTCTCGCCCGCGAGCCGCCGCTACCTGCATGCCGATCACCAGGGCTCGATCGTGGCGCTGACGGCGGCGTCGGGGGCCACGCTGCAGGTCAACACGTACGACACGTACGGCGTGACGACGCCTTCCAACACCGGACGCTTCCAGTACACGGGGCAGGCGGCGGTGCCGCAGCTCGGGCTCTATTACTACAAGGCGAGGTTCTACAACCCCGGCCTCGGGCGGTTCATGCAGACGGATCCGATTGGGTATGAGGATGACCTGAATCTCTACGCGTACGTCTACAACGACCCGCTAAACAATACCGATCCCACGGGCGCGGTGGTTGAGACGCCTTGGGACGTCGCGAATGTCGGCATGGGAGCGACCAGTTTCGCTGGCCACGTCGCAAGCGGCAATGTTGTAGGCGCCGTTGTTGATGGAATCGGATTGGTGTATGACGCAACGGCTTCAGCGGTGCCGGGGTTGCCAGGTGGAGCCGGTACGGCGATCAGGGTCGCTCGTGCTACCGATCTAATAGGCAATGCGCAGAAGACCTGGAAAAGCGGTAAGGTCGCAACAGGCCACGCATTTGCCTCCGCACGTGCGGCTTTGGCGATGATGAAATCAGGCGACTATTCGATAATCGCCTTAAATCGCACGCTCAAAAAAATCACGGAAGGTGAGATAGGAAGCAAACTGAGACCCGACGTTGCTGCTATCAGGCAGGATAGAAAAATCGACATTACTGAGGTGCTTTCGCCAGGTCAGAATGCTGATGTTCTTAGGGGGAAGTATTCAGCGGCACTGGGAGATCGAATGGGCGACTTCAAGTCTGTTGAACCGAAGAAGGTGATCTGCACTGGCAGCAGGATTGCGAGGGACCCGTGTTGAACGCTGATCCGACTGACGACGGGATTGCACTTCAAGCTAATGGTTCACGGGCGTCGTGTTTTGCGCACCTCGTCAACGAGTCTGTGCCCGCTCACCTTGCCGTGGCGACGTGCATCTACTTTGATGGAATCGCGGCCGATTTTCGCATTCCGGAGATGCTCGATCTGATCGAAGGCTGGTTCTCGACATATGAGAGCAATCCGAAAGTCGTGCTGGTCGGAGCCAATGAAAAGCGAGCGCCGCGCTACACAGTTAAGTCGCTGCGCATTAGTGCGTCCATGGACGAAGCCGCCCTTCGGCGCTCTTTCAATACGCTTCAGTTTTTTCCAAAGGGCAGAACGACTATCGATGACACGTGGCGACCGTCGATCTACTTTGCGGGTCTCCACAAAGCGTCCCGCTTCCGCCGTGAGCGCGAGGGCCAAGAACAGAACGAAATTCTCAAGAGTGTTCGCAGCGGCGCGGACGGCGCGTCCCCCGAGCGCAGTGGGCTCGGGCGGTGGTCGCGATTGCTCAGGCCGAACTGCATGCCCTCCAGCGTCCACTCGCGGTTGCGCAGGAAAGCGCCGGCCATGATCGAGACCCAGGTGAGCACCGTCATGTAGGCGACGAGCTGGAGCAGCGTGGTCATCGGCGCCTCGGGTGGACGGGGTGGACTCGGGTCGGTGGGCGAGAAGTTTAGCGTCTGGCAACCGTCGACGCGCGGAGCGTGCGTATCGCTCAAGTCAACTACATGAGGGTGTCGACTTCGAGCGGCGGCAGGCGTCGGAGCAATACCTCACCTCGTTCCAGCTCCGGGCCCATCGCTTCCGCCAGGTCATCGGGCGGCCGCAGGTGGCGCAAGGCTTCGACGGCAAGGACTGCTTGTTGCCTTTGAAGGAGCGCACGCTGGAAGTCATGCGCCCGAGTTCGAGGGCAGGGAGCGGGAGGGATTCAGGTGTACGTCGAGCGCCAGGAAGTGCGGCAGAATCGTCGCTCAGGTGGCAGGCGGAGGACGATGTGAAGGTATCGCTGATCAATGCAGACTTCGAGCAGCGCGTCGCGCTGCCGCCGCCGGTTCCCGGGGACTGGGTGGCCTCACCGATGGCGGGCGTGACTCGTCGCATGCTCGACCGCGTCGGTGGCGAGTTGGCACGGGCGACGAGCCTCGTGCGCTATGCGCCGGCCTCGCGTTTCGAGCGGCACGAACATCGGGAGGCGGGGAGGAGATCCTGGTACTGGAGGGCATGTTCTCGGACGAGGCGGGAGACCATCCGGCCGGAACGTATCTGCGCAATCCGCCGGGCACCGGGCACGCGCCGTTCTCGCGCCAGGGCTGCACACTGTTCGTGAAGTTGTGGCAGTTCGCGAGCGGCGACACGCAGCCGGTGCGGATCGATACTCGCAGCGCGGCCTGGTATCCGGGACGGTCCTGGACTTTCCGTGATGCCGCTGCACGAGCACGGGGGCATCGGCACGGCGCTGGTCAAGTGGGCGCCGGACACGCGCTTCACGCCGCATACGCATCCGGGAGGCGAGGAGATCCTGGTGCTGGAGGGGTTGTTCCAGGACGAATTCGGCGCGTACCCGGCGGGCAGCTGGCTGCGAAACCCGCGGTGGAGCCGGCACACGCCGTTCACGGGAGCGGAGGGCGCGTTGATCTACGTGAAGACCGGACACCTCGGGGCGGAGTTGCTCCAGCCGGGCGAGGTGCAGGGGTAAATTCCTGGGAGCGTGTGCGCCTCCCGTCCCGTATGCGTCCTCGCTTAGCATGTCCCCTCCCGCCGAGGACGCCCCATGCCCATCCGCCAGTCCCTCTCCGACGCCATCGGCCACACGCCCCTCATCCGCCTGAACTCCTTCAGCGACGAGACGGGCTGCGAGATCCTCGGCAAGGCCGAGTTCCTGAACCCCGGCGGCTCGGTCAAGGACCGCGCCGCGCTCGGCATCCTCGAGGCCTTCGAGCGCCAGGGCCTGCTGAAGCCGGGCGGCACGCTGGTCGAGGGCACGGCCGGCAACACCGGCATCGGCTTCGCGCACCTGTGCAACGCCCGCGGCTACCGCTGCGTGATCGTGATGCCCGACAACCAGTCGCCCGAGAAGGCGGCGCTGCTGCGCACGCTCGGCGCCGAGGTGCAGGTGGTCAAGACCGTCCCCTACGCCGACCCGAACCACTACCAGAAGTTCGCCCCGCGCGTGGCGGCCGAGATCGAGGGCGCGGTCTGCGGCAACCAGTTCGACAACACCGCCAACCGCGACCAGCACTACGCCACGACGGGCCCGGAGATCTGGCACGAGACCGGCGGCCGCATCGACGCCTTCACCTGCGCCACCGGCACGGGCGGCACGCTGGGCGGTGTCTCGCGCTACCTCAAGGAGCAGAAGCCGGGCGCTGCGCATCGTGCTCGCCGACCCGATGGGCAGCGCGCTCTACAACTGGGTGAAGACGGGCACGCTCAAGTCCGAGGGCTCCTCGTCGGTCACCGAGGGCATCGGCATCGGCCGCGTCACCGCCAACCTCGAGGGCGCGCCGATCGACGACGCGGTGCGCATCGAGGACGACGAGATCGTGCGCACGGGCTACCAGCTTCTTTACCGCGAGGGCCTGTTCCTCGGCGGCACGAGCGGTGCAAACGTCGCAGCCGCAGTGCGGGTGGCAAAGCAGCTTGGCCCCGGCAACACGGTGGTCACCATCCTCTGCGACGGCGGCCACAAGTACCTCTCGCGCTTCTGGAGCCGCGAGTACCTCGAGCAGAAGGGTCTCGCGGCCCACGCCGACGCGGCTCGCCGCTGGCCAGGGTGACGATGGCGGCCGGCGGCCGCTGCCCCTCCAGCCTCGAAGCCCCCCGCAGGGTGCTATCCTCGCCCGACAATAACGACTCAGGTGCCGTGGCACCCACGCAGGGAGTGGCCTGGTGACGACCTCCGCGCTGCCCATCGAGCTTTTCGACGATGACGCCTGGGACGACCTCCTCAACTACATCGAGGAGCGCCGGGTCATCCCGATCATCGGCCCGGAGCTGCTGCGCGTGCAGACCGATCGCGGCCTGCGCCCGCTCTACGAGTGGCTGGCGGAGAAACTGGCAGTCCGCCTGCAGGTGGATGCCACCGAGCTGCCGCAACCGCTCAACCTCAACGACGTGGTCTGCAGCTACCTCGGCCAGCGCGGCCGGCGCGAGGAGGCCTACACGCGGCTGCGCTCGATCATGCGCGAGGTGGAGTTCGAGCCGCCGCTCGCGCTGCGCCAGCTCGCCGCAGATCACCGACTTCGACCTGTTCGTCACCACCACCTTCGACCCGCTGCTCGAGAAGGCGGTCAACCTCGAGCGCTACGGCGGCCAGCCGACGGCCGAGGTGATCGCCTACGCGCCCAACCGCGTCGCCGACCTGCCCGCGGAGCGCAGCCAGCTCAAGCGCGCGGTCGTCTACCACATGCTGGGCGCCTCTCGGCCTCGCCCACCTACGTGGTCTCCGACGAGGACATGCTCGAGTTCATCTGCGCGCTGCAGTCCGAGCACCTGACGCCCGAGAAGCTGTTCCACGAGCTCGAGCACAGCCACCTGCTGCTGATCGGCAGCGACTTCTCCAACTGGCTCGCGCGGCTGTTCCTGCGCATGGCCAAGCGCAAGCGGCTCTCCGACCCGCGCGACGTCGGCGAGGTGCTGGCCGACGACCACACCCTGAACGACGAGCGGCTCGTGTCGTTCCTGCAGCAGGTGAGCGTGCGCACGCGCGTGTACAGCGGCGCCGAGGCCTTCGTCGCCGAGCTGCACGCCCGCTGGAGCAAGCGCCAGGGCGGCACGCTCGCTGCGCCCGGCATCGCCGCGGTGCCGCAGCGCTTCCTGCCGCCGGCGCGCGAGATGCCGGACAACGCGGTGTTCATCAGCTACGCGCGCGAAGACCTGCCCGCAGTGCAGCGGCTCAAGGCCGCGCTCGACGCCGCCGGCCTCGCGACCTGGTTCGACCTCGACCGCCTCGAAGGCGGCGACGACTACGACCGCAAGATCCAGGCGAATATCGGCCGCTGTAGCTACTTCGTGCCGGTGATCTCGGCGAACACGCAGCGACGGCTCGAGGGCTACTTCCGCCGCGAGTGGAGCTACGCGGTGGACCGCTCGCGCAACATCGCCGACGGCGCGGTGTTCATCCTGCCGGTGTGCATCGACGACACGCCGGAGACCGAGGCGCTGGTGCCGGAGAAGTTCCGCGCGCTGCACATCTCGCGGCTGCCCGGCGGCGAGCCGAGCCCTGAGTTCGTGCGTCGCCTGCAGGATCTCGCCCGCGGAGGCCGCGCGTGAGCCGCGCCCCGGTCGAGCTGGCCGCGGCGCCGGCGGTCGATCCCGAGAACCCGTGGCTGGGGCTGTCGCTCCTACACCGAGGAAACCCGCGGCTACTTCCACGGTCGCGACGAGGAAGCCGCCGAGCTCGCGCGCCGCGTCCAGCGCAAGAACCTCACGGTGCTGTTCGGGCAGTCGGGCCTCGGCAAGACCTCGCTGCTGCGCGCCGGCCTCGTGCCGCGGCTGCGCGGCGAGGGCTTCTGCCCGGTGTACGTGCGGGTGGACTACTCGCCCGACTCGCCGCCGCCCGCCGAGCAGATCAAGCAGGCGATCTTCAGGGCCACGGCCGAGGCGGGGCACTGGAGTCGCCCGGGCACCGCGATCGAGGGCGAGTCGCTGTGGGAGTTCCTGCACCACCGCGGCGACCTGCTGCGCGATGCCGATGGCCGGACGCTGCTGCCGCTGCTGATCTTCGACCAGTTCGAGGAGATCTTCACGCTGGCGCAGGCGGACGATCGCGGCCGGCTGCGCGCGAAGGAGTTCCTCGAGGACCTCGCCGATCTCGTCGAGAACCGCGCGCCCGCGGCGCTCGAGCAGCGGCTCGACCAGGACGAGGCCGCCGCCGAGGATTTCGATTTCGCGCGCGCCGACTACCGCATCCTGATCGCGCTGCGCGAGGACTACCTTGCGCACCTCGAGAGCGTGAAGGGCACCATGCCCTCGATCACGCAGAACCGCATGCGGCTCGCGCGCATGACCGGCGCGCAGGCCCTGAGTGCCGTCGTGAAGCCGGGCGGCCGCCTCGTGTCGCAGGAAGTGGCCGAGTCGATCGTGCGCTTCGTGGCGGGCGGCACCGAGCTCGCCAACGCGGAGGTCGAGCCGTCGCTGCTGAGTCTCGTCTGCCGCGAGCTCAACACCGTGCGCCTCGCGCAGGGCCGTGCCGAGATCTCCGCCGACCTGCTCGCGGGCTCGCGCGACACGATCCTGAGCGAGTTCTACGAGCGGGCGCTCACCGACCAGCCGGCCGGCGTGCGGCGCGTGATCGAGGACGAACTGCTCACGGAGTCCGGCTTCCGCGAGAGCCTGGCCGAGGAGCGGGTGGTGAAGGCGCTGGCCGCGGCGGGTGCCGACGCCCGATGCGCTCGCGAAGCTGGTGGACCGCCGCCTGCTGCGCATCGAGGAGCGGCTCGACATGCGCCGCGTCGAGCTCACGCACGACGTGCTGTGCAGCGTCGTCGGCGCCAGCCGCGACCTGCGCCACGAGCGCGAGGCGCGCGACGAGGCCGAGCGACAGCTCGCGGCCCAGCGCGAGCGCGAGGCCGAGACGCGCCGCACGCTCAAGCGCACGCGCCTCGTGGCGGCCATCAGCGCCGCGCTCGCGCTGGTGGCGCGTGGCAGGCGCCGCGTTCGGCTGGATCAACTACCAGCGCGCCCACAAGGCCGATCTCGCGGCGCAGCAGGCGCGGGCCGACGCCGAGAAGCTGGTCGGGTTCCTGATCGAGGACTTCTACGCCGAGCTCGAACCCACCGGCCGGCTCGAGACCATGGGCAAGCTCGCGAACCTGGCGGTGGAGTACTACGAGGGCCTGCCGCCGGGACTCGTGACGCCGCAGACCCAGCTCTACCACGGCATGGCGCTCGTGCGGATGGGCGGCGTGCAGCTTGCGTCGGACAAGACCGAGGACGGCATGCGCAGCCTCGAGCGCGCGCGCGAGCTGTTCGAGCAGCGGGTCGCCGCCGGAGACGAGAGCGAGGCGGTGACGCTCGGGTCGTGCGCTCACGCTGTTCACGCCGTACGCCGCCTGGGGGCCCGGCGGCGCGCCCGGCTCGAAGTCCACCGACCTGCCGGAGGCCGCGGCGCTGCTGCGCCCGATCGCGACGTCGCCCGAGGGGTCGCGCGAGGCGAAGATCGTCTACGCCGACATCCTCAATCACCTGAGCCACGCCCAGCCGCAGGCCCAGGCGGTCGCGACCTGCGAGGAAGCGCGCGGCATCCTCGCCGGCGTCGGGGCACGCGACCTCACTGACCTGACGGCCGCGTCCGTGTACGCCGACACGGCCGACTCGCAGGCGCGCCACTCGCTCGAACTCGGCCGACTCGAGGACGCCGAGCGCCTCGAGCGCGAGGTGTACGAGATCGCGGAGACCGTGCTCGCGCGCCGACCCGGCGACCTGCGCTCGATGAAGAACCGCGCGCTCGCCGCCGACCTGCTCGGCCGGATCGCCCTGCGGCGCGGCGACTTTGCGACCGCATCGGACTTCGCGACGCGCTCCGAGCAGGCCAGCGAGGACATCGTGCGCTTCAACCCGGGCGACGTCGGGAGCTGGGTCTACCTCGTTCGGGCGGGCAGTCGCACGGCAACCGTGCTGTATGAGCAGGGCCGCCTGCGCGAGGCGTTGGCCAAGCTCGAGTCCAACGTCGCGCTCGCCGACGACGAGCGGCTTCCGCCCGGCGCGGCGGCGGTGTTCGAGGACAGCCTGGTACGATCTCGCGGAGTCGCAGGTGGAGCTCGGATTGCGCGCAGAGGCGGAGCGCACCCTCGTCTCGGCGGCAGCGGCCACCGAGGTCGGCGCGGCGCAATTCGCGGAAGGCAACCCCCGCCGGCGCATGGCGCTCGGCCGGCCGAAGGCGGAGCGCGCCTGGCTCGCGCTGCGGGCGGGCGAGGCCGAGACCGCGTTCCGAGGCTTCCAGTCCATCATTGCCGAACTCGACAAGATCGAGTTCCCGCCCGACGACCAGCTGGGCCAGAACATCCGCAACGAATACACGAGCTGGACGCTCGGTGCGCTGACCGATGCGGCGATCCAGCTCTCGAGGTTCCCGGAGGCCGAGGCCGCGGCCCGCCGTCGCATGGCATTACCCGACAGCAGTTTCGGCGACGTGGTCCGGGAAAAGGCCGATCGCCACCTGAGGCTGGCCTTCGCGCTGGCCAAGCAGGGCCGGACCAGCGAGGCGCGCGAGGTGCTCGAGCCCGCGCTGGAGTATTTCCGCGAGCGAAGGGCAGCCGGCAGCGCGGGTACGCAATTCCACCTGGAATATGCGGAGGCACTGTACGTCAGCGCGATCGCGCAGGAAGCCGATGACGCCGGCCGTCGCGCGCGCCAGCAGGCGCTCGCGGCAGCGACGACCGAACTGGACAGGCTCTCGGATGAAGCCCGGCAGCTGCTCGCGGCACGCATGCTCCGTGAGCGGATCGCGGCGGCACGCCTTATGTGAAGCGACACGCGCCGCGGGAGTCGGATTTTCTTACAGGCCCGCCGGCGAGCCGCCCGTCGCTCCTGCCACCGACGCGGCGTCCACCGGCGAATCCCGCAGGAAACCGCGCGGGATGGCAACGCCTGGCGTGGCTGGCACGGGCGTTGCATTGGAACCGTGCAGATGGAGGACGGACACATGACGTCCATTTGGCACGCCTTTCCGACAATCGTGTATCGCGCGACTCTCGCGGCCGGCCTGCTCGCCGTGTGCGTGGCCACTGCAACCGCCCCGGCGGATCGTGGCCTGCTCGCGGGAGAGGTTGTCATCGAGGAGCCGGCACCGGCACCGCAGCCGCAGATCCAGCCGGTCGAAGAGCAGACGCCGCAGCAAAGCGACCAGCCCAAGGAGCGCAAGCGGACCCACGACGGCCCGCCCAAGGACGAACTGCTGCCGAACGGTCGTCGGCTGCCGGCCTGACCGGCCGGCGCGCGATCAGGGCGGTGGAATGGCCACCGCCGTGACCGGCATCGCATCCACCTCGGCCTCGGCGAGCTTGGCCCGCACCGCCTCGAGCTCCTCGACCGTCGCGATCGGGCCGATGCGCACGCGGTAGTAGGTCTCGTCCTCGAGCGACAGGCGCTGGATCTTGGCGTCGACGCCGTACTGGGCAAGCTTGGCCTGCAGCTTCTCGGCTTCCGCCACCTGCTTGAAGGCGCCCGCCTGCAGCGTGATGCTGCCCTCGGCCAGCGTCCGCTGCGCCGTGTGCTTCTGCAGCGCGCTCTCGGGCACCTCGAGCTCCTGGTTCGGCAGGATGTCGTAGAAGTCGTAGCGGGCCGGCTCCTCGCTTTCCGCCAGTGCCGCCGGCTCCTCAGGCGCCTGCGCAGAAGCCGGCGGCGCATCCACCGCGGGCTGAGGCACGGCCGGCTCGAGGTTTCTGTAGTGCAGGTGTACGCCGAACGCGACCGCGAGGCCGATCGCGAGTCCGGCCGCGAGCCCGATCCAGCCGTTGAAGTCGTGTGCGCCCGGGGTGTGGCGCTTGACGTGCTTGTAGTCGCGGCTCAGCGTCTTGCCGGTTGCCACGCTCACATCGCCTCGGGGGCCGACACGCCCAGCAGCCCGAGCCCGTTGCGCACCACCTGCCGCAGGCCCTGGATCAGCGTGACCCGCGCGTCTCGCAGCTCCGGGTCCTCGACCAGGAACTGGTGGGCGTTGTAGTAGGTGTGGAAGTCGTTCGCGAGCTCGCGCAGGTAGTGCACCAGCGCGTGCGGCGCGCGCAGCAGCGCCGCCGACTCCACCACCTCGGGGAAGCGGCTCAGCGAGGCGAGCAGCGCCTGCTCGTGCGGCTCGACGAGCCGCGCCAGCGACGCGCGACCGCGGGCGGCGTCGTGCTCGAAGCTGCTTCTCGCGCATCTGCCTCATGACGCTGCACACGCGGGCGTGCGCGTACTGGATGTAGTAGACCGGGTTCTCGTTCGAGTGCGACGTGGCGAGCTGCAGGTCGAAGTCGAGGTGCTGGTCGTTGCTGCGCATCACGTAGAAGAAGCGCGCCGCGTCGTTGCCCACCTCGCGCCGCAGTTCGCGCAGCGTGATGAACTCGCCCGAGCGCGTGGACATCTGCACCTTCTCGCCGCCGCGATACAGCGTGACGAACTGCACGAGGCGCACCTCGAGGCTGTCGCCCGGCTCGCCCATGGCCACCAGCCCCGCGCGCACGCGCGCGACGTAGCCGTGGTGGTCGGCGCCGAGCACGTCCACCAGCCGGTCGAAGCCGCGCTCGCGCTTCTGCAGGTGGTAGGCGATGTCGGAGGCGAAGTAGGTCTTGATCCCGTTCTCGCGCACGACGACGCGGTCCTTCTCGTCGCCGAAGTCGGTGGCGCGGAACCACTCGGCGCCGTCCTTCTCGTACACGACGCCGTTCGCGCGCAGCCGCGCGAGCGCGCGCTCGATGGCGCCGTCGGTGGCGAGGCTGCGCTCGGAGAACCACTCGTCGTAGCGGACCCCGAATTCCTCGAGGTCCTGGCGGATGTCGGCCAGGATGTCGTCGAGCGCGATCCGGAACGCCCGCTCGAAGCCGTCGTCGCCGAGCATCGCGCGCGCGCGCGCGATCACCGCGTCGATGTAGGCGTCCTTGTCGCCGGCGGGCGCGTCGGGCGGCAGGTCGCGGAAGATCTCGGCCGCCGGCCGCACCAGCGTCCGCCCGGCCTGCTCGACCAGCTTGTCGGCGATCGGGTGCAGGTAGTCGCCGCGGTAGCCGTTGCTCGGGAACGGGAACTGCTCACCGAAGCACTCGAGGTAGCGCAGCCACACGCTGGCCGCGAGGATGTCCATCTGCCGGCCGGCGTCGTTGATGTAGTACTCGCGGTGCACGCTGAAACCGGCGGCGTCGAGCAGGTTCGCGAGCGTGGCGCCAAAGGCGGCGTGGCGGCCGTGGCCCACGTGCAGCGGCCCCGTGGGGTTCGCCGAGACGAACTCGACGATGACGCGCTGGCCGGCGCCGAGGGTGCTGCGCCCGTAGGCCGCGCCCTCGTCGAGCACGCGCTCGAGCTCGCGGTGGTAGCCCGAGGGCGCGACGAAGAAATTGATGAAGCCGGGCCCGGCAATCTCGACCTTCGAGACGAGCTCGCTCTGCGGCAGCGCGTCGATGATGGCCTGGGCGAGGTCGCGCGGCTTGCGCTTCGCCGCCTTGGCGAGCTGCATCGCGGCATTCGTCGCGAAGTCGCCGTGGGTCGGGTCGCGGGTGCGCTCGAGCGTCGGCGCGGACTGCGTCGCGGCGACCGCGCGCAGGTCTTCCGGCAGGGCGGCCAGCGCGTCCTGCACGAGCTTTTCGATCAGGTATTTCAAGGCGTTGCCGTCGGAAAGAGAGGGTCGGCGGGGGCCGTCAGTCTAGGCAAATGCGGCCGGGGAAGCGAGTCCGGGCAAGCCCGGGCGAGGCGGGCCGCACGAACGCGTCAACCGACCGGCAGCGCGCGCGTTGATAATGACTTCCAACCCTGACTGCCGGAGACCGCCATGCGCTGGATTGCACTTCTCGCCCCTTTGCTCATCGCCGCTACCGCCACCGCGCAGTCCGGTGGCTGGCAATCCGGCGCCAACCCCGGTCGCGGGCCGATGGACGCCAATAACGACGGCATCGTCACCCGCGAAGAGGCACAAAGCCTATCCGCGGTTGTCGGCCGACTTCGATGCAGCCGACACCAACAAGGACGGCAAGCTCGACGCCGCCGAGATGAATGCGCACCGCGAACGCATGAAAGTCGAGATGCGCGCCAAGGCCGAGGAACGCTGGAAGGCGGCCGACACGGACGCCGACGGCGCCCTCTCGCGCGCCGAGGCCGAGGCCTCGATGCCGCACATGGCCCAGCGCTTCGAGACCTTCGACGCCAACGCCGACGGCAAGGTCTCGCGCGACGAGATGCACAACTTCCGCATGAAGAAGAAAAAGCCGCGCGACTGACC
The DNA here is from genome assembly GCA_963754125.1 of uncultured Gammaproteobacteria bacterium. Classification (GTDB taxonomy): domain Bacteria; phylum Pseudomonadota; class Gammaproteobacteria; order Steroidobacterales; family Steroidobacteraceae; genus RPQJ01. Next base: position 91,950 of record CAVWEX010000003.1, read on the forward strand.
GGGCTCAGAACAGCTCGAGCGGGTCCACGTCGAGCGACCAGCGCACCCGGCGGGCCTCGGGCAGGTCCTCGACGGCCGGCATGAAGCGCGCGAGCAGCCGCTGCAGCGGCGCGTGCGTCGGCGCGTGCAGCAGCAGCTGCGCGCGATACATGCCGGCGCGGCGCTCCATCGGCGCCGTGGCGGGGCCGAGCACCTCGAGCCCGGGCGGCGCGAGCGAGGCCGCGATGTCGCGCGCGCGCTCGAGGAACTCGAGGGGCAGCTCGCGCCGCGCCGCCTCGGCGCGCACCACCGCGATGCGGGCGAACGGCGGCCAGCGCGCATTGCGACGCTCCTCGAGTGCCGCAGTGGCGAAGGCGTCGTAGCCGCCCGCGATCAGCTGCGCGAGCAGCGGGTGCTCGGGGTATTCGGTCTGGATCAGCACCTCGCCCGGGCGCTCGGCGCGTCCGGCGCGCCCCGCGACCTGCACGATGGTCTGCGCGAGCCGCTCGCTGGCGCGAAAGTCCGTGCCGAAGAGTCCCTGGTCGGCGTTGAGCACCACCACGAGGCTCACGTCCGGGAAGTGGTGGCCCTTGGTGAGCATCTGCGTGCCCACCAGCAGGCGCACCGCGCCGCTCGTCACCCGGTCGAGCGCGGCCTCGAGCGCGCCGCGGCGGCGCACGGCGTCGCGGTCGATGCGCTCGAGCGGCGCGTCCGGGAAGAGCTGCGCGAGCGTTTCCTCGATGCGCTCCGTGCCCTGGCCCACCGGCTTCGCGGGCTCGCCGCAGGTCGGGCACAGCTCGGGGATGCGCTGCTCGCTGCCGCAGTGGTGGCAATGCAGGCGCCCCTCGCGCTGGTGCACCGTGAGGCGCGCGTCGCAGCGCGGGCAGGGCGCCGCCCAGCCGCAGGCCGGGCAGAACAGCGTCGGCGCGTAGCCGCGCCGGTTGAGGTACAGCAGCACCTGGCCGCCTGCGTCGAGGTGCCGCTTGATCGTGAGCACCACCGGCGTGGCGATGCCCTGCGTGGCGGCGTGGCGGCGCAGGTCGATCAGGTGGATCGCGGGCGCGCTCGCGCCGCCGGTGCGCGCCGGCAGTTCGAGCAGCGTCGCGCGCCCGGCCTGCACGCGCTCGAGGCTCTCGAGCGAAGGCGTCGCCGAGCCGAGCACCACCGGCACCGACAGCCGTTGCGCCCGCGCGAGCGCGAGGTCGCGCGCCGAGTAGCGGAATCCTTCCTGCTGCTTGTAGGACGGGTCGTGCTCCTCGTCCACGACGATGAGCCCCGGCCGCGCCAGCGGCGCGAAGATCGCCGAGCGCGTGCCGATCACCACGGGCGCCTCGCCGCTGCGGGCGGCGCGCCAGGCCCGCAGGCGTTCCTGGTCGGGCAGCGAGGAGTGCAGCACGGCGAGCGGCGCGTCGAAGCGCTCGGCAAAGCGCGCCACGAGCTGCGGCGTGAGCGAGATCTCCGGCACCAGCACCAGCGCCTGCTGGCCGCGGGCCACGACCTCGGCGATCGCGCGCAGGTACACCTCGGTCTTGCCGCTGCCGGTCACGCCGTGCAGCAGGAAGGGTGCGAAGCGACCGGCTGCCGCCACAATCGCCTCGATCGCGCGGGCCTGCTCCGGCGTGGGCTCGGGCCCGGTGCCCACGTTCACCGGCCGGCGCGGCGCCACGGCCGGCGCCACCTGCAGGCGCATCGCCCAGCCGCGCTTCTCGAGCTCGCGCAGGTGCTCGCGCCAGCGGGGCGACAGTGCGGTCAGCGCAGCCGCGTCGGCGGCCGCGTGGGCACCGAGCGCGTCGACCAGCTCGCGCAGCCGCCCGGCGCGGGCCGACAGCGGCGGCAGTTCTCCAGCGCGCGCCGCCGCGGTCAGCGTCCAGCGTTCCTCGATCCCGAGGGCGGCCGCGCCGGCGCGCAGCGGGGCCGGCAGGGCCGCGGCGATCACCTCGCCAGGCGCGTGGTGGTAGTAGTCGGCAGACCAGCGCAGCAGCTCGAGCAGCGTCGCGTCGATCACCGGCGTCTCGTCGATGAGCGCGACGGCAGCGCGCAGCTTGGCAGCCGGAACCTCGGAGGTTGCGCTCCGCTCGACCAGCACGCCGACGACCCGCCGGCGCCCGAACGGCACCCACAGCCGCACCCCCGGAACGAGGCGTTCTGCGTCCACGCCGGGCGGCGCCCGGTAGTCGAACAGGCGCCGCAGCGGCACGTCCACGGCGAGGCGAAGGATGTCGCTCAAGGGCGTCCCGGCTTATGTGAAGTTGTCCACAGAGGCTGTGGACAACTCTGTGGATGGAGGTCGGGTATGCGAGCCAAGTGCCGGTTCCGCGGGCCAGTTCTGCGAACTGCCGATAATTTGATCAGCAGATATTAAAATCAATCCAATCATTGACTTGCGAATTCAGGCCCGATCCGGGTGGGCGCCTGGTCGGGCATCCGGGGTGGATCGGAGGGCGCCGCGCAACCCACTGCCGCGGCGCAGTGCACATCTTCCCTCACGGAATCTGCGTCAACCAATTGGCGGGACAGGCGTTTTACCGATTGCAGCGGCCTCGATGCCGCGTCCCGACCGTCGAGTCTAACCGCATGATGGGCCCTGCTACGCTTGAAGTCCTGCCGACCGGGCTGCCGGCAGACGTCGAATGCGCGCGCCGTGAGGAGGCCTCCCTGGACGCTGCCGAGACCCTCGACCACTTTCTCGCCGGCGTGGAGCGACGCGCCTTCCGCATCGCCCAGATGGCGCTGCGCGATCGCGACGACGCGCTCGACGTCGTGCAGGACGCCATGCTGCACCTGGCACGCAGTTACGGCGGCCGGCCGAGCGGGGAGTGGCGGCCGCTCTTCTACCGGATCCTCTACAACGGCATCCGCGACAAGCAGCGGCGACGCACCGTGCGCTCGCGCCTGTTCGGACTGCTGCCGGGCTCGCACGCCGACGAGGACGGACCGCGGGAGGACCCGCTCGAGCGCGTCGCCGACGGCGCGCCCGGACCCGACCGCCAGCTCATGGCCGACCAGGCGATGCAGCGTCTCGAGATCGGCGGTCGCTGCGCTGCCGGCGCGTCAACGGGAGGCCTTCACGTTGCGTTGTCTGGAGGAGCATGGACGTCGCAGAAACCGCCACCGCGATGGGCTGTTCCGAGGGCAGCGTGAAGACGCACTATTTCCGCGCGCTGCAGTCGCTGCGCACGAGCTTGGGCGAGGTGTACTGATGAGCGAGCACGACGTGGAACCGCGGGAGGAGGCGCTCGAGCGGCGCACCCGCGAGGTGTTCGAGGCGAGCGTCGAGCAGCTCGACGCCGGCACGCGGGCAAGGCTGAGGGCGGCCCGCCAGGCAGCGATCGCCGAGCTGGAGTCCCGCCAGCGGCCCGCGTGGCAGGGATGGTTGCCCGTGGCCGTGGCGGCATCCACGGTGCTGGTCGCCGTGCTGTTGTGGCGTGCGCCCGCGGAGGCACCCGTGCCGGTCGCAAGCTCGGGCGCCACGGAGGCGATCGATGCACTCGAGATCGTCGCCGCGGGTGACGACCTCGACCTCGTGGCCGAGGACCTGGAGTTCTATGTGTGGCTCGAGCAGGCCGAACTCGACGGTCACGATGACCACAACGGCGGGCAGGGCTGAGGACATGGACCGATCCCGAGCGGCGTGGCTGGTGCTGGCGGTTGCGACGCTGCCCGCGACCGCGGCGGAGCCCGGCGGACCAGCAGCGGCGGTCGGCCCGGCGCCGAGTGCCGAGCTGCTCGAGTACCTCGGCACGTGGAACGGGGACGAGGAATGGCTGCACACGGAGGAGCTGCTGCCGGCGCCGACGGGCAAGCCGGGAGCGGACCGCGGCAAGGCCGATCTTGAACGGGCGAAACGCGCCGGTGCGCACGTACCGACGGAGCAATGAACATGAAGCGTCAGATGTGGATCGTGATTGCCTGCGTGCTGCTCGGAAGCGCCAGTGCCTTCGCCCAGGGTGGGTCGGGGCAGGGCGGATCGGGCGTCGCCTGGCAGGATCTCTCCCCGGAACAACAGCAGGCACTCGAGCCGCTGCGCGAACGCTGGGACACGATTCCTGGCGGCCGGCAGCAGGCACTGTCACGCGGCGCCGAGCGCTGGCAGCAGATGACGCCCGAGCAGCGGGCGCGCGCCCAGGAGCGACTCGAGCGCTGGCGCGACCTGTCGCCGGAACAGCAGCAGCAGTTCCGGTCGCGCTACGAACGGTTGAAGTCGTTGCCGCCCGAGGAGCAGCAGCGGCTGCGCGAGAACTTCCGTCGCTTCCGTGACCTGCCGCCCGAGGAGCGCGAGCGCCTGCGCCACCGTTGGCAGGACCTCACGCCGGAGGAGCGGGAGCAGATGCGCGAGAAATGGGAACAGATGACCCCGGATGAACGCGAAGCCGCGCGCAGCAGGATGCGCGAGCAACGCGAGATGCGACAGCAACCGCGTCCGCAGGAGCGCGGCCAGTAGTCGGCGATCGCGCGCTCACCTGAGTGCCCGCTCCCGACGGCCAGGTTAGTGGATCGCGGGCGCCTCCCCTCGCGATGGACTGTCCCCGTGGCCTCCCGTAGGTGCCGGCACGACCGGGTCGAAGCGTACCCGTGCCAGCTGCCGAGGCGAGGAGCCCACCCGAGTCAGGAACGGTACCCATCGCGGGTCGCCACGCAGGTTCGCGAACTGCGGATCGACAGCCACGTCGTGCCAACCGCGTGACCCGGAGACCTCGTACTCCCTCTCCAGCCACTGGAACGCCGAGTCGGACTGGCCGCGGAACGCCTGCACGTACCCGATGTTGTAGGCGGCGTCGTTCCCGAACTTCTCGATCAGCTCCGCGAGCGCAGCTTCCGATTCGGCGTGGCGACCGAGGGCGTGCAAGGCCATCGGCAGACCGATGAGGCGGTGGGGCTCGGACTGCTCCTCATGGATCGCTGCAAGCGCCGCTTCGGGTTCTCCTTTCAATAGCAGCGCCACGCCGATGTAGTACTGCGTCGCAATGCGGTCCGGACTCAGCGTCAAGGCGGTGCGGAACGAAGCGATGGCGTCGTCCCACCGGCCGGCGAGCAGGTACATGTGGCCCATGTTGTGCTGACCGATCGCGCTCCTCGGATCGTGCGCGAGGTAGTACTCGTTGAGTGCGATGGCGAGTTCCATCCGACCGAGGGTCTGCGCAAGCGACGCGGCATCGCCGTAGACCGTGGGAGGCGCCGTGCCGGAAGCGAACGCGCGCTCGAAGTGGCGCGCGGCGGCGGCGAAGTCGTCGTCGTAGCGCGTGGAGATCCATCCGAGTCGACCGTGCGCGACCGGGCTGTCGGGCGCGATCGCGAGCGCCGCATTGACGGCCTCGCGCGCCAGCCGGTAGCGCTCGTCCCGGTCCCACAGGCCGAGGTCCGCCTGCATGCTGTAGATGATGGCGAGGCCCTCCCACGCCGGGGCGTAGCCGGGATCGATCGCGACCGCCTTGCGAAACAACTCGACGGATTCATCCATACCCTGCCGGGTGTAGAGTCGTCCGCGCTGGCGTGCATCCAGCGTCAGTGCGTAGGCCTCCGGGTCCGTCGCCTCGACCGTGGGCGTCGGACCCAGCAGTGTGATGCGCAGCTTCTCGACGACTGCCGCCGCGATCTCGTCCTGGATGGCGAACACGTCTCCGGCGGTGCGTTCCCAGGTCTGCGACCAGAGGTTCGCTTCGGAGTGCGCGTCGATGAGCTTGGCAGTCACGCGCAGCCGGTTGCCGGAGCGGCGCACCGAGCCCTCGAGGATGTGCGAGATGCCCAGCTCCTCGGCGATCTGCCGCGTCCTTAAATCCTTGCCCTTGTACGAAAAAGCCGAGGTCCGGGAGATCACGCGCAACTGGGGCAGTCGGGCGAGGAGGTTCAGCAACTCTTCCGCCATGCCGTCGGAGAAGTACTCCTGCGCGGGGTCGGGACTCATGTTCGCGAACGGCAGCACGACCAGCGATCGGCCCACCGATCCCCGTCGCAGAAGGTCGCTGCGGACGGCGGCACGCGCCGACTCGACGCGCGAGCGGTCGCGTACCGGGTCGAGCACGAACTTGTCGAAAGCGAACAGGCCGACCGCTGACGCGAGCACGATCATGATCGCCCGATCGAGCTTCCGTCCGGTCTGTGCGGTGATGGAATCCGCCCGGTCGACATCACGCTCTAACTTCAATCCCTCGGGCGTGACCTCGAACGCCCAGGCGAACGCGAGCGCTGGCAGTAGTCCGGCCGCCAGCACGACGATCACGACGCGAACTGCGTCGGGTCCCAACCCAAATGCAGGAAGGGTCGTTGCAGCCACCTGCACGAGCAGCCAGGCCACGACGAGGTATGCAGCCCCCACGCGGTGGACGTTCCGGCGTTTCAACTCTCGGAGAAGTGTCAACGGCTCGCCTTTTTATTCTCGACACTTGCGATCGAGACTAGCAGATCAGGCCGTCCGTGGGGACAGCGCTGCAGCAGAGGCTGCAGTCATCGTCCCGGGCAGCGGCCGCCGACGGCTTCGACCTCTCCCTGCTGCAGTTGCGGCAGCTTGCCCTCGAGGGCGAGCGTGTAGTTCTCCTGGCCCTGCGGGCAGGCGGCCGTGTCGCAGCGGACGTTTCGCAGCAGCATGACCGGGCGCTTGCCCGGTCCCGCCACGCGATACCACTTCGCGGTGGACAGCTGGTACAGCTTGCCGCAGCGCACGAGCTGCACGTCGTAGCCCTGTTGCTGCAGCACCTTGAGCACGTCGCCGCGATTCGCCTGTGTCTGCTGGTCCTCGAAGTGCACGTGGCGCACGTGGTCACGCGCGCCCTTCGCGGTGAAATACAGCACGCGCCCGCCCAGGTCGCCCTGGCCGCCGCGGTAGAACCGGTCCGTGGGGTCCTCCCACGCCTGCGGCTGCATCTCGAGCGGCGGCATCGGCGCCCACTTCACCGCCGACGCCTGTTCAACCGCCGTCCAGGGCACGGCGCCGGCCGGATCCGACGGGATCAGGGTGACCAGCAGCGCGGCCAGTTGCGCGTCCCATGCGGCGGATGGCGACGCCGGCGCGGCATCGCCGGCCACAGCGCCCGTGCAGCGATCGGTATAGAGGCGCTGCTGCTCGGGCGTCAGCGTCGGCAGCGTCTCGGCGAGCAGCAGCGCGTAGCCCTCGCACCGCTTGCCGTTGCAGTTGGTCTGCGAGTTGAAGAATGCGGGTCGCTTGCCCGGCGCTTCGATCCGCCACCACTGGTTGCCGGCGCCTGCCGAGCCCTTGATCGGGCAGCGTGCGAGGTCGAGCGAGAAGCCCGCACGTTGCAGGGCGCCGAGCACCTTCGGCTCACCGACGGGCGCCTGGCCCACGTTGCGCAGGTAGAAGTTCACGACCATGGTCCGCGCGCCGGTCGCCACTACCCCGAACGGCTGCCCACCGAGGTTGGCCAGCCCGCGGCGCGTGAAGTACGAGCCGTCGGGCAGCGCGTTGTCGAGCATGTTCGGCGGCAGCGGCTCCCAGCGGATCTGCTTCACCGCTTCGATCTGCGCCCAGTCGCCGTACGAGCCTTCCGAACCGGCCGGCTGCATCAGCGCGGTCACGACCTGTGTCAGCTGGTCCTCGGCGGTCTGCGCGTGGACCACCGGACATGCGATGGCCAGGATGGCACCGAGACATGCACTGCGAATCGTGCGCATGGCGCTCCCCCTGCGCCGCCCCGGAATTCTACTTGCGAGCTGTCGGCGGCGTTCTGAGGACAGTCTTCTACCCCCGTCCCGACGGGCCTGCAATTCCCGCTCAACTCCCGGTCTGTGTGAGCCTGACTTTCGATTGGTGACGACGTAGGATGCGGGCTCGCCGTTCCGGAGGTTCTTCATGCGCAGTCGCGTCGTCGTCCTTGCGGCCCTGCTCGTCGCGACCGCCGTGCACGCGGCGCCGTCCGATGAGCTCGACGCGCTGTTCTCCGACTATTGGACGACGACGCTCAGGGAGGATCCGTTCCAGGCGACGTACGCCGGCGTCGCCGACTACAACCGCCTCGTGCCCGCGGTCGCACCCGCCGACCAACAGCGGCGCGTGGCGGCGGCGGAGGAGTTTTCGCGGCGGCTCGATGCGATCGCGCTCGAGGGCGTGTCGGAGACCGAACGCGTCAGTGCCGACATACTCCGCTTCATCCTGAAGCACGAGCTTGCGCTCGCCGGGTTCGAAGCGTGGCGCCAGCCGTTCCTCTCCGACAGCGGCTTCCATACGGCGATGAACGACGCCTCGCGGTCGACGCCGTTCCGCACCCGGAAGGACTACGAGGACTACATCGCCCGGCTCGAGGCGCTGCCCGCCTATCTCGACCAGAACGTCGCCAACATGCGGCAGGGCCTCGACGATGGGTTCACCCAGCCGAAGGAAATCCTGCCGCACGTCCTGCCCTCGTTCGAAGCGCAGGCGACGGGCGTCGCCGCCGATCATCCGCTCCATGCACCCTTCGCGATGATGCCGGACTCGATTCCGCCGGGCGAGCGCGCCCGCCTCGAGCGAGACGGAGCGCGGGTGCTGCAGGAGCAAGTGATACCCGCGTTCGCGCGCGTTCTCGCCTTCATGAAGGACGAATACGTTCCGCGCGCCCGCACAAGCCTCGGCGTCTCGAGCGCCCCCGGCGGCGAGGCCTACTACGCCGCGCTCGTGCGCTACTACACGACGCTCGACGATGCGACGCCCGATTCGGTGCATGCGCTCGGCCTGAAGGAAGTCGCCCGCATCCGCACGGAAATGGAAGCCGTCATGAAGCAGGTGGGCTTTACGGGCACCTTCGCGGAATTCCAGACCTTTCTGCGTACGGACGGGCAGTTCTACGCGAAGACGCCGGATGCGCTGCTGAAGGAAGCCGCCTGGATCGCCAAATCGATCGACGGCAAGCTTCCCGCCTACTTCGGCAAGCTCCCGCGCCAGCCCTATTCGGTCCAGCCGGTGCCGGCGGACATCGCGCCGAACTACACGACGGGACGCTATGCCGGCGCGCCGCCGGAGGCCGATCGCGGCGGCGAGTACTGGGTCAACACCTATGCGCTCGACAAGCGCCCGCTGTACGAGCTTCCCGCGTTGACGCTGCACGAGGCCGTGCCCGGCCATCACCTGCAGAACGCGCTCGCCTACGAGATCGAAGGCGCGCCGGCATTCCGCGAGCAGTTCTATCCGCACGCCTTCGGCGAAGGCTGGGGGCTCTACGCTGAAAAGCTCGGCGTCGAAATGGGCGTCTACAAGACGCCCTACGAGGATTTCGGCCGGCTCTCCTACGAAATGTGGCGCGCCGTCCGGCTGGTCGTCGACACCGGCATCCATGCGAAGGGCTGGACCCGGAAGCAGGCGATCGACTATCTCGCCGGCAACACCGCGCTGTCGCTTCACAACGTGCAGACCGAGATCGACCGCTACATCTCCTGGCCGGGCCAGGCGCTCGCCTACAAGATGGGCGAGCTGACGATCTGGGAGCTGCGCGCGAAGGCGGAGGCGGCGCTCGGCGAGCGCTTCGACATCCGCGACTTCCACGACGCCGTGCTGACCGAAGGCGGCCTGCCGCTCGACATCCTGCGCGCGCGCATCGACGCCTACATCGCGCGGGAGAAGGCCGCGCCGTGAACGGGCCGCGGCTCGAGATCTGATAACGGCGATTTTCGGCGACTCAGGCTGGTTTCGCGGCGGGGGGCCGGATGCCGAAGAACCATCGCAACGGTGGCAGAAAGCGAGACACCCACGTGATCAAGGCCACGGCCGTCCAAGAGATTGCGACCGACAGCGCCCAACGTGACCAGATGCCGAGCGGCGCGTCCAGCAGCCAGTAAGTCGCTGCCGTCAGCGGCGCGTAGTGCAGTAGGTACAGCGGAAACGACAAGTCGCGGGCCACACCCCAGGCATGCCCGCTGGAATTGAGATGGGCGCGTCCATAGCCGATCGCCGCAAGCACGAGGCCCCAGGAGGCGATCCCGCGCAGGGCTTGCGCGAGCATGTTGGGACCTTGATAGCCAGCCCCTACCGGCAGCCATTGATAGCACGCCATCCGCGCAGCGAAGGCCAGCAGGCCGAGCGCGAGCGCGGCGTGCCGGTTGCGCTCTACGGCATCGACCAGCCGTCCGTCGGCTCCCGCCAGGTAGCCGAACACGAAGTAGCTCAGATAGACGGTGAAGTTGGCCCAGTCGTCCACCAGGTTCAGGGAGCCCGGCCAGCCTGGCCTGAAGATTGCCTCGAGCGCGCCGAACCACAGTGCCACCACGAGTACCCAGCAGTTGCGTGCGACGACGGGCATGCCGGCAACACGCAGCGTTGGGGTGCCGGCGAGCTGCCACAGCCGAAACAGCGGCAGCGCGAGCAGCGAGAACACGAACAGGTAGATCAGGAACCACAGGTGTCCCCAGTCAAAATTGCCGGGGCTGCCGGGGCCAGTGGAGATGCCGTTGAAGAAGTGCGGGTAGAAGGCGAAGAAGCCGCCTTCGAAGGTCCTGAAGTCCAGAGCGCGCAGCCAGGCCTGCACCGGGATGACAGTCAGGGTGATGAGCGCAAAAGGCAGGAGCAGTCGCTGCATGCGCTCGCGAAGGAATCCCCGCGTGCCCCGGCTGTGCAGCGACATCGCGGCGGCGATGCCGGATACGAGGAAGAGCAGGTGCATGCCCCAGTTGTCCAGGAACACGGTGAACAGCCTCAGCGCAGCCGGACCCATGTGACCGTAGAGCCCTTGCCCTGAAAGGACTGCGTCGCGCACCGGGGCGTCGTAGACGTAGACCACGCCGAACCCGGTATAGGACAACGCGGCGTGAAAGGGCGCCAGCGAAAGCACGACGAAGAAGCGCAGCCAGTCGAGGTAGGGCCGCCGTGCTGCGTCGCCACGCTCGAGTTCCGCCATATGCGCCTCCCGCTTCCGAGTGTCCACGTTTGCAGATACTGCGGCATGGTGCATCCCGGTGTCGCCCGGTGCGAGAGAGTCCTCGCAATGACAACCGGAACTGAATGCCACACCCGCAGGCGTAAAGGACTGAAACAGGACGTTACCGGACTCGAACTTCCTCCGCGGCGTCGTCGCGCATTTCCCGAAACAGAGTGGACTGCGGTCCTGCTCGATTTCTTCATCGAGGTCGTCGGCGTCGCCCTCGCTCGGGGATGGCATGCGCCGAAACACCGGCTGCTTGCCGCCGCCCAGCCACGAAGCGTACTGGAGGCATTCCATGAGCCCGGCACCCGCCAACCCGCTAAAGTGGATCGCAGCGATCACCGGGGTGATCACGCTGGTGCTGGGCCTGAACCAGGTGGTGCGGGTCTTTGCAGAGGTCGGCGAGCGGCAGCGCCAGCTTGCGGAGCTGCAGACGGTTGCCGAGCGCCAGCGCGAAGTCGGCGACTATGCCGCGGCCTGGACGAGCCTCGAGCGTGCGCTCGCCGCGGCGGACCGGCATTGCGCCGCGGCACTGGCCAGCGGCCGGCAGCATGACTTCGTTCGACGCCTGCAACTGGCCGCGCTGCGCAACTACTCGTCGCTGGAGGTCGAGGACGCTCTGTTGCGCGCGGTCGACGAGATGCGCCGCAACGGCGAGGTCATCGACGATGGGACACGCGACTACCTGTTCCGCATCTACCGCGCTGCGTTCAATTCCGACCTGCACCTGCGTCGCGTGCTGGGCGCGCTGCTGCAGGAGGAGGCGGGCGATCGGGAAGGCGCGCTCGCGACCTGGCGCGCAGTCCAGAAGGCGCTGGGCCCCGATGACGAAGGTCGCGTGGACAGCCAGGCCGACGCGGCGCTGGCGCGCCTGACGCCGGGCGGGCAGGGGTCGCGCTCGCCCAGCAGTGCCGCGCGACGCAATTCAGGCCACGACGTCGACGCCCTGGAGGCGGTCCTCAATGTCCGCGCAGAGTCCCGTGCTCGACGGCATGCGCGCGGGTTGCGATTTCGGATCGCGAACCGCATCACGTCGCGGGTCCCTCATACGCCTCGACTCCCTTGATCAGATTAACGAATGCCTCCGTGCCCTCGTAGACGAAGACATAGTTCTCCGCCCGCTCGCCCTCTTCCATGCAGGCCGATTCGAACGTTTCGCGCGCGACTCCCGCGGCACCGACGATCTGAAGCTGCATGCGGAACCGGTCCACGAGGAGCGCGTGCACGAAACGCGCGGACTGCTCGGTCGTGAATGCGAAGACCGCTCGCTTACCGCTTTCGACCGTGAGGCCGAAGACGCGGCCGTCAGGATACTGAATCCAGAGGAGCTGATTCATTGTCAAGGCCTCCAGCCGTTCTCGCGCCCTGCGCGTCCGGTCGTGATCGGTTCCGACGAGCGAAGTGTAGATTTCGACGGCGCGTCGGAAATGCGTTGCAGCGCGCTCGCGGTCGCCGAGGCTCTCGCGCGTCGAGCCCAGGTTGAATTCCGCGTCGGCCTCGCGCGGTCCGTCGCCGATCGTCGATGCCAGTGTGAGCGCCTGCTGAAAGAGATCGAGGGCCCGCGCGTTCTCCCCGAGTTGAAGGAACGTGGCGCCGAGGTTGCCGAGCCACGTCCCCTCAAGCTGTCGATTGCCAACACGAACCGCGATCTCCCGCGCCTGCTCGTAGAGTATGAGCGCCTCGGCGTAGCGCCCCTGTGCGTGCCGGATGTTGCCAAGGTTGCCGAGGCCCGTGCCCTCGCCGGGGAGATGACCGACCTCGCGGGCGATGCGGAGCGACTCCTCATGGAGCTCTGACGCCTGTGCGATGTGCCCGAGCGTCTGCCGCAGGTTGCCGAGGTCGCTGAGACGGGCCGATTCCGCAAGCCTGTCCGCGGTCAGGCGCGCGATCGCGATCGCCTGCTCGAGTTCGCTGATCGCGCGGTCGGTCATTCCCAAGGCGGCGCACTCGCCCGCGATCTTGCCGCGCCAGTTGCACTCGGCACCGCGGTCGCCGAGCTGCCGGGCGATCGCGAGCGCGCGCTCGTGATGACCGAGCGCGACGCGGTAATCACCGAGATGGTGAGACGCGTCGCCCAGGCTCCCGAGGAGCGCCGACTCGGCGACTTTGTCTCCAAGATCGCGGGCCAGCTCGAGCGCGGCCTCGTACTTCGACCTTGCCTGTCGGAAGTCCGACGTGAGGTAGTGCGAATGACCGAGATTGCCCAGGCACTGCAGCGCGCCGGTGCGATCTTCGAGCTCCTGATTCAGCGACAGCGATCGCTCGAGGAGCGGAATGGCTTGGGCGTGCGCACCTGACTCGATGAGGAGGCCCGCGAGGTTCCCGAGCCACATGGCCTCGTGCGATCGGTCGCCGAGCGATCGAGCAAGGGCGACGGCCTCGTTGAAGCGGCGCACTGCTGCTTCGCGCTGCCCGAGCGCGCGCTCGTTGTTCGCTACGTTCCCGAGATAGGCGCACTCGCGTTGGCGATTCCCGGCCGCGCGGGCCGCCTCGAGCGCGCCCTGGTAGTGCCGCGCGGCGCTCCGGAAGTCGGAAGTCTGAAAGTAGATCTCGCCGAGGATGCCGGGGCCGTTCATGCCGGGGAAACTCGTCTCGGACGCGCTGGCCCAGGCAGCCACCTTGCTCTCCCAGAGGCGGCGCACGGTGCCCACGTCTGCGGCCGCGGCGCAGAGCGGCCATCGCGCCCGCTCGCGCAGCGCGCTCAGCAGCGCGTCGGTGTCGCACAGAGCCCAGCATGCTTCCGGAAAATGCCGGAATGGGTTTTTCTCCACTCGTTCGGAGAGCGAGCGCAGCTCCGCGCGATCGCGATGGTGGTCGATGAAGATCACCTCGCGATGCCCGTTGGCCAGCGCCTCGATGTGCGGCGACAGGTCGAACAGGTCCGAGCAGCTGTAGCCCAGGACGAGCACGCGTCGATGCGGCCCGTTGCCGAAGATCGCGTCGATCGCGCTGCGTCGTGCGTCGGACAAGACGCGGCCCGCGACTTGCCTCAGCATGATGGCCATGTTCGGCTTGTCGTCGATGCTTCCGTGCACCTTGATGACCTGGCTGCCTCGGCCAGTCGCGACGCGCTCGAAGTCCTCGTCGCGATAGAGCACGTCGAAGTCCAGGCCGCGCGCCGCTCCGGATTGCACGAGCGCCTGCTCGAGCAGCGAATCGAAGTTCGTCGTGGCGATCGCGCGGACGTACCCGGCCTTCGCGATTTCGGCCAGGAAGAGATGCGTCGGATTCGGCGCGCCGAGTTCGAAGATCGTGAGCAGTTCGGCGATGTCCGAGCAGTTCCCGAGAATCTGGACGAACCCTTCGAAGGGCAGCGCCGAGTCGAGCACCGCGCGTACATCGGCCTCCGCGGCGCCGAGGCGCTCGAGCACGGCCCTGATGAAGTGCGGGACCAGCGGCAGCCCTGAATTGAGCGAGATCCCCGCGCCGCAGAACACCGCGACTTCCCCGGCCTCGATCGAGCGCCAGAGGTCATCGGCGAATTGCGTCAAATCAGGTTCGATCTGCTTCATCCGCGCTCTCCGCGGTCAGCGTCCCCCTTCCAGGCGCCCGCGCTTCATAACGCGATGGCTTCCGAAATGATCCGCTTGGCTTCGTCGGCATCGCCCCAGTGGTGGATCTTGACCCACTTGTCGGGCTCGAGATCCTTGTAGTGCTCGAAGAAGTGCTCGATCTGCTGGAGCGTGATGTCCGGAAGGTCGGCGTAGGTTCGCACGCGCTCGTAGCGGCGCGTCAGCTTGACCGACGGCACCGCGATCATCTTCTCGTCGCCGCCGGCATCGTCCTCCATCACCAGCACGCCGACGGGGCGGCAGTTGATCGACCGCACCGGGCACGATCGCGCGCGTATTGCAGACGAGCACGTCGATCGGATCGCCGTCCGAGGACAGTGTGTGCGGCACGAAGCCGTAGTTTCCGGGATAGCGCATCGGCGTGTAGAGGAAGCGATCGACGAACAGCGTGCCCGACGCCTTGTCCATCTCGTACTTGATCGGCTCGCCGCCGACCGGTACCTCGACGACGACGTTGATGTCTTCAGGCGGGTTCTTGCCGATCGGCACGGCGTCGAGGCGCATAGGGCAGGTCTCCATCCGGTGTGGCGCTGCTCGGATATATCATCCTGGCCGCACCTTTCTGCCATGGATGGGATGCAATCAATGCGGCACGGTGGAGTATGCTGAAATATTGGTGGTGGCTGGCCAGCACCGCGCGAGGATGGAGAGATGGTGAAGGGAACGGTGCACGTCCTGGCAGTCGGATTGGCGGCGCTCGCGTTTGCTGCAGGCGCCGGGACGGCGACGGCGCGGGAGCCGAAAAGCCTCTACACCACGATCGATCTCAATGAGTGCAAGATCACTCACCGCCATCCCGACGGAAATACATGGTCGTGCAAAGGCTTGCCGGGCTATCCGGTTGTCTATGGCGAGGGCGATCTGCGCGCCTTCGTGAGCGTCGGGGCCTACGCCGCCAAGCAGAAACGCAAGGCGCAGGAGCAGACGCTCGGTCCGTTCAATACGATCTTCCAGGGAAAGTCGCGGCGCGCGACGCTCGAATGGCGGGTGCACAACGACGGCACGAGCGTGGTGCCGCACGCGACAATCCTGCGCTACTTCACGCGCAACGACACCGGGAGGGGTGAGGTGCTGGTCATCCTCCACGTCGACAAACACGAGACCTGCCAGGCCGGTATCATCGACGCCCTGGCCGAGCCTGAGGCGATCGCACTCGCGCGCAAGATGGCGGACGCCGCCGCGCGCACGTTCTCCTGCAAGGACGAGCCGGTGGTGTATGGCAAGAGCGGCAAGAGTTCCGTTCTGATCGTGGGCCGCTATTCCGGCGGCCGCCAGCCGTAGACCCAGTCGTAACTGGCCATGAGGCGCGTCGCCGGAACGGCGGCGAGGGCGAGGTTGCGCGCGAGTGCGGCGGGGCCGGACAGATGGAAAATGCGGCCGTTGCGGCGTGATGCTGCGGCAATCGCGGCGACTCGTGCGCGCCGGGCTGCCTCGTAGCTTTTCAGCGCGTCCGCTGCGTCATTCGGCTGCCTGGCGAGGCAGTGGGCCAGCACCACCGCGTCCTCGAGCGCCATTACGCCGCCCTGCGCGAGGAACGGCAGGACCGGATGGGCGGCATCGCCGACGAGCGCGATGCGGTCCGTCACAAGGCGCGCAAGCGGCTCGGATTCGAACAGGGCCCAGCGGCGCCACTCGGGCGCGGCGGCGAGGACGTCCGTCAGCACGGGCGAGAATGCTGCGAGGTGCGGGACGAGAGCGGCCCAGTCGTTCGGCGCTGCCCAGTCGTCGACCCTGCGGTCATCAGGAACGATCGCCACGACGGCGATCTGCGCGCCCGCTGCCACCGGATAGTGGACGACGTGGGCGCCCGGCGCGAGCCAGACTCCAATGCGGTTTGGGCCACCGAGCGCCGTTGCCGCGTCGGCCGGCAGCAGCGCGCGCGAGGCGGCGGTGCCGGAGAATGTCAGGTGCGCGCCCGGCGCGACTGTGGTGCGCACAACAGAGCGGATGCCATCGGCGCCGACCAGCACCGGGCCGCGCAGCGTGTCACCGTTCACGCCGCGAACCTCGATGGTGTCCCCGCGAGGTTCCACTGTTGCGACGGCGAATCCGGTGGCCATCTCAATCAACGGCTCGGCCGCGACGGCGGCAAGGAGGGCTGCCTGAAGGTCGCGACGATGGACAACCCAGTAGGGCGCGCCGTGCCGCTCCTCGATCCAGTCACCGAGCGGCATCCGAGCCAGGATGCGCCCGCTTGATCCTTGATGGACAACGATTTCGTTCGGCCGGCCGACATGAGGCGCAAGGCGTGGCGCGACCCCGAGCGCGGCCAGCACGCGGACACCGTTGGGCCCGATCTGGATGCCGGCACCGGCTTCCGAGGGCTGCGGGCGTTGCTCGAGAATGCGCGAGGCTATCGATCGCTTGGCCAGCGCCAGCGCCGTCGCAAGGCCGGCGATCCCGCCGCCGGCGATCAGGACGGGCTCGGGATGTGCCATCGCACGTGCCTAGGGGCGAACTGCGGCGCTCAGACGACTTCAACGTCCGCGTCGACGAGGCAGCCTTTCGGCTCGGTGTCGGCCGCTCCGAGCCGCGGGTCGTGGACGTAGAGCGTCGAGCAGTAGGGGCACAGAATCTGCGCGTCGGCCCCCATGTCGAGGTAGACATGAGGGTGATCGTGGGGCGCGCGCGCGCCCATGCACTGGAATTCCTTGGCGCCGACGAAGATCTTCTCGACGCCGAGATCGTTGGCGAAATGCGGCACGACGCTCGCGGCCATCGGCTTTTTCCCTGGTCTGTGGCGCAGCCGATCGGCCCGCTCCGGATCATGTGCGGCGCACCATAGCGGTTCGGGTCGCGAAATGGTAGGGGAGCCGGCGGCGAGTGATGTCGCAGCTTGGGCGTCGGGTTCGGCGCCCCACAATGCTGCGGCGTCCCGATGCAAGAGGCAAAATCGTGGAATCCGGTTCAACCATCTAAAGGAGAACGCATGCAACGCGATCACACCGCGGAAATTGCGGCGATCCTCCGCGATCCAGCTTTCAAAAGGGCCGTTAAGACGCTCGACGCCGAACACGAGCGGACCGTCGCCGACATCATCACGTTGACTGAGATCCCCTCTCCTCCATTCAAGGAAAGCGTGCGCGCCGCAGCCTACCTTGATATGCTGCGCGGGCACGGGCTCGATGATGTCGAGCAGGACGAGATCGGGAACGTCATGGGGGTGAGGCGGGGGATCGGCAACGGGTCCCTGATCGCTGTCGCCGCGCACCTCGATACGGTTTTCCCCGAGGGCACTGACGTCACGGTGCGGCGCGAAGGCACGAAACTCTACGCACCAGGTGTCGGCGACGACACCCGCAGCCTCGCGGTGCTGCTCGCCTTCCTTCGCGCGATGGACGCCGCGAAGATTCGCACCCGCAACGATATTCTTGTCGTAGGTGACGTCGGCGAGGAAGGCCGTGGCGACCTGCGCGGCGTGCGCCACCTCTTCACGCAGGGTCGGTACCGCGACAAGATCGAAGCGTTCATCACCGTCGATAGCCCCCATATGGACTCGATCGTGGTCGGTGGCGTCGGCTCGAAACGCTATTCCGTGTTTTTCCGGGGACCGGGCGGCCACAGCTTCAAGGCATTCGGCATCGTGAATCCTATGTATGCCATGGCGCGGGCCGTCGTGGCACTCAGTCAGATCCAGGTTCCGGCCCAACCGCCCACCACATATTGCGCCTCGATCGTCGGCGGAGGTACCTCCATCAATGCAATTCCGGAGGAGACGTGGATCGATATCGACCTGCGGTCGGAATCGGCCGCGGAACTGACGAAGCTGGACGCCCGTTGCCGTGAAATCATGGCGGCGGCCGTCGCGCAGGAGAACGCTGCCCGATCAACGAAAGAGGGCGCGATCACTCTGGAAATAAAAATGGTCGGCGATCGCCCCGCCGGCAGCACTCCTCTGCACGCCGACATCACACAGTTTGCGACCGCAGCCTATCGCGCCCACGGATTTTCGCCTGAACACGCGGCGTCATCGACCGACGCAAACATTCCGATGAGCCTCGGCATCCCCGCCATCAAGATCGGTTCCGGTGGGACCGGCGGTCGCGCTCATTCGCTGGCCGAATGGATCGACGTCGAAAAGACCTCCAGCCTCGCCGGCATGAGTGCCAGCCTTGCCGCGATCCTCGCCCTCGCGGGGTTTGAAAGCCGGGGCTCGGCATGAGCCGAGTGCACTACTGTGCGCGAAGAAGCAAGTCCGATTGAGGGTGAGTATGACTGAACGTGCCAGAACGGCGGAGATCGCCGGCGGCGGCCTTGCGGGGCTGGCTCTGGCCGCCGCACTCGGTCGTAACGGATGGCGCGTGGTCGTGCACGAAGCCGCCGACGAACTTCGCTCGGGTGGTGGCGGGCTTTACATTTCAAGGGATGGTCTTTGGGCCCTGGACCAGATTGGCCAGCGCACGAGTTTCATTGAACGATCGTTCGCGCCAACCGGGTTCGAAACCTGGATAAACGAACGGCTGCACCGATCACATCGTAACAACGCCGTCTTTCGAACGACACTCCGCAACGAACTGCACCACTTGCTGGCGACAACGGCGCGAAACGCAGGTGTCGAGATCCGCACAGCGTCGCGGGTGGTGGAGATCCATCCGCATGGGGCGCTGACATTGGCGAACGGCAGCCGACGAGAGGCTGATCTGGTCGTCGCGGCGGACGGCGTCGGTTCGGAGATGTATTCCGGCCTGGGCTTCGAACGCGAAAAGATCATTCACAACGACGGTCTACTGCGGGTGTTGTTCGATCGTCGCGGCCTCGGCGACGGGAATTGGGAGACCAGCAAGGATTTCTGGTCGTACGAGATCGCCCCGTTGCGCATCCTCTATTCACCATGCAGTCCGACCCACTGCTACCTGGTGATGATGGCCTCGAAGGACGATGCCGAGCGCTTGGTCGTGCCGCCGGCCTTTGAAGGCTGGATACCTTCCTTTCCAACGCTTGCGCCCCTGCTGTCGCGTATGCCGATCGAGGCTCGGTGCGATCGCTATGGCTCGATACGCCTGTCATCGTGGGTCAATAATCGGGCCGCCGTCGTTGGCGACGCAGCCCATGCAATGCCATCCAGTCATGCGCGCGGCGCCAACATTTCGATCCGCAATGCCGTCGAACTGGCAAACACGTTGGCCACGACGAACGATGTGAGCGAAGCCTTGTCGCGGTGGGCAACCGAACGGCGGCCCAAAATTGCGGCTGACCAGGAAGAGGCAGAATATCTGGCCTCCTCACGTTCGCTGCACAAAGGCTTTCCGAAGATTGATCTGGACGATCTCGTGCCAGCAAATATGAAGGCGAATTGAAGCATGGGAGGGTGAAGATGCTGCTGGAACCTCAGGACGAGCGCTGGCAGCAGCTCGTCGCCGAAGTCGAGGCGCGACACGTGGGGGCGACTGATCTTAACGGTCGCCCTTGGGCCGAACACTTCCGGCGGGTCGCGGCACGCCTGTGCCTCCGGTATCCCTCGCCGAGCCGCGATCAACTGGAAGCCGCACTTTTGCACGATGCACTCATGTCCGGTGGCGGTGGCATGGAGCGCATGACCGCCCTTGGCCTGTCGAATGCGGCCGTGGAGATTGTGCGCGTGACCACGCCGCCCCCGAACGCCGACTACTATCGCGACTATCGAGCCGTGACCGCACAGGACGATGCTGGCTATCTGGGCTATGTCGCGAATTTGGTAGCGAGTGGTAACGTACCTGCCATCGAGATGAAACTCGCCGACGTCTGCGACACCATCGACCAGATGCGCGTGCTGAGCGACCCGGTCATCGGCCGGCAGTCCGACAGATATCACGACCGAGTCGCACGCTGCTCGAGGATGGATTGGAAAACATGCGCGATACTCGGGGACCCAGACTGAAATAGTCGGAACATCGGAAGGTCCATGGCAAGCTTTATTCACGACGGCATCGAGATCGACTACCTCGACGAGGGTGCGGGAGACCCGATCCTGCTGATCCACGGCTTTGCCTCGAACCGGACCGTCGACTGGGTCGACACGGGCTGGGTCAAGCTGCTGGTGGCCGACGGCCGCCGGGTCATCGCGTTCGACAATCGCGGCCACGGCATGAGTGCAAAGCTCTACGATCAGGCCGATTACGGCTCCCCCGTCATGGCCGAGGACGCGCGCCGCCTTCTCGATCATTTGTCCATTCCGCAGGCGCACGTCATGGGCTTTTCCATGGGCGCGCGCATTTCCGCGTTTCTGACGACTCGCCCATCCCGCGCGCGTCGCCAGCGTGGTGTTCGGGGGGCTCGGCATCAACATGATCCGCGGGCTGGCCGGCACGGGGCCAATCGCGCGCGCGCTGGAGGCTGAAAGCATCGAGGACGTGACCAATCCGACGGCGCGCACGTTCCGTGCCTTCGCCGAGCAGACGCGCAGCGATCTCAAGGCATTGGCGGCCTGCATCCGGCCGCGCGCTCGCCCGTCAACGAGGACATGGTATCCTTGATCCGGGCGCCGGTGCTGGTTGCCGTCGGAGTCAGACGACGTCGTGGGCGGGCCGGCGCAGGATTGGCGCAGCTCATCCCCGGCGCTCACGCCTTCACCATCGAGGGGCGCGATCACATGAAGTCGGTGGGAGACAGGCCCTACAAGGATGCGGTGCTGCACTTCCTGGCCCGCCGACCCTGAGAAAGATCGGCAAGGGCTTTGTCTGGGGCCGAATTCCGCCACCTTGCTCCGCAACGATGCGTGCGGAGCAATCGACGGCAAAGCCGCGATTCGCAGGAATGATGGGGGA
>CAVWEX010000004.1:0-52272 GCA_963754125.1 uncultured Gammaproteobacteria bacterium
CCTCGGCTCCACCTGATCCCCCATCAGCGTCGAGAAGATCTCGTCCGCGCCGAGCGCGTCCTCGATTCGCACCTGCACGAGCCGGCGTGACGCGGGGTTGATGGTCGTGTCCCACAACTGCTCGGGGTTCATTTCGCCGAGACCCTTGTAGCGCTGGATGGACTGGCCCTTGCGCGCCTGGTCGAACAGCCACTGCACGGCATCGCGGAAGGTCGTCACTTCCTGGCGCGCCTCGCCGCGCTTGATGTACGCGCCCGGACCGAACAGCCCGGCGAGCGTGCGCGAGAGATCGGCGATGCGCCGGTACTCGCTCGAGTTGAAGAACTCGCGGTGCAGGTGCTTCTCGACGGTGACGCCATGCTCGGTGCGCCCCACGACGAGGTGCGGCGGCGTGCCCGCCTGCAGCGCCACGCGGTAGGTGCGGCCCGGCGGCTGTTCGGCGTTGAGCAGCGTCTCGAGCTGCGCGCCCCACTGCGTCAGTCGCGCCTCGTCCTCGCGCTCGTCCGGGGACAGCTCGGGCATCAGCAGCATCTGCTCGAGCACGTGCTGGTCGTAGCGGCGGGCGGCGCGGCGAATCGTCGCCTGGAATTCCATGTAGCGACGCGCGAGCGCATCGAGCGCCGAGACCGGCATGGCCTCGGCCTCGCCGTTCACGTGTAACGCGGCATCCTCGAGTGCGGACTTGAGGAGCAGTGCGTTCAGCTCGAGGTCGTCCTTTACGTAGGTTTCGGCCTTGCCCTTCTTGACCTTATAGAGTGGGGGCTGAGCAATGTATACATGCCCTCTTTCGATAAGAAGTGGGATCTGCCTATAGAAGAATGTCAAAAGGAGCGTACGGATGTGGGATCCGTCGACGTCCGCGTCGGTCATGATGATGATGCGGTGGTAGCGCAGCTTGGCGATGTCGAAATCGTCCTTGCCGATACCGCAGCCGAGCGCGGTGATCAAGGTGCCGACTTCGGCCGACGACAGCATCTTGTCGAAGCGCGCCCGCTCCACGTTCAGGATCTTGCCCTTGAGCGGCAGGATCGCCTGAGTGCGCCGATCACGGCCCTGCTTGGCGGAGCCGCCGGCCGAGTCACCCTCGACGATGAAGATCTCGCAGAGCGCGGGGTCTTTCTCCTGACAGTCGGCGAGCTTGCCGGGCAGCCCGGCGATGTCGAGCGCGCCCTTGCGGCGCGTGAGTTCGCGCGCCCGACGGGCGGCCTCGCGGGCCCGTGCGGCGTCGATGATCTTGTTAACGATCGCCTTGGCCTGGGCGGGATTCTCGAGCAGGAACTCGCCGAGCTTCTCGGCCACGATGGACTCGACCGTACCCTTCACCTCGGACGAGACCAGCTTGTCCTTGGTCTGCGAGGAGAACTTGGGGTCCGACAACTTCACCGACAGCACGGCGGTCAATCCCTCGCGCGAATCGTCGCCGGTCGTGGGCACGCGGTCCTTCTTGGCGGCGAGTTCCTTCTCGATGTAGTCGTTCAGCGTGCGCGTGAGCGCTGCACGGAAGCCGGCCAGGTGCGTCCCGCCGTCCTTCTGCGGGATGTTGTTGGTGAAGCAGTACATCGTCTCCGCGTACGAGTCGTTCCACTGCATGGCAAGTTCGACGCCGACGCCGTCGCGGTCGCCGCGGAACCAGAAGATCGTCTCGTGGACCTGTGTCTTGCTGCGATTCAGGAACCGCACGAACTCGCGGATGCCGCCCTCGTGGAAAAACGTCTCGCGCTTGTCGTCGCGCTCATCCACGAGCTCGATGCGCACGCCAGAGTTGAGGAACGACAATTCTCGCAGGCGCTTCTGCAGCACCTCGTACTCGAACTCGATGTTCGTGAAGATCGTGTCGCTGGGCTTGAAGCGGATAGTCGTGCCGCGCAGGTCGCTCGGGCCCACCATGGCCAGCGGGTAGACCGGCTCGCCGAGACGGTATTCCTGGCGGTACTCCTGACCATCGCGGTAGATCGACAGGTGCAAGGTCTCGGAGAGGGCGTTGACTACCGACACACCCACCCCATGCAGGCCGCCTGAGACCTTGTACGAGGAGTCGTCGAATTTCCCGCCGGCGTGCAGGACCGTGAGGATCACCTCGGCCGCTGAAACGCCTTCCTCGGGATGGATATCGACAGGAATTCCACGGCCGTCGTCCTCAACGGTGACGGACTGGTCGGCGTGGATGGTGACCGTGATGTGGGTGCAGTGACCCGCGAGCGCCTCGTCGATCGAGTTGTCCAGCACCTCGAAAACCATGTGGTGCAGGCCGGTGCCGTCATCGGTGTCGCCGATGTACATTCCCGGGCGTTTTCGGACCGCGTCGAGGCCCTTTAAGACCTTGATTTTACTAGAGTCGTAGACGTCGGCGCCGCTCATGGGAGACCTGGTGCAAAAGGACGTCGGATTATAACAGACGGGTCACCGAGCCATGTTCCACGTGGAACCTGTGGCCTGCCGGCAGGCTGGCCAACGCCTCATTTCGGGGCTCGAGGGCGGTAACGACGAGTTGGGCGGAGACGCCACTGACCTCCGCGAGCAAGCGCTCGAGGTGGGTTTCATCAAGCTCTGCCGCCGGGTCATCCACAAGTAGCAGCGCCACCTCGGATCCGAGCTTCGCGTCGCATCGCAGCTGGCCCAGAAGCAGCGCGGCGGCTGCGAGCTTCTGCTGCCCCCGGGACACCCGATCTCGGGCGACCGCACCCTCGAAGTGGACCGCAACATCCGCGCGATGCGGTCCGATGTGCGTGAGGCCACGAGCTCGATCTCGCGGCCAGGATGCTGCCAGAGCTTCGGCCAGCGACCGTTCGGCCGACCATCCACGATGCAGCTCGATTTCCACTGCGGCCCCAAGCAGCCGTTCTCCCACACACGCGACCTGCGGTGCGAGCTGCTCGACGTACTGGGTCCTCAGGAGCGCCACCTGCTCCCCCGCCTCCACCAGATCTGGATCCCAGACCCGGACAAGATTCTCCGGCTGTTCTGCTTTGAGGGCCGCGTTTCTTTGGCGCAGCGCCCGTTGGTAGCGTCGCCAGTGCCCGATGAAGTTTGGTTCCACGTGGAACACACCCCAGTCCAGGTAGCGCCGCCGCTCTTGCGGCCCTCCCTCGATTAGCCGGTGCACCTCGGGGTCGATCGCCTGGGCGGGAAGCACCGTCGCGAGCTCCGCGAGGCTACCCACCGGCCGACCGGCGTGACGCACCTCCATCCCGGATTTTCCGTAGCGCATCCCCAGCGGCTGGCTGCGTCCCGCGGCATGAACGCGGCCGAGCAGCAGGAAGCCTGCTGCACCGGTTCGAATCAGCGTGTCCGACTGTGCGGTCCGGAATGAGCGACCACGGCCGAGAAAGAACATCGCCTCAAGGAGAGTTGTCTTCCCGGAGGCGTTCGCGCCAGTGATCAAATTGCTGCGCGGGTGAAGTTCCAGCTCAGCTCGCTCGACGCACCGGAAATTCTCGACGCCGAGACTTTCGAGGATCATCGGGCGCCGACGGTGGGCCTCACAGACGCATCGGCATGACGACGAATCGTGCCCCGCTGTCCGCTGATGAACGGATCAGGCAACTGCTGTTACCGTCTGTAAGGCATACCTGAACTTCAGGCCCTTCGACGGCCGCCAAGGCATCCATCAAATAGTTCACGTTAAAGCCGATCTCGAGCTCCTCACCCTCGTAGGTGACTTCGACCTCTTCCTCGGCCTCTTCCTGTTCGGGATTGTGCGACTGGATAGTCAGCAGATTCGGCTTCACCGCGAAGCGGATTCCGCGGTACTTCTCGTTGGACAGGATCGCAGCCCGCTGCAGTGCCAGCCGTAGATCGTCGCGAACGGCGGTCACGACTCGCGGCGGATCATTCGGGATCACCCGGCTGTACTCCGGGAAACGTCCGTCAATCAGCTTGGATGTGAATCGAATGTCGCCGATCTGGACGCGAATGTGGTTGACCCCGATCGCCAGATCCAGAATCTGCTCCTCGTGACCGAGGATTCGCTGTAACTCGAGTACCCCCTTGCGCGGAACGATCACCTGCTGACCGGATTTCGCCCCCTCGGGAAGATCCACGTCACACAAAGCCAGACGATGCCCATCAGTCGCGACAGATCGGAGCGATTTTGCCGACGTTTCCAGAAGAAGTCCGTTTAGGTAGTAGCGGACATCCTGCTGGGCCATCGAAAAATGAGTCTTCTCAAGCAGCCGCTTGAAGTCCTTCTGCGGCACCTTGAGTGACTGCTGCCCGTTGATCTCCTCGACCGTCGGAAACTCGCTCGCAGGCAGCGTCGAGAGCGTGAAACGACTCTTGCGTGCCCGCACAGACATCCGCTCACCGTCGAGGGTCAGCGTGATCTCGGCGCCTTCGGGCAGCGCGCGACAGATGTCGAGCAGCTTGCGGCCCGGCACCGTGACCTCGCCGTTGCGCTGCACGTCCACTTCGGAGGTCGCCACGAGCTCGACTTCCAGGTCGGTCGCCGTGACCGCCAGAGCGTCCGCCCTTTGCGGAAAGCAGCACGTTCGCCAGGATTGGCATCGTCTGGCGGCGTTCCACCACGCCGATGACGGCTTGCAGCGGACTCAGGATCGCTTCGCGCTTAGCAATGATCTTCATCTTTGTGCTTCCGCTATTAATCTCTTATTTGATATCTCTTATTACTATTATTACTAGCACAGCCCCAGCCTGTGCAGAACGCCTTTTTATCCAGCCCCAGCCGGCAGTTGCCGAAAGCACAAACCCGCCGGCAACTCACGCACCGCCTGTCCGTACCCTGTGGATGAATGGTGCACTACACGCCTCCGCCCATTGATGCACAGCTTGCTCACATCATGCCGCGAGGGTTCTCAACAGGTTCTGATAATCCTCGTTCATTCGCGTCTGTGACTCGCGCAGTCCCTTGATCACGCGACACGCATGCAGCACGGTCGTGTGGTCACGCCCGCCGAATGCGTCGCCGATCTCGGGCAGGCTGTGGTTGGTGAGTTCCTTGGCGAGCGCCATCGCGACCTGGCGGGGCCTCGTGATCGAGCGACTGCGGCGTTTCGAGAGCAAGTCGGCAACGCGGATCTTGAAGTACTCCGCGACCGTCTTCTGGATGTTCTCGATTGTCACCAGGCGTTCCTGCAGCGCGAGCAGGTCCTTCAGCGCCTCACGAGCGAAATCGAGCGTGATCGGCCGTCCGGTGAACTGCGAGTTGGCGATCACGCGGCGCAGCGCACCCTCCAGTTCGCGGACGTTCGAGCGGATGCGCTTAGCGACGAAAAACGCGACTTCCTCCGGCAATTCCACGCCAGCCGCTGAGGCCTTGCTCATGAGGATCGCCACACAGGTCTCGAGTTCCGGCGGTTCGATGGCCACCGTGAGGCCCCAGCCGAAGCGCGATTTCAGTCGCTCCTCGAGTCCCTGGACTTCCTTCGGATAGCGATCGCAGGTGAGGATCACCTGCTGCTGGCCTTCGAGCAGCGCGTTGAAGGTGTGGAAGAACTCTTCCTGCGAGCGCTCCTTGCCGGCGAAGAACTGGATGTCGTCGATGAGCAGCGCATCGAGCGTGCGGTAGGCCGTCTTGAACTGGTCGATCGTGTTGTGCTGCAGCGCCCGCACCATGTCGCCGACGAACCGCTCCGAGTGCACGTACGCGATGCGCGCGGCCGGGTTGCCGGCGCGGATGTGGTTGCCGACCGCGTGCATCAGGTGCGTCTTGCCGAGCCCGACACCACCGTAGATGAAAAGCGGGTTGTACGCGCGGCCCGGGTTCTCCGCGACCTGTGTGGCTGCGGCGCGCGCGAGCTGGTTGCTCTTGCCCTGGACGAATGTCGCAAACGTGAAGTCCGCATTCAGCCGCCCGCCAATCGAAGGCAGCGGTACCGGTCGCTTTCCGCGCAGCTCGGGCACTCTCGTGTCCTGCGCTTCTGCGACCGGCGCATTGGCCCGCGTGCCTATTTCCACGACGACCTGCGGCGTGGGTTCCGGAATGAGTTCCTCGACGAGCTCACCGATACGGGCCGCGCAGTTATCCCTGACCCAGTCCACGACGTAGCGGTTCGGCGCGAGCAACCGCAGACAGTCGCGCTCCTCGACCGCCTGGAGCGGCCGGATCCAGGTATTGAACTGCTGTTCGGGCAGTTCCGCTTCCAGGCGCCGTAGGCAGTGGTTCCAGAGTGTCGTGTCCACGGCGGGGTCGTTGCGCTGGCCGGTCGGCGCCCAGGGGGGAAACGGCAAGGGGGGCGGGAGTTTATACCGGCCCCCTGCCTGTGGATATCCTTAAACGCCCGCCGTTTCCGCTTCTACGCCCGTTGACGCTGGGCACGGCGCTGCGTATCCTTGCCGGCCCTTTGATGACCAGTGCATGTGATTGTTTCTGGTCTGAATTCCGCCAGGAACGGAGCCGCACATGAAGCGCACCTATCAGCCAAGCAACCTGCACCGCAAGCGAACCCACGGCTTCCGTGCGCGCATGGCCACGAAGAGCGGTCGCCTCGTACTGGCCCGCCGCCGCGCCAAGGGACGCAAGCGTCTCGCGGTCTGACCGACGCGATCGCGCGAGACGCAGTGCGCCCGATCGCCGGCCGCCTGCCTCGGGAAGCCCGCCTCACTGACAAGATCCAGTTCGACCGCGTCCACCGCGAGGGGCTCCGCGTGTCCGACGGCCTGTTCGCGGTGATTGCTCGTCCGAACGAACTCGGACATGCGCGGCTCGGCATGGCGGTGGGCATCAAGGCGGCCGGTTGTGCCGTCAACCGCAACCGCGTGAAGCGCGTGGTGCGCGAGCGCTTTCGACTGACCCAGCAGGAGCTTCCGCCCGTGGACGTGGTCGTGAACGCAAGGCACGGTGCCGGCAAGGCGACCCGCGCCCAGCTGGCCGCAAGCATCGCGGCACTGTTCGATCGGATGAGCCAGCGATGCGCGCGATCCTGATCGGCTTCATCCAGCTCTATCGCTGGTTCGTGAGCCCGCTGCTCGGTCCGAACTGCCGTTTCCATCCGACCTGTTCCTGCTACGCGCAGGACTCCATCCGCCGGCATGGCGCGCTTCGCGGTGCCTGGCTCGGGCTGCGCCGCATCCTGCGGTGTCATCCCTGGCACCCCGGCGGCTACGACCCGGTGCCCGACACGCTGCCGCCCCTACTGAAGCGACCGTCTCATGGATAACCCACGCATCTACCTGTGGATCGGCGTCGCGCTGCTGCTCTGGATGAACGTCGTCCAGTGGAACCGCGACTACGGCGCCGCGCCAGTGGCTGCGACCACGCCGGCGGCGAGCACGGATCCCGCGGCCGTGTCGACGGCGGAAGAACAGGCGGCCCAGGCCCAGCTTCCGTCCATCCCGACCGGCAACGCCGCTGCCCCGGCTGCATCCGCCGATCCCAGCGTGCCGGCCACCCCTGTGGCCGCTACCCAGCCGAGCATCCGCGTCGTGACCGATGTACTCGATCTCGACATCAGCCTGCAGGGTGGCGACTTCGTCCGCGCCGACCTCGTGCAGTACCCGCGCGACAAGCGGCCGGGCAGCCCGCCGGTGCGCCTGTTCGGCACACAGGAGCCCGACTACAGCGTGGCGCGCAGCGGCCTGCGCGCATTGAACGGCCGGCCCGAGCCCACGCACCTCGCCGTGTTCACGAGTACCGCCGGGGAGTTCCGCATGGCGCCGGGCGCCTCCGAGCTGCGCGTACCGCTCAGCTGGACGGACGGGCAGGGCGTCACGGTCACCAAGACCTACGTGTTCCGTCCCGGCAGCTACGCGGTCGCCATCGAGTACGAGGTGGACAACCGCTCGGGCACCGAGTGGTCGGGCGCGTCCTACGTGCAGCTCGCGCGGCACGTTTACGCGCAGGACCGCTCGATGTTCGACGTCGAGAGCTATGCCTACCGTGGTCCCGCCATCTGGGACGGCAGCAAGTACCGCAAGCTCGACGTCGACGACGACGAAGACGGCCGCTTCGCGCAGAACGTGACTGACGGCTGGATGGCGACGATGCAGCACCACTTCGTCAGTGCTGCCGTGCCGCCGAAGGGCGAGGAGTACCACGTCACGCTCGGCCGCGACGGCACGCACGCGCTGCTGACGCATCGCGGGCCGCTCAAGGTCGTGCCGGCCGGCACGGTCGGGCGCTTCAGCGAGACGATCTTCGTGGGCCCCAAGCTGCAGGCGCAGCTGAAGGAAGTCGGCCCGCGCCTGGAACTCACCGCCGACTACGGCAAGCTCACGATCCTGTCGCAGCCGCTCTTCTGGCTGCTGCAGAAGGTCTATGGGTTCGTCGGCAACTGGGGCTGGGCGATCATCATCGTCACCATCCTGCTCAAGCTGCTGTTCTACAAGCTCACGGAAACGAGCGGCCGCTCCATGGCCAAGATGCGCACCATCGCGCCGCGCATCAAGAGCATCCAGGAGCGCTACAAGGACGACCGCGACCAGCTCGCCAAGCAGATGATGGAGGTCTACAAGCGAGAGAAGATCAACCCGGTCGCCGGCTGCCTGCCGATCCTGGTGCAGATCCCGGTGTTCCTCGCGTTCTACTGGGTGCTGCTCGAGAGCGTCGAGATGCGCCAGGCCCCGTGGATGCTGTGGATCCAGGACCTCTCGTCCAAGGACCCGTTCTTCATCCTGCCGATCCTGATGGGCGTCGCGATGTACGGGCAGTTCAAGCTCAACCCGGCGCCGCCCGACCCGATGCAGGCGAAGATCTTCGCGTTCATGCCGGTGATCATGACCGTGATGATGGCGTGGTTCCCGTCGGGCCTCGTGCTCTACTGGCTCACGAACACGCTGCTTTCGATCGCGCAGCAGTGGAACATCAACCGGGTGGTCGAGGCCGAGGCGAAGAAAAGGGCCTAAGCCTCGTTGCAAAGGCAACAAACGACCCTATAATGTGTGATATGCACATCACAGGGCTCGACTGACATGAACTCCAGCGCCCTCGCCGAGCCCGAGGTGCGCCGCGTCCTGGCGATCGCACTGGTCAATGCGGGCAAGGAACTCGGGCTGACCCAGCAGACCCTCGGCGAGATCATCGGCAAGGACCGAACGGCCCTGAGCCGCGGCGGGCTCGACCCCGACAGCAAATCTGGCGAGCTCGCGCTGCTGATGGTTCGCGCCTACCGGGCGCTGTTCGCGCTGACGGGTGGCGACCGCGACGCGATGCGCCACTGGTTCCAGACCGACAACCTGCACACTGGCGGTGTGCCGTCCGAGCAGGTCCGCAACGTCCAGGGCCTGATGCGGGTGGTGGAGTACCTCGACGCGATCCGCGGCAAGCTCTGATGGGCGACCTCTGGGCCGAGTGTGGTCCCAGTGCCCAACCCGTGGAACTCGCGGGCGAGGTGCTGCGCATGGTCGAGAGCCAGGAGCAGGTCGCCACGCAGCGGCTGGTTGCCAACCTCCGCGAGCAGGACCTGCTCGAGTCGCTGCTCGAGCGCTCAAAGCCACCCAGGTCCGCCGCGACCAATGGGCTCGATTACTTGCTCGCGACGCCCTTTCGCTACCCGCCGCTGCGCCACGGCTCGCGCTTCGGGCGGCGACATGAGCCGTCGCTGTTCTACGCCGCGCGCGGAAAGCCGACACTGCTCGCCGAGGCGGCGTACTACCGCTTCGTGTTCTGGCAGGGCATGAAGACCCCGCCGTCGCGGCCGCTGCGGACCCAGCACACGCTCTTCGGAGTGCGGATCCACGCGCGGCGCGCCTACCGCCTGCATCGGCCGCCGTTCGATACCCATCGGGCCCAGCTCGCGAGCCCCACCGACTACGGCGACACGCAGTCGCTCGGCAGTGCGCTGCGCAGTGCCGGCGCCGACGCGATCGAGTACCACTCGGCCCGTGATATCGAGGGCGGGCTCAACGTCGCGCTCTTCACGCCGACCGCTTTCGCCGAGCCGCGGCCGAGCTTCCGGGAGGAATGGCTCTGTGAGACGGCCGCCGACCGGGTGAGTTTCCGAGCCCGCGGAGTGCTCGGTGTGCACACGCTGCCTCTCGAGCAGTTCACCGTGGACGGCATGCTGCCGATGCCGGCCACGTGAGCGACGTCGTGGCCCTGCCGCTCACCGACACGATCGCGGCAATCGCAACGGCGCCCGGACGCGGCGGGATTGGCGTCGTGCGTGTCTCCGGGCCCGACTGTCGCCGCATTGCCGACGAACTGCTCGGCCGCGAGCCGGCGCCGCGCACGGCCGAGCTGCACCGGTTCCTGGATGCAGCCGGCGAGCCGATCGACGAGGGCATTGCGCTTTACTTCCCGGCGCCCGGCCTCCTTCACCGGCGAGGACGTGCTCGAACTGCAGGGCCACGGCGGGCCCGTGGTGATGGAGTTGCTGCTTGGCCGGGTGCTCGAGCTCGGCGCACGTTCCGCAGCGCCCGGTGAGTTCACGCAGCGCGCCTTCCTCAACGACAAGCTCGACCTGGCGCAGGCCGAGGCCGTCGCCGATCTCATCGACAGCGGCTCGGCGCAGGCGGCGCGCGCCGCGCTGCGCTCGCTGCAGGGTGAGTTCTCGTCGCAGGTCCACGACCTCGCCGAGTCGGTGCTCGAGCTGCGCATGTGGGTCGAGGCGACGATCGACTTCCCAGAGGAAGAGGTCGATTTCCTCGGCGACCGCGCACTCGGCGCGCGACTCGAGTTCATCCGCGGTCGATTCGTGGGACTCGCCGAGACCGCGCGGCAAGGCACGTTGCTGCGCGACGGGCTCACGATCGTGATCGCCGGTCGGCCAAACGCGGGTAAATCGAGCCTGCTGAATCGGCTCGCGGGTTACGAGGCCGCGATCGTGACGCCGGTGCCGGGCACCACGCGCGACGTGCTGCGAGAACGCATCGAGATCGACGGCCTGCCGTTGCACGTGCTCGACACGGCCGGGCTGCGCGATTCGCCGGACGAGGTCGAGATCGAGGGCATCCGACGTGCGCACCGCGAGATCGAGCGCGCTGACCGCGTGCTGTTCGTCGTGGATGCGTCGGATGCGGAGGCCGTCGCTGCGATCGCCGCGGACCTGGCCGCACTGCCGATCCACGCGCCGCGGACGGTCGTGTTCAACAAGATCGACCGGGTTGGCGGCGAACCGCGCCTCGAGCCGGCGGCCTCACCGACCGCGACGCTGCACGTCA
This sequence comes from uncultured Gammaproteobacteria bacterium, assembly GCA_963754125.1. GTDB lineage: Bacteria > Pseudomonadota > Gammaproteobacteria > Steroidobacterales > Steroidobacteraceae > RPQJ01. The sequence continues at coordinate 11,056 of CAVWEX010000004.1, forward strand.
GCGCCGCGACCGGCGCCGGCCTCGACCTGCTCCGGCAACATCTCAAGGACTGCGTCGGGTTCCATTCGTCCGGCATCGGCATGCTGTCGGCGCGAACGCGGCACCTGGACGCGCTGCGCCGAGCCCGCGCGCACGTCGAGGAGGCGAATCGGTTGCTCATCGAGCGTCACGCCGGCGAACTGGTGGCGCAGGAGCTGACCGACGCCCAGAAAGAGCTCGGCGAGATCACGGGCGAAGTCACGAGCGACGACCTGCTTGGGCAGGATCTTCGCGAGCTTCTGCATCGGAAAGTAGTCGCGAAGACCGGGGCGGCCCTCCAGCCGCCCCGGTTCTCTTCACTCACTCCCAACGCCGGATGGTGAACTTGCCGATGCGCTCCACACGAACGCAGCGCTGCTCGGAGCGTGCGGTCGTACTCTGCCGCGTCGCCTCGGGCGGGACGCTCGCATCCGAACCGGACTCCTCGGCCGGAACTGAAGCCAGCGGCCTGGCGGAGGCCAGCATCACCGCAAGCCCCGGTGCAGCAGCAGCCGGCTGCGCCGTGGGCCGTCGGCATCGCCATTGCGAACAGAAACCCCGCCGACGCCGCGGCCGGCAACACCACTTCTCGTAACAAACTACTCATCATCATTCTCCTGCGACATGTATTGAACGAGATCAGGCCGCAACCCGGGCCGATCGGCCGAGGCCGGACCGCTGGGCGACGTCGGCCGCGGCGGCGGACTCGAGTGCCCGCTGCGATTCCGCGCCCAGGCCGGCAGCGCCAAGTGCGCGGGCGGTCAGCTTCCAGTTGAACGGGCTCGACGGCTTCACGCCGATCCGCTCGGCTGCGAGGGCGCGCGCCAGCGACGCCCGGCCGCCCCGCAAGGCAGCCTCGACCAGCGTCAGGTGCACGACGTCGCGCTGCGCGTGACTGCCACCGAAGCGGTTCACGTGTGCCCGCACCGGGAGCAGCTCGTCGATCGCCACCTCGTACCGGCCGCGACCGAAGGCGGCGAGCGCCCGCGCCACCGGCAGGCCGACTTCGCGCGACATCATCGCGTTGGTACCGCGGCCCGCCGCGGCGCCGCTCGAGGCCGCCGATCACCGCGTCGACCTCCGGCCAGCGCCCGGCGCCGACCAGAGCCATCACCGCGTGCACGTCGTTGAAGGCGTAGAAGCCATCGCGCGCCGGCGGATGCCAGGCGTCGGCGAGTGGCTGCCAGCGATCGCCGACGTCGACGCCGCGCAGCATCAGGCGCCACAGCATCGCGGAGGCGTCCACCATCTCGAGCGCGACGGAACTCTGCGCGGGACGGATCCTCGTGTCGTACAGCGCGAGCGCACGTCGCTGCTCGCCGAGCTCGAGGTGGTAGAGCGCGAGATGCCACCAGTTGTGAAACGCCAGCCCATTGTCTACGGACCAGTCGGCGACCCGGCCCTGGAGCCATTCGATGCCTTCGCCGATCCGGCCCTGCATCTCCATCACGTGCGCCACCGCGTGCACGGCCCACGGATCGCGGCGGTTCAGGTCCAGCGCCCGCCGGCCGGTCTCCTCGGCACGGCCATACAGCGCGGTCTCCTCGAGCCCGAAGGCGTGCATGCCGAGCACGTAGCCGTAGCCCGGCACGTCGGCGCCCCAGTGCGGCAGGACCTGCGCGACGCGGTCGCGCAGCAGGGTCGATTGGCCGTGGAAGAAGTCGGCGACATGCGCGGTCTGCACCGCGACGAGGTCGCGCGGGTACTCGACGACGATGTCACCGTAGAGCCGCAGCGAGCGCTGGAAGTCGCCCTCGAGCCAGGCGCGCGCCGCGGCGGCGTGCATGCGTTCGCGCTGGTTGGCGCTCGCGCCGAGCGCCTCGATGGACGCGACGCTCTCCTCCAGCATCGGCATTGCGCCGCGCTCGCTCGACATGACGGCGAGGGCGGCACGCAGGCAGTGCGCCTGCGGCGAAGGCCGGGTCGGCCTCCAGCGCCTCGTTGATCGTGGCGAGCGGGTCGAGGAAGTATGAGGCGGTCAGTTCCGTCGCATGTTCGAGCTTCTTCGAGCGAGGCCCGGTCGTTGGTCGAAACCGCGATGCCGCGGCAGTCGTGCAGAGTCATGGTCGTCTCCTCCTGTCGTGGGTCCGGATTCCGGCGGCGCCGGCTCCCGGTGTGGTGTGCAAGTTACGGAGGCGCCGTCAACGGCCTGTCTCGACAGCCGTGAAAAATGCGTGAAAATGCGCCTGCCGGGGGAACACAGGAGCGGCGGCGGGCCGGACTCACGCTGCAATGACCGAACTGGTGGTCGAGCTGCTTGGCGGACTGCGAGTCCTCGGCGCCGATGGCCGGGAGATCCGCATCTCGTCGCGCAAGGCCCAGGCCGTGCTGGCCTGCCTGGCCTTGCGTCCGGGCACGCAGCTACGCGCGCGACCGCCTCGCCAGCCTGCTGTGGGACGACGCCGACCCCGAGCTCGGACGCGCCAGCCTGCGGCAGGCATTGGCGGCGCTGCGCCGCGCGCTGCCCGGGGCGGCGGCTCAGGCCCTGCTCGGCGATTCCAGCTCGATCGCGCTCGACGCCGCGCCTTGCCTCGAGCGACGTGCAGCGGTTCCGCGATCTCACGCGCGACGGTTCGCCACACGCGCTGGCGGAGGCGGCCGAACGTTACGCAGGCGAGCTGCTGCCGGGATTCGATGCGCGCTCACCGGCCTTCGACGCCTGGATCGACGAGCACCGACGCGCATTGCGTCGCGAGTGGGTGCAGGCGCTGCAGCGCTACGCGGTGCAATGCGTGGCTTCGGCCGACCTGGGCGGTGCCACCGAGGCGCTGTCGCGGCTGGTGTCGGTCGAGCCCGCGAACGAGTCCGCGCAGCGGGATCTCATGGGCGTGTACGCGCGCCGCGGCCTGTACACGGAGGCGCTGCGGCAGTACCGCGCCTGCACGCGAGGCGCTGCGCCGCGATCTCGACGTCGGCCCGGAGCCCGCGACCGAGTCCCTGTATCGCGACATCCTGCGACGCCGTCGGGCGGCGGACACGGGCACCGGAGAGCCCGGACACGCGGTACAGGCGATGGCCGAGGTGGCGCCAGATCGGGCTCGACTCCGCGGCGCGGCGAGCCGGGCGTCACGCCGGCTCCACCGGTCACGACCCTCAAGGAAGTGGTCGTGCTGGTCGCGCGCACTCGGCGTCGCGGATGCAGCGACGGATGACGACCCCGAGTCGGTGCGGGAGCGTTGGTCCGCGGCCGAGCGGCGCGTGCGCGAGTGCGTCGAGCGATTGGGTGGCGTCGTAGACCGGCCGAGCCAGCGCGAAATCGTCACCGCGTTCGGTCTCGCGACGTCCACGGGCAATGAGCTCGATCGCGCGCTGCGAGCGGCGCGGGACCTCGCCGCGGCAACCCCTGCCGGTGAGCCGCGTTTCGCTGTTGGCCTCGCACGAGGCCTGGTACTGCCTGCGGGCGCGGACACGGCATTTCCGCTCACAGGCCAGGCGGTCTCGACGGCCCAGTCGCTGGCGCGGGCCGCGGTGCTCGACTCAGTCGTCGTCGCGCGGGAAATCGCCGCGCAGGTCTCGGACCGATTTGCGCTGGCGGCCCGGCCTGAAGGCGCCCCGGAGGGCGCGGCCGTGCTCAGGCCTTCGGTCCCGCGGTCCGCGGGCCGCACCGAGGTTCTGCTGGCCGGGCGCCGAGCGGAGCTCGCGCTGCTCGAGACTCTTTTCGATCGCGTCGCGGCCACGCGTCGCGGGCGGGCCGTGATCGTCCGTGGCGATCCGGGCATCGGCAAGTCGTCGCTGCTCGAGGCGCTCGCCAGCCGTGTCGCGGACCGGGCCGCGGTGCACGTCGTGCAGGTGCTCGATTTCGGCCAGCGCGCGAACGAGCGGCCGGGGCCAGCGCTCGCGCATCGATTGCTCGCGGCCGCGACGGGCGCGGCCTCTGGCCAGGCGGCCATCGAGCAGGCGATGCAGAGTGGCGTGCTCGACTCCGATGACGCGACAGCCGCGGGCGACCTGCTGGCGCTCGAGCCGGTCGGGCCGTCCGCGCCGCGGCTCGCGGCCATGGATCCGGCGACCCGCGAGCGCGCCCGGGCCAGGGTGCTCGATAGCCTGCTCGCGCATGCGACCGCCGAGCAGCCGCTGCTGGTGGTCGTCGAGGACGCGCATTGGGCCGACCCGACGGAGATCGCGCAGCTCGGCGACCTTGCAAGCGCGATTGCGTCGCGGGCGGCCCTGCTGGCCATCTCGACGCGCGCCGAGGGCGACCCGTTTCCAGCGGCCTGGCGGACGCGGGCGCGCGGCTGTCCCGTCACCACGCTGGACCTCGCGCCGCTCGCGGAAGACGAGGCGCGCGAACTCGCGACCGGGTACGACAACGTCGGCCACGAGGTCCTCGAGCGTTGCATCGAGACCGCGGCCGGCCACCCGCTGTTCCTGGTCCAGTTGTTGCGCAGCGCACAGGCCGGCGAAACCGCGCTCCCTGGCTCGGTGCGGGCGCTGCTGCTCGCAAGGGTGGAGCGCCTGCCGCAGGAAGTGCAGCAACTGCTGCATGCGGCCGCAGCTCTCGGTGCGCGGTTCAGCCTCGAGGCGTTGAGCCACGTCGCCGCATCACCGGTCAGCGATCCGGCTGCCGTCGAGGCCAGCGGACTGCTTGCCTGCGACGGCGAGGAGTGCTGGTTCACGCACGCGCTCATCCGGGCCGCCGTTTACGCAGCGCTGCTGCGCTCGACGCGCAGGAGCCTGCACCTGCGGGCCGCGCAGTGGTTCGAGGGCCGCGACCTGGCGCTGCACGCCGAGCACCTTGCCGCCGCCGAGGACCCCGGCGCCGCCGCTGCGCACCTGCGGGCCGCCGCGATCGAGCAGCGTGCCTGCCGCTTCGACCGCGCGCTCGTGCACGCCGAGCGGGCGAGGCTGCTGGCCACCTCGGATGCCGAGCGAGGCGCCGCCGCGGCCGCGCTCGGCGATATCCACCTCGCGCGGGGTCGGACCGACGAGGCGATCGAGGCGTATCGCGACAGCGCAACGCTTGCCGCCGCGCCCGGGCCACGTGCTCGCGCGCAACTCGGGATTGCGACCAGCCTGCGCATACTCGACCGTCACGAAGAGGCGCTCCTTGCGTTGCAGGATGCCGAGCGCGACGCGATTGCCGAGGATGACCCGCGGCGTCTGGCACAGGTCTGGACGCTGCGCGGCAACCTGCACTTTCCGCGCGGCGAATTCGAGCAGTGCATGCGTGCCCACGAACGGGCGCTCGAACTGGCCCAGCAGGCCTGCTCCCCGGAGGAAATCGCACGGGCGCTCGGCGGGCTCGGCGACGCCCAGTACCAGCGTGGCCGCATGCGGACAGCTCTGACCTACGTGCTGCGGTGCCTGGAATTGAGCGAGCAGCACGAACTGGAGCCCTTGCGGCTCGCCTACCTGCCCATGGTCGCCGCCTGTCGCGGCTATTGCGGGGATATTGCACCGGCCATCGAATGCGCCAGGCATGCTGCGGGGGATGCTCACCGGGCCGGCGACGTGCGTGCCGAGCTGCTGGCCCGAAGCGTCGGAGCATCGCTCGAGTTCTACAGGTGCGGCTATGCGGCCGAGCTCGAAGGCAGCAAACGCAGCACGGTGCTGGCGCGGGAACTGGGAGCGCGTCGCTTCGAGATCGAGGGCACGCTGCACCAGGGACTGGCCCTGCATGGGCTGGGCCTTGTCGAGGAGGCCGTCGCTGCCCTCGAGCAGGCGGCCGAATGGGCACGGAAGGAAGCGCCCACATACTGCGGGCCCTGGGCGCTTGCGGGCCTCGCCTACGTGCTTGGCGACGCAGGCGGCGGGCGCGCCGTGCTCGATGAGGGCGAGCAACTGCTGGCGCGCGGCGCGGTCAGCCACAACCACTTCGAGTTTCGCATGCTCGCCATCGAGTTCCTGGTCGCGGCACGCGACTGGCCTGGCGTTCGGCGCCAGGCGGCCGCGCTGGCGGCCTACACCCGCGACGAGCCGCTGCCGTGGTCCGACCTCGTGATCGCCCGGGCCGAGGCGCTGGCGGCCAACGGTCGGGCAGCACGTCGCACGGTGAACGCCGGCCGACTGGAGGAGCTTCAGCAACAGGCCGTGCGCATGGGATTCGAGGTGCTGCTGCCCGCACTGCAGGCCGAACGGCTGCACCCCGGCTGAGCACCCCGCGCATTCTTCCCCGAACCTTCACCGAAGGTTCTCCCAACTTTCATGCAGTGCCACCGGTCCGAGACCAGCCTCGGTCGGGCGTTACCGGTCGCGTCTGGGCGCGGCTCATGCCATGACAAAGGGGGAAAACGTCCATGAAATGCAGTCATCCATTGTCCCGGTCCGGCTCACCCGCGCACGGAGCGCTCGGCGGCCTGCTTGCCTGCGGGTTGCTCGCCACCGGCGCCGCGTCGGCGGACGTGATCGCCGACTTCAATGCGATCGGGGCCCGCACGATCAATACCGCGCCGGGTCTCTATCCCGCCGTAACCGCCGAAGAGCGACGAACCTTCCTCGGTTCCGACCTCGCGACCCTGCACGCGGCGATGTACGACGCCGTCGTGGCAATTGCGGGTGGCTACGAGCCCTTTGCCGTCGTGCCGATCAGCCCGAGTGCCGGTGCCTCTCAGGAGGCCGCGGCCGCGGCGGCCGCCTGCACGGTGCTCGCCGGGCTGTTTCCGAATCGCTCGCCGGAGTACGTGGCGGACTGCGCGCCGTATCAGGCCGGCGCCGGTGCGGGGGCCGTCGCCCTGGGCATCACGCTCGGCATCGAGGTCGGGCAGAAAATGCTCGCTGAACGTGCCGACGACGGTCGATCGACGATCGCCGGCTACACTCCGGTGGGCGGTGTCGGCCGCTTCGAGCCCTTCCCTGTGGGCAGTTCGCCGGTCCTGTTCTTTGCGCCGGCCTTGCGGCCGTTCACGCTCACGAGCGCGATGCAGTTCCGGGCCGACGGTCCGCCGGACCTCACCAGCGCCACCTACGCCTATGCGTTCGGCGAGGTGAAGCAACTCGGCGTCGCGGGCGGTGCAGCCCTCACCGCCGAGCAGCAGGACATCGCGCGCTTCCACACCGAGAACCCGAACGTGTTCGGGGCGCGCAACCTGAGCGTGTTCCTGAACCAGCCCACGGTCCTGGAAAACGCGCGCCTGGCCGCGATGCTGTGGGTGGGCTACGCGGACGCCATCATCGGCTGCTTCGAATCGAAGTACTACTTCGACAGCTGGCGGCCGCGGGTCGCGATCCCATCGGCGGACGCCGATGGCAACCCGGCGACGGTGGCGGATCCGGGCTGGACGCCGTTCGTAAACACGCCGAATCACCCGGAGTATCCGGCCGCGCACGCCTGCTTCGGCGGCGTGACCTACGAGGTACTCAGGGCTTACTTCAAGACCCCGAAAGTCCGATTTACCTGGACCAGCACCGTGACCGGCACGAGCCACGAGTATCCGTCGGTGAACCACATGCTCAAGGAGCTCAGGCTCGCGCGGATCTATGGCGGCATGCACTTCCGCTTCTCGTCCGACGATGGCGCGACGCTCGGCAGAAGGACGGGCCGGTGGGTCGTGAAGAACTACTTCCAGCCCGTCAAGAAGAAGCCAGGAAAACCCTGAGGCAGGGACGCGAGGGCCAAGGAGGCCAGGGCAGGGAGGTCTAGCAGGGACGCCAGCGTCGGGCCGGAGAATCACGGAGCTCCGGCCCGACGCTTCTCGACGCATCGGCCGGTCGGTGTTCGGACGGCAGCCGACCGGTCGCGGCGCATATCGGTACCGACTTTTCTGCCCCGATAGGATGTAGTCTCAGCGCATAGCCGTGCGGACTGGCCCCAGGGAGGCCGGCCGCAGACTTCAGAGCGTGCGCTGCGACATGCCATCCACGGAACCGGACTGCTATCGCGTGGGCGACTTGCTGGTCGATCCGGGCCGGCGTCGCGTCGAGCGCGCCGGAATCGAGATCGCGCTGCCGGGGCTGACATTCGATTTGCTCCTCGCCCTCGTGCGCGAGGCGCCGAACCTCGCCTCGCTCGATGCACTGATGCGGCAGGTCTGGCCGGGGCGCGTGGTCAGCCCCGAGACCGTGAGTCAGCGCGTCAAGCTGCTGCGCGCCGCGCTCGGCGACGACCCGGAGGCGCCGCGGTACCTCGCGGGCGTGCGCGGCCATGGCTACCGGCTGATCGTGCCGGTGGACCGCTGCGCGTTGCCGCCGGAGGTAGCAAATCACGCCAATCCTGATCCGGGTGCGGTGGCGCAGCCCGTTGCACCTCCGATGGACGCACCTTCGCCGCGGCACATTGCGCGCAGCGGCTGGCCGTTGGGCATCGCGCTGGTACTCGCGGGCGTGCTCTGGTTGGCGTGGTCCGGCCTGCGCGAGCCGCCGGGCGACACTGGCACGGCGCCCTCCCCGGAGTCCACGCCGCGCTCTGTCGCCGTCCTGCCGTTCGAGAATCGCAGCCGACTCGAGGACGACGCCTATTTCTCTGACGGACTGCACGACGACATCCTTACCCAGCTCACGAGAGTCGGCGGGCTCAAGGTCATCTCGCGAACCTCGGTCGAGCAGTTCCGGGACACCCGGCTCGCGACCCGCGAGATTGCAGCCACACTCGGCGTTTCACACATCCTCGAAGGCAGCGTGCAGCGCGCGGGTGACCGCGTACGCGTCACCGTCCAGTTGGTCGACGCGGTGACTGATGCCCACCTCTGGGCCGAGTCCTACGACCGCGAGCTCGATGCGGACAGCATTTTCTCGATCCAGACCGAGGTCGCCACGGCGGTCGCCGCTGCGCTGCGGACCACGCTCACGCCCGCGGAGCAGGGGCGGGTGAAGGCTGTTGCGACGCGGAACCTGGAGGCCTGGGAGGCCTATCAGGCAGGACGCAGGGCGATGGGCACGCGGACGCAGGCGGGACTCGCGAATGCCACGCAGTCCTTCCAGGCGGCCATCGAACTCGATCCCGCCTTCGCGCAGGCCTACGCCGGGCTTGCGGACGCAACCTGGCTGTCCACCACCATTCTCGGCCGACCCGTCGAGGCCGCCATGTCCGACGCGGAAGCCCCGTTGCGGGAAGCGCTCAGGCTCGATCCGGAACTTGTCGAGGCGCTGACTACCGCCGCTAACTTCGCAACGGTGCGGCGCGACTACGAGCGAGCCGAGGCAGGATTTCGCAAGGCGATCGCGCTGAATCCCAACTACCCGACGGCGCACCAATGGTACGGGAGCCTGCTCGCGGCGCAGGGGCGCCACGCCGAATCCCTGCAGAGCAGGCAGAAGGCCGTCGAGCTGGATCCGATGTCGGCGCTGATGCGCGTCAACCTGGCCGAGGGCCTGAATGCCGCCGGCCGGTACGACGATGCGATGGCCGAGCTCGAGGAGGCGCGCGAACGCAATCCGTCGAGCCCGCTGCCGCTGTTCCATATCGCCTTGCTCGAGGCGTACGTGTACGGTCGGTTCGATCGGGCGATCGCGCAGGCCGAGCGAGCCAGGGAACCCGGAGTTGACCAGCACAGCTACCCGGGGCTCCTGGCACAGCTTTATCTCGATCTCGGTCAGTTCGAACAGGCAGAACAGCGACTCGAGGCTGCGGCTCGCAGGACCGCCGGCGCTCCTGCTTGGGGCTATCTCCATCTCTACCGCGCGGAACGCGACGAGATGCTCGCGTCGGCGCGCCGGGCCGTCGAGACCAATCGGCGCGACCGACGACCTGTCGTACTGCTGCGCGATGCGGCGCTGGAGGCCAACGACCTCCGGGGGGCTCGAGCACTGTACGAGCGCGGCTTTCCGGAACTCCTCGCGCAGCCACCGGCGCTCGATGTCTGGAACTACGTCGCGGCCATCGACCTCGCATTGGTCCTTCAGAAGACCGGCGAGGCGGAACTCGCGGCGGAGCTCCTCCGGCGTGCCGAGGGCTGGGTCCTGACGACACCGCGCCTGGGATATCGGGGCTTCGGAATTGCCGACGCCCGGATCCGCGCACTGCGCGGCCAGCCACAGGACGCCCTTGCGAAACTCCGTGAAGCCCAGCAGTCGGGCTGGCGCGGCCCGTACTGGCGCTACTACCGCGACTTCGATCCGGTGCTGGCGTCGGTCCGGGACCAGCCGGAGTTCAAGGCCGTCTTTGCCGACATCGAGCGAGACGTGACACGGCAGCGTACCGAGCTTGCCGCCAGCCCCGCCGGCGACACGGCTCCTCCGGTGGACGCGCCGCCCGCCCGGCAGTAGTCTCACCGACCCTCCAACGCACACGGACCGCGGCGCAAAGCGCGGCGCAGAACCACCATGAAGCAGCTCTCCGGCGCCGACGCGATGTTCCTGCAGTTCGAACGCGGCAACAATGTCATGCACGTCGCCTCGCTCGCGATCTACGACCCGTCGACCGCACCGGGCGGCGGCGTGCGCTTCAAGGACGTGCTGCGTTTCTTCGCCTCGCGTCTCGAGCAGTTCCCGCAGTTCCGCCGACGGCTGGTCAGGGTGCCGCTGGCGCTCGACCGGCCGTACTGGGTCGAGGACTCGGCCTTCGACGTCGAGTTCCACGTGCGTCACATCGCGCTGCCGCACCCGGGCGACTGGCGCCAGCTGTGCATCCAGGTCGCGCGTCTGCACTCGCGCGCGCTCGACCGCAGCCGGCCGCTGTGGGAGGCCTACGTCATCGAGGGCCTGCACAACGTGCCCGGCGTGCCGGCCGGCAGCTTCGCGCTGTACTGCAAGATGCACCACGCGATCATCGACGGCGAGTCGGGCACGGAATTGCTGAAGGCGATGCACTCGCTGTCGCCCGAGGCACTCGACCTCGGCGAGGAAGAGACGGACAAGTTGACCGAGGGTCACTCGCCCCGGCTGGCGGAGCTCTATTCACTGGCGCTGCTCCACGGCGTCGAGCGGCTGCCGTCGCTGGCGAAATTCTCCCTCACCACCGCGCGCCGGCTCGCCGGCCTCGGCGCGGGTGCGATGGGTAACCTCGCCAGCCTGGGCAGCAGCATGCTGCCGCAGCTGCGCACGCTGCTGTCGGGCGACCTGAGCCCCCTGCTCTCGAAGCTGCCGCCGCAGACCCGCTTCAGCGGCAACGTCTCGGCGCACCGCGTGTTCGAGGCCGTCGGCCTGCCGCTGGCGGAGTTCAAGCCGATTCGCGCCGCCGTCGGGGGCTCGACGCTCAACGACCTGTTCCTCGCCATCGTGGGCGGGGCGCTCAACAAGTACCTCGGCGCCAAGGGCGAGCTGCCCGACACGTCCATGATCGCGATGGTGCCGATGACGCTGCGCGGCGCGGACAAGGGCGGCGACCGCGGCAACCAGGTGGGCTTCACGATGATGCCGGTGTACTCCGAGATCGACGACCCGCTCGAGCGGCTGCACGCAATCAGCGAGAGCGCGCTGACCTCCAAGCGCGTGACCGACGCCGTCGGCAAGGAGCTCGCGCGCGACCTGCTCGAGCACCTGCCGGCGCCCGTGAGCGAGACGCTGCTGCGCAACGTGCGCCTGCCGGGCGTCGGGCTGATCGTGTCGAACGTGCGCGGCCCGGACGTGCCGCTGTACATGGCGGGCGCGCGGCTCGTGAACTACGCCCCGATCAGCATCGCCATCGACGGCATGGGCCTCAACGTCACCGGCTTCAGCTACCACGGCACGATGTGGATCTGCGCCGTGTCCTGCCGCGACATGTTGCCGGACCCGGCGTTCTTCGCGGATTGCCTGCGCGAGAGCTTTGCCGAGCTCAAGGCCGCCGCCGAGCGCCGTGCGACGGAGGAAGCCGCGCCGCCGCCCGCGCCGGTGAACGCGCCGGTGAAGAAGACGCGGCGAGTCGCCAAGCCGGCGGCGCCCGTGCGTGCGAAAGCCCGCCGGCCGCGCGCGCTTCCGGCCCCTGCGGCAAAGGTCGCCCGCCCGCGACGCAAGGCCGCGGCCAGGGCGACGCCCGCGCAGGACTGAGTCGTGCGCACCGCCGACGGCATGCCGCCGGCGCTGCGTGCGGCGCTCGTCGAACTGCTCGGCGACGGGGTGGACGACGTCGAGATCGTCGAGCGGTCGTGGTACGCGCGCCTGCACCTCGGCGCCCGCGCGACGACGCGTCGCAACCGCATCCTGCTCCGCGGCGCGGCGGCGGAATTCTTCGCCGATCCGGAGCTGGTGCTGCACGAGTACTTCCACGTGCTGCGCCAGTGGAACCGCGGGCGGCTCAGCATCGCGGCGTACCTCGCCGAGTGGCTGCGGCGCGGCTACTGGCGCAACCGCTACGAGCACCAGGCCCGGCGCTTCACCCGCCTGCGGCTCGGCGCGCTGCAGGCACGGCTGCGCGAGGCCGCCCGTCACGGCCCGGCGGCCGGAAGCCCGTAGAATGCGCGCCTGACAGCGGAGCAGCCCCATGCGGTTCCCGGAGCAGTCATGAACTCGTTCGACGTCATCGTGGTGGGCGGCGGCCACGCCGGTACCGAGGCCGCGCTGGCCGCGGCCCGGCTGGGCTGCCGCACGCTGCTCGTGACGCAGAGCATCGAGGCGCTGGGCCAGATGAGCTGCAACCCGGCCGTCGGTGGCATCGGCAAGGGGCACCTCGTGAAGGAAATCGACGCGCTCGGCGGCGCGATGGCGCGCGCCATCGACCGGGCCGGCATCCACTTCCGCACCCTGAACGCCAGCAAGGGCCCGGCGGTGCGGGCGACGCGCGCGCAGGCCGACCGCCAGCTCTACAAGCGCGCCATCCGCAGCCTGCTCGAGAACCAGCCGAACCTGGTGCTGTTCCAGCAGGAAGTCGCCGACCTTCGGCTCGAGGGTGGCCGCGTGACCGGTGTGGTCACGCAGGCGGGCATCGAGTTCGCCGCACGCGCCGTGGTGCTCACCGTCGGCACCTTCCTCGGTGGCCGCATCCACGTCGGGCTCGAGCAGCACGCGGGCGGCCGGGCGGGTGACCCACCGTCGAATCGGCTCGCCGAGAAGCTCCGGGCACTGCCGCTGCGCGTGGGGCGGCTCAAGACCGGCACGCCGCCGCGCATCGACGGCCGCACGATCGACTACTCGGGTTTGCAGGTTCAGCACGGCGACGAACCGCTGCCGGTGTTCTCCTTCCTCGGGCTGCGGAGCGAGCACCCGCGGCAGGTGCCCTGCCACATCACGGCCACGAACGAGCGCACGCACGAGATCATCCGCGCCGCGAGCGACCGCTCGCCGATGTTCACGGGCGTGATCGAGGGCGTCGGCCCGCGCTACTGCCCCTCGGTCGAGGACAAGGTGGCGCGCTTCGCCGACAAGGCCTCGCACCAGGTCTTCGTCGAGCCCGAGGGACTCGACACGCACGAGGTGTACCCGAACGGCATCTCGACCAGCCTGCCGTTCGACGTGCAGCAGGCCTTCGTGCAGAGCATCCGCGGCTTCGAGCGCGCGCAGCTCACGCGACCCGGCTACGCGATCGAGTACGACTTCTTCGATCCGCGCGACCTCAAGCCCACGCTCGAGACGCAGCACGTGCCGGGGCTCTTTTTCGCGGGCCAGATCAATGGCACCACGGGCTACGAGGAAGCGGCCGCGCAGGGCCTCGTCGCCGGCCTCAACGCCGCGCTCGCCGTCCGCGAGCGCGAGCCCTGGTGGCCGCGTCGCAGCGAGGCCTACATCGGCGTGCTGATCGACGACCTCATCACCCGCGGTGCGCCCGAGCCGTACCGCATGTTCACGAGCCGCGCCGAGTATCGCCTCACGCTGCGCGAGGACAACGCCGACCTGCGCCTCACGCCCGCGGGCCGCGAACTCGGCCTCGTGGACGACGCGCGCTGGCAGCTCTTCGAGGCCAAGCGCGCCGCGGTGGACGGTGAACTTGCACGGCTGCAGGCGGCCTGGGTGCGGCCCGGCACCGATGCGGGCGCGCGCATCGAGGCGCGGTTCGGGCCGCTGTCGCGTGAGCAGCGCGCACTCGACCTGCTGCGAAGGCCAGAGGTTTCCTACGCGGCGCTGGTCGAGGCGGTGGGTGAAGGTTCGGAGGACTGGCGTGCCGAGGAGCGGCTCGCCGTGCAGGTGCCGCTGCAGGTGGACGTGCAGGCGAAGTACCACGGCTACATCGAGCGCCAGCACGAGGAGATCGAGCGCCAGCGGCGCCACGAGGACACCCCCCTGCCCGACGCGCTCGACTACGCCGCCGTGCGCGGACTCTCGAACGAGGTCCGCCAGCGTCTCGCCGAGCACCGTCCCGCGACGCTCGGGCAGGCGGCGCGGATCCCCGGCATCACGCCGGCCGCGGTGTCGCTGCTGCTGGTGCACCTGAAGCGGCGCGAACTCATGGCAACGGCATCGCCGCGCACGGCCCATGGTCGCTGAGACCCGGGCCGCACCGCACCGACGGGCGCGCGCGCGCTGGCGCGCCGCTGCGCTGGTGCTGCTGGTCGCCGCCCTCGCGGCCTGTGGCGGGGGCGATCGCGCCGGCGCGCCGGGGACCGCCTCCAGTGAAGGGGCCGCCACGGCAGCCGCCGAGCGGCAGACGCTGCGGCGGGGCAATGGTCCCGAGCCCGACACCCTCGATCCGCAGCGCGCCCGCACCGACGCCGCTTTCAACATCCTGCGCGACCTGTTCGAGGGACTGACCACCGTCGGGCCGGAGGGCGAGCCGCGGCCCGCGGCCGCCGAGTCCTGGCAGGTCAGCGAGGACGGCCTCGAGTACACGTTCCGGCTGCGCGAGGGCCTGCGCTGGTCGAACGGCGATGCGCTCGTCGCGGGTGACTTCGTCGCCGGCATGCGCCGGCTGGTGGACCCGGTCACGGCCTCGCCCTACGCGCAGGTGTTCGAGCCGGTGGTGAACGCCGCAGCCATCGTGCGCGGTGAAAAGCCGCCGGCGTCGCTCGGAGTCGGCGCGCCGGACGAGCGCACGGTGGTCATCCGGCTGCAGCACCCCGCGCCGTACCTGCTCGGCCTGCTGGCACAGCCGGGCACCTTCCCGGTGCACGGCCCGTCGCTGGCCGAGCACGGCCAGGAGCACGCGCGCCCGGGCCGGCTGGTGTCGAACGGTGCGTTCGTCCTCACCGACTGGGTGGTCGGTTCGCACGTCGTCGCCGAGCGCAATCCAAGTTACTGGAACGACGCCGCGACCGGCGTGGCGCGCGTGCACTTCGTGCACCAGGCGGACGTCGCCACGGAATTCAGGCAGTACCGCGCCGGCGAGCTCGACCTGAGCTACGTCGTGCCGGCCTCCCAGTTCGGCTGGATCCGCGAGAACCTGCCCGGCGAGCTGCACGTGTCGCCGCAGCTCAGCATCTACTACTACGGCTTCAACCTGACGCAGCCGCCGTTCAAGGACGACCCCGACCTGCGGCGTGCGCTGTCGCTGGTGATCGACCGCAAGCGCCTCACGACCGCGGTCACGGGCCTCGGCGAGGCGCCGGCCTACAGCTGGGTGCCGCCCGGAGTGGCGAACTACACGCCGCAGCAGTTCGACTATGCGGCGAAGCCCTACGAGGAGCGGGTGGCCGAGGCGCGCGAGCTGTACCGCCGCTCGGGCTACTCGAGCGAGCGACCGCTCGAGGTGGAGATCCGCTACAACTCGGGCGAGGTCCACAACCGCCTCGCCGTTGCCATCGCCGCGATGTGGAAGGACGCCCTCGGGGTCGAGACCACGTTGTACGCCGAGGAATTCCGGGCCCTGCTGCAGACCATCCAGGCGCGCAAGGACACCCAGGTGTTCCGCTCGAGCTGGGTCGGCGACTACAACGACGCCTTCACCTTCGCCCAGCTGCACCAGAGCAGCTTCGGCATCAACCTGACCGGCTACGCCAACCCGGCCTACGACGCGCTGCTCGACGAGGCCATGCGCAGCGCCGATCCCGTGCGGCGCCGGGCGCTGCTCGAGGAGGCCGAGCGGCTCATGCTCGCCGACCATCCGGTGCTGCCGCTCTACTTCTACGTCAACAAGCACCTCGTGAAGCCGTATGTCACAGGCTGGTCCGACAACGTCATGAACGTCCACTACAGCAAGGACCTGCGGCTCGACGGCACCGGCTGAGGGCCGTGTCACAGTTCCGGCGCGGCCCGAATCGCGTCCGTTGAGCCCGCCGGTCGCTCCTGCCACCATTCGCGCTGACTCCTCAGCACCCCCTCCCATCGCCATGGTCTGGTTCGTCCTCTTCGCCGGCTCGGTCTTCGGTCTGTATTTCTGGCGCGAGTACCGCGTGCAGCAGCAGGACCTTCAGAGCGCCTCCTCGCCGCTGCGGACCGGGGAGCGCTACATCGGCCAGGTGCTGACGCTGACCGACGGCCTCCGTGACGGCGCCGGCCAGGTCAAGCTCGGGGACCGTCGCTGGAAGCTGCGCGGACCGAGCGTCCCGGCCGGCTCGCGGGTGCGAGTGACGGGGGTGGACGGCACGGTCCTGATCGTGGACCGGCTGCCGGGCTGACGCCCGGGAAACCGCCCGTCCCACGCGGCCGAACCGGCGGACGGGCGCAGACCGTGCCCGTCGCGGAGTTTCCGATGGCCACCTTTTTCGATATCCCGGTCACGGGTATCCAGGGCGAGCCCGACCTGCTCGGGCCCTTGCGCGGTCGCCTCGTGCTGGCGGTCAACGTCGCAAGCCGCTGCGGCTACACCCCCCAGTACACGGGACTCGAACGCCTGCACGGCGAGCTCGCCGAGGAAGGCTTCTCGGTGGTCGCCTTCCCCTGCAACCAGTTCGGTGCCCAGGAGCCCGGCAGTGACCAGGAGATCCGCGAGTTCTGTTCCACGCGCTACGACGTGACGTTCCCGATCGCCTCGAAGCTCGCGGTGAATGGGACGGACCGACACCCGCTCTATGCCTGGCTCACGGCTCCGGAGAACGGGCATGCGGGCGACATCGAGTGGAACTTCGAGAAGTTCCTGATCGGCCGCGACGGCCGGGTGCTGGCGCGTTATCCGTCCGGCACCCGACCCGACGACAAGGGCCTGCTGGCGGACATCGCCGCGGCGTTGTGAGGGGAGTCAACAGCCCGCTAATTATTCAATCAATTTGAATAACAGCGTAGTCCTGTGAACTCCCAAGCCTCTACTGTCATCAATAATGAAACAGTCAAGTCGGTCGGTCTAAGGCGCGACGATGAGGTCGTACTCTGCGTTCACGCTGGCGCTGAACTTCATCTCGCCGGGCTGGTAGCTGGCCTCCGGGGCGGAGCGCCGCATCGGCCATGGCGGCCTGGGCCCGGAACATCGGCATGGGCGGGCTCGAGGCGGCGCCGTTGAGCGAGCGCACCGGGCCCAGCCGGACGCCGGCGGCCCCGGCGAGCGTCTCCGCGTTCAGGCGGGCGTCCTGGACGGCCCGGGCCATCGCCTCACGCTCGAGCTCCTTGCGGCGGCTCGAGTCGAGCGCCGGGTCGCCCAGCTGGTTCACGCCCGCATCCACGGCGCGCTCGAGCAGGGCCCCGAGCTGCTCGAGGTCGCGCAGCTCGACCTGCACCTGGCGGAGCACCACGTAGCCGAGCAGCACCCGCTTGCGGTCCTTCGGGTTCCAGTTGTACTCCGGCTGCACCTGCACCCGTGTGGCGTTTACGTGCTTCGGGTCGATGCGCAGGTCGCGGGTGAGCTTGAGCACGCGTTCGACCGTGGCGGTGACTTCCGCCCGTGCCTCGGCCAGGGTCGGGCTTGCGGGCCTCGATGCCGAGCGTCACGCGCGCGAGGTCCGGCTCGGCCGCCACCTCGCCCATGCCCGAGACGTTGACCGTGCGTGGACGGGCGTCGTCGGCCGCAAGCACGGCGAACGGGGCGAGCGAGAGGGCAATCAGCGCGGCGAGCCAGGGGTGGCGAACGATCATGGGGCGGCTCCGGCGAGGGGGTCTGGGACAGGCAGTGTACGACCGGGGCCGGCCAACGGGCGTTCCCGCGCATTCGACTCGCCAGACGCTTTTTATTACCATGCCCGCCCTTCGGCCTTCCGGGCATAGGCCGCTGTTCCGCTTGGAGATGCAATGACCTCGAGATCGGCCTGGCTCGCGCTGAGCCTGACCATCGCAGGCCTCGGGCTGCCGGGACTGGCGACGGCTGGCGACGTCGCGCGCGGCGAGAAGCTCGCCTACACCTGCCATGGCTGCCATGGCATCCCGAACCACAAGAACGCCTATCCGATCTACAACGTGCCGAAGCTGGGCGGCCAGCACACGGCCTACCTGGTCGCGGCCCTGAAGGCCTATGCGAGCCAGGAGCGCGCGCACTCCACCATGTACGCGCACGCGGCGACGATGTCCGAGCAGGACATGCAGGACATGGCCGCCTATCTCGCCGGACAGGAGTTGAAGCCCACCGGTCGGGCCGTGGGCACCACGCCCAAGGCCGCGCAGACCTGCGTCGCCTGCCACGGCAGCGACGGCAACGGCATCCTGCCGGAGTACCCGAACCTCGCCGGCCAGCACGCCGACTACATCGAGAATTCCCTCAAGGCCTACCGCAGCGGGCAGCGCAAGAATGCCGTCATGGCCGGCATGGCCGCGGCACTGACCGACGCGGACATCCGCGAGCTGGCGCGCTACTACTCCAGCCAGCGGCCGAGCCTGTGCTCGACGGACGAGATCCGCCGATACGGCAAGTGCAAGGGGCTGTGACGCTGGCCCAGCCCCTGGGCAACGGCGTCTACCTGATCGACACGCTTTACCTGCGGCCCGGGCTCGCGGCGAGCCACCTCGTCGTGGATGACGGCCGAGCCGCGTTCGTCGACACCGGCGCCGCCCCGGCCGCGCCGCGGCTGCTGGCCGCGCTCGACGAGCTCGGCATCGCCCGGGACCAGGTGGATTACCTGTTCCTCACCCACGTCCACCTCGATCACGCCGGCGGTGCCGGCCAGCTGATGCAGGCCCTGCCGAACGCCCGGGCCGTGCTGCACCCGCGCGGCGCGCCGCACCTGGTGGACCCGTCGAAGCTCATCGCGGGCTCGATCCAGGTCTACGGCGAGGCGATGTACCGCCAGCTGTACGGCGAACTCGTGCCGATCCCGGCCGAGCGGGTGCTCGTGCCCGCCGACGGCGAGCGCATCAAGCTCGGCCGCCGGACCTTCGAGTTCATCGACGCGCCGGGCCATGCCCGCCACCACCATTGCCCGATCGACCTCGACTTCCGCGAGGCCTACAGCGGGGACAATTTCGGCATCTGCTACCGCGAGTTCGACACGGCCCGCGGCCCGTTCATGCTGCCGACCACGACCCCCGTGCAGTTCGAGCCCGAGGCCCTGCACGCGACCATCGACCGGCTGATGTCCTACGGTCCCCAGCGCATCTTCCAGACCCACTTCGGACCGGTGACCGACCTCGAGCGGCTGGCCCGCGACCTGCATGCCACGATTTTCGAGCTGGTGCGAATCGCGCGCCAGCACGCCGGGGCCCCCGACCGCCGCGCCCTGATCGAAGCCGACATGTTCCGGTACTTCGAGCGTCCGGCTCGACGAGCACGGCTACGACGGAGACCTCGCGCGCCGCCACGAGCTGCTCGACGGCGACGTGCGCCTGAACGCGGCCGGGCTCGAGGTCTGGCTCAACCGGAGCTGAAACAAGCTGTGCGCTGTGCACGGTGGGCCGCCGGGCTGCCGGGTACACTGCGGCCCACCATGCACCAGCGTCCATGCCCATGAACCCGTTCCGAGCCTTCCGCATCCACGAGATCGACGGCCGCATCGTCGCGCGCTTCGACACCCTGACCCTGGACGACCTCGGTCCCGGGGAGGTCGTGGTGCGGGTGCAGTACTCGGACATCAACTACAAGGACGCGCTCGCCGCCACCGGCGCCGGGCGCATCCTGCGCAAGTACCCGCTGGTCGGCGGCATCGACCTCGCGGGCGTCGTCGAGGGCTCGAGCGACCCGCGCTACACCGCGGGCCAGCCCGTGCTGGTCACGGGCTGCGGCCTGAGCGAGAGTCACGACGGCGGCTACGCTGAATACGCGCGGCTCAATGGCGACTGGGTGATCCCGCTGCCGCCCGGCATGAGCACGATGGACGTCATGAAGCTCGGCACGGCCGGCTTCACGGCCGCGCTCGCCATCCACCGCATGGAGCACAACGGCCAGACGCCGGCGAAGGGCCCGGTCGTGGTGACGGGCGCCACGGGCGGCGTCGGCAGCATCGCAATCAACATGCTCGCCGGTCGGGGTTACGAGGTCGTGGCGGTGAGCGGCAAGCCCGGCGCCGACGACTACCTGCGCGAGCTCGGCGCCTCGCGCATCCTGCGCCGCCAGGAGATCGACCTCGGCTCGCGGCCCATGGAGCGGATCCTCTGGGCCGGCGCCATCGACAACGTGGGCGGCGAGCTGCTCACCTGGCTCACGCGCACCGTGGACCTCTGGGGCAACATCGCGAGCATCGGCCTCGCGGGCTCCCCGGACCTCCACACGACCGTGATGCCCTTCATCCTGCGCGGCGTGAACCTGCTCGGCATCAACTCCTCGGCCACGCTGCGCGACACGCGGCTGGTGGTCTGGGAGCGCATCGGCACCGACCTCCGGCCGTCGAAGCTCGACCGCATCTGCACCAAGGTCGTGGCCTTCGACGAGCTGCCGGCGCAATTCGACGACTACCTCAAGGGCCGGGTCACCGGTCGCACCGTGGTGAAGATCGCATGAACGACGTGTTGAGCCATCGCACCCTGACCCACCTCGAGCGCCTGGAGGCCGAGAGCATCCAGATCATGCGCGAGGTGGTGGCCGAGTGCGCGAAGCCGGTGATGCTCTATTCGATCGGCAAGGACAGCGCGGTGATGCTGTACCTCGCGCTGAAGGCCTTCTACCCGGCCAAGCTGCCGTTCCCGCTGCTGCACGTGGACACGCTGTGGAAGTTCCGCGAGATGTACGCGTTCCGCGAGCGGATGCTGAACGAGCACGGCTTCGACCTGATCACCTACACGAACCCCGACGGGCTCGCGCAGGGCATCAACCCGTTCACGCACGGCTCGGCGATCCACACCGACGTGATGAAGACGCAGGCGCTCAAGCAGGCGCTGGACATGCACGGCTTCGATGCGGCCTTCGGCGGCGCGCGCCGCGACGAGGAGAAGAGCCGCGCCAAGGAGCGCATCTTCTCGTTCCGCTCGGCGCAGCACCGCTGGGATCCGAAGAACCAGCGCCCCGAGCTCTGGCGCATCTACAACGCGCGCAAGCACAAGGGCGAGAGCATCCGCGTTTTCCCGATGTCGAACTGGACCGAGCTCGACATCTGGCAGTACATCTACCTGCGCGACATCCCGATCGTGCCGCTGTACTTCTCGGCCGAGCGGCCCGTGGTCGAGCGCGACGGCACGCTGATCATGGTGGACGACGACCGCATGCCGCTCTTCCCGGGCGAGAAGCCCATGCTGAAGAAGGTGCGCTTCCGCACCCTCGGCTGCTACCCGCTCACCGGCGCGGTCGAGAGCGAGGCGGACACGCTGCCCGCGATCATCCAGGAAATGCTGCTCACCACGAGTTCCGAGCGCCAGGGCCGGGTCATCGACCACGACCAATCGGCGTCCATGGAGAAGAAGAAGCAGGAGGGGTACTTCTGATGGCCCACGTCTCCGACCTGATCGAGAAGGACATCGAGGCGTACCTGCACGCCCACGAGCACAAGAGCCTGCTGCGCTTCATCACCTGCGGCAGCGTGGACGACGGCAAGTCCACGCTCATCGGCCGGCTGCTCTACGACTCGAAGATGATCTTCGAGGACCAGCTCGCGGCGCTCGAGGCCGACTCCAAGAAAGTCGGCACGCAGGGCGGCGAACTCGACTTCGCGCTGCTCGTCGACGGCCTCGCGGCCGAGCGCGAGCAGGGCATCACCATCGACGTGGCCTACCGCTTCTTCTCCACGGACAAGCGCAAGTTCATCGTCGCCGACACGCCGGGGCACGAGCAGTACACGCGCAACATGGTCACCGGCGCCTCGACGGCCGACCTCGCCGTGATCCTGATCGACGCGCGCAAGGGCGTGCTCACGCAGACGCGCCGCCACAGCTTCCTCGTGTCGCTGATCGGCATCCGCAAGGTGGTGCTCGCGATCAACAAGATGGACCTCGTGGAATACTCCCACGAGATCTTCGACACCATCGTGGCCGAGTACCGCGACTTCGCGAAGCAGATCGGCCTCGAGGACATCGTGGCGATCCCGGTGTCGGGCCTCCGGGGCGACAACATCACCGGACCGAGCGAGCACACGCCCTGGTACCACGGGCCGACGCTCATGGGTTACCTCGAGACCGTCGAGATCGAGGACAGCGTGCAGCACCAGCCGTTCCGGCTGCCGGTTCAGTGGGTCAACCGCCCGAACCTCGACTTCCGCGGCTTCGCCGGCACCATCGTCGGCGGTACGGTGAGCCCCGGGGAGAAGGTGAAGGTGCTGCCGTCCGGACGCGAGAGCCGCGTGGCGCGCATCGTGACCCTGGACGGCGACCTCGATCGCGCCGTGGCGGGACAGTCCGTCACGCTCACGCTCGAGGACGAGATCGACGTGAGCCGTGGCGACGTGCTCGCCGCCGCCGCCGCGCCGCCCGCGGTCGCCGACCAGTTCGAGACCACCCTCATCTGGATGGCGGACGAGCCCATGCTGCCGGGCCGCCCGTACTGGATGAAGATCGGCACGCGGCAGGTGAGCGCCACGATCACCGAGCCGAAGTACAAGGTGAACGTCAACACGCTCGAGCACCTCGCGGCCAAGAAGCTCGCGCTCAACGAGATCGGGGTGTGCAACGTCTCGCTCGACCACGCGATCGCATTCGATCCCTACAACGAGAACCGCGACACGGGCGGCTTCATCCTGATCGACCGCCTGACCAACGCCACCGTGGGTGCGGGCCTCGTGCACTTCGCGCTGCGCCGCTCGCAGAACATCCACTGGCAGGCCCTCGACATCAACAAGGGCTCGCGCGCCGCGCTCAAGGGCCAGAAGCCCTGCGCACTGTGGTTCACCGGCCTGTCGGGCGCCGGCAAGTCCACCATCGCCAACTTCGTCGAGAAGCAGCTGCACGCGCTCGGTCGCCACACCTACCTGCTCGACGGCGACAACGTCCGCCACGGCCTCAACCGCGACCTCGGGTTCACCGACGCCGACCGCGTCGAGAACATCCGCCGCGTCGCCGAGGTGGCCAAGCTGATGACCGAGGCCGGCCTGATCGTAATGGTGTCGTTCATCTCGCCGTTCCGCGCCGAGCGCCGCATGGCGCGCTCGCTGTTCGACCCCGGCGAGTTCTTCGAGGTGCACGTGGACACGCCGCTCGCCGTGGCGGAGTCCCGGGACGTGAAGGGCCTGTACAAGAAGGCCCGTCGCGGCGAACTGAAGAACTTCACCGGCATCGACTCGCCGTACGAGCCCCCGGAGTCGCCGGAGATCTACCTCGACACGGCCCGGGCGACCCCCGAGGAGTCGGCCACGGCCATCGTCGACCAGCTGCGCGAAGCGGGGATGCTCGGCCCGGCGTCCTAGCCGCTTCTGCGCTATTATTTCCGGTGCTCAACTGCACCGGGAAAAGAGCGCCCCATGACCGCACCGACTTCCGCTGGCGCACGGCTCCGTGCCGCGCTGACACAGGAACGACCGCTGCAGGTCGTGGGCACGGTCAACGCCTACAGCGCCCTGCTCGCTGAACGGGCAGGATTCCGCGCGATCTACCTGTCGGGCGCCGGCGTGGCGAACGCCTCCTTCGGCCTGCCCGACCTCGGCATCACCAGCCTGAACGACGTATGCGAGGACGTGCGCCGCATCGCCTCGGCGAGCGACCTGCCGCTGCTCGTGGACGCCGACACCGGCTGGGGCGCCGCCTTCAACATCTCCCGCACCATCGCCGACCTCGTGCGCTCCGGCGCCGCGGGCTGTCACCTCGAGGACCAGGTGCAGGCAAAGCGCTGCGGCCACCGGCCCGGCAAGGCGCTGGTGACCGCGGAGGAGATGGTGGACCGCATCCGCGCCGCCGTGGACGGTCGCAGCGACGGCCAGTTCGTGATCATGGCGCGCACCGATGCGCACGCCGGCGAGGGCCAGCAGGCGGCCATCGAGCGGGCGCAGCGCTACGTCGAGGCCGGCGCGGACATGATCTTCGCCGAGGCGCTCACCACGCTCGACGAGTACCGGCAGTTCACCGCCGCAGTCCACGTCCCGGTTCTCGCCAACATCACCGAGTTCGGCAAGACGCCGCTGTTCACCGTCGCCGAGCTCGCCAGTGCCGGCGTGCAGCTCGTGCTCTACCCGCTGTCGGCCTTCCGCGCGATGTCGAAGGCGGCCGAGGCGGTGTACGGGGCGCTGCGTCGCGAGGGCACGCAGAAGCACGTGCTCGATCTCATGCAGACGCGCACCGACCTGTACGACGTGCTCGGCTACCACGACTACGAGCGCAAGCTCGATGAACTGTTCCGACGCGAGGCGAAAGAACCATGAGCACCGAGAGCACCCCCGCCGCGGGCTTCAAGCCCAAGAAGTCCGTCGCGCTTTCCGGTGTGACCGCCGGCAACACGGCATTGTGCACCGTCGGTCGCAGCGGCAACGACCTGCACTACCGCGGCTACGACATCCTCGACCTCGCCGAGAACTGTGAGTTCGAGGAGGTGGCCCACCTGCTGATCCACGGCAATCTGCCGAACGCGTCCGAGCTCAAGGGCTACAAGGCGAAGCTGAAGCGCCTGCGCGGCCTCCCGGCCACGGTGCTCGACGCGCTCGAGACCCTGCCCGCGGCCAGCCACCCGATGGACGTGATGCGCACCGGCGTGTCGGTGCTCGGCTGCACGCTGCCGGAGAAGGACGACCACAGCGTGGCCGGCGCGCGCGACATCGCCGACCGCCTGCTTGCCAGCCTGGGCTCGATGCTCGCCTACTGGTATCGCTACAGCCACACGGGCGAGCACATCGACGTGGAGACCGACGACGACTCGATCGGCGGGCACTTCCTGCACCTGTTGCACGGCGCGCCGCCGCCGCAGTCGTGGGTCAAGGCGATGCACACGTCGCTCAACCTCTACGCCGAGCACGAGTTCAACGCCTCGACGTTCACGGCACGCGTGATCGCCGGCACGGGCTCCGACCTGTACTCCTGCATCACCGGCGCCATCGGCGCGCTGCGCGGCCCCAAGCACGGTGGTGCCAACGAGGTCGCCTTCGACATCCAGAGCCGGTACGGGAACCCGGACGAGGCCGAGGCCGACATCCGGGCGCGCGTGGCCAACAAGGAAGTGGTGATCGGCTTCGGCCACCCGGTCTACACGGTCTCCGACCCGCGCAACAAGGTGATCAAGGAAGTCGCGCGCGAGCTCTCGCGGGAGGCGGGCGACATGAAACTGTACGACATCGCCGAGCGCCTCGAGTCGGTGATGTGGGACGTCAAGAAGATGTTCCCGAACCTCGACTGGTTCTCGGCCGTGTCCTACCACGTGATGGGCGTGCCCACGGCGATGTTCACGCCGCTGTTCGTGATCTCGCGCACCACCGGCTGGAGCGCGCACGTCATCGAGCAGCGCATCGACGGCAAGATCATCCGTCCGAGTGCGAACTACACCGGCCCCGAGGACCGCGAGTTCGTGCCGCTCGACAGGCGCGGCTGAGGTCCGAGGGACGGCGCCGCCCACCCGCCGCCCGGCCCGCCGGCTGTTCGTCTCCCGACCCGCGTTCCGTCCATGAACACCGCACACCGCAAGCCGCTGCCCGGCACGACGCTCGACTACTTCGACGCGCGATCGGCCGTCGACGCGATCCGAGCCGGCGCCTACGACGCGCTGCCGTACACCTCGCGCGTCCTCGCCGAGAACCTCGTGCGCCGCTGCGATCCCGCGATCCTCGGCGAATCGCTCCGCCAGCTCATCGAGCGCAGGCGCGAGCGCGACTTCCCGTGGTTCCCGGCGCGGGTCGTGTGCCACGACATCCTCGGGCAGACGGCGCTCGTCGATCTCGCCGGCCTGCGCGACGCCATCGCCGCGCAGGGCGGCGACCCGGCCAAGGTCAATCCCGTGGTGCCGGTGCAGCTGATCGTGGATCACTCGCTCGCGGTCGAGTGCGGCGGCGACGACCCGGATGCGTTCGCGAAGAACCGCGCGATCGAGGACCGCCGCAACGAGGACCGCTTCCACTTCATCGAGTGGACGAAGCTCGCGTTCGAGAACGTGGAGGTGATCCCGCCGGGCAACGGCATCATGCACCAGATCAACCTGGAGCGGATGTCGCCGGTGGTGCACGCGAAGGACGGCGTGGCGTACCCGGATACGCTCGTGGGCACCGACAGCCACACGCCGCACGTGGACGCGCTCGGCGTGATCGCGATCGGCGTCGGCGGCCTCGAGGCCGAGAACGTGATGCTCGGACGCGCCTCGTGGATGCGCCTGCCGGACATCGTGGGCGTCGAGCTCACCGGCCGGCCCGGGCCCGGCATCACCGCGACGGATGTCGTGCTGGCGCTGACCGAGTTCCTGCGCAAGTCGAAGGTCGTCGGTGCGTACCTCGAGTTCCACGGCGACGGTGCGGCGGCGCTGACGCTCGGGGACCGCGCGACCATCTCCAACATGGCGCCGGAGTACGGCGCCACCGCCGCGATGTTCTACATCGACGAGCAGACGCTCCGGTACCTCAGGCTCACCGGCCGCGACGAAGCGCAGGTGAAGCTCGTCGAGACCTACGCGAAGACGGCGGGCCTGTGGGCCGGAAGCCTGAAGACCGCCGAGTACGAGCGCGTGCTGGCGTTCGACCTCTCGAGCGTGGTGCGCAACATGGCGGGGCCGAGCAATCCGCACGCGCGCGTCGCGACCAGCGAGCTCGCTGCGAAGGGCATCGCGGGCCGCTGGGAGGACGTGCCCGGCCGGATGCCGGACGGCGCCGTGATCATCGCGGCGATCACCAGCTGCACCAACACCAGCAACCCGCGCAACGTGATCGCGGCCGGCCTGCTGGCGCGCAACGCCAACCGGCGCGGCCTCACCCGCAAGCCCTGGGTGAAGAGCTCGCTGGCGCCGGGGTCGCGGACCGTGGCGCTGTACCTCGAGGAAGCGGGCCTGCTGCCGGAGCTCGAGAAGCTCGGCTTCGGAATCGTTGCTTTCGCCTGCACCACCTGCAACGGCATGTCCGGCGCACTGCATCCGGCGATCCAGAAGGAGATCATCGACCGCGACCTGTACGCGACCGCGGTGCTCTCGGGCAACCGCAACTTCGACGGCCGCATCCACCCGTATGCGAAACAGGCCTTCCTCGCCTCGCCGCCGCTGGTGGTGGCCTATGCGATCGCCGGCACCATCCGCTTCGACATCGAAAAGGACGCGCTGGGCACCGACGCCGAAGGCAGGCCGATCACCCTGAAGGACCTCTGGCCGTCGGACGAGGAGATCGACGCGATCGTCGCTTCGAGCGTTAAGCCTGAGCAGTTCCGCAAGGTGTACATCCCGATGTTCGAGCGCCGCGAGGGCACGGGTGAGAAGGTGAGTCCGCTGTACGACTGGCGCCCGATGAGCACGTACATCCGCCGCCCGCCGTACTGGGAAGGTGCGCTGGCCGGCGAGCGTTCGCTTGCGGGCCTGCGTCCGCTGGCAGTGCTCGGCGACAACATCACCACCGATCACCTCTCGCCGTCGAACGCCATCCTGGCGGACAGCGCGGCGGGCGAGTACCTCGCGAAAATGGGCCTGCCCGAGGAGGACTTCAACTCCTACGCGACGCATCGCGGCGACCACCTCACCGCGTTGCGCGCGACCTTCGCCAATCCCACGCTGAAGAACGAGATGGTCGTCGTGGACGGCACGATCAAGCCGGGTTCGCTGGCGCGCATCGAGCCGGACGGCCGGGTCACGCGCATGTGGGAGGCGATCGAGACCTACCTGGCGCGTCGGCAGCCGCTGATCATCATCGCGGGCGCGGACTACGGGCAGGGTTCCTCGCGCGACTGGGCCGCCAAGGGCGTGCGGCTCGCCGGCGTGGAGGCGATCGTCGCCGAGGGCTTCGAGCGCATCCACCGCACCAACCTCGTGGGCATGGGCGTGCTGCCGCTCGAGTTCAAGCAGGGCGTCAATCGCAGGACGCTGAACATCGATGGCACCGAGACGTTCGACGTGACCGGCGAGCGCAGGCCGCGCGCCGACCTCACGCTCGTGATCCGTCGCAGCAACGGCGAGCGGGTGGACGTGCCCGTGACCTGCCGCCTCGACACCGCCGAGGAAGTGTCGATCTACGAGGCCGGCGGCGTCCTGCAGCGCTTCGCGAAAGACTTCCTCGAGGCATCGTCCGCCGCATGAAGCACCCCGCGCAGATCCGCGTTCCCGCCACCTACATGCGCGGCGGCACCAGCAAGGGCGTGTTCTTCCGCCTGCAGGACCTGCCCGTCGCCGCACAGGCGCCGGGCGCGGCGCGCGATGCGCTGCTGCTGCGCGTCATCGGCAGCCCGGATCCCTACGGCAAGCAGATCGACGGCATGGGCGGTGCGACCTCGAGCACCAGCAAGGCGGTCATCCTTTCGAAGAGCAGCCGGCCCGACCACGACGTCGACTACCTGTTCGGCCAGGTGTCCATCGACAAGGCGTTCGTGGACTGGACCGGCAACTGCGGCAACCTCACGGCCGCCGTCGGGCCCTTCGCCGTCGGCAACGGGCTCGTGGACGCCGCTCGCATACCACAGGACGGCATCGTGACCGTGCGGATCTGGCAGGCGAACATCGGCAAGACCATCGTCGCGCACGTGCCGGTCGCGAACGGCGCCGTGCAGGAAACTGGCGAGTTCGAGCTCGACGGCGTGACCTTTCCCGCGGCCGAGGTGCAGCTCGAGTTCCTGGATCCTGCGGCGGAGGAGGAAGGCTCGGGCGGGGCGATGTTCCCCACCGGGAATCTCGTCGACGATCTCGAGGTCCCCGGCGTCGGGGTGCTGAAGGCGACGATGATCAACGCGGGCATCCCGACCATCTTCGTGAACGCGGACGCCATCGGCTACACGGGCACCGAGCTTCAGGACGCCATCAACGGCGACGCGAAGGCGCTCGCGATGTTCGAGTCCATCCGTGCGCACGGGGCGCTGCGCATGGGGTTGATCCGGATGCTCGACGAGGCCGCGAAGCGCCAGCACACGCCCAAGGTCGCCTTCGTCGCTCCGCCCGGCCGACTACGTCGCCTCCAGCGGCAAGCCGGTCGCGGCCGGCGACATCGACCTGCTCGTGCGCGCGCTGTCGATGGGCAAGCTGCATCACGCGATGATGGGCACGGCGGCCGTCGCCGTCGGCACCGCGGCCGCGATCCCGGGCACGCTGGTCAACCTCGCCGCGGGCGGAAGCGCGCGCAGCGCGGTGCGCTTCGGACACCCTTCCGGCACCTTGCGGGTCGGCGCGGAAGCGAAGCAGGTCGACGGCCGCTGGACGGTCACCAAGGCGCTCATGAGCCGCAGCGCCCGGGTCCTGATGGAAGGATGGGTGCGCGTCCCCGGCGACGCGTTCTAGCGGCCGGCCCCATCGGACGGATCGTTCCAGAAGCCAGCGTGTCATCGCCCGACCCCAGAGTTCGCCCGGCGACCGGAGCCCGACGCGGTGCTGGTGGACATCGCCGCGTACGCCTGCGATTACCCGATCGACAGCGAGCTCGCCCGCGAGACCGCGTTCCATTGCCTGATGGACAGCCTCGCCTGCGGCTTCCAGGCGCTCAAGTACCCGGCGTGCACGAAGCTGCTCGGGCCGGTGGTACCGGGCGCCGTGATGGCAGGCGGTGCGCGCGTGCCGGGCACCTCCTTCGATCTCGATCCGGTGCAGGCCGCGTTCAACCTCGGCGCGATGATCCGCTGGCTCGACTTCAACGACACCTGGCTCGCCGCGGAATGGGGCCACCCGTCGGACAACCTCGGCGCCATCCTCGCCGGTCGCCGACTGGCTGTCGCGCCGCGCCATCGCCGAAGGGCGCAGGCCGCTCACGGTGCGCGACGTCACCACGGCGATGATCAAGGCCCACGAGATCCAGGGCGTGGTCGGCGCTCGAGAACAGCTTCAACCGCGTCGGCCTCGACCACGTGCTGCTCGTGCGGGTGGCCTCGACCGCGGTCGTGACGCAGATGCTCGGCGGCACCCGGCAGCAGGTGATCGACGCGGTGTCGAATGCCTGGATCGACGGCGGCGCGCTGCGCACCTACCGCCACGCGCCCAACACCGGCTCGCGCAAGAGCTGGGCGGCGGGCGACGCCGCGAGCCGCGCCGTGCGCCTCGCGCTGATCTCGGTCGCGGGCGAGATGGGCTATCCTTCGGCGCTCTCCGCGGAGACCTGGGGCTTCTACGACGTGCTCTTCGAGGGCAAGCCATTCCGCTTCCCGCAGGGCTACGGCAGCTACGTGATGGAGAACGTGCTCTTCAAGATCGCCTTTCCCGCCGAGTTCCACGCGCAGACGGCGGTGGAGTGCGCGATGCAGCTGCACCTGGAGGTCACGGACCGCCTGCCGGACATCGACCGCGTGGTGATCGAGACGCAGGAGCCGGCCGTGCGCATCATCGACAAGACGGGCCCGCTCGCGAACCCCGCCGACCGCGACCACTGCCTGCAGTACATGACGGCGATCCCGCTGATCTTCGGCCGGCTCACGGCGGCGGACTACGAGGACGACGTGGCCGGCGACCCGCGCGTGGACGCCCTGCGCGACCGGATGCTGGTGCGCGAGAACGTCGCGTTCACCGAGGCGTACTACGACGCCGGCAAGCGCCACATCGGCAACGCGGTGCAGGTGTTCTTCAAGGACGGCACGTCCACCCGTCGCGCCCACGTCGACGTTCCGCTCGGACACCGCGAGCGCCGCGCCGAGGGCATCCCGGCACTGGTGAAGAAATTCGAGGCCAGCATCGCCGCGCACTTCGCGCCCGCGCAGTCGGACAGGATCCGCGCGCTGTTCGCCAATCGCGCGAAGCTCGAGGCGACGCCGGTGCACGAGTTCGTCGCGGCGATGGTGAAGCCATGACGCTGACCGACACGCTGGCCGACGGCGCCCGCGAACTCGGCATCGAGCTCACCGAGGAGCAGGCGGGCCGGCTCATCGCCCACCTCGACCTGCTCGACGACTGGAACACGCGGATGAACCTCACGGCCATCCGCGAACGCAGCCAGCAGGTCACCAAGCACGTCCTCGACAGCCTGAGCGTGCGGCCGTTCCTGCGCGGCGAGCGCATCGCCGACGTCGGCAGCGGCGCGGGCTTCCCGGGCATTCCGCTCGCGATCGTCGAACCCGCCCGCCGCTTCACGCTGATCGAGTCCACCGGCAAGAAGTGCCGCTTCCTCGAGCACGTGCGCGACACGCTCGCGCTGCCGAACGTCGAGGTCGTCCAGGCGCGCGGCGAGGCCTTCCGGCCCGAGGTCCGCTTCGACACCGTGCTCGCGCGCGCAGTTGGCCCGCTCGCCGAGCTGATCCGGTTTGCGGCGCCGCTGCTCGCCGGCGGCGGACGCCTGCTCGCGATGAAGGGGCGTTATCCCGAGGACGAGATCGCTGGGAAGCTGAACGGCTGGAAGGTCGTCGCAGTGCATCCGCTCGCCGTGCCGGGCCTCGACGAGCAGCGGCACCTGGTGGAACTCACCCGCTCGCACGACCGGACGGGCGGCTGACCGACGCTCGGGTATGCTTGCCGCCCCATGAAGCGCGTCATCGCGGTTGCGAACCAGAAGGGCGGGGTCGGCAAGACCACGACCGCCGTGAACCTCGCGGCGTCGCTGGCGGCGACGCGGCGCAAGGTGCTGCTGGTGGACAGCGACCCGCAAGGCAACGCCACGATGGGCTGCGGCGTGGACAAGCGCGCCCTCGAGCGTTCACTCACCGACGTGCTGCTCGGCGAGGTCGACGCCGCGGCGGTGCTGCGGCCCGTCGAGCCGGGCGGCTTCACGGTGCTGCCGGGCAACCAGGACCTCGTGGCCGCCGAGGTCCAGCTCACGGGGGTCGAGGGCCGCGAGCTGCGGCTACGCAACGCGCTCGCGCCGCTGCGCGATCTCTACGACGTCGTGATCATCGACTGCCCGCCGGCACTCAACCTGCTCACGCTGAATGCACTCGTGGCGGCGGACACCGTGCTCGTCCCCATGCAGTGCGAGTACTACGCGCTCGAGGGCCTCTCGGCGCTCATGGACACCGTCGGGCAGATCCGCGCCACGGCGAACCCGCGGCTCGAGCTCGAGGGCATCCTGCGCACCATGTTCGACCCGCGCAACAACCTCAGCAACGAGGTCTCCGCGCAGCTCATCACGCACTTCGGCGACAAGGTGTTCCGCACGGTGATCCCGCGCAACGTGCGCCTCGCGGAGGCGCCGAGCTTCGGCAAGGCGGCCATGTACCACGACAAGGACTCGCGCGGCGCGCTCGCCTACCTCGCGCTCGCCGGGGAACTGATCCGGCGCGAGGAGGAGGCCCAGCTGCGGGCCTCCGGCGCAGCGCCGCAGGACGACGCGTCGGAACCTAACGCCTGACCGGCAGTGCCAGGAACAGCACCAGCGTTTCCGCACCGTAGTTCGGGCGGTCGAGCCCGCCATTGGAGACGTGGTAACCGGCCAGCCCCAGCCGCGCGCCCGACGCCAGACGGCGTGCCACCGCGATCCCGCTCCTGAACTCCAGGTCGAAGTCCGCGCCGACCCGCTCGCCGTTGGCGAACCAGCCGCCACCGAAGCTCAGCGTCACGAACCACTGTCGCGGCAGCGCGAAGTCGCGCGCCACGTCGGCGTACACGAACCACAGGTTGTCCGCCCCGGCATCCGCCCCGATCCCGGGCCGCAATGCCCAGCCGGTGCGCGCGGCTCCCCGGTACTGCAGGCCGATCAGGTACGGGTCGTCCACCTGATCGACGAGAACGAAGCGGCCGGCCGAGGCGATCAGCAACGGCCCGTCGTCGCCGCGGTTGTAGCGGTCCGCTCGCATCGGCCGGCGCCGCGGATGCCGGGGCACACGCGAGCAGGCAAGCGGCGACGGCCGTGATCAGGCGCATGCTTCGGCTCCCCGCCGCGGTGCGAATCGTTCTGCGGTCTGCGTCGCCGCGGTGTGGCCGGCATAATATCGGCCATGGCAACCAAGCGACCCAGTCTCGGCCGGGGCCTCGAAGCGCTGCTCGGCACCCCCCGCCCCGCCCCGCCGGACGACGCCCCGGCCGGAGGCGCCCGCGCCGCCGCTCGACGAGGAGCTCGCCCGGATTCCCGTGGACCTGCTGCAGCGCGGCCGCTACCAGCCGCGCCTCGACATGCGGCCGGAGAGCCTGCAGGAACTCGCCGACTCCATCCGCGCCCAGGGCGTGGTGCAGCCGATCGTGGTGCGGCCGCTGGCCGCGCAGCGCACGGGTGAGCCGCTGCGCTACGAGATCATCGCTGGCGAGCGCCGCTGGCGCGCCGCCCAGATGGCGGGCCTGCACGCCATTCCGGCCGTCATCCGCGACGTGCCGGACGACGCTGCCGTGGCGATGTCGCTGATCGAGAACATCCAGCGCGAGAACCTCAACCCGCTGGAGGAGGCCCGCGCGCTCGACCGGCTGATCCGCGAGTTCGACATGACCCACCAGACGGCGGCCGACGCCGTGGGGCGCTCGCGCGCCGCGGTGAGCAACCTGCTGCGGCTGCTGGAGCTCGGCGAGGAGGTC
This sequence comes from uncultured Gammaproteobacteria bacterium, assembly GCA_963754125.1. Taxonomy (GTDB): domain Bacteria; phylum Pseudomonadota; class Gammaproteobacteria; order Steroidobacterales; family Steroidobacteraceae; genus RPQJ01. The sequence goes on from CAVWEX010000004.1 coordinate 44,450, forward strand.
AAGACGCTGGTCGAGACCCGGCAGCTCGAGATGGGACACGCCCGCGCGCTGCTCGGGCTCGCCGCGGCGCGCCAGCAGGCCGAGGTGGCGCTGCTGGTCGCGAAGAAGGGCCTGTCGGTTCGCGAGACCGAGGCGCTGGTGCGGCGCCTTGCCACCGGGAAGGACGACACCGGCGATCGCGAGCCGCCGCGCCGGGACCCGAACGTCGCACGGCTGGAGCAGGACCTCACCGACAAGCTCGGCGCGCGGGTGCAGCTGCAGCAGGGTGCGAAGGGTCGGGGTCGGCTGGTCATCGCCTACAACAGCCTCGACGAGCTCGACGGCATCCTCGCGCACATCCAGTGAATGGCGCCCGGTGCGAGGCACCGGGACCGGCTCCGGCAAGCCGTGGCGCAACGGTGGACAGGCGCCGTTCAACGCCGCCGCTATTACGCGGATTTTATTGATTATTACCTTGATAGCGCGCAGTCTGGAAGCACAACTATTCAGTTTGACTGAATACTCAAAGTGCCCGTTGCTCGTTCCAGCTGTGACCGTCCGAGTCTCGGGAACCCGCGGACGGCATCCGTGTAAGACGCAGGCTGCCCAAGGTCTTAACAGCGTTTGCTGCATTGAAGCAGTGCAAAAAGACCAGATATAATTTGCGGCCTTCCGGAGGCTGTGCAGTGCAGCATGGCGTGCCCGGGCAGCGGATCGAAATGCCACCCGTGGCCGGAAGCGCCCGGCACATGACGTGGCTTTTTTGTTGCCCGGACGCAGGTGTGAGGCCTTGAGCAACGCGGAGATCCAGCAGGGGCGGCGACGTGCGATGCGCGTCGTGCTCTGGCAGGTGTTGCTCGGGGCGGTCGTTGCGGCCGCCTGCCTCGCGGTGTGGGGCTCCCGTTCGGGCGCGTCGGCGCTGCTCGGGGCCGGGATCGGTGTCGCGGCGACGTCGCTGATGGCGTTCGCGATGCTGCGGCACGGCGAGGGCGCAAGCGCGCAGCGGGTGGCCTGGAGCTTCTTCTCCGGCTGGGTCGTGAAGGTCGGCTTCACCCTTGCCCTGCTGGTGGTGGCGTTCCGGTCAACGAAGGTCGATGCGGTGGCCCTGCTCGCCGCCTATGTCGCGACCTTCTTCGGATACTGGTTTGGGGCGGCCCGCGCAGGCGGGCAGAACACGAAACGAACATTCGGAGTTGCGGACTGATCATGGCTGGCCAAGGACCCGCGAACAGCACCGAATTCATCAAGCACCACCTGACCCACCTCAGTGTCGGTGAAGGCTTCTGGACCTGGCACGTCGACACGATCTTCATGTCGGTGCTGACGGGCGTCCTGGCGCTGGGGCTCTTCTGGGCTGCCGCGCGCAAGGCCACCTCCGGCGTCCCGGGCAAGGGCCAGGCCTTCGTCGAGATGGTGGTCGAGTTCGTCGACACCCAGGTCAAGGAAGTCTTCCACCTCGACCGCCGCTTCCTGGCGCCGCTCGCGCTCACGATCTTCCTCTGGGTGTTCTTGATGAACGCCATGGACCTGCTGCCGCTCGACCTGCCGGGCGTGATCGCGGGCTGGTTCGGCCTCCATTACTGGCGCGTGGTCCCCACCGCCGACCTCAACACCACGTTCGCGATGTCGCTCTCGGTGATCGCGGTCGTGCTGTTCTACTCGGTGAAGGTGAAGGGCGCCGGGCGGCTACATGCACGAGCTGTTCACCGCGCCGTTCGGCTCGAACCCGCTGCTGTGGATCCCGAACTTCCTGCTGAACGTCGTCGAGCTGCTCTCGAAGCCCGTCTCGCTCGCCATGCGACTGTTCGGCAACATGTACGCGGGCGAGCTGGTCTTCATGCTGATCGCGCTGCTGGGCGCGAGCTGGGCCGGCTTCACGTTCGGCAGCGGCCTGTCGATGATCGGCCAGATCCTCGCCGGCTCCGCCTGGGCGATCTTCCACATCCTGATCATCACGCTGCAAGCGTTCATCTTCATGGTGCTCACCATCGTGTACGTGTCGATGGCGACCGAGCACCACTGACCCGTTCAACCGTTCACGCAACCGCACGACTGACTGGAGACGACAATGGAAATGGCACAGTACCTCGCCCAGATCCAGGCCTTCACCGCCTTAGGGATCGGCCTGATCATCGGCCTGGGCGCGATCGGCGCCTGCATCGGCATCGGCATCATGGGCTCGAAGTTCCTCGAGGCGGCCGCCCGCCAGCCGGAGCTCATCCCGACGCTGCAGGGCCGCATGTTCCTGCTCGCCGGCCTGATCGACGCGGCATTCCTGATCGGCGTGGCGCTCGCGATGTTCTTCGCGGTCGCGAACCCGCTCCTGTCCGTCATCCAGGGTTGAAACGCGTCTGACGCGAGGACGTCGCCATGAACATCAATGCGACGATCATCGGCCAGGCGATCGTCTTCCTGATCCTGATCTGGTTCAGCGTCAAGTTCATCTGGCCCCCGCTGATGAAGGCGATCGAGGATCGCCAGAAGAAGATCGCCGACGGCCTCGCGGCCGCCGAGCGCGGCCAGAAGGAGCTGCACCAGGCGAGCGGTGACGCCCAGGCGATCGTGGACGAGGCGCGCGAGAAGGCCCTGAAGATCGTCGACCAGGCGAACCGCCGGTCGAGCGAGATCATCGAGGACGCCCGTTCCACCGCCATCTCCGAGGGCCAGCGGCTCGTCGGCGACGCGCGGCAGGAAGTGGCCCTCGAGCAGGCCCGCGCCCGTGACGCGCTGCGCAAGGACGTGGGGACGCTGGCCGTCGCCGGCGCCTCGCGGCTGCTCGAGCGCGAGATCGATCCAAAGGCCCACGCCGATCTGATCGAGAAGCTCGCGCGCGAGATCGAAGGCGCCAAGGCCTGACGGCCGCGGCGACACGGATCCGGAGAAACGACGCATGGCCGAGAGAGCCACGGTAGCCAGACCCTACGCCAAGGCGGCCTTTGCCGCCGCGCGCGAGCAGGGCCGGCTGGCGGAATGGTCCCGCTGGCTCGGCAACGCCCGCAGCGTGGTGCTGAGCGAGGAGTTCCAGCTGCTCGAGAGCAGCCCGGGCGTCTCCACGGCGCAGCTCGAGGACCTCATCGCCGGCATCTGCGGCGCCGACCTCGACACGCAGGGCCGGGCGCTGCTCGACCTGCTCACCGAGAACGGGCGCCTCGATTTCCTGCCGGAGATCGCGGCGCAGTTCAAGGCGCTCGAAGCCGAGGCCCAGAACGTGGCCGACGTGGAGATCGTCTCCGCGACGGCCCTCGGCGATGCGCAGAAGGAGCGGCTCGCGGCCGCGCTGCGCACCCGGCTGCGACGCGACGTGCGGTTGCAGTGCTCCGTCGATCCGGCGTTGATCGGCGGCGCGGTGGTGCGGTCGGGCGACCTGCTGATCGACGGCTCCCTCAAGGGCAAGCTCGAGCGGCTCGCGACTGACCTGACTGGCTGAACAGATTTCACCCGGCCCAGCCGCCCGCGCGGCGACGGCCTGCAGAGGAATGCGAAATGTCGATCAAGGCTTCTGAGATCAGCGAACTGATCAAGGCACGGATCCAGAACTTCACGTCGGCCACCGAGGCGCGCAGCGTCGGCACCGTCGTGTCGGTCACGGACGGCATCGTGCGCATCCACGGCCTGCAGGACGCCGTGCAGGGTGAAATGCTCGAGTTCCCGAAGAACACCTTCGGCCTCGCGCTCAACCTCGAGCGCGACTCGGTCGGCGCGGTGATCCTCGGCGAGTACGAGCACATCACCGAGGGCGACACGGTCAAGTGCACCGGCCGCATCCTCGAGGTGCCCGTCGGCACCGAGCTGATCGGCCGCGTCGTCAACGCGCTCGGCCATCCGATCGACGGCAAGGGCCCGGTCGAGGCCAAGGAATTCGACGTCATCGAGAAGGTGGCGCCGGGCGTCATCGCCCGCAAGTCCGTGAGCCAGCCGGTGCAGACCGGCCTCAAGGCCATCGACGCGATGGTGCCGATCGGCCGCGGCCAGCGCGAGCTGATCATCGGCGATCGCCAGACCGGCAAGACCGCCGTCGCGGTCGACACGATCATCAACCAGAAGGGCAAGGACCTCATCTGCATCTACGTCGCGATCGGCCAGAAGGCCTCGACGATCGCGAACGTCGTGCGCAAGCTCGAGGAAACCGGCGCGATGGCCTACACCATCGTCGTCGCCGCCTCGGCCTCCGAGTCCGCGGCGATGCAGTACATCGCGCCGTACTCGGGCTGCACCATGGGCGAGTACTTCCGCGACCGCGGCCAGGACGCGCTCATCATCTATGACGACCTCACCAAGCAGGCCTGGGCCTATCGCCAGGTGTCGCTGCTGCTGCGCCGTCCCCCGGGTCGCGAGGCGTATCCGGGCGACGTGTTCTACCTGCACAGCCGCCTGCTCGAGCGCGCCGCGCGCGTCAACGAGGAGTACGTCGAGAAGTTCACCAAGGGCGCGGTCAAGGGCAAGACCGGCTCGCTCACCGCGCTGCCGATCATCGAGACGCAGGCGGGCGACGTCTCCGCGTTCGTGCCGACCAACGTGATCTCGATCACCGACGGCCAGATCTTCCTCGAGACCGACCTGTTCAACGCCGGCATCCGCCCGGCCATCAACGCCGGCATCTCCGTGTCGCGCGTCGGCGGCGCGGCGCAGACCAAGGTGATCAAGAAGCTCGGCGGCGGTGTGCGCCTCGCGCTCGCGCAGTACCGCGAGCTCGCGGCCTTCGCGCAGTTCTCCTCGGACCTCGACCAGGCCACGCTCAAGCAGCTCGATCGCGGCCGCGTCGTCACCGAGCTGATGAAGCAGCCCCAGTACTCGCCGATCTCGGTCGCCGAGCAGGCGGTCACGCTGTTCGCGGTCAGCAAGGGCTTCTTCGACGGCGTCGAGGTCAAGCGCGCACTCGCGTTCGAGTCGGGCCTCCGCCAGCACGTGAAGTCGAAGTACAAGGAGCTGTTCGACCGGATCGAGACCACGCAAGGAAATGAACGCCGACGACGAGAAGGCGCTCGCCGCGGCGATCGAGGACTTCACGAAGAACGGCGCGTACTGAGCACGCGCCGGGAGCCAACATGGCCGGAACCAAGGAAATCCGCCTCAAGATCAAGAGCGTGCAGAACACGCGCAAGATCACCAAGGCGATGGAAATGGTCGCTGCTTCGAAGATGAAGAAGGCGCAGGAGCGCATGCGCACGGGCCGCCCGTACGCACAGCGCATCCTCAACATCGCGATGCACGCGGCCCAGGCCAACTCCGAGTACCGGCACGAACTGCTGTCGCGGCGCCAGACGGTGCACCGCGTGGGCGCGATCGTGGTGACGACCGACAAGGGCCTCTGCGGCGGCCTCAACACCAACCTGCTGCGTATCGTCCTCAACCAGCACAAGGCCTGGACCGCGCAGGGCATCGAGGTCGAGTACTGCACCATCGGCAACAAGGGCTTCGGGTTCATCAACCGCATGGGCGGCAAGGTGGTCTCGCAGGTCGTCAACTATGGCGACCGCCCGGCGCTCGAGCGCCTGATCGGCCCGGTGAAGATGCTGATCGACGGTTTCCGGGAGAACCGGCTCGACGAGGTGCACATCTTTTCGAATCGCTTCATCAACACGATGAAGCAGGAGCCGGTCCACGGCACGATGATTCCGATCCCGAGCGAGTGGCAGACGCACGAGGGGCAGAAGATGTCCGGCGACGAGGTGGGCGCGGGCAACTGGGACTACCTGTACGAGCCCGACCCGAAGACGGTGCTCGACGAGCTGCTGGTGCGCTACCTGGAGACCTTCGTCTACCAGGCGGCGGCCGAGAACATCGCCTCCGAGCAGTCCGCGCGGATGGTGGCGATGAAGTCCGCCTCGGACAACGCGCAGAGCATCATCGAGGAGCTGCAGCTCATCTACAACAAGAGCCGCCAGGCTTCGATCACCAAGGAACTCTCGGAGATCGTCGGCGGCGCAGCGGCCGTCTAGCCGCGGTCACGCATCCAGGCAACGCAAACAGATTCAGGACAAGACCATGTCACAAGCTCACGGCACCATCGTCCAGACCATCGGCGCGGTCATCGACATCGAGTTCCCGCGCGATGCGATGCCGAGGATCTACGATGCGCTGGTCCTCGAGGACAGCGACAACAAGCTGGCCGAGAAGGGACTCACGTTCGAAGTCGAGCAGCAGCTCGGCGACGGCGTCGTGCGCACCATCGCGATCGGCTCGTCCGACGGACTGCAGCGCGGCATGAAGGTGCGCAACACGGGGGCGGCGATCTCCGTGCCCGTGGGCCCCGGCGTGCTCGGCCGCGTCATGGACGTGCTCGGCCGCCCGATCGACGAGCGCGGTCCGATCGAGTCCGACGAGCGCCGCTCGATCCACCAGTCCGCGCCGAAGTTCGACGAGCTGGCGCCCTCGGTCGAGCTGCTCGAGACCGGCATCAAGGTCATGGACCTGATCTGCCCGTTCGCGAAGGGCGGCAAGATCGGCCTGTTCGGCGGCGCCGGCGTGGGCAAGACCGTCAACATGCTCGAGCTGATCAACAACATCGCGATGCAGCACTCGGGCCTGTCGGTGTTCGCCGGGGTCGGCGAGCGCACCCGCGAGGGCAACGACTTCTACCACGAGATGTCCGAGGCGAAGGTCATCGTCCAGGAAGACCTGAGCCAGTCGAAGGTGGCGATGGTGTTCGGCCAGATGAACGAGCCGCCGGGCAACCGCCTGCGCGTCGCGCTCACGGGCCTGACGATGGCCGAGCGGTTCCGCGACGATGGCCGCGACATCCTGTTCTTCGTGGACAACATCTACCGTTTCACGCTTGCAGGCACCGAGGTGTCGGCGCTGCTCGGGCGCATGCCCTCCGCGGTGGGTTACCAGCCGACGCTGGCCGAGGAAATGGGTCGCCTGCAGGAGCGAATCACCTCGACGAAGGTCGGCTCGATCACCTCGATCCAGGCCGTGTACGTCCCGGCGGACGACTTGACCGACCCGTCGCCTGCGACCACGTTCGGGCACCTCGACGCGACCGTCGTGCTCTCGCGCGACATCGCCTCGCTCGGCATCTACCCGGCGGTGGACCCGCTCGACTCGACCTCGCGCCAGGTGGACCCGAACGTGATCGGCGAGGAGCACTACGAGACGACGCGCGCGGTGCAGGCCGTGCTGCAGCGCTACAAGGAACTGCGCGACATCATCGCGATCCTCGGCATGGACGAGCTGTCACCCGAGGACAAGCTGATCGTGGCGCGCGCCCGCAAGGTCCAGCGCTTCCTGTCGCAGCCGTTCCACGTCGCGGAAGTCTTCACGGGCAGCCCCGGCAAGTTCGTGCCGCTCAAGGACACCATCCGCGGCTTCAAGGCGATCGTGGCCGGTGAGTACGACCACCTGCCCGAGCAGGCGTTCTACATGATCGGCGCGATCGAAGAGGCGGTTGAGAAGGCCAAGACCCTGCAGTAAGGAACCACCATGGCCACCATTCGAATCGACGTCGTCAGCGCGGAGGAGTCCATCTACTCCGGCGACGCGGAGTTCGTGGTGCTCCCGGGCATCATGGGCGAGCTCGGCATCTACCCCCGCCACGCCCCGCTGATCACGCAGATCAAGGCAGGCACGGTGCGCATCAAGGTGCCGGGCAAGGAAGAAGAGGAGATGGTGTACGTGCAGGGCGGCTTCCTCGAGGTGCAGCCCGACCACATCAACGTGCTCTCCGACACGGCGATCCGCGCTGCCGACCTCGACGAGGTCAAGGTGCTCGAGGCCAAGAAGGCCGCCGAGGAGGCGATCCGCGCCCGCAGCGAGAAGCAGGACATCGCCACGGCCGAAGCCGAGCTCGCCGCGATCAGCGCGCAGCTGCAGGCGATCCAGAAGCTGCGCAAGACGCGGCGCTG
>CAVWEX010000005.1:0-179214 GCA_963754125.1 uncultured Gammaproteobacteria bacterium
CGGGCGCGCGCGGTCGCTGGCGGGCGCGCCCGCGGGCTCCGCATCGAGTTCGCCCCGCTGCGCGCGCAGTCGCAGCATCTGCAGGAAGTGGTAGGCCTCGACCACGGAGGCCATCTGGCGCTCGTCGATGTTCAGCCGCCGGCCGGCGAGCCTGAGCCGTTGCGACGTGTTGGTCTCGGCGATCCCCAAGGCCAGCGCGAAGGCCCGCGCCGCGTCGACGAAGATGCGCGTGCCCTGCGTCTTGAGGTCGAGGGTGCCGGCGTGCTCGCCGTCGTCCGTTCGGAACTTTCGGATCACGCCGAGTGGCGCCTCCGCCTGCATGGCGTTCGCCACCAGCATGCGCAGGAACAGCTTGTTCTCCGAGGCGACGTTGCCGAGCCAGGTGCGCAGGCTCTCCGCCAGCTCGGCCTTGCCCGCGAGCGCGCGGAAATCGAAGAAGATGTTGGCGCCCAGCAGGGCCGCCGGCGTCGGCTCGCGGATCCAGCCGGCGAATCGTTCGCGCCACTCGACGGTATCGAGGCAATGCTCGGGGTTGCTGGCCATGATGTTGCCGGGGCAGAGCGGAAACTCGAGCTCCGCCAGTCCTTCGTTGGCGGCCCGCGCGAACGCGAGCAGGCGCTCCCGGATCGCCGGCGATGCGCCCGTCGCGCCCAGGAAGATCAGGGCGTTGTCCTGGTCCGTCGCGACCGTCTGCTCGCGCCGCCCCTCGCTGCCGACCGACAGCCAGCACCAGTCGAGGTCGTCGAGGTCGAACCGCGGCAGCAGCAGCGCGAACAGCTTCTGAGTCAGCGCGTCGTTGAGCGCAGTGATGGTCTGGGTGAGCGTCTCGGCGGCCGCGCCCATCACGATCAGGTTGTCGGTCAGCGCGTCGATGTCGCGCGTGGCTCGCCGCAGGCCCGCGACGTCCCGCGCGTGGCGGATGAACTGCAGCACGTTGCGCATGGTGAGCCGCTGCAGCCCGAAGAGGTCGCGTTCGGAGACGATGCCGGCCAGCCGGCCCTCGCGCGTCACCATGATCTGGTGCAACCCGCGCTGCGCCATGTGCGCGAGGGCTTCCTGAGCGGTCGCCATGTCGCTCATCGTGCCGGGATCCGGCGTCATCACGGCCATGACCGGGGCGCCGAGGTCCACGCCCGGGAGCACCACACGCTCCATCAGGTCGGTCAGCGTGAAGATGCCCACCGGACGCTGCGTCGAGTCGACCACGGCGATGGTACCGATGCGCTCGTTGCGCATGGTCTCGAGCGCGGCACGGATCGACGTGCCCTTCTCGCACGACACGGGGGCGCGCCGGATCACGGTCCGCAGCGACTCGAACATCGTCTGCTGCTCGAGCGCGCGCTGGGTGAAGTTCTTTCGCAGCTGACCGAGCGAGTGATGGACGATGCCCGCAAGGGCCTGCGTGCAAAATGCGGCGAACGGAGCGGACTCGCGACGCAACGCGTCGAAGTCGCCTCGAGCCACCCGATAGCAGAAGACGTCCTCCGTCGCCTCGAAGCGCCGCGTTCCCGCCGAGCCCGCAGCGAGCGCGGCCACGGGGAAGCACTCGCCGGCGCCGCGTACCTCGTCGTCGCCCGGGACCGCCATGTTCTGCACGCGCACGTGCCCGCGCTGGATGATGTGCAGGTGCTGCGCCATGCCGTCGGCCGGATCGACGATCGTCGTGCCGACCGGGAAGTACGCCAGTTGAGCGCGCGCGGCGATGAACTCGAGGTCCTTGCGCGCCATTTCCGAGAACGGCACGTGCTCGCGCAGGAAGCGCAGCGTCGATTCGACGATCAGGACGGGTGTCGCCATCTCGCAGACGCTACACCCGCCCCGTCGTCGACGCTCCGTTCATGCTCAGTGGGACGCCGCCTTCGACGCCAGGATGCCGGTGTTCTGCCGCGCGTAGACCTCCGGCCAGAGCGCCTCGGAGCGCTTGTCGCGGAACAGCAGCGAACCGAGCAGCACCGCGAGGAACCCGAGCGGAATCGAGATGATGCCCGGGTTCTTCAACTGGAAGAGCGGCTTCTCGAGACCGAGGAACGAAGTCTCCCGGCCCTCGAACTTGACGAGGTCGTCGTTCGCCTTCTGCACGGCCCTGTCGAGCAGCGCAAGGTCGAGCTTCGCCTGCCCCGCAGCCATCGCGTCGGCCGAGGCCAGCGCGGCCTCGATCGCCGTGCGCTTGGCGGTCTCACCGTCGAGCACCTTCTGCGCCGCCGCCTTGACGGCTTTCGGATAGGTGACGTTGGGCGACACCAGCGTGAGCCCCACCGCGAGCACGGTGCCGACGATCATGCCGGCGACGATGCCCGCGGTATTGCAGCGCTTCCAGTAAAGCGTCAGCAGCACGCAGGGGAAGTTCGCCGAGGCGGCCACCGCGAACGCCAGCGCCACGAGGTGCGCGACGTTCTGGCCCTTGGCGGCGATGCCGATCGTGATCGCCAGCGCGCCCACGAACACGGTCGCGATGCGTGCAGCGCGCACCTGCTGCTGCGGCGGAACGGTGTCGCCGCCGTGATACACGCCCACGTACAGGTCGTGCGCGATCGCCGAGGCGGCCGCCAGCACCAGGCCCGCCACCACCGCGACGATCGTCGCGAACGCCACGGCCGAGACGAACGCCAGCATGAAGTTGCCAAGGAACGAGTTCGGTCCGCCGCCGAGGAACTGCGCGAGCAGCGGGCCGGCCATGTTGCCGCCGGCGTCCACCGCGGCGATCGCGGCCGGGCCGACGTGCTTCGCGGCGCCGAAGCCGAGGAACAGCGTCAGCACGTAGAAGCCGCCGATGATGGCCATGGCCCAGACCACCGACTTGCGCGCCTGCTGCGCGGTCGGCACGGTGAAGAAGCGCATCAGGATGTGCGGCAGGCCGGCCGTGCCGAACACGAGCGCCATGCCGAGCGAGATCTGGTCGATCGGGCTCTTGAAGTACAGGCCCGGCTCGAGGAAACGCTGGCCGAGCTCGATCGCGGACATGTTGCGGGCCGGGTCGCCGAGCAGCGAGGCGACGCGCGACTGCACCTTGGGATCACCCACCACGTCCTGCAGGAAGGCCGGCAGCGAGAATCCGTAGGGCAGCCAGACCAGCACCACCAGCACCAGCGAGGCGATCACGAGCAGGATGGCCTTGATGATCTGCACCCACGTGGTCGCGACCATGCCGCCGAACAGCACGTAGGCCAGCATCAGCACGCCCACGGCGATCACCGAGATCTCGTAGTCGATGCCGATCAGCGTCTTGACCAGCACGCCGCCGCCCACCATCTGCGCGGTCAGGTAGAAGGTCGAGACCGTGATCACCGACAGCGCCCCGACGATGCGCATCGCCTTCGGGTCGTTGCGGTAAGCGAGGATGTCCGGGAGCGTGTAGCGGCCGATGTTGCGGCAGGGTTCGGCGATCACCAGCAGCACCGTGATGTACGCAACGAGCCAGCCGACGGAGTACATGAAACCGTCGTAGCCGTACTGCGAGATCAGGCCCGCGATGCCGAGGAACGAGGCGGCCGAGAGATAGTCGCCGGCGATCGCCCAGCCGTTCTGCAGGCCGGTGATGCCGCCGCCGGCGGTGTAGAAGTCCGACGCCGTCTTGACGCGCTTCGCGGCAAGGTAGGTGACGTACATCGTGAGCCCGATGATCGCCGCGAACACCGCGAACGTGAGCCAGCGGTACTCCGGTGCCACGGCGCCCTGCGCGAGTGCCGTGCCGCTCACGATGACCAGGACGCCCGCGAGCGCGTACGCGATCCATCTTCGATGTTGCGTCTGCATGGCTCAGCCCGCCTTCTTTTCGTAGTGCGCCGCGAGCTCGCGGGCCATGCGGTCGAAGTCCCGGTTGGCGCGCCACGAGTAGAAATACGCGATCCCCCAAGCGACGATGAACTGGCTCAGCGCGAACAACAGGCCGAAGTTGATGACGCCCCAGACCTTGACGCGGTAAAGGTCCTGGAAGTACGCGGCGCCGATCGGCAGCAGGAAGTAGAAGAACACCGAGACGATCATCAGCGTGGTCAGGAACGTCTGTTTCTTGCGGTGCAGCTCCTGGAAGCGTGGATCGGCGATGACCGCATCCCAGTCGATGGTTGGAGGCGTGGCCACGGGGGTTCTCCTGGCGGGGCCGCGGAGTTGCGGCACGACGGATCCGGACGCTAGCAGGAATCCGCCGTGGGGCTGCTACACCATTGGTTGTACGGAGAAACCACGGGGGGGCCGGCAGGCCCTCCCGATGTCTGGCATATCGAAGTGTCGGAAGGGACAATGACCCATGCCCACCGACTTCATCGGCCTCTTCGCAGTACTCGCCGCCGCCAGGGTTCGGTTCGTGCTCGTCGGCGGGCTCGCGCTGGTGCTGCACGGGCTCGATCGCCTGACTGCCGACGTTGACCTCGTCATCGACCTTTCGGCCGATTCCGCGCACGCTGCAGCCCAGGCTCTCACGGTGGCGGGCTACCGCCCGCTGGCGCCTGTCGATCCGATCGCGCTGGCCGATCCGGAGCAGCGGCGCGAGTGGCAGACCGTGCGCAACATGCAGGTGTTCAGTTTCTGGGACAGCTCGAACACACGCCCGACGGTCGACATCATGCTGTCGCCCGAGGTGCCTTTTGAGGAACTCTGGACCGCTGCCCCGGTGATGAGCATCGGTGGCCACCAGGTTCGAGTCGCTCAAGGGTTGAGCAAGTGAAAACCTTCGATCCTGATCACGAGCCGAGCGCCTGGGGCACCTTTGAAGATGCAGAGGCCCTGCGTCGCTGGTCCTTCGCGCGCCGAACGCCCGAGCAACGCCTCGCCTGGCTCAAGGCAGCACTGGAGCTGGCCTACCAAAGTGGCGCTCTCAAGCCCCGTCGCCCCGACGGCTCGCCGCAGGAACCATGACGGCTAACCTCAATCCCGGCTCACGCCTGCGACTCCTGCGCGACGTGCTGGTGTTCCAGGTCAAGCTGGGCGCGGAAGCACTGTTGGACATCACGCTCATCCCGGTGTCGCTCGTGGCGGCGGGCATGGACCTGCTGCTCGGGAACTGGCGACAGCCGCGGTGGTTCCATACCGTGCTGCGGTTCGGCGAACGCTGCGAGCGCAGAATCGACCTCTGGGGCGTGAAGGCGGACGGGGTCGCAGCCGACCTCGAGATCGCCGCGGTCATGCGCAGCATCGAGACGCTGGTCCGCCAACCCGGCACGGGGCCCAAGAAGGTGCGCGAACTGCGGCGTTGGGCCGCGATGAAGCTTGCTCCGGGTGGCGAGGACGAGGCGCCTCCGACCGGGCGCAGTGACGACGCTGCGGACTGAGCCATGCTTGGGCGCGACTGGCCCACTAGTGCCAACCGCACCCCGGCGGAGGGTTTTCATTTGCGGACTTCTCCGACAAATTCCCGCGGTGTGCCAGAACCCGCCATCTTTGATGCTTGCAGTCCGCCGGTGCTAGAGTTCTGCCATGGCCACACCCAAAGAAGACCTCGTCCGCTTACTGCAGCAGCAGCCCGACGACAGTTCACATGAGGAACTGGTCCGGGAGCTGGCGTTCAGCGTGATGGTCGAGCGTGGCCTTGCCGATTCCGATGCCCGTCGCGTCGTGCCCAACGACGAAATGGCCCATCGGATCCGGCAATGGCGCAAGTAGCCTGGACCGCCGAAGCGCAACTGTGGCTGCGCGACATCCACGACTACATCGCCACCGATAACCCAGCCGCAGCCGAGCGTGTAGCTCTTGCCATTCACGCTTCCGTGCGGGTGTTGCAGGAGCACCCCAAGCTCGGACACCGGTACCACTATGTGACCGGCCGGGAGGTGCGCATCCTCCACTACAGCCATTACCGCATCGCGTATCTGATTCACGAGGACGCCGAGAATATCGACATTCTCGGGGTGTTCCATGGAGCCCTTCCCATCGAGCGCTACCTGCTTTGAACTCGAGCGTGGGGACCACTCGGCCACAATGGCTTTCATAAAGGATTCGAACCAACCGAGGGCCGGCGCCGATCGAACCGGGCGCCTGCTGGTCCTGACGCTGCTCACGATGACGGCCTTTGCGGCGAACTCGATCCTCTGCCGCCAGGCGCTCGAGACGACGCTCGATCGATCCCGCCACCTTCACGGTGATCCGGCTCGTCTCCGGCGCCGCGACCTTGTGGTTGATCGTGCGGATTCGCACGGGCGGGAGTGCACTCGCCGGCAGCTGGGCAGCGGCCTTCAGCCTGTTCGCCTACGCGGCCGCGTTCTCGTTCGCCTACGTCTCGCTCAGTGCCGGCACGGGCGCCCTGATCCTGTTCGGTGCGGTCCAGGCCACGATGATCCTGTACGGCCTGCTGCGCGGGGAGCGGTTCACGCCCCTGCAAACGGCAGGCTTGCTGCTCGCGCTCGGGGGCCTCGTGGCGCTGATGCTGCCCGGCGCCACGGCGCCGCACTGGGTCGGCGCGACCTTGATGACTGTCGCAGGCATTGCGTGGGGAGCGTATTCGCTGATGGGGCGCGCCAGCACGCACCCGATCGAAACGACGGCGGGCAACTTCCGCAGGGCGGCGGTGTTCGGAGCGCTGTTGAGCGCCGTCTCGCTCGGCATGTTCGCGTGGGATGCACGTGGCGCGCTGCTGGCGGTGCTGTCGGGCGCCGTCGCCTCGGGGCTCGGCTACTCCCTCTGGTACACGGTGTTGCCTGCGCTGCGCGCGACCCATGCGGCGACGGTGCAGCTGAGCGTGCCAGTCATTGCGGCCATCGGCGGCGTGCTGCTGCTCGGCGAGCGGCTGTCGCTGCGTCTCGTGCTGTGCTCGGTCGCGATCCTCGGCGGCATTGCGCTGGTGCTGCACGCGCGCAGGGTGACGCGCAGCGCGGGTACCACAAAGAAACCCGTGAGTGGGTGAATCGGCACTTCGCGCACGATCCGGGCGAGCCGGTGAGTTGAACGTGCGACGGCCCGCCTGGTTGACTCCGCCAGCGCGCGACTGGCTCGCTGCCTCAGCGCAACTCTCGCCAAGGATCACTCACCAAAGCAGCACCAGCGCCAGCCCGATCGCAGCCGGCAGGGCCTGCACGTAGAGGATCTTGCGACTCGCCGTCAGTGCCCCGTACACGCCGGCGATCAGCACGCAGGTGAGGAAGAACACCTTGATGTCCGTCCCCTCGACACCGCGCGCGAGCCCCCAGATCAACCCCGCGGCGAGAAAGCCGTTGTAGAGCCCCTGGTTCGCTGCCAGCACCTTGGAGGCGGCCGCGGCCTCCTTCGTGTGGCCGAACGCGCGTAGTCCGGCGGGCTTGTCCCACAGGAACATCTCGAGCACGAGGAAGTAGAGGTGCAGCAGGGCCACGAGCCCGACGACGACGTTGGCGATCACCGAAGCACCGTCGTCATCGACGTCGTCCGCGAGCTCGATCGGCTGGCAGTCCGCACCGTGATGGCCGGGCGGGACGTGCCGCCAGCCAGCGACACCGTGAGCCCGCTCGCCACGCCGGAGCAGTGCAGGCGTCGGTTGTGGAGTCGCGACCTCGCGCGCTGGTACTCCTGCTCGGCCTGGAAGTCGTCGGCGGACCGCAGTCGGCCTTGGAAGTAGTTCACTCGGCGCACCAGGCCCATGACAGCCTCCGGCGGGGTTGTGGCTGGGAGAGGCAGAGACTACGCCGGCTGGCGCGGCACGACCATCAAGCTGCCCGGTGAAACCTGAGGCGCACCCGCACACCGAGTGCGGCCAGAATGCGCAGCAAGAGGTCTGTGGACACTCCGTCCAGATTGCCATTGAGAATCGCGGTGACTCTGGGTCGAGACGCCCCAGCGAGCCGCGCAAGCTCCACGTGAGTCATCCCTGCCCGGCGAGCCTCCAGACCAATCTGCCCAGCCAATTCGAGTTGGATCTCCATTGCCGCCCGGTCCGCGTCCGTGAGACCCAGCACTTCGGCAAGCTCCTTCGAATTACGCGCCACCAGCGTCTTATTCGTGCTCATGCAGCATCTCCGTCAGCCGTCGCCGTGCAAGCTCGATTTCGAACAGCGGTGAAACACGACAGGTCGAAGCACGGCGATTGTCTCAGATCCGGGACACTCGTGGCAACGAAGTGAACCAGCGCCACGCTGCACCAAGGCATCCCGGCCGTCTCCGCTTCTATTTGTCGCGAACGTGTCAATTCAGGATCGAGACCGCAACTCGCATCGAGCGCCCACCGGCCGTAAATGTCTCTCAGACCACCGCGACCTCCAGGCCGACGTCGAGGTTGCCGCGCGTCGCGTTGGAGTACGGGCACACCTGGTGCGCCGCGGCCACGAGCTTCTCGGCCTCGGCCTGCGGGAGTCCGCCGACCGTCGCCGCGAGACTCGCGACCAGCCCGAAGCCGCCAGCCTCGCGCGGCCCGATCCCGACATTGGCGCGGATCTCGAGCGAGCCGAGCCGCAGGCCCGACTGCCGGGCCACGAACTCGACGGCGCTGCAGAAGCAGGCCGCGTAGCCCGCGGCGAACAGGTCCTCGGGCGTTGTCGCGCCGGCCCGGCCCGGGCCGCCCATCGCCTTCGGAATCGAGAGGTCGACATCGACGATGCCGTCGGCGGACCGCGTGTGGCCGTTGCGGCCGCCGGTGGCGACGGCGTGCGTGGTGTAGAGGACCTTGACGGACATGGTGCGGCTCCCGTGGGCGGTGGTGCGGGAACTGTAGCGCGAATCGCAGTCGTCTATTCCGCCAGCGCGCGAGCGATCTCGCGACGGCTCGCACCAAGCGCAAGCAGCCCACGGATCAACAGGTCGATCGAAACGGTGGCATCGGCGCCCTCGAGCTTTGCAACGCGCGACTGGCTCGAACCGAGGCGAGACGCGAGTTCGACCTGCGACAGCCCCAGCTTCAGCCGGCGCTCGCGCACTGAACGACTCAATGACAGGCGCAGCTCCACAAGGGCCGCTTCCTGGTCCGATAGACCGAGAAACTCCGTCGCGTCGCCGACCTTCCAGCCGCGGGCCTTCAGCGTTCGGGCAACTTCCGTTCGCATGCAGTCACCTCGTTGGCACGAGTGGCCGGTCCGCACGATCGACGGGCGTGGTATGTCATCCATGACATATCGACAACGCCTCATGACTGCGCCCGATGCCGCTCGATCGGCGACTCCTACCGTGAACCTCCTCCCGGCTCGCTCAACGCGCCGCCTTGATCCTCGTCCAAACGCGATTGACTGCGTGCATCTGCTCGGGCGACCAGGAACGGTCGATCGTCAGCCGCCGGTAGACCTCCTCCGACGGGTAGATGGAGGGATTGTTGCGGACGGCCTCGGCGACGTACGGAAGCGAGGCGGTATTGCCGTTCGCCTGCCCCACTGTGTTCGTGATGTCGGCGATGACTTGCGGCTCCATCAGGTAGTCGAGGAACAGGTAGGCGTTCTCCGGATGCGGCGCGTCGGCCGGTATCGCGACCATGTCGCACCACAGCGGCGCGCCCTCCTTCGGGATCACGTGCGTCACCTCGACCGGCGCCGCCGCCTGGGCGCCCCGCTGGCGCGCCTGCTCGATGCCACCGCTCCAGCCGACGGAGAGGCAGACTTCGCCGCTCGCGAGATCGTTCAGGTATTGCGACGAGTGGAAGTAGCGAACGTACGGCCGCGCGCGCGTGAGCAGCGCCTCCGCGGCCGCAAGGTCTTCCGGCCGGTGGCTGTTGGCGTCGAGGCCCAGGTAGATGAACGCGAGCTGGAACATGTCGGCCGGTGCGTCCAGCCACGTGATCCCGCATTCGGCGAGCTTCGACGCCATGGCCGGATCGAAGATGACGGCCAGGCTGTCGATCGTGCGGGTGCCGAGCACTTTCTCGACCATCTCCGAGTTGTAGCCGATGCTCGCGGTCCCCCGGAGGTACGGCACGCCGTGCTCGTTGCCCGGGTCGTTGGCCGACACGAGCTGCATGATCTGCGGATCGAGGTTGCCGAGGTTGCCGAGCTTCGACTTGTCGAGCTTGCGGAGCGCGCCGGCCTGGATCAGCCGGTACGTCAGGGCGCCGGAGGGCACGACGACGTCGTAGCCCGAGGAGCCGGTCAGCAGCTTGGTCTCGAGCACCTCGCTCGCGTCGTAGACGTCGTAGACGACCTTGATGCCCGTCCGCGCCTCGAAGTCCTGGATCGTCGACTCGGCGATGTAGTCGGCCCAGTTGTAGACGTGGAGGACCTTCTCGGGCTCTGCAGTGGCGGCGGTGTCGTCGCCCGTGCCGCAGGCTGCGAGGAGTGATGCGAGGAGGATCGGCAGGAGGGGCTTCAGCATCCGTGGCGCCGCTCGCGTCAGCAGCGCGGCTTGCGCTTTCGGCCGCGCTCGCCGGGTGTCAACTCGGGCGCTGGCTTAAAAACCACCGCATGCGTGCGCAGCGTGCGCTTGCCGCCTCGCGAATCTTCCAGGGCCCCCATGCCTTCGATGAGTTCACCGAAGAGGTCGCGACGCGCCGTTGACTTGTCGCTTGCCACCGATCGTTTAGCCATCCAGCCTCCGCGCAATCAGCTCCGCCTCGATCAACGCCAGCGGCAAAGCCGACTTCTCGTTGCCGCTGCGCACCGGTGTTCCGTTCATACGTCTAAGACCGTACCATTGCCAGCATGACGCTCAAGCAGTCCAACCCCCATTTAAAGTCCGCCGCGGCGCGCAAGGCGGCTCTGCGGGTATCCGCCCAGACCTCCAGCGCGGTCGAAGGCATCAGAGCGCCGTTCAGCAAGGAACGGCAGACCGCGGAACCGACGAGCACCCAGGCCTTCATCGCGCACTGGAAGCGGCGCGGCGCCGCGACCGTTCGATAACGCGCCCGAACATGGTCGCCAGCGGCAAGTAGTTGCCGCCAACCGCCGTATGGATGCCCCCGATGTAGGCCCGGCGTCCGCGCCCTGCCAGCGGGCCGAAATCCAGCGGCGGCAACCCCATCTGCAACAGCAGCAGCAGCGCAAGCAGGCGCGCAAGGCGCCCGTTACCGTCGCGAAACGGGTGTATCAGGACCAACTCGGCGTGGACCTCGGCCAGCGCCATAGCGATGGCTTCGTCATCGCCGGAGCGGCAGGGATTGTGACGGGCTAATGCCCCCCGCTCCAATTCACGCATCAAGCGCGGGATCAGCGGCGCATGCGCGAACTGGAAGCCGCCCTTGCCGATGTTTACCGTGCGGTACCGACCTGCCTACTCATAGATCGGTCCCAGCCAAAGGCGGTGTAGATCACACACGTCAACGGCTGTGAAGCGGTGACTCGGGCCGAAGCGATCGAGCGCCTCCTCCTGCGCCAGCAGCAAGGCCTGCGATTCGGCTTCGTTCATGTCTCGAACGCGCGTGATACCAAGTTTGTTGCGCAACACTCGGCCGCGCGAGCCGGGCTCGAATTCGGCTTCCGTACCGTTTGCCCGGTACTTTCGATCCTGGCTCATCGCACCCTCGCGATCCAACCCAATTGTCGCGCCACGGAAACTACACTCTGCGCGCCATGGGCGGCGCGGTCTCCGGCCAGCACATCGGCGTGGATGCGGCGGCCGACGCGCCAGTAGAGCAGCGCCAGCGTCGCATCGGCCGTCGAGGCCACGAGCGTACTCGCCTCAGCACCGCGGCGGCGCACGACGGGCCGATGAGTAGACCGCCGTTCCATCCGGCTCGATGCGCCCTTGCAGCAGGCCACCCTGCACGAGCCCGGTCAGTGCCTGCTCGACGGCGGGACGTGCGTAGTCGCCAGCCAGCCACCGATTGGCGATGCCCTCCACCGTGTCCGCGGCGTCGGGGTGGTGCTGCAGATAGTCCTCGATCATCGCCGTGACGAGAATCACATCAACAAAGGAGACCCCATCACCGGCCGCGGCGGGCCATGGGTCCGCGAGCAGCGGCGGCAGTACGCCCGCATTCGCCTCGGTCAGTGCGACTTCGAAGGCCGGTGACCCGTACTCCGGGCAGCGCATCACCGCCTCGATGAACTCCAACGGCGGACGGTACGCGTGCACCGCAACGTAGTGCGTGACCCCGACGGGCGCGACATAGACCACGCCGTTCCCAGGGACCCAGAGACAGGACTGGGACCATGGCTGGGCCGGCGGCTCCCGCAAGGTGGCGACACACAGGCTGCACGTGTAGTACCCCAAGAAGTGATATCCGCAGCGGTGCCGCTGCGCCCCGTGGGCGAGCGCCTCGAGCCTGGGCAGGAAGTCAGGCGGCGTCCGGCCACGATCGTACGGAAACGGGGATTCCAGCCAGCCGATCGTGAGGAGCGGCACCTGCCACGCATCCGCGTCGAGTGCGTCGTGGCTGTAGCGACAAGGCGAAAGATCCTGGTATTGCGTCATCGGTTACCTGCTGGTCGGCGCCCCACGCTCGCCAGGCAGTCGTCCGCCGGCCGCGAGACACGGATGCAGCGAACTGTCGTGCTCACCGCTTCTCCGTGTCGCCTTCAATCTTCAGGAACGGCCGCAGGTCCTCGACCTGCCGCGGACCTACACCGTTCAGCTTTTCCAGTTCGTCGACACTGCCCCACGGACGACCGGCAATGATCTGTGCCGCGCGAGTCGGCCCAATGCCTGGAACGGATTCGAGTTCGTCCTGCGTAGCACTGTTGATGTTGACTCGCAGCGAGCCCTCCGCAGGACCAAAGTCCTGGACGAGGGTTCTCGCGTCGCGGAACAGCCAGAGGCCGGCGCTTGCCACGGCAATCGCTGTCGCCGCGATCGCAAGGATGCGGGGCAGATTCGGCCGGTAGCCCCCGCCCCCACCCCCGCCCGAGGATTCGCCACGCCGCATGTAGTCCCGGTCCATCAAGCCCATGATCCGCCCTCCGTAATCTGCGACCTCGCCCTACTTCTTCGCCTTCGGGATCTTGTAGGCGGCCTTCGTGCCGTTGAAGCTGACGACCGTCTGCTTCCCCAGCGCCACAACCACGGCCTTTGCAGCGTCCGACGTGATCTTGTTTCCCAGCCGAGCCACGATGTAGCGCTCAAGCGCTGCTCGGTCGCCCGGGCGATTCTGCGGGTGTGCCCGCAACTCCGCGACTATGGTCTGCACGTCGCACTCGACAACCGAATTGCGGGCGGATGGGGCCGCCGTGGCGGCGGCTTTCTTCTTTGGCGCCGAAGCGTGCGCCGGCTGCGACACCGCGGGGATGATCCCCCGTGAAGGCCGCGGCAAGCCTTGGGAGATCGGTGGCGCGGCGATCACCGGCGCGACCCGTGTTTCCTCCAGAGCCGGAACAGCCAGCGCGTCGGGAATGGAGGCTGCCAGGGTGACAACGCATCCCAGCGTCCGCATGTGGTCAAACAATGGCTCGAAACCGCCGTCACCGCTCACGACGACGTAGGATGCGCGCCGTCCGGTCTTCCTTTCGTCCGTAAAGAGCTCGCCGAGCTTGAAGGCGATGTGGAAATCCAGGGCATTCTTGCCCTGTTTCGAGCTTTGCACGAAATCCACCCGCCCGCCCAGGGGCTGCCAAGCCTTGACGAGCGTAGCGTCGAACTTGTTCTGATGCGGCCCATGGAACACCCAGAGTCGGTACTCCTCGGAGCGGATCAGAGCCACGTCGGCCGCCGAAGGCTTCAGATTCTCGAAATCGACCAGCAGATGAACGTCCGCCTTGCCGCCGCCGTCAGTCAATGAGCCCATTCAGTCCTCGCGATCCGTTCCTGGATTCAGATCCGCCTCTATCAGCCGGAACTGTTCCAGAGCCGCCTCGAGGTCTTCGATGATCTCTCTCGCAATTTCGGCCGGCGCAGGCAGAACTGGACCCACCGGCACGAAGTGGCCGGCGGCTACCTGCGGTCGCCGAAGCGCAAGACCACCGGCCACCTCAACCCGTCTACGAAGCATCCAGTTCGGATCGAAGCCGCTCCGGCACCTCGCGACTCAACCTCCAAGTCACCGTTATAGGGCGATCTCCTTCCCAGCGAACGAAGTCCACCGCTCCGCAGTAGATGAACGGTGCCGCCTTCCCGGCCCTAGTCTTGGAACTCCTCCGGACAAACAGATGGACCTCGATGCCGCGCTCGCGGTGGTCCCGAATGGCATGGCCCGCGCCGCTCCCCTGGGCCGTCCGGTTCTGGCTTTGCCATCGGAACTCATTCGGAGACACAAACTTGTCGTCGTACTTGTGCTCGTCGGCAGCTGTGCTCTTGTCCAGAGTGACCAGCAGAAAAAGTCTGCGATCTCGTTGAACAAAACCCTGTTGCCACACGGCCGACACGAATGGTAGACCAAACAACCCGGGAATCTGCTCTCGTGCGTAGGCTTTCCAGAGCACGGGGACATTGGCACCAACACCGATCGGTTCCAGCCGCCACGCGGCCCCGTCGTGGATCAGTCGAACCTGGTGTCGCGTTCCCGGCGCCCCAGCATCCGGACCAAACCACTTGCGCAGAATGGAAGGCAGTTCGTTACGGTCCGATCCCTCCTTTCGAGCGACATTCAGAGCGATCTTCACGAAGTTCCCGATATACCGAGATCCATCGGCCTCGAACGGTGTCAAACCTTCCGGGAGCCCGGGCTGTTGGTCCCGATCCAGAGGCATTAGGATCGGATTGCCGTTGGACTGATTGACCTTGACCACATACCCGTCGGTTGGCTGTTCAACGGACCTGTCGAGATACTCCGCCAATCGCCACTCGGTCAGTTCGCGGGTCAACTCCTGCAATACAGCCCGGTCCTCATCCCGAGGACGGATGAGTGACCCGAACGTCTTGTCAGCGTAATCGAAGTACCGCTGCGCTCGGGTGCCTGCCCCGCCGACCCAAGCGTCGATCGGATTGTCCTCGAGCGCCTTAGTGAGATGGCTATCGGTCTCGAAGTGCTCTCCAAAGTCCGCCGCGATCTCCGGTCGATGCACCCCAAGTTGGCGAATGCCAGCTGTCAGTTCGTCCAGGCTAATCTCTCCCGGAAAGCGATCAGCGTTGAGCATTGCAAGCAACGTGACCATCTTGTAGCTCTTGGTCATCTGCGTGTCCTGCAGCGCGTCCAGGAACGCCCGATTCTCGGTCGACACTCGCCCCTCTTGTTGATCGAGGGCGCCGAGTGACTCCAGGAATGCCAACCAGGAGCGATGCTGTCTGCGGACCGAGCGAGGCGCGTAGCCGTCGCGGTAGGCCTCGAGTGCTGTTGGTCGTACCCCGTGCTGCGCGATGAAATCCTGAACATACGTCCGCAAGGCGTCGACGGGCTGAGCGCCGACCCGCAGCAGTCCCCGCAGGATGTCGATAGTCTCGAGGTCGTACGTCACCGAGCAGCCGGGCGGCAACTCAGCTGTTCCTGCCCGGCACTGCTCAAGCAACGCCAGTACGTGCTGGTCACCGGCCGGCAGGTTGAACAGGGTCTGCGGCTTTAGCAGGAACGAACGGTGGTTGCCAATGTAGTCGACAACCGAGAGCTTCTTTGGCTTGTCCGTCTTGCGCAGGCCCCGGCCGAACTGCTGCAGCCACAGGACCTTGGACTCGGTCGGCCGCAGCATCAATACTGTGTCAAGGTCAGGCAGATCAACACCCTCGTTGAACATGTCCACCGCGCAGACCGCATCCAGGTCTCCGGCTTGCAATTGCTCTAGCGAGGGAACGCGGGGAGCGCTTGAAGGGCCAGAGTGCACCGCAACCGCGCGCTTGCCCTTGGACCGCAAGAACTCGGCCATGAAGTCGGCATGTCGCTGGGACACGCAGAACGCCAGAACCCTGCGACCACCGCGCCTTTCGAGCTGTGCAAGCGCATTCTCCGCACGCGCCAGGGTCGAGACAGCAGTCGTCAGCTCCTCCTCGGAAAAGCGATTGCTACGCCAGGGTATGTTCGTGTAATCGACCTCGTCTGGAACACCGTAGTAGTCGAAAGGTGCCAACAGGCCCTGACGGATGCCTTCGCCCAAGTCGCACCGGAATACCAAGTTGCCGCCACAGAGATCGAGCAGGTCGGCTCCGTCGCTGCGCTCTGGGGTGGCTGTCAGGCCAAGCAGGTACTTTGGTCGAAAGTGCCGCAGCAGGCGCCGATACGTTGCTGCCGATGCGTGGTGAAACTCGTCAACGACAATGTAATCGAAGTGATCGGCCGGGAACCGGTTCAGATGCGGCTGCCGCCCTAGGGTCTGGATCGACGCAAACAGCACGGCTGCGCTCTCGTGCTTCTCGGTGCCGGTGTAGAAGCCTAGGTGATCCTGCAGCCGAATCCTCTGGAAGGTGTGCATCGCCTGGCTAAGGATCTCGTCGCGATGTGCGACGAACAGCACTCGCTTGAACTCCCGCGAATCGAATGCACTGAGCCAGGTCTTGCCGAGCCCCGTTGCGAGCACGACCAGCCCCGCGACCTTCCCAGACTCGCGCGACACGTTCAGCGCCTCGAGCGCGCTCTTCTGAATCGGATGTGGCTCCGGAATCGAGAGGGTCTCGTCCGGCGGTGCGGTGAGGGATTCCCGACCAGGCATGCGGACTGACGGTCGGCGGCGGGCCCGATAGGACTCGACCCACTCGTGAGTCAGTTCGGTGGTGGCTGGATGTTGAAACAGTTCTTCGAAAGAGGCACAGATCTCGGCGAAGCCTGAGCGGTCCCGGCTCGAGACGACGCGGTAGTTCCACTCAATGCCGTCGACGAGCGCGGCGCGACTAAGATTCGAGCTGCCGACGAAAGCGTGGCCGTCGCCATCCCGGTCATGGACGATGTACACCTTCGGGTGGAAAGACGCTGGCCACGACCTTTCCTTGGCCGACTGGGTGCGATAGACACGGCGTTCCACTGCGCCGCGGTCCGACCGGAGGTCCAGCAAAAGCAGCAGAGCGGCCGGATCGGTCGCGTCGAGATAGTCCCCGGTCAGAATGCGAATCCGGGCGCCGCGGGAAAGGACCTCGTCCAAAGAGGAGTAAAGCAACTCGAGGCCACTCGGCATCACGAACGCTACCGCCATGTCGACGCTCTTGGCGGTCGCCAGTCGCAGCGTCAGTTGCTTGAGTAGGGAGGAGTCGGCGCCGCCGGTCGTCAGAAACGGGGCCACCAAACGCTCATAGCCGGAAGACGCGTCTCGCACGGCATCCCAGTACCGCGCCTTGCCCGGAATCACGTGCCGCACGCCTCCGCGCGGATCGGCGACATCGCCGCGGTAACGTGGGATGACGTGTACGTGAAGATGGAAGACGGTCTGCCCAGCTGTTGCACCTACGTTCACGCCGATGTTGTAACCGTCCGGCACACGCTCTCGCTCGATCGCGGCCTTTGCCCTATCGATCGCTTCGACGAGCGCCAGACGCTCAAGTGGCGTCGTATCGAACCAGGACGCGACGTGGCGCCGAGGCACGAGCAATGCATGCCCCGCGGACACCGGAAAGCCGTCCCAGATACCGCGAACGAGCGCATCTTCGTAGAAGAGCTTGGCCAGGTCGGGCTCACAGAATGGGCACCCACCCGTCGCGAGCGTCGCCTCGGTCATCGGCGGACGCCCACACGTTCGATTACAAGGAGACCGGGCAATCCTGCCGCCGCGCAGCTACGGCAGCGCCATGCCGTGACTGGCTTCCTGGCCCAACGGGTCATCTGGCAGACCGGGCAACGATGCTGGTAGCGGACGGTGTCGCCTGGGCTTGTCGCTGTCGTCGGCGTCGGGGGCACCCGCATTCTTAGCATCGGCTCGAAGCCAGCTGCCCGCATCAGACTCTTCCACTCGGGGCCGTGCGGCTTACAGTTACGCGAGTACCGTCGACGGACCGCAGCGTGAGCTAGTTCGTGCGCAAGTACCTCCGCTTTTCGGGAACGCAGCGACAGGAATCGAGGACCGAGTTCGATGCGGTGACGATCGGGACAGTAACGGCCGACCCTCGTGCGAAGGCGGCGATTCAGATCGATGACAACCGCATCCGGCAGGTCGGGCAGTGCCCATTCAGCCGACCAGCGTTCGATTGCAGCGCGCAGGCGGGCTGCAGTTGAGGCACCGACTGCAACTTCCAGTGCAACGGTAAGCGGCATGGGCGGGTCTTCTGGGCGTCTCGCAGTCGGCTTCGACCGAGTTCATCATCCTAGAGGAGTCGGGCTCGTCGCCGCCACCGGAAGCTCAGGGAGAGTTTCCACTTAGCAGATTTCCCGATACTGATCGGTTCTCGTGCTTGCGCCATTTCTGTACAACTTCTCGAAGGCAGTGCTTCGCAACCCTACTTCTGCTCATAGACCAGTTCCGGCACGACGACTTCCCACCGATCGGTTCTGGCCATTTCAGCGAATTCCGAATTCGCGTCTTTCCGCCGAACGGTGATCGCCGACACCCGGGCTTCAACCACCCGGTACCCGTCCATGAGCCTGGTACTTCTTTGCCAGGCGACCGACAGGCCGGCCCGCCAAGTCCGCAAAGCTCCACGCGATCGCCCGCAACGACCAGATTGACGCGGTCCCCCGGCTCGAGCCCCGAGATCGCGCTGTGCACCGGATGGTCCGCCGCATAGCGTCCGGCGAAGCCGAGGTCTACCTGTGCCAGCGTAAGCCGTTCGAAGCGTCGCTTCAGATTGGCGCCGACAACCTCAGGTCGCGGAGCCGAACGCACGACCACCGCACTCGAATCGGCGAGGCCCGTCAGCAGCGGGTTCGGCGCGCCATTGCGCAGAAGCGTCAGCGTCTCCTTCGCCCGAGTCATCGCAACGTAGTACAGGCGTCGAGCGGCGTCTCGATCCTCGCCACGGCCGACGCGATCCCAGGCGCCATCGAGTACTACAACGTGCCGGAACTCCAGGCCCTTCGCCCGGTGAGCGCTGAGCAGCAGCACTCCGTCTTGCCGCCGCCGGAACTCCCGACCCCACTCCGCGAGCCACTCGATGAAGTGCGGTGCCGGCAGTTCGGCACCTGATGTGTCCGCAACGTACTGCTCCACAGCCTCGCGCAGCAGGTCCCACCATGGACCTCGAGGCCGCTCCGCCAACCATCGGGTCAGCGTCGCCCCGTCCAGAAGCTTCTGTTCAGGCTCCCGCACCCATGCGACCAGGGCCTGCGTCTCGCGCAGCCACCAGAAATTCGGCGTGTCTTCATCACCCCGCTGCGACGGGATGCCGAGATGCTCGCAGTACGCGCGGACCGGCTCGAGGTATCGCCACTCCTTGGCAACGACCGCCACTTCTGACCAGTTCCACTCCTTGTCGAGGGCTTCGAGTCGACGAAGCTCGTCGATGGCAGCGCACGCCTGCCCAATCGGACCTCCCGACTGCTTCCAGGATCGACACGCGCCCTCGACCCACCGGGTCGAGCTTCTCCCATCGGCCACCCTTTGGCAGGTGCGCCCGACCGCGATCGACGGTGATGGGGCGGTCACTCTTCATGCGGTCGCGCGCCGGCGCGATCAGGGCATTCGCCGCATCGATGATGTGCACGGAGGAACGATAATTCTCAGTGAGATACGCCGGGCGTGCCGAATAGTCGGCTTCGAAGCGCCGGATGAACTCGACCGAGGCACCACTGAAGGCGTAGATGTTCTGGTCGTCGTCACCTACCGCCAGCAGCGAGAGCTTGCCGTCGCCGTCCGTGCGTGTTCGCCCCGCCAGCGCCGAGATGAGTTCGTACTGACCGGGACCGATGTCCTGATACTCGTCGACGAGAATCCAGCGGAAACCCGCCAACAGCCTGTCGCGCTGCTCGTCGGCCTCCTCGGGCGGCAGGCCCTCGCCGTTCAGCAGCAGCACTGCCTGCCGCAGCAGCTCGTCGAACGTCGCTTCGTTCGCCTGAGTTGCGCGGTCGGCAAAACTTGCCCCGCACAGGCGCATGGCAAGCGCGTGGCAGGTCAGTACCGTGACTCCATTGGCATCGTCACCGATCAGGGCTGACAGGCGACGCCGGATCTCGAGGGCGGCGTGCCGGTTGTAGGCCAACGCAATGATGCTGCGCGGATTCTCGCGACGAGCACGAACCAGGTAGGCGATGCGATGCACGAGCACTCGCGTCTTGCCTGACCCCGGGCCCGCCAGAATCAGCACGTTGGTCTGCTCGCGATCGTCCGCCACGATTCGCTGCTGATTCGGGTTCTTCAACGCGTCGACGATCCGTCGCCACGATTCCGGCGTGGTCTGCTGCTCGAGTTCCTTCTCCCGATCCGCCAGCCACTTCTTCAGGAACGTCTCTCGATCCGGATCGGAAGTAGTCCATGGTCAGCAGGAGCGCGTCGGCCATGCGCGTCAACCCGCGCTGCGCGTACTCGGCCATCACGTGGATCTGCGTGACCTGTTCGTCGTAGTGCTGTTGCAGCGGCGCGAAGTCGGCCTTGACGAACATGCGCTTGTCCTTGCCGAGACGAATCGTCATCGCCGGCCGGAACACCGCCAGCCCCTTGTTGAGGCGAATGACCTCCTGCTCGTGCAACCAGAGCAGCGCACGATCGCGGAGCTTGGCCGGGTTCTTGACCGTTGACTTCAGCAGGAGGTCGCTGGCGATCGCTTCCTGGAGCTTGCCCAGGGTCGTTTCGGCCAAGAGGTCAGTGCCACGAGACGTCGACGGCAAACAGCCGAGCAGGTGCTCCAGCAGTCGCTGCGCGCCCGCGCGACGCGTCCTGTGACCGAGCTCGAGCGCATCCCATTCCCGCTGCAGCCAGAACTGGATCGTGTCGGGATCGTTCCAGCGGCGCAGGCGGATGCTGCCTACCCCGCCCTGCTCATCGACTCCGTCCTTGGACAGGCTCTCCAGCAGACGCCTGATGACGTGCGGCAGGGCGTTGCGGTGACCTTCGTCTTTGAGTCGCTGGGACACGTGGCGGAGGTGCAAGACGGACTCGTCGCCACTGCCCATGTCGGGAGCGACTTCCCGCAGGAGCTCGATCAGCGCCGCCTCGAGGCTGCTGGCCTCCTCGAGCCGCTTCAAGGACGAGCGCTCCACGCCGGAGTGGACGTACGCGGTCAGTACGGTGTCGTTGCTCGCGATTCCGAGCTTTTCGAGTTGATCCAGGGCCAGTCGGACGCCGTCCGGACTGAGGCCGGATGCGACCATCAAGTTCGTCCGTCGTCACGCCCTCGTCGGCGTCGGCGTTGATGAGTACGTCGACGATCTTGAGTAGCTGCCCGCGCACGGGCTCCACCACCGCGGCCTGCTCGACCTTCTGGCGAGCCTCGTTGAGCGTGGACACCCGGAGCGATGACGGAAATACCTGGACCAGATTCTCGTCGCGCTGCAGCAGCTCCGCTTCCTCGAGCCAGGAGACTGCGGTGCGGACGCGCGTGTCGTCCGTCGCCGAGTCACGCCGGAAAGCCCCCTCCTCCTCCTCGAGGAGAATCTCACCCGCCGTGGCAACCACTTCCTCCTGCCCGCGCTTCCTGCGATCGAGCCGTCGCAGCGACCTGAGAATCGCCTGGATCTCACGCTGGGTGAGACGCGAACGCGCGGACATGCCGAACTGCCGTTCCACGTCGTCCGGCGTGTAGAGCAAGATGCACCGTGCCGCGTCGTCGATCACGACCGGCCCTGCCAGCCTCCTGGAGATAGTTCTCCAGTGAGCCCGGGATGTCCGCGTGAATCACCAGCCGCACGTCGGGCTTGTCGATGCCCATCCCGAAGGCGTTCGTCGCCGCAATGACCCGCAGATCACCCCGAATGAACCGGGTCTGGACGTCCTTCTTGGTCTCGGGCGGGATCTTCGAATGGAAGTAGGCGGCAGCGATTCCCTTGTCGATCAGAAACGCCGCCATCTGCTCCGTCTGCGAGCGCGTGGCGCAGTAGATGATCGCGCCACCCGGCACCTGCGGCGGCAGATCGGTCTCCAGGATCTGGTGGACATGCGCGAACTTTTCCGCCGGAGAGGTCTCGACGACCAGGAAGTCGAGGTTCTCGCGCTTCGAACCGCCGTCGAAGAGCTGCATCTCGATGCCGAGCCGTTCGCGGAAGTAGCCTTGGATGTCGCTGACAACGTCGGGCTTGGCGGTGGCCGTCAGGCAGAGCACCGGCGGTACGGGGTTCTTGCCGGCGCTTTCCTTGATGAATCGAGCGACGTAGCGGTAGTCGGGGCGGAAGTCATGCCCCCACTTCGACAAGCAGTGGGCCTCATCCATGACCCACGCTCCGATCTCGCGCTGCGCGAGCACCTTCCGCAGGGAACGACTTCGCAGCTGCTCCGGCGCGATGATCAGTATGGCGACGTCGCCGAGCCTGATCCGGTCCAGCACGTCGGCCCGCTCCGGCATGGAGAGCAGTCCGTTCACTGCCGCGCAGCACGTGATGCCGCGACTCTCCAGGCCGGCGACTTGGTCGGCCATCAGCGCCACGAGCGGCGAGATCACCACCGTCAGCGCACCCGTCTTTTCGTAACGTGACAGCGCCGGAATCTGGTAGCAGATGGACTTGCCGGTGCCCGTCGGCAGAATCCCGAGTGCGTGCTCGCCGCGCATCGCCGACTCAACGATGCATTCCTGCAGCGATCGACCGTCCGCGGCTTTCGGCTCGGACCGAAACCCGGCCAGCGTCGGGAACCAGCGCGCCAGTTCTTTGCGAGGATCGTGGTGCTCACGACACCATTCACAGGCCGGATCACTGCAGCAGGTGTCGCGCAGTTTCTTCACCAGCAAGCCCGCACCGGGGAACTGGTGACGCACCCACGGCGGCATCACCGAGTTCCCGCCCGGCGACCGAGAGCCACGCGAGAACGTAGGCAAGGTCCCAGGCGTTGTCCGAGTGGCTGTTCAGGATCGAGCCGACCTGGACGCGACAGGCCTTACCTTGAAGCAGGCGACGTAACGTAACGGTTGCCGAGGCGTCGGATGGTCTGGCGTGTCGCCGCGCCTGGCTCGAAGAACCAGTCGTCACCGGCCGCGGTGCCATCGACCGTCGTCAGCCAGTGGTAAGCCGCAACGAGGTCCGGCGCCTGCTGATGCATGGCGCGGAATGCTTCGTACTCGTCGGTCAGGAGCGTCGAGAGTCAGCCGGGCGTCCAGTTCTGGATCGTTGCGGCTCGCGTGCTTGAGTTGGCCATCCTGATAGTGCTTCACCAGGTGGTGATATGGATTGCGCGGAAACGCGAGCGGACTGAGACGCAGCGTGTCGATCCTCGGCAGCCTCAACAGCCGAAGATCGGGGTTGGCGGCCGCGAGATGCTTGGCGTCGAACTCGATGACGTTGTGCCCGACGAGGAAATCGGCGCCTTCGGCGAGGTCGTCCAGACGCTTGAGCGCGGCAGCGAGATCGCCACCGCGGAAATGGAATGTCTGGCCGGTATCCGGTCGGATGCCAGCGAGCTTGTGAATCTTGGAGTCTTTGCGGCCGACCTCGAGGTCGATGCAGAGGCAGCGAGGCGCGAAGTCGCTCGAGCGCAGGTCGGCAGGCTCCGCCATCGGCCCGTAGCCGACCTTGGCCGCGTCCCTGACCTGGAGATTCCCTTGCGGAGCTGCTCCCTCAGCCATCCGTCCTCGTAACTCCCTGATTTGACTCTGTCGAAGTGTACGTGGTCCGGATGGACCAGGGTGTGAGTCTGTTCTCGC
Source organism: uncultured Gammaproteobacteria bacterium (assembly GCA_963754125.1). Classification (GTDB taxonomy): domain Bacteria; phylum Pseudomonadota; class Gammaproteobacteria; order Steroidobacterales; family Steroidobacteraceae; genus RPQJ01. The sequence continues at coordinate 23,317 of CAVWEX010000005.1, forward strand.
TGAGGGTCGGGCAGAGTGCCGCATGCGCACTCGTGAGATGAGTTGGGTGCGAAGGGGCATCGATTCCTGCTCACCCGCCGCCTCGACGCGGCGCGGGACTATCTGCGTGAGCGCTACGCTGACGCCCGGTCGGCGCGCTTCGGGCTCGTCGCGTCCTCCAAGGACAAGTGGCTGCCGTCCTTCGGCGCGGACAACGCCTTCCAGACCACGAAGCAGTTGCGGGCAAGAGTCGCCCGCCGCTCAGGGATCCGCTGACGGTGCGCACGAACGTCTACCGCGTGCTGCTGACGCGGGGGCGGGATGGCACGGTCGTCTTCGTGCCGCCGGACTCCAGGATGGATGCAACGGCGGAGCGGCTGGCGGCGGCGGGGTTCCGGGACTTGTAGCGGAGCGTCCCTTGGCACGGCGGGAGTCTGGACCTCACTCACTCGAACGTTACACGCGACATGCCCAGCCGCTCCCGGTTGTCAGCTTTGGGCTTGGGCCGCAGGGGCGTCGCGAAGCCGCGCCCGAGTTTCCGGACGAACGTATTACAAATGCAGGATGCACGGGTTCCGCCACTGCCGGTCAATGCACACCCATGAGTTGCCTGTGTTGTATCTTTTGGGATACATTGCGTGTACGAGGTTCGCCAAACTGCACCGTTCCGGAAGTGGCTTCGCCGCATTCGGGACCCTGTGACCAAGGCACGTACTCCTTCGCCGTATCGAGCGGCTGGCCGCCGGCAACGCGGGTGACCAACGAAATCTCGGAGCAGGTTTGTACGAACTGCGCGAACACACCGGACCCGGGTACCGGGTCTACTTCACGATCAGAGGCGAACGACTCGTCCTGCTGCTGTCGGGTGGCGACAAGAGTTCCCAAGAGCGGGATATCGTCCTGGCCCGATCCATGATCGCGATCCTGGAGAACGACGCGTGAGAAGGCCTCGACCATCGCGACGACTCAGGACGACGCCGTTCGACCCCGCCGAGTACCTCGACGACGAGCAGACGATCGTCGCTTACCTCAACGAGGTGCTCGCGGAGGGCGACCCCTCTGCGGTCGTCGCGGCCCTCGGCACGGTCGCACGTGCCCGCGGCATGGCGGAGTTGGCGCGCAGCACGGGCTTGGGCCGCGAGAGCCTGTACAAGGCCTTGAGCAGTGACGGCAACCCGAGCTTCAGGACCGTGCTCGGCGTGGCCACCGCGCTTGGCTACCGGTTCACCGTGCGCGCCGTGTCGTAGCGTTCAGCCCTTTCCCCCATGATGCGCGGCAACGCAGGCATGGACGAACAGGAAGGTAACCGGACATGACCGCGGATCCGGTGGACTACCTGTACCCGGCAGGGATGTTCTACAAGGTCGAGCTGCCGGTGGCGGTGAGGCAGGCAGTGCATCGGCGAGTTACGCCGCCGGCCGCACGGACAGCTTCGATTCACCCACCCGAAACGCCGCGCCTCACACCAGCGCCTCGATACCCTTCCGATCAATCACGTCGAGCAACTTGAGTGACGGACCGCTCGGGCGCTTCTCGCCGATTTCCCACTTCTGCACGGTCGATACGCTGGTGTTGAGTACAGCCGCGAAAACCGCCTGACTCATGCGGGCACGCTCTCGGATCGCCCGTATCTGCCTCGCCGACAGCGGACGGACCGGTGGCAGGCACAGCGCGTCGAACTCGCGCAGCGTCTGCTTGCCGAGTGCCCCGGCACGGTGCAGGCCACGGGCCGTCTCGTGCATTTCATTCAGTATGCGGCTCTTCTTCATCGCAGATTTCCGTCAACTCACCCGCCCGAAGTGCTCTGCGAGCGCGATGCGGGTCGCACTCAGGACGCGTGCACCGCCGCTCTTGCCACGTCGCGCCTGGGCAATGGCACGCGCTTCTTGAAGACGTTGCCGCCGAGGTCCGCATCGACGAGCCCAGCGGCGATCTCCTCCACAGCGGCGCACAGCGCTCTGTCCGACAAGCCGGCTTTTCGGCTCCAGCGGGCGAAAGTCCGTGTCTTGAATACGCGACGCCGCATGACTGTAGCACTGGGTGATATATACGACAACTCCCGAGACTGCGGCCCTCGACGAGCGAGCCAGAGTCGTCATCTCGCCTGTGCGACGGCACGGTAGCGACGCGCGGCTCCGTAATGGAGTTCAGGAATTGCGTTGTTTGCTCAGAAATCGACGGGTCTCGGCAATCCCGACATCTTGGCGATCGACAGAACCCAACTGCCCCGCCGTTGACCCCACTGCGCGCCGTCTCCAGCCCGTCTGCGGCGGCCGCGGTCTATCACTTCATACCTTGTCGCGCTGGCCGAGAGGAGCTACAGGCATGTCGAGCGCGTGCAGGCCCGGGAGCAGCTCGACCGGAGGGACTAAGGCCACCTGCCGTGCGTTGGCGGGCCGCTGTCTCAGACATCGGCGTATCACGCACGGTACTGCGGGCATGATGTCGCAAAATGCGAAATCAAATGATGAATCGCAGAGGGCTTTGAATGCGTCCGCGTCGCTCACCGAGGGCGGAAGGCGGCCGAGCGACGCCGCAGCGATTCATCCAGCAGCAGCCTCACGACCCGCAGCCTCCCGTGCCATTTCAAGCACGGAGATCGCCTGCTCGCGGGTTACTGAGGGAAAGTCCGTCAGGAACTCATCGATGCTGCTGCCGTGCTCGAGGTAGTCGATGAGGTTGCGCACAGGCACGCGGGTCCCGGAGAACACGGGCTCACCGCCGAGAATCTCGGGATTCGACTGGACGACCGGGCCGTGCCTCATTGCGAACCTCATCGTGGCATGAGGCAGAGATCGACGGTCGGACGCTGCCGCGTCAGGCGACGCGCCGAACGTGCGCAATCTCCTTGTCGCCGACCGGCCGAACTGCGTTGGCCGGCACGGTCACCACGGCCAGCGTCTCGCCGGCGAGCGTCGCGAATTCCACCTCGTACCCTGCGCCCGCCCGTGCGTGAGCATCACGGTGCCGACGTCGCCTTGCTCGAGGTTCTCCTCGGGAATGTCGACCGTGAGCACGACCAGGTCGTGTTCTTGGAATGTCATTTCTGCGTGCCTCGCAACGGATACGCTACGCCGCCGGCCGTACCGACAGCTTCAGTCCAGCCACACGCAGCACAGCGACAAGCGTCGACAGGCGCGGATTTCCGGCTGCGGACAGGGAGCGATACAAGCTCTCACGACTGAGCCCGGCCGCCTCGGCCACCTTGGACATACCCTGCGCCTCCGCAATGCGTCGCAGGCCCAGCAATAGTTCTTCGGGCGTATCGGAGCGCTCGAGGATTTCTCGCGTGTACTCCGCGGCCAGATCAGTGTCGGCCGCCAACGTCCGGCGCGCCCACTGGTCATACGAAGACGCAACCGCGCTGCGCGGACGACGATTCACTGGCTTAACCGCTTTCTTGCTTCGTCCAGCCACTTCCTCGCCCTCCCGATGTCGGCCGTCTGAGTTCGCTTCGAACCTCCGCAGAGGATCAGGCATCGGCCGATGGGTATGCCCGCGAAATAGACCCGGTATCCGGCGCCGGTGTCGATGCGCAGTTCCATCAGGCCCGAGCCCAGTGCCCGGCAGTCACCGGGATTCCCTGCCTGCAGGCGGTCCAGACGCTGCATCACTCTCGCCTGCACGACTCGATCACCCAAGCTATCGGAACCAATCCGCAAACGGTTGGCGGCCGCCCGCGTCCTGGAAAATGCAAAGCTCGACGGGCGGGCGCCGCATGAGTGTAGCTTATAAATCACGTTCCGCAACACCTCGGACGATGCGCCGGAAGAGCGATCGTTCGCAGCAGCAATTTGTGGCGCGTTTCGATGGAATTCGGATGATGTACGCACCGTGAGCCTTCGGGTGCGCGACTGTCGTCGCGCAGCCGGGCACCCGCAAGCGATGGCCGGCGGGAGGCCGCCTAAGTGGCCGCGCCCATCCACCGCACCACGAGCAGCACCACGCCCGCGAAGTACAACGGCCCGAAGATCGCCTTGTTGTACCGGGCCAGCCACTCCGGCAGGTAGATGTCGAAGTTCGCGCGCCGGTCCTCGGTGTAGCGCGCCGCGATCGGCGTGAGCGGGCACCGCCAGCGGTTGATCGCGAGCACGACGACCTCGCCGAGCACGATCAGCGCGAGGATCGCCGCCAGGCGGAAGCGCTGCTGCTGCGCTAGCACGGGAATCGCCACGATGCAGCCGACGAACCCTGCCCACACCGACGTGTGCAGGAACTTGATCGCTCTCAGTCGGCGGTCGTCCACCGGCTCTCCGCTCGAAGGTGCAGCATCCTCCGGATCCCCTCGAATCAGCCGAGCCTCGACCGGACCGACTTGATCAGCGTCATCAGCGGCATCTCACGCGGACCCGCAATCACCTCGAAGGCCTGCCCCGCCGTGACGCTGCCGGGCACGTCGACCGCCAGGTAGAAGCCGCTGTAGCCGGACCGCGCCAGGGTGCGGACCGCGGTCGCATCGTCCATGGCCGCATTGAGCTTGTAGCAGGGCCCGCGCGGCTGGGTCACCCGCAGCACGCAATCCGGAAAACGTAATTGATCCCCAACGTACAGCGACGTTTCCAGCACGCCGCTGAGCGTCAGGTTCTCGCCCAGGCTTCCATGGGGCAGGTCCGTCGAGAGCCCCAGGGCCCGCCGGTGCTCTCGCCAGAACGCGTAGTGCTCGACGGGATAGGCGTACACCGCCTTCGCAAGCCCGCCGTGCACCGTCAGGTCGGCCTGCTCGTCGCCGGCGAGCCCGAGCGCACCGACGGCCACCGGTCCGCGGGCCGCCTGCTTGCGGAAGCCGCTCATCACGCGCTGCTCGCCCACCTGGAGGGGCTGCACCGCACCCACTTGCACGCCGAGGACCTGCAACATCACAGAGCGCAGGCCGCAGGCCGTCTCGACCGTTGACGGCAGCTGGCTCAGCACCAGCTTGTCCATCTGTACGCGCTTGCTGGCTTCGTCGATGTAGAGGCGAGTCGTGTCGGCGAAAGAGCTGCGGCTGTCACGGTTTGAACCTCCGGCCGTCACGGCGCCCACGGGAACGAATATCTGGCGAGATCGGGCTCTTTCGCCCCTGATGACCCGCGAGTCCTAGCGCGAGGATGCGCAGTGACCGGTAATCAGGTCTCGCTCCCTGAAGGCAGCATCATGTACTTTACGATTGTCGGAACCGTCTCGTCGATCGAGACGATCGCCGCAGGTGCGGGAGTCCGCGAACGCACCAGGCTGAGGAAGCTGTACGGGCGCGGGCGCTGGATGAAACGCAAGGGCGTGGCGGAGGTTCGGCTCGCGTCGGGCGATTTGATCCGCGCGGAGCTGCATTGGTACGAATGTGCCGGCATCGGCAAACGCGAGTTCAAGATCAAGCGGATTCTTGAAGGTACCCAGCCATGACTGCAGACACGGTGGATCTCGTCGTTTGCCTCGAGAACTCGGGCTATGAGGCGGCTCTCGAGCGGCGAAAGCTGTATGGATTGCTCCCGGATTCGGAGGCAGAAGCCAGAGGCCTGCTGCGAGTGATCGACGAGTCCGGCGAGGATTACCTCTATCCCGCCGGGATGTTCTACAAGGTGGAATTGCCACTGGCGGTGCGGCAAGCGGTATTCCGGGCTGCCTAGAGGCGAAGAAAAACGCGGCCCGGGTCACCGCAACCTGACGTCACGGCCCCGGGCCACAGCGGGAGGGTTCTTCAGCGGTTCATCCGCTCCGCCACCAGGTTCGCCACCACCGACGGATCCGCCAGCGTGGAGATGTCCCCGAGCTGGTCGTGCTCGTTGGCGGCGATCTTCCTGAGGATGCGTCGCATGATCTTTCCGGAGCGGGTCTTCGGCAGTCCCGGCGCCCACTGGATGAAGTCGGGCGTGGCGATCGGACCGATCTCGCGTCGCACCCACTCGCGCAGTTCCTTGCGCAGTTCCTCGGTGGGCTCGGCCTCCACCACCAGCGTGACGTAGGCGTAGATGCCCTGGCCCTTGATGTCGTGCGGGCAGCCGACGACCGCGGCCTCGGCCACCTTCGAGTGCGCCACCAGTGCGCTCTCCACCTCGGCCGTGCCGAGGCGGTGGCCGGCGACGTTGAGCACGTCGTCCACGCGGCCGGTGATCCAGTAGTAGCCGTCCGCGTCGCGCTTCGCGCCGTCGCCGGTGAAGTAGCGGCCGGGGAAGGTCTTGAAGTACGTGTCGATGAAGCGCTGGTGGTCGCCGAACACGGTGCGCATCTGGCCCGGCCAGCTGTCCATCAGCACGAGGTTGCCCTCGCAGGCGCCCTCGAGCGCCTGGCCCTCGTTGTCGACGATCGCGGGCTGCACGCCGAAGAACGGCAGCGTCGCGGAGCCCGGCTTCTGAGCGATTGCGCCGGGCAGCGGCGTGATGAGGATGCCGCCGGTCTCGGTCTGCCACCACGTGTCCACGATCGGGCAGCGGTCGTCGCCCACCACGCGGTGGTACCACTCCCAGGCCTCGGGATTGATCGGCTCGCCCACCGTGCCGAGCAGCCGCAGCGACTGGCGGGAGAACTTCTTCACCGGCCCGTCGCCCTCGCGCATCAGCGCGCGCAGCGCCGTGGGCGCGGTGTAGAAGATCGTCACCTTGTGCTTGTCGCACACCTGCCAGAAGCGGCTCGAGTCGGGGAAGTTCGGCACGCCCTCGAACATCAGCGAGGTGGCGCCGTTGGCGAGCGGGCCGTACACGACGTAGCTGTGGCCCGTCACCCAGCCGACGTCGGCCGTGCACCAGAAGATGTCGTCGTCGCGCAGGTCGAACACCGCCTCGTGGGTGAGCGCCGCGTACACGAGGTAGCCGCCGCTGGTGTGCAGCACGCCCTTGGGCTTTCCGGTCGAGCCCGAGGTGTAGAGGATGAAGAGCGGGTCTTCCGCGTCCACGGTCGCGGGCGGGCACTCGTCGGGCTGGCCGTCCACCACCTCGTGGTACCAGCGGTCGCGGCGGTACATCGGCACCGTGGCGCCGGTGCGGTTCACGACCAGCACGTGCTGCACGGTCTCGGTGCCCGGGCTCGACAGCGCCTGGTCCACGTTGGCCTTGAGCGCCACCTTCTTGCCGCCGCGGATGCCCTCGTCGGCCGTGATCACGACGGTCGAGGCGCAGTCGGAGATGCGGCCGGCGAGCGAGTCGGGCGAGAACCCGCCGAACACCACCGAGTGGATCGCGCCGATGCGCGCGCAGGCGAGCATCGCGACCGCCGCCTCCGGGATCATCGGCAGGTAGATCGTCACGCGGTCGCCCTTCTGCACGCCGAGCGACTTCAACGCGTTGGCGAGCTTGCAGACGCGGTGGTACAGCTCGCGGTAGGTGACGGCCAGCGACTGCGAGGGGTCGTCGCCCTCCCACAGGATCGCGGTCTTGTCGCCGCGCTCGGCGAGGTGGCGGTCGAGGCAGTTCGCCGACACGTTGAGCTGCGCCGTCGTGATACCAGCGGATGCGGAAGTCGCGGGCGTCGTAGCTGACGTCCTTCACCTTCGTGTAGGGACGGATCCAGTCGATGCGCTGCCCCATCCGCGACCAGAACCCCTCGGGGTCGCGCACCGACTCCTCGTACATGCGGACGTAGTCGTCGTGGCGGATGCGCGTGCGGGCCGCGAACCCGGCCGGCACTTCGTAGAGCTTGCTCATGTGGTTCTCCCCTCGTCGATCCGCGATGCGCCGCCGCTCAGTCGAGCGCGGCCCGGACGCGCGCCGCGTGCTCCGCGAGCACGGCCGGATCGGCCATGCCGCGCGCGTGGAAGCGCAGTTCGAGCCCCGCGTGACGCGGCAGCACGTGAAAGTGGACGTGGAACACGCTCTGGCCCGCGGCGGGACCGTTGAGCTGCGCGATCATCACGCCCGGTGCGTCGAACGCCTTCTTCACCGCGCGCGCGACGCGCTGCGTGGCGAGGATGGTCGCGGCGAGCGACTCGGGCGCCAGATCGAAGATGCTCTCGGCCTCGGCCTTGGGGATCACCAGCGCGTGACCGTCGGCCTGGGGCATCACGTCCATGAAGGCGAGCGTGTGCTCGTCCTCGAGCACCGTGTGCGCGGGAATCTCACCGCGAAGGATGCGCGCGAACACGTTGCTGCGGTCGTAGGCCATCGCCGTCCCTCGCGGCTGCCGGGCAGACCGCAGTATAGCCACCGCGCGGCGCCCTCCTGCGCGCCCCTTCGACCAAAGGATGAGGGCGCGCCCGCGCCCTTGGGATCAGCGGTAGCGGGCCGCCTGCGCCGGCCGACCCCACGCGAGGTAGAGCTCGCGCAGCCGCTGGCGGCCGACCTCGGGCAGCCCCGGGATCGGCGAGTTCTCGAGGCCGGGCAGGCTCGCGAGCAGCAGCGACTCGGCGCCGGCAAAGTCGCCGAGCCTGGCGAGCGCGGCGCCCTCGGTGCTGCGTGCCGCGGCGACCTGCCAGCTGTCGTCGGGCAGGCTGAGCTTGAGAATTCGCTGGGCCTCGACCGCGACCGCGCGCGCCTCCTCGTAGCGCTCGGTGGCGAGCATCAGGTTCGCCTTGACCGTGAGCGTGCCGGCGAACTGCGGATGCTCGGGACCGAGCGCCTGCTGGCGGATGGCGAGGCTCTCCTCCACCAGGGTCGTGGCCTCCTCGTAGCGGCCCGCGTCGGTCAGCCAGTAGGCGAGGCTGGTGCCGGACGCCGCGACGTCGGGGTGGTCGGGACCGAGGGTACGGCGGCGCATCTCGAGCGCGTCGCGCAGCATGTCCATCGGCGGCCTCGCGCTTGCCCTGCCGGTACAGCACGAAGGCGAGGTTGCTCAGCGTTCAGCGCGATCTCGGGGTGGTCCTTGCCGAGCAGGCGCCGGTTCATGTCCAGCGCCTCGATATACGACTTGCCGGCCCCGTCGTCGTCGCCCTTGCAGCTCGAGCACGTAGGCGAGGTTGTTGAGGGAGGTGGCGATCTCCGGATGCGCCGCACCGTACAGTCGGCGCTTCATCGTGAGTGCCTCGCGATGCAGCTGCTCGGCCTCCTCGAGCTGCGCCCTGGTCCATCAGCACCCACGCCAGGTTGCCCATGGCCTGCGCAAGCAGCGGGTGGCCCTGCGGGTGCAGTTCGCGCCGCATGTCGAGCGCCAGCCGCAGGTCCGACACGGCCGTCCTCGTACTGGCCGCGGTCGTAGTAGCTGAGACCCGAGCGCCTCGATGCTGGCCGCGACGTCCGGGTGCTTCTCGCCGTGCAGCGCACGTCGGATCGACAGCGCCTCGCGGATCGCAGGCTCGGCGTCCTCGTAGCGCCCCTGCCGTGACAGCACGTCCGCGAGCAGCATCAGGGTCTGCGCGACCTCGGGCGACTGCTCGCCCTGCGCGGCGCGCTGCGCCTCGAGCGCGGAGCGCAGGCTGGCCTCGGACTCGGCGTACTCGCCCTTCAGCATCAGCACCTCGCCGAGGTGCCCGAGGCTGCTCGCCACCTCCGGGTGCTGCTCGCCGAACAGGTCCCGTCGCTTGGTGTACCGCCTCGCGAACCAGCCGCGCCGCCGGGTCGTACAGCCCGAGGCTCGTGTACACCGTGCCCAGCGTGTCCATCAGCGTGGCCTGGATGGCCGGCTGGTCGCCGAGCTCGCGCTCGATGCGGCTGGCGCCCCGGTCGAGGATCTCGCGGGCGGTGATGGTGTTGCCGAGCGCCTCGGACGGATCCCACAGCTTGAACAGGTCCACGATGAAGCTCGTGGTCTGGCGTGCGGCCTCCGCTTCGGCCTCGGCGCGCACGCGCTGCCGCTCCGCCTCGTTGCGTGCCAGCCAGGCGGCCGTCGCCAGCGTCGAGGTCACGGCCATGCCGGCGAGCGAGGCGGCCACGAGCAGCATCGCGCGGCGCTGCCGGCGCTGCGCCTCGCGCTGCTTGAGCTCGTCGAGCGAGACGCCGACGAGGCCTGCGACCAGCTTGAGCCGGGCGTCGTTGCGGCTGTCCTTGCCCGGGCGGACGTCCGCCGCGATCGGCTCGGAGCGCTCGCCCGAGAGCTCGCCGTCCGGCCCCATGCGGTAGATGAGCGCGTTCGGAAAGCACTCCTCGTCGGTGGTCCCGGGCCGCACCGAGGCGCCCGGCTCGCCCGCGACGATCAGGCAGAAGATGCGGTCCTCTCGTCCGAGCCGCTTGAAGGTGAGGATCTCCTCGTTGACCCAGCGCGAGCGCGCGGCCGCGGGCGAGCAGATGACGACCAGCGCCGCCGACTCCGTCAGCGCGCGGGTGAGCGTCTCGCCGAGGTTGGTCGCGGTCGCGAGCTCCTCGCGGTCCCGGAACACGGGGGCGAGGCGCTCCGGCACCGGTCCGAAGACCGTCTCGCGCCCGGCGACGTGGCGCGGCAGGCGGTAGGTCTCGAGGGCGCGGTGCAGCCACCCGGCCCAGCGCTCGTCGGAGTGGCTGTAGCTGATGAAGGCCCGGTAGCGGAACTCTGGACCCACTGCTTTCCTGTCCTCGCGTCAGCTCAGGCGCACGACGTCGCGCGGGTCGATCGAGCGCTGGCGGTGCATCAGGATCCACTCGGCGTGCTCGTCGAGCGCCGCCTCGCCCAGGATCTTGAGCACGCGACGTCGCTCGCCGGGGCCCTCCGCTTCGTCGATGCGCCGCCTCGCGTTGCCGAAGGTGCGCAGCATGAACTCGTACTGCTTGATGATCTCCGACTCGGCCGTGGCCTTGGCGTAGGACTGGCGGATGCCGATGGCGAGCAGCAGGCAGCCCACGCCGTACACGAGCGGCGCGCGCACCCACTCCGGGGCGCCTGCGCCGACGAACAGCAGCACGACCAGGGCGACGAGGCTCACCACCAGGCCGATGCTGCTCAGCACCTCGGTCGCGCGACGGTGCGCGATGCGCTCCGCGGTCTTGCGCCGGAAGTAGCCGAGCTGTCCGTCCTCGGCGTCGCCGATCCACTCGCGGATCGCGAACTCGACGCCGGCGGGGTCGGGGTTCGGCGTCACGTCGCACTCCGTGCCGGCGACCCGCATCACGTTGCGGATCCAGCCGAGGTCGGGGTCCTGCATCTGCAGGAAGTTGTCGTGTGCGAACTTGGTGACGTTGCCGCTGGTGACGCCCGCGGCCGCCCAGTAGAACTGCACCCGCAGGCCCTCGGCGAGCGCGCGGTAGTCGAGGTACTTGCGATGCCAGGCGCCGCGGCTGGCCACGAACCCGATCAGCACCGCCGCGACCATGAGTGCCACCAGCGCGAACAGCAGCGGCCGGTCCGCGCTCAGGTCCGTGTAGGTGATGTAGACGACGCCGATCAGCAGGATCAGTCCGTGGACGGCACGCAGCGTCCACAGCGTTCGTTTCTGGAAGTGGCCGGCGAGCCAGTCCGACGCGGTGTAGAGCTCGTCGATGTCGCGCAGCCCGGGCGGCAGTCCCGGCGCCGGCTCGCGCGGCAGCAGCGGATACCCGCCGCCGGCGATCGCCTCGACGTGGCGCTGCACGTCGGCGTTGAACTCGGCCGTCCGGTCGAAGATCTGGCGGTACTTCTCGGGCAGCTCGCGCGTGCGCGGCGCGGCGTCGTCACGCGTGTACCAGGCGCAGTCGAGCGACTCGAGGCCGGGCGCGGGCGTGTGACCGAGCCGGTCCCGCGAGCAGACGATGTGATAGACGAGGTCGCTCTCGTCGTCGGCCAGCGTCAGCCGGCTCGCGGCCGAGCGCGGCGCAAAGCCGGGCATCACGTCGTCCTGGTGGAAGCGCACCACCTGCGCCGTGCCGCCGATCTCGGTGGACTCGCGCCCGTCCCACATCGCGAGCAGCACGTGGCAGTGGGCCGAGAGGAACACGCCGAGCTGCGCGTACTGGCGTGCGCGGTTCGGTCCGTGCCCGTCCACGAAGCCCGCCGTGTTGCCGGCGGTCAGGGGCAGCTCGAACAGGTCGGTGGCGGCCGCGCACAGCCGGTCGAACTGGCTGCGCGACTCGGGCGTCGTGAAGTCCTCGGCGTAGAGGGCCCGGGGCATCGGCAGCGCCACCGTCACCGGCAGGCCGAGCGCGAGCGCCTCCTCGGCCGCGAGGCGGTCGGCACCCTCGGCGAGCGGGGTCAGCACGACCAGGTCCCGGTCGGGATACTGGTCGTGCAGGTGCATCAGGAACTCGCGCACCCGGCCCCGGATGCCGGGCACCTCGGCGGGCACGAGGTCGCGGTGGCCGGTGACGCCGACTACGAGCGGCGCCGAGTATCGGCGACGGGTCGGACCGCTGCCAACCTCGGCTGGAGATTCGTCACCGGCCTGCTTGAGCACGATCGCAGCGGACTCCAGTGCCACCCAGGCGGCTACGGACGCGTGAATGCTCCCGGCGGCACCGACGGCAGGAACCGCTCGACGAACACGTGATCGAAGACCTCGGCGCGCAGCTTGAGCTCGCCGATGCGGTTCGCGGGATCCTCGTCCGGCGCGCCCGCGGGAACCAGCGCGAGCGCGTCGCGATAGGTCTTGAACGATGTCGCAAACCGGCTGCAGTAGAAGTCGATCACCGCGGGCGGTGGCAGCAGCGATGGCATGTCGCTGCCGCGCGCGGCCGCCAGGCACCGGCCGAGCTTGACCGACGCGTCGCCGAGCAGCTTGTCGAGGCTCGTGCAGACGGCCGGCGGCAGCGGCGCACTTTCGGGTCCGTCCACCTTGGCACGACAGGCGATGTCGCGCTGCGTCACGCCGAGTTCGCCGAACAAACGCTCGAGCAGGTCGGCGAACACGTCGTCCTGATCATCGGCGGGCGTCGGGTTGTGCGCGATCTCGAGGTCGTAGGCCACCGCAGACCAGCGCACGCCGCCGCCGCGGGTGCTGCCGCAGCCGTTGTTGATGATCGTGCCGACGTAGCGGTAATCGGCCGCGCCCGGCGCGGGGGCGCCGACGCCCGCCGGTCCGCCGGCCGAGATGTAGCGCTCGGACACCGTGACGAGCACGTCCTGCGACAGCAGCTCGCCGAGCGCGCTGCCGCGCGGGTAGCCGAGCTCGCAGCCGAGTTCCGCGCCCGACAGGCCCTCGACGTCCCACTCGCTGTCGAAGGTGTTGATGAACACCGTGCCTTCCGGCGTGATGCCGAAGAACAGGCCGAAGAGGAAGTCCTTGCTCGCCTGGGCGCGGTAGTCCGGCGGGACGAGCAGCGGCGGCAGCCCCGGGGGCGACGTGCCGAGGGTCGGGAACTGGTCGGTGATGTCCGCGGGCAGCACCTTGGTGAGATCGAGAAACTGCGCGCCCGGATTGCCCGGCGGACCGATGACGGCATCGCGACCGACGCAGGCCGGATGGCCCGGGATATAGCGGCAATCCGGGACGTTGATGGCCTGCAGCAGCAGCATGAGGGACGGCGCGGTGGATCGCTCGACGCCGGCGAGCGTCGCCACCGGCGTGAGGTCGTCGGCCCGGCGCAGCACGCAGCTTTCGGCACATTCGGCCAGGTCGATGATGATTCCGGGCACGCGGCTCGGGCCGTCGGGCGGGTAGCGGGCGGGGTCGCCGCCCGGCGCGGCGGGTGCGGCGACGGTCGAGAGCGTCAGGTCGTCGCCCATGCGCTGCACGCTGACCAGCTCCGTGAACGGCAGGTTGTCGGCGTCGGACTCGTCGCCGTCGGACGGCTCGAGGTAGGAGACCTGGCAGAAGTTGCGGTCGGTGAGATACGCGCGGCCGGACTGCGAGCTGGCGGCGATGCCGAAGCGCTGCGAGCTGAACGCGCACTGTGCGGGTCGCGGATCGGGCAGGGCGATCCCCGTCGTCGGCGACCGGTAGACCGTGAACACCGCCGCGGGCGCACCGAGGTCGGTCTGGCTCGCAATCACGCGGCCGAACGAGGTCGTGGCCAGCAGGAAGTTGTCGGTCTCGGCGCCGTTCGGCAGCTGGAGCAGCGCGAGGTCCTGGAGGACCTCGTTGCCGCCCACGCCCCAGGCCGCGCGGCCCGAGACCAGCACGCGGGGCGAGGCGCCGGCCGTGCGGTAGAACTTCACCGCGCCGGCCAGGTCGAGCGCGAGGACTCCGTTGGCAGGCACGCCGGTGCCGGGGTCAAAGCCGACGGCCTCGCTGCGCTCCACCACCGACAGCCGCAGCATCTGCCGCTGCCCGCTGGCGTACTGGCGGAAGCAGTAGGCGGAGGTCACGCCGGCGTAGTCGGCAATCGCGACGCCCTCGGGACACGAGCCGTCCGCGCGCCGCGGCACCAGCTTGATGAGCTTGTAGGTGGTGCCGCGTCGCCCCGAGATCCACACGCTGGCGTCGGGCGCGACGGTCAGGGTGCTGCAGACGTCGCTGCGCGCAACGTCGATGGGCAGCGAGGGATTGGCGCAGCTGAACTCGACCGCGCCGACGCCGCCGAGCGTCGGGTCCGGCCAGCGGCGCACCTCGCGCCCGTCCAGGCAGTAGAGGCCGCGCGTGGGGTGCAGCTGGCAGGTGGTGAAGCCGGTCGCGGCCGTCACGCCGTAGTCGGAGAAGTCAGGCGAGGTGATGCCGGAGCCGTCCACGCTCATCTCGAGCACGGCGCCGCTGTTGAACACGGCGAGCCGCTCGAGGACCTGCTGCGGGCCGGGTGCCTGGCCCCAGGCGCTGCTGCCCGCGCACGAGAGCAACGCGAACAACGATCCGACGACGACTCGTGGCAGGCGTGCGGCCATGACTTCCCTCCCCTGACGTGTTGCACCGGGACCTTCCGGTCCCGGCCGGACGGGGCTGGTTCTTCTGCCAGTCACCGCACCGCTCTCGGTAAGTGCGCCCGATGATATCAGCGGCCGGTCACGCCAAAGCCCCGATTTGACAAACCCGCCAGCCGCGGCCGCGGCGCTGCACCGACGTGGTGGCCCGGGCTTACGCCCGCACCATTACCGTGCGTACAGCCAGTCGACGAGCGCGGTCTGCAGTGCGGCACCGTGTCCGGTGTCGGCGCCCGCGTGATTGAGGAAGATCACGGCCACGTAGCTGCGCCCCGAGGCGGACGTGACGTAGCCGGCGAGCGCGCTCACGTCCTGCAGGTTGCCGGTCTTCATGCGCACCCGCCCCTCGATGCCCGGCGAGCGGAACCGCCGCCGCAGCGTGCCGTCCACCGCCGCGACCGGCAGCGAGGCCTGGAACTCGGCGCTGTAGGGACTGCGCCAGGCGTCGAGCAGCACGTCCGCGAGCCCTGAGGCCGTGATGCGCTCGATCCGCGACAGCCCGGCGCCATTCTCGATCACCAGCTCCGGGATGGCGATGCCGCGCGAGGCCAGGAACTCCACGATGGCCCGCTGGCCGGCCACCGTCGTCGCCGGCCGACCCGCCTTCTCGGCCGCGACCGTCAGCAGCAGGTGTCGCGCCATCACGTTGCTCGAGAACTTGTTGACCAGCCGGATCACCTCGGCCAGCGACAGGGAGTCGTGCGTGTAGAGCAGCTGGGCGTCCGCGGGCGCCGCGCCCATGCGCAGGCCGCCGTCGAGCACCCCGCCCGACTGCTGCCAGAAGGTGCGGAACGTGCCGTACGCGAACTCCGGCGCACGCATCACCGCGCGCGTCACCGCCACCGGGCCGCATCCGGAGCGGAAGTTGCCGGCGACGTTCAGCCGGTTTCCGGTGGGCCCCTCGGGCGCGGCGACCACGAGGCCGCCTGCGACGCCGCGGCAGGCCCCGCGCTGCAGCCGCACCTCGTTGTCCACGGCGAGGTTGGCGGGCCACGGGTAGACCCGCACCCGTGCCGCGCTCGCCGCGGCATCGGGCACGACGTTCACGTTGACGGTCTGGAAATTCACCATCAGCGCGTCCGGCAGCACGTTGTAGGCGCGGTACGGGCGGTTGTCGAAGGCCGCGCGGTCGTCGCCCTGGTAGGCGAAGAGAGTGTTGTCGATGACGACGTCGCCGGTGACGCGCTCGACGCCCGCCTGGCGCAGTCCGTTGACGAAGCCCCACCAGCGATCCGCGGTCATGAACGGGTCGCCGCCGCCCTCGAGCACGAGGTTGCCGTCGAGGACCTGGTTGCGCAGCGAACCCACGGCCCAGGCACGTGTGTGCCACGTGTACGCGGGCCCGAGCAGCTCGAGCGCGGCGTAGGTCGTCAGCACCTTCATGGTCGAGGCCGGGTTGCGCGGCACCGCGGCGTTGTGGTTCACGAGCGGCGCGGCGCCCGCCACCTCGCGAACGTAGACACTGAGGCTGGCGGCGGGGATGCGCCGCTCGTTCAGCACGCGCTGGACCTCGACCGGGAGGCCGGCGGCCTCCTGCGCGGCCAGCGGCAGGGCGCTGGACAGCAGCAGCAGGCTCGCGAACAGTTGGATGCGCAGGGCCATGTCGTCGCGGCTCGGGGAAAGCCCGCGATGATACTTGATCGGATGTAGCCGCACGGCGCGCGGCTCTGCATACTTCCCGCCCGCCGCGAGGGTCACCATGCGCACGATCTGGAACACGATGCTGAAGGGGCTGGTGGCGATCCTGCCCATCGGGCTCACGGTGTACCTGGTGTACTGGCTGGCCGGGACCGCGGAGCGGCTGTTCTCGCGCGCGCTGAAGCCGCTGCTGCCCGAGGCCGCGTACTGGCCCGGCATGGGACTGCTCGCCGGGCTGGTCGTGCTCTACCTCGCCGGACTCGCCGTGAACGCCTACGTGGTGCGACGCGCGCTGCGCGTGGGCGACCGGCTGTTCGCCCGCATCCCGGTCGTGAAGACGATCTACGTGGCGATTCGCGACTTCATGCGGTTCTTCCCCTCGTCCGGCCAGGGCGGCGACCTCAAGCGCGTGGTACTCGTACCCTTCGGCCCGGGCAAGGCCATCGGCTTCGTGACGGCGGAGTCGTCCGCGGCACTCGGGCTCCAGCCCGGCGCCGCCGACGCGGTCGCCGTCTACCTGCCGATGAGCTACATGGTCGGCGGCTACACGGTGTTCCTGCAGCGCGAGCTGCTCGAGCCCACCACGCTGTCGGTCGAGGCCGGCATGCGCATTGCCCTGATGGGCGGCGTGCAGGGCGTGCAGCACGTGGAGGCGGCCGCGGCGGCACCCGGTCGTCGCGGGGCCTGACGTGCTGCGCGCCACGATCGTCCCGGTGACGCCGTTCGCCCAGAACTGCTCCGTCGTCTGGTGCGAGCGCACCGGCGCGGGCGCGGTCATCGACCCGGGCGGCGACCTCGACCAGGTGCTCGGTGCGGCGAGCGAGCAGGGCGTGCGGCTCGAGAAGATCCTGCTCACCCACGCGCACATCGACCACGCCGGCGGCACGGCCGAGCTCGTCCGCCGCCTGAAGCTGCCCATCGAGGGGCCCCACACCGGCGACCAGTTCTGGATCGACGGCCTGCCCGAGCAGGCGAGGATGTTCGGGCTGCCGGGCTGCGAGCGCTTCACGCCCGACCGCTGGCTCGACGAGGGCGATCGCGTGCAGCTCGGCGACGTCGAGTTCGAGGTGCGCCACTGTCCGGGCCACACGCCCGGGCACGTCGTCTTCTATTCGCCGGCCGACCGGCTGGCGTTCGTCGGCGACGTGCTGTTCGCGGGATCCATCGGGCGCACGGATTTTCCCGGCGGCGACCACGCGACGCTCATCCGCGCGATCCGCGAGAAACTGTTTCCGCTCGGCGACGACGTACGCTTCGTGCCCGGTCACGGGCCGATGTCCACGTTCGGCGAGGAACGGCGCAACAACCCGTTCGTGGGTGACGGCCACTGACGGGCGGCCCCGCGATCCAGCCTATTTCGTATCGGCCTTGCGCCGACCGCGCTTCGAGCTGTCGCGCTGATCCACGCCGTCGTGCCCGTCGATCGAAACGGCGAGGTCGCGGGCGCGGCGCAGGCCCTTGCGGCGATCGTCGTGGTGCTCGTAGCGGCACTCGCAGGGCGACACGTTGCAGCCCGGCAGCGGCAGCACGGGCGCCTCCCGGGAGAGGAAACGCCGGTCGCGCAGCGCGCATGCCTCGGCGCAGGCGTTGCGTCCCGGCACGATCGCGACGGCGTGATAGGAGCTGACGGGCTTGCGTTGCACGGCCGGCGGCGCCTCTGCCTCCGTCTTCCGGAACAGGGTCTTCAGGCGCTCGAACAGGCTGCCCGCCATGGGGTACTCCACTCCCGAACGGGCCGAGGCTAGCGCCCCGGCCGCCCGGTCGGTGTGACGCGGCTCCCAAAGGAGCCAGGGACGGCCCTTGCCGCTCAGCCGCCGCGGGTCGAAACTGCCGGCATCGTACGCGTCCAGAGTCCCGCATGGCCACGACCCGCCGCCCTTCGAGCGCGCCGCCCTTCGAATCCATCTATCGACACGGCTACGCGCGGGTGGCGGCCGCGACTCCGCGGGTCGAGGTGGCCTCCCCGGCCTTCAACGTCGCCGCGACGCTGGAACTCGCGCGACGCGCGGCGCGCGAGCAGTGCGTGCTGGCCGTGTTCCCGGAGCTCGGGCTGTCGGCCTACTCGAACGAGGACCTGTTCCAGCAGGACGCGCTGCTCGATGCCTCGCTCGAGGCCCTGCGCACGCTGGTCGGCGCGAGCCGCGACCTGCCGCTCGCACTCGCGGTCGGGCTGCCGCTGCAGGCGGACGACCGGCTCTTCAACTGCGCCGTGCTGGTGCACCGCGGCCGCGTCCTCGGCGCGGTGCCGAAGTCCTACCTGCCGAACTACCGCGAGTTCTACGAGAAGCGGCAGTTCGCGCCGGCCGCGCAGGCGATCTCGCCCGCGCTGCGGCTGCTCGGCCAGGACGTGCCGTTCGGGCCGCGCCTGCTGTTCGCGGCGCGCGACCTCGCGGGCTTCGTGCTGCACCTCGAGATCTGCGAGGACCTCTGGGTACCGCTCCCGCCGAGCACGCTCGCCGCGCTCGCCGGCGCCACGGTGCTCGCGAATCTTTCCGCCAGCGACATCACCGTCGGCAAGGCCGACTACCGGCGGTTGCTCTGCGCCTCGCAGTCGGCGAAGTGCGTCGCGGCCTGCGTGTACTCGGGCGCCGGCCCCGGCGAGTCCACCACCGACCTCGCCTGGGACGGCCACGCGCTGATCTACGAGAACGGTGAGCGGCTCGCCGAGTCGCCTCGCTTCCCGCTCGGGCCCGGTCTCGTTACCGCCGACCTCGACCTCGACCACCTGCGACAGGAGCGCATGCGCCTCACGAGCTTCGGCGACAACGCACAGGCGCAGGCGCCGGCGCTCGTCGGGTTCCGCCGCATCGAGTTCGAGATCGGCGTGCCCTCGGGGCGCGTGCCGCTGCGCCGCCGCGTCGAACGCTTCCCGTACGTGCCGGCGGATCCGTCGCGCCGCGACGAACGCTGCGCCGAGGTGTACGACATCCAGGTCGAGGGGCTCATGAAGCGCCTCACGGCCACCGGCATCGAGAAAGTCGTGATCGGGATCTCGGGCGGCCTCGACTCGACGCAGGCCGCGCTGGTGGCGGTGCGCGCCTTCGACCGGCTGAAGCTGCCGCGCCGGAACATCCTCGGCTACACGCTGCCCGGGCTCGGCACGAGCCGGCACACCTTCGACAGCGCCCACGCGCTGATGAAGTCGCTCGGCATCTCCGCCGGCGAGATCGACATCTCGGCGGCCTCGAAGCTGATGCTCGAGCGCATCGGCCATCCGGCCGCCCGCGGCAAGCGCGTGTACGACGTCACCTACGAGAACGTGCAGGCCGGCGAGCGCACCTCGCACCTGTTCCGTCTCGCCAACCTGCACGGCGGGCTGGTGCTCGGCACCGGCGACCTCTCCGAGCTCGCGCTCGGCTTCACGACCTACGGCGTGGGCGACCACATGTCGCACTACAACGTGAACGCCTCGGTGCCGAAGACGCTGATCCGCCACCTGATCCGCTGGCTGGTGCAGACGCGGCAGTTCGACGCACCGACGCTCGCGGTGCTCACCCGCATCGTCGAGACGCGCATCTCGCCGGAGCTGGTGCCGGGTGCGGGCGAGATGCCCGAGCACTCCTCCGAGGCCGTGGTGGGACCGTACGAGCTGCAGGACTTCCACCTCTACTACGTGAGCCGCTTCGGCTACCGGCCGAGCAAGGTCGCTTTCCTCGCGCACGCAGCCTGGGGCCACGCGCGACACGGGCGTGTGGCCCGACACCGTGCCGCCGTCCGAGCGGCACGAATACGACCTCGCGACGATCCGTCACTGGCTCGAGGTGTTCCTGAAGCGGTTCTTCCAGGACAGCCAGTTCAAGCGCTCGGCCATGCCGAACGGCCCGAAGGTGGGCTCGGGCGGGTCGCTCTCGCCGCGCGGCGACTGGCGTGCGCCCAGCGACTCGCCGGCGACGGTGTGGCTCGAGGAGCTGCGCGCCAACGTGCCGGCGGGTCGGCGGGCGGCAAAGAAGAAGCGACGCTGAGGATTCGCGCAGCGCTCAGGCGCGGTGCAGCCGCACCGGCAGCCGCTGCGCACCCCAGTTGCCGGGCCGCGCCTCGAACACGCCGGGGATCTTCTCGCCGCAGCCGGAGCAGCAGCCGTCGGGGGTGAGCCCCCAGCGGCCGAGCTCGTACCAGTCGCGTTCGATCAGCAGCTCGCCGCAGCGCGGGCACCACGTGCTGCCGCCCCTGCGGTCGTGCACGTTGCCCGTGTACACGTAGCGCAGGCCGTTCTGCATCGCGAGCTCGCGGGCCCGCGTCAGCGTCGCCGGCGGCGTGGGCGGCCGGTCGGTCATCTTCCAGTCCGGGTGGAACGCCGAGAAGTGCAGCGGCACGTCGGGCCCGAGCTCGTCGTGGATCCAGCGCGTCATCGCGTCGAGCTCTGCGTCGGAGTCGTTCTCGCCCGGGATCAGCAGCGTGGTGATCTCGAGCCACACCGCCGTCTCGCGCTTCAGGTACACGAGCGTGTCGAGCACGGGCGCGAGTTCGGCGCCGCAGACGTGTCGGTAGAACCGCTCGGTGAACGCCTTGAGGTCCACGTTGGCGGCGTCGATGGCGGCGAAGAATTCCGCGCGCGGCTCGGGGCAGATGTAGCCCGCGGTCACCGCGACCGTACGCACGCCCTCCTCGCGGCAGGCGCCCGCGACGTCGATGGCGTACTCCATGAACACCGTCGGGTCGTTGTAGGTGAAGGCGACGCTCGCGCAGCCGAGGCGACGCGCCGTGGTCGCGAGCTCGGCGGGCGAGGCGGAGTCGGCGAGCGTGTCCATCTCGCGCGACTTGCTCATGTCCCAGTTCTGGCAGAACTTGCAGGCGAGGTTGCAGCCGGCGGTCCCGAACGACAGCACCGACGAGCCCGGCAGGAAGTGATTGAGCGGCTTCTTCTCGATCGGATCCACGCAGAAGCCGCTCGAGCGTCCATACGTATATAGCTCGATGCCGTTGCGGTCGCGCCCGCGCACGAAGCACAGGCCGCGCTGGCCTTCGTGCAGGCGGCATCGGCGCGGACACACGTCGCACTGCACGCGACCGTCGTCGAGGCGGCTCCAGTGGCGCGTAGCAACTGCGGAAAGATGGGTATTCATACGCTTGGCGACGGCCGGCGGCCGGCGGGATATTGACCCGATGTTGAGCCAGGACCGGGACATGTCAAGGTTGCGGCCGCCCGCGGTGGCGGGAACCTTCTATCCACTGGACGCCGCCGAGCTGCGCCGCGCAGTCACGGGCTTCGTCGAGGGCTGCCCGCGATCGGCGACGGTGCGCCAGCCGAAGGCGCTGATCGTCCCGCATGCCGGCTACGCGTACTCCGGGCCGGTGGCCGGCTGCGCCTACCGGCGGCTGCGCGACGCGGGGGCGCGGATCCGACACGTGGTGCTGCTCGGCCCGACGCACCGGGTGCCGCTGCGCGGCCTCGCGGTCCCCTCGCTCGACGGATTCGAGACGCCGCTCGGAACGGTGCCGATCGACGTTGCCGGCCGGCAGCGGCTGCGCGAGCTCGGGCTCGCGGGCATCGCCGACGCGCCGCACGCCGCCGAGCACTCCCTCGAGGTACAGCTGCCGTTCCTGCAGTCCGTGCTCGACGACTTCGACCTGCTGCCGATCGCCGCGGGTCTCGCCCCGCCGGATCTCGTGGCACGCGCGCTCGATGCGGTGTGGGGCGGCGACGACACGCTGATCGTGGTGAGCTCGGACCTGAGCCACTACCACACCTCCGACGAAGCCCGGCAGCTCGACGCGACCACGACGCGCGCGATCCTCGAGCGGCGCAGCGACGTGGCGGACGAGCAGGCCTGCGGGGCGAGCGGCATCAACGGCCTGATGCAGGTCGCGCGGCACCGGGGGCTGGTCGTGGAGCTGCTCGACCAGCGCAACTCCGGCGACACCGCGGGTGACCGCTCGCGGGTCGTGGGCTATGGAAGCTACGCGCTCTTCGAGGCTTGAGCCGCGATCGCGGGCCCTGCTGCTGCGCACCGCGGCCGACGCCATCGAGTCGCAGCTCGAGCGCCGCGGCGGTACCGGCCCCGACGCGGACGCGCTGACCGCCGAACTGCGCGCGCCTCGCGCGAGCTTCGTGACCCTGACCATCGAGGGCGAGCTGCGCGGCTGCTGCGGTTCGCTCGAGGCGCGCCGTCCGCTCGCGATCGATGTCTGGCACAACGCCCGCGCCAGCGCTTTCGGCGACCCGCGCTTCCCGCCGCTCGAGGCCCGGGAGTGGGCCCGCGTGGACCTCGAGGTCTCGGTGCTCTCGCCGCTCGAGCCGGTCGTGGTGCGGAGCGAGGCGGAGCTGCTCGCGCGACTCGTGCCGGGCGAGGACGGGCTCGTGCTCGCCTGGCGCGGCAGCCGCGCCACGTTCCTGCCCAAGGTCTGGGAACAGCTGGGCGACCCCGTCGAGTTCCTGCGGCACCTCAAGCACAAGGCCGGCTGGAGCGCGGATTTCTGGGCCGAGGATGTCGAGGTGTGGCGGTACTTCACCGAATCCGCCGCGGTGCCGGGCACGAACCGGCGCCCATGACCGCGCGTCTCGCCCTTACCCTGCTGTTCGGCGGCATCCTCGCCGCCATGCTCGTGATCACGGCCACGGCCAGCCTCAACCAGCCGCTGTGGCAGTGGGGCGGGCTCACGGCCGAGCCCGATCGCTGGTGGACCTACGCCACGCTCGCGGACGCATACTTCGGCTTCCTGACTTTCTACGCCTGGGTGTTCTACAAGGAACCGCGCACCGCGGCGCGGGCCGGCTGGTTCGTCGCCCTCATGTTGCTCGGCAATATCGCGATGGCCACCTACGTGCTGCTCCAGCTCGCGCGACTGCGGCCGGGCGAGCCGGTGGCGACCCTGCTGCTGCGGCGGGAGTGAGCGATGAGCGACCGTGACTCCGCGCCCTTCGCGCTGCTCGAGCGCGACCTGCTCCCCGACTTCGCGATCCGCTTCGGCATCCGCCGCCTGCTGGCCGCGCGGCTGCGCGGCGAGGACAAGGGCGACCCCGAGGCGCAGCAGGCGCACTTCATGCGTTTCGTCGAATCGCTGCGCGAGAGCCCGGTCGCGATCGAGACGCAGGCCGCCAACGAGCAGCACTACGAGCTGCCCTGCGAGTTCTTCGAGCGGGTGCTCGGCAAGCACCTGAAGTATTCGTCCTGCTACTTCGACCCGGGCGTCACCGCGCTCGACGAGGCCGAGGCGCGCATGCTCGCGCTCACCTGCGAGCGCGCACGGCTCGCCGACGGCGACCGCATCCTCGAGCTCGGCTGCGGCTGGGGCTCGCTCACGCTGTGGATGGCCGAGCACTACCCCAACGCCCGCATCACCGCGGTGTCGAACTCGCGTACCCAGAAGCAGTTCATCGACGCGCGGGCCGCCGAGCGGGGACTCGGCAACGTCGAGGTGCTGACGCGCGACGCCAACGTGCTCGACTTCCCGGCCGATCGCCGCTTCGACCGCGCGGTGTCGGTCGAGATGTTCGAGCACATGCGCAACTACCAGACGCTGCTCGGGCGGATCGCCGGCTGGCTGCGCCCGGGCGGCACGCTGTTCGTGCACATCTTCACCAACGTCCGCTACGCCTACCCCTTCGAAGTGCGGGACCAGAGCGACTGGATGGCGCGCTACTTCTTCACCGGCGGCATCATGCCGAGCGACCACCTGCTCGCCTACTTCCAGCGCGACCTGCGGCTCGCCGAGCACTGGCGGGTGAGCGGCACGCACTACCAGAAGACCGCCGAGGCCTGGCTCGCCAACATGGACCGCGAGCGCGAGCGGGTCCTGCCCGTGCTCGCGGCCACCTACGGGGCGACCGAGGCGCGCCGGTGGTGGGTGTACTGGCGGGTGTTCTTCATGTCCTGTGCCGAGCTCTTCGGCTACGACGCCGGCCGCGAGTGGCTCGTGTCGCACTACCTGTTCGAGCGACCCTGACCAGACCTTCGCGGACCGCGATTGCACGGACGACCCGGCCCGTGTCACTTTCCGGTTCGTGGATACCGCCGCCCGATCCTGCCGCGCTCCCACCGCCAGCCACCTGCTGCTCGCGCTGGCCGTGCTCGCGTGGACGATACCGGCAGCGGCCCAGGACCCGGCGCCGCTGACCTCTGCGGCCGACGCGCCGCCCCAGGCGGCCGTGACGCCGGAGCAGGCCTACACGGAGTTCAAGCGCCTGTTCGAGGCGGGCGAGCACGCGGCCGCCGTCGAGCAGGCACGCAAGGTCGTCGAGCTGGCGGAACGCGCGGAGCCGGCCGGCGCGGAGGAACTGCAGGTCGCGGTGATGAACCTCGGCCTCGCCGAGCGGACCGCCGGCGACTACGTCGCCGCGGAAGCGAGCTACCAGCGTGCGATCGCGCTGATCGAGGCCTCCGGCCGACTCACGAGCCCGCGCTACGCGCGCGCCCATGCCGGGCTCGCGTTCACGTATTACGACGCACGGCGCTACGACCTCGCCGCCCCGAGCTTCGAGCGGGCCATCGCCCTCAATCGCCGCGCCGAGGGCCTGTTCAACGAGGAGCAGCTGCCGCTGCTCGACAAGCAGGCCGACGTACTCACGGAACTCGGCCGGAACGAGGAGGCGCTGCAGGCCCACCGCTACGCATTGCGGCTCGTCGGCCGGCGCTCGGGCGAGCGCAGCCTGCGCTATGCCGCCGAGCTCGAGTCGTTCGGCCGGTGGTACTCGCACGCGCGCGCCTACGATGCCTCGCGCGCGACCCTGAAGCACGCCGCCGAACTCATTGGCTCGCTGAAAGGTCCGGAGGCTCTGGAGCTCATCGGCCCGCTCACCGGCATCGCGGAGAACGCGCGTCGCTGGCTCAACGATCCGCAGGCGCGGGAGCAGCCTCCGGACGAAGCGGAGCGCCACGCCATGTACCACGACCCGGTGATGCCGGGTCCGCCGACCCTGAGTCCCAGCACCGTCGAGACCGAGGGCCGGCACTCGCTGGAGCGGGCGGCAGCCATTGCGGACGCCCATCCGGACGCGCCGCCGGCAAGCGTCGCCGCCGTGAACGTGCAGCTCGGCGACTGGCACCAGTCACGTCAGGCCGCTGAGCGCGCGCTGCCGTACTACCAGCGGGCCTGGCGGGCGGCGGCACAGGTCACCGAGGATGGGCGAGCGCTGAACCACGTGCTGTTCGGTGATCCGCTGCTGCTCTATTTCGTCCCTCCGGACGGCTGGAACCGCTACGCGCAGCGCCCGCCCGAGGAAGTGGAGCGGCGTGACGTGGCGGTCGAGATCACGGTGACCGCCGAGGGACGCGTGCGCGACGCCCGGATCGTGGCCGACGGCGGCGACCCGAAGTTGGCGGCGCGAGGCCAGCGCGCCGCGGAAAGCGGCCGCTACCGCCCGCGCTTCGTCGACGGTGAGCCCGTGGACGCGCCCGGGATCCGCTACGTCCAGCCGTTCTTCGTGCTCCGCGAGGCCGCGCCGGGCCCGACGCCCGCGGCTGAGCCGGCCCCGCGGCTGAGCCGGCTCCGCCGCCGGAACCGCCTCAGGGCGGCGGCTGAATCTCGCCGGACCGCGCTGCGTCGGGCGCTTCGATCAGCCCGCGCACGATGGCCTGCTCGCGCAACTCGACGGCGATCTTGGCGCCCGCGTCACGCATGGCGACGGTGGCCGCCTTCTGCAGCAGCGCCTTGCCCTGCCCCGGCATCTGGCTGGCCGGCTGGGTGCCGTAGCCGGTGAAGGTCCACGAATCGACGAACTCGCCGTTGGGCCGGTAGGCGTTGATCCGGTACTTGAGGCTGACCGCATACAGCGGCGTGCCGGTGTCGCTCGGGGTCACGAACGAGAACTCCTCGAGCACCGGCTCGAGGACGCCACGGATCTCGGGGTCGGTCGCGGCGCCGGCATTGGCGGCGGACACCGGCACCGAGCGCGTGAACATGGCGGCCATCAGCCGGCCGAAGCCCGCGGTCTGTGCCTGGCCCATCTCGATCACGTACTCGGACCCGTCGCGCTCCTCGCGATGCACCGCCTCGCGGAACGCCGCGGGCACGTGGTAGCCGACAACGATCGGGATGCGCACGACCAGCGGCTCCGGGATGTCGCTCTGCACCTGAAACTGCGTTGCGCCGCAGCCGGCGAGCAGTGCGAGCAGCGGCGCCCACCGCCATCGACCCGTGCGCTTGCCGCGTCCGGCACGTATGGGTCGATGTGTCGTGTCGCCGTCCATGCGTTTCATCGTCGCACGTTCCCGATCAGCGTCGGTAGCTCGACGGCTCGTTGAGCCCGACGAACGTGCCGCCGTTGCGGTCGCACAGGATGCGCATCAGCGTGGCGAAGCGCACGCTGGTGTACTGCGGCGCGTCGGGGCGCACCGGGAAGCCGAGCGCGTGGATGCGCACGCGCCGCCGCCCGCTCTTGTCCTCGCGGTTGATGACGTCCACCGCCCGGACCACCGAGTCGATCGAGGAGCCGGTGAACTCGTCGCCGAGCACGTACAGGCTGATGCGCGCGCCCGAGGCGTAGTAGGTGCGGATCGCCTCGACGATGCCCTCCACCGGGCTCGAGTTGCTGAACGGGAACCAGTCGCGCAGCCGGTCGAGCACGATCTTGCGCTGCCCCGGCGTGTCCGGCAGCCACTTGCCGCGATAGGACGGGAACATGTACCCGCCCTCGTCGTTCATCACCTGCCAGCCCTTCACCGTCGGGTGGGCGTCGAGCACCTCCTGCATCTTGCGCAGCATCAGCGGCCAGGCGTAGTTCGCCATCGAGCCCGAGGTGTCGATGATGAAGATGATGTACTCGCTGTCCACCGGCACGCCGCCGACCGGCGCGTCCTCGCGGCGCCGGTACTGCGCGCCGAGCAGGCGCTTCATCTCCTCGCTGAGTTCCTGCTGGGCCGAGACGAGGCGGCCCTCGATCTCGTTCGCGACCTCGGCGTCCTTGCGCGACGACTCGTACTCCCCGCGCAGCGCGCTCAGGTCCCCGCGCAGCCGCGCGATCTTCTGCTGCTCCTCGGACAGCTGCACGCGCCGCGTCTTGAGCTCGCGGTTCAGCACCGTGCTGGTGCCGCGGATCTCGGCGAGCTGCGCCTGCAGGTCGAGCACGCGCCCCTCGAGCTCCTCGCGCGACTTCTCGAACACCACCGGCTCGCCCACCTCGGTGAGCACCAGCAGCAGGATGACGGCGCCGAAGCCGCAGCAGATGGCGTCGAGGAACGACAGGCTGAACACCTCGACGTCGCGCCGGCCGAGCCGCGAGCGCTTCACGGCCAGTCCCTCGCCGGGCTCAGGAACGCGCCGCTGGTGCGGCGCGCCAGCGTCCAGTACGCGGCGGGCGCGAGCGGATCGCCCTCCATCGGCAGCAGGATCACGTTGACCGGCACGCCGTTCGGCAGCCGCGCGAGGGCGCGCTGGAACAGCCGCAGTCGTCCCTCGCCGTCGATGGTCCGCTTTACCGCAGGGGCCGAGGCGCCCTGTGTCGGCAACCCGTCGGTGATGATGATGATGTTGTCCGGGCGCGGCGAGAGTGCCCCGATCGCGGCGAACGCGTTCTCGAGGCTGGTGCCGTCCTGCGGCACGGTGCGGCGCAGCTCGCGCAGCGTGTCGTTGAGCGCGTTGGCGTCGTCGGCCGCGAGCCAGCGTCCCTCGCTGTCCGGCACCAGCGCGCGCACCTTCGTGTTGAAGGCATAGGCCTGGAATTTCGCCTTGGCCGGCAGCTGCGAGGTGAGCCAGTCCACGGTCGCCACGGTGCGGCGCCACTTCGCGGCGGCGATGCGTCGCGACTCCGGCATGTTGCGCAGGCGGATCACGTTGACGACCGAGTCGTCCATCATGCTCGCCGACACGTCCACCAGCAGCAGGATGTGCTGGCCGCCGACCTTGAGCCCGGTGATGTACTGCCGGTCGCCGCTGCCGACGAAGCCCTTGATGCGCGTGCCGGGCTGGCCCTGGTCCGGCGTGCCCGCGCTCAGGCGGCGCGTGCCTTCCTCGAGCGACTTCAGGTCCTGCTTCAGGCGCTCGATGGTCTCGCGCTTCGACAGCGTGTCGTTCTCCGCCTCGGCGAGCTGCTGGCGCAGTCGCTCGGCCTCCTCGACGATGCGTGCCGCGAGACCTTCCGCCGGCACCGCCTCGTCCGTGCTCTCGAGCGAGTTGCGCAGCACGACGAGGTTCTTGTAGCCCTCGAGCACCTCCTCCTCGAGGCGATCCACCTCCGCCTGCAGGTCGTCGTTGCGCACCTGCCGCTGCACGCCGGCCTGTGCGCTCAGGATCGTGTAGAAGAGGACGATCGCGCCGAACCCGCACGCGATCACGTCCAGGAACGACAGGCTGAAGACCTCGGCCTTACGACGTCGCGCCATCGTCGTCCACCACGCGCACCAGCTCGCACTCCACGCCCGGGCTGCCGAGCCGCAGCCGGTCCCCGGCCCGCAGCGACATCCGTCCGCCGATACGCTCGCCGTTGACGAAGGTGCCGTAGGTGCTCAGGTCCTCGAGCCACACGCCGTCCGCCGCGCGCGCGAGCGTGCAGTGGAGCCTCGAGACGCCGGGACCCGCCGGGACCTCGAGGGCGCGCCGCCCCACGGGCACGGCGGCGCCGATCGCGAGCGGCTCGGCCAGGATGGCGCGGGCCAGGCCGCGGTACACGAGGTGCGTCGGGCGCGCCGCGGTGGGCACGGACGGCGCGGGCTCGGCGGGTGCGGCGCCGGCGGCGCGCAGGGGCACCGGCAGTCGCTGCACCAGCACCAGCGACCCGGGATCGCGGCGCAGCACGCGCTCGTATGCCAGCGCGCCGAGCGCCGCCGCGCCGCGCGGCAGCCTCTGGACCTCGCAGTCGCGCAGCCCCGCCAGCCGCTCGGCGAATCCGGGCAGGCTCGCCCAGCGGTGCGAGACGCGCAGCTGCAGCGGGCCACGCGCGGGTCGCGCGCGCTGCACCGCGTGCAGCACGGCGTCATAGGTGGCCGCCGCCGCCGCGACGAAGTCCTCCCGCGAGAGCTCGACCGAGAGCGACGCGCCGGCGGCCTCCGTCGTGAGGGTGACGGACGGCTCCCGTCCCAGGACCTCGAGCCACCCCGGCAGGTCATTCCAAAGGCGCTGCTCGCTCGCCGCCTCGTGCAGCGGATCGAAGCGCGTACGACGCACGAAGGCTGCCGCAACCAGGTCGAGCCAGGCCTGTTGCAGCGCGAGCCAGCCGTGCCGCGGCAACAGCTCGCAGCCGGAGCGACGCAGTTCGCCGCCGTGGTCGAGCACGGTCAGCACCGACTGGTGGGTGGCGAGCTCGAGCTGCAGGACCGACTCCGGCACGGGCTCGAGCGCCGCCGCCGCGAGCCCCGCGTCCACCAGTCCGACCACCTGGAGGCCCGCCTCGCGCGCCACGCCGAGCAGCACCGCGAGCTGCTCGCGCCCGTAGCCGCCCGGCACGGCGAGCAGCGTGTCGCGCGCGTCCTCCGGGATGCCGCCCGCCAGCGCGGCGAGCTGCGCGTAGGCCACGTCGGCGTAAGTCGCCGCGGCCGGCATCGGCCGCGGCAGCGCCGCCGTGCCGAGGTCCTGCCAGTAGCGCGTCTCGGCGTAGAGCGGCTTCAGGCGCGCGCGACGCAGTGCCGCCGTACCCGTCTCCACGCCGGGGCCGTCGAGCATCGCGCAGCCGGGTTCCTCGGCGACGATCTCGCCGTCGCGCACCAGCACGAGGCCGACGTCGTTGATCTCGAGCGCGAGGGTCATCGGCGTTCAACGCACCTGCATGTGGCGAATCAGGTACTGGTCGAGATAAGTCTCGCTGTCGAGCACGAGCCGCTCCTGCGCGAGCTGCAGCTGGTGCAGCAGGAACATGATCACGATGCTGATGAGCAGCGCGATCAAGGTCGAGTTGAACGCCACGCCCAGGCCCGCGGTCACGCCCGAGACGTCGCCCGAGACGGCCTTGTGGGCCTCGCCCAACGCGTCGCCGATGCCGCGCACCGTGCCGATGAAGCCGATCGCCGGGATCGCCCAGGCGACGTAGCGCAGCATCGAGAGTTCCGAGTCGAGACGGTCCGCCTCCGCCTCGCAGACGCCGCGCGCCGCCTCCGAGACGTCCTGCACGTTGCGCGTGGCGCCGAAGCGGTACAGCGACACGAGCAGTGCGCGCGGCAGCAGCCGCTGGGCCTCCGCGGGCGGCAGCGCCTCGAGCAGACGCGCGTGCTCGCGGATGTCCTCCGGCAGGATGCGCATGCCCTCGGGCACCTCGACGAGGCTGCGCTCGAGCAGCTGGCGTTCGCCGTGGGTCTGCCAGGCCTTGTAGCCGATGATCGCGATCGCCCACAGCGCGAGGATGATGGCCGCCTCCTGCTCCCAGTCCTTGAGCACGACGTACGCGGAGCGCTGGGGAACGAAGTTCGCGTCCTTCTGCATGGAGATGCGCTGCTCGGCGAGGATCGCCGTCGCCTTCGGCCGGATCACCGTCACGTAGGCGGCGTGCACGGCGATGGTGACGATGATGAAGGCGAACAGGCTGTAGACCAGCTCGTTCGGGGCGCGGGACTTGAATCGGGCCATGCCGCAGTTCTCCGGCTCAGATGTCGATGGGGAAGGCGACGTCGAAGTCGGCGCGCACCTTCTCGGTGGGTTCGAAGCGGCCCGGCGTCGGGCCGACGGGTCGCTTGGAGTCCGCCGGTGCGCTCGTCGGCGCGGCAGCCGCGGGCGACGGCGGCCCCTTGTCCGCCGATGCGTCCGCCGCGTCGGCGGTCGGCTCTTCGGCGGTCCCGGCGGCCGGCACGGGTTCGCTGGCCGGTGCCGCAGGCAGCGACGCCGCCGGCGCGGCGGGTGGCGTCTCCTGCGCGCGAAGCACGGTCACGACCGCGAGCACGCCCGCGAACATCGCGATCGCGAGCCGCAGGTTGCGGCTACTGCGCGTAACGCGCGATGCGGAAACCGAGGTCATTGCGTTTGCCGTCCCCGTAGTCGCGGAAAGCCAGCCGGAGTTCGGTCACCCCGGAGTGCTGCCAGCTCGAGCCGCGGATGACGCGCAGTGCGCCGGTGCCGGCCGCGGCCGGGTCCACCGCCGCGACGCTCCCGGCCGGCTGGACAGTGTAGAGGTCGTGGGTCCACTCGGCGACGTTGCCCCCGAGGTCGAAGAAGCCGAGCGGACTGGCCGCGAAGCTGCCCACCGGCGCCGTCGCGGCGAACCCGTCGTCGAGGTCCGCGAGGACCTGCGCGACCAGTGGCTGGGCGCGTCGGTCGGCGAAATTGCCCGCACCTGGAGGGACGGGCAATGCATCACCCCACGGGTACTTGCGCAGCGCACCGCCCGTCCAGCGCGCGGCCCATTCCCACTCGGCCTCGGTCGGCAGCCGGTAGCCCGTGGTCACCGGGACCACCGGCACGAGCCGGCCGCCCTGCTCGGCGTAAGCGGGGTCGAGGCCGTCCTGCGCGCTCAGCCAGTTGCAGTAGGCGGCGGCGTCCTGCCAGCTCACGACGACGACGGGCTGGCGGTCGAGCTCCAGCGTCTGCTGCATCACGAAACCGGAGCGATGCGAGGGACGGAACTGCCGGAACTCAGCGTTCGTGATCTCGCGCAACGCGAGGTAGAAGCGGCGCTCGAGCTTCACCGCGCGCTGCGCTTCGTTGGCGCGGCGACCGGCCTCGCGGCGGGGGCTGCCCATGGTGAATTCGCCGGCCGGCACCAGCTTGAGCTCCGGGCCCGCCTTGCTGCGCACGAGCGACGCCAGCGGTCCGGCGGCGGCCGGACGCTCAACACCGGCGGCACCGGCCGGTGCACCGGGCGTAGCAGCCGCGGCGACCGGTGCCGCGACGGGCTCGGGCGCCGCGCCCTCGCGCAGGGTCACCTCGAGGGTCTGCGGCAGGCCGGGCCGCGGCGTGACGGTGGCGCGATGGGTCACGTAGCCCGGCTTGCGCACCTCGAGCACCTGCGCGGTCGCCGGCAATTGCAGCGTCTGCCCAGCGGCACCCCGCGCCGCGCCGTCCACGAACACCTGCGCGTCCGCGGGCGTCGAGCGCACGGTCACCTCGCCCAGGATCGGCACCAGCCTGAACTCGACCAGCTCGCGTCCGCCCGGGGGGACGCTCACCGGGCGGCTCGCCGGCTCGTAGCCTTCGCGCAGCACCGCGACCGGCTGCTCGACGTCGGGACGGACGTCGATCTCGAGCGGCGTCCGCCCGCGGTAGGCGCCGCCGACGGTGACGTTGGCGCCGGCCGGCGCGCTCCGCACCGCCAGCCGCCCGTCCGGCAGCCCGAGACGCACGGGCCCGAGCGTGAGCGGCTCGTTGGCCTGCACCTGCACGTCGCTCACCCAGGGCTTGAACCCGTCGAGCCGCAGCTCCACGCGGTGGGATCCGGCCATGAGCTCGAGCTTCACCGGCGTGCGCCCTCGTACTTCGTCGCCGACACGCACTTGCGCGCCGGCAGGTTCCGAGGCAATCGAGACCACCGCCCAGGCGGGCGTGAGTTCGGGCTCGAGCTTCTGCAGTCGGCCGAGTCCCTCGATCTCCACTTCGACCGTGGCGTCGAGGTAGCGCTCGGTGTCGATGGTCACCGTGTGACGCCCCGCCGCCAGCTCGAACGGGCCCGGCGCTGCGCCGGCCGGCTGGCCGTCGATGCTCACGCTTCCTGGCACCGGCAGCACGACCTCGAGGCGGCCGGGCAAGGGTTGCATCGCGAAGCTGAGCCGCTGGTTGCGGTCGGTCGTGATCTCGACGGGCACGCCGAGCGGCGCGTAGCCCTCGCGTTCGGCGACCAGCGTGTAGGAGCCCGGCCGCAGCAGGTGGCTGGTGCCGAAGCGCAGGCCTCGCCAGCCGCCCTCGAACGCCACCCGTTCCGGCTCCGGGCTGATCTCGACCTGCACGGGCACCGACGTAAAGATGACCGCGGCAATCGCAATGAGAAACGCGAGTGCGGCGCCCAGTGCGAGGCGACGCCAGGGCACGGTTCGCGGCGGCGGCGCACGCACGGCCTCGGGCCGACGGAATGTCACGGGCTCGATGCGCTCGTCCTCGCCGGCAGCCAGCCCGCCCACGGTCGCCGCCGTCTCCGCCGCCGGTGGCGCAGTCGAATTGCCGGTGCCACCGGCGACCACCTCCAGCACGCGGCGGCCCTGCTCGAGCCGGAGCTTCAGCCGGCCGCCGCCGGCGTCGAGCACGTCCCCGCTGCGCAGCCACGTGGAACCGGCGACGGGCGTGCCGTTGTGCAGCACTGCGCTCGCCTCGTCGGCGGGCTGCACGAACAGCTGCCCGTCGTGCAGGCCGATCCACGCCAGCGTGCCGGCAGCCGACGGCACGACGACGTCCGCGCCGGTGCCGCCGAGCGACAGCGGGAAGTCGCCGGCGCCGAACGCCCGCTCGCCCAGCGGCTCGCGCAGGATGAGGGTCGGGATCAGATCGGCTCCTCGCAGCGGATCGCGAGCGTGGGTGCCTCGCGTCCGGGCAGCAGGGTGAGCTCGCGGCGCACGTCGCGGAAGCCGGTGCGCATGCCGACCACCGTGTAGCGGCCCGGCAGCAGCTCGAGTTCCTTGCGCTCGAACGTGCCGATCCGTCCGACCCGGTACACCGTGACATCGGTCTGGTTGTCGGAAGTCAGCGCGACGCGCTGCGGCGTCTCGGCGTCGGTGATGAGGGCTTCGACGGCGGCAATCTGCCGGCCGAGCGCCGAGCCGGGTTCGCCGAAGCCGCGGGCCCGCGCGACCGTGGTGCGCGCCGCGGCCCGTACGTCCGGCGAGAACAGTCGCTCGGGCCGCTCGAGATACGCCTTGAGCTCGGCGTCGAGCATGGCGCGCGGCTCGGCGCGTTCCACGCCCTGCTGCGCGAGCGCGAGGTTGCGGTCGACGGCGAGCGCCTTGCGGTACTCGGCGAGCGCCTCCGCCCAGCGTTCGCCGCGTTCGGCCTGCTGCGCCGCTTCTACGTGCGCGGCGAGCGTGCGGTCGCCGAGCGCGCGATCGACCTGCGCGAGGCCGTCGACCACCTCCGGTGCGCCGGGCCGGATCCGGCCAGCACGCTCGAAGGCCGCGCGGGCCGCGGCATAGTCGCGGCGCGCGAGGCCGTCGAGGCCCTGGGACATCGCGGCAGCGAAGGCGGCGCTGCCGGCCTGCGCCTGCAGGCGCGCGAGTCCGTCGCGGGCCGGCCGCGTGTCGCGATCGAGGGCCAGCGCCTTGCGGTAGGCGGCTTCGGCCGCCGCGCCGTCGCCACGCTCCTCGGCGGCTCGCGCCTCCGCCAGCAGGGCCGACACCTCGCCGAGCGTGGCCGTGCGCTCGAGGCCGCGCTTCGCGACGGCGTTCCCGGGCTCGATCTGCAGCGCCCGCTCGAACTGCGCGCGCGCCGCTGCGGCATCGCCCTGGTCCATCGCCGCGGCCCCGGCCGAAAGCGCGGCGCGCAGCTGCTCCGCCGCGAGCTTCTCGGTCGCGGTGAGGTCGACGTCGGCCGCACGCAGGCTCGCGAGCGCCGCCTCGTGCTCGCGCCGCCCGAACGCGGCATCCGCATCGGCCAGCGCGCGCTTGCCGCGCGCGAACGCGGTACCGCCCCACACGGCGGCCGAGCGGGCCTCGAGCCCCTCGAGGCGCTGCGCGACCGTGGGACGCAGCTCCTCGAAGTCGCGCTTCACTGCGGCGAGGCGCTCGAGATCTTTCGTCGGTTCGGCCGGCGCGGGCGCCGGTTCAGCCGGGATGGCGGGTGGCGCGGCGGTCGCAGGCGTCCCGGCGCTGCGCTCCACCCAGCGCGGCAACAGGAAGAACACGAACCCGGCGCCGAGCAGCAGGATCACGAAGGTTGCGGCCACGAGCCCGCGGCGGAAGCCCTCCGAGCGCAGTTGCTGCGGCGTCGGGCCCGTCGACGACTGCCGGGACCACTGCGGCGCGATCGCGGGCTCCGCAGCGATCGGGGGGCGCAGCGCGACGGGCGCACGCTCCGGGCGTGGCGCTGACTCCGCCGGCGCGGCGGCCAGCTCGCGCAGCGTCGCAGCCACTGCACCGAGGTCGCGCGGACGGTCGGCGGGCGCCTTGGCGAGACAGTTCCGCACCAGCTCGTCTAGGACTGCGGGAACGCCGAATCGCGGCGACAGCGGTGCGGGCGGCTCGTCGCGCACGCGCTCAGGGCTCGGATCGGGATAGAACGGCGGGTAGCCCGTAAGCAGCTCATGGGCCAGCACGCCGAAGGCATACACGTCGTCGGCTGCGACGGGCGGCGCGCCGTCGAGCTGCTGCGGGCTCATGGAGAACGGCGACCCACCGCGCGGTGCCCCCGCGTCGCCCACCGCGGCGGCCAGGCCGAAGTCCGCGATCAGCGGCGCACCGTCCGCGCCGATCAGCACGTTGGTGGGCTTGAGGTCGCGGTGCACGAGCCCGCGCGCGTGCAGTGCCGCGAGTCCCTCGGCAACGCCGGCCAGCACCGGCAACAGCGAGCGCCACGGACGCCCGCGCAGCCCCGCGAGGTCGCCGCTCGCGAGCTCCGCGAACACCGCGAACGGCGGCTCGCCGTCGTGGACGGACTCGCAGTGCTGGAGGCGCGGGTGGTGCAGCTCCTGCTGCAGTCGCGCCGCGCGAAGAAACTGCTCGCGCGCGGCGGACGACGTATCGGTCAGCACCTTGAGCACGCGGTCCACGCCCGCAGCGCGGTCGCGCGCCTGCCAGACCTGTGCCGCACGGCCTTCGCCAAGCTTGCGCAGCAGTCCGAACCGCGCAGCCAGAATCTGCCCGCTCTCGAGCATGTGACCGGGCTCCACGGCGGGTCAGGGCGTGCCGGGCGGCACCGCGACGCTGGTCGCGGCGGGCAGGCCGGTCTCGCTCTCGTACAGCTCGCGCAGCAGGTGGCGCCACTCGGCGTACTGCTCCTCCGCCGAGCCCTTGAGCTGCAGCGTGCGGCCCTCCACGTCCACGACCATGGGCTGCACCTCGGACTGGAACGAGTCGCCGAGCTGCTTGAGCGACTCGGTGTGGATCTTGAGCTCGGCGCGCTTGTCGAAGCCGCTCTTGAAGGCGTAGATGCCGCCGATCACCGCGGCGGTGGCTGCAGCCGAGCCGGCGCTGCTGTTGGTGCTCTGGCCGGCCATCACGCCGCCAACCACCGCCACGGCGCCGAGCACCTGGCGGGTGAGCGCCTCGCGTTTCGCCTGCGCCTCGGCCTCGAGTTCCTCGTGGTTGTACTTGCGCCAGTTGGTGTACGGCTCGGCCATGCTGCCGCCGAAATTCGCGTAGTACTCGTTCAGCGTGTCCACCAGCGCGTAGTCGCGCTCGCGCACGCGCTGCATGCGCTGCACCACGGGATCGCCCTCCGCGGGCAGGCGCGTCACGGTGTAGACGCCCTTGCGGTCCTTCGCGAGGTAGCCGCCAAAGGCGTACGGGGCGAGATCCGCGGCGAAGCGCATGTCCGCCACGCGGCGCAGCTGCTGGCGCTGCTCGACGGTGAGCGCGCGCCGTGCCGCCAGCAGGTCGTTGGCGAAGGTGTTGTAGACGTTCTCGAACGGGTCGCGCGGCTTCGACACCACGTCCTTGTAGGCGCGCGTGTCGGCCTCGCCCTCGTAGATCTTGCGCAGCCAGGTGCGGCCCGCGGCGTCCGTGACCACGAGCTCGAGCTCGAGCTCGCGGCCGTCCGACGCGAGGATGCGGCCGTCGACGAACACTTCCATGCCCGTGCCGTCGCGCGGAAGCACGCGCACCTGGCCCCACTGGCCGGTGCCCTCGAGGGTGTCGCGGATCAGGACGGGGATGTAGCGCGACTCGGCGTTGCGCACCTCCGGGAAGATGCGGCGCTTCTCCTGCTCCTCCTCGTCCTCGGGCACGTTCGGATCGAACAGGCGCACGCCGACGTCGAGCAGCTCGTCCTCGGCCACCTCGACCGTCGCCTTCTCGGCGGCGATGCGCACCATGGGGCGCTGGTCCTGCACCACGCAGCCGCCGAGCGGGCCGAGCGCGACCAGCGCGCGCAATCAGCGCCGTGCCGGCCCGAGTTCTCGAGAGGATCTGGTTCACCGGGTGCTCTGCTTGTATTGCCGATACTCTTCCCAGAGGCGCTCGCGCAGCTCGGGATCCGTTTCCTTCATGGCGGCCTCGCGCAACTGCCGCGCGACGATGTCGTCGTCGCGGCCGTCGGGGATGTCCGCCGGCACGGTGCTGGGGCCGGAGCCGCCGGCCGCGCCGCCACCGACGCCGCCACCCCCGCCCTGTTCGCCGCTGCGCTCGCCCGCGGACTCGCCTTCTGCGCCGGTGTCGCCCCCGGCGCCGGAGGGATCCTCGCCGGGCCGCCCATCGCCTTCCTCGCCTTCGCCGCCCTCGCCCGACTGGCCATCGCCGGGCTCCTCGCCCTGCGCGGCGCCGCCCACCGGACCGGAGCCGCTGCCGCGCTCGGCGCGCTCCTGCGAGATCGTCTCCTGTTCCTTGCGCATGCGCTCGTCGAACACCGCGAAATGTCTCGTCGAAGCGGCGGTCGATCTGCGCACGCTTGTCCTCGGCGGTCATGGGTCCGCCGCCCGGCCCGCCGCCGGGGCTGCCACTGCCCTGACTCGCCGGGCTGCCGCTGCCCTGACTTGCCGGGCTGCCGCTGGAGGGGCTGCCGCGAGAGCCCGGGGCGCCGGACGCTCCGGGCGCCGATCCCGTGCCTTGCGACGATGCCTGTCCCGGCGATGAGCCCGAAGGTTGGCCCGCATCACCGGGTAAACCACCGGCAGGCTGGCCCGACGACGTGCTCGGCGACTGGCCGCCCGGCGATTGTGCGGAGGTCTCTCCAGCTTCACCCGGCGAGCCGCCCGCCGGCTGGCCCGAGGTCTGGCCGGTGCCGGTGCTGGGCGCCTGACCCGATTCGCCGGTGGCTTCGGAGGGCGGCTGGGGCCAGCGCTCGGGCGCGGGCTCCCCGCCGGTCTCGCCGGAGCTGTCGGAGGGGCTGCCGGATGAAGACGGCGTCCCGCCGGGACTCGCAGACGGGCTGCCGGGCGATCCTTCGCTCGACGAGGGGCTGGAAGACGGGCTGGAGGAGGAGGGGCTCGAGCTGCCCGGACTGCCGGGCGAGCCGGGGCTGCCCTGCGAGCCCGACGGCGGGGACGAGGCCGGCGGCTGCGGCAGGGACTGACTGGTCTCGCTCGGCGTGGCGCAGCCGGCGAGCGCAAGTAAGCCGGCCAAAGCCAGCCCGATCCCGGAAAGGTGCCTGCGCGGCATCTGGCGATTCTCCGTCAACGTCAAGTGCCCCGGCGGGGTCCGCCGCGATGCTCCTCGAAGGTGTTGGATCAAGGCGCCGGGGTGTTGGTTCAACGCGACCCGCCGGACCCGGTTGACACGGCCACGCCTCCGACGACGAGGTCGTCGCCGACCAGGAACGACCGCAACTGGTCTGCGAGACGGTTGCAGGCCGTGCGCTGGACCGGCGTGATGATCGGGATCGGCGCGATGGCGCCGATCAGCACCGAGGTGCCGGTAACGTCCGTGGTCACCGAGCCCAGCTCGGTCCCATTGCGCAGGTCCCACACCGTCGCGACGTAGCCCGACTGCTTCTCCCACCAGCCCACGCCGAAACAGCCGCCGCCGCCCGGTCCGATCGCGCAGGCGATGCTGCCGCCGCCGTCGGTCTTGCGCGTATTGCCGTCGAGCCAGACGACGTAACGCACGCCGATGTACTCGAGGCGCTCGGTCACGCCCGGCCGCTCGAGCAGTGCCTTCAGGCCCGCCGCGTTGGCCGGTGCGGTGCTCGGCTCGAACCAGGGGAACAGCGCATCGGCGAACTGCTGCTCGCCGTAGATCTTGAAGGGAACGACGTCCTTCGCCTTGGAGGTCTTGGCGCTCTGGCCGTCCTCGGGGTGCACGAGTTCGCCGCCGAGGTTCTCCTGCAGGCAGTCGAGGAACTTCTCCTCGGTGCCGAGCCCCTCGAGCTGCGGCTTCTTGAGCACCACGATGGACTCGTTGGCCTCGATGGCCGAAGCCACCTGGCGCGTCTCGTCCACCTTGGCCGTCATGCATCCCGCCGCGAGCACGGTGAGCGCGCCGACGCCGAGCGCGGAACGGCGCCGTGCTGCGGTCCGCCTGTGCATGTCGCTGAGAGGGAGTGTCATGGCGCCACCCGATTGCAGTCGAATTCGAGTATACGCCACGCATTCCGGCAGGCGTGTTGCGTGGTCCCGGGCGATTTAACCGAACAGATCGCCCTGTCGCGGGGCCGCCGGATCGCCCCGGAACTGGCTGCAGTCGAGCGTGGGACCGCGTTCGTTGCCGAGGCCGCTGCGGCGGCAGGCGGCGGCGAACCGCGCGGACAGCAGGGCCGCATACGGACCTGCGCCGCGCATGCGGTGTCCGAAGCGCGGATCGTTCAGGCGACCGCCACGCTGATCGCGCAGCAGGTTCAGCACGCGGTCGGCGCGCTGCGGGTAATGCTCGCGCAGCCACTGCTCGAACAGCGCGCCGAGCTCGTGCGGCAGGCGCAGCAGCATGAAGGCGCCGTTCGACGCGCCGGCATCCGCAGCGGCGCCGACCAGCGCTTCCATCTCGTGGTCGTTCAGGGCCGGGATGACCGGAGCGAGCAGCACCGTGACCGGCACGCCGGCGGCCGCGAGCTCGCGGATGACCCGCAGGCGGGACCCCGGGGCGGCGGCACGCGGCTCGAGCACGCGCTTCAGTTCGTCGTCGAGCGTGGTGAGGCTCACGGCCACCGAGCACAACCGCCGCTGCGCCAGCGCGGCGAGCAGGTCGAGGTCGCGCAGCACGAGCGCGCCCTTGGTGACGACGGTGACGGGATGCCGGTGCGCGAGCAGCACCTCGAGCAGCGCGCGGGTCGTGCGGTGCTCGCGCTCGGCCGGCTGGTAGGGATCGGTGTTGGCGCCGAGGTTGATCGGCTTGCAGACGTAGCCGGGCGCCGCGAGTTCCTCGGCCAACCGCTGCGCGAGACCCGGCTTGTGAAAGATGCGCGTTTCGAAGTCGAGCCCGGCGCCGAGGTTCCAGTAAGCATGGGACGGGCGCGCGAAGCAGTAGATGCAGCCGTGCTCGCAGCCCTGGTACGGGTTCACGGACTGTTCGAAGGGCACGTCGGGCGAGTCGTTGCGGCTGATGGCGCGGCGCGGCCGGTCGGCGATCAGCAGTGTCTCGGGGCGGCGCGGGGGCTCCTCGAGGCTGCCCCAGCCGTCGTCGGCGGCCTCGAGGCGGGTGCCCTCGAACCGTCCGCCGGGGTTCGAGACGGCCCCGCGCCCCTTTGCTACCTGGTGCCTGTCCTCCCGCCGCATGGGGGCAGGATACTGTACATGCATACAGTCGTCACGAGTCGGAGCCCGGGAACCGGTCCATGCGCGAGAGTTCCGGGAAGCGCCGCCACCACACGCCCGCTACGACCAGCGTGGCGCAGCCGCCGACGATCACGGCCGGCACGGTGCCGAACCACGCGGCGGTCACGCCCGACTCGAACTCGCCGAGTTCGTTGGAGGCGCCGATGAACACGGCGTTGACTGCGCTCACCCGGCCACGGATGTCGTCCGGCGTCTCGAGCTGCACCAGCAGGTGGCGCACGTACACGCTCACCATGTCGCCGGCGCCCATCACCACGAGCGCCGCGAGCGACAGCCACAGCACCGTCGAGAATCCGAACACCAGCGTGGCGAGGCCGTAGACGATCACGCCGCCGAACATCCAGCGCCCCACCTGCCGCGCGATGGGCAACACGCCGAGCGCGATGCCGCAGACGGCGGCACCGATGCCGGGTGCGGTGCGCAGCCAGCCGAGTCCCGCGGGCCCGACGTGCAGCACGTCGGCCGCGTACACCGGCAGCAGCGCCGTCGCGCCGCCGAACAGCACGGCAAAGAGGTCGAGCGAGATGGCGCCGAGCACGAGGCGCCGCGAGCGCACGAAGCGCAGTCCCGACAGCAGCGCCTGCCAGCCGGGCGGCTCGACGGAGCGGGCCTCGTCGCGTCCACCGGTACGCAGGCCCAGCACCATGAGCACCGAGGCGGCGAGCAGGGCCGCTACGGTGCCATACACCACCGACGGCCCGGCGAGGTACACGAGGCCGCCGAGCGAGGGGCCCGCGATGGTCGCCACCTGCCAGGTCGAGGAATTGAGCGCCACCGCCGTGCCGAACTGGGCGCGCGGCACGAGGTTCGGCAGCAGCGCCTGGCCCGTCGGCATGGCGAAGGCGCGAGCAACGCCGAACAGCACCATGACCGCGAACACCGGCCGCGCCGAATCGAGCCCGCGCGCCGCGAAGGCGAGCAGCAGCAGCGCGCACACGCACTCGAGCGCGAAGCAGGCGGCGAGGATGCGACGACGGTCGCGGCTGTCGGCGAGATGCCCGGCGGGAAGGACCAGCAGCACGAACGGCAGGAACTGCGACAGCCCGATGAGCCCGAGGTCGAGCGGGTTGCGCGTGACCTCGTACACCTGCCAGCCGACCGCCACGGTCTGCATCTGCACGGCGAGCGTGGCGAGGAAGCGCGCGGCGATGAAGCGCGTGAAGTCGCGGTTGCGCAGCACGGCGCGGC
Source organism: uncultured Gammaproteobacteria bacterium (assembly GCA_963754125.1). GTDB lineage: Bacteria > Pseudomonadota > Gammaproteobacteria > Steroidobacterales > Steroidobacteraceae > RPQJ01. Next base: position 64,829 of record CAVWEX010000005.1, read on the forward strand.
GCGCGTCGGACGGAACGGTCATGCGGGCGCGCGGCCGGGGAATGGAGCCATCGGTCGTGTCAGGATAGCGCGCCGCAGCTGAGCCCCGAAGCTGAGCCGCGCGGCTCAGGCCGCGTCGCCGCTCAGCAGCGCGTAGAGCAGCTCGTCCTGGAAGCTCGGGTTGGCCGTGAGCTGCTGGTGCCGCTCGCAGAGGAAGACGCTGCGGGCGATCGCCGGCGACTCGAAATCCGTGCGCGGCGGGCTGGCGTCGAGAGAGCGCCGGCCGAGCAGGGAGGAGCGCGTGACCACCGTATCGCCGGGCTCGAACATGAGCGCCTCGTAGTCGACGCCGGGCACGGGCGCGGCAATGTCGGCAACGCCTTCGCGGGCGAGCAGCCGGCCGTCGACGCGCTCGGCCACCATCCGCGCCAGGGTCCGTTCGCAGTCGCCGCCGAACACGGAGGTTCGCGGTTCCATGCCCGGGGCCGGCACGGTGAGCGACTCCATGAAGCGTCGCCCGCGCTCGAGGTGCTTCGCGAGGAAGTCGCACAGCAGGGCGTGCTGGTGCCGGCCCTCGGCCCCGCCGCCTTGGCGGGCGACCGCGCGCTCCTCGACTTGCGGATCGAAGACGGACCACCCGTTGCTGCGCCAGGTCTCGATGTCGAACAGATCGCTGTCCAGTGGGCCGCCATGCACGTCCAGGAGCCAGGGTAGCGCGGGGTGCGGCATCATCTGCGCCCCGCTCGCCCAGGTCGCGATGACGTCCTCGGGCATCTTGCGCAGGCCCATGCGCTCGCCGCGCAGCAGTGACAGGACCGGCTGCATCGTGCCGAGGTTCGGCGTGCCGACCAGCAACAGGCGGCGGATGGACTTCGCGCCCGCACCGGTCGGCGCGAAGGGCCCGCTCTGCGGCAGGTCGGCGGTACCGTAGCGGGCGTAGTAGCGCGCCAGGAGCCCGCCATTCGAATGCGCGACCACGTCCACCAACAGCCGCGGATCGCCGTGGTCGGCCCGGATCCGCTCGATCAACTCGTGCAGTCCCCGCGCCGCGCTGACATTGTCCAGCCGGAAGTCGTAGGGATAGACGTAGTAGTTGCGCTGATCGACGCGCGGCACGACGCCGGCAACGCAGCGCACGTACCCGCCGATCCGCTCCAGCGTGGCGAGCAACTGCCCGTAGAAGTCGCGGCCGAGGCCGTGCTCGAAGAGGTCGCAGGCCTCGATCCCGTCGGCGCGCGGCTCGAGTGTCACGGGATCGAATCCGACCTCGAGACCGTGGTAGTCGCCGGTGATCAACTCGGCGGAACTCCCCGGCCACACCTCGCGCCCGGAGCACCCTTCGCGCAGGATCGAGCCGAACGCGCCCGGGACCAGCACCACCGGCGGCTGGCCGGTGTTACCACGGGTCGGCGAGCGCAGCACTCCGGGCGACGGACGGTCGAATCGCGCGCAGCCGCCGAGGGACAGCCCTGCGGCGATGAACGCCCGGCGACTCCAGCTTCGATTCGTGCCCATCAGCCGAGGGCGACGAGCCCGAGGGTCAGCAAGGCGCACACGCCGAGAGTCAGGTTACGGCGCAGACCAAGATACGGCTCTGGCAGCAGCCTCGCGCCCAGCACGCGGTGCTCGTACAGCCAGAAGGCGCCGAACGCCACCACGAGCAGAGCGAGCCCGTATTTCTCCGGAAGCAGCAGTGCGGTCCAGGCCGCAAGCGAGGGCAGCACGCCGGCGAACAGCCGCATCGGGACGTCTGGCAGCGACCGAGTGAGCAGCAGGCCCCAGTGCACGGCGCCGAGGAACGAGAGGATTACCGCACCGTAGGCGAGCAAGGCCCGCGCCGCGTATGCACGCGCCTCGCCCTCGAGCAGGGCGATGCCGAGCACGGCCGCGACGAACGGCACGAGCCCGCCGTAGCCCAGCACGCTTGCTCCCGACGGGAGGGACGGGTCCGGGCGGGCCGGTGCGCTCATTTGTTGTCCGACCTGAAGTACTCCACGACCTGCAACGAGCGCTGCTTGACCTTGCGCAGCCAGACGCGCGCCCAGGCGAACTCGAGTCCCAGAATGGCGAGCCCGAGGGGGATCACCACGAACGCGGGCCCGGGCAGCACGATCAGAGCCACGCCGACCAGCAGCACCGTGCCACCGACCACGGCCACGGCGATGCGGCGGGCCCATCGGTAGGTCACCGGCACTTTCCGGCGCAGACTCATGAGCGCGCACTCACCTTGTCGCGGACGGCCGGATCCACCGCCGCGAGCTGCCGGTCGTGCAGGCGCGCGAGCAGCAACTGCGCGGCGATTGCGCCGCAGCCGGCGAGGAACATGTCCCACTGCGTATCCCAGACGTCGCCCTGCGTGCCGAGGAACGCCGCGCTCGCCTCCTCGCTGGCGAGTGCCGCCCACCACTCGGTGAACTCGTAGGTGGCGCTCACGCCGAGCACCGAGAACAGCACCAGCGTGAACAGCCACTTGCCGGGCGCGAGCGGCGAGGTGCGGATGAGCAGCTCGCGAATGACGATCGCGGGGCCGAAGCCCTGCATGAGGTGGCCGATGCGGTCGTAGTGGTTGCGCGAGAAATCGAACGCGTCCTGCATCCAGAAGCCGAGCGGCACCCGCGCGTAGGTGTAGTGCCCGCCGAGGATCAGGATCAGCGCGTGGATCGCGATCAGCCAGTACAGCAGCGGCGTGAGCGGGAAGCGGCGGTAGGTGACGATGAGCAGCGGCGCCGCGATCAGCACCGGCAGCACCTCGAGGACCCACGTGAGCCGGTCGTAGGGCCGGATGCCCGAGGCGACCAGCGCAACGGCGACGACCGCCAGGAGCGCGGCCGGCAGCGCGGGGGACCGGGCCCCGCTCACCCGCGCGGCTCCTCGCCCTTGTGGTGCAGGCGCCCCGCGATCGCAGCGAATCGCGCCTCGCCGCGCAGCGAATCGAAATCCGGGTCGTGCTCGATCCAGCCGAGGTCACCGCGGCCGGTGCTCACCGCGCGGTCCAGCATGTCGAGCGCCTCCTCGCGCCGGCCGAGCACGGCGTAGGTGCAGGCGACGTTGTAGGCGGTCGCAAATTCGCCCGGCCGCAGCTCGAGGGCCCGGTGGGCGTAAGCCAGCGCCCGCTCGGCCTGCCCCAGCCGGGCCGAGAGCACCGCGCCGAGGTGCAGCGCACGCGAATCGTCCGGTTCGGCCGCGAGCCGGGCATCGATCGCGTGCAACGCGCGCCCGACCACCTCGCGCGCCTCTGCGTCTCGCCCGAGGCTGTACAGCGCGGTGGTCAGCATCGACGGCGGCTGGTACTCCTCGGGTCGCAGGCGCTCGGCCGCCTCGTAGTACGCGACGGCCTGCTCGGCGTGCCCGGCGGAGAACAGGTCGCGGGCGTAGAAGTAGTGGGCCTCGTAGGACGCCGGGTTGAGGCGGATGGCCTCCTCGAACGCGGCGAACGCCTCCTCCGCCTTGCCCTGCAGGAACAGGAGGTTGCCCTTGGCGACGAATGCCTCGGGCATGCGCGGCTCGAGCGCCAGCGCGCGGCGGCTCGCGGCCAGCGCCTTCTCGATGTCGGCGGCATCGACGGCGAGCCCCCAGATGCCCGCGTAGGCAAGCGCGTTGGCGAGTCCGGCGTGCGCCTGCGCGAACTGCGGATCCGCCTGCACCGCCCGGCCGAACAGCTCGGCCGCCTCCGGGAGCGACGTGTCGGAACCGTCGCGCAGCAACGCCTGGCCCCGCAGGTACAGGTCGTAGGCCTCGACGTTGCGCGTGCCACCGCGCTCCATCAGGCCGACCTCGTGGGGCGAGAGCGACAGCCGCAGCGCTCGCACGAGCTTCTGCGCAATCTCCGTCTGCGTGGCGAACACGTCCTCGAGGCCGCGGTCGAAGCTCTCCGACCAGAGGTGGTAGCCGTCGGCGGCGCCGACGAGCTGCGCGGTGATGCGCACGCGCTCGCCCGACTTGCGAACACTGCCCTCGACCACCGCGCCGACGTTCAGCGCGCGACCGATCTCGCGCACGTCGGCCGCTCGTCCCTTGAACTGGAACGACGACGTGCGCGAGGCCACCCGCAGCCCGCGCACGCAGCACAACGCGTTGATGATCTCGTCGGCCATGCCGTCGCAGAAATACTCGTGGTCGTGCGCGGGGCTCAAGTCGGCGAACGGCAGGATCGCAACGGATGCGGCGGGCGCCGTCGCAGCGGGCGGCGCAGGCGCGGGTGCCAGAGGTCCGGGCGTCGGCGTAGGCGCCTGTGCGGGCGACACGCGCGCGTCCACCGTCTCGAGTTCCGCCGGCCCGGTGCGCTCGATGCCGCGCTGCGTGACGTCGAACGCCCAGGCGAGCGCGCAGGCCAGCGGGAACCCCAGCAGCACCAGCACGATCACCAGCTTGAACGCCCACGCCGGCAGGCCGATGGGCTCGAACACGGCGTCGGCCACCTGGATCGCAAGCCACGCGGCCACGAGGTACACCGCCGCCACGCGAAACACCTTCCGGCGTCGCAGCTCGGCGAACCATCCCTGCACCTTCTGCGCGCCGTCCGCCATCGGGCCTCTCCGGGTTGCGTCCGGGATTATAGGGGCTCGTCGGCGTCGCGAGCCGGCGGCTCAATGGCGCTCGAGGAACGCCTCGATTTCGCTCGCCAGCCGCTCGGGCTGCTCGTGGTGGACCATGTGGCCCGCGTCCGCGATGACGCAGGGCTCGAGACGGCGGACGAAACGCGCCATGGTTTCGGGGCTGCCGTCTGCGCCCAGGCGCTTCAGGAAATCGGACTGCTCGGCGACCACGTACAGCACCGGGGCCACGATCTCGCGCCAGCAGGCCTCGGCCTCCTCGCGCCGGTAGAGCACTGCGTTCACGCGCTTGTGCGCCGGATCGGCGCGCACGGTGACGCTGCCGTCGGCTTCGCCGTGGGTCCAGGCAGCCGCGATGAAGGCGGCGCGCTCGGGCGCGAGCCGCGGGTTGCGACGGACGAGCAGGTGCGTGAAGGCCTCGAGCGAGGGAAAGCGCGCGAACGCGGGCGGTTCCCGAAGCTGCTGCGAGCCACTCGCGGTAGCGCGCCGGCGCCTGCTCGGGGTGCGTGCGGGCGAGCCCGAAACCCTCGATGCAGACCACCCGTCGCACGCGCTCCGGGCGGATGCCGGCGTACAGCGTCGCGATGTTGCCGCCCATGCTGTGCCCGACGAGCGTCACGGGCCGCTCGGGTGCGAGCCGATCGAGCAGCGCGTCGAGGTCCGCGAAATAGTCCGGGAACCAGTAGCCCTCCGCGGGCCACTCGCTGCGGCCGAAGCCACGCAGGTCCGGCGCGATGAAGCTGCGGTGTACAGGCAAGGCATCAACCAGAAACTGGAAAGTGTCGCCCGTGTCCGCCCAGCCGTGCAGCAGGAACACCGGGTCGGGGTCGGCGCCGGACCAGCGGGTGACGTGATGGCGCAGCCCGCGGATCTCGAGGTCGGACGCCTCCGGCGGACGGCGCGGGACATAGGGCGTGTGCATCGCTGGGGCTCGGCGGGTCGGGCGGGGCGAGGATTATTGCGCGGCCGTGCCGGCACCGGGCAATCTGCGCGATCTCCCCGCGTCCGAGCGGGCCACAGGAACCCGGCGCCGATGCGCAAGCTGCTCGTCTTCCAGCACGTCGCCTCCGAGCCGCTCGGCCACCTCGACCCGCTGCTGCGCGAGTCGGGCGTGCGCATCCGCTACGTGAACTTCGGCCGCGAACCGCACGCCACGCCCGACCTGCGGCGCTACGACGGCCTCGTGGTGCTCGGCGGGCCGATGAACGTGGACGAGGCCGATCGCCTGCCGCACCTGCGCTTCGAGATGGCCGCGATCCGCGAGGCGATGGCGCTCGAGCGGCCGGTGCTCGGCATCTGCCTCGGCGCGCAGCTGCTCGCCGCGGCGATGGGCGGCGTGGTCCACCCGAACCCGGTCCCGGAAATCGGCTGGTACCGCCTGCACGCGCGTAGCGCCGCGCACGACGACCCGCTGTTCCGCCACTTCGAGCGCCAGCCACAGTTCGTGTTCCAGTGGCACGCCTACACGTTTGCGCCGCCGCCCGGCGCCGTGCCGCTCGCCTGGACCCGCAACTGCCGCAACCAGGCTTACCGGCTCGGCGAGCGCGCCTGGGGGCTGCAGTTCCACCTCGAGGCCGACGACGCGCTGATCGGGCGCTGGCTCGGCCAGCCCTCGGGGCGCAGCGAGATCGAACGTTACTGGGACGCGCGACGCATCGCGCGCATCCGCGCCGCGACGCGGCAGCACCTGCCCGTCGCCACGGCGTTGAGCAACCGCGTCTTCGGCGAGTTCATCCGTATGTTCACGGGGCGCAGATACACGACGCTATCTTCGCGTTGAGGGGGTCCCTGCGTTCCTTCCACAACTCCGTATTGCAGCCGTCCGGAGGGCTCCTATCGTGGTGTCAGCGGAGTGGTTCAACGGTGCTCCCGCACGCGGGGACCACCCGCGACAGTGGAGGAGACATCATGAAACGGACTTTCCTCGTGCTCACGGCGTCCTTGCTTGTCATGTTGGCGTCTACGGCCGCAATAGCGGCGGAGTATTGTGTCGTCGACCTCGGCACGCTCGATGGCACGATGAGCTACGCTTTCGACCTCAATAGCCGTGGCCAGGCCGTTGGATTCGCGGACTCGCCAGCGGCGTACGCAGCCTCCCGTCCCGTGCTCTATTCCAGCGGCCGACTCATCGACCTGGGAACGCTCGGCGGACCCGAGGGCCAGGCTTGGGCGATCAATGAGCGCGGCCAGATCGTGGGCTGGGCGAATCCGAGCGACGAGGGTCCCTTCGCGGGCAGCCGCTTCGCTTTCCTGCATGACCAAGGCTCCATGATCGACCTCGGGACGCTCGGCGGCGAGTTCAGTGAAGCGCATGGCATCAACAACCGTGGTCATGTGACCGGCGTATCCGGGCGATCCGACGGGACCGAGCACGCTTTCCTTTACGTGGATGGCTCGATGTCCGACCTTGGGACGCTGGGCGGCGATTTCAGCTACGGCGAAGGAATCAGTGAGTCAGGCTTCGTCGTCGGCTGGTCGTATCTCCCGGAGAACATTTCCATCCACGCTTTCCGTTACCGGCACGGCGTGATGGAGGACCTGGGGAGTCTCGGCGGCTCGGCCAGTGAAGCCTTTGACGTGGACAACGCAGGCAATGTCGTCGGCTGGTCGTACACGCCGGACGACGCTGGGTATCGGGCATTCCTGTATGCGGGCGGAGAGATGCGCGACCTCGGCACCCTGGGCGGAGCGAACAGTGCCGCCCGGGGGATGAACGAACGCAGCCACGTCGTGGGTTCCGCAGAGACGGGCGACGGAACGATGCACGCCTTCCTTTACGCCGACCGCGAAATGATCGACCTGAACGACCGGATCGAGTCCGGCGACCGCTGGATCCTGGTGGAAGCCTGGGAGATCGGCGCAACGGGCCAGATCGTCGGATTTGGCACGAAAGACGGCCTTGGCCGCGGGTTCATGCTAATCCCGACTCCACCGTCGGCGGCCTGCCGCAGCGATGTGAACTGACGGGACGCCCTCACCCGCCGAGGAACATCCGGTACGCCGGGTTGCCGGTTTCCTCGGCGTAGGCGTACTGCAGGTCGCGCAGGTGCTGCGCGAACTCCTCCGCCCCGTCGGGCGGCACCTGCACGCCGGCGAGCACGCGCCCGTAGTCCGAGCCGTGGTTGCGATAGTGGAACAGGCTGATGTTCCAGCGCGAGCCGATGGCCTGCAGGAACTTGAGCAGCGCTCCCGGGCGTTCGGGGAACTCGAAGCGGAACAGGCGCTCGTGCTCGAGCCCGTGCGCGTGCCCGCCCACCATGTAGCGCACGTGCAGCTTCGCCATCTCGTCGTCGCTCATGTCGAGGACGGCGTAGCCCGCGCCCGCGACCTCCTCGAGCAGGGCCTGCTTTTCGCGCCGGCCCTCGTGCAGCGCGACGCCCACGAAGATGCGCGCGGAGCGTGCGTCGTCGTAGCGGTAGTTGAACTCCGTGACGCTGCGCCGCCCGAGCAGCTGGCAGAAGCGCAGGAAGCTGCCCGGTTCCTCCGGGATCTCCACCGCGAGCAGCGCCTCGCGGCCGGCGCCGATGTCGGCCCGCTCGGCCACGTGCCGCAGGCGGTCGAAATTGATGTTGGCGCCGCAGTTGAGCGACACCAGCGTTCTCCCGGTGCAGCCCTCGCGCGCGACGTAGCGCTTGATGCCGGCGACGGCGAGCGCGCCCGCCGGCTCGGCGATGGTGCGGTTGTCCTCGAAGATGTCCTGGATCGCCGCGCAGATCTCGTCGGTCGAGACCAGGATCACCTCGTCCACGTACTGCCGCGCGAGGCGGAAGGTCTCCTCGCCCACGCGCCGCACCGCCACGCCGTCGGCGAAGATGCCGACGCGCGCGAGCGTGACGCGCTCCCCGGCGAGCAGCGAGTCGTGCATGCTGGCCGCGTCCTCGGGCTCGACGCCGACGATGCGCACCTTCGGGTACAGCGACTTCACGTAGGCCGCGATGCCGGCCACGAGCCCGCCGCCGCCGATCGGCACGAAGATCGCGTCGGGCGGGTCGGACAGCTGGCGCAGGATTTCCATGCCGATCGTGCCCTGCCCCGCGATCACGTCCGGGTCGTCGAACGGATGGATGAAGGTGAGCCCGCGGTCGCGGGCGACCTCGACGGCACGCTCGTACGCGTGGTCGAAGTCGTCGCCGTGCAGCACGACCTCGCCGCCGAGGTCGCGCACCGCCTGCACCTTGATGTCCGGCGTGGTCTGCGGCATCACGATCACCGCCGGGATGCCGCGACGCTTCGCCGCGAGCGCGACGCCCTGCGCGTGGTTGCCCGCGGACGCGCAGATCACGCCGCGCTGCGCGACCGTGTCCGACAGGTGCGCGATCTTGTTGTAGGCGCCGCGCAGCTTGAACGAGAACACCGGCTGCAGGTCCTCGCGCTTGAACAGGATTCGGTTGCCGAGGCGCCGCGACAGCCGCGCGGCCGCCTCGAGCGGCGACTCGATGGCGACGTCGTAGACGCGCGCCTTCAGGATGCGTTCGATGTAGCGCTCTTGCATGGGGCCGCAGGGGACGATGGGGGGCGGCTAACTTAGCAGGAAAGCCCGCCGCAGGCCGCTCCGCCTCCCTTCAACTTTGCAGTGGCGGACCTCATACTCGCGTGCCGCGCGGGGCGCCTCGCACACCGCCGCTCGACACCGCCACGACATGAAAGTCACCGTTCCACGCCGACACTGAGCAGTCCCGACGTGGCACGAATCGAATTGTGGATGACGGTGTTCGCGGGCTTAAGCGGCGGGCTCGCGGGCGTGCTGTGGAGCGGCCTCGTCACGACTGCGTGGCTTGGGCGCGACCGCGACCCGGGCGAGGTCGAGGCCGAAACAGCGTCGCGCGTGCTCGCGGGCGCCACGCTGCGCGCCGCCGCCGGCGCAGCGCTCGGCTTCCTGTTCTGGCTCGGCTGGGGGCTGATCGCGCTGGTCGGCACGCCCTGGTATGCGGTCGGGCTCGTGTACGGCGGACTCACCTGGGCGGCGCTGGCAGCACCCGCGCTCGGCACGCTCGCGCTGCGGGGCCACGGTCCGGCGCGCCCGATCGTCGCCCACGCCGTGGAGTGGCTGTTCACCTGCCTCACGATCGGGCTGCTCTGCGCCCTCGCCTGGCACCGCTACGCCTGAACCGCCGTGCGCAACGTCTACGTGCTCGCCATCGCCCAGGCCTTCTCGGCCGCCGGCATGATGACGGTGTTCCTGCTGGGCGCCATCGTCGGCAGCGAGCTTGCGCCGATGCCCGAGCTCGCCACGCTGCCGGTGTCGCTGACCGTGGTCGGCCTCGCCGCGACGGCGATCCCGGCCGCGCTGCTGATGGAGCGCATCGGGCGGCGCACGGCCTTCGTCGCGAGTTCCATGGTCGCAGCGCTCGCCGCGCTCACGGTCGCCTGGGCCATCGTGCAGGCGAGCTTCGCGCTGCTGTGCGCCGCGACACTCGTGCTGGGCGCCAACCTCGCCTTCCAGCAGCAGCAGCGCTTCGCCGCCGCGGAGAGCGTGCCGCCCGCGCGCGTGAGCCAGGCGGTCTCGATCGTGATGATCGGCACGCTTGCGGCTGCAGCGGTCGGGCCGCAGATTGCCCTCGCGCTCAGGGACCTCGTGCCGGGTCACGAGTACGCCGGCTCGTTCGTCGGCGTGGCCGCGCTGTGCGTCGCGGCCGCACTGGTGCTGACGCGCTGCGACCCGGGCCTGCCCGCGCCGCGCTCGGCCGGGTCAGGCGAAGGGCGGCCGATGGGCGCCGTCGTTCGGCAGCCGATGTTCCTGGTCGCGGTCGCGGCCGCGGTGGTCTCCTACGCGGTGATGAGCTTCATCATGACCGCCACGCCGATCAGCATGCACGTGCACGACCACCACTCGGACACCGAAACCGCGTGGGTGATCCAGAGCCACCTGCTCGCGATGTACGGGCCGTCGCTGTTCAGCGGCCGGCTGATCGGTCGCATCGGCGTGCGCGCCGGCATGACGGCCGGCCTGGCGCTGATGTTCGCCTGTGTCGCGATCGCGAGCGCGGGGCACGACCTGATGCACTACTGGTGGGGGCTGGTGCTGCTCGGCGTGGGCTGGAACCTGCTGTTCGTGGCGGGCACGGCGCTGCTGACCACGACCTACCAGCCCGCCGAGCGCTTCCGTGCGCAGGCGGTCAACGAATTCTCGGTGTTCGGCACCCAGGCGCTGGCCTCGCTGCTCGCCGGGCCCGCGATCCACCTGCTCGGCTGGCGGACACTCAACCTCGCGACGCTGGTGCCGCTCGCGCTGTTCGCCGTGGCGCTGCTCGCCTGGCCGGCTCAGCGGTCGAGGAACTCGCGCGCGTAGCGCACGACCTCGTGGACGCCCGCGTCGAGCAGCCCCGCGTCCTGCCCGGGCAGGTCCACGCGACGTGCCTCGGGCAGCAGCGCGTCGGCACGCGGCGTCATGTCCCAGAACTCGTCCTGCGCTCGCAGCACCAGCGCGGGCTGGCGCAGCAGCGGCAGGCGCTCACCCGCCGCGTAGTCGGCCGCGGCGGACGTGCCCCAGGAGGCGGCGTTGCCGGCCTGCAGCGCGGCAGCCATCTCCTCGCCGATGCGCGCCGCCGGCACTCCCGCCGCGCGCCAGCGCCGGATGCGCTGCCACTCCTCGGCAAGGTGGCCGCCGTCCTCGCGGCTGGGCGCGGGCCATGGCCGGCGGTGAAAAGCCTCGCGTTCCCTGGCGTCGAACACCGGCACACCGGCAAGGACCACGCGGCGCACGTGGCCGGGCCGGCTCACCGCGAGCTCGGCCGCGACGAGCGAGCCGCTCTGGTGCCCGAGCAGGTCCACATGGCGCAGGCGCAGCGTGTCGATCAGGTCGCCGACGGCGGCCGCGTACTCGGCCACCGACGGCGCCACCTCGGGCGCGTCGGACTCGCCGTGGCCCGGCAGGTCCGGCGCATACACGCTGCGGTCCTGTCCGAGCTCGGCGAGCAACCGGCGGAACACGTGCCCGGTCAACGGGCTCGGGTGGACGCAGACGAGTGGCACGCGCTCGTCGAAGCCGCCGTTCGAGGGGAAGGCGGTGTGCACGTGCAGCTGCCCGTAGCGGCAGTCCACGTACATCCTGCGGAGATGAACTGTCACGGGCGGGGACATCCTCGTGGAAAGACCGGCATGTCGGGCAGCGCTGCGGTTCGAAAGTCGCTTCACGATCCTGGGACCTCGGGGTGGGTGTGCGGCGTGTGCGGGCATTCTCCGCGCCCAGCCCCGAGGTCACATTGATTCAACTCTCATTAAAAGCGCCATTGACCTGACGTAATGCGTGCGCTGCCTGCTCGCGGCCCGGCCCGGGTCGCTTATGTCGCACGCGTCACGCCGTGTCCAGATACCACTCGTAGTCGCGATCGCTGACGAGCGCGGCGAACTTCGCGCACTCGCGCCGCTTGACCGCGAGGAACACCTCGAGGAACTCCGCGCCCAGCGCGTCGGCGAGGAATTCCGAACGCGCGGCGCGCTCGAGCGCCTCGCCCCACTGCAGCGGGAGATCGCCCGCGAGGCCTTGCGCGTAGCCGTTGCCCTCGACCGGCGGCCCCGGATCGAGCCCGCGCTCGATGCCGTGCAGCATGCCGGCGAGCACCACGGCCGCGACGAGGTAGGGATTCGCATCCGCGCCCGGCACGCGGTGCTCGACGTGCCGGCTCGCCGGCGGCCCGGCCGGAACACGCAGGCCGACCGTGCGGTTGTTGATGCCCCAGGTGGCGGCCACCGGCGCGTAGCTCAGCGCAGCGGAAGCGCCGGTAGGAATTCGCGTGCGGCGCGAACACCGCCATCGAGTCGGCCAGCGTCGCGCGCAGGCCGCCGATTGCCTGGCGCAGCAGCGGCGCACCCTCGGGCGCCTCGGCCGCGCACAGGTTGCGTCCCTCGCCATCCGCGAGGCTCGCGTGCAGGTGCATGCCGGCGCCCGCTCGCTCCGCGAAGGGCTTGGCCATGAAGCAGGCGATGATGCCGTGCCGGGCCGCGACGCCGCGCACGGCGCGCTTGAACATCACCGCCTCGTCCACCGCCCGGAGCGCGTCGGCGCGGTGCTCGAGGGTGATCTCGAACTGCCCGGGCGCGTACTCGGACATGAGCGTGCGCACCGGGACGCCGAGCGCGCGGGCGGCCGTGCACAGCTCGTCGAGCAACGGCGACATGTCGTCGAGGCGGCCGAGCCCGTAGGCGTCGATGCGGTTGCCGCGCGCGCCGGAGAGGAGCCCGCGCGCCGGCTGCAGGCGACCCTCGGCGTCGCGCTCGAGCAGGTAGAACTCAAGCTCCACGGCGACCACCGGCGTGCAGCCGCGCGCCTCCAGCCGCTGCACCACGCGCGCGAGCGCGTGGCGCGGGTCGGCCTTCGCGGGCCGGCCGTCGAGCTCGAACAGCGTGCCGAGGACCTGCGCCGTGGGGCGGGCGAGCCAGGTCGCGGGCGCGAGCGTGCCGGCCACCGGGCGGCAGAGCTGGTCCGCGTCGCCGACCGACCAGACGAGGCCGGTCTCCTCGACGTCCTCGCCGGTGACGTCCAGCCCCAGGATGGAGCCCGCGACGTTGCGGCCGTGGCCGAAGAGCGCCGCGAGTTCCTCGCGCGCGATGTTCTTGCCGCGGGCGACGCCGTTCGCGTCGGTGATGACGAGCTGCACGGCCTCGACGTCGGGGTGGCGTGCGAGAAAGTCGGACAGCTCGTCGGGCCGGCCGGGGACGGCGCGGCCCGCTGCGGATGGGTTCATGCGGATGGGCTCCGTCGCGGCCGAAGCATGGTGACGGATGCGCCGACGAAGTGGCAAGCTCACGCGCCGCCCCTCCTGAGTCCCCGAGCCACCCATGCCCGAGGCGTACACGCTCGTCGAGCACGCGCCGCTCGCCCCGCTCAACACCCTGCGTGTCGCGGCCACGGCGCGCTGGCTCGCCACCTTGAACTCGGCTGCCGTCCTGCCGCGGCTGCTCGACCTGCCGGCCGCCCGTGGCCCGGTCATGGTGCTCGGCGAGGGCAGCAACGTGCTGTTCGCGGGAGATTTCCCCGGCCTGGTGCTGCGACCGGCGTTCGCGGACGTGAGCCTCCTCTCCGACGACGGTGTCGCGGCGGTGGTACGCGCCGAGGCCGGCGTCGGATGGGACGCGCTGGTGGAGTGGACGCTGGCGCGCGGGCTCGCCGGTCTCGAGAACCTCGCGCTCATCCCCGGGCTCGTGGGCGCGGCACCCATCCAGAACATCGGCGCCTACGGCGTCGAGGTCGCCGAGTGCATCGCAATCGTCGAGGCGTGGGACCGCGAGAGCGGACGAATGGTCCGCCTCGACCGAGCCGATTGTGGCTTCGGCTACCGCGACAGCGTATTCAAGCGCGCACCCGACCGGTGGATCGTCGCCGCGGTGGAGTTCCGGCTGTCGCGCGACGGCGCCCTGCGGCTCGGCTACGCAGGCGTGCGCGAGGAACTCGACGCCATGGGAATCGCGAATGCCGGGGCGGCCGAGGTGGCCGGGGCCGTGCGGCGGCTGCGGCGACGCAAGCTGCCCGACCCGGCCGTGATCGGCAACGCCGGCAGCTTCTTCAAGAACCCCGTGGTGACGACGGAGGTTGCCGGGCGGCTGCGCGCCGGCCACGACGACCTGCCCGTGTATCCGGCCGCTGCCGGCAAGGCCAAGCTCTCGGCCGCGTGGCTGATCGAGCGCTGCGGGTGGCGCGGCGTGCGCGAGGGCGACGCCGGCATCTCCGCGCAGCACGCGCTGGTGCTGGTGAACCACGGCCACGCGAGCGGCGCGCAACTGCTGGCACTCGCGCGGCGGGTCGCCGCGTCGGTCGAGGAGCGTTTCGGTGTGCGGCTCGAGCCCGAGCCGCGTATCGTCGGCGCGAGCTGGTGAAACAATGGGGAAAACGGCCATGAACAGACGCGAACTGCTGATGTCGGCGGCTGCGTTCAGCGTGCCGGCGGCACTGGCGCGCGACGCCGGCGGCGAACCGGCCGGCAAGGGCAAGCTCAGGATCCTGATCCTCGGCGGCACCGGTTTCATCGGCCCGCACTTCGTGCGCGAAGCGCTGGCGCGCGGCCACACCGTGACGCTCTTCAACCGCGGCAAGCGGCAGGAGCAGCCGACGCCCGGCGTCGAGACCCTGCTCGGCGACCGCGACGGCCAGCTCGAGTCGCTCGAGGGCCGCGAGTGGGACGTGGTCATCGACAACTCCGGCTACGTGCCGCGACACGTGCGGCTCACAACGCAGCTGTTGCGCGAGCGCGTGCGGCACTACCTCTTCATTTCGACGATCTCTGTGTACGCGGACCTCTCCGCACCTGGCACCACGGAAGATGCGCCGCTCAGGAAGCTCGAGGATCCGACCGTCGAGAAGGTGGATGGCGAGACGTACGGCGGTCTCAAGGCGCTGTGCGAGGGCGTCGTGCTGGAGGACTTCGCAGGCCGCAACACCATCGTGCGACCGACCTACATCGTGGGACCCGGCGACCACACCGATCGCTTCACCTACTGGCCGTGGCGGGTGTCGCAGGGCGGCGAGATGCTCGCGCCCGGCACGGCCGCGGACCCGATCCAGTACATCGACGTGCGGGACCTCGCCCGGTTCGTGATCGGCTGCGTCGAGGCGCCGACGCCGGGCACCTTCAACGCCTGCTCGCCGCCCGGCTTCGCGACCATGGGCGGGCTGCTCGAGGCGAGCCGGCGGGTCTCGGGCGCGACGACGCAGTTCCGCTGGGTGGACGAGGCGACCTTGCGTGCCGAGGGCCTGATCGACGGGCCGGCGCTGCCGATCTGGAGTCCGCCGACGGGAGAAAGCGCGGGCTCCGCCCTCGTCAGCCCGGCGCGTGCCGTCGGCGCCGGACTGCGCTTCACGGCGCTCGAGGACACCGTCCGCGCGACGCTCGAGTGGCATCGCAGCCGCCCGGCCGAGCAGCGTGACAAGTTGAAGGTCGGGCTCTCGCGCGAGGCCGAGGCGGCGCTGCTCGCGAAACTTCGCTGACGCCCGGCGCGCGAGTACTCACCAGCTGCCGGTGTTGGGCATGCTCTGCCACGGCTCGCGCGGCGCCAGCGCGGCGCCCTTCTGCAGCAGCTCGATCGAGATGTTGTCGGGTGAACGCACGAAGGCCATGCGGCCGTCGCGCGGCGGGCGGTTGATGGTCACGCCGTGGTCCGCGAGCCGCTGGCAGGCGGCGTAGATGTCGTCCACCGCGTAGGCGAGGTGGCCGAAGGCGCGGCCGATGCCGTACTCCTCGGGATCCCAGTTGTAGGTGAGCTCGACCTGCGCGGCCTCGTCGCCGGGCGCGGCGAGGAACACGAGCGTGAAGCGGCCCTGCTCGTTGTCGTAGCGGCGCACTTCGCGCAGCCCGAGGGCGTCGCAGTAGAAGCGCAGCGACTTCTCGAGGTCGGTCACCCGGACCATGGTGTGCAGGTACTTCATCGGCGGCTCTCGTCGGGTCGGCGGGCCTTCATGGTAGCGGGCCCGGACCGCCTTGCGCGAACCGCGAGTCGCGCCCTTGTACCGTCGCCGGTCCGCGGGCAGGCTGTGCCGGCCTTCGCCATCCCAAGGGTGCGACATGCCTCGCCGGAACGTCTGCTCGCTCCTCGCCGTGCTCGTGCTGGTCGCCGGCTGCGCGGCTGCGCCCCTCCCGCTCGAGGGCGAATCCGAGGCCGACGCAGCGGCCGCCGTACCCTTCAACGAGCTCGGCAGTGCGGACGCGCCGATCCTGATGATCGAGTTCAGCGACCTGCAGTGCTCGTTCTGCGCCCGCCACGCCTCGCAGACCTTTCCCGAGCTGCGCCGCAACTACATCGACACGGGCAAGCTGCGCTACGCGGTGCGCGACCTGCCGCTGCCGACGCACCGCCATGCAGTGCCGGCCGCCGTGGCCGTACGCTGCGCCGGTGAACAGGGGAAATTCTGGGAATTTCGCCAGGCGATCTACCTCGCCCGCGGCCGACTCGACCAGGAGCCGTACGCCGCGATCGCCGGCGAACTCGACCTCGACGTCGAGCGCTTCGAGGCCTGCCGCCGCGACGGTCGGCAGTTGGCGAAGGTGCGTGCCGACGCGGCGCTCGCCGCCGGCGAGGGTATTTCCGCTACGCCGGCCTTCGTCATCGGGCGGATCGTAGGCGGCGAGTTCAAGGGCGAGACCGTCGTCGGCGCGAAGCCCTACGCGGTGTTCGCGGCGAAGATCGACGCACTGCTCGGGGAGCCGCGCTGAGGCGCCGCGCTCAGGCCAGGCCGGCAGCGTGCAGGCCGAGGCCGGCGAGCGCGGCGATCAGCAGCACCCAGTGCAGCTCGAGGCGGCTGCGCTCGAGCAGCAGCCACAGTCGCCGCGGCCAGCAGTAGCGGCTCCCAGCGCACGCCGCCCTCGAATCCGCCGGGCAGCACCACCACTCGCGCGAGCAGCAGGCCGAGCGTGGCGATGATGCCGACGACCGCCGCAGTGATCGCCGCCAGCGCCGCGGCAATGCGCGGCTCGCGGGTCACGCGCTCGAGATGTGGCGCGCCCAGGAAGATGAACACGAACGACGGCAGGAACGTCGCCCAGGACGCGAGCAGCGCGGCCAGGACCGCGGCCGCCTCCGGGGACAGCGGGCCGGGCTGATTCCAGCCGGCCATGAAGCCCATGAACTGCAGCACGATGACGAGCGGCCCGGGCGTCGTCTCGGCCAGCGCGAGGCCGGCGACGGACTGCTGCGCCGTGAGCCAGCCGAGCTCCTGCACGAGGTGCTGGGTGACGTAGCCGAGCACGGCGTAGGCCCCGCCGAAAGTGACGAGCGCAGCCTGGGTGAAGAACAGGTACAGCCGGCTCCACAGCGTCTGCGGACCGAGCGTCGCGGCAACGGCCAGCAGCGGTGCGAGCCACAGCAACAGTCCGGCGGCAAGGACCTGCAGCGGCGCACCGCGGCGCGTCGGGGCAGCCGTCAGGGCGCCGAGACCGCGGCGCCCGCCAGGCACTTGCGAGCCCCACGAGCCCGGCGGCCAGCACGATCGCCGGGAACGGCACTCGCAGCCACTCGAGCGCCACGAACGCAGTGACCGCGAGCGCGACGTGCAGAGGCGAGCCGAGCGCGCGCCGGCCGATGCGCACCAGCGCCTGGAGCACCAGCGCGAGCACCGCCGCCTTGAGGCCGAGCAGGAGGCCCGTCGCCGCGGGCAGGCTGCCGAAGCGCGCATACAGCCAGGACAGTCCCAGCAGCAGGACGATCGCGGGACCGATGAAGCCGAGGCCGGCGACCAGTCCGCCGCGGATCCCGTGCAGCCTCCAGCCGAGGTAGATCGCAAGCTGCAGCGCCTCCGGGCCCGGCAGCAGCATGCAGAAGTTGAGGGCGTCGGTGAACTCGCGCTCGCCGAGCCAGCGCCGCCGCTCGACCACCTCGCGGTGCAGGATGGCGATCTGGCCCGCCGGGCCGCCGAAGGACACGAAGCCGAGCCTGAGCCAGAAACGCGCGGCCTCGGCGAACGAGGGCTGGCTGGTGGCAGGGGGCTGCGACATGGGGGCCAGTATCCCGCAACCGGGCGACGGGGTTGCGGGCGAGGGGCGGGGGCAATCCCTAGAACATCTCGGACTCGCCCGGATCCTTCGCGGCAGGCGGGCTTCGCGAGGCGATGTGGTCACCCGTGATCATCTGGTCGTACGTCTGGCCCGGACCGACCATCGGGTAGACGCCGGCCTCGGTGTCGATGATCACCTCGAGGAAGGCCGGGCCATCGAACTCGATGAACTCCTTCACCACGCGCGGCACGTCCTGCTTGCGGTCGAGGCGCACGGCATGGCGGAAGCCGTCGGCCTGCGCGGCCTTCACGAAGTCCTTCTTGTGCAGCGACTTGTCGCTCGCGGCCATGCGGCCCTTGAAGAAGAGCTTCTGCCACTGCTTGACCATGCCGTCGCCGAAGTTGTTCATGACCACGACTTTCACAGGCAGGTCGTAGGTGGTGACGGTCTCGAGCTCGCCCAGGTTCATGCGGATGCTGGCGTCGCCATCGATGTCGATCACGAGGCGGTCGCGGCGGGCGAACTGCGCGCCGATCGCCGCCGGCAGGCCGAAGCCCATGGTGCCCATGCTGCCCGAGGTGAGCCACAGCCGCGGCTCGCGGAAATCGAAGTACTGGGCAGCCCACATCTGGTGCTGACCCACGCCGGTGGCGATGATCGCCTCGCCGCGCGTGTGGCGGTTGATCTCCTCGATCACGTAGTAGGGCTGGATCAACTCGCTGTCGCGGTCGTAGGCCATCGCGTGGCGGGCCTTGAGCTCCGCGAGGTGCCGGTGCCAGGCCGACCAGTCGCGCGCGAAGCCCGTGCGCCGCGCGTGGGCGCCCAGCGCCGCGAGCGCCTGCGGCAGCAGGCCCACGTGGCTCCACTGCACGCGCTTGACCTTGTTGATCTCGGAGGCGTCCACGTCGATGTGCGCGATGCACTTCGCGTTACGGGCGAAGCGCTCCGGCACGCCGGCTACGCGGTCGTCGAAGCGCGCGCCGAGCGCGACCAGGAAGTCGCAGTCCTCGACCGCGTAGTTGGCGAAGGCCGCACCGTGCATGCCGAGCATGCGCAGCGACAGCGGCAGCGTGGTGTCGTAGGCGCCGATGCCCATCAGCGTCGTCACCACCGGAAGCCCGAGGTCGCCCGCGAAGCGCCGCAGCGCATCGGACGCCTCGCCGTTGATCACGCCGCCGCCCGCGTAGATGAGCGGCCGCTCGGCCTCGCCGAGCCGCGCGAAGAACGCCGCGCACTCGTCGTCCTGCATGGCGCTGCGGTGGATGGCCGTCATGCGCTGGCGGTAGCCGCGCACCTCGAGGTGGCCCTCGCCCTGGAACACGCCCTGCCAGTTCTGCACGTCCTTCGGGATGTCCACGACCACCGGCCCCGGGCGGCCCGTGCGGGCGATCTCGAACGCCGTGCGGATCGTTGCCTCGAGGCGCGTCGGGTCGGTGACGAGGAAGCAGTGCTTGGCCACCGCCCCCATGATGTTGGCGACCGGGGCCTCCTGGAACGCGTCGCTGCCGATCGCCGCCGTGGGCACCTGGCCGCAGATCACCACGATCGGCACCGAGTCGGCGGCGCAGTCCCGCACCGGCGTGACGGTATTGGTGGCGCCGGGCCCCGAGGTCACGAGGCACACGCCGACGCGACCGCTGGCCCGGGCGTAGCCGGCCGCCATGAAACCGGCCCCCTGCTCGTTGGCCGGCACGATCAGCGGCATCGGCTGGCCGGTGCCGCCGCGCTCGGCCTGCGCCTGGTTCCAGCGGAAGACAGCGTCGTAGGTCGGCAGGATCGCGCCGCCGCTGTATCCGAAGATGGTGTCCACGCCTTCGTCGGCCAGCACCTGCACGACGATCTCGGCCCCGGACATCGCCTGGCCGGCTTTCGGATGGGAAGCAGCTTTCGCGGCGGCGTCGCTCGGGTTCACGGGGGGATCCTGGCTGGTCGACGGCAACAGCGGTTATGTTGCGTTGCAACCGAGACTAGCAGCCGCCCCCGCGGGCGTCCATCTAGGCGACCCCGGGGGCTTCACCTATGCTTGATCACGTGCTCGATTGCAGGCGCCGGTGGCGCCAGCGACCGTAAACCCAAGGGTTTTCAACTAGTTGATGGGCTACAGCGGCATCGTCCCGCAGGCAGGGTCATCGTGCGAGGCAGGCGACACATCATCTCCGTCACGCTGCAGAACGAGGTCGGCGCGCTCACGCGGGTGGCCGGGCTCTTCTCCACGCGCGGCTACAACATCGAGTCCCTGAGCGTCGCGCCGACCGACGACCCAACCGTCTCGCGCCTGACGCTGGTCACGACGGGCAACGAGGCTGTCATCCAGCAGATCTCGAACCAGCTGCTCAAGCTGGTCGATGTGGTGGACGTCGAGGACGTCACCCGCGAGGAGCACTTCGAGCGCGAACTGCTGCTGGTGAAGGTCAAGGCGAAGGCGACGCAGGTGGGAAAGCTGTGGTCGGCGACGCAGCGGGCGGGCGGACGCGTGCTCTGGGACGCCGCCGACAGCTTCACCATCGAGCTCACCAGCAACGAGGCCGAGAACAACCGCTTCATCGCCGAGATCGCCAACTTCGGCGAGTTGCTCGAGGTGGTGCGCAGCGGCGCGCTCGCCATCCAGAAGGGCAAGGAAGTGCTGGAGTCGTGAGCTACCGGCTCTACGACTACTTGCCCTCCGGCAACGGCTACAAGGTGCGGCTCGTGCTGCGCCAGCTCGGGCTGCCGTACGAGCTCGTCGAGCTCGACATCAAGCACGGCGCCACGCGCACGCCGGAGTTCCTGAAAAAGAACCCCAACGGCCGCATCCCGCTGCTCGAGATTCCCGGGCGGGGCTACCTGGCCGAGAGCCACGCGATCATCGCCTACCTCGCCGAGGGCTCGGCACTCGTGCCCACCGACCCCCTCGACCGCGCGCGCATGTGGCAGTGGATGTGCTTCGAGCAGTACAGCCTCGAGCCCAACATCGGCACCGCGCGATTCTGGCTCGCCTCGCAGGGGAAGACGGAGGCCGAGCTCGGCGAGAAGCTCGAGGAGAAGCGGCGCAACGGACACGCCGCGCTCGCGGTGCTGGAGCAGGGGCTCGCGGGACGCGAGTTCCTGGTGGGCGATCGGTACTCGCTCGCCGACATCGCGCTCTATGCCTACACCCACGTCGCGCCCGAGGGCGGGTTCGCGCTCGATGCGTATCCAGCGATCCGTGGCTGGTGCGCCCGGATCGCGGCACAGCCCGGGCACGTCCCGATCACCTCAAGGTAGCGCGCCGAAGCCGACGTAGCCCTCCTCGAGCGCCGTCAGCGCCGCACGGATCGGCGCCGGCACGGGCACCGGCCGCCGCGTGACGCCATCGACGTACACGTGCACGAAGCGGCCGAGCGCCGCGGGCTCCGCCTCCTCGTTGCGGAACAGTCCGATGCGGTAGATCACGCTGGAGTTCCCGAGCTTCTCGAGCGCGAGGCCCGCGTGCACGGTGTCCGGGAACGACAGCTCGCGCAGGAACCGGCAGCTGGTCTCGGCCACGATGCCGATCGCCGGCAGCTCGCGGATGTCGGTGCCGCTCGCCTCGATCAGGAAGCCGTTCACGGCGGTGTCGAAGTACGCGTAGTACACGACGTTGTTGACGTGGCCGTAGTGGTCGTTGTCGTGCCAGCGGGTGGTGATGGCGCGCAGCACGCGGAAGTCGCTGCGGCGGGTCGGAAGGTGTTCGTCGCTCGGCGTGCTCATGGCCAGCACTGTAGCCGGCGGATTGCTGCAATGCATCTGACGCTTCGCGCGCCGGACTATCGAATGACGAATTGAAGCGCGGGATCCCGCGGCGCAGGCTGCTCCCATGGAGCCGGGCCCCGCACCCGACCCCCTCGAGTTCAGCATTCATCCGGTTGGAACATAGGGGGACACGATGGAACGCTTCTGGCTGAAGCACTATCCGCCGGGCGTACCCGCGGACGTGGACGTCGCTCGGTACCGCTCGTTGCCCGAACTGCTGGAGGACTCGTTCCGCAAGTTCGCGGAGCGCGACGCCTTCGTCTTCATGGACCACGCCCTGACCTACGCCGAGCTCGACCGGCAGTCGGCCGCGTTCGGCGCCTGGCTGCAGTCCACCGGGCTGCCGCGGGGCGCCCGCGTCGCGATCATGATGCCCAACATCCTGCAGTACCCGGTGGCGCTCGCCGGGGCGTTGCGGGCCGGCTACGTGGTCGTCAACGTCAACCCGCTCTACACGCCGCGCGAGCTCGAGCACCAGATGAAGGACTCGGGCGCCGAGGCGATCGTGATCCTGGAGAACTTCGCGGCGACCCTGCAGCAGGTCATCGACCGCACCTCGATCCGGCACGTGATCGTGACCTCCCTCGGCGAGCTGCTCGGCTTCCCGAAGGGCGCGGTGGTGAACTTCGCCGTGCGCCGCGTCAAGCACATGGTGCCGCGGTATTCGCTGCCCGGTCACCTGCGCTTCCACGACGTGCTCGAGCAGGGCGCGGCCGGCGCGCTCGAGCCCGTGCAGCTGGGTCCCGACGACATCGCGTTCCTGCAGTACACCGGCGGCACGACGGGCGTCGCCAAGGGCGCCGTGCTGCTGCACCGTAACCTCATCGCCAACCTGATGCAGAGCGAGGCATGGTTCGAGCCGGCGCTGCACGACACGAGCCGCGGACCCGTGCCCGGGCAGTTCGTCTTCGTCTGCGCCCTGCCGCTCTATCACGCGTTTGCGCTGGTGGCCAACTGCCTGTTCGGCATCCGGCTCGGCGGGGTCAACGTGCTGATCGCCAATCCGCGGGACATCCCGCAGGTGGTCAAGGAAGTGCGCCGTCACCCGTTCCACGTGCTGCCCGCCGTCAACACGCTGCTGAACGCGCTCGCGGAGAACGCGGAGTTCCGCAAGCTCGATTTCTCGAACCTGCGGATCACCATCGGCGCGGGAATGGCCGTGCACAAGGCGGTGGCGGACAAGTGGCTCGCGCTCACGGGTTGCCCGGTCGTCGAGGCCTATGGGCTCACCGAGACCTCGCCGGCGGCGACCTGCAACCCGATCCTGGCCCGCGAGTGGCTCGGCACGATCGGACTGCCACTGCCGAACACCGAGATCGCGATCCTCGACGACGACGGGCGGCCGCTGCCTCTGGGTCAGCCCGGCGAGATCGGGATCCGGGGACCGCAGGTGATGGCGGGCTACTGGCAGCATCCGGACGAGACCGCGAAGGTCATGACGCCGGACGGGTACTTCAAGTCGGGCGACATCGGCACCATGGACGAGCGCGGCCACACCCGAATCGTCGATCGAAAGAAGGACATGATCATCGTGTCGGGTTTCAACGTGTACCCGAACGAGATCGAATCGGTGGTGACCCAGCATCCGGGCGTGCTCGAGTGCGCGGCGGTCGGCGTGCCGGACGATCGCTCGGGCGAGGCGGTCAAGCTGTTCGTGGTGCGCAAGGACCCGGCCCTGACGGAAGCGGACCTCGCGGAGTACTGCCGGCAGCAGTTCACGGGCTACAAGAAGCCGAAGTTCATCGAGTTCCGCGACCAGCTGCCGAAGACCAACGTCGGCAAGATGCTGCGCCGGGCGCTCAGGGAGCCACCGCCGGCCGAGGCCGCGAAGAGCGCGTGACCGGTCCCAGGGGGCCCCTCGCACGAGGGGCCCCGGCTCACGGCCGACTGCACGCCCCGGTCCCGCGCGGTATCCTCGCGGCCATGAAAGTCCGTGCCGCGGTATTGCGGGAGATCGGCCGGCCCGCGCCCTACGCGGAGTCGCGCCCACTCACGATCGAGCAGGTGGAACTCGACCCGCCGGGGCCGGGCGAGGTGCTGGTGCACATCCGCGCGGCGGGGCTGTGCCACTCCGACCTCTCGGTGATCGACGGCAACCGGCCGCGACCGATGCCGATGGTGCTCGGCCACGAGGCGGCGGGCGTCGTCGAGGCGATCGGACCCGGCGTCACGGGCCTCGCGCGCGGCGATCACGTCGTGGCGGCCTTCGTGCCGAGCTGCGGCCACTGCAAGCCCTGCGCGACCGGCCGGCCGGCGCTCTGCGAGCCCGGCTTCAAGGCGAACTCGGCGGGCACCCTGCTCTCGGGCGAGCGCCGCCTGCACGACGCCGGTGGCGACGTGCACCATCATCTCGGCGTGTCGGGCTTCGCGCAGTACGCCGTGCTCGCCGCGAACTCGCTGGTGCGCGTGCCTCCGGACCTGCCGTTCGCCGAGGCGGCGCTGTTCGGCTGCGCGGTGATCACGGGCGTGGGAGCGGTGGTGAACACGGCCGCGATGCCGCACGGCGCCTCGGCGGCCGTGGTCGGCCTCGGCGGCGTCGGGCTCGCCGCGCTGCTCGCCGCGCGCATGCTCGATGCGGAGCACCTCGTGGCCATCGACATGAACGAAGCCAAGCTCGCGGTGGCCCGCGAGCTCGGCGCGACGGCCACCGTGAACGCGGCCAGTCCCGACGCCGCGGAGCAGGTCCGCGAGCTCACGGGCGGCGGCGTGGCGTACGGATTCGAGATGGCGGGCTCGGCGCGCGCGCTCGAGCTCGCCTACCGCATCACGGCCCGCGGCGGCACCACGGCGAGCGCCGGGCTCTCGCACCCGCAGCAGCAGTTCAGCCTGCAGCACCTCGGCCTCGTGGCCGAGGAACGTACGCTCAAGGGCAGCTACCTCGGCAGCTGCGTGCCCTCGCGCGACATCCCGCGCTACATCGAGTGGTATCGCGCGGGACGGCTGCCGGTGGACCGCCTGTTGAGCGAGCGGCTGCGGCTCGAGGACATCAACGCCGCCTTCGACCGACTCGCGGCCGGCGAATCCATCCGCCAGGTCGTGGAGATCGATTGAGCGTCCTCGCGCTGCTCGTGGCGACCACCCTGCTCGATTTCGACGATGCGTCCGAGGCGGCGTCCTGGCGCCCGGTGGACGACGTGGTCATGGGCGGCGTCTCGCGCAGCGGGTTCGAACCCGCAGAACCTGGCATCGCGCGCTTCAGCGGCAAAGTCTCGCTCGAGTACAACGGCGGCTTCGCGTCGGTGCGCACGCCGCCTCGCGACTGGGACACCGCGGGTGCCGCGGCCTTCGTGCTCCGCGTACGCAGTGACGGACACGCCTACAAGTTCACGCTGCGCACCGGCGACGGCTTCGACGGCGTCCAGTACCAGGCGCGCTTCGCCCCGCCGGCGGGCGAGTGGACCGACGTGCGCCTGCCCGTCGCGTCGTTCGTGCCGACCTTCCGTGGACGCGTGCAACACGACGCGCCGCCGCTCGATCCGTCCCGCGTACGCGCGCTCGGCCTCATGATCAGCGACCGGCAGGCGGGTCCGTTCGAGCTGCTCGTGGACCGCATCGCGATCGAGCGCTGAATCCCGCCCCATGTCCCGCCTGCTCGGCAATTCATTCCGCTGGCTGATGCAGAAGCTGCGGTGGCTGCTCGTGATCCTCGCGATCCTGCTCGTGATGTCGTGGCTGCGCAGCGAGTGGACGCGGCGCGAGCAGGCGCGCGCCGAGCTCGAGACGCAGGCGTCGGCCGTCGCGGCGCTGCGCTCCTCGCTCGCGCAGATCGAGTCCGACGTCGCGCGGCAGGAGGTCGACTGGCACGCTCAGCGTGACGTGCTGCGCCGGCAGTTCGAGGACGAACTGCGCGCGCTCGACGCGCGCATCGACCACGCCGAGCGGGAATGGGGCGAGGCGCTCGGCAAGTTCGGCGACATCGACCGGCAGGCCCGCGACGCACGACGGCGCGCCGACGAGGCGAAGGCCCGGTTCGACGCGCTCGAGCGGGCCTCGGCGTGGTGGGACTGGTTGATCGCGCAGGAGAAGATCGCGGAGCGTGAGCAGGCTCGCGCGGCCTTCCTCGCCCTCGACGGCGTCGCCAGGACCTGGGAGAGCGCGCGCGACCGGCTCGCGCCCCGCTTCCAGCAGTCGCCGGCAGCGCCCCTCGAGACCGAGAAAGCGCGTCGATCGCGCGAGATCACGGCACAGCTCGAGTCGGTGCCCGCGGAGCTCCAGGCGCTGCGCGACGCACGGTCCGCGAAGCAGCGTGAAGTCGAGGCGCTGCAAAGCGTGGTCGTGGCGCAGCGCGCGCGGCTCGCCGAGGAGCCGCGGGAGAAGCTGCTCGCAGCGATCCGCGCGCAGCTGCCCGCGGCGCTGTGGATCCTCGCGGGCGTCATGCTGGCGCCGGTGCTCATCAAGGCGCTCTTCTACTTCGTGTTCGCACCGCTCGCCCAGGCGCTCGAGCCGATCCGCATCCTGCCCGACGACCGGGCGCCCGAGTTGCCGCCGCCGCTGGGTTCCGCAGTTTCGATGCCGGTCGACGTCGGCGCGGGCGAGGAGATCCTGGTGCACCCCGACTTCGTGCAGAGCAGCAGCCTGCCTGCCCACAAGCAGACCCAGTGGTTCCTGAACCCGCGCCTGCCCTTGAGCAGCCTCGCCGCCGGATTGTTTGCGATGACCCGGATCCGTCCGGAGGGTGCGGAGCCGACCCGCGTGGTCGTCTCCTCTCAGAACGATCCGCTCGGCGAGATCGGCCTCATCGAGCTGCCGTCCGGCGCCGCGATGGTCGTCCAGCCGCGCTCGCTCGCGGGCGTCGTGAAGCCGGTCGGCGTCCCGGTCGCGATCACCCGTCACTGGCGGCTCGGCAGCCCGCATGCGTGGCTCACGCTGCAGCTGCGCTACCTCGTGTTCCACGGCCCCTGCCGGCTGGTCCTGAAGGGCTGCCGCGGCGTGCGCGCGGAGCAGCCCGAGCCTGGCCGGCCACGGCTGATCAACCAGTCGGCGACCCTGGGGTTCAGCGCCAACCTCGATTACCGCAACACGCGCTGCGAGACCTTCGTGTCCTACCTGCGCGGCAAGGAGGACCTGTTCAACGACCTGTTCGGCGGCGGACCGGGCTGGTTCGTGTACGAGGAAATGCCGGCGGCCGGACGGCGGACGGGCTTCGCCGGCCGGGGTCTCGAGGGCGTGGCGGACGCCGCCCTCAAGGCCTTCGGGATCTGAGGCACCGGCTCAGAAGCTGCCCTTGGTCGTCACCAGCAGCTGCACCGAGTCGATGTCGTCGCCGCCGTCGAGCGGGAAGGCGAGGTCGATGTGCACCACGTTGCCGAAGGATGAGCGGCTCGAGCCGAGGCGCAGCCCGACGCCGACATCCTTGAGCAGCCCGGAGCTCTCGAGCCCGGTCACGTCGCGTCCCCAGGTGCGGCCCATGTCGAAGAAGGCGGCGGCGCCGACGTGGAACAGCCGGAACGGATACCAATTGGTGTAGTAGCGCTGCTCGACGGTGAAGAGCGCGCGGGCCGTGCCGGCCTGATAGCGCAGCGGATAGCCGCGCAGCCCGTTGTCGCCGCCGAGCAGCAGCTGCAACTCGGTATCGAGTTGCTCGGTGACCGCCCCGGACACCGCCGCGTAGAACTTGCTGCGACTGGAGGTGGCAAGGTAATAGCGCCCCTCGCCGGCGAGCACGCCGTTGACGAGTTCGCCGCTCTCGAGCCGGCCCGATGCCGACATCGACCCGAACACGGACTGCCGCGCGCCGAGGTCGGTGCCGTCGTGCACGGAGGCGCTCGCAATCAACGCATTGCGGTCGGAGCCCAGCGCCTCGGCCGCGTAGCCGAGCCGCGCCGAGGCGCGCAGCCCGACCAGCACGTCCTCGGTCCGGAGGATCTGGTCCTGGTTGACGCGCTCCTGGAAGCCGTCCTCCACCAGCTCGAAGCCCACCCACGGGTAGACGAGCTCGCGGTCCGCGGGCAGGGGACCGCCGAGCGGCTCGTCCGGATCGGGTTCGAAGCGGTCGCGGTCGTAGGTCGCCCCGGCGGTCCAGCGTCGCACCCAGCGCCCCTGCAGCCCGCGGGAAAGGCCGCCATGGACCTCGTAGTACTCCGTGAGGTGCCCGAACTCGCCGACGTTTTCGCCGAGCGCGTACCGCGCGTCGTTGCGTTCGTCGTCGATGAGATAGAGACCGCCTGCGCGGCGCACGTCGAGCGCATAGAAGGGCCGGTTGAGCTGCAGCAGCTTCGTGCTGCCGTCGTCCGCGTCGGCGTAGGTCAGGCCGAGCTGCGTGAAGCTGTGCCGGAAATGCGGATCGAAGAAACTCACCGCGAGCGACTGGCGGTCCACGTTGTCGTCCCACTGGATGCCGATCCGCTGCCCGTTGCCGAGCAGGTTGTCCTCCTGCAGCGCGACCCCGAAGGCGTTCTCGCCGCCCTTGCGGCTGAAGCTGACGCCGGGGTTCAGCGTCCACACGTCGCGGGTGCGGACCTCGAGGTCCACGGCGTGGCCGTCGTAGGCGACCGGCACGATGCTCGCGTCGTAGAGATAGCCCTGGGCACGCAGGTTCCGCTCGGACTCCTGGAGCACGCGGTGCCGAAAGGGGTCGCCCTCATCGAAGAGCAGCTGGTCGCGGATCACGGACGGCCGCGTCTGGATGTGCAGCCGGTTCGCGGTGCGATACAGCCAGCCGCCCTCGCCCTCGACACTGGTGTCGAAGACGTCGCCGACGACGATCGTCACCTTGCCGATGACGGCCCCGGCGGCCTCGAGCTCCTCGGGCGAGGGAATCTCGGCCGTGGCCGCGGACGGGACCCAGACAAGCAGCAACCACGTACTCAGCGCGGCGCCGCGGACCTTGCGTGGCGTGGCGGGCAACGGGCCGGCCGGCTACGGGATCAGCACCGTGGAACCGATGGTGCGCCGCCCCTCGAGGTCGCGGTGCGCCAGGGCGACGTCCTGCAGCGCGTAGCTCTGGCCGATCTCGATGCGCACCACGCCCCGGCCGATCACGTCGAAGAGCTCGCGCGCGCCGCGCTCGAGCTCGGCCCGACGCGCGACGTAGTCGAACAGCGTCGGCCGCGTCAGGAACAGTGACCCTCGCCGCGCGAGCTCCAGTGGCGCGAACGGCGGCACCGGGCCGGAGGCATTGCCGTAGCTCACCATCATGCCGAGCGGTCGCAGGCTGTCGAGCGAGGCGGCGAACGTGTCCTTGCCGATCGAGTCGTACACGACGTGGGCGCCGAGCCCCCCGGTGAGCGAGCGCACGCGCCCAGGCAGGTCGTCGCGACCGAGGACCAGGGCCTCGTGGCAGCCGTGCGCGACCGCGACCGCGGCCTTGGCGTCGCTGCCCACCACGCCTATCACGGTAGCGCCGAGGTGCCGGGCCCACTGCGCCAGGATCAGGCCCACGCCGCCCGCGGCCGCGTGCACCACCACGGTCTGGCCCCGCGCCACCCGGTGAGTCCGGCGCAGCAGGAACCACGCGGTGAGGCCCTTCAGCATCGCGGCCGCCGCAAGCCGGTCGCTGACCCCCTCCGGAATCTTCACGACGCGATCGGCCGGCAGGGTCCGCTCCTGCGCGTAGGCACCGGGCTTGTTCGAGGCATACGCGACACGATCTCCCACGGCCAGGCCGCGGACCTTCGGCCCCACGGCGTCGACGACCCCGGCGCCCTCGCGGCCGAGGCCGCTCGGCAGCGCGCCCGGGTAGAGTCCGGTGCGCTCGTAGACGTCGATGAAGTTGAGGCCGATGGCCGTCTGGCGGATCAGCACCTCGCCGCGGCCCGGGTCGGAGGCGGCGACGGCCTCCCAACGCAGGACGTCGGGGCCGCCGTGGGCGTGAATGCGGATGGCGTAGGGCATGGCGGACAGCCTACAGGCAACCGCCCTCCGCCTTCATCCCTTGGGAACCCAGCGGTGCCTGAACTATGACGAGTTCCTCGACCGGCCGGCCCGCGACGAGGTGCTCGGTGATGATGCGGTCGAGGTTGGCGGGCGTGCAGTCGCGGTACCAGGTGCCGTCGGGGTACACGACCGCGACCGGCCCCGACACGCAGATGCGCAGGCAGTCGGCCCGGGTGCGCAGTACGCCGCCGGCCGCATCCTGCAGTCCGAGCTCGCGCAGCCGCCGCTTGAGGTGCTCCCAG
Source organism: uncultured Gammaproteobacteria bacterium (assembly GCA_963754125.1). Classification (GTDB taxonomy): domain Bacteria; phylum Pseudomonadota; class Gammaproteobacteria; order Steroidobacterales; family Steroidobacteraceae; genus RPQJ01. Next base: position 94,649 of record CAVWEX010000005.1, read on the forward strand.
CTGGCCTGCCCCTGCTCGAGCGAGGCGCACTTGCCGCCGACGCAAAGGAACACGTGCCGCGACTGCGTGCCGAGCCTGAGCTTCGCGGCCGCCGCCTGCAGTGGATCGGGCATGGTTTACGCGGTCCCGTGCGGAATGGGACCGCGATCGTAACGCCGGGCGATGCTCGGCGTCAGAGCGCCTGGTCGTCCGCCTCGCCGGTGCGGATGCGGATCGCGCGCTCGAGGTCCGAGACGAAGATCTTGCCGTCGCCCACCTTGCCGGTGCGGGCCGCGCCCACGATGGCCTCGATCACCTGGTCCACGAGACCGTCCTTCACGGCGACCTCGATGCGGGTCTTGGGCACGAAGTCCACGACGTACTCGGCGCCGCGATACAGCTCGGTGTGGCCGCGCTGGCGCCCGAAGCCCTTGACCTCCGTCACCGTCATGCCGGAAACGCCGAGTTCCGACAGCGCGGCACGCACGTCGTCCAGCTTGAAGGGTTTGATGATTGCGCTGATCAGCTTCATAGGGCTCTGGCTCCTGAACGCTTCGTGACATTGTCCGGCGGAGATCGCTCCAGCCTATATGCAGAAACCGTGCCGACGCCTCGCGGCGGCGAGAATCCGGGCGCCGGGCGCGGGCGCCGCACCAGCCTGGAGCGCCACCCGAACGGCCCTGCGCGACCATGGTGCGCCCGGGATCGCGACCGGTCAGACCAGCCAGCGCAGCGTCGTGGCGGCCGCGGCGAGGATCACCCCCCACGCAAGGATATCTACCACGAACCCGGCGCGCACCATATCGCGTATTCCCACCCGCCCGGATCCGTAGACGATCGCGTTCGGCGCCGTGCCGACCGGCAGCATGAAGGCGCAGGACGCCGCGACGGCCGCCGGGGCCATCAGTTCGATCACGGGCTGACCCGTCGCGGTCGCGAGTGCGGCCAGCACGGGCATGAAGGTCGCGGCCGTCGCCACGTTGCTGGTGAGCTCGGTCCAGAACAGCACGACCAGCACCACGGTGGCGGTGACTGCGAACGCCGGCCAGCCGGCCAGGCCGGCCAGCAGCGCGCCGATGCGCTCCGACAGCCCGCTGTCCTGGATGAGCGCCGCGAGCGCGAGGCCACCGCCGAACAGGAACAGCGTCTCCCACGGCACGCGGCGGAAGTCCTCCGCGCGCAGCAGCGCACCGCCCTCGCGCGAACCCGAGGGGATGATGAACAGCGCCAGCCCCGCCAGCATCGCGATGCCCATGTCGCTCAAGGTGCCGAGGCCCGGCAGGACCTTGAGCCACGGCGAGGCGATCCAGGCGGTGGCCGCCGCGATGCCGACGGCGGCCACGCGCCGCTCGGGGCGCGACATCGGCCCGAGCTCGCGCAGTTCGTCGCGCATGAGTTCGCGCGCGGCGCCGACCTGCGGCAGGTGGAAGGGGTGCGTGACTGCGACCAGCGTCCACCACGTGAGCGGCAGCAGCACCAGCGTGCAGGGCAGCCCGAAAACCATCCAGCCGGCGAAGCTCGGCCGGATGCCGTAGGTCTGCTCCATGAAGGCCACCACGAGCGCATTGGTGGGCGTGCCGATCAGGGTCGCAACCCCGCCGATGGTGGCTGCGTAGGCCACGCCGAGCACGATGGCAGTGGAGAAATTTCGTTCCGCCGGGCCGGCGTGCTCCCAGTCCGCCGCCACGATGCCCGCGATGGAAACGGCGACCGGCAGCATCATCAACGTCGTCGAGGTGTTCGACACCCACATGCTGAGGAAGGCGGTGGCCGCCATGACGCCGAGCACCAGCCCGCGCGCGCTCGAACCGGACCGGGCCACGATTTGAAAGGCGATGCGGCGATGCAGCTGCCATCGCTCCAGCGCGAGCGCGAGCAGGCAGCCACCGAGGATGAGGAAGATGGTCGAGCTGCCGTAGCCGTGCCCGGCCCGCTCGACCGGGACGATGCCGAGCAGCGGGCCCGCGGCGAGCGGCAGCATCGCGGTCGCGGGGATCGGCAGGGCCTCGGTGGCCCACCACACGGCCATCAGCGTCGCGACGGCCGCGGTACGCCACGCGGCCGGCTCGAAGCCCGCGGGCTCCGGCATCCAGAGCAGCAGCACGAACAGGCCGAGACCCAGCCAGAAGCCCACGCCTTGCGCCGGTCGGTGGTCGGTGACTCGGGGCATCGGGCAACGCTCCCGCGGGGATCGCCGCATCATGCCACACGCCCGACGCCTTCCTCGCCGAACGGCGCGCGTATATAAAGGTGCGGGGTGTCGCCGACCGGCGACGGACGCAACCAGGGCAGACGGCGGATCACCAATGGCACAGGGGATCGTCATCGTTGGCGCGAGCCACGCGTCGGTGCAGGCCATCGATACGCTGCGCCGCGAGGGCTACACGGGCCGGATCGTGCTGGTGGGCGACGAGCCCCACCTCCCCTACAACCGCCCGCCCCTGTCGAAGAAGTACCTCGCCGGCGAGCTCGCGCGCGAGCGATTGTGGCTGCGCAGCGCGCAGTTCTACCAGCAGCACGGAGTCGAGACCCGGCTCGGCGTGCGCGTGACGGCCATCGACCGCGGCACGCAGCGCGTCCGGCTGGGCGACGGCGGCGAGCTCGGCTACGACCACCTGCTGCTGTGTGTCGGCAGCCGGCCGCGACTGCTCGAGGTGCCGGGCCAGCAGCTCGCCGGCATCCACTGCCTGCGGACGATCGCGGACGTCGACGCGATCCGTGCCGACCTCGCCGGCGCGCGCAGCCTGATCGTCGTGGGCGCCGGCTACATCGGTCTCGAGGCGGCCGCCTGCGCGCGCCAGCTCGGGCTCGACGTCACCGTGCTCGAGGCGGCGGAACGCCCGCTGAACCGCGTCGTCGCACCCGAGGTCTCCTCGTTCTACGAGCGCCGCCACGCCCGCGAGGGCGTGCACGTGCTGTGCCGCGAGACGGTGACCGGCTACCTCGGTTCAGGAAGGGTGTGCGCCGTGGCCTGCGGCGGCCGCGAGTTCCCGGCCGACCTCGTGATCGTCGGCGTCGGCGTGCTGCCCGACGTGACGCTGGCGGCCGCGGCCGGGCTGCGCTGCCAGGACGGCGTGTGGGTGGACGAGCACTGCCGCACGTCGGATCCGGCCATCTACGCGGCCGGCGACTGCACCAACCACCCGAGCGTGCGCTACGGGCGCCGGGTGCGCCTCGAATCGGTGGACAATGCCGTGGAACAGGCGAAGACCGCCGCCTTGAACATCTGCGGCAAGGCCGCGCGCCACGAGCACGTGCCGTGGTTCTGGTCGGACCAGTACGACGTGAAGCTGCAGATCGCCGGGCTGTCGGCAGGCCACGACCAGGTGATCCTGCGCGGCGACCCCGACGGCGGCAGCTTCGCCGTGTATTACCTCGCCGCCGGCGAGCTGATCGCGGTCGATGCCGTGAACAGCATGCGCGACTTCATGACCGGCAAGAAATGGATCGCGGAGCGCAAGCGTCCCGATCCGGCGCTCCTCGCCGACGGCTCCGTGGACCTGAAGACGATCTGAGGCACCGACCATGTCCGACCCGAAACCCAGGCGCGGCACGGCCGTCGCCACGAACGACGTCTCGCGGCAGTTCCTCGCCACGCTCGCGCAGTGGACCGGCGGCCTGTCGCCGCAGGCCTTCGGCGGCGCGTGGTTGAACGTGCTGGCGCGACTCGCGGTAGCACCCGGCCGCCAGGCCGAGCTCGCCCGCTCGGCGCTGCAGAAGTCGCTCGCGCTGGCGCAGTTCTCGGGCGCCGCGCTGAAAGGCGAGGCACCCCGGGCGGCCGGCACGCCCTACGCGCAGCGCTTCGCGGATCCCGCGTGGTCGAAGTTCCCGTTCAACGTGCTGGCGCAGTCGTTCATCGCGACCTCGGAATTGGCACGCGAGGCGGTTCAGAACGTGCCGGGCGCGGATCCCGCCGCCGGGAACATCGTGGGCTTCACGGTGCGCGAGGGCCTCGAGCTCCTGGCACCCGACAACTACCTGCCCACCAATCCCCAGCTCATCCGCCAGACCCTGGACGAGAACGGGCGCAACCTCGCGCGCGGCCTCAAGCACCTCGCCGAGGACGTGGGCCGTACGTTCAAGGGACTCGGCCCGGTGGGCGTCGAGCACTACGAGGTCGGCAAGCAGCTGGCCGCGACGCCGGGCAAGGTGATCCTGCGCAACCGCCTCATGGAGCTGATCCAGTACGCGCCCCAGACGGACACGGTGCACGCCGAGCCGATCCTGATCGTGCCCGCGTGGATCATGAAGTACTACATCCTCGACCTGTCGCCGAAGAACTCGCTCGTGAACTACCTGACCGGCCTCGGTCACACGGTATTCATGGTCTCGTGGAAGAACCCCACGGCCGAGGACCGCGAGCTCGCGATGGACGACTACCTCACGCTCGGCGTCCGTGCGGCGCTCGACGCGGTGAACAAGGTGGTGCCGAAGCGCAAGGTCCACGGGGTGGGCTACTGCATCGGCGGCACGCTGCTCGCGATCGCGGCAGCCGAGCTCGCGGCGCAGGACGACGACCGCCTGGCCACCGTCACGATGTTCGCGGCGCAGACGGATTTCAGCGAGCCCGGGGAGCTGTCGATCTTCATCAGCCCCGCCCAGCTCGCCATGCTCGAGGCGGTGATGTGGAAGGCGGGCGTGCTCGAAAGCCGCCAGATGGGAGGCGCATTCCAGCTGCTGCGCACCTACGACCTGCTGTGGGCGCCGTCGGTGGCGACCTACCTCAAGGGCGAGCGCGTCGGCGTCAACGACCTGATGTCGTGGAACGCCGACGGCACGCGCATGGCCTATCGCATGCACGTGGACTACCTGCACCAGCTGTACCTCAACAACGACCTCGCCGAGAGCCGCTACGTGGCGAACGGCGAGACGCTGAGCCTCTCGGACGTCACCGTGCCCATGTTCGTCGTGGGTACGGAGACCGACCACGTCGCACCCTGGCGTTCGGTGTACAAGGTCGGCCGGCTGGTGCGCTCGTCCGACTACACGTTCTGCCTGACGAGCGGCGGGCACAACGCGGGCATCATCAGCGGACCCGAGCATCCGCGGCGACGGCATCGCGTGCACACCTCGAGGTCGGGCGCCCGTCTCCTGTCGGCCGACCGCTACCTCGAGAAGGTGGAACCCCTGCCGGGCTCGTGGTGGCCGACCTGGGCGAAGTGGCTCCAGGAGCACTCGAGCCCGCGGCGCGTGTCCCCGCCTGCCCTCGGCGCACCGAAGCAGGGACTCAAGCCGCTGGGTGCTGCGCCCGGGACCTACGTGCTGGCGAGGTGATCAGGTCAGGGGGGGCGGCGGGCCGTCAGCCCGCGAGCAGCTCGACGAGGCTGACGCTCGCGATCTCGTCGATGGGACGGGGCTCGCCGATGCCGAAGCCCTGCGCGTAGTCCACGCCGATCTCGCGCAGCTTCTCGAGCACGGCGTCGTTCTCGACGGACTCGGCGATGACCTTCTTGCCCATCACGTGCCCGATCTCCTTGATCGAGCGGACCATGGCGTAGTCCACCTTGTCCTGCCAGATGTTGCCGACGAACATGCCGTCGATCTTGAGGTAGTCGGCGCCGAGCGCCTTGAGGTACGCGAAGGAAGACACGCCGCTGCCGAAGTCGTCGAGGCTCACCGTGCAGCCGAGCCGGCGCAGGTCGCCGAACAGCTGGTTCGCCTGGGTGAGGTGGGCGATTGCGACTCGCTCCGCGACCTCGAAGCCGAGGCGGCGTGGGTCCACACCGGCCTCCGAGACCGCCGAACGGATGAATCCCGTGGTCTCGGCGTCGACGATCGAGTCGCGCGACAGGTTGATGAAGAACCGCGAGACGCGCCCGAGGGCCTCGGGGTTGCGCTGTATCCACCGCAGCGCGGCGGCGATCACCCACCGGTCGTAGCGCACGGAGAGGTTGTAGCGCTCCACGGTGGGCAGGAACGCGCCCGCCGGCACGCTGCGGCCCGCGTCGTCGCGCATGCGCACGAGCAGCTCGTAGTGCGGCGGCTCCAAACTGCGCGTCGCCAATGGCCGGATCGGTTGCGCCTCGAGGAACAGCCGGTCCTCGACCAGCGCCCGCCTCGCCCGCGCCGCCCAGTCGCCTTCGTTTCGCAGCTGCGCGACCTCGGCGAGGTCTTCCTGGAAGACGACGACGCGCTTGCGACCCCCGTCCTTGGCCGCATAGCAGGCCGTGTCGGCCGCGTTCATGACCTGCGCGATGCGTCTGAAGTGCGAATTCAGCACCACGACGCCGATGCTCACGCCGAGGCTGAACACCTGCTGGCCCCAGACAAACTGGAATCCCGCGACGGCCTTGAGCACGCTGTTCGCGACCTGCAGGGCGTCGGAAGGCCCGCAGTTGTGCAGCAGCAGCGCGAACTCGTCGCCGCCGAGGCGGGCCACCACGTCCGCCGTGCGCACCTTGGTGCGCAGCAGCTGGGCAAGCTGGCGCAGCAGCTCGTCACCCGCCACGTGGCCGCAGGTGTCGTTGACGACCTTGAAGCGGTCGAGGTCCATGAAGCACATCGCGTGAGTCGCGCCGGTGGCGTGGCACATCTCGAGGGCATGCTGCAGTCGCGCCTCGAAGTCGCGGCGGTTCTTGAGCCCGGTGAGCGGGTCGTGGCTCGCGTCGTGCGATAGCTGCTCGGACAGCGCGTGCGCGGCGGTGATGTCGGTGAGCGTCCCCTCGCAGAACAGCACCTTGCCCTCCGAGTCGCGCACGGCGCGGGAGTTCTCCAGCACCACGAGGCGGCTGCCGTCCCTGCGCCGCAGCACCAGCTCGGCGTTGCGCACCTCGCCGTGCTCGGCCATCGCCTTGACCCAGTGATCCCGGTGATCGGGGTCGGCATAGACGTCGCGCGCCACGTCCATGGCGAGCAGGTCGTCCTCCGAGTCGTAGCCCAGCATGCGTACCAGGGCCGGATTGGCGGCCATGAACTTGCCGTCCACGGTGGTCTGGAACACCCCGGCCGTGACGTTCTGGAACAGCTCGCGGTAGCGCTGCTCGGAGGCCTTGAGCGCCTTGAGCGTGTGCGTGCGCTCGGTGGCGTAGCGCAGCACCTTGTCCACGAGCTGCGCCGTGACCTCGCCCTTCACCAGGAAGTCGAGCGCGCCGCGGTCGACCGACTGCTTGCCGAGGTCCTCTTCCTGCGGCGCCACGAGCACCACGATGGGGACGCCGGTCGCCCGCGGCTGCAGGCGCAGGAAGGTCGTCACACCCGTGCTGTCGGGCAGGTTCAGGTCGAGCAGCAGGGCTTCCACGCGGCCGGAGCGGACTTCCGCGAGAGCCTCGGCCATCGTGCCGACGGTCTCGAGCCGGTGCGGCTGCCCGCGCACGGCATCGACCGCGGCACGGACGTGCGCCAGTTGCGCGGGCTCGGCGCAGACGAGCAGGACGTTGGTCTGGTTCATTTCCGCGCGAGTATAGGGCGCCCCCCGGGCGCGAAACCGTGAGGTCCGGACGCTGCGGAGCACCGCGAGTGTGAGGCGCGTCACAGCCCCGCATGCCCGGGCGGCAACGCGCGGTCGCCGCCGGGGCCGGGGCGCGCCGCCTAGAACGGCAGCTTTTCCTTGAAGTCCGGCGGCTTGACGACCAGCACGTCGCAGCCTACGCGCTCGAGCACGCGCTCGGCGGTGCTGCCGAGGAAGATCTCCTGCAGCCGGCTGCGCGAGACCGCCCCCATCACGAGCACCGAGGCGCCGAGGCTCTCCGCGACTCGAGGCAGCACTTCGCTCGCGCTGCCCTGTTCGAGGCGAACGCGTTCGCCGCCCAGCGCGTGCGAGTCGACGATGGTCGCGAGCGACGCGGCGATGCGCTTGCGCTCGGACTCCACGATCTCGGCCGCCGTGATGCCGCCCGCGAGCGGCATGCCGGCCATGCCGGTCGCCGCCGACAGCAGGGCTGCCGGGAAGAACGCATGCACCGCGTGGACCTCGCCGCCCACGTGCGCCGCCAGCAGCCCGGACCAGTCGAGGATGTCGTGGTCGAGCGCGGCCGGCTTGTCGCCGAGGTGCCCCGGATCGAGGGCCGCGAGGATCCGGGGCGACGCCGGCCAGTCGCCGGCCTTCACCAGCAGCAACGGCGCCGGGCAGGTTCGGATCAGGCTCCAGTCGGTGTTGGTGAACAGCGTGCGGCGCAGCGCCGTGTGGTAGTGGCTGTCCTTGACGACGAGATCCGGCGCGGACTCCTCGACCCGCCGGACGACGCCCCGATAGAGCGGGTTGTCCCAATGCACATGAGTCTCAACTGCCAGCCCTTCGGCACGCAGGTCCTCGGCCGTCTCCTCCAGGTACTCGAGCCGCTCGCTGACGAACTCCTCGCGCAGCTGCCGGAGCTTGTCGGTGTCGAAGAACGGCTGGCCGGAGAGCGACGGGTCGAAGTCGCAGATGAACAGCTCGAGCGTCGCGCCGCTGAGCCGCGCCAGCATGACGGCCCGGGCCAGCCCGGCCTGCGCCTCGGACGTGGGATCGAGCACCGCGAGGATGCGGTCGAGGCGTTTCATGGCGGGGCCTCCATCCGGTATCTCTAATATGTTGTCAACACTCTGCGCAGCACGTGTGGCGGCTGCAATCCGGGGAATTCTCTACGGAAAGTACCTACGGCGGCCTGCCCTCACCGCGGCTCGCGCGCGCGACGGGCGATCCCTTAAGATGCGCGGGGCTCGTCCGCAGTCGCACGGGCCGCTTGGGACCATCTCCTTTTTCCGAGGCGAGCATGAATACGACGGCCACTCACTACAACGACAAGGTGGTCCGGCAGTTCGCGATCATGACCGTGGTCTGGGGCATCGTCGGCATGCTGGTCGGCGTCCTGATCGCGGCGCAGCTGCTGTGGCCCGCGCTGAGCTTCGACTTGCCGTGGCTGACCTACAGCCGGCTGCGTCCGCTGCACACCAACGCGGTGATCTTCGCGTTCGGCGGCAGCGCGCTCTTCGCAACCTCCTACTACATCGTGCAGCGCACCTGCCACGCGCGGCTGTTCGGCGACAAGCTCGCCGCCTTCACCTTCTGGGGCTGGCAGCTCGTGATCCTGCTCGCGGCGATCACGCTGCCGCTCGGCATCACCCAGAGCAAGGAGTACGCCGAACTCGAGTGGCCGATCGACCTGCTGATCGCCGTCGTGTGGGTGACCTACGCGGTGGTGTTCTTCGGCACGATCGCGATGCGCCGGGTCAAGCACATCTACGTGGCGAACTGGTTCTTCGCCGCCTACATCATCACGATCGCGGTGCTGCACATCACCAACAACATCGCGCTGCCGGTGACGATGACGAAGTCCTACATCGTCTACTCGGGCGTGGTCGACGCGATGGTGCAGTGGTGGTACGGCCACAACGCGGTGGGCTTCTTCCTGACCGCGGCCTTCCTCGGCATGATGTACTACTTCGTGCCGAAGCAGGCGGGCCGGCCGGTCTATTCCTACCGGCTCTCCGTCGTGCACTTCTGGGCGCTCATCTCCATCTACATGTGGGCCGGCCCGCACCACCTGCACTACACGACGCTGCCCGACTGGGCGCAGTCGCTCGGCATGGTGTTCTCGCTGATCCTGCTCGCGCCGTCGTGGGGCGGCATGATCAACGGCATCATGACCCTCTCCGGCGCCTGGCATAAGCTGCGCACCGACCCGATCCTCAAGTTCATGATCGTGTCGCTGTCGTTCTACGGCATGTCGACGTTCGAAGGGCCGATGATGTCGATCAAGACCGTCAACGCCCTCTCGCACTACACCGACTGGACGATCGGCCACGTGCACTCCGGCGCGCTCGGCTGGGTCGCGATGATCTCGATCGGCACGATGTACGCGCTGATCCCGAAGGTGTTCGGCCGCGAGCAGATGTACAGCACGAAGCTGATCGACGTGCACTTCTGGACGACGACCATCGGCGTGGTGCTCTACATCACCTCGATGTGGATCGCCGGCGTCATGCAGGGCCTGATGTGGCGCGCGACGAACGCCGACGGCACGCTGACCTACGCGTTCATCGAGTCGATCAAGGCCACCTACCCGTACTACGCGGTCCGCCTCGCCGGCGGCACGCTGGTCCTGGCCGGCATGTTCATCATGGCCTACAACGTCTGGAAGACGGTCGCGGGGCGCACCTCCACGGCCGACGTCCCGATCGTGCAGCCGGCCTGAGGAAGCGCGCATGAACCACGATACGATCGAAAAGAAAATCGGCCTGATGGGCGTGCTGATCGCGCTCGTGATCAGCATCGGCGGCCTGGTGCAGATCGTGCCGCTGTACTTCCAGGGCGTGAGCAGCAAGGCGGCGCCGGGCGTCGAGCCCTACGAAGCGCTGCGGCTCGCGGGGCGCGACGTGTACGTCCGCGAGGGCTGCTACAACTGCCACTCGCAGATGATCCGGCCGTTCCGCTCCGAGACGGAGCGCTACGGACCCTACTCGCTCGCCGGCGAGTCGGTCTACGACCACCCGTTCCAGTTCGGCTCGAAGCGCACGGGCCCCGATCTCGCGCGCGTCGGCGGCCGCTACTCGGACGAGTGGCACCGCGTGCACTTCATGAACCCGCGCGACGTCGTGCCGGAGTCGAACATGCCGGGCTACCCGTGGCTCGCACGGAACACGATCGACGGCGCGCTGGTCGAGAAGAAGATGCGCACGCTCGCGAAGCTCGGCCACCCGTACTCCGAGGAAGACTTCGCGGGCGCGGCAGCGGCCGTTGCTGGCAAGTCCGAGCTGGAGGCCCTGATCGCCTACCTGCAGGGCCTCGGCACCAACGTGAAGCCGGGGGGCTGACCCGTGGACGCCGGCACGATGCGAGGCCTGTTCACCGTGGTGGTCATGGTGGCGTTCGTCGCGGTGGTGATCTGGGCCTACAGCCGGCGGCGCAAGGCGCACTTCGAGGAGATGGCCCAGATGCCGTTCCGCGAGGGTCCGCCACAGAACAAGGGAGCGAATTCCGATGAGTAGCGGTTGGAGTATCTTCGTCGTCGTACTGACGCTCGCGAACATCCTGGCCTGCGTCTGGCTGCTTCGCTGGACCACCAAGCCCAAGCATGCCGGTGAGAAGATCGGCGGCGGCAGCGACACCGGGCACACCTGGGACGGCGACCTGCGCGAGTACAACAACCCGCTGCCGAAGTGGTGGCTGTGGCTGTTCTACCTCACCGTGGTGTTCGGGCTGATCTACCTTGCGATCTTCCCTGGCCTCGGCAATTTCGGTGGACTCAAGGGCTGGTCCCAGGCGCAGCAGTACGAGCAGGAGCGCGCGGCCGTCGAGGCGCGCGCCGCGGCGCTGCTCGCGCCGTTCGCCACCATGACGGTGCCCGAGCTCGCCGGCAACGCGCAGGCCATGGCCACGGCGAACAACCTGTTCCAGAACAACTGCGCCCAGTGCCACGGCTCGGACGGCGGCGGCGCCCGCGGCTTCCCCAACCTCACCAACGAAGACTGGCAGTGGGGCGGGGATCCGGACTCGGTCGTGCAGACGATTGCCGGCGGCCGCACGGCGGCCATGACGCCCTGGGGCGAGATACTCAGCGAGCAGGACGTCGACGCCGTCGTGTCCTACGTGCTGCAGCTCAGCGGCCAGCCCGCCGACGCGGCGATGGCCGCGGCCGGCGCGACGCACTTCCAGACCTACTGCATGGCCTGCCACGGCGCGGACGGCAAGGGCATGACCGCGGTCGGTGCGCCCAACCTGACCGACGGCGTGTGGCTGTACGGCGGCGATGCGGACACCCTCCGCGAGACGGTCATCAAGGGCCGCATGGGCCAGATGCCGGCCTTCGGAGATCGGCTCGGCGAGCAGCGGGTCCGCCTGCTGGCCGCCTACGTCCTGCGCATGTCGGGCACCTCACAGTGAGGATCGATGTCGCTGCTCGATGACCAGTACACGGGTGCAGTGCGGTGGCCACGCCTCAGGCAGGACGTGGCCATCGTCACCTGGCCCTCGTTCCTGGTGGCGAGCGTGGCGACCATGATCTGCTTTGCCTTCATCGACCCGGTGCTCGTCGGCAACGACGACTACCCGCCGCCCGCGTTCGCCTCGCGCATGTCGGGCTACGCGATCGGCTTCTTCTTCTTCTGGCTCATCTCGGCCCTCTCGAGCCTCCTGACCCTGTACCTCGCCCGCACGGCGCGGCCCGAGGCTCCCACGAAGCAGGATCGTGACGAAGGGACGCGGAGCGTCCAATGACCACCCCGGAAGCGACCCAGGACGGCGGGCTGTACGCGACCCGCCAGAAGATCTATCCGCGCGAGATCGGCGGCCGCTTCCAGCGGCTGCGCGTGGTCGCGGTGTTCGTGCTGCTCGGCATCTACTACCTGCTGCCGTGGATCCCGTGGGGCGGTCGCCAGGCCGTGCTGTTCGACCTGCCGGCCCGCAAGTTCCACATCTTCGCACTCACGCTCTGGCCGCAGGACTTCTACTTCCTGACCTGGCTGCTGGTGATTGCGGCGCTGTCGCTGTTCTTCTTCACCGCGCTCGCCGGGCGCCTCTTCTGCGGCTACGCCTGCCCCCAGACGGTCTGGACCGAGACGTTCCTCTGGATGGAGCGCCTCGCCGAGGGCAGCCGGTCGCAGCAGATGAAGCTCGCGAAGGCGCCGTGGAACGGCGAGAAGATCCTGCGCAAGGGCGCCAAGCAGTTCATGTGGATCACGTTCGCGCTGTGGACGGGCTTCACCTTCGTGGGCTACTTCACGCCCATCACCGAGCTCGCGGGCAAGATCGCCGGCTTCTCGACCGGGCCGTGGGAAACGTTCTGGGTGCTTTTCTACGGCGGCGCCACCTACGTCAACGCGGGCTTCATGCGCGAGCAGGTCTGCAAGTACATGTGCCCGTACGCGCGCTTCCAGAGCGCGATGTTCGACCGCGATACGCTGGTCATCACCTACGACGAGCGACGCGGCGAACCTCGCGGCGCACGCAAGAAGGGCACCGACCCCAGGGCGAAGGGGCTCGGCGACTGCGTGGACTGCACCCTGTGCGTGCAGGTCTGCCCCACCGGCATCGACATCCGCCAGGGCCTGCAGTACGAGTGCATCGCCTGCGCGGCCTGCATCGACGCCTGCGACGAGGTCATGGAAAAGGTGGGCTACCCGCGCGGCCTGATCCGCTACGACACGCAGAGCGGCCTCGAGGGCAAGCGCAAGCGCGTGCTGCGACCCCGCACGATGGTCTACGCCACCCTGCTCGCCCTGCTCGTCGCCGGCTTCGCCCTGACGCTGTCCGGCCGCAACGTGGTCGGAATCGACGTGATCCGCGACCGCAACGCGCTCTACCGCGAGCGGCCCGACGGCCGGATCGAGAACGTCTACAACGTCAAGATCCTGAACAAGGACCGCGAGGCGCACGAGTTCCGGATCACGGCCAGCGGGCTGGCCGGCATCGAGGCCGATTACATCGGCCCGACCGTCTGGGTCGCGCCGGGCGCCGTGCAGAGCGTGCCGGTACGGATCCGTGTCCCGCGCGGCGAACTGCAGGGAGGCACGGACGTCATCCTGTCGATCGAGGCCGTGGACGACCCGCAGCTCACGGCCCGCGGCAAGGCGCGTTTCATCGCACCGACCGACTGATACCCTCTGTCCATGAGCGACCCGAACGCCCGGCCCTGGTACCGGCAGATGTGGCCCTGGCTGCTGATCGTGCCCCCGGCCGCGGCGGTGATCGGCGGCTTCACCACCCTGTACCTGGCCGTCACCCGTCCGGATACGCTCGTCCGCAGGGACTGCTTCAAGGACGGCGTCACGATGGTGTGCGGGGACGAGGCCCACGAACTGCTCGAGGCCGCGGGCAAGGATCCGGACACGCCGGAGCCATGAGCGCGACCGGCGCGCCCTGCTTCCATTGCGGCGAGCCCATCCCGCGCGGGCTCGACATCCACGCCCGGATCGACGGCCGTGACGAACCCGTCTGCTGCCACGGCTGCAAGGCCGTGGCCGAGTTCATCACCGGCGCCGGCCTCGGCGATTACTACCGCTACCGCGACACGTCGAGCACCCGCGCCGACGAGCCGCTGCGTCCCGACCGCTGGGCCGCCTACGACCGACCGGAGCTGGTCGAGCGTCTCACGCGTGCCGAGCCGGACGGCGCGCGCTCGATCACCGTGCTGCTCGAGGGCCTGCGCTGCGCGGCCTGCAGCTGGCTTGCCGACAAGGCGCTCAGCCTGCAGAGCGGCGTGCTCGACGTCAGCGTCAATCCCGCCACCGCCCGCGCCCGGCTCGTGTGGGACCCGGGCAAGGTCCGGCTCGGCGACCTGCTGCGCGTGCTCGAGCACGTCGGGACTGCGGCCTCATCCGCTCGCCGGCGAGCACTCCGAGCAGGTGGCGCTGCTCGAGCGGCGCAGCGCGCTCAAGCGCCTCGCGGTGGCGGGCTTCGGCAACATGCAGGTGATGATGTTCGCGGTGCCGCTCTACTTCGGCGAGGCGCGCGGCATGGACGCCGACATGCGCGAGTACATGCGGCTCGTGAGCATGCTGGTCTCGATCCCGGTCGCGCTCTATTCGGGCTGGCCGTTCTACCAGGGCGCCTGGCACGCGCTGCGGGCACGCAGCGTGAGCATGGACGTGCCGGTGAGCATCGGCATCGTCCTCGCGTTCGTCGCGAGCGTGTGGAACGCCCTCACCGGCCGCGGCGAGGTGTACTTCGACTCGGTGACGATGTTCGTGTTCTTCCTCGGCCTCGGCCGGTACGTCGAGATGATCGCCCGCCACCGCGCCGGCAGCGTCGCCGACGCGCTCGCGCGCCTCGCGCCCGCCACCGCGCGGCGCGTGCGATCGGGTGTCGCCGAGGACGTGCAGGCCGTCGAACTTGCGACCGGCGACGAGCTGGTCGTGCGCAGCGGCGAGGTGCTCGCGGCCGACGGGGTCGTGCTCGAGGGCGAGGGTCGCGTGGACGAGTCCATGCTGACCGGCGAATCGGCCGCCGTGGCCAAGCCACCCGGCGCGCGCGTCCACCAGGGCACGCACAACCTGGGCGCGCCGCTGCGCGTACGGGTCACGGCCGTCGCTGGCAACACCGTGCTCTCGGGCATCGTGGCGCTGCTCGAGCGCGCCCAGGCCGAACGCCCGCGCCTCGCCCGCGCCGCCGACCGCGCCGCCGCGTGGTTCCTCGGCCGCATCCTCGTGGGCGCGGCCGTCGTGTTCGCGGTGTGGTGGTACGTGGATCCCTCGCGCGCCTTCTCGGCCACGCTCGCCGTGCTGGTGGTCACCTGTCCCTGCGCGCTGTCGCTCGCCACGCCCACGGCGCTCGCGGCGGCCACGGCCGCGCTCGCCCGGCGCGGGATCCTGGTCGCGCACACCGACGCCATCGAGGCGCTGTCGAAGGCGACGCACGTGCTGTGGGACAAGACCGGCACGCTCACGCGGGGGCTCGTCCGCGTCGAGGACGTGCGCACCTTCGGCGCGGTCACGGCGTCCGAGGCCCTGGCCTGGGCCGGGGCGCTCGAGCAGCTGTCGGAGCACCCGATCGCGCGCGCGTTCGCGGCCTCCGGGACGCCGGTCGGTCCGGCCAGCGAGGTGGTGGTACACGCCGGCCAGGGCCTCGAGGGGCGGCTCGAGGAGCGGCGGCTCAGGATCGGCACGCGCGCGTATGCGGAGGCCCTGCATACGGGTGGCTCGATGCCCGACCCGGCGGCGGCGCCCGCAGACGGCGACGGGACGGGCGAGAGCTGGGTGTACCTCGGCGACGCTTCGGGCCTGCTCGCGGCGTTCCGCCTGACCGATCCCCTGCGCCCGGAGGCGCACGACTGCGTGGCGAACCTCGCGGCACTCGGTCTGCCTTCCGAGATCGTGAGCGGCGACGAAGCCTCCGCGGTGGCGCGCATCGCGGCACGCTGCGGCATCGAGCGCCATGCGGCACGGCTCGCCCCGCAGGACAAGCTCGCGCGGCTCCAGGCGCTGCAGGCCGGGGGCGCCGTGGTGGTCGCCGTGGGCGACGGCATCAACGACGCGCCGCTGCTGCGCGGTGCGGACGTGGCCATCGCCATGGGTCGCGGCTCCGCGCTCGCGCAGACCAGCGCCGACCTGATCCTGGTGCGCGACTCGCTCGAGGACCTGCCGCACACGATCGACCTCGCGCGGCGCACGCAGCGCGTCATTCGCCAGAACCTGGCGTGGGCCATCGTCTACAACCTCGCGGCGCTGCCCCTTGCGGCGCTCGGCTACGTTCCACCCTGGCTTGCGGCCATCGGCATGTCGCTGAGTTCGGTGGTCGTCGTTCTGAATGCCATGCGGCTGTCGCGTGGCTCGAGCCCGCAGCGACGCCCCCAATGGCCCGCGGCGCGCGAGGCGGAGGCCGCCTGAAATGGACATCCTCTACGTGCTCATCCCCCTCGGACTCGTGCTGGTCGCCTTCGGGCTGTGGGCCTTCTTCTGGGCCACGGGTGACGGGCAGTTCGACGACCTCGACAGTCCCGGCTGGTCGGTGCTGAACGACGACGCCCCCCCGGAAGCCCGGCCCGGCGCGTCCGCAACGCCGCCCGGACGGTCTGCGCCGCCGCCGGAGGAGCCGAAATGATGGGCCCGCAGGCCGGCTCGCTCAGCCTTGCCGCGGCGCTGGTCGCGGGCCTTGCCGCGAGCGGCCACTGCATCGGCATGTGCGGCGGCATCGCCGGCGCGTTTGCCATGCGTGCCCCGCAGGCCGCCGCGGGCACGAAGGTTGCGCTCGCGCTCGCCTACAACCTGTCGCGGATCACGAGCTACGCGGTCGCCGGCGCGATCGCCGGGCTGCTCGGCCGGACCCTGCTGAAGGCGGTGGACGTGGCGCCGTTGTCGATCGCGTTCCGCGTGGTGGCCGGACTGATCATGCTGGCCGCGGCCGCGCGACTGCTGTTCGGGTGGCGACTGCTCGACCCGCTCGAGTCCGCGGGCTCGGGACTCTGGCGCCGGATCGCCCCGTGGGCCGGCCGTCAGGGCCGCAGCGGAGGACTCGGCGGGGCCATCGGCCTCGGGCTCGCCTGGGGCTGGCTGCCCTGCGGCATGACGTATTCGATGCTGCTGCTCGCTGCCACCACGGCGAGCGTCTCCCTGGGCGCCGCGGTGATGCTCGCGTTCGGTCTCGGCACCCTGCCCTCCATGGTCACCGCGACGCTGGCCTTCGAGCGGATCGCACGCTCGCTCGCCTCACGCGCCACGCTGCGCAACGTGGCGGGCGCCCTGCTGCTCGCCTTCGGGCTGTGGACCGCGGGCAACGCGCTCTGGCACGGCGCGCGGCGCGCGGGCCATGGACAGGCGACGCAGGGCCAGGAACAAGGAGAACACGCCGGACATCCGCACTGAGCGGCCCGGCTCGGGGCGCAGCCGCAGGCCGCGCCCCGGCGGTCCTTTTACGTCACGGGCGGGTCACTGGATCGTGATCGCGAGCGGACGGGCCTTCTCGACAGCCACCCTGGGCAGGTGAACCGTCAGCACGCCCTCCTTGGACTCGGCGCGGATCGCCTTCACGTCCACGTCCTCTGGCAGCACGAAGCTGCGCTCGAACATCCCGTAGAAACGCTCGGTGCGATGCACCTTGTCGCCCTTCTCGTCCTTCTCGACCTTGCGCTCGCCCTTGATGCTGAGCACGCCGTCGTCGAAGAGGACCTTCACGTCCTCCTTGCGGACCTCGGGCAGGTCCACCTTGATCAGGTACTCCTTCTCACGCTCGACGATGTCGGCCAGCGGCATGAACTCCTTCATCCCCTCGTCCGGACGGGCCATCGGCATGCGGCCCAGGAACGGCGAGAAGCCTTTCAGGAGTTCGTCCATCTCGCGGAACGGCTCCCAACGCGTCAGTCTCATGGCTCCCTCCTCGGGGTCTCCCCGGCAGTCGCCAACCGGCCCGGCGGACCCGCCGGGCCACGACTGTATTTTCCTCCCCCGTCCCCGGGGAGGGGATTCGCACTGTCGGCAAGGGGATCCATCGGTAAATACCTAGTCCTGCCCGCCGGGTTCACATAGCATTGCGGGCTCCGTATCCGGCACGCGCCCAAGATGTCGAGCAAGCACACCCCGGCAGTTCGCGGCGCGGCAGCGCGCCGGCCCCCGTCCCAGAAGGGACCCGAGTACCGCGCCATCCTCGACGCGGCCGTGGACGCCATCATCGTCATCGACCACCGCGGCGCGATCGAGGAGTTCAGCCTTAGAGCGCAGAAGCTGTTCGGCTATACGCCTGAGGAAGTCATCGGCCGGAACGTCTCCATGCTGATGCCCGAGCCGCACCAGAGCGCGCACGACGGATACATGCACCGGTACATGGAAACCGGCGAGCGACGCATCATCGGCAAGGGGCGCGAAGTCTGGGCACGTCGCAAGGACGGCAGCGTGTTCCCCTGCGACCTGTCCGTCGGCGAGGTGAGCGGAGCGCAGCCGCCGCGCTTCGTCGGGTTCCTGCACGACATCACCGCACGCAAGGAATCCGAGGAGCAGTTGCGTCGCAGCGAGGCGGAGCTGCGCCTCGCGCAGGAACTGGCGAACCTCGGCAACTACGTGATCCACCCCGAGCAGGGGGGGCACGACTACTACTCACCGCAGCTGCACCGCATCCTCGGAGTCGAGCCCGGCGATCCGTACATCGTTCGCGAGGAGTATCTCGGGCGCTGGGTCCACGCGGCCGACCGCAAGCGGGTCGCGGAGGCGTTCGTGCGCATGGACTCGGGCAAGTCGCCGCTCGACATCGAGTACCAGGTCGTGCTGCGCGACGGGTCGGTCCGGCACCTCCATCACCTCGCACAGGCGGTGATCGACGAGGGCGGCGGGATCGTGAAGTACATCGGCACCATCCACGACATCACCGACCGGCGCCGCGCCGAGGACGAATCGCGCGTGCTGCAGGAACGCCTCACGCACTTCAGCCGGCTCTCGACCATGGGCGAGATGGCCGCGGGCCTCGCGCACGAGATCAACCAGCCGCTGTCCGCGATCGCAACCTACGCACGGGCGAGCCAGCGGCTGATGGCCCAGCCCGATTCGGATCCCGGAGACGTGCTTGCCGCGCTCGAGCAGATCAACGCGCAGGCGCTGCGGGCGGGCGAGGTGATCCGGCGGCTGCGCAACTTCGTCAAGAACCGCGAGGTGAAGCGCGAGCCGGTCCACTGCGCGCGCCTGCTCGAGGACCTGAGCACGCTCGCCGAGACCGACGCACGCCTGCACAACATCCGCCTGCGACTCGAATGCGAGGAGCCGCTGCCCACGGTCTACGCCGATCCGATCCAGCTGCAACAGGTGGTCCTGAACCTCGTGCGCAACGCGATCGACGCGATGTCCGAGGCACCCGAGGACCGTCGCGAGGTGGTGCTGAGCACGCGCATGGACGCGGACGGCGAGGTCGAGATCACCGTTGCGGATCGCGGCACGGGCCTCGCGCCGGAGGCGACCGAACACCTGTTCAACCCGTTTTTCACGACCAAGGCCAGCGGCACGGGCCTCGGGCTCGCCATCAGCCGCTCGATCGTGCGCGCCCACGGCGGGCGGCTGTGGCACACTCCCAATGATGACTGCGGCGTAAAGTTTCACTTCACTTTGCCGGTATCGCCGGCAGTGACGACGGGGGAATGACGCGTGATCAAGGAACAGAAGCCCACGGTGTTCGTGGTGGATGACGACGCGGCAGTGCGCGACTCGCTGCGCCTGCTGCTCAAGTCCGTGGGACTGCCGGTCGAGGTGTTCGAGTCGGGCCAGGACTTCCTCGACGCCGACCGCGACGACCGTCCCGGCTGCCTGGTGCTCGACATCCGCATGCCGGGCATGAGCGGCCTCGAGCTGCAGGTGAAACTGAACGAGCGGCACTCGATCCTGCCGATCATCTTCATCACCGGCCACGGCGACGTGCCGATGGCGGTCGAGGCCATGCAGGCCGGCGCCGTCGACTTCATCCAGAAGCCGTTCCGCGACCAGGACCTGCTCGACCGCATCAACCAGGCGCTCGACAAGGACGCGGGCAGCCGCCGCATGCTTGCCGAGCGCAACATGATCCGCAAGCGACTCGAGTCGCTCACGCCACGCGAGCGCGAGGTGCTCGACCTCGTCGTGGCGGGCAAGGCGAACAAGGTGATCGCGGGTGACCTCAACCTCAGCCAGCGCACCGTCGAGATCCATCGCGCGCGCGTGATGGAGAAGATGGAAGCGCACTCGCTCGCGCACCTCGTGCGCATGGTGCTCGAGGTGGAACGTCCGGAGGCCTGAATTACTGCGGCGCAGCACTTCTTCGAATCGCTGCCGTTCAGGAAATTTTAGGTATAAATCACGATTCTCCGGCTTTTTGGCGCCGGGAACACTGCGTTGCATGCGACCACGGACCGCAGCGCAGTTCACCGCAAATGATCCTCCCAGCGGCCTGCACTGAACTGGCTTGGCCTGTGGTCGCGCCAAACCTATGCAACATTCGCCCGCCCAGCACGATGCTCTCCCCGTAGTCGGGGTCATCGATCCCGATCCGGTCGCACGGAACGGGCTGCGCACGCTGCTGCACGGGCTCGGCATCGACGTCTCGACCTACGACAGCGCCGAGAGCTACCTGCTCGCCGCCAACGGCCGGCCCCTGGGCTGCCTGATCGTCGAGCTGCTGCTGCCCGGCATGTCGGGACTCGAGTTGCTGCGGCGCCTGCGCAGCGCCGGCAACGACGTGCCGGTGATCCTGCTTGCCGACGAGTCCGACGTGCCGACCGCCGTCGCCGCCATCCGCGAGGGCGCCACGGATTTCATCGAGAAGCCGTACGTCGACGTGGCCGTGGTGAAGCAGGTGCAGAAGCTGCTGCACTCGCCGCCGCCGGTCTTGCGCGCCTGAGCCAAGCGCGCGGCGACTGCCGCGCACCCCGCGCGATCACTCCTCGATCAGTCGCTCCAGCAGCGCGAGCCTGCGGGTGAGGCGTCGCCGCTCCTCGAGCAGGTCGAGGATCACCGCGACCCCCGCCAGGTTCACGTCGAGGTCGTGCACCAGCCGTGCCGTGGCGCGTACGCGCTGGAGATCACTCGCAGCGAACGACCAGCACTCCGGCACCGCGCCGCGCGGCTCGAGCACGCCCGCCTCGACGAGGCTGGCCACCCAGTGCCGCTCGACGCTGAGCCACGCACAGAAATCGCCGACCTCGATCCAGGTGGACTCGTCGAGCGGCGTGCCTTCCAGGATTCGGTCGAGCGTCGTCATCGCGGCAGCCTCATTGACCGGAGGTGGTGCGCGGATCGAATGGGACCTCGCGCTTCATCTGTTCGAAGAGCTGCCGCGACCGCGGGGAGTCGGGCGGCAACACGATCTTGAGCATCACCCGCTGGTCACCAGGCGGTTGCCCCGGCAGGCCCCGGCCCCGCAGCCTGAGCGTCTGGCCGGCGCGCGCGCCGGCGGGCAGCTTCATCTCCACCGGGCCACCGAGCGTCGGCACCGACACCGCCTCGCCAAGAGCGGCCTCCCACGGTGCCACCGGCAGTGTGAGCAGGATGTCACGACCCTCGAGCCGGAAGCGCGCATGCGGACGGATGTTGATCTCGAGCAGCAGGTCGCCCGACGGCCCGCCGCCGAGTCCCGGGCTGCCCTGGCCCGCGAGCCGGATCTGCTGGCCGTCGGTCACGCCGGCCGGGATCGAGACGCGCAGCGTGCGCGGCTTGACGAGCACGTGGCCGTCGGCGGTGAGCTCCGGCGTGCGCAGCTCGATCGTGCGGGTGCCACCGCCGAAGGCGTCCTCGAGATCGATCTCGATGCGGGCGACGTGGTCCTGCCCCGCGGCGGAGAATCCGCGACGCGTGCGATCCGCGCCGTGCGCGGCGCCGAACGGGCTGCGGGAGCCGAACAGCTCGGAGAAGAAATCGCTGTACTCGCCACGGCCCTCTCCCGGTGCCTCGCGTGAGTATTCGAAGCCCTTGCCCCAGTCGGGCGGCGGGCGGAAGTCCTGGCCTGGCCGCCAGTCCGGACCGAGCTGATCGTAGGCGGCGCGCTTCTCCGGGTCCTTGAGGACCTCGTTTGCCTCCTGAAGCTCCTTGAATTTCTCCTCGGCGTCTTTCTCCTTGCTGACGTCCGGGTGGTACTTGCGGGCGAGCTTGCGATAGGCGCGCTTGATCTCGTCCTGGCTCGCGGTGCGCGGCACCCCCATCACCTGGTAGTAATCTTTGTAGCGCATGGCCGTACTCTAACGCCCGTCCCGCGGGCGACGCCTCGTCGATATCCCCTACTTATGGTGACGGTCCGTCGCCCGACAAGGGGAGGACCTTAGGCCTTGCGCCCCGCCCCGGCGCCCCCATCGTGAGTGGATCGCCCATTCCAGCCCCGGAGTCTCCATGACGGACAAGCACCGTGTCGCCTGCCAGCACTGCGACGGCCTCGTGGGCGTGCCCGCCGATCGCCTCGGAGACGGTCCGCGCTGCCCGGCCTGCCACACGCCGCTGTTCGACGGCCATCCCGTCGAACTCACCGATCACAACTTCGACCGTCACGTGGCGCAGGGCGACCTGCCTGTGGTCGTGGATTTCTGGGCGCCGTGGTGCGGGCCCTGTCGCATGATGGCGCCCGCCTTCGAGGAGGCGGCGCAGCGGATGGAGCCGGCCGCTCGATTTGCCAAGCTCAATACGGACGAGGCTCAGGCCACCGCCGCCCGCTACGGCATCCGCAGCATTCCGACGCTGATCGTGTTCAGGGGCGGGCGCGAGGTCGCGCGCCAGCCGGGCGCGATGGGCACCGATGCGCTGGTGCGCTGGGCGTCGAGCGCGCTCGGCTGAGGTCCGCGGGTCAGCCGCGCTTCATCGGGCAGGTATTGAGCCCGATCAGCGAGTAGGCGGGGCAGTAGCGGAAGAGCCCGGTGAACAGCGGCACGAAGCCGACGAGCGCCCAGTAGCGCGTATTGCCCTCGAGCACGAAGAACAGCGACAGCA
Source organism: uncultured Gammaproteobacteria bacterium (assembly GCA_963754125.1). Taxonomy (GTDB): domain Bacteria; phylum Pseudomonadota; class Gammaproteobacteria; order Steroidobacterales; family Steroidobacteraceae; genus RPQJ01. Next base: position 117,398 of record CAVWEX010000005.1, read on the forward strand.
CCGCGAGCCCGGCGACGATGCGCAGGATCCGGTCGATTCCACCGACGTTGACGGTCATGTTCGTTTCCTCTCGACTTTACGTTCGACGGCCGGGGAAATCCGACCGCAGGCGCGATAGCTACGGGGCGCTGCCGGAGGCGTCTGTAACCTTAGGTCACCGAGACCGCGCGGCAACTCGCGGGCGAGAGCCGCCTGCCGGTCCTGTGTGGTCACGGGTGCCTCCGGGTGGCCGATGATAAGCTGCCGTCGGCCGGACGCCGCGGCCATCGCCCGGCACCGACTCGAGGACTCCGACATGCATGCGATTGCCGTCCACGGCGGTGCGGGCACGCTCGCCGCCGCCGACCTCACCCCCGAGAACGACCGCGCCTACCGAACCGGGCTCGAGCGCGCCCTGCGTGCCGGCTTCACGGTGCTGGACGCGGGCGGCGCGAGCCTCGACGCCGTGGTGGCCGCGGTGCAGGTGCTGGAGGACGATCCGCTCTTCAACGCCGGGCGCGGCGCCGTCGTCGCCGCCAGCGGGCAGCACGAGCTCGACGCCTCGGTGATGGACGGTCGCGACCTGCGGGCCGGCGCCGTCACGGGCGTGCGCCACGTGCGAAGCCCGATCGAACTGGCGCGGCTCGTGATGGAGCGCTCGCCTCACGTCATGCTGGCCGGCGTGGGCGCCGAGGAATTCGCGCTCGAGCAGGGACTCACGCCGGTCCCTAACACGCACTTCGCGACCGAACGACGGCGACGCGAGCTCGAGCGCTTCCTGCAGGGCGAGCTCGCGGCGGGCCGCGAGTCGCTGATGGGTACCGTCGGTGCCGTCGCCAGGGACGCGAGTGGCAACCTCGCGGCCGCCACCTCGACCGGCGGCATGACGGGCAAGAAGTGGGGCCGCGTCGGCGATTCCCCGATCATCGGTGCCGGCACCTACGCGGCGAACGACTGCTGCGCGGTGTCGGCCACGGGCCACGGCGAGTTCTTCATCCGCGCCGCCGTGGCGCACGAGATCGCCGCGCTGATGCGCTACCGGGGTCTCAGCGTGGCCGAGGCGGCCGACGAGGTGGTGATGCGCCAGCTGGTGCGCCTCGGCGGCTCGGGAGGCGTGATCGCCGTCGGACGCGACGGGCGCATCGCGATGCCTTTCAACTCCGAGGGGATGTTGCGCGGCGCAATGGACTCCAGTGGCCGGCTGGTGACGGGTCTGCTGAAAGATTGAGGTCGTCACGCGCCGGCCTGTCTTCCAGCCGCCGTGCACTCCACTCCCGGGGCTGCTTGACCCGCGTGAGCCAGACCTCGTAAGGATCCCAGGCGGCGTTCGAGCCGGCCGCAAACGTCGCCTCCCACGCCGACGCTCCCTGCCCAGCGGTATCGCGTTTTTTCATGTCCGTTTCCCCTTGCGTCGCCGCCCGTTCTGGGCGTGCGTTATGTCAAACAAAGTTTCAGCCCAGGCGATCAGGCTAGTGCCCGAGCGTGACGATTCGATGGCACGCCCCGAACTGGATTTCTCTCATGCGGCGAAATACCGGGCCAGATAGGCATCGAAGTCGATCTCGTCCGCCGCCTCGACGCGGGCCTGCTCGCGCAGCGACTCCTCCGCTTCCCGCGCAAACGACTCCTGCAACGCCTCGTTCGGCGTGTGCAGCTCGAGGTAGTAGGCCTTGTGAACGGCCGACATGCGCAGCGCGAACTGGAAGAACGACTCCCCGGTGGTCCGCAGCTCGTGCAGCGTACGCGCCGAGGGGGTGAGCGACGGCTCATGCACCTTCGCCGCCTGCACGTCGAGCGCGGTCGTGTAAGGACGCTGCGGATCGCCGGTGTCGAGCAGATCGCACACGCCGCGCATGCCGTCCATGATCTCGAGGGCCCAGTCGCGGAGCGGCAGGTCGCGCCCCCCGCGCCGCAGTGCAAGGCCGGGCCGCCGGCCCTCCCGCGCCACGCGCCCGTGGTTGCCGTCGAGCTCGGCCTGCTCCGACGGCTCGATCGGCGGGCTCGCGCCCAGCACGCAGTAGGCCGCGAACGCCTCGAGGAAGCGAAGCTTGTTCTGGTTGACGCCCACCGGGTCGAAGGGACTCACGTCGAGCGAACGCATCTCGACGTACTGCACGCCGCCGCGTCGCAGGGCCTGGGTCGGGCGCTCCCCCGAGCGCGCGACGCGCTTCGGGCGGATGAAGCTGTAGTACTCGTTCTCGATCTGCAGCTGGCTGGCGTTCAGCTGCACGTAGTCGCCGTCCACCTTGACGCCGAAACGCTGGTACTCCGGATTCGGGGTCGTAATTGCCGCCGTGAGGTCGCGCACGTAGTGCTCGAGGCTGTTCACCGACACGTTCAGGGCCGCCTGGCTCGCATTGCGGTAGCCGAGGTCGCTCATGCGCAGCGACGTGGCGTGCGGCGCGTACAGGCTGCCGGGCTCGAGTGGCTGCAGCCAGTCCACGCGCCGGCCGCCAAGGAACGACGGGCACAGCGCCGGAGAGTTGCCGAACAGGTACAGCACGATCCATCCGTGGCGCCGGTAGTTGCGCAGCAGCGCGAAGTACGCGTCCGACCGGAAGGCCTGCCCGGCGTCGTGGCTCTCGCACAGATCGGCCAGCACCGGCCAGAAGTGCTCGGGGAACGAGTAGTTGAAGTGCACCCCGGCGATCGCCTGCATGACCCGCCCGTAGCGCAGGCCGAGCCCGCGGCGGTACACGGTCTTCATGCGTCCGACGTTCGAAGGGCCGTACTCGGCGATCGGGATGGTCGCGTCGCCCTCGATGGCGCAGGGCATGCTCGTCGCCCAGAGGAGCTCGTCGCCGACGTTTCGATACACGAACTGGTGCAGGTCGCAGAGGTACTGGGTGAGCTCCCATGTTTCCGCAAAGGGCGACGTGACGAGTTCGATCAACGCCTCGGAATAGTCGGTGGTGACGTGCTCGTGGGTGAGCGGCGAACCGAGCGCCGCCGGGTGCGGCGTTTGCGCAATTCGCCCGCGCGGGGTGACCCGCAGCGATTCCTTCTCAACGCCCTTGAGACCGCCCTGCAGGGCGCTGCCCGACCGGCCATTCACCAGCCGCGCGAGGCGTCGTTCGAAGCTGCGATCCACGGACATCCGGAAATGTGACGCAGTTGGCGGGCCGCGTAGCGTAGCAGGCCCGGCTGCAGGTGGCGGAAGGGGCGTCGAGGGCGGGTCCGGGAGCCGGCCCTTGACGGCCCGGCCGAACCAGCTGCGTCTATTCCTAACCCGCTGTTAATTATGAAATTTATTCGCCTGCTGGCCCGTCTGATACCGTGGCCATAGAGTACCGGCATGGCAGCCCGCTTCCCCGTCGTCCTCGCCGTTCTTGCGTTCGCGGTCCCCGCCGTCGCGACGGCCGACAGCCTGCGATGTGGCAGCCAGCTGGTCGGCGACGGCGATTCGATCGACGAGGTGCTGGCACTGTGCGGCGAGCCGGTGAAGCGCACGCGCACCTGGATGACGCGCCAGCCGCGCTTCGAATTCGGCGGCCGCGACGTGCCGTTCCCGGGCCGCGAGGACGTGCCGGTGGACGTGTGGACCTACGACTTCGGCTCCGAGCCGGCTCATGCGCCGCATCCGTTTCGTCGCGGGCAAGGTCGAGTCCATCGAATCGCTGGAGCACGGGACCAACCGCTGAACGCGTGGCGCTACTTCTGCGCAGCGATCCAGCGATCGATCCGGGCCTCGAGCACCGCAAGCGGCAGCGACCCGCTCTCGACGACCTGGGCGTGGAAGGCGCGGATATCGAAGCGCGGGCCCAGCGCGGCCTGCGCTCGGCGGCGCAGCTCCTGGATCCTGAGTTCGCCGACCTTGCAGGCAACCGCTTCGCCCGGCCGGGCTATGTGGCGATCCACCTGCGCGGCGATGCCGGCCTCGCCCATCGGCGTGTTGGCGCGGAAGTAGTCGATGGCCTGCGCGCGGGTCCAGCCCCTGGCGTGCAGCCCGGTGTCCACCACCAGACGAACGGCGCACCCCATCTCGGTCGCAAGGGCGCCGAACGCGCCGTACGGATCGGTGTAGAGGCCGAGGTCCACGCCCAGCGTCACCGCGTACAGGGCCCAGCCCTCGCCGAAGGCCGTGTCCCAGGCGAAACGCCGGAAACGCGGAAGGTCTTCGGCCTCCTGCGCCAGCGAAATCCGGTAGAGGTGCCCGGGCACCGCCGCGTGCAGGTACAGCGCCTCCATCAGGTACTTCGGCTGCGACGGCAGGTCGTACGTGTTCACGTAGAACACGCCGGGGCGGCGGCCATCGGCGCTCGGGGGCTGGTAGGACGCCGCCGCCTCGAACGGCGCACGGAATGCCTCGACAGCACGGATCTCGAATGGCGCCCTGGGCGTCCGCCCGAACAGCAGCGGCATCGCCGCCGTCACTCGCGCCTCGATCGCCCGGTAGCCCGCGAGCAGTTCCTCGGGATCGACGAACTGCTGGGCCGGGTCGGCTCGCAACGCGTCGAAGAAACTGGCGAGATCGCCGGTGTGACCGAGCTGCTGCCGCATCCGCTCCATCTTCACCCGCAGACGCGCCACCTCGGCGAGGCCGAGATCGTGAACCTCCTCCGGCGTGAGTCCGGTCGTCGTGTGGTACCGCACAAGGTACGCGTACCACTCGGCACCGTTCGGCAGCTCGGACCAGCTGACGGCGTCCCGTGCCTGCGGCAGGTACTCGTCCCTCAGGAATTCGAGCAGGCGCCGGTACGCAGGCAGCACGCGACCCGCGAGCTTCTCCTCGTAGGCCTTCAAGAGGCGCGGCCGATCCGCGGCAGGCACGCCGGCCGGAAAGTCCGCGAGCGCTCCGAAGAACGCGCTCTGCCTCGGCTCGTCCACCGCCAGTGGCTCGAGCTCGGCGATCACCCGCTCGACCACGACCCGCGGTTGCACGAAGCCCTTCTCCAGCCCCAGGCGCATGTTGGCGATGGATTGGGCCGCCCAGTCGACGAAACCGTCCATGCGCGCGAGGAAATTCTCGTAATCGGTCGTCGTGCGGAACGGGTGGATGCCGCGGCCCGAACCCAGCACCGGGAACTGCAGGTGCAGGCCCACGAACGGGTACACGGGCAGCAGTTCAGCCGGATAGCGGAAGCCCTCGACGGCGACGGTGCGGCCGTGGCGGAAGGCCTCGTAGGAAACGAGATCCTCGCCGGTGAGCTTCGCGGGGTCGATGGCCGCCAGCGCCTGCAGTCCCTCCTGCTCGATCGCGAGCCAGTCGGCCATCCAGGCGGTGCTCACGTAGTCGCCGAAGCGGTCGTCGAAGCGATGATCGCCCCGTGCCGTCGCCGCGAGCGGATTGAGCTCGAGGTACTGCTCGTCGTAGCGGTCGGTGAGGTCGCGAAGGCGCTGGCCCTCGGCCTTCGCAGCCTTCGCGGCGGCGCGCGCGGCCGCGGGGGATTCCTGGCCGGGCTCGCGGGACGGGCCGCGATCGCAGGCGGCGAGCGCAAGAGTCGCGAGCATGAGCAGGAGCGCCGGAGTCCTCGACCTCGCCCGCTCCTGCGGCGCAGGAAGGGAAATCTCCGTCGCCCCGATCACTTGCGCGTCGCGATCCAGCGCTCGACCTTGGCCTCGAGCACGTCGAGCGGTACGGCGCCGTCGCTCAGCACCTCGCGGTGAAAATCGCGCAGGTCGAACTTCGGCCCGAGCTCGGCCTCGGCGCGACGGCGCAGCGCCTGGAGCGCCAAGTCGCCCACCTTGTAGCCGAGCGCCTGGCCGGGCCAGGCGATGTAGCGCTCCACCTCCGACTCCACGTCGCTCGGCGCGAGCGTCGAGTTGTCGAGCATGTACTGGATCGCCTGCTCGCGGGTCCAGCCCTTGGCGTGCAGGCCCGTGTCCACCACGAGACGCATGGCCCGAAGCTGCTCGTCGTTCAGCCGGCCGAACCACTGGTACGGATCGGTGAAGAGCCCGAGTTCCTTGCCGAGGTACTCGGCATACAGCGCCCACCCTTCGACGTAGGCCGTGTAGTCGCCGCCAAAGCGTCGGAAGCGCGGCAGTCCCTCCAGCTCCTGCTGGATCGTCACCTGGAAGTGGTGCCCGGGCGAGGCCTCGTGCAGGGACAGCGTCTCCATGCCGAACTTCGGCTGGGCCTTCAGGTTGTAGGTATTCACATAGAAGATGCCGGGCCGCGAGCCGTCGGCGGAGGGCTGCTGGTAGGAGGCTCCGGCCGCCGACTGCGCGCGGAACGCCTCCACCTCGCGCAATTCGTAGTCAGCCTTCGGAAACACCGAGAAGGCCTTGGGCAGGGCCGCGTCGATGCGGACCTTGAGCTCGCGGTAGCCCGCGAGCAGGTCCTCACCCTTCGTGTAGTAGAACTTCGGGTCGGTCTCGAGGTGGGTGAAGAACGCCTCGAGGTCGCCCTCGAACCCGACCGTCCGCCGCACCTCGTCCATCTCGCCGAGGATGCGCGCGACCTCGCCGAGGCCGACCTGGTGGATCTCCTCCGGCGTCAGGGCGGTGGTGGTGTGGTCCTGCACGTACAGCGCGTACCAGGCCACGCCGTCGGGCAGCGCGCTCCAGGCCACCGTCGAGCGCGTCTTCGGCAGGTACTCGTCGCGGACGAAATCACGCAGTCGACGGAAGGCGGGCAGGACCTCGTCGCGGAGGGCCGCCGTATAGGCGGCGGTGAGCCGCTCCCGGTCAGCGGGCGCGACGCCCTCGGGAAAGTCGCGCACCGGCGCGAAGAACAGGCTGTCCTCCGGCCGCTCGACCACCATCCCCTCGAGCTGTACCAGCACCTTCTCCATCACGGGGCGCGGCTGCACGACACCGCGCGCGGCACCCTCGCGCATGTTGACGATGGCCTGGTCCATCCACGTGACCATGCCGCCCATGCGCTTCAGCCAGTTGTCGTAGTCCTCGGCCGTCGCGAACGGCTGGGCGTTCGTGCCCGAGCCGAGCGCGACCATGGTCGTGAGCAGGCTGCCGGCCTGGTTGAGGGGCAGCATGTGCGCGGGGAAACGCTCGGCGTCGCGCATGCGCTCGCGTTCGTGCAGGAAGATCGCGTGGGAGGTGCGGTCGGCCGGCGAGAGCTGCGCTACGTCGATCGCCTGCGCCTCGGCGAGGTAGCGCGCGTTCAGGGCCTGCACCTCGGCACGGAACTGCGGGCCGAGGGAGTTCGGCAGCTGGTCGTCGTAGCGGTGGTCGCCGATGTAGGTGGCGAGCAGCGGGTTGAGTCGCAGCATGTCCTCGAAGAAGCGCTCGAACAGCGCGTGCAGCGCCGGACCGGCATCCGCGGCGGTGGTGGCCGTCGCCGCCGGCGACGGGACGGGCTCCGACGGCTGCACGGCGCAGGCGGAGAGGACGGCGCACAGGGCAACGACAGGCGACAGATGCTTCACGAGGGCGTCCCGGCGGGCAGGAGGGGCCGCGATTATACGGGCTCGGGCGCCCGTTCAGACGTCGGCGCCGTCCGCGCCGCGGTCCGACGCCGCGCCGGCCTGATATCCTAGCGAGCCTCGCCCGACGACCTTTTTCGTGGCTCCCGGAACCCTCCCTTGAGCACACTTCAGCTGCGTGCCGCAGACGGCCACCCACTCTCCGCCTACCTCGTCCGGCCGCAGGGCACGCCCCGCGGCGCGGTGGTCGTGGTGCAGGAGATCTTCGGTGTGAACCGCCACATCCGGCGCGTCGCCGAGCAGTACGCCGCCGAGGGCTACCTCGCCATCGCACCGGCCCTGTTCGACCGCCTGGCGAAGGACGTCGACCTGGGCTACGACGCGGCCGGCCTGCAGGCGGGCATCGAGCTCATGATGAAGGCGACCAACGAGGACGCGATCGCCGACCTCGACGCAGCCATCGCCGCGGTGTCGCATGCCGGCCGCGTCGGCATGGTCGGTTACTGCTGGGGCGGCCGCGTGACCTACCTCGCAGGCTGCCGTAGCAGCATCGCCGCGGGCGTCGCCTACTACGGCGGCGGAATCGCGCAACTGCTGCCCGAGACGCCGCGCTGCCCGATGATGTTCCACTTCGGCGAGCACGACTCGCACATCCCGGCGGCCGACGTCGAGAGAATCCGCGCGGCCTTCCCGACGGGAACCTTCCACCTCTACCCGGCCGGCCACGGCTTCAACTGCACCGACCGCGCCGACTTCGACGCCCGGAGCGCGCAGCTCGCCTTCGAGCGCAGCATCGAGTTCTTCCGCCACCACGTGGGATGAGAACCACCATGACGATCTCGCTGACCGACCCGACCCTGCTCCGCCAGCAGTGCTATGTGGACGGTGCCTGGGTCGCCGCCGACGCCGGCGGCACCGTGGACGTCGCCAACCCCGCCACCGGCGCCGTCATCGGCACGGTGCCGAACATGGGCGCCGCGGAAACGCGTCGCGCCATCGAGGCCGCGGCCGCGGCCTTTCCGGAGTGGGCCGCCCGCACGGCAAAGGAGCGCACGGCGATCCTGCGGCGCTGGCACGACCTGATGCTCGCGAACGTCGACGACCTCGCCGTGCTGATGACCGCCGAGCAGGGCAAGCCACTCGCCGAGGCGAAGGGCGAGATCGCCTATGCCGCCGCGTTCATCGAATGGTTCGCCGAGGAAGGCAAGCGCGTGTACGGCGACGTCATCCCCGGCCACCAGCGCGACAAGCGCCTGATCGTGCTGCGCCAGCCAATCGGCGTCGTCGCGGCCATCACGCCCTGGAACTTCCCGGCGGCGATGATCACGCGCAAGGCGGGTCCCGCACTCGCCGCCGGTTGCACCTTCGTCTGCAAGCCCGCGATGCAGACGCCCTACTCCGCGCTCGCCATGGCCGAGCTCGCCCACCGCGCCGGCATCCCGAAAGGCGTGTTCAGCGTAGTCACCGGTTCCGCCACCGCGATCGGCGGCGAGATGACCTCGAACCCGCGGGTGCGCAAGCTCACCTTCACGGGCTCGACCGAGATCGGCAAGAAGCTGATGCAGCAGTGCGCCGGCACGCTCAAGAAGGTTTCGCTGGAGCTCGGCGGCAACGCGCCGTTCATCGTGTTCGACGACGCCGACCTCGACGCCGCCGTGCAGGGCGCGATCGCCTCGAAGTACCGCAACACCGGCCAGACCTGCGTCTGCGCCAATCGCCTGCTGGTGCAGGAAGGCGTGTACGACGCGTTCGTCGCGAAGCTGGTCGAAGCGGTGCGCAAGCTGCGCGTGGGCGACGGCCTCACGGGCGCGACCGACCAGGGTCCGCTGATCGACGCCAAGGCCGTGGCCAAGGTCGAGGAGCACATCGCCGACGCCGTCGCGAAGGGCGGCACGGGTCGCGCTCGGCGGCAGGCGCCACGCGCTCGGCGGCACGTTCTTCGAGCCCACCATCGTCACGCACGTGAAGCCGGACATGCTGGTCGCACGCGAGGAAACCTTCGGCCCCGTCGCGCCGATCTTCGCCTTCAAGGACGAGAAGGAAGCGATCCGCATGGCGAACGACACCGAGTTCGGCCTCGCCTCCTACTTCTACACCCGCGACCTCGCACGCGCCTGGCGCGTCGCCGAGGGACTCGAGTACGGCATCGTGGGCCTCAACACCGGGCTGATCTCGACGGAAGTCGCGCCGTTCGGCGGCGTGAAGGAATCGGGCATCGGCCGCGAAGGCTCCAAGTACGGCATCCTCGACTACACCGAACTCAAGTACTTCTGCATCGGCGGCATCGAGAGTTGACCGCCGCGTCGCGGGACCGCGCGCTGATCGTCCTGCTCGCGGCCGTCGCGGCGCTCGGCCCGATCGCGACCAACCTGTACCTGCCCGCGCTCCCCGCGGTGCGCGAGCACTTCGACGCGAGCGTCGCCGAGGTGCAGGCGACCTTCTCGGTCTCGCTGGTGATGTTCGCGTTCGGCATCCTGGCGTGGGGCCCGTTCTCCGACCGCTACGGACGCCGCGCCGCCGTGCTCGGCGGGCTCGGGATCATGATCGCCGGCGCGGTGGTCTCGCTGCTGTCGCAGAGTCTCGACGACGCTGATCGCGGGCCGCGCGCTGCAGGCCTTCGGCACCGCGACCGGACTCGTGACTGCACGCGCGATCGTGGCCGACCTCTATCCCGCCGAGCGGATGGCGAAGACGCTCGCCTCGCTGACCATGGTCGCCGTGATGGGCAACGCGCTCGCGCCGGTGCTGGGCGGCCTGATCGCGGCGGGGCTCGGCTGGCGTGCGATCTTCGGGGTGCTGGTGATCGCCGCGGTGGTCGTGGGCGGCTTCGTGTGGCGGCGCCTGCCCGAGACGCGCCCGGTCGGCGTCCACCCGCCGCGCGGTCGCGACATGCTGGGCACGGCGTGGTTGCTGGTGCGCATGCCGCTGTTCACTGGATGCGTGCTGCAGAGCGCGGTGGTGTACGCCACCTTCCTCGTGTTCATCTCGCTCGCACCCTACGTGATGGTGTCCGCGCTCGGCCGCCCCGCCACGGAGTTCGGGTTCTACTACCTCTTCATCGCCGCGGGCTACTTCCTCGGCAACTGGTCGGTGGGACGCCTGATGGCGCGGCACGACCTGCACTGGCTGGTCGTGAACGGCGTGCTGCTGTCGGCCACGGGGGCGGTCGCGGCGCTGGCGTTCGTGGCGTTCGGACTCACCCACCCGCTGTGGATCTTCGTGCCGATCGGCGTGCTGTCCTACGGGCAGGGACTCGCACTGCCCAACGTCACGGCGACCGCGGTGAGCCTCGCGCCCCAGCACGCCGGGGTCGCCTCGAGCACCATCGGCTTCCTGCAGCAGATCATCGGCGCGGCCTGCGTGCAGTGGATGGGGCACTTCCCGACCGACACCGCCCTGCCGATGCTGGTCTTCTGCGCCGGGGTGTGCGTGCTCGGCGTGGGCATGCTGTACGTGTTCCCGCGGGTCGAGGCCGGACGCCGCCGTGGCTGACCCCGGCGCTTCGCTCCCCTGGCGCACCGCGAGGGGCGCCGCGCGCGGTGCGGCGGCGGGGAAGTTGCGGTATGGTGCCCGGCCCATTCCGCCCAGTCGCGCTCCCAGATGACCGGTTACCTCGGCACCCCCGACTACCGCCACGGCTCGCCGGCCCGGCTCGGCGTCCTGCTCGTCAACCTCGGCACGCCGGACGAGCCCACGACCGCGGCCGTGCGCCGCTACCTCGCCGAGTTTCTCTGGGATCCGCGCGTCATCGAGGCGCCGCGGGTGCTGTGGTGGCTGATCCTGAACGGCGTCATCCTGCGCACGCGTCCCAAGCGAAGCGCGCACGCTTACCAGCAGGTGTGGACGCCGCAGGGCTCGCCGCTGCTGGTCGAGTCGCGGGCGCTCACCGCGGGACTGTCGGGGCGGCTCGCCGTACGCTTCGGCGACCGCGTGCGCGTCGAGCTCGCCATGACCTACGGCAATCCCTCGATCCCGGACGCGCTCGAGCGGCTGCGCCGGGACAACGTGCAGCGGCTGCTGGTGCTGCCGATGTACCCGCAGTACTCGGCGACCACCACGGCCTCGATCTTCGAGCGGGTCACGACCGAGCTCTCCCGCTGGCGCTGGCTGCCGGAGCTGCGCATGGTCAACCAGTACTGGGAAGAGGACGCCTACATCGCGGCCGTCGCCGATGGCATCGCGGCGCACTGGGAGCAGCACGGACGCAAGCACCTGCTGTTCTCGTTCCACTCCATTCCGAAGCGCTATTTCCTGGCCGGCGATCCGTACCACTGCTTCTGCCAGGGCACGGCGCGGCGCGTGGCCGCGCGGCTCGGGCTTGCCGAGGGCGAGTGGTCCCTCGGCTTCCAGTCGCGGTTTGGCCGCGAGGAGTGGCTCAAGCCCTACGTGGACCTGCTGCTGAACGACTACGCGCAGGCGGGTCCGAAGCGCGTGACGGTGGTGTGCCCGGGTTTCGCGACGGACTGCCTCGAGACGCTCGAGGAGATCAACATGCAGAACCGCGAGGCGTTCCTCTCGCACGGCGGCGAGGCCTTCGACTACGCGCCCTGCCTGAACTCGAGCGAGCCGCACGTGGCGCTCTACGAGCAGGTGGTTCTGCGCCACGCGCAGGGCTGGCCAGAGCTCGAGGGGCGGGACGACACCGAGACGCTCGCGCGGTCTCGGGAGCGCGCGCTGGCGCTCGGCGCGCCGGCCTGACGGGCACGTGCTCGGACGATTCCTCGAGGTCAGCGTCCGCGCACCGGACGTGCCGGCCTCGCTGGCGTTCTACGAATCGCTCGGCTTCGTCCAGGCGGTGACGGGCGACGCCCGGCCGCACGTTTACGCAGTGGTCACCGACGGGCGCCTGTACCTCGGCCTGCACGGCGCGGGCGACGACGAGGCGACCCTGACCTGGGTGCACCCGGACCTGGCGACGCACGCACCGCGCCTCGAGGCGCTCGGCATCGACCTGGAGGTCGCGCGGCTGGGCGCCGAGGAGCTGCACGAGCTCGGGTTTCTCGACCCCGCCGGCCAGCGCGTGTCCTTGCTCGAGGCACGCACGTTCTCGCCGCCGGCCGCGCCGGCGATCTCCTCGCAGCTCGGGTATTTCGAGGAGTTCGGCATCCCGACGCCCGACCTCGAGCGCTCCGCGGCGTTCTGGGACGCACTCGGCCTCGTGGCCTTCGAACCGGTCCGCGAGCCGTTCGCACGGGTCGTCGTCGCCGGCCGCGACCTCAACCTCGGTCTCTACGACCTCGCGCTGCGCAGGCCCGTGCTCACGTTCTCGGATCCGGCCATGCCGACGCGCGTCGCCGCACTGCGCGAGCGAGGGCTGCGATTTGTAGAGAAGCTCCCCCGCGGCCTGAGCGCACGTGAGCACGCGATGCTGGTCGCGCCCGAGGGCACCTGCCTGCTCCTCACGACCGGCGAGGAATAGGCTGCAGCACCGTTGCGCTACCATGGTGGCCTGACGTCGAAACGGAGACCGGATCGCATCATGCAGTGGCGCAATACGTCGAGAAGCTACGGGGCCGTCGCGAAGTTCCTGCACTGGAGCATCGTGATCCTGATCATCTGCCAGTACGTGATCATCGAGGCCGCGGAGGAACTGCCCGACGGGCCGGACAAGCTCGCGGGCATCGCCAACCACAAGTCGCTCGGCATGCTCGTGCTCGGTCTCGCGCTCGCACGCATCGCCTGGAAATTCCTGAACGGCCGGAATCCCCCGCCCGTGCCCATGCCGCGCGCGCAGCGCATGGCTGCGGCGGCGGGCCACGGGCTGCTGTACGTGCTGATCCTCGCCCAGCCGCTGAGCGGCTGGCTCATGTCGTCCACCGCTGGCTACCCCGTGTCCTTCTTCGGCCTGTTCGCTTTCCCGGCGCTGGCCGGAAAGGACGAGGGCGCCCACGAGTTCTACGAAGAGGTGCACGAGGTGCTGTTCGCCGTGCTGGCGACGGTCGCCGTGGTGCACGCGCTCGCGGCGCTCTACCACCACTTCTGGCGCAAGGACGACACGCTGCGGCGCATGCTGCCGTTCACGCGGCCGCGTTCGCCGTAGCGCGGCCCGCGGCACCGGCCGTCAGTTGCGCGAGCGGCTCCCGAGCACACTCACGATCCAGATCGCGAGCGCCGAGAGCACCACGCCCGGCACCATCTCGTAGAGCGCGAAGATGGGGCCGCTGCCCTGCTTCCAGAGGATCACGGTGAGCCCGCCGACGATCATTCCGGCGAGCGCGCCGTTGCGCGTCATGCGCGGCCAGTACAGCGACAGCACGATGGCCGGCCCGAACGCGGCGCCGAAGCCGGCCCAGGCCCAGGCCACGAGGTCGAGCACCCTGTTCTCCGGGTTGAGCGCCAGCAGGTAGGCGAGCAAGGCGATGCCGAGCACCGCGCCGCGGCCCACCCACAGCAGCTCGGCGCGACCCGGGTCGCTGCGGAACAGGCCCTTGTAGAAATCCTGCGCAAAGGCCGAGGACGCGACCAGCAGCTGCGCCGACGGCGGTGCTCATGATCGCCGCCAGGATGCCCGCGAGGCACAGGCCCGCGAGCACCGGGTGCAGGTGCGCGGTGGACAGCTGGATGAACACCTTCTCGGTGTCGGGCCCGGCGAGCGGCGGCGAGATCAGCGCGGCGCCCGCGAGGCCCACGACGATGGCCGCGAGCAGCACGACGATCACCCAGACCATCGCCACGCGCCGCGCCGTGGGCATCTCCTCCACCGAGCGGATGGCCATGAAGCGCGCGAGGATGTGCGGCTGGCCCGGGTAGCCGAGGCCCCACGCCAGCAGCGAGACGATGCCGATGGCACCGAGCGCCTCGCCACCGCTGCCGAGGAAGGGGTCGAGCAGCGCCGGCTCGCGCGCCTCGAGCGTGGCGAGCATGTCGCCGAACCCGCCCGCGAGCCCGACGCCCATCGCGGCCACCAGGATCAGCGCGAAGAACATCAGCGTGCCCTGCAGCACGTCCGACCAGCTCACGGCGAGGAAGCCGCCGAAGAACGTGTAGGCCAGCATCACGAAGCTGCCCCACAACATGGCGTCGTGGTAGTGCATGCCGAACAGCGACTCGAACAGGCGCCCGGTGGCGACGAATCCCGAGCTCGCGTAGAAGGTGAAGAACACCAGGATCAGCAGCGCGGTGATCGTGCGCAGGACACGCGAGCGGTCGTCGAAGCGGCGCTCGAAGTAGTCGGGCAACGTGAGCGAGTCGCCGAGCTGCTCGGTGCGCACCCGCAGCGGCGCGGCGATGAACCGCCAGTTGAGCCAGGTGCCGACGATCAGGCCGGTGGCGAGCCACACGGCATCGAAGCCCGCGAGGTAGGCAAGGCCGGGCAGGCCCATGAGCAGCCAGCCGCTCATGTCGGAGGCCTGCGCGCTGAACGCCGTCACCCAGCTGCCGAGCGAGCGGCCGCCGAGGATGAAGTCCGCGAGGTTGGTCGTGCGCCGGTAGGCGACGAAGCCGAGCACCAGGCAAACGCCCATGTACACGACGATGGTGCCGACGATCACGGGCAGGTTGTTCATTCTCGTGCGGCGCCGGCCGGTCGTCCGGACGCTCTCCCCCGAATCAGTGACATGCGCTCAGGATCTCGCGAGAAGGTGACGAGATGCAAAGAGAAATTCACCGAACCGTCACACTCGTCGCGATCACGGCGGGCAGGCTGCACCGTCGTCGACGCTGTTCCGCCCCCGGACAGTTCTCCGACAGACGGACCGCGACGAGGCAGCATCAGCCGGATGACGGCAGCAGGGACGGATGCGATAAGCCCTCAAAGCGGACCCGACACGCCGGAGCAGGGCACGAGACCCGCGCCCTGCTCCGGCGGTTCTTTGCACCGGCGCCTCTCCGCCCTTGCAACCCGCGGGCCCGGACCGGCATCCAACGGACATCTCCACCGCATGTCCCGGATGTTTACGATGAATACCCGCCCCCTGCGCATCGCCGCCCTGCTGGCCCTGCTCGTGCTTCCGATCACTGCCCTCGCCTGGGACCTCGACTGCCGCTACGGCGCCGAGCGCAAGGCGAGCATCGACACGGCGGGTGCCGCACGGGTCGAGATCATGGCCCGCGCCGGCGACCTGACCGTGCGGCCGGGCAGCGGCACGACGCTCGCCGCCGAGGGCCGTGCCTGCGCCTCGAGCCAGGCCTTCCTCGACCAGACGCAGTTGCACGTGCGACGGCAGGGCGACGTCGTGCAGGTGCACGTGCAGGTGCCCGAGGAGATGAAGGGCATCGGGCTGATGTACGCATCGCTCGACCTCACGGTGTCCGTGCCGGGCGACCTGCCCGTCGAGGTGACGGACTCGAGTGGCGACATGACGCTCGAATCCGTTCCGCGTCACGAAGGCGCAGGACAGCTCGGGCGACATCGCGGCGCGCGGGCTCAAGGGCGACGTCGAGATCGACGACAGTTCGGGCGACATCCGCGATCGAGGACACGACCGGCGCCGTGAGCGTCCGCGACAGCTCGGGCGACATCGTGATTCGCGGCGCGACCCGCGTGCACATTCCGCTCGACAGCTCCGGCGACATCGACGTCGAACGCGTGACGGGCGACGTGCGCATCGATCGCGATTCGTCGGGCGACATCCGGATCGCGGACGTCGGCGGCAACGCCGAGGTGCTGGCGGACGGGAGCGGCCAGGTCCGCGTGACGGGCGTCAAGGGCACCGTGAACCTGCCCTGACCCTCGCGGATCTCTGCCGATCCGGCGTTCGCTCAGCCGGCCTCCGCCAGCAGGCGCTCGATCATCGCCTCGGCCTGCGCGCCGTAGCCGCCGCCGAACAGGTTGAGGTGGTTGAGCACGTGGTAGAGGTTGTAGAGGTCGACCCGCTGCGTTGCTCCGGGATCGAGCGGCCACTCGGACTCGTAGGCCTGGTAGAAGCCGCGGCCGAATCCGCCGAACAGACGTGTCATCGCGAGGTCCGCCTCGCGGTCGCCGTAGTAGACGGCCGGATCGTAGATCACCGGCTCGCCTGAAACATCGGCGGCCCAGTTGCCGCCCCACAGGTCGCCGTGCAGCAGCGACGGTGCGCGGTCGGTGGCCCTCGAAGAACGCGGCGAGACGCTCGCACAGCAGACGCCCGCGATCGATCAGCCGCGCGCGCTGTCCCTGGCGCGCGACGAGTTCGAGCTGGAAGCCGAGTCGCTGGCGGGCGAAGAACCGCGGCCAGTCGTCCGTCCAGTCGTTGTGCTGCGGCGTCGCGCCGATGGTGTTGTCGCGGTGCCAGCCGAACTGCGGCGCCGTGACGCGGTGCAGGCGCGCCAGCCCCGCACCCAGCGCCGACTCGGTCCGCGAGGAGGCGCGACCGAACTCGATCCACTCGAGCGCCAGGAAGGCCTGCCCCGGCACCGCGCCGACACCCAGCACCCGCGGCACGCGCAACGCCGAGGCGCTCGCCAGTTCACGCAGGCCGTCGGCCTCGGCGGCGAACATCTCGAAGCCGCTCCGCCGGGCCGAGCTTGACGAACAGCGCGCCGCCATCGCTGTTCCACCGCACGCATTCGCTGATGCAGCCGCCACCGACGCGCTCCGCCGGACCGGGCTCGACCCGTCGGCCGGTGCACTGCGCGAGTGCGGTCGCCAGGGCCGGAAGGGATTCCGGCGGCGCTCGCATCACGCAGGGAACCACTGCGCGTCGCGCGGCTCGTGCACCTCGTTGAGTTCGATCCACAGGTTGTCCGGGCCGGGAAAGATCGCCACGTCGTGGCGGTATTCGCCCGACGTGATCCGCTCGCGGCTGAGCGGCGGCGCGATGTACGTGGTCTGCAGGTAGGCACCGGTGCCGGGGTCCTGCTTCTTCTGCCATTCGCGCACCAGCGCGGGCGTCATCGTGAAGCGGGCGCCCTTGGCCTCGAGCTCGGCGATCGCCGCCTCGAGATCGTCGACGCGGATGCCGAGGTGGTTGCGGTACTGAATCTCCTGACCCGGGCCCGGCGGCACGGCCATCGCCGGGTCTTCCCGGAAGACGAGCGTCACGCCGCAGGCGATCATCCGCGAGAAGGGCTGGCCGGCCATCAGGCCGCGGAACAGCACCTTGCCGTCGAACATCCCTGTCCAGAAATCCTCCATCGCCTGCACATTGGTGCAGGCCATCGACACTTCCATGAAGCGATACGGTTGCATCTGTCGACTCCTCGGGATTCTTTTCCGTTCCAGTGATCAGGTGGGCGCCACGACCCGCTGCAGCATCAGCGTGAGCGCGAACAGGCCGAGGGCCGCCCCCGCCAGCGCCGGCTGCCCGGCCTCGGCGATCACGAGCGCGTCCCACAGGCAGATCCCGGCGAGCAGGTGGCCGACTGCGCGCGGCACGTCGCCGGGGCGGCGGCGCCTCAGGAACGACAGCGAAAACAGCACCCACGCCGTGAGCAGCAGCCAGAGCACCGCCACGAAGCCACCCTGCAGCGCGGCCCGCGCGCCCCAGGCGATCGGCAACGCGAGGAACAGCAGCGGCCAGAGGTTCGCCACCCGGCCGAGGTGCTCCTGGCGCGCCACGTAGGTCAGGCCGATGAGGTAGCTGAGCAGCAGCAGTGCCCCCGCATACACCGCCGCGGGCGGCCGCGCCAGCACCACGCAGGCGGCGGCCACGTACACCAGTGCGCGGCACAGGCCCATCAGCAGCGGGCCTGCGGGGTTGTTCTTGTGATGGAGGTCGTACCACACGATCGCCGCGGCGAGCGCCACGCCTGCGGCCAGCGGCGGCCAGCCGGTGCCCTGCGGGGTGCCGAAGCCGAGCCACGCGAGCAGCACGACGCCGGCCGCGAGCATGCCGAACCCGGCCGTGAACACGGTCCGCGCCGAGACCGCGCCCGAGGGGATCGGTCGCTCGGGCCGGTGCCGGGCGTCGAACTCGCGATCGAAGGCGTCGTTCAGGTACATGCCCGCCACGTAGCACAGCGACATCGCGAGCAGGATCCACGGCACGCGCGCATCGCCGGCCGCGCCGCCCGCGAGCACCACGCCGGCGAGCGCGTTGGTCCACACCGTGGGCAGGTTCGAGACCCGCCCGAGCGTCAACGCGACGCGACCACTTCACGACAGTTCCCCGACGCACCCAGTCGAGCTCGCGGGCGATCGCTTCCTCGACCGGCGCACGGCGCTCGCGTTCGGGCAGGACCGACCAGGTGTAGGTCTCGACCTCGAGGTGCGGCGAGACGGGCACGCTGCCGGTGCAGGGCCAGCGCCTCGCGGACGAACGCCTGCGTGGAGGCGAAGCCGTCGAGCGTCTCGAGGAACACCGGCACGTGGAAGTGCACGCGCCACTCGCTGTCACGGTCGCGCCAGGCGGAGGATGCGAGCGCGGCGTCGAGGTCCTCGAAGCGGCGCAGTCCGTCCGCGCTGCGCTCGACGACCTGGTGAAGGTACACGGCGTCCTCGAGCCGACGCAGCGCCTCGGCCGATTCCACCGTCACCCGCGGGATGCGCAGGCCGGCCGTGACCTGGATCTTGGCCACCGCGATGCCAGCGGCCTCGAGCTCGCGCAGGCACTGCGCGGGCTCCTCGAACTCGACGGCCGCGTGACACAGGTCGAGGCACACGCCGAGGTGATCGCGCAGCGCCGTGCCCGCGGCCGCCGCATCGAGGCCGGTGAGCTCGCCGAGGCGCGCCGCTGCCGTCGTCGAATGCAGGTGCTCGCGGAAGAACGCCACGGTCTCGGCGATGGTCTCGAGCAGGCAGCAGGGCTCCGGCTCGAGCGCGAGCACGATGCGCCGCCCCGTGCGGCGCTCGAGGTGGACGAGGTGGGCGGCGTGGCGCACCAGTTGCCCGGCGATGCGCTCCGCATCCGTCCGCGCCGCCCGCCGCCGAGCGAAAGGCGCCCGGCACCGTGCTGATGCTGCTGCCGGAGTCGACGCCGGCCGGCACCCACTGCGCCAGCAGGTCGGCAAGCAGGTTCGTGTACTCGAGGCGCGCCTCGTCCCGCCAGTCCGGCCGGTACACGTCCTCCTTCACCCGCGTGCCGTGGAAAGGGCCGTAGGGAAACCCGTTGATGGTGAAGACGTAGAGCGACTCGCGGCGCAGGAAGTCCGCGAACTCCTCCATCGCGCCGGGCCGCGCGAGGTCGCGGGCCGCGACGCAGGACAGCCGGAGGCCCAGGCCGAACGGTGCGTCGGGGCAGACCCGGCGCTTCACCTCGGGCACGTGGCGCTCGAGGTTGGCGCGGATCTCGTCCCAGGTCTCGCCAGGATGGATGTTGGTGCAGTAACCGAGGTGACTGCCGCCTACCTTCACTGGCCGGTTTCCCTGCGCCTCAGCCAGGTCATCGCCCGCGCGACCTCGTCGCGCTCGACGCGGTGCACGTCCTCGCCGCGACCGACCTCGCGCAGCAGCGTCACCGTGAGCTCGCCGCCGAGGTGCTGGCGGAATTCCTCGACGCCCTCGAGGATCCGCAGTCGCCCCTCACCGTCGCGCATCTCCATCGCAGGATGCCAGAGGTGGAACCCGAGCCGCTTCAGCAGGCGGTAGATGCGCTCGTCCTCGCCCGCCGGCAGCATCCCGAGCTGCACGGAGCAGCGCGAATCGAGCGCGACGCCGATCGCGACCGCCTCGCCGTGGCGCAGCTCGTGGCCCGTCAGCGACTCGAGCTTGTGCGCCGACCAGTGGCCGTAGTCGAGCGGTCGTCCGCTGCCGCGCTCGAAGGGATCGCCGCCCTGCCCGATCTGCCGCATGTGCAGCTCGGCGCAGCGGCGGATCATGCGCGCCGTGGCGGCCGGGGCGCTGTCGTGCAGCGCATCGGCGCTCGATTCCATCCACTCGAAGAACACGCGATCGCGGATCAGGGCCACCTTGACGGCCTCCGCCATGCCCGCGATGCGGTCGCGCGGGTGCAGCGTGCGCAGGAAGGACGCGTCGTTGATCACGGCGTGCGGGGGCGCGAAGGAGCCGAGGAAGTTCTTCTTGCCGAACGCGTTGACGCCGTTCTTCACGCCCACGCCGGAGTCGTTCTGCGCCAGCACCGTGGTCGGCACGCGCACGTGGCGCACGCCGCGGTGCGCGGTCGCCGCCACGTAGCCCACGAGGTCGAGCACCGCGCCGCCGCCGATGGCGACGACGTAGGAGTGGCGATCGATCGCGAGCTCGTCCACCCGCTGCTGCAGGCGCATCACGAGCGACGGGTCGTTCTTGCACTGCTCGCCGCCCGGCACGGGCTCCGGCGGCGCGGCGAGTTCGAGCGACTCGGCGCGCAGGCCGGCGTAGGCGGCGATCTGGTGGCCGAGCGCGGGCCAGCAGGCGGCGACGTTGGCGTCCACGAACACGGCGAAGCGCTTGCGGCGCCCCGGCTCGGCCTGGCAAAGCGCCTGCTCGAAGACGGGGTTCTCCGCGTCGAACGCGTCCGAGGTGAAATACACCGGGTAGCGGCAGCGGACGGTGAACTCCTGCTCGTACACCGCGCCTTGCGGCAGCTCCAGGACCTGCGCGGTTTCCGTGTTCATTTTCCTGCTCCTTCGGCGGGGCTCGCGGGCCCGTTCATTCGATCAGCGCGTTCTCGACGCGCTCGGGGATCACGGGCAGTCCGTCCACCTGCGGCGCCTGGCCGCGCAGCACGGAGTTGCCCTGGTACAGCTCGCGCTGGTCGAGCGGCTGCGGCGCGAGCCAGTCGGACTCCTGCATGCGCCCGCTCTGCCCGAAGGCGGCGAGCGCGTTGCCGTAGCAGATGGCCTCGACGTCCTCGCGCGGGATGCCGCGCTCGAGCATCAGGCGCGCCGTCTTCGGCACCGCGAGCGGATCGGACTTGCCCCAGTCGGCGCTCGAGTCGATGAAGACGCGCGTCGATCCGTAGCGCCGCGCGATCTCGGCCATGCGCTCGTTGCCCATCTTGGTCTGCGGATAGAGCGTGAACGCCGCCCAGAAGCCGCGGTCGAGCACTTCGGCGACGGTTTCCTCGTTGTTGTGGTCGATGACCACCCGGCCCGGCTCGAGTCCCATCTCGAGCGCGACGTCCATGCTGAGCGCGGTGCCCCGCTTCTTGTCGCGGTGCGGCGTGTGCACCTGCACCGGCAGGTCGAGTTCCTTCGCGAGCGCGAGCTGCGCGCGGTAGTACTTGTCCTCGGCCTCGGTCTGGTCGTCGTAGCCGATCTCGCCGACGGCCACCACGCCTTCCTTGGCCAGGAACAGCGGCAGCACGTCGAGCACCTGCTCGGCGAGCGCCTCGTTGTTCGCTTCCTTGCTGTTCAGGCCGATGGTGCAGTAGTGGCGGATGCCGAACTGCGAGGCGCGGAAGCGCTCCCAGCCGACCAGGCTCGACAGGTAGTCCACGTAGGTGCCGACACTGGTGCGCGGCTGGCCGAGCCAGAAGGCGGGCTCGATCACGGCGACGATGCCGGCCGCCGCCATCCGCTCGTAGTCGTCGGTGGTGCGGGCGCTCATGTGGATGTGCGGATCGATGAATCGCATGGTCGTCTCCAGTCGTCAGGTGCCCGCCGTGGCGAGCGATTCCCAGTTGAGGCGTCCGGCGCCGACCGCCTCGGCCAGCGCGGGGTGCGCGGCGAGCAGCGCCCGTCCGCCGGCATCCTGAGCGGCGGCGAGC
Organism: uncultured Gammaproteobacteria bacterium; assembly: GCA_963754125.1. Lineage (GTDB taxonomy): Bacteria > Pseudomonadota > Gammaproteobacteria > Steroidobacterales > Steroidobacteraceae > RPQJ01. The sequence continues at coordinate 139,212 of CAVWEX010000005.1, forward strand.
GCGAGCGCTGCGGCCTGGTTCTCAAGCTCGGTGCCCCGTTCGAGCAGCCGGCGGAAATCGTCGAGCACCGCGCCGGTCGCGAACGGCCCGACGCAGCGCCACAGCTCGGGGCTCACCGGGCGCGAGGCCGCCCAGCGCTCGTGAGCGTAGTCGCAGAGCATCCGCGCCAGCGCCGGGTTGGCGCGTGCATCGAGCCCGGCGATGAGGTCGAGGCGCGTCCCGACGAACAGCGCCTTGAGCACCATCTGGTTCCAGGCCGACTCGGCGAAGTGCTCCGCGGGATACGGGTTGCGGTGCGCGACCGCCTCGAACACCACGCGCATGTTGGAGCGCACGCCCTCGGCAGCACGGAGCGCGTGGCGGGGCGGATCGGGGTACAGCGGCAGGCCGCGGTAGAACGCGACCAGCTCGCCCACGTCGGCGGCGCTGCACAGCGTGTCGAGACGCCGCGACAGCGTGGCGCCGTCAGCGGTGCTCGCCAGCAACAGGTGCACGCGCGCCGCCTGGTCGAGCGTCCAGTCACGCGGGTCCCAGCCGGGTCGGGTCGCGGCCGCCGCGGCGAGCTCGACCTCGGTCGGCGCGAGCGGCTGCCTCGGGATGCGACGCGCGACCTCGCCGATGGCGAGGTACAGCGGCCGGTCGGCCGGCGCCGCCTGGACGAGGCCGGTGACGGTTCCGAGCCAGTCGGCGGAATCGAGGGGAAGCCGCTCCGCGAGCCAGCCGCCGAGGAGTTCGCCCGCGTTCATGCCGTCCTCCTGAGCGCGGCACCCGCCGCCCCGAATACATGCGCCAGCAGCAGGTCCCTGACCTCGGTCGCTGCGACTGGGCCCTCGTGCAGCAGTTCCGGCTCGGACGTGATCAACAGCGGGCCCTCCTCGGCGCGGTCGGTGAGCCGTCCGTGCGAGCCGCGTACCAGCGTGGCGTCGAGCGGGATCACATCCATCAGGTAGCGCATCCCCAGCATCTTCTGCGCGAGCCGCAGCGCGATGCGCAGCCGCGCCGCCTTGAGCTGCGGATCGACGAACAGCTCGGCGGGGTCGTAGCCCGGCTTGCGGTGGATGTCCACGGTGCGCGCGTAGTCCGGCGCGCGCTCATCGTCGAGCCAGTAGTAGTAGGTGAACCAGCTCTGCGCGTCCGAGACTGCGACCAGCTCGCCCGAGCGCGGGTGATCGAGCCCCGCGTCGCGCTTGCCCTGCGCGTCGAGCACGCGCTCGACCCCGGGCAGCTCGCGCAGCAGGGCCGCGACTTCCGGCACGAGTTCGGGTCGCGCCACGTACACGTGCGCGACCTGGTGGTCGGCCACGGCGAAGGCCTGCGAGGCGCCGGCGTCGAGCTGCTCGCGCCCGAGTTCCTCGCGCACCGCGAGCCAGCCCGCGCGGCGCAGCGCGCGGTTGATGTGGACCGGCCGCGACACCTCGGTGATGCCGTACTCGGACAGCACCACCACCGCGGCTCCAGCCCGGCGCGCCGCCTCGATCAGCTCGCCGCACAGCGCGTCCACCGCCGCGACCTCGGCCGCGATCGCCGGGTGCGCCGGCCCGAGGCGCTGCAGGTTGTAGTCGAGGTGCGGCAGGTACACGAGCGTGAGCGTCGGGCGCTGGCGCTCGAAGACGCGCAGCGCGCTGCGGGCGATCCAGCGCGTCGACTCGATGTCCGCCGTCGGACCCCAGAAGCGGAACAGCGGAAACGGGCCGAGCTCGCGCTGCAGCTCGTCGCGCAGGCCGGCCGGCTGCGTGTAGATGTCCGGAAGCTTGCGGCCGTCGGCCGGGTACATCGGACGCGGCGTGACGGTGCAGTCCGCCGTCGCGTACATGTTGTACCACCAGAAGAGCTTGGCGCAGGTGAAAGCCGGGTCGCGCCGCTTCGCCTCGTCCCAGATCTTCTCGCCCTGCACCAGCCGGTTCGACTGCCGCCAGAGCCACACCTCCGCGAGGTCGCGGAAATACCAGCCGTTGCCGACGATGCCGTGATCGCGCGGCAGCAGGCCGGTGAGGAACGTCGACTGGACGGTGGTGGTCACCGCCGGCAGCACCGTCGCGAGCGGGCGCGTCGCGCCCTGCGCGGCGAGCGCGCGCAGGTTCGGCGCGTGCGCGAGCAGCGCCGGCGTCATTCCCACGACGTCGAGCACCAGCGTCCTTCTCATGGGGTCGCGCCCGGAAGGTGGTTCGCGTGGCCGCCGCCAGGGACACGCAGCTTGCCGCGCAGCTCGCGCACGGAGCCCGAGCCGGTGGCGAACATGCAGATACGCAGTTCCTCGAGCACGCTCTCGACGAGGCGTGCGACGGCCTCCTCGCCCGCGTGTGCGGCGACCAGGAACGGTCGCGCCATGGCGCCGATATCGGCACCGAGCGCGATCGCCTTGGCGAGATCGATGCCGCTGCGCAATCCGCCGGAGGCCACGAGCGGCAGGTCGGGCGCGGCGCGACGGACGTTCACGATCGACTCGGCGGTGGGAATGCCCCACTCGCCGAACGCGAGCCCGAGTTCGCGCGCGCGCTCGGTGCGCGCGCAGCAGGCCTCGACCTTGGCCCACGACGTTCCGCCGGCGCCGGAGCAGTCGATGCCGGCGACACCGCAACGGGCGAGTCGCCGCGCGGTCTCCTCACTCATGCCGAAGCACACTTCGCGCGCGAACACGGGGATACCGTCGGCGGCGAGGTCGCGACACAGTACGGTGAGCCGTTGTTCAATGCCGCGAAAGTCGCGGTCACCGCCCTGCACGGCCTCCTGCACGGCGTTGAAGTGCACGAACAGCGCGTCGGCACCGATCATCGCAATCGCGCGGCGCGCTTCCTCGACGCCGTAGCCACGTGCGAGCTGGCCCGCGCCGAGGTTCGCGAACAGCGGCACATTCCGGGCCACGTCTCGCACGCGAAAGTACTGCGCCCGCTCGGGCGACTCGAGGCCGACGCGCTGGCTGCCCACGCCCATCGCGAGCCCGAAGCGCTCGGCGACGGCTGCGAGGCGGCGGTTGATGACCAGGCCGCGCGCCGTCCCTCCGGTCATCGGCGCGATCATGAGCGGGGCGCGCATCGGGCGCCCGGCGAGACTGGCGGAGAGATCGAGTTCGGCCAGGGACAGCTCCGGCAGCGCTTCGTTTCCAAAGCTGCAGCGCTCGAGGCCCGTCGTCTTCACGTACTCGACCGGCTGCTCGAGGCAGGCGTCGAGGTGCCGCTGCTTGGCCTCGGGATCCCTGAGCGAGTCGTCCGTGCGGGTCTCGATCTCGAGCAGCGGTAGCGCTTTGCTCACCATGAGACCGCCACTGATGCGATGACGTTCCGGCCGGCCTCGTTCACGCCGGAGCCGTGGATGCGGTAGTCCTCGTCGGTGAGGTTCTCGACTGCGAGCGATACGGTCGCACGCTCGGTGACCTGCCATTGCGAACGCAGGACGAACACTGTCCACGACGGTGTCCCGCCTGGCGGGATGCGTTGCGTATCGGCGATGTCGCGGCTCGAGAGCTTGTCCTGCTCGTCGGCGTGCTCGACCAGCGCTTCGATCTCGAGGCGCGGCCCGGGCAGGCTCCAGCGGGCGCCGAGCCGCCAGGCCAGCGGCGCGAGCAGGTCGACCGGCTCCCTCACGGGCCGGGCATTGGGGCCCGACGGGAAGGCGTCGGTCTCGCCATCGAGCCAGGAGCCTTCGGCGAACAGCAGCAGCCCGGGTATGACCCGGTACGAAACCTGCCCCTCGATGCCGGTCAACCAGGAGTCGGCGGCGTTGAGCTTGGTGACCACCGTCGAATTGTTGACGACGTCGCCCGTCGGCGCACGCACGATCACGTCGCTGCCTTCGGTGCGGAACCAGGCCGCCTGGAAGGCCCAGCGCTCGTCGACGAACTTCGCGCCGATCTCGTAGCCGAGATACGTCTCCGGATCGAGGCCGGGCGAGGGGACCTCGAGTTCGCCGGAGCGCGCCGTGTCGAAGCGCGTCAGGTCGGAGAGGTTCGGCGCGCGGAAGGCCTGCGACACGCCCGCGAAGAGCATCCAGGGTCCGTCCGTCACCGGGAAATACGCCAGCCGCGCGCTCGCCGAGAAATTGTCCCAGTCATCGTCGAACGAGTAGACGTCGGCTGTCAGCGGGTCCTCGACCGTTCCGGCATCGACCGAGGCCCAGGTGTAGCGCGCTGCCAGCGTCGCCGTGAAGTGCGTGCCGAGCGGCACCTCGCCCTGCGCAAACAGGCCGCCGAGGTCGTAGGTGGCATCGTCGGCGACCGGGCCTTGCGCGAAGACGCGCCGGATCGACCCGTCCGCGTTGTACTGGACGTTGAAGCTCGAGACCTCGTCGTGGTACCAGTCGGCACCGTAGACCAGCTGCACATCGCCCCACTTCTTCTCGAGCTGGGCGCTCAGCCCCGTCGTGTACACGTCGAAGCCCAGCTCGTCGGAGCGCCGGTCCGGACGCAGCCGGTACGAGTCCTCGCTCTGCTGATGGTAGGAGACGCTCGCGTGCAGCGAGTCGGCGAGCGCGCCCAGACCCTCGTGGCGCAGCTGGAGGTAGCCGAGCTGGCGCTGCTGGTCGAACGTCAGTTCGCGGTCCGTGCCGACCGTCGTGCCTTCCCAGCTGATGCCGTAGATGGTCCGGTGAGTTCGCCAGGCGTCGTCCTGGTCGACGTACTGATAGCCGGCGATCAGCGTGGTCGCGTCGCCGACGTCGTACTCGACACGCACGTCGGCGTCGTTCTCGTCGTAGCCGGTCTTCTTCTGCACGCCGACGTCGCTGCCGCCCTCGAGGTCGCCGAAGTCCTTGTACGTGTACCCACCGACCATCCGCAGGCCGTCACCGTTCCAGCCGGCCTCGACGCGGGCGATATTCGAGTTCTCCGCGCTCGAGTAGCGGTACAGCACCCTGGGCGTGAAGCCGTCCGGCCGCGCCTTCAGATCGGACAGCACGTTGACCACGCCGCCGATCGCGTCGCTGCCATAGAGCACGGAGGCCGGCCCGCGCGCCACCTCGACGCGGCCCATGGAATACGGGTCCACGGTGCTCCAGTACTGGTTCGGGCCCTCCCGAAACACCGAGTTGTTGAGCCGGATGCCCTCGATCAGCATGACGTTGCGGAATCCGGTGTAGCCGCGAATGAATGGCGAGCCCTGGCCGTAGCCGGTCTTCTGAACCGAGACGCCAGGCAGCTCCGAGAGGACATCCGGCAGCGTTCGCGACTGGTACATCCCCTGGACGGTGGCGGCATCGGCTACGCGAGACCAGCGCCGGGACATCGAACGAGCGCATGGGCAGGCGGGTCGCGGTGACCACGATCATGCTCGAGCTCGGAGGCGGCGCCGGGCGTCGCGGCCGGATCCGCCGCCCACACCGGAGCCACCGCGAGCGCACCGATCGCAGACGCGAAGCCGCAGGCGGTCGCGAAGCCCGGGGTAGACACACCAGTCGTCACAGCTTTGCCCCTCACTCGAGTCGTGCCGAACGGCGCCGGGGCATCGCGCCTCGACGTCCGCTGCTGAAGCGGATCCCGGTCGAGCGCCTTCGCACGACCGGGTCCAGCCTTTTCAACCGCTGTCACAGGGCGGGAGGGACCGCGCCCAGTGCAACCTCGAGACCGGCAAATCGGGGGGATCCGGACTCGAGGCGACGTCCGCGGCTGGACGTCCTTGCTTAGATAGCAAAGCAATCGGCGTGCCAACCTGAGCCGCCGCGACGGGATTCAACCGAATTCGTTTGAATTCAGTTGGTTGCGCGAGCCGGGCGGCGCGCGGCGGCGGTTGCCGCCTCGTCTCAGGTGTCAGGTTTCACGACGCCTGAAGTCCGCAATCGCCGTCGATGCGGGCATAACGTCCAGATTCTATTGAAAAAATCCAGACTGACGAAAATCCGTCAGGCCGTGCCTGGATTCAGGTCAGGACGGCGCCGTCGGGGGCAGCTTCGCCCGGAACGTACTGCGATTCATGCCGAGCAGTCGCGCGGCGGCGACCTGGTTGCCCCCGGTCGCCTCGAGCGCCGCCTGCACCAGCGCCTGCTCGAGACGCTCCATGGCGAGTTCGTGCAGCGGCAGGGGCTCTGCCGTGCGCCCGGCCACCTCGACCAGCCGCCGTGCCACGGAGGCCACCACATCCGCGAGCCGCTCGACCTCCGAGCGGGCGGCGTCGGCTGCGCCCGGGTCCTGCTCGAGGCTCAGGTCGTGCACGGTCAGCACCTCGCCGCGGGCCGACAGCACCGAGCGCTTGATCACGTGCTCGAGCTCCCGGACGTTGCCCGGCCAGTGGTGGGCCTTGAGCCGCTCGATGGCCGCCTGCTCCACCGAGCGGATGGCCGTGCCGGCCTCTCGGTTGGCGCGGCGAATCAGCGCCTGCACCAGCTCCGGCAGGTCCTCGAGACGCTCGCGCAGCGGCGGCACCCCGAGGGCGACGGTGTTGATGCGGTGATAGAGGTCTTCGCGGAACTCGCCGGCCGCCACCGCCGCCGCGAGGTCGCGGTTCGAGGCACAGACGAGCCGGGCCCGGAACGGCACCGGCGCCACGCTGCCGACCCGCTCGAAACTGCGCTCCTGCAGCACGCGCAGCAACGTTCCCTGCAGGTGCAGGGGCAGCTCCGAGATCTCGTCGAGGAACAGCGTGCCGGCGCCGGCTGCCTCGAAGCGCCCGACGCGCGTCGCCTTGGCGTCGGTGAAGGCGCCACGCTCGTGCCCGAACAGCTCCGACTCGATCAGCTGCTCCGGGATGGCCGCGCAGTTCAGGGCCACGAACGGCTCGCGAGCCCGCGCGCCGGACTCGTGGATCGCCCGCGCCACCAGCTCCTTGCCGACGCCGCTTTCGCCCTGCACCAGCACCGCCAGGTCGTTGTCCGCGAGACGCACGATCAGCTTGAACAGTCCCTGCATCGCGGCGCTCTGGCCGACGAGCCGCGGGCGCGGGTCCGCCTCGTCGTCCTCGCCGACTGCCGTGATTGCCGAGGCGGGCGCGGGCACATGCAGCGCGCGGCGCAGCACCTGGCGGATCTGCGCAAGGTCGAGCGGCTTGCCGAGGTAGTCGAACGCCTTGTTGCGCAGCGCCTCGGCGGCCGTCTCGAGCGTGCCGTAGGCCGTCATCACCACCACCGGCAACTGCGGCGCGATGCGACCGATCTCCCTGAGCACCTCGAGTCCGCTCATGCCCGGCATGCGCACGTCCACGAACGCGAGGTCGGGCGCCTGCTCGCGCACCAGCAGCAGCGCCTCCTCGCCGGTGGAGGCGACGAGTGCCGTGTGGCCCTCGGCCTCGAGCAGCATCCGGAACGCGTCGCAGATGGAGCGCTCGTCGTCGGCGACGAGGATTCTGGCCATGGATTTCAGGGATTTCCGGTGGGAGCCGCAGCCTGCAACGGTAGCGCGACGACGAAGCGCGCGCCACCGAGCGCGGCGCTGCGCTCGATGACGAGCTCGCCGCCGTGCGCGGCCGCGACGTCGCGGCAGACGACGAGACCGAGCCCGAGGCCGAACGGCTTGGTGCTGAGCGAGTCGGTCTGCAGGCGCGCGCGCAGCTCGTCGCTCACGCCCGGGCCCGAATCCTCGACCGCGAGACGCGCGCGCCGGGCGACCGCATCGAGCTCCGTGCACACGCGGAGGCGACCGCCGCGCGGCATGGCGTCGGCCGCATTCACGACGAGGTTGAGCAGCGCCTGGCGCAGGCGTGCGCGGTCGGCGGGCACGGGCGGCATCTCGCCGTGCGCGCGCTCGACCACGATGCCGCGGTGCTCGAGCGAGGGCTGCATGAGGTCGAGCACGTCCGCCACGAGTTCGGCGAGGTCCACCGGCGCGGCCACGAGCGGCTGCTCCGCGCCGAGCATGAGCGTGGAGGAGACCAGCAGCTCGAGCCGCTGCACCTCGACCGAGAAGCTGCTGCACGCGAGGCACCTCGCGAGGCGGGGCGCGCTCCGCCAGCAGCTGCAGGTGCAGCTTGATGCCGGTGAGCGGGTTGCGGATCTCGTGCGCGAGGCGCGCCGACATGTCGCCGAGCGCGGTGAGCCGGCTGCGCGAGGCGAGCCGTGACTCGTACCCGGCAAGTCGCTCCATCATCGAGTTGAGCGCCTGTCGCGAGTGCGCCGACCTCGTCCGATCGCGGCAGGTCGAGTGGCTGGCTGCGCTCGCCCGTGGCGATCCGGTCAGCGAATGCCGAAAGCTCGGACAGCGGCCGCGTGATGTTGCGCACCAGCGAGAGCAGCAGCGCCGCGAGCAGCGCCGCCGCCGTGAGCATCGCGAGGCCGAGCCAGAGCGCGGCACGTCGCGCCGCCGCCGTCGCGTCCTCGAGCGAGGTGACGGCGACGAGCGCCGAGTAGCGCGGGTCATGACTGGCCGCAATCGACTGGTACACCGCCACGCTCGGCACGGGGTCGGCCAGCCGGAAGGCATCGCCCGCCCCGTCCCGGGGCGTCGCGCGGCCGGCCAGGAAATCGTCCAGCGCAGCGCCGACCGCGGCGGACGTGCTGAGCGCGACGCGGCCCTCGCGGTCGAGCAGCGCGAAGTCGGCCTGCTGCAGCGAGGCGAGGCGGCGCAACAACTCCGGCGTATAGGGCAGCCCCCAGGCCGCAAGCACCGTCGCGGCGTTGCGCGACTGCCGCTCCACGCGCTGCTCGAGCGCCTGGGTCACGATGCCCACGCCGATGGCCCAGGCCGCCACCATGGCGAGCAGCAGCGGTCCGAGCAGCGCAAGCGTCAGGCGCCAGTACAGGGAGGGGCGGAAGGACACGCTCCGGATGCTACGGCAGGTGTTCGGACTCCGGCCAGCAGGTCATGGGTCGGCCGAGCGCGGAAACGTCGGGAAACTTTACGTCGGCAGCTGCCGCTCGAGGCGCCATGTGCGAGCAGTTCTCAATCAGTGCCGACGTGCTCGCGACCTGTCCACCGGTCGAGCCCTTGAGACGCATGCCGGCATTCGCAAAATCCGCAGAAGCGGGCAATTCCTTCGATGCTTCGCCGAGAGCCTCACGGGAAAGTACCTACACCGGCCCGGGGGCCGCAGAACCGTACCGCGCCAACCCGTCGGCCTTCCTTACATAAATTGTGAATCAGCCCGACCCCGGAATCGCTAAGCGCTTGATTCGGCTCGACCGGATGGCCACGGCATGCTTTATGCAACTCCACCATCGAATGGCCTGAATAAAATTTTCCGCCGTGGAGTTGGACTCCGGGGGAGTCCGCTCGCAAGCGGCTTTGCTCGGAGGGATGACACCATGTTTCGGGGAATTATCAAGAAATCACTGACGGGAATCGCGGCGGGCACCCTGTGCCTCACTGCGCTCAGCGCGCAGGCCATCACGCCCTTCGAGCAGGACGTGAACGACGCGATCGACGCCGGGCTCCAGTACGCACGCACGCAGGGCTGGTTCACCGGCCTGGCCGCGGGATCGTACGGGCCAGGCAACGGCCTGATATTGCTCGCGCTGCTCGAGAAGACCGGCGAAGGCGGCTACGCCGACCTCGACGCCGACGACAAGACGCTGGCGCGCAAGGCCGCCTGCATCCTGATCGACGACGGCAACTTCGGCGACCGGGGAAGCTTCTATTCCTACTACGACGGGCAGGTCATGGCTGCGCTGTCCATGTACGCCCAGACTGGCGGCCCGGACATCCCGGGCGAGGTCTTCGGAGCCTACAACTGCGCCGCGCGCAGCGTGCGCGCCACCATGGACAAGGTGGTGGACCGCTCCATTGCGGCCCAGACCCCGGGCGTGCCTGCCTGAGCAGTGCCCCTGGCTACTGGGGCTACACCGGCAACGGCATGGACTCATCGACGACTCAGCTCACGGGTGCCGGCTTGGGCGCGGCCAAGTCGTACTACAAGAACCTGGGCGAGTCGGCCGACAAGGACCGGGAGCCGCTGATTACCGCGACCCTCGACAAGACCTCGCTGGCGTACTCGGTGAACGGCAAGAACACCAACCTGCCCTCCCAGTGCTGGGACACCTGCGGTGACGCCTCCAAGGGCCAGGCCTGCTGGGGTCATGGTTACCAGGCCAGCTACGGCGCTCCGGGATCCAACCAGCAGACGGCATCGGGCACCTGGCTGCAGCTGCTCGGCACCGGAAGGAACGTCAACAACCCGGCGATCCAGAACTACCTGAGGTGGCTGCAGAACGCCTACAGCTCCGACACGAACGTGGCGCCTGAGAGCTGGCCCGAGTCGTATTTCTACTACCTCTGGTCGTCGTCCAAGGCGTTCGGCTTCATCGAGGCGTCGGAGATCGCGCCGGCGGCGGGCAACGTCGGCCCGGCCTCGATGGGAACACTGCCCGAAAAGCTCAACTGCTACGGCGGGGGCAGGAGCCGCATGGTCAACCGCGACCCGGCGACGGTCGTGCGGGTGCCGGCGCGTGGGCCGGGCGGCGCGGGCTACTACGCCGGCACGCCGAAAGGCTGGTACTTCGACTACGCCTACCGGCTGATGAGCGTGCAGGCGGCGAGCGGCTATTTCTCCAACCCGAACGGCAGCTTCAGCACGTCGGCCGACCACGGCTACGCGCTGCTCGTGCTGCTGCGCTCGCTCGGCGGCGCGTGCGTCGATTCCGACGAGGACGGCTTCTGCGACGCCAGGGACAACTGCGTCAGCACGCCGAATCCCGGCCAGGAAGACCGCGACGGCGACGGCGTGGGCGATGCCTGCGACAACTGCCCGGACGTCGCCAACCCCGGCCAGGAAGACGAGAACGACAACGGCATCGGCGATGCCTGCGACGTCGCGCGCTGCGACCTCGATGCCGACGGCGACATCGACAGCCTCGACATCCGGGCGATCACGAAGCTGCGCGGCAAGAAGGTGCCGCCGGCCCCGGTCGCCGCCGACTACGACAACAACAAGTTCATCAACGTCAACGACGCCCGTGGCTGCACGCTGATCTGCACGCGGCCGAAGTGCGCGACGAGATAGCACATGAACCGCATGGCGGGCCGGCCGTGAGGCCGGTCCGCCATGGACCCCCGGGGCCGTAGCACGGGACGACGGTTTAGAAGCTCTCGGGAAGAAGACCGGAATCGAACAATGAGGATCAAGATCATGAGACGCGCAATTTTCAATGTCTGTGTGGGCCTGGCAGGCGGCCTGATGCTGGTGGGGGCACAGCCCGCGCAGGCGATCAGCGTCGAGGTTCAGGGGACTCCGGCGGCGGTCGTGATGGGTGACGCCTTCAGCGTCGACATCGTCGTCACCGGCATCGTCGACGAAATCATCACCGCCTGGGACATCGACGTGGCGTTCGACAGTGCGCTGCTGTCGAACAGTGTCTTCAGCTTCCCGCTCGTGCTCTTCGGCGGTGGCGACACGATTTTAGACGCCGTTCTCGGAGTCGGACTCACAGACGCGTTTCTCGTGTCGCTGCTGAGTGATGCGGACATCCGCGCGCTGCAGTGCCCCGGCGACGTCTGCGGCCCGACCCTGACGCTCGCCAATCTGGTCTTCACGGCCGCCGCCGACGGCGTGCCGATGATCAGCCTCGTCAACTGGGGCCTGGCCAACGACGTCAAGTGCGCCGAGAACGTGCAGTGCTATCCGCGTAAGGTCGTGCCCGAGCCGGGTTCGCTCGCGCTGCTGGGCCTCGGCCTGATGGGCCTCGCGCTCGGACGACGGCGGCTGGTCTGACACAGGTGCTGCGCGTCCTCGTCCTCGCGCTCACCTTGCTGGGACTGCCGTCCGCCGTGCTCCTCGCGGGCACGGCGGACGGTTACCGGCTCGCCGGCATCATCGCCGTAGGTGAGGACTACCTCGCGGTACTGGAGTTGCCGGGCGGCGAGCAGGTGCTGGTCCGCCGGGGCAGCGAGATTGCAGGCGGGGGGCGCATCCAGCTGCTGGACGCCGACCGCATGCGCATCGCCCTGCCGGACCACGTCCTCGACCTCGCTCTCGACCGCTCATTGTCCGCCCCGTTCGTCCCGGCCGGGCTCGGCGTGGTGCAGGAGCAGGCGGACGACGGCAACGTGCTGATCCGCCGGGTGGACCCGGACGCCTTCGGCACGTCCGTGGCGCAGTCGCGCTCCGCGGCGCGACCTGCGCCCGGGACGCAGGCGAAGGGGAAAAGACCCGACCCGACGGCGGAGGCGGGACGACGCCTGGCGCCGATCCTGAACCTGCCGCCGGACTCGCGGATCGTCGCGGTCAACGAGCACCCGGTCCGCTCGGCCGACCAGGCGGTCGGCCTGATCGAGCAGTCGCTCGCGGCCGGGGTGTCGCCGCGGCTCAACATCACGGGCGCCGCCGGGGAATCCCGCGTCTACATGTCGCCCGCGGCTCCCTGACCTCCCCTCAACGTCAGGAAACTTTCCAGCGCCCCGGCCGGACGGCCGGCGCCTGACCGGCGCAACGCGCGGCCGCCCGATGCCTCCGTGGTCCGATCGGACCAGATTCGGCCCAGAGACGGCCGATGGGTTGCGCCGGCAGCGACGCCACCGCCCCACGCGGAACAGTAGGAGCGCTCGCATAGTGGTTAATACCTATGTCACCCGCTTCCGACGCCCGCCGGGGCATTCAGGAATGTCGGCTTTCTTTACGGACTGCGGCTGACGCCCCCACCCCCCTCCGGTAAGGCGTTGATTTCCTGCTGCTTGGCCCTGCTGGCACGTTCTATGCAGGTGCTGGATTGAATCTATAACTGCTGCCGCTGGTTCCGGCTCCGGGGGGAGTCCGTCCGAAGGCAGTTCCAATCGGAGGGACGTCATGAATTTGCGAAGAATGGTCGGGAAGTCGCTCGGCGGCGTAATCGTCGCCGGCGCACTGGGCCTCTGCGCGGTCTCCGCGCATGCGCAGACCAATTTCGAGAAGGATGTGAACGCCGCGATCGACGATGGTCTCCAGTACCTTCGTGATCAAGGCGCATTCACCAGCACAGGCAGTTCCCAGGCTCAGACCCGTGGCTTGTCCGTCCTGGCGTTGATGGAGAAGCGCGCCAGCGCTGACCCGGACGCAGATTTCCTTGGTTACGAGAACTCCTCTCCGGCGGACCAGGCACTCATCCGCAAGGCCATCGAGCTCATCATCAACGATACGAGCTATGGCGCGAGCCGCGCGGGCTTCTACGCGTACTCACACGGCCACTCGCTCATGGCCCTGTCCGTCTATACCTTGACGGGTGGCCCCGAGCTCAATGGCACGACTGTCGCGGGCACGGCCTATGTCGCCAACAAGACCGTTCGCGCGGCAATCGACCGGCAGGTTGACCAAATCGTGGCGGCGCAGACGGTTGCCGGCACGAGCGCCGGTTTCTGGGGCTATACCGGGCCTGGCAGCGACTCGTCGACCACGCAGTTCGCGGTGGCCGGCCTGGCTTCCGCCAAGGCGTTCTACCTGGTTGCGGGCGATCCGGGCGGCCGCCTTGCGGGCATCAACACGGCGCTCGACCGGTCCGCGACCCAGTATGGGGTGAACGGCTGGAGCTGCAGCGGCGCGCCTGGCAAGGGCCACGGGTACATCACGAACCGGAGCTACTGCCCGTCGTACCAGCAAACGGCGTCGGGTCTCTGGGTGCAGCTGCTCGGCGGCAAGGGCCTGAACGATGCCAACGTGCAGGCGTACCTCACGTGGCTGCAGAACGCCTACAACTACCAGACGATCTACGCCGCCTACAATTCATGGCCTGCGTCCTACTACTACTACCTGTGGTCGTCGGCCAAGGGTTACTCGCTGATCGAAGCGTCGGGCGTTGCGCCTGCTCCGGGCAACCTCACGACGACCAGCATGGGCACGCTGCCGAACGCGGCAATCACCCTCGACCGGGCTGACTTCCGGCTGGCACACCGCAATCCCGCGACCGACACCCGGCCCACGCCGCGTGGTGCCGGCGGGGCCGGGTACTACGCGGGCGAAGCGCAACGCTGGTACTACGACTACGCTTACTCGCTGATGACCCAGCAGACCGCCACCGGGGCTTTCACGGCGAATTCGTTCCGGAACAATGGCGCCACGGCATACAACCACGGCTGCTGGGCCAGCTATGACTGCCAGGCCTATGCCATCCTCGTGCTGCAGCGCTCCATCGGTGGCGCGTGCCTCGACGGCGACGGCGACGGCATCTGCGACGAGGTGGACAACTGCCCGGCGGAGTCGAACCCCGGCCAGGAAGATCGCGACGGCGACGGCGTGGGCGATGCCTGCGACAACTGCCCGGACGTCGCCAACCCCGGCCAGGAAGACGAGAACGACAACGGCATCGGCGATGCCTGCGACGTCGCGCGCTGCGACCTCGATGCCGACGGCGACATCGACAGCCTCGACATCCGGGCGATCACGAAGCTGCGCGGCAAGAAGGTGCCGCCGGCCCCGGTCGCCGCCGACTACGACAACAACAAGTTCATCAACGTCAACGACGCCCGTGGCTGCACGCTGATCTGCACGCGGCCGAAGTGCGCGACGAGATAGCACATGAACCGCATGGCGGGCCGGCCGTGAGGCCGGTCCGCCATGGACCCCCCGGGGCCGTAGCACGGGACGACGGTTTAGAAGCTCTCGGGAAGAAGACCGGAATCGAACAATGAGGATCAAGATCATGAGACGCGCAATTTTCAATGTCTGTGTGGGCCTGGCAGGCGGCCTGATGCTGGTGGGGGCACAGCCCGCGCAGGCGATCAGCGTCGAGGTTCAGGGGACTCCGGCGGCGGTCGTGATGGGTGACGCCTTCAGCGTCGACATCGTCGTCACCGGCATCGTCGACGAAATCATCACCGCCTGGGACATCGACGTGGCGTTCGACGGCGCGCTGCTGTCCAACGGTGTATTTACGTTCAACGCCGATCCGTTTGGCGGTGCAGGCGAAGACGAGACGATCTTCGAGGTCGCGTTCGGCGACTCGCTCACCGACGCGTTCCTCGTGTCGCTGCTGAGCGATGCCGACATCCGCGCGCTGCAGTGCCCGGGCGACGTCTGCGGTCCGAGCCTCGTCCTCGCGACGCTGGGCTTCACGGCCGCCGCGGACGGCGTGCCGGTGATCAGCCTCGTCAACTGGGGCCTCGCCAACGACGTCAAGTGCGCCGAGAACGTGCAGTGCTATCCGCGTAAGGTCGTGCCCGAGCCGGGTTCGCTCGCGCTGCTCGGCCTCGGCCTGATGGGCCTCGCGGTCCGGCGGCGTCGCGCTGCCTGATCGGGCCTTCCGCTGTCGCGGTCACGCGCGCGATTGCCTCGAGCGCAGGATCGTGGGTAGCTCGACAACAGGGGTGGTCCGCAGGGACCGCCCCTGTTTTTAATTCAGGGTCTACGATGACAATGCTTCTGCGTCGCGCGATCGCCCTGCTGCTTACGGCCCTGCTGCTGCCCTCGATGGCGGCGGCGGCCGGCACGGACGGCTACCGGCTGGCCGGCATCCTGGCCGTCGGCCCGGATTACCTCGCCATCCTGGAGCTGCCGGGCGGTCAGCAGCAGCTCGTCCGCAAGGGCAATACCCTCGAAGACGGCGGCCGCATCGTGCTCGTCGACGCCAGCCGGCTGCGCATCGCACACGCGGGACGCACGGTCGAACTGAATCTCGACGGCTCGGGCGCCCCGGCGCAGGTGCCCGTGGCGCTCGGCGTGGTGCAGGAGCAGACGGACAACGACCGCGTCCTGGTCCGCAGCCTGGACACGGAAGCCTTCAGCGACGCTTTGGCGCGGTCGCCAAAGTCGACGACGACGCCGACTGTTCAGCCGTCCTCGAAGGTCAGGAAGGATCCGGCGGCCGAAACGGGCCGCCGGCTGGCGCCAATCCTGAACCTGCCGGCCGATTCGCGCGTCGTCATGGTCAACGAGCAACCGGTCCGCTCGGCGGATCAGGCCATCCGCCTGATCGAGCAGGCTTTCCAGAACAACGAGACGCCGCGGCTCAACGTTACGAGCGCCACCGGCGACGAGTCCCGCGTCTACCTGACGGCCGCGCAGCCCTGACGCTTCAACTCGCCGTCCAGCCCGAGAACGCCACGACGGGCACGATCTCCATGTCCACGTACGGTACGAACGGTGCCTGCATGCGCTGCACCGTCTCGACGTCCGGCGCCTCGATCAGCGTGTAATTGCGCGACTGGTCCACCGCGGCCCATTCCCCTCGGATCGTCACGCCTGCCGGCACCGAGGCATAGAACTGCCTGGCGAGTGCGGCGAGATGGCCGTACTGCTCGGGCGTCAGGGTCTTGTGGGTGCGATTGGTCAGCAGGAACAGCATGTTCAGTCTCCGTTGATGGGATTGCGGCGCAGCGCGCGCCAGATCAGCCAGCCGCCCGCCGGCAGCAGCATCGGCAGCACGAGGCCCCGCCCCAGCGCTGTGCCGGGGACGAGCGCGGCGCCGTTCAGGGCCAGCGCGCCCGCATAGATCACGTTTCCCGCGCCGCAGGCGAGCAGGAACTGCGGCCAGCTCACACGCGCGGCGCCCGCGGCGATCGCGACGGCCTCAGCCAGCACAGGCACCGGCCGGCTCAGGAACACGGCCACCAGCGTTGGCGCCGCCGGCAAGGCCTGATCGCGGTTGCGCAGCATCCAGCGACTCGCCGCGTACGCGAGCACCTGCCCGGTCATCATGCCGGTGAACGCCGCGAGGAACCCGGCGAAGAATCCGAGGCGAGCGCCGAGCAGGGTGCCGACGATGCTCGAGGGGATCGGCAGCAGCGCATCCACGGCGAGGAGCCCCGCACCTGCGAGCGCGAACGTCGCGGCGTGGTCGTCCGTCGCTGAAAGCCACTGTTCGCCAGGAAGCTCGCCGATTATGAAAAACGGCACGAGCGGAATGCACAGGGCTGCGGTAATAATAAGTACGGAGCGGGCTGCGCGGCGCATGATCCTGTGCCCACACGGGCAGACGTGCGGACACCATAGCAGTTCGGGGACAACGGGAAACCATCGCAATGCAGGCTCTATCAGGCTCGCCGGCTTTCAAGGTACAGGTCATGTGCGAGGGCCTCCGGTACTCGGAGGCCCTCGGTCGCGCGGCGCTGCACTCCATGCCGAACTACTACCCGTATCGCTTCAAGGCCGGCGAGCACGACCCGACCGGCAAGGGCACGGCCACCATCCCCTACCTGATCAACCTCGGCGACGGCACCGAGATCCGCATCCTCGGCAGCGGCGACTCGCCCTGGCACGTGGAAGGCGACCGCGACCAGGGCTATCGGCTCATCGACGACCGCGACGGCCGCAGCGTGCCCGTCGAGTTCGAGCCGCTGCGCCCGTGGATGACGCAGAAGACTTTGGACGGCATGCCTTTCTCGCAGGCGGGCGTGACCACCCACGGCGACATGCTGGTGATCAACGTCGCGCCCGGCTGCGAGTACTTCCTGCACAAGCACGACGGCGGCTCGATGCGCTGCACTTTCTGCGCCTACGGTGCGCCCGACGAGCGCACCGCGCACCTCGGCCAGAAGACCGGCCAGGTCGAGATCCCGTCGCTGACGCTCGCGCGCATGAGCGAGGCGCTGGCCGCAGTGACGGGGCAGGCGGAAATCCGCCACATCTACCTCGTCGGCGGCTCGCTCACCGACTGGCGCAAGGAGGGCGAGCGCTTCCTGCAGCTCGCGCGCTTCGTGAAGCAGGCGAACACGCGCGGCGTCCCCGTGACGCTCGGGTCGGGCGCGCTGCCCGACGACCAGATCGAGCAGTTCCATGCCGAGCGCCTGGTGGACAACGTGTGCTTCAACCTCGAGATGTGGTCGGAGCCGCTGTTCGCGAAGATCTGCCCGGGCAAGAACCGCTACGTCGGCTACGCGCGCTGGATCGCTGCGCTCGAGACCGCGGTACGCCTCTGGGGACGCGGCCACGTGTATTCGGCCATGGTCGCGGGCATCGAGCTCGAGCCGGAGCACGGACTCGACTGGCAGAGCGCGGCGCGCACTGCGCTCGAGGGCGCCGAGGATCTCTGCCGTCGCGGGATCCTCCCGATCTATTCGCTCGTGTGGCCCGTGGGCGGACGCGACCGATCCGACTATCACTCGAACATCCGCCACTACTTCGAGACGCTGGTGAGCGGGTACCGGGCCATCCGCAAGGCAGTACGGCCTTGAAGTAGACCCGGGCTTCATGTGCCACCACTGCGCCTACATGCAGCTCGAATGCGACATGGACCGCGCGCAGGAAGCGGCCGCGTGAGCGCAGCCAACGCATCCGCCGCGACGGCGGGCCGACCCGACCCCACGGCGCTGGTGCGGTTGAGCACGGCCTACTGGGACAGCCAGACGCTGCTCACCGCGAACCGCCTGCGCGTGTTCGACGTGCTCGTCGACGGCCCGCGGTCCGCCGGCGAGATCGCCACCGCACTCGAGCTCGATCCGCGCGCGACGGAAGTGTTCCTGCGCGCCTGCGCCGGCCTCGGGCTGCTGCGAGGAGCAGGACGGCCGCTTCGGCAACTCGCCCTCGGCCGCCACGTTCCTGGTGACGAAGAGCCCCGCCTACCTCGGCGGCGCGATGCGCTACAGCGACCAGCTCTACGGCACCTGGGGCCAGCTCGAGCAGGCGCTGCGCTCCGGCCAGCCGGCCATGCCGGCGGAGACCTACCTGGGCGACGACCTCGAGAAGACCCGCACGTTCGTGCACTCCATGCACGGTCGCGCGCTCGGCATCGCGCGCGCGCTGGTGGAGATCCTCGACCTCGGCGGCCGCCGCCAGCTGCTCGACGTGGGCGGCGGGCCCGGCACGTACTCCATCCTGCTGACGGGCAGGTTTCCCGGGCTGCACTCCGAGGTGCTCGAGCTGCCGGGTGTCGCCGCGGTCGCGCGCGAGATCGTCGCCGCGGCCGGCGCGTCGGACCGCGTCACGCTGCGCGACGGCGATTACCACAGCGCGGACTTCGGCAGCGGACGCGACGCCGTGCTGATGTCCGGCATGTTCCACCGCGAGACGGCGCGCACCTGCCAGGGACTCATCCAGCGCGCGTGGCAGTGCCTCGCTCCGGGCGGAATGCTTGCGGTCAGCGACGTGTTCACGGACGAGGGCGGCACGCAGCCGGCCTTCGCCGCGATGTTCGGACTCAACATGATGCTCACCGCGCCCGACGGCGGTGTGCACGCCGACGCCGACGTGCGTCGCTGGATGGCCGACTGCGGCTTCGTCGAGCTGCGCACCACGCCGCTGCCGCCGCCCATGCCGCACCGGATCGTGACGGGCATCAAGCCATGAGCCTGAGGAACGCGTTCGTCGCCGTCGCGGCCGCAGCCGCACTCGCGCTTGCCGTGAACGTCCGCGCTCAGTCGCCCGCCGAGTCACCTGCGCAGCCATCCGCCCCGCCCGCCGCCGCCGCCACTGCGCCGCCCGCCGCAACCCCGCGGCCACCGCCGGTCGGCGACATGAAGCCGCTCGGCAAGGATCGCTACCAGATCGGCCGCATCGTCGTGGACAAGAAAGCCGGACGCTTCACCGTGCCCGGGCGAGTGCACGTGATGGGCCAGCCGCTCGAGTATCTCGTCACGGCGCCGGGCGGCATGAAGGAATACGAGACGCTGCTTCGAGGCGGACGCCACCGGCAGCGAGTTCAATCTCGCGTGCATCCTGCTCGGCCTCGAGCGCGATCCCAGGCAAGGGCCGTTCTACCAGTTCAGCGAGGCGCCGCTCGTCGGGCCGAAGGTGCTGGTCAGCATCGCCTGGCAGGACGGCGGCAAGCGCCGCGAGATCTCCGCGGCCGAGGCCCTGCTCGATCCCAAGGGGGACGTCGGGCCCGAATCGGTCGAGTGGGTGTACACGGGCTCGCTGTCCATGCCGCCCGACGGGCAGTTCGCGGCCGACATCACCGGCACGCTGATCGGCTTCGTGCACGACGGCAACAGCATCATCGAGTCCGTGCTGGGCCTCGGCATCGGCGCCTACGGCTCGGTGAGCGGCAACGCCGCGCTGCTGCCGCCGGTGGGCTCGCCGATCGAGCTGATCGTGCAGGTTCCGCGCGACAAGGCGAAGCCGGCGAGCCCATGACCACGTTCGCCGCGCGACTCGCGGGGCTGGCCGCCACCGCCCTGTTCCTGCTCGCTGCGCTCGGCGCGGCCGCGCAGGACCCGCAGGTGTCGGCGCGTCTCGTCGCGGTGACCGCGGTGATCGGGCTGCTCGCACCGCTCTTCTGGCCCGGACGGGCCGGCACCCCGCGTCTCACCGCGGCTCGAATCATCGGCTGGTCGCTCGCGGCCACGTTGCTCGCGGGTGTCGTCGCGCTGCTCTCCGGCGTCGGCGTCGCGTGGATGGCCCGCACCGCCGCGGTCTGTGCCGTGCTGTTCCTCGTGCTGGTCGTGGTCCACGCCGCCGCTGTCGTCCTCGAGTCGCTGCTGCACGGACGGACGAAGCAGGCCGACGGCGCACGCGAGACCGCCGCATGGCTCGTGACGGCGGCACTTGCGACGCTCGCCGCCGCGCCGCTCTGGCTCGGGCCGGCTGCGGAGCTCGCGAGCGCGAATCGTCCACAGGCCGTCGACGCCGCCGTGGCCGTGAGCCCGCTCACGCACCTCGCGGTCGCAAGCGGTAACGACCTGCTGCGCAACCAGTGGTTCTACCAGCACTCCAACCTGTCGGGGCTGCGGTTCGACTACCCGCGCCTCGCACCCTTGATGATTGCCTACAGCCTGATGGCCGCCGCGCTCCTGATCGTCCCCGCCGTCCTGCCGGCGGGCGGGCGACCGGACGCACGCACCCGCCGAACCCCTTCCACCCAGGAGCACCGATCATGATCAAGAGAGTCCTGCTGGCGTCCCTCGCCGGCCTGATGCTTGCGGCGCCTTCGGCGCACGCCGCCGACCCGATGGACCCGCAGCTGCGCGAGAAGGCGCGCCGCGCGGTCGACGGCGGCCTGCACTACCTGCGCGGGCAGCAGGCCGAGAACGGCTCGGTGATGAACTCGGTCGGCATCACGGCGTTGTCGCTGCGCGCCTTCCTCGAGAGCCACCGGGGCTACAACGAGAACGACGGCCCGTTCATCACGCGGCAGGTCGAGTACATCCTCGGCAAGGCGAACGAAGACGGCTCGGTGAGCGAGTCGCTGCAGAACCGCAGCTACAACACCGCCGTGGTGCTGAACGCACTGGCGGCGACCAAGAACCCGAAGTACGAGCCCGTGATCGCCGGCGGCCGCAAGTTCCTCACCGGGCACCAGATCGACGAAGGCGAGGGCTACAAGCCCGATCACCGCTACTACGGCGGCCTCGGCTACGGCGGCGACGAGCGCCCCGACATGTCGAACCTCTACATCGCGCTCGAGGGACTCAAGGCCGCCGCGACCGACCCCAAGGATCCCGTCTGGGAGAAGGCGATGGTGTTCGTGAGCCGCTCGCAGAACCGCAGCGAGAGCAACGACCAGCCGTTTGCCGCGAACGATGGCGGTTTCGTGTACATGCCGGGCTGGAATCCGCCGGAGTTCGAGAACGGCACCAACTCGTACGGTGGCATGAGTGCCGCGGGCCTCATCAGCCTGCTGTTCGCCGGCGTGGACAAGAGCGACCCGCGCGTGCAGGCCGCCTACAAGTGGATGACGACCAACTACACGCTCGACGTCAACCCGGGCACCAACGCCAAGCACGGGCTGTTCTACTACTACAACGCCTTCGCCAAGGTGATGGCGGCCTACGGCGAGGACGAGTTCATCGACGGCAAGGGCCAGAAGCGCAACTGGCGCAACGAGCTCGCGCAGAAGCTCGTGAGCCTGCAGCAGCCGGACGGCTCCTGGGTCAACAAGGACTCCAACAAGTGGTGGGAGGACAAGCCTCAGCTCGTCACGGCATGGAGCGTGATCGCGCTCGAGCACGCGCTCAAGTGAGACTGGGTTGCGCGGCCTCGGAATCCCACTGCTCGCGCTGGCGCTCTCGGCCGCGCCGGCTGCGGGAGCGGCACCGCAGGTCGAGCTGACGCCGGCCTGGGCCGGCTGGAGCCGGCCCGGCCGCGTGACCGAGGTCGGCGTGCGCGTCCGGACCGACGCCGCGACCCGCGGCACCGTCGAGATCGCCGCCGGCCGGGAGTCCGTCCGCACCCCGGTGGACCTCGCCGCAGGCGAGGCGCTGCAGATCGAGGTGCCGGTGGCATCCGCGGCGGTCCTCGAGGTCGTGGTCGAACTCGACGGTGCGCCGCGAGAGCGGCGCGCCCAGGCCCTCTCGTTGTCCGAATCACCGTTGCTCGGCGTGGGCCTCGCGAGCGCACAGGCGGCGCGCCTCGAGGGCTTCCACGCGGTGACGCTCGTCCCCGCCGACCTGCCGCGCGGCGCCGCGGCATACGCGAGCGTGGACGCGCTCGTGCTCGATTCGGCGACGCTGCGAGCGCTCGAATCCCGGCAGCTCGGCGCTCTGATCGGTCACGCCGCGGCCTGCGGGCGCATTGGTCTCGTGACGCCGGATCCCGGCGCATGGCGCGTGCTCGAGAGTGCCGCAGGCTGTGGCGCGCGCATGCTGGTGCGCGGCGAGTCGGTTGCGGAGGCGCTCAGCCGACTCCAGGACTCGCTGGCCGTGCCCGCAGCCACGGCGCCTTCGGCGGCCGATCTCGCCGCCCTGCTGCCGCCGGACGCGACGACATGGCCCCGGGTCGTTGCAGTGCTCGTGGCGTTTTTCGGGATCGCCGCGCTGGCGGCCACCTTCACCGCCTCGCCGACGGTGCTGCTGCTCGTGCCGGTGATCGGCAGCGCCGTCCTCGCCGCGCTGCTGCTTGCGTGGGAGCCGCAACCGCGACTCGTGGTCTGGGCCGAGGCCGAGCCCTCGGCCCGAGTCGCCCAGTACCAGGCGTGGCAGTCGGTGTCCGCCACCGCGCGCGGACGTCTCGAGGTGCCGTTGCTGGCTGGACTCGGGTCGCCGCGTTCCTGCGATCGCCAGCGCCCCGTGCGGATTTCGGTGGACGCGGACCGTGGCCGGCCCGTGTCCGCGGCCTTCGACGCGCGCCTGTTCGAGCAGGTGGCGCTCTGCTACGCGGGCCATTTCCCCGTGATGCGCGCCGTCTCGATCCGGCCGCTCGACGGCGGCCGCGTCGAGGTGCGCAACCAGGGCACGCTCGCCTGGCCCACCGGCACGTTTGCCGCCGCCGGGACCGTGCAGGACCTGCCGGCGCTCGACCCCGGCCGCTCGGCTACGTTGCGACTCGACCAGGGTCGCCCGCCGGCCGACGACGCCGCTCGTGCCGCGCTGGCCCGCACGCCCTACGGCGGGTACGCGCTGCTGTGGCCGCTGCCGCTCGACACCGTCGCCGACGCACCGGCCGACGCCTCGGCGTGGCTGCTCGTGCCGGTGGCGGAACAGACGTGAGTGCCCCCGTGACCAGTCGCCTCGGCATGCTGCTCGGGCTCGCGATCGCTGCGGCCGTGGCCGCCTGGTGGCTCGCCGCGACTCGCCTGGCGCTGGGCCAGGCCATGGGCACCGCCGGCCTCGCGGCCAGCGCGCTCGCGGGCCTGTGGCTGGCTCGCGCGATGGTTCTCGCGCTGTTCGCCCTGCGTGCGGGCGCGCTCGGCGGCTGGCGGCTCGGCGCCACCTCCTCGCTTGCGTTGGTCGTCGCGGCCTGGCCCGTGGTGCTCGCGGCCGCGTCGGCCGGGACGCGGCCGGCGACCGGCATCGTGCTCGCCGAGATCGTGCTGCTCGCCGCCGGCCTGGTGCTGCCTGCCGTGGGACAGGGATTGCGGACCCTGCTGCGAGCGCCTGCGCCCGCGGTGCTGGTCGGCACGGTGCTCGGCGGCGCACTGGCGGCCGCCACCTGGATGTGGAGCGCCGTCTGGACGGGTGGGTCGTTGTGAACGCGGCTCCAGACGCTGCGGTCCGTGCAGCGGGCAGCGACGCGTCGAACACCTCGACCGTGCGCTCACTGCTGGCCGCGGTCCGTCGCCGGCTGTGGCGCGACCGGTTCATCCACGCAACGCGCAACGCGCTGTGGATCTGGGCTGCGCTGCTCACGGCCGCAGCGGCCCTGCACCTGGCGCTGGGCCAGCCGGGGCTTGCAAGGACGCTCGCGGTCGCTGCCGTTGCGTGGCTCGTCGCGCTCGCGTGGGCCGGGCTGCGGCGACCGACACCGGCCGAGTCGGCGCTCTTTGCCGATCGCTTCCTCGGCGGCGAATCCGCCTACTCGACCTGGCTCGAGGCCGGCGTGGTCGACGCCGGCGTTCTGCACCCACCGGCACTGCAACGGCTCGCGCAGTGGACCGCCGCGGCGGCACCCTCGAGCCGTGCCGCGCTCGCCGCCCTGCACACGCCGACGCGGCTTGCCCGGCCCCTCGCGGCAGCGGGCATCTGCACGGCCGTGGCGGCGCTGGTCATGGCCCTGCCCGACTCCGGGCGCAGCCCGTCCGCCGACAGCGCACGCGAGGTCCGCGACGGAGCGAGGCCTGCCGAGGCCCTGTCGATCGACGACGACGCGCTCGCCCGGGAACTCGAGGCCGAGCTGGCGACGTCCGCCGACTCGTCCGTTGGCCCCCATGACCCCGCGCGTGGCAGCATGCGTCGCGAAGGCGGGACGGATGCGGCGGCTTCGACGTCCCGGCTTGGCGAGTCCAGCGCGGCGGCACCGCTCTCCACGCGGGACGACGTGAGCCGGCCGCCCGGCGACGAGACCAGGGTTGCGGCGCGCGACGGTGGCGCACCGGCCGGTGCGCCGCAGGCCGAGCCGGCGGACGACGGCGTCGGGAGTGCATCCGCCGCGCGCGCCCCGGGCTCCGGCCGCGAAGCGGGCACGACCCGCGACGACCTCGCGGGGACGGCAGGAAGCCCGGTCCTGCCGGGTGCGCTGACCGTGCAGCGACGCGACCTGATCCGACCCGGCGACGAGACAGCGAGGCAGGCAGACATGGCACAGGCGGGGATCTACTCAGGGGAAGCGGCGATGGCGAGCGGCGGCCCCGTCGCCGTACCGACGGCCGCCGCAGCCCGCCCGCCGGCAGCGCGTCGCGAAACCGCGCTGTCGCCCGCCGAGGCGGCCTACGTGGCCGCGTGGGCCGAGGCGATGAGCGCAACCCGAGGGGCGCGTCGATGAGTGCCGTGACGCCGGACGATCCCGGCTTCGCGGAGGCGCAGCAGCGCCTGCTCGAGGTGCGTGCGCTGCTCGACGGCGTGATCGTCGGCCAGCAGGCGCTGGTCAACGACCTCGTCACCGCGGTCTTCGCCGGCGGCCACGTGCTGCTCGAGGGCTTGCCCGGTCTCGGCAAGACGCACCTCGCCAAGGCGCTCGCGGCCGCGCTCGGGCTGCAGTTCTCGCGCGTACAGTGCACGCCCGATCTGATGCCGGCGGACGTCACCGGCGGCGAGGTGTACACGACGTCGCCGGGCGGCGCCTCGCAGTTTGTATTCCGCCCGGGCCCGGTGTTCGCCCAGCTGCTGCTGGTGGACGAGATCAACCGCGCCACGCCGCGTACCCAGGCCGCGCTGCTCGAGGCCATGCAGGAAATGCAGGTCACGAACGCCGGCGCCTGCTATCGATTGCCCACTCCGTTCTGCGTGCTCGCGACCCAGAATCCCATCGAGCTCGAGGGCACCTACCCGCTGCCTGAGGCGCAGCTCGACCGCTTCATGTTCAAGCTCAAGGTGCCGTTCCCGGCGCGTGAATCGTTGCGAGCGCTGCTCGACGTGTCGCTGGACCGCGAGCCCGCCGACACGCTCGCGGCCATCGCGGGACCCGACGACGTGCTGCGCATCGCCGCGGTGTGCCGATCGACGCTGCTCGCCGAGCGCTGCAAGCAGGCCGCCGTGAGCCTCGTGCTCGCCACGCAGCCGGACGCCGGCGAGGAAACCTCCGCGGCGCGCCGGCACCTGCGCTACGGCGCGAGCCCGCGCGCGCTGCAGTCGCTGGTTCGCGCCGCGCGCGTGCGCGCCGTGATGGCCGGCCGTTCGCACGTGGACATCGCCGACCTCGATGCCGTCGCCGCTCCCGTGCTGCGCCACCGGATCCTGCTGAGGCTCGAGAGCGAGCTCGACGGCCTCGACACGGACACGGTGCTCGAGTCGGTACTCGGCGAATGGCGCAGCCGGACCTGAACGCCACGGCGCTGCCCGCACAGGCCGAGCTGCAATCGTTCGCGCGGGCCGCCGCGCACCTGCTGGCCGAGCGACAGGTGCGCGCGCCCGGCATGCGCGTGGTGAAGCGCAAGGCCGGCGTCGGCATCCAGCACCTCGACCACCGCGACTACCGGCCGGGCGACGAAGTGCGCCACATCGACTGGCGCCAGACCGCGCGACGGCGCCAGCCGATCGTGCGGCAGTTCGAGTCGGAATCCGTCACCGACTGGGTCGTGATGCTCGACCTGAGTTCCTCGATGGCGGTGAACGGCGCCGCCAAGTGGCAGGCGGCCGCGCGCGGCACGGCGGCCATGTGCTACGCACTCCTGGAGCTCGGTCATCGCGTGGGGCTGCTCGCGTTCGGGCGCGGCGTGCGTGCCGAGTGTCCGCGCGGCCGCGGACGCGCCCACTACGCCGGCATCATCCGCCTGCTGGGTTCGCTGCGGCCCGCGCCGGCCGGTGAAGCGAGCGATCTCGGCGCCTGCGCACGCCGGCTGCGCGGCGACGCCTCGGTGATCGTCTTCAGCGACTTCCTCGCCGACGACGAGATGCGCCGCGACCTCGCCGCACTGCTCGAGCGCTGCACGTCGCTGCACGCGCTGCAGGTCGGGCAGGCGAGCGAGACGGCTCTCACCGTCACCGGCGAGGCCGACCTCGTGGACGTGGAGACCGGCGAGCGGCTGGCTGCCCGGCTCGACGCGTCCGCGGCCACAGTCGCCGCCGCGGAGCGCGCGGCGATGACGCGGCGCCTGCGTGGATTCTGCGAGCGCTCCGGCATTGCGTTCACCGCCTGGGACGTGCAGCGCCCCTGGCAGCAGACGCTGATCGAGCACCTCGCACGGGCGCGCTCCACTTGCTGAGCTTCGCAACACCGGCGTGGCTGCTGGGCCTGCTGCTGGTCCCGGTGATCCGATGGCTGCACCGGGGCGGAGCGCAGCTGCGCAGCGTGCCGGTTGCAAGTCTCGCGCTCTGGCGCAAGGCCGCCACGGCGGGCCCGTCGGCGGGCGAGCGGCGGCCGCCCGACCCGGCGTGGCGGCGCCGCGCGCTGGCGGCAGCGCTGCTATCCGTCGCACTCGCCGGACCGCGCTCCGCCGCACCGGTCGAGCGCATCACGGTGTGGGTGGACGACTCGCTCAGCATGCTGACGCGCGAGACCGGCGACACGCGGCTCGAGACTGGCCTGGCGAAGATCGCTGCGGAGCTCGCCTCGCGGCCCGGCGCCGAGGTCGAGGTCCGCACGCTCGGCAACCCGTGGCAGCGCCAGGACGGCCTGTCGTTCGAAGCAATCGCCGCGATGGTCCGGGATGCCGGGCAGCGCGAGCCGATCGCCCCCCCGGCGGGCCTGCTGCGCGCCGATCGCCGGCACTGGTTGCTGACCGACGGCGCCGACGCGGAGTTCCTCGACGCGATGGACGGCAGCAGCTTTTCGCGGGTGTTTCGCGTCGGAGAGTTGACCCGGAATGCCGGAATCGTGCGGCTATCGGCCCGGCGCAGCCTCGGCGATCGCGGTCGGCTCGACCTCGAGCTGCAGGTGAGCAACGGCGGCGACACCGCGGAAGAACGCGTCGCCATCCTCTCGACCGAATCGGGCGAGGTGACGCGCACCTCGATGACGCTCGAGCCGGGCGCATCGGCGACGGTGTCTGCCGTAGCGCCGATGGCGGCCGCCGTGCAGGCCCGGCTCGAGCCGGGTGACGCGCTCGCCGCCGACGACACACTTGCGCTCGACGCGAGCCCGCTGCGCTCGCGCCGCGTCGCCGCCGATCCCGCCTGCCCCGCAGGCATCGTCGCGGCACTGCGGGCGCACCCGGCGCTGGTGGTCACCGGGGACGCCGCGACGGCCGACCTCGCCGTCGAGTGCGGCGGCGGCGCAGTCGGCGCTGGCGGCACGGGCGGCATGGGCGGCTCGCCGACGACGCCGCGCATCCGCTTCCTGCGGGAGCGCCCGCCGGTGCGCGTGGACGGCCCCTTGCTCTGGTCTTCGAGCGTGGGCGTGACGCAGCGGCGCAGCCTCGACTCGCTGGCGCTGCGGACCCGGGGGCAGCTCGCGCAGCCCGGCAGCGGGGACACGTTGCTGCTCGCGGCGGGCTCGATGCCACTGATCGTCGAGCGCCGCAACGCGGCTGCTCCGCTGATCGAGACTGCACTCGACGCGGAGACCGACGACGACAGTCGCACCGTGGCGCCCCTGCTCGTGGCCGTGCTCGTCGACCGGGCCGTCTCCGCATCGCTGCTCGATGCGGTCGCATTCACCGCACGCACCGAGCGCGCGGTCTCCGTCGTTCCGCGCGAAGCTGCGCTGTCGACCGCGCCGGACTCGGCCGGCACCGCCCTCCAGTCGCGCCACTGGGTGCGGCCGCTGATCGTGGCGGCCGCTCTGGTGCTGCTGTGGGAGCTCGCCGCGCTGCTGCGCCGCCGGCGCCGCGAGCGCATCGAGGCCGAGGCATGGCCGGGATGAAGGCGCTGCTGCCGCGCACGGTGACTGCGACGGCGCTGCAGGTACTGGCGCTGGGCGCACTGCTGCTGGCGCTCGCCGGCGTGCACTGGCTGGACGACCGCGTGCGTCCGGGCCTGCTGGTGCTGGCAGATCGCTCACTCAGCATGCCGCAGGCCGCCGCCGATGCGGCGCTCGTCGAACTCCAGCGCGCGGCCGGTGGCAGTCGCATCGAGTGGCTCGAATTCGCCGGCCGTCCGGGATCGCCCGGGCCGCTGCAGGCGAATGCCCGCGAATCGGACGCGCGCGACCGTGGCGCCGATGCGGACCTGCTGCCGTCCGTCACCGACCTCGAGCGCGCGCTCGATGCGGCGCTCGCGGCGCATGCAAAGCGGCCGTACGGGGCAGTGATCGTCGTTTCGGACGGTCACGCCAATGCCGGCGACAGCGACCGTGCACTCTCGAGCGCACGCGAGGCCGGCCTGCCGGTCCACTGGATCACCGTCGCCCGCCCTGCGCCCGCGGCCTGGATTGCCGACGTGCAGGCGCCCACCCGCGCGCGTCGCGGGCAGCCGTTGCGGATCGTCGTGCCGCTCGCGGGCGACACCGCCCGCACGCTGCGCGTCACGGCGACGGCCCGGCACGCGAGCGGCGCCGTGTTCTCCTCGAGTGCCGCCGCCGAACGCGGCGTCGCCACGCTCGAGCTCGACTCCGGGCGCGGCGGCCCGCTGGTCATTTCCGTGTCGCTCGAAGACGCCGGCACTGGCGCGGTGCTGGATGCGCGACGCGACGCGGCGGCCGTCGACGTACTCGAGGAGGCTCGCCTCCTCTACCTGCAGGGATCGCCGGGGCCGCTGGCGCGCAGCCTGCAGGGCGGCGGCTGGGCCATCGATACCGCGACTGCACGACGCGCCGACGCCTTCCGGGAGCGCCTCGGCGGCTACGAAGGCGTCGTTCTCGACGACGTCGCGTTTGAGGATGCAAGCGGCAGTTTCTGGACGTCGCTCGCCGACGAGGTCACTCGCCGCGGTCTCGGCCTGCTGGTGCTCGGTGGCGAGCGCTCGTTCGCGCGCGGCGGCTACCGGGAATCGGTGCTCGAATCCGTGCTGCCCGTGCTGTCCGAGCCGGCGGCGCTCGACCAGCCGGCGAACGTCGTGTTCGCCGTGGACAAGTCCGGCAGCATGGGCGAAGGCAGCGGCGGCGTGAACCGCCTCAGCCTCGCGCAACGCGCCGTGCTCGAGACGGCGAGCACGCTCGCTGCGCGCGACTCGGCCGGCGTGGTGGTGTTCGACGTGGAGCCGCGCGTGCTGCTGCCGCTCGCTCCCGCCGCCGAGATTCTGCCGTTGTTGTCAGCCACCTGGCCGGTCGAGGCGCGCGGCGGCACGAGTCTGGCGCCGGCGATCGGGCGGGCCGCGGAGCAGCTCGAGTCGACTGCGACCGGGCGCCGGATCCTGGTCGTCGTAACCGACGGCTTCGTCGACGACGCGCCGCTCGATGCCCTGAGAAGGCGCCTCACGGACTCGCGCATCGAGGTGGTGGCGCTCGCCATCGGACCGGATGCCGACGCGACCGCGCTGGCGCGGCTTACGACCCCCGATGCGGGCGTGGTGCTGCGAGTCGATGAGGCGGCCGAGCTGCCCCGTGCCATGAGCGCCGGACTGGAGCGGCGCCGTGCGCGGATCGAGCGTGGCGAGATCGCCGTCGAGCCGCGCGAGGCGATGCCCGTGCTCGCGGGCCGCGATGTCCGCTGGCCCGCCGTCGCAGCGTATGCCGTCACGCGCCTCCGGCCGGAGGCGTCGGCCTGGCTGCAGTCCGCAAAAGGCGACCCCGTGATTGCCGCCCGGCAGGCGGGCGCAGGCCGGGTGGTCGCAGTCACGAGCGGGCTCGGTTCCTGGACGCCGCAGTGGCTCGCGTGGGCCGCCTGGCCGGACCTCGCGGGCGGCCTCGCGGCCTGGGTGAGCGGCGTGCCGGGCGCGGGCCAGTTCGCACTCGCCGTCTCCGATGCGCCCGATGGCCTGGTTGTCGAGGCGGACCTGCAGCGGGACGGAGCTTGGGTCGCCCGGGCGGAGGCGACGCTGTCCGTTGTGACGCCGGGCGGCCGCAGACTGTCGATCGAGATGCGGCCCCTTGCTCCCGGCCGGCTGCAGGCACGGGTTCCGGAAACCGCACCGGGCGCCTACACGCTCGTCGTGTCGGGTCCGAGCGGTGTCCGGCGTGCGCTGCACCTGCGCACCAGTCGCGCTGAACAGGACGGCTGGGGCGAGGCGGCGGAGGTCGAGCGGTGGCTGCGGGACGGCCTCGTGCGTCGGTGGGATCCGGACTCGTCTGTTGCCGCCCGACCTGAAGGCGGCGCCCTCGCCGCGAACCCGGACCGCTGGCTGCTCGGACTCGCGCTGCTGCTCTTCTGCGCCGGCGTCGTGGTCGATCGCCTGCCGCGCGGCTTCCTCGTCAGGTAGCCGGGCAGCCGCGCGCGATGCGCCGGGCCTGCTCGCGCAGCAGCCGGCCGAAGCCGAGGCGCTCGTAGAACTCGTCGAGCGCGGCAAGGTCGGGCACGCGCCGAGCGAGGTCGCCGGGCCCCACGGCGAGCGGCATGTCGCAGGCGATGCCGGTGAGCTGCCGCGACAGGAATGCCGACTCGCGGTTCTCCTGCAGCGACTGTGCGACGAACGCCGCGTTGCGGAACTTGAGCTTCGGTATGGCCGCGAGGTTGTCGAACACGCCGGGCAGCGTGTCGAAGTGCTTGAGCAGCGTCGCCGCGGTCTTGCGACCCACGCCCGGCACGCCGGGGATGTTGTCCACCGCGTCGCCCATGAGCGCGAGGAAATCCGCCATGCGCTCCGGGATGACGCCGAAGCGCTCGGCGATGTCGCCGTAGCCGTAGCGCACGTCGGCCACCGCGTCCCAGTAGGTGTCCTGCGATCCGACGAGCTGCGTGAGGTCCTTGTCGCGGCTGGCGATGGTCACCGGCATGCCCTCGGCGCGGGCGCGCATGGTGAGCGTGCCGATGATGTCGTCGGCCTCGTAGCGCGAGCTGCCGAACTCCACGACGCCAAGCGCACGCACCAGCTCCCGGCACAGGCCGAACTGGTCCTTGAGCTCGGCCGGCGCCGGCTCGCGGTTGGCCTTGTAGGCCGGGTAGATCTCGTTGCGGTAGGACGTCTCGAGGCTCTCGTCGAAGGCGACCGCGACGTGTGCCGGCGCCTCGCGCTCGAGCAGGTCGCCGAGGAAACGCGCGAAGCCGTGCACCGCGTTCACCGGGTTGCCGTCGCGATCGGCGAATTCGATCGGTACGGAGAACCAGGCGCGGAAGATGAAGACGCTGGCGTCGACGAGGTAAAGCACGCGCGGGATTCTGAGGCACGCGACCGGAGCCCGCCACTTTGCAGGTCCGCCGGCCGGTCGCAGAATGCGGCCATGCAGATCGCGCGGTACCGGGCATGAGCTGGCAGGTCGTTCCGATCGAGCGACGCCACGTCGCGGGCTTTCGCGAAGTGCTCGACGGCGTGGCCCGCGAGCGGCGCTACCTCGCGTTCCTCGAGGCGCCGCCGGTGGCGCGGATGCGACGCTTCGTGCTCGACGGCCTGCGGGCGGGCATCTCGCAGTTCGTCGCCGTGGACGGCGGGCGCGTGGTCGGCTGGTGCGACGTCGTGCCGAAGTCGCACGAGACACTGCGCCACAGCGGCACGCTCGGCATGGGCGTGGCCGCGACGCATCGGGGCATCGGGATCGGGACTGCCCTGCTTCGTGCGACGCTCGAAGGCGCGTTCGCACGGGGACTGACGCGCATCGAGCTGGTCGTGCGCGCCGACAACGAGCCCGCGATCGAGCTCTACCGACGCCACGGCTTCGAGCTCGAGGGACGGCTGCGGCGCTACATCGTCGTGGACGGGGAGGCCTGCGAAGCGCTGCAAATGGCGAGACTCGCGTGACAACAGAGTAGACAGACCAACGGGGGAAACCACATGAGCTCACTCGACAAGGCACGTGACACCCAGCTCAGGAACATCGAGGCGAAGACGGGCAAGTCGCTCGACCAGCTGCGCACCCTGCTGACCGCCAGCGGCCTCGCGAAGCACGGCGAGCTGCGCAGCTACGCGATGGAGAAGCTCGGCCTCGGTCACGGCGACGCGAACACGCTCGTGCACCTCGCGCTCGCGAGCGACGGCCAGAGCGCGGCCGCCGGCCAGTCCGACGAGGACGTGCTCGCCGGGATCTACGCGGACAAGAAGGCGCCGCTGCGTCCGATCCACGACGCGCTGATGGCGGCGATCGGGAAGTTCGGCGAGTTCGAGATCGCGCCCAAGAAGGGCTACGTGAGCCTGCGGCGCAAGAAGCAGTTCGCGATGATCGGCCCGGGCAGCGCGACGCGCGTGGACGTCGGCCTCAACATGAAGGACCTGCCCGCGACCGACCGGCTGCTCGCCGAGAAGCCGGGCGGCATGTGCCAGTACAAGGTGAAGCTGACGGCCGCATCCGAAGTGGATGCCGAGCTGATCGGCTGGATCCGACGGGCCTACGACGCGGCCGGCTGAGCCGACAGGCGCTTGTGCAGCGGGCTCGAGCGCGGGAAGTGCGCGAGCAGGTACTCCATCTGGTCGGCGAGCACGCGCCGACCCTTGAGGTAGATGTACTCGGCGTAGCTGGGCGTGAACGGGATGGCGATCAGCTGCAGCTTCGCCTGCTCGGGCGTGCGCCAGGCCTTGAGGTTGTTGCAGCGGCGGCAGGCGGTGACGACGTTGTTCCAGGCGTCGCGCCCGCCGCGCGACAGCGGCGTGACGTGATCGCGCGACAGCTGGCTCGACGAAAAGCGCTGCCCGCAGTACATGCACAGGTGACCGTCGCGCCGGAACAGCGTCTCGTTGTTGAGCGGCGGCACGTAGGCGTGGTGGCGGTGGCCGGGGTTGTTGCTGTGGCCGATCGTCGCGACGATCGCGTTCACCTCGAATTCGGTGCGCAGCCCGGTCCTCGCGTTGGTGCCGCCCCGCAGCCGGAACAGCGGCTGGCCGAAGGAATAGGCGACCTGGCCCATGAAATGCAGGCGCACGGCATCCCGGTAGTCGATCCACTCCAGTGGCATCCCCGAGATGTCCGTACGCAGGACCTCCTGAGACAGCGCGTGCATGGGCTGAAAGATACGTCACTGCTGTGCGATAATTCAACGGTTCTGCAGCCCGGCGAATACCGAGAATTCCCTGCCGCCGCCACAGCTTAGGCGCCGTCACCGGGAGAATCGGACGGCATCCCCGTCCCCACGCACCGACGAGGTCATCATGTCGCTAACCATCGCAGTGCCACGCGAGACCTTCGCGGGCGAGAAGCGTGTCGCCACCGTGCCCGAGGTGGTCGAGAAGCTGGTCAAGCTCGGCTTCGGCGTCTGCGTCGAGACCGGGGCCGGGGCCGCCGCCAATTTCGACGACGCCTCCTACGAGGCCGCCGGCGCCCGCATCGCGGGCAGCGCCGCCGAGCTCTACGCCGGGTCCGACATGATCTTCAAGGTGCGTGCACCGACCCCCGACGAGATCGCGCTGATGAAGCCCGGTAGCACGCTCGTGAGCTTCGTCTGGCCGGCGCAGAACCCCGAGCTCATGCAGGCGATGGCCGCGCGCAAGCTGACCGTGCTCGCCATCGACTCCTTGCCGCGCCAGCTCTCCCGCGCCCAGAAGATGGACGCGCTCACCTCCATGGCCAGCATCAGCGGTTACCGCGCGGTGATCGAGGCCGCCAACGCGTTCGGCCGCTTCTTCAACGGCCAGGTCACCGCCGCCGGCAAGATTCCGCCGGCCCGGGTCTTCATCGCCGGCGCCGGTGTCGCGGGTCTCGCCGCCGTCGGCACGGCCGCCAACCTCGGCGCGATCGTGCGCGCCAACGACACGCGCGCCGAGGTCGCCGACCAGGTGGTGTCGCTGGGTGGCGAGTTCGTCAAGGTCGACTACGAGGAAGAAGGCTCCGGCGGTGGCGGCTACGCCAAGGTGATGAGCGAGGGCTTCCAGAAGGCCCAGCGCGAGATGTACGCCCGCGAGGCCAGGGACGCGGACATCATCATCACGACCGCACTGATCCCGGGCAAGCCGGCGCCCAGGCTCATCACCGCCGAGATGGTGAAGAGCATGAAGCCGGGCAGCGTCATCGTCGACATGGCCGGCGAGCAAGGCGGCAACTGCGAGCTCACCGTGCCCGGCGAGGCGGTGGTCCGGCACGGCGTCACGATCATCGGCTACACGGATCTCGTCAGCCGCCTGGCCAAGCAGTCGTCGACGCTGTACTCGACCAACCTGCTGCGCGTGACCGAGGAACTCTGCAAGACCAAGGACGGCGTCATCAACGTCAACATGGAGGACGACGCCATCCGCGGCCTGACAGTCGTCAAGGAAGGCGAGATCACCTGGCCGCCACCGCCTCCCAAGCTCCCGGCCGCGCCGCCGCAGGCCAAGCCGGCCGCCGCTGCCGTGCCGGCGAAGAAATCCGGCCACGGCCATGGGGCCGGCGAGCCCGCCTCGGCCAAGAGCCTCGCGATCATTTTCGGCGCAGGCGCACTGCTCTTCTGGCTCGTCGGCGCCTTCGCACCGGCGTCGTTCCTCTCGCACTTCACGGTGTTCGTGCTGGCCTGCTTCGTGGGCTACATGGTGGTGTGGAACGTCACGCCGGCACTGCACACGCCGCTCATGAGCGTCACGAACGCGATCTCCAGCATCATCGCGGTCGGCGCGCTGGTCCAGATCGCGCCGCCGCTCGATGCGGCCACAGCCGGGGGACGACCCAACGCGCTGATCTTCGGGCTCGCCGTGCTCGCACTCGCGCTCACCGCGATCAACATGTTCGGCGGCTTCGCCGTCACCCGTCGCATGCTCGCGATGTTCCGGAAGTAAGGGGAGCACAGACATGTCAGCCAATCTCGCAACCGCGGCCTACATCGCCGCGACCATCCTGTTCATCCTGAGCCTCGGCGGCCTGTCGAATCCCGAGACCTCGCGACGCGGCAACTCCTACGGCGTCCTCGGCATGGCCATCGCCGTGCTCGCGACCGTGTTCGGGCCGCGCGTCACCGCCGCCGGCATCCCCTGGATCGTCGGCGCGCTGGTGGTGGGCGGTTCAATCGGTCTGTATGCGGCCCGCAAGGTTCGCATGACGCAGATGCCCGAGCTCGTCGCGGCGATGCACAGCCTCGTCGGCCTCGCGGCCTGCCTCGTCGGCTTCGCGAGCTACGTCGATACCTCGATCGTCTTCACCGGTGCCGAGAAGGCCATCCACGAGGTCGAGATCTACCTCGGCATCCTGATCGGCGCGGTCACGTTCTCGGGCTCGGTCATCGCCTTCGGCAAGCTGTCCGGCAAGATCGGCGGCAAGCCGCTGCTGCTGCCTGCCCGGCACTGGCTCAACCTCGCCGGGCTCATTGCCGTGATCTGGTTCGGCGTGCAGTTCGTGCAGGCGCACGACGTCTCGGCCGGCATGCTGCCGCTGATCCTGATGACGGTGATCGCGCTGTTGTTCGGCGTGCACATGGTCATGGCGATCGGTGGCGCGGACATGCCGGTCGTGGTGTCCATGCTGAACAGCTACTCCGGGTGGGCCGCGGCCGCCACGGGGTTCATGCTGTCGAACGACCTGTTGATCGTCACCGGCGCGCTCGTGGGCTCCTCGGGCGCGATCCTGTCCTACATCATGTGCCGCGCGATGAACCGCAACTTCATCAGCGTCATCGCCGGCGGCTTCGGCACCGGCGAAGGCGCGGCGCCGGCCGCGGCCGGCGCTCAGCCGGCGGGCGAAGTCACCCCCATCAGCGCGGTCGAGACCGCAGAGCTGCTGCGCGACGCGAAGAGCGTGGTCATCGTGCCGGGCTACGGCATGGCGGTCGCGCAGGCCCAGCACACCGTGTACGAGATCACCAAGCTGCTGCGCGAGAAGGGCGTGAACGTGCGCTTCGGCATCCACCCGGTCGCGGGCCGCATGCCCGGGCACATGAACGTGCTGCTCGCCGAGGCCAAGGTGCCCTACGACATCGTGATGGAAATGGACGAGCTGAACGACGACTTCCCGGACACCGACGTCTCGATGGTGATCGGCGCCAACGACATCGTGAACCCCGCGGCCGAGGACGACCCCTCGAGCCCGATCGCCGGCATGCCGGTGCTGCAGGTGTGGAAGTCGAAGACCTCGATCGTGATGAAGCGCTCGATGGCCTCGGGCTACGCGGGCGTCGACAATCCGCTGTTCTACAAGGAGAACAACCGGATGCTGTTCGGCGACGCGAAGAAGATGCTCGACGAGGTGCTGGTGGCGCTGAAGGGCTGAGCGGCCGCGAGCGTACGATTGATACGCACCAGCCCGGAAACGCCTGGCCGATCCTCACACGGTCGCCCGGCGACCCGGGCGCCCGCCTCTGCACAAGCGCCCACGCTCACCCGCGCACCGCCAGACCGCGCGAGCTCGCGCTGAAGCGGGCCCCGGCCTGACAGTACCGCCCCGCCCCGCTGCGAGTTTCCAGCGGCACCGGCGGATTTCGCGAGTTGCCAGGGCCAGAATGGCTATTTAGACTTTGAAAATGGACATTTCCATTACAGAGTTCAAGCAGCGCTGCCTGGAGATCGTGCGCCGCGTGGAACAGACTGGCAGGCCGGTCACCATCCGGCGCCGTGGCAGGGCCGTTGCCCAGCTGGAACCATCGCCGTCCGCCGATATGGCTGGCAAGAAGCCCTGGGAACAATTGCGGGCGCTGGGTGGCCGGTTGCAGGCGGAACCGGGCGAATCCGTGCTGCGCGACGAGGATTTCGAGGCGCTGCGTTGAAGGCACTGCTGGACACCCACATCTGGGTGTGGTGGCTCACCGGCGACCCTGCGCTCACGATCCGGGAGCGAACCGCCCTCGACACAGCGGCGACCGCGGGCGAGTTGTACCTTGCCACGATCAGCCTCTGGGAAGCCCAGATGCTCCATGCCAGGAAGCGACTCGCACTCCCGCTGCCCTTCGCAGACTGGTTGCCACGCGCGGCCGCTCCTTCAGTGGTGACAGTGCTGCCACTTGATGTTCCGGTCATTGTCGCGCTCGACAAGCTTCCCGGGCGCTTCCACGGCGATCCGGCCGACCGCCTGATTGTCGCGACGGCGAAGACTCACCGGCTACGGCTCGCTACCCGCGACCTGCGCATCCGCGCCTCGCGTACCGTGCAGTTGTGGAAACCCTGATGCGCCCTACGACATCGTCAGCCTGATGCTGTTCGGCGACGCGAAGAAGATGCTCGACGAGGTGCTGGTGGCGCTGAAAGGCTGAGCCCGGGCGTTGATCTGTCAACGGATTCCCGGCCAGTGCGTTGCCTCTCCCGGAGGGACGGAGGCGCTGCATGCAAACCAATTCGTTACGAATCCTCATCGCGGTGACGCTCGCCGCCGCGGCAGGCTGCGCGTCGACACAACGCCCGGTGCTCTACCCCAACGCCACCTTCGAGCGGGTGGGCCCGGCGCAGGCC
This sequence comes from uncultured Gammaproteobacteria bacterium, assembly GCA_963754125.1. Classification (GTDB taxonomy): domain Bacteria; phylum Pseudomonadota; class Gammaproteobacteria; order Steroidobacterales; family Steroidobacteraceae; genus RPQJ01. Next base: position 176,950 of record CAVWEX010000005.1, read on the forward strand.
GAGCGTGACATCGACGATTGCACGCGCCGGGCCGAGAGCCACGGGCTCACGCCGACCGGCAACACGCGGGTGGCGCGTCGCAGTGCGGAGGGCGCGGCCGTGGGCGCGGCTGCGGGGGCGACCGCGGGGGCCGTGCGCGGCGGTTTCGAGGCCGCTGACCCCAACCCGACCTACCGTAGCTTCGTCCAGCGCTGCCTGCGCGAGCGCGGCTACGACGTCATCGGCTGGCAGTAGCGCTGCCAGCGACGACCGCCGCTGTCGGCCGGCCCCGCCGTATACTCGGCCCCGGCGGACCGGCCCGATGCCGCGCATCCGCGCGGGACGGGATCCCGCCCGCCATTCGGTCGACTTCGTCCAGCACGGAGCATCCCATGGCCGCGAGACACCTGGTCCTGCTGATGTTTTCGGTGGCATGCCTTTCCGACGCGCTCGCCGAGGTGACCGTCGCCTCGCCAGCCAACTCCGGTGTCGGCTCCGAGGTGGCCGTCACGGTCAGCGGGACCGACAATCCCCGGGACTTCGTCACGATCGTACCGAAGGGCGACCGCGAGGGGAGCTACGGTGGCTACCAGTACGTCCGGAAGCCCGGCACGTTCAAGCTGACCGCGCCTGCGACGCCCGGCGACTACGAAGTGCGCGTGCTCGGTGCGGATGCGCCGTACCCGACGCTTGCGCGGCAGCCGATCCGCATCGACGCCGTCGCGGCGACGTTGGAGGCCCCTGAGCAGGTGTCGGCCGGCGCGAAGTTCCAGGTGAAGTGGTCGGGGCCGGACAACCCGCGCGACTACGTCGGGATCGGCAATGCCGCGCAGCCGTACGTCAGCTATGTCTACACGAAGGCTGGCAATCCGGCGTCACTGACGGCGCCGGATGAGGCCGGCGAGTATGAGCTGCGGTACTTCCTCGGCGAAAAGAACACCGTGATCGGCACGCGCCGCATCAACGTGGGCGGCGTCAAGGCGACCGTCTCGGCACCCGCGAAGGTGGCTGCGGGCGCGAAGTTCGCGGTCGCGTGGACCGGGCCCAACAATGCGCGCGACTTCGTCACGATGGTGAAAGCCGGGACCCCGGAGAAGCGGTACGAGCGCTACGCCTACACGGCGAAGGGCAGTCCGTTGCAGCTCACCGCACCCGACGAGCCGGGCGACTATGAACTGCGCTACCTCACGGCGCAGTCCTACGCCACGCTGGGCAGTGCGCCGGTCAAGGTGACGCCGATCAGTGCCTCGATCGAGGGGCCCGCCGAGGCCGTGGCGGGCAGCACCATTCCCGTCAAGTGGCAGGGACCGAACAACGCCACCGACTACGTCACCGTGGTGCCGAAAAGTGCGAGGGAGGGCGAGAGCGGAAATTACCGCTACACGGCCCAAGGCAACCCGGCCATCGTCCGCGCACCGCTCGCGCCGGGCGAATACGAGTTGCGGTACTCGACGGGGCAGTCCCATGCCACGCTTGCGCGTGCGGCGATCCGCATCACGCCCGGGAAGCTGGAGCCGGGCTTTGTCGCGGTGACGGTTGCCCAGGGCCCGGCCGCGGGAAATGCAGTCGAGATCATCCTGGACGCATCGGGCAGCATGCTGCAGAAGATCGGCAAGGACCGGCGCATCGACATCGCGAAGAAGACACTCACCCACGTCACCAGTTCCGGCATACCCGCCGGTACGCCGTTCGCATTCCGGGTGTTCGGTCGCGAGGTGGATTCCTGCCAGACGGATCTCGACATTGCGCTCGGACCGCTCGATGCCGCCGCCGTCGCCGCGCGCATCGCCAGGCTCGAGGCGAAGAATGGCGCGAAGACGCCGATCGGCGCCTCACTCGACAAGGTGGCCGATGATCTCCGGGCGGTCCGAGGCGAGCGGCTCGTCATACTGCTGACCGACGGCGAAGAGACCTGCGGCGGAGATCCGGCGGCCGCAATCGAAAAGCTGAGGAAGTCCGGCGCGGCCGTGCGCGTGAACATCGTCGGTTTCGCGATCGACGATCAGAAGCTCGCCGCGACATTCCGGCATTGGTCCGATGCGGGCGGTGGGCTCTACTTCGATGCGCGCGACGCCTCGAGCCTCGACCAGGCAATGACGCGAGCTCTGCAGCCAGCGGTGGAACTCGTCGACGGCAAGGGGCAGGTGGTCGCGCAGGGGCTCGCGGGCGCCGACGCGCCACTCAGCGCGATGCCGGGCAACTACACGATCAGGCTCAAGGGCCGGCCGGGCGCAGCGAAGCCCGTGAAGGTCCAGGCGAAGGAGACGACAACCGTCGCGTTATGAA
>CAVWEX010000006.1:0-35973 GCA_963754125.1 uncultured Gammaproteobacteria bacterium
TTGAATTCGGCGATTTGCCCCCTATTATTAGCAGTCGCCGGAGGTGAGTGCTAACACTCCCTCCACTCCCTATAACTCGGCTGAACAAACCAAATGGAGTTTGCAGCAATGGCAGACAAGTTGAAGATTCGTCCCCTGCACGACCGCGTGATCATCCAGCGGCTCGATGCCGAAACCAAGTCCCCGGGTGGCATCGTCATCCCCGACACCGCCGCCGAAAAGCCGATCCGCGGCAAGGTCGTCGCGGTGGGCAAGGGCAAGATCCTCGAGAACGGCAACGTCCGTCCGCTCGACATCAAGGTCGGTGATCACATCCTCTTCGGCAAGTACAGCGGCACCGAAGTGAAGGTCGAAGGCCAGGAATACCTGGTCATGCGCGAAGAAGACGTGATGGCGGTGATCGAGAAGTAACTCGGTCGCGCCCCATACCCCACAGAATTCCGGAGAACTACTGCAATGGCAGCGAAAGACGTACGTTTCAGTGATGACGCCCGGTCGCGGATGCTCCGCGGCGTCAACATCCTCGCGAACGCGGTCAAGGTGACCTTGGGTCCCAAGGGCCGCAACGCGGTGCTCGAGAAGAGCTTCGGCGCCCCGACCGTCACCAAGGACGGCGTGAGCGTCGCGAAGGAGATCGAGCTCAAGGACAAGTTCGAGAACATGGGCGCGCAGATGGTGAAGGAAGTCGCTTCCAACACCTCCGACGAGGCCGGTGACGGCACGACGACCGCCACGGTGCTCGCCCAGGCGATCGTGCGCGAGGGCCTGAAGGCCGTCGCCGCCGGCGCCAACCCGATGGACATCAAGCGCGGCATCGACAAGGCCGTCGAGACGGCCACCGACGAGCTGAAGAAGCTCTCCAAGCCGTGCAAGGACCAGAAGGCGATCGCCCAGGTCGGCACGATCTCCGCGAACAGCGACGAGTCGATCGGCAAGACGATCGCCGACGCGATGGAGAAGGTCGGCAAGGAAGGCGTGATCACGGTCGAGGAAGGCTCGGGCCTGCAGAACGAACTCGACGTCGTCGAGGGCATGCAGTTCGACCGCGGCTACCTGTCGCCGTACTTCATCAACAGCCAGGCCAACCAGACGGCCGAGCTCGAGAATCCGTACGTGCTGCTGTACGACAAGAAGATCTCGAACGTCCGCGAGATGCTGCCGCTGCTCGAGGGCATCGCGAAGGCTGGCCGTCCGCTGCTCGTCGTCGCCGAAGACGTCGAGGGCGAGGCGCTGGCGACGCTGGTCGTCAACACGATCCGTGGCATCGTCAAGGTCGCGGCCGTCAAGGCCCCGGGCTTCGGTGATCGCCGCAAGGCCATGCTGCAGGACCTCGCGGTCCTGACCGGCGGCACCGTGATCGCCGAGGAAGTGGGCCTGTCGCTCGAGAAGGCCACGCTCGCCGACCTCGGCCAGGCCAAGAAGATCGTCGTGGAGAAGGAAAACACCACGATCATCGACGGCCACGGCAAGCCGGGCGAGATCAAGGGCCGCATCGCCCAGATCAAGCAGCAGATCGAGGAAGCCACCTCCGACTACGACAAGGAGAAGCTGCAGGAGCGCATGGCGAAGCTCTCCGGCGGCGTCGCCGTGATCAAGGTCGGCGCGGCCACCGAGATCGAGATGAAGGAGAAGAAGGCCCGCGTCGAGGACGCGCTGCACGCCACGCGTGCGGCCGTCGAGGAAGGCGTGGTCCCGGGCGGCGGTGTCGCCCTGATCCGTGCGCAGAAGGCCCTCGAGAAGCTGGAAGGCTCGAACGAGGACCAGGCGATCGGCATCAAGATCCTGTCGCGCTCGATCGAGGAGCCGCTGCGCCAGATCGTCGCGAACGCGGGCGAAGACGCCGCGGTCGTGCTGGCCGACGTCAAGAAGGGCAAGGGCACGTACGGCTACAACGCCGCGACGGGCGTCTACGGCGACATGCTCGAGATGGGCATCCTCGACCCGACCAAGGTCACGCGTCTCGCGCTGCAGAACGCCGCCTCGGTGGCGGGCCTGCTGCTCACGACCGAAGTGATGGTCGCCGAGTCCCCGAAGGACGACGAGCACAAGCACGGTGGCGGCATGCCGGACATGGGCGGCATGGGCGACATGGGCATGTGGCTTGAATTCAGCCGCCAGCCCCCTATTATTAGCAGTCGCATGGGGTGAGTGCTAACGCATTCCCCCAAAAACCCCAACAACTGGTCCAACAGACCCACGGAGTTTGCAGCAATGGCAGACAAGTTGAAGATTCGCCCGCTCCACGACCGCGTCATCATCCAGCGGCTCGACGCCGAGACCAAGTCCCCCGGCGGCATCGTCATCCCCGACACGGCGGCCGAGAAGCCGATCCGCGGCAAGGTCATCGCCGTCGGCAAGGGCAAGATCCTCGAGAACGGCAACGTGCGCCCGCTCGACGTCAAGGTCGGCGACCACATCCTCTTCGGCAAGTACAGCGGCACCGAGGTGAAGGTCGAGGGCCAGGAATACCTGGTCATGCGCGAAGAAGACGTGATGGCGGTGATCGAGAAGTAACTCGGTCGCGCCCCAAACCCAACAGAATTCCGGAGAACTACTGCAATGGCAGCTAAAGACGTACGTTTCAGTGACGACGCCCGGTCGCGGATGCTCCGCGGCGTCAACATCCTCGCGAACGCGGTCAAGGTGACCCTCGGTCCCAAGGGCCGCAACGCGGTGCTCGAGAAGAGCTTCGGCGCCCCGACCGTCACCAAGGACGGCGTGAGCGTGGCGAAGGAGATCGAGCTCAAGGACAAGTTCGAGAACATGGGCGCGCAGATGGTGAAGGAAGTCGCTTCCAACACCTCCGACGAGGCCGGTGACGGCACGACGACCGCCACGGTGCTCGCCCAGGCGATCGTGCGCGAGGGCCTGAAGGCCGTCGCCGCCGGCGCCAACCCGATGGACATCAAGCGCGGCATCGACAAGGCCGTCGAGACCTGCACCGACGAGCTGCGCAAGCTCTCCAAGCCGTGCAAGGACCAGAAGGCGATCGCCCAGGTCGGCACCATCTCCGCGAACAGCGACGAGTCGATCGGCAAGACGATCGCCGACGCGATGGAGAAGGTCGGCAAGGAAGGCGTGATCACGGTCGAGGAAGGCACGAGCCTGCAGAACGAGCTCGACGTCGTCGAGGGCATGCAGTTCGACCGCGGCTACCTGTCGCCGTACTTCATCAACAGCCAGGCCAACCAGACGGCCGAGCTCGAGAATCCGTACGTGCTGCTGTACGACAAGAAGATCTCGAACGTCCGCGAGATGCTGCCGCTGCTCGAGGGCATCGCCAAGGCCGGCCGTCCGCTGCTCGTGGTCGCCGAGGACGTCGAGGGTGAGGCGCTGGCGACCCTGGTCGTCAACACCATCCGCGGCATCGTCAAGGTCGCGGCCGTGAAGGCCCCGGGCTTCGGTGATCGCCGCAAGGCCATGCTGCAGGACCTCGCGGTCCTGACCGGCGGCACCGTGATCGCCGAGGAAGTGGGCCTGTCGCTCGAGAAGGCGACGCTCGCCGACCTCGGCCAGGCCAAGAAGATCGTCGTGGAGAAGGAAAACACCACGATCATCGACGGCCACGGCAAGGGTGCCGAGATCAAGGGCCGCATCTCGCAGATCAAGCAGCAGATCGAGGAAGCCACCTCCGACTACGACAAGGAGAAGCTGCAGGAGCGCATGGCGAAGCTCTCCGGCGGCGTCGCCGTGATCAAGGTCGGCGCGGCCACCGAGATCGAGATGAAGGAGAAGAAGGCCCGCGTCGAGGACGCCCTGCACGCCACGCGTGCGGCCGTCGAGGAAGGCGTGGTCCCGGGCGGCGGTGTCGCGCTGATCCGTGCGCAGAAGGCCATCGAGAAGCTCGAGGGCTCGAACGAGGACCAGGCCATCGGCATCAAGATCCTGTCGCGCTCGATCGAGGAGCCGCTGCGCCAGATCGTCGCGAACGCGGGCGAGGACGCCGCGGTCGTGCTGGCCGAAGTCAAGAAGGGCAAGGGCACGTACGGCTACAACGCCGCGACGGGCGAGTACGGCGACATGCTCGAGATGGGCATCCTCGACCCGACCAAGGTCACCCGTCTCGCGCTGCAGAACGCCGCCTCGGTGGCGGGCCTGCTGCTCACGACGGAAGTGATGGTCGCCGAGTCCCCGAAGGACGACGACCACAAGCATGGCGGCGGCATGCCGGACATGGGCGACATGGGCGGCATGGGCATGTAAGGTCGAAAGACTTTACCGCTCGATGAACGAGGCCCGGGAGGCGACTCCCGGGCCTTTTTTCTTTGCGGGACGGCCGCTGATGTTGAACATGACCGGAATGTGTCGGGATCTCTTACGGCCACTTCGCGCGGGCGGTCCATGCGAGAGGGCAACTCCTTGATCTGAATGAGGCTCCTTACGTTGGCCCGTAAATTGCTTGCCATTGGGGTCGAGGTGTTGCTGCGACCCGACGGGCGACCCTGCAGCAACCTGGTTCGCAACTTCAGGGGTAAGGACGATGACCCGAGCTACCTTTGCAGTCGCGATGGCGCTCGCCGCTACGGCCTTGGCCGCGGTTCCGGCCACGGCCGCCAATCTGGTTACCAACGGCAGCTTTGAGGACGGCCTCAACGGGTGGACGATCGGGCGGTGCCGATGCCCAGGGTTATCCGCCGGTCGGCGATCTTCTACGGTCAGGCACAGGCGTATCCGATCGGAGCATTCGGTGAGGCGATTCCCGTGAACAACGCGCCGACTAACTCACCCGACGCTGCTGGCGAGAGGGCCGCCTATTTCGTGTCTGACCTCGCGACCAACCAGTCGCTTTCCCAGACGGTCATCGGGCGTCGCGGCGGGCACCTACCAGATCGGCTTCAGCGCCTATGCGCCGGCGAACGGCTACGCAAATTTCTACGATGCCACCTTCAAAGGCGTCATCGCCACGGTGGAACTGGCCAGCTACGCGGTGTCCACGGGACCGGTGACTATTTGGCAGACCTTCGCCAGCAACGGCCTCAACCTTGCCGGGGGTAACTACCTCGTCGAGTTCGTGTTCAATACGGCTGGCTATCCGGCGAAGGACGTGGTGATCGACCAGGTCTACATGATCGCGGGTGACCCGCCGCCGCCGGTTCCGCTGCCGGCCGCGGCATGGCTGCTGCTCTCCGGCCTCGCTGGATTGGGTATCGTCGGACGGCGCAAGACCTCGGCCTGACGACCGGGACGGCGTTTCCGCCCGACCGGCCTCGCGGACGACGCAGACCCGTTCGCACTGACCGCTGATCAGAAGACGCCCCGCAATCGTGGGGCGTTCTTCATTCAGGCTTCAAGGCAGACTTGGAGCGTGCATGTGCTGGTCGTCGCACGCGTTCTGCCAGCCAGTTGTGCGGCGACGAGTCGTCGCGGCCCACTGCTTCGAGGCCCGGATGCGCCACCTTGGACGGGCGACATGCGCGGCACGGCCCTGTAAGGTCTCGGCATGGCATGGATCTCCGGCACTCCGTAGACGTGACGGCAAGCCCGGATCAAAGGCCGAACGTGCGTGCGCAGAACGAATCTTCGCATCGCAGCGTCGCGACTGCGATTGACTGCTGCTGCTTTGCCTGGCCGGCGACTGCCCAAGCGGCCCACGCCGCGGGCGACCCGCTCGGCTGGCACCACAGCCCAGCCACGCAGATCACGCCGGACAACGTGACGCGCCTCGAGCCCGTGTGGACCCACCGCAACGGCGACATGGCCGCCGCGCACGGTGCGCCGTCGAGCGTGTCGGCGCAGGCCACGCCGATCCTGTTGCCGCCGGAGGCCGGCGAGCACCTCGTCTACTGCACGCCGTTCAACCGCGTCATCGCGCTCGACCCCGGAACCGGCCGCGAGCGCTGGGTCCACGATCCCGAGGTGCGCCGCACGAGCGAGCGTCCCTACCGCTGCCGCGGCGTGGCCTACGCACGGATGCCGCAGCCCGACGCGACTCGGCGCGTGCCAGCACCGAATCTACACTGCCACGGGCGACCGCCGCCTGATCGCACTCGATGCGCGCGACGGCCGGCGCTGCACGGGCTTCGGCGAACGCGGCGTCGTGACTCTCGCCGAGCACGCGCGCTACGGGCTCGAGGAAGTCGGCACGAGTTCGCCCCCGGCGGTCGCGAACGGCGTCGTGGTCGTCGGCTCGTCGGTGATCGACTTCGCGCTGGCAGAGGCGCCGCGCGGCCTCGTGGCCGCGTTCGATGCCGTCACCGGCGCACCGCGGTGGACCTTCGACCCGCTGCAGGGCGCCACGGGCACGGGCGCGGCCAACGCCTGGGCGCCGCTGTCGGTGGACGAAAGGCGCGACCTGGTGTTCGTTCCCACCGGCGCACCGTCGCCGGATTTCTACGGCGCGAATCGTCCGGGGCACAACGCGTACGCCAACTCGGTGGTCGCGTTGCGGCTGTCCACCGGCGAGATCGCCTGGGCGTTCCAGCTCGTGCACCACGACCTCTGGGACTACGACACGCCGGCGCAGCCCGTGCTGTTCGACTGGCCGGCCGACGACGGACGACGAGTGCCGGCGCTCGTGCAGGTGAGCAAGCAGGGTTTCGTCTTCGTGCTCGATCGTCGCGACGGCCGGCCGCTGTTCCCGGTGGAGGAGCGCGCCGTGCCGGCCAGCACGGTGGACGGTGAGCGGGCCTGGCCGACGCAGCCGTTCCCGACGCGTCCGCCGCCGCTGTTGCCCACGCGCGTGACGCCGGACGACGCCTGGGGTCTCACGTTCTGGGACCGGGGTCGCTGCCGCGATGCACTCGCCGCGCTGCGCAACGAAGGCATCTTCACGCCGGTGTCCGAGCAGCCGACGCTGCTCTTCCCCGGCAGCCTCGGCGGCGCGAACTGGGGCGGCGGCGCGTACTCGCCACAGCGGCAGCTCCTGATCGTCAACGTCAACGCCGCGCCCTTCGTCGTGCAGCTGATCCGCGGCAGCGCGGCGGCGACGCAGCAGGATCATCCCGAGCGCGGCCAGAGGACGATGTTCGTGACCATGCAGGGCACGCCCTACACGCTGGCGCAGGGCGCACTGCTGTCGCCGCTCGGCATTCCCTGCACGGCGCCGCCGTGGGGCCGCCTGGTCGCGGTCGATCTCGCGCAAGGCCGCATCGCGTGGGAGGTCCCGCTCGGGTCGGTGCACGAGATGGGGCCGTTCCCGCTGCCCTGGCACGTCAACTGGGGGACGCCCAACCTCGGCGGCGGGCTCGTGACGGACGGCGGCGTGTTCTTCATCGGCGCCACGATGGACCGGCAGTTCCGCGCCTTCGACGTTCGCGACGGGCGCCAGCTGTGGACCCACGAGCTGCCGGTCGACGCCACGGCCACGCCGATGAGCTACGTGCACCGGGGGCGGCAGTACGTGCTCATCAACGCGGGCGGGCACGCGATGTACAAGCGCGGCACGGGCGACTCCCTGATCGCCTTCGCGCTGCCCGCGAATCCGAAGCACGACCCGCCGCGGCAAATTCCCTGGCCCATGCCCGATGCGACCGAGGCGGTCACCTCGCACGAGATCCTGCCCGACGGCCGCATTCACCTCCGGATCCAGCACCGCCCGCTGCCCGGCGTGACGCCCGAGATGCTGGCGTGGTGGTACCGCGTGCTGCCAATCAGCCAGGTGGAGTTCGACGGGGCGCTGCGGCCGCTCTATCACCTGTTCCACCCGACGGAGCACGGCCGCATCTGGATCGAGGCGCCCGCGGCGGACGGCCAGCCGGGCGTCGGCGCGGGCGGCATCGTGGCGCGCTTCGAGTGGTTCGGTTCGTACGACAGCGAGGGCGAGGCGCGCGTGGTCGAGCTGTCGCCGCGCCGCTTCGTCAGCCGTCCGCAGATCGCCGGCCTGCGCCTCGGCGAGATTCGCCACGAATGGGGCAGGTCGCCGCAGGGCGCGACGTACACCGTGGACACGATCATCGGCGTGGACTGGCCGGTGGTCGGTCCGCTGGTCAACGCGCTGCTGCGCCGGTGGACGTTCAGTGAACCGATGCTGCGTGAGTGGAAGCGGCACCAGGTCGAGGAGGTCGGCCTGCTGCCGCATTTCCTGCCCGGGCTGTACAGCCAGCGAAACGACCGTAACCTGTATCGCCTGCCGCCACGCTGAGCACGGCCGGCCCAACGAACGACCACATGCGGGGACACGACATGAGACGGGCTGGATCGACCTTGAACCTGTTCCTGGCCGCGGCCGTTGCCGCGCTCGCCACGCCCTCTTTCGCGGTCACGCTGGTCGTGAGCGACCCGACCGGCCAGCCGCTCGCCACGGTGATGGTTCGCGAGCGTCCGATGGGCGGCCCGAACCTCGACACCTCTGACGACGGCTACCCCGCGCCCGGCGTGGCGAACACGGTCATGCCGGAGATCACGCGCTTCAGTGATGCGGCCGGTCGCATCGAGTTCGTCGAGCGCAGCGAGCCGATGGAGTACCTGGTGCGCAAGCCCGGCTTCCAGGACCTCGTGATCCCGCTGCCGGCTGGTGCGACCGAGGCCAGCGTGATCCTCCAGCCCGAGACCGACCCCGTGAAGCGCGCCGAAGCGAAGCCCGCGAGCTCATGGCTCGGCGCGCTCGACCTCGGCGACCGCGACACGAAGCTGCACTTCCAGACGCAGTGCACCTTCTGCCACCAGCAGGGCAATTCATTCATCCGCATGGAGCGCACGCCCGACGAGTGGAGCGCGATCATCACCCGCATGCAGCGCTACGGCGCGCGGCTGTCGAGCAAGGACCAGCGGGCCTTGCCCGAGCGCCTGTCCGCCGGCTACCGCGAGCTGCGCGAGAACCCCGAGCTCCTTGCCGACCCGCTGCCGTGGAGCGCCGATCTCACCGGCGTCACCATCACCGAGTGGCCGCTCGGCGACATCTTCAGCCAGGTGCACGACATGCTGTTCGCCGCCAACGGGCTGGCGTACGTGGCCGACAACATCCAGGACCGGCTGTACGAGGTGGACCCTCGGACCAACGCGGTCACCGTCTACCGGATTCCGCACCGCGAGGGCGAGCGCAACGGCGGCCTGCTGGCCGCGCGCCTCCGGGACTTCCCCAAGCACGACAGCACCTCGAACGCCCACTCGCTGGCCGAGTCGCGCGTGGACGGGCACCTCTTCATCACGCCCTCGGCGCAGCGCCGCCTGATCGAGTTCGATCCCGCGACCAAGGCGTTCACGCTGCACGAGATGGACGAGGGCTTCTACCCGCACACGATCCGCGTCGACCAGAAGGACCGCGTGTGGTTCACCGTCGCGCTGTCGAACCAGGTCGCGATGTTCGACCGCAGCACGAAGCGCTTCACGATGTACGACCTGCCGACGCGCGGCTTCCGCGAGTGGCTCAACGTCCGTTTGATCGGCGCGATCTTCAAGCTGATGAGCTGGGGCGTGCCGCTCTCCAGCTGGCTGCCGGTGGACCGCGCGGCCACGGGTACGCCGCTGCCCTACGGCATCGACATCACGCCGGACGGCAAGGTGTGGTTCGCGCGCCTGCACACGAACGAGATTGGCTCGATCGATCCCGACACGGGCGAGATCACGATGATCGCGACACCGTTCAAGGGGCCGCGGCGGCTGCGCACCGACGCCGAGGGCCGCCTCTGGATCACGGCGTTCCCCGAGTCGGCCATCGTGCGGTTCGACCCCGCGACGTCGAAGTTCACGCGCTTCGACCTGCCGCTCGAGCCCAAGGGGGGCGACACGCCCTACGCGCTCAACGTCGATCGCGAGCGCGGCATCGTGTGGGTCAACGGCAACCAGAGCGACTCGCTCTACACGTTCGACATCGCGAGCGAGACCTGGGGCATCATCCCGATGCCGCGACGCGTCACCTTCACGCGCGACGTCGAGTTCGAGCCCGACGGCACCGCCTACACCGCGATCGCGCACTTCCCCGGCTGGCACGTCGAGGACGGGCAGTCCACGTTGATCCGGGTGCAGCGGCCCTGAGGCCGCTGCGCGCGGCGTCATTTGCCGGGCTTGAGCCCGTACACCAGCAGCATGTTCCCGGGCATCTGCCCGAACATGCCGTAGCCCGAGACGATGAAGAGCTGCTCGCCGTCCACGATCGCGCCGCCCACGTCGATCGCGCCGCCGTGGCCCTCGACGCCGTTGCTCGCCGTGTACGGCCGCTTGGTGTCGATGATGCGCAGGAGCTTGCCGCTGTCGGCGTCGAGGATGCGCAGCTTGCCGTCGAGCGCGCCGGCATAGACGACGCCGTTCGCGACCACGGCGGCGGCGGACTGTCCGTAGTAGTAGCTGCACTCGGGCCAGGGCGAGCGCTCGGACTTGCCCTTGGCCATCTCCGCGAGGCCCACCAGCGGCGCGTCCGCCGGGTCGAAGGTGCAGCCGCGCTCGACCGGATGCGACCACAGCATCCGGCCGTCGTCCACGGACAGCGCGTACACGCCGGGTTTCGGCACGTAGCCCGCCACCTTGCGCTCGGGGTCGGCGATGGGCACGTACACGCGCCGGCCGTCGGTCGCCAGGCCGTGATGCACGCCGCCGTTCGAGCTGCCCGAGCCGACGCGATTGCGCCAGACGACGGCGCCGTTGCGGTCCGGGTCGAGCGCGAACACCTCGCCCGACTTCTGCCCCGCGAGCAGCAGGTCGCCCTGCCTGCGCTCGAGCAGGACCACCGGCGCACCGAAGTCGAAGTCCGGGACCGTTCTCGGCCGGGCAGCTCGCGCCGCCGCTGAGGCAGGCCGCGTTCCAGGCGTCGTCGGCCAGTGCCTGGAACACCCAGCGCTTCGCGCCGGTCTTGAGGTCGAGCGCGATGATCGCGTCGCTGGTTGCCGTGGCCGGCGACGATGAGTTCTGACCCGTGCCGAAGTAGAGCGCGCCACGCTTCTCGTCGACGGTCGGGGCGTTCCAGACCACCGCGCCGCTCGGGCCCCACATCTGCACGCCATCGCGATTGACCACGGTCTTCGCGGCCTGCGGCGTGGTGTCGAAGCGCCAGACGGTCGTGCCGGTGACCGCGTCGAGCGCCTGGATGCCGCCGTGCGAGCGGCAGCACTCGTGCGTCGGCAGTCCGGCGGCGGCGACCTCGAACGACGACAGCGGCACGTACAGCCGGTCGGCGTGATACGTGATGGGGCCGCTCACGATCGAGGTCGGGAACCACTTCACGCGCTCGCGCCAGCGCAGCCGGCCGGTGGTCGCGTCCACGGCGTACACCATCGCCATCTCGTCGGCGAAGAACAACGTGGCGACGCCGTCGGAGGTCTTGTCCAGGGTGAGCGCGGAGTGGATCGGCGCCTCTGCTGCGAACGACCAGCGCACGCAGCCGCTGTCGCGATCCAGCGCGAGCAGGTGCGTGCCCTTGCTGCCCAGGAACACGGTGTCGCCCGCGACGACCGGCTGCGAGCGCATGGTATTGACCGCCGGCAGCGCGATCGACCACTGCAGCTCGAGTCGATCGACGTTCCTGCGGTCGATGACGACGCCGTCGGCCTGCCGCATGTTGCTGCGGCCGAGGCCCCAGTTCTGCCGGCCGGTCACCGGCACGGGTGTCTCGCGCGAACAGGCGCGAGTGGCGATCCAGGCGTCGCGCTTCGCGTCCTCCTCGGCCGCGAGCCACTTCGACAAACGCACCCGCTGTTCGGGCCTGAGGGCCGCCGCCTGCGGCTGCATCTTGCCGAGTTCCATCGCCATCAGGATCTGGGCGGCCGGCAGCCGGCGCAGCGTGTCCGTGGGCGGCGCCTTGGTTTCCGGCACCTCGTGGCAGATCGCGCAGGCGGTCTTGTAGAGCTCCGCGACGTCGTCGGGCGCGGCGGCGCTGGCGTGCGCGGCACCTGACCACGCGAGCAGGGCGCCGCAGATCAAGCCCAAGGCGATGTCGGCCTCGAGCCGACCTGCCGAAGCTGGGTCGTTGCGGGTAATCACGGTGAGCAGGACAGGCAGGCGCGATCGAGGGGCGCGGTCAGGGATCGACGATGATCTTGGGATCGAGCGTCTTCCCGTCCACCTGCACGTCGTATTTGTAGGGAGTGCGCTGACCATCCTTCGCCGCGCCCGGCTTGACGGTCCCGGTCACGGTCGCGCCCGTCTGGCGGTCCCAGTCGAACGGCGAATCCGCGGCGCTCGTGAAGCTGATCGCGAAGTCCCGGGCGGCTCCCTTGAACACCCAGCGAACGGTGTCGCCCTCGCAGACCGTCACGGCGTCGGCGTCCACCTCGGGCAGCCCGTCGGCTCCGACCGAAACCATGATCGGTCGGCGACTGGTGCGTTCACAGGCGTCCGCGCTCGCCGGCAGCGTCGTTGCGAGCGCGAGGCAGCAGGTCAGGCCGCCGAGAATCAAACTGCGTTGGAACATGGGCAGTACTCCCCTCTTATTGGTGTTCGACCGCGGCGGTTCGTTGAAGTCGCCGTACGGAAACGGCCGGCCACCCATCCGGCCGACACCCTGCGGCCTCTGTATACGCGATCGCCGGGAGGTCCGCTATGCTCGGCCGGCCGGCCCGGTTCCCGCAGGGCCGAGGCGCCCGGCAACACCCATGCAACTCGGCTGGATCTCGCTCGCGATCGTCTGCACCGTCGGCTATCACCTCGTCCTCAAGGTGACGCCGGCCGGCGCGAACCCCTTGCTGTCGCTGCTCGTGACGTACGCGCTGGTGACGCTGCTGTTCGGCGCCGTCCTGCTCGTCTCACCCGGCGGGTTCGAGTGGCGGCAGGAGATCCGGCAGCTCAACTGGACCGCGTTCGCACTTGCCGTGGTGATCGTCGGGCTCGATCTCGCGTTCCTGCTGATGTATCGCAGCGGCGTCGCGGTGAGCCTCGGCGCGCTCATCACGCAGTCGGCGGCGGCAATGCTGCTGCTCGCGATCGGCGTGGCCGCTTTCAAGGATCGACTTTCCGTCGCCAACGCGGTCGGGCTGGTGCTCTGCCTCGCCGGGCTGTGGCTGGTGAACCGGCGCTGAAGAGGCGAGCTCGGCTCGCGCTACCGCTCGAGCCGGTTCCAGGCCGAACCCGGCATCGCGTTGAAGAACATCTGGATCCGGTGCAGCAGGTTGTTGCGGTCGGCCCACGCCACCTGCTCGTGCAGACGTTCGATCTTGTCCGCCTCCGTCGGCACGTGGTCGAGTGCGTAAGAGAGCGGCGGCGGCGGCGGCGTCTTGCCGCGCCTTTCGGCCTCTTCCTCCAGCATCTGGTAGAGGCGCTCCCAGTAGGCCTGCGTCGGGTAGGAATGGCCGCGCAGGCGGTGGTGCTCGAGCACCTGGCGGGCGCGACCAGAGGGCTTCCATTGAGTCATCGGACACCCGTCGCTGGCGCGGGTGAGGTCCCCGCGGGGACAGGTTACCGGCATCCGGCCGCGCCGTGCAGCGGGCACGAGGAAATCCCCGCAACGGTGAAGGGCAATCTATCGCTCGAACGGGTTCCGCACGACCACGGCGCCGTCGAACCGCTGGCCTGCCTGCAGGTCCTCCGAGTACAGCACCCGGCACCGGGCAATCGAGGCGGAGGCGACGATCAGCGCGTCGTAGAGAGACAACCCGTAGCGCTCCGCAAGGGCCCGTCCGCGATCGTGCGTCTCGAGCAGCAGGGGGTGCACGGTGCAGACCCGCCGAACTTCACCGAGCACCTCTCCGATCTCGGTCCATGTCATTGCCGCCTTGCGGCGCGCGACGCTCGCGAATTCGTTCAGCACCTGGACCGATACATGTCCCCCGACGGCGAGGGCGGCTTCCGCCACGTCGGCTTTCGCCGTGTCGCCCGAGACGATGTACAGCAGCACGTTGGTGTCGAAGAAGACCTCAGCCACGCTCGTTCGCTTCGAGCCGGTCGAACCTGAAGTCGACAGGAAGTCGCCCGCGGTACTTCCGGAGCCGGGCGAGCAGCTCGCGGCTCGACGGCCTGCGGGCGACCTCGAGCGAGCGGGCGCCCGCCACGTGCAACTCGATTTCCTCTCCCTCCTTGAGCTGCAAGGCCTCCACGACGGCCGCCGGCAACCGAACGGCGAGACTGTTGCCCCATTTCGAAACCTGCACGTTCGATTCTCCTGGATATACGCGTCACAGAAAGTATATCCAGAGCGTGCGTGCCCGCAACCCGCGAAAATCGTCGGAATGCCGCTATTTGCGACTGCGCCAGAGGCTGTCCGCGGCGTAGAAGGCGAGCGCGGCCCAGATCAGCACGAAGCCGATCGCGCGGGCGCGCGGGAAGGGCTCGTGGAACACCAGCACGCCGATCAGGAACTGCAGCGTGGGCCCGACGTACTGCAGGATCCCGAGCGTGGAGTACGGGATGAGTCGCGCGCCGTAGGCGAACAGCGCGAGCGGCAGCGCGGTCGCGAGCCCGCTGCCCACGAGCAGCGCATTGACGCCGGCGCTCGCGTGGCCGAGCGCCCCGCTGCCCTGCGCCTCGCACCACAGCAGCCAGCCGAGCGCGAAGGGCGCGAGCAGCAGCGTCTCCGTCGCGAGTCCCGGCACGGACTCCACCGCCACCACCTTGCGGATCAGGCCGTAAGTCGCGAAGGAGGTGGCGAGCACCAGGGCGATCCACGGCGGGCGTCCGGCGAAGGCCGTGAGGTAGGCCACGCCCAGGGCCGCCAGCGTCACGGCGATCCACTGCGCGCGGTTGAGGCGCTCCTTCAGCACCAGCACCCCGAGCACGACGTTGAGCAGCGGATTGATGAAGTAGCCGAGGCTCGCCTCGACGACCTGGCCGTTCGTGACGGCCCACACGTACACCAGCCAGTTCACGCTGATGAGGGCCGCCGAGGCCACGAGCCGCAGGCGCGTCCCCGGATCCGCGAGCGCCCGGCGCACCGCGGGCAGCTCGCCGCGCAGCGCGAGCCATGCGAATACCAGCAGGCAGCACCACACGATGCGGTGCGCCAGGATCTGCATCGCCGGGACGCCGGACAGCGGCTTGAGGTAGAGCGGGAACAGCCCCCAGATCAGGAACGCGCCGACCGCGGCCGCGAACCCGGAACGGGCGGACGGCCGAGGCGCGGCCTGCGTTGGTGTGTCGTGGCCGCGCATGGGGCGCGCATTGTGGCAGATGCGCACGCTGCGGAAAGCCACGAGCGCGGCGTGCGGCCGCGCTTTGGCAAGCTAGGACTACACGAGTTGCCAGGTCCCGCGATGACCCTCGAGACGCCCCGCCTGAAGCGCGAGCACCGCACCATGGAATGCATGGTCGAGATCTATTGCCGCGACCACCACGCGCCCGGCGCGGACCTGCCCTGCGCGGAGTGCCGGCAGTTCCTCGATTATGCGGAGCGGCGTCTCGAGAAGTGTCCCTACGGCGAGGCCAAGCCCACCTGCGCGAAGTGCCCCATTCACTGCTACAAGCCGGCGCAGCGTGAGCATGCGAAGACGGTGATGCGTTATGCGGGCCCCCGGATGACGCTGAGCCATCCCTGGCTCAGCCTTGCGCACCTGCTCGACAAGCTGCGCCGCGTCGAGCACCCGATGGAGGCCCGCCGGCGCGGGCGCTCATGAAGGGACGCCGCCTCAGGCGGCGCGAGACCCCGCGACGGCGATCGCCGAGCGCTCCACGACCTGGTCCTTGAGGAAGCCGTTCTCCGGCCGCCACTCGATCTGCTCGAGCTTGCGCCGCAGCGCCTCGGCTTCACCGTCGTCCACCAGTCGGGCACGGGGCGAGATTCGAAGGCTCCGGTTACTGATCCAGCTCAGGCTCATGGCTCGTCCTCTGTGGCTCGTGACGCAATCCTGCAACGGGTCTATTGCAGGATGCGTGCCAACTGGATTCAGTGGCGCAAACGCTGGGCTTTCGGGGATGGCCGCGCCGGTCGGGCGATCGGGATGTCAACCGGAGCGACAGCGCCTGCGCGACGCGCGGCCCAATAGCGGCCAAAAAGCGTGACGGCGTTCTCGTTGCCCGCCCGCCGCCGCGCGCCGCCGCGACATAAGCCCGCGATCGTGGCGTGCGAGCAACGTCAAGTTTCCCGACACCCCTCGGGCGGTCGGGCGGCGGGGAGAGGGCGGTACTTCAGAACCCGCGCAGGCTCGCCACTTCCTCGAGCGGGGCGCGCTCGGTGCGCAGGCGGTTGATCGGCGCCGATTCGTCGCGGTAGCCGAGCGCCATGCCGCAGAACAGCATCAGCTCGGGCGGCAGGCCGAGGAACTCGCCCACCGTGCGATGCCACACCGACCACGCCTCCTGCGCGCAGGTGTCGAGCCCGTGCTCGCGCGCCAGCAGCATGACGCTCTGCATGTACATGCCGACGTCCGACCACTGCGGCGGCCCGAGCCGCCGGTCGAGGCAGAAGAACAGGCCCACCGGCGCGCCGAAGAATTCGTAGTTGCGCGCGAACTGCAGCAGGCGCGCGAGCTTGTCCTCGCGCGTCACGCCGATGGTCGCGTAGAGATCCTCGCCGCACTTGAAGCGCCGCGAGCGGTAGGGCTCCCAGAGTTCCCGCGGGTAGATGTCGTACTCCGGGTCCTCGCCGCGCGGGTGCGACGGCATCCGGGCGCGCACGAGCGCGACGAGCTCGGCGAGCGGCGCGCCCGCGAGCGCATGCACGCGCCACGGCTGCAGGTTGCCGCCCGACGGCGCCTGCCGGGCCGCGTCCAGGATCGCGCGCACCGTCGCCTCGGGCACGGGCGTCGGCAGGAACGCGCGGCAGCTCATGCGCGTCGCGAGGGCCTCGGTCACGTTCACTTGCAATCCTCCCGCGTGAACCGCGATTCTCGCAGCCCGCATGACCCGTCGTCACAAGATCCTGCTGCTCACCGGCCTGTACGTCGCGCAGGGCCTGCCCTTCGGCTTCTTCACGCAGGCGCTGCCGGTGCTGCTGCGCGACGCGGGGCTGTCGCTCAAGGCCATCAGCGCCACGAGCCTGCTGTTCCTGCCCTGGGCGCTCAAGTTCCTGTGGGCGCCGTTCGTGGACCAGTACGGCACGCGCCGGCAGTGGCTGCTGCCGCTGCAGCTTGCGGCGGTGGCGGGCGCACTCCTGCTCACGCAGGTGGACCTGTCGCGCGGCTACCTCGCCGTGCTCGCGGCGGCCTTCCTCTTCAACCTCGTCGCCGCCTGCCAGGACGTGGCCACCGACGGGCTCGCGGTGCGCATCCTCGACACCCGCGAGCGCGGGCTTGCCAACGGCATCCAGGTGGGCGCCTACCGCATCGGCATGATCCTCGGCGGCGGCCTGCTGCTGTGGGTGTTCGCACGCACCGACTGGTCGACGATGTTCCTGTGCATGGCCGGGCTGCTCGCGCTCACGGTGCTGCCGGTGCTGCCGTTGCGCGAGCCGCCGCGGACGGCGCCGGCCGACCCCCGCGGCGCGGCCGACGTGGCGCTCGACTGGACCCGGCGGCTGCGCATGCCGGGCATGGCGGCATTCGTGGGGCTGATCTGCTTCTACAAGTTCGGCGACTCGATGGTGGCGACGCTCATCGGCCCCTTCATGCGCGACCAGGGCGTCTCGAAGGAAATGATCGCGCTGATGAAGGGCACCGTCGGCTCGATCGCGAGCCTGGCGGGCGCCGCGCTCGGCGGCTGGTATGCGTTCCGCGCCGGTCGCCGCCGCGCGCTGCTGGTCTGCGGGCTGCTGCAGGCCGCGAGCCTGCTGTTCTACGTCGCGGCTGCGTTCGGCCTCGGCGGGATCGCGATGCTCTGGGCCGGCAGCGTCGCCGAGCACCTGCTCGGCGGCATGGCCACGGTGGCGCTCTTCACGCTGATGATGGACGCCTCCGATCCCGAGCACGCCGGCACCGACTACACGCTGCTCGCCTGCGCCATCGTCTTCGCCATGGGCCTCGCCAACTTCACCGGTGCCTCCATTGCGGACGCCTACGGCTATGCGCCCGCGTTCGTGGCCGGCTTCGTGCTCGCGGTCGCCGGCTGCCTCGTGCTCGTGCGCAGCCTCGATGGGCAACGCGGACCGGCCCGGCTGCAGCCGGTGTGGCAGGGGGCGTGACGCTCGCCGCCGTGAGGGAATTTCGCTAGGCTCGGCAAAAGAGGGCCGCATGCAAGAACTCAAGGCGCTGGTCAACGACATCCCCGATTTCCCGAAGCCGGGCATCCTGTTCCGCGACATCACGCCGCTGCTGCGCAAGCGCTTCGACGCGACCATCGACGCGCTCGAGGAGCTGTTCACCGAGGCGGAGTGGGCAACGGTGGACGCGGTCGCGGGCGTCGAGTCGCGCGGCTTCATCCTCGCCGCGGCGCTCGCCGAGCGGCGGCACAAGGGCTTCGTCGCGATCCGCAAGAAGGGCAAGCTGCCGCCGCCCGTGGTGGACGTCTCCTACGACCTCGAGTACGGCTCGGGCGTCCTCGAGATGCAGACCGGCAGCGGCGGCCTGCTGCTGATCGACGACGTGCTCGCCACCGGCGGCACGCTCGCCGCGTCCGCGGTGCTGAGCCGCCAGGCCGGCTACGCGCTGCGCGGTGTCGGCGTGCTGCTCGACATCGGCATCGCCCCCGGCTTCCGCTGCGGCGACCTCGAGCCCCGCACGGTGCTGCAGTACGGCTGATCGCTCCATGAGCGCCGCAGCACCAGCAGGCGGGCGCCGCGCGGCGCTCGCCTTCATCTTCGTCACCATCCTGCTCGACATGTTCGCGCTGGGGCTGGTGATCCCGGTGCTGCCGCGCCTCGATCGAGGACTTCCTGGGGGGCGACACCGCGGGTGCGGCGCGCATCTACGGCCTGTTCGCCACCGTCTGGGCGGTGATGCAGTTCCTGTTCATGCCGGTGATGGGCGCGCTTTCCGATCGCTACGGGCGCCGCCGCGTCATCCTGCTCTCGAACCTCGGCCTCGGCCTGTCCTACGTGCTGATGGCGCTCGCGCCGGGACTCGCCTGGCTGTTCGTCGCGCGCGTGATCTCGGGCATCACCGCCGCGAACGTCAGCACGGCCATGGCCTACGTGGCCGACGTGACTCCGGCCGCGGGACGTGCCGCCGCGTTCGGCCGCACGGGCATCGCCATCGGGCTCGGCTTCGTGCTCGGTCCGGCGCTCGGCGGGCTGCTCGGCAGCGTCGATCCGCGGCTGCCGTTCTGGGTTGCCGCCGCGCTGAGCCTCGTGAACGCGGCCTACGGCATTTTCGTGCTGCCCGAGTCGCTCCCGCCCGAGCGGCGTCGGGCGTTCGAGTGGCGACGCGCCAACCCGCTCGGTTCGCTCACGCTGCTGCGCTCGAGCCGCGTACTGACGGGGCTGGCCGGCGTGATGTTCCTGGCCAACATCGCGCACGCGGCGCTGCCCGCCACGTTCGTGCTGTACGCGGGCTACCGCTTCGGCTGGGATGCGCGCGACGTCGGTTTCGTGCTCGCGGGGGTCGGCGCGTCCTCGGCGCTGGTGCAGGGCGTCGCTGGTCGGTCCCCTGGTCCGGCGCTTCGGCGAGCGGCGCGTGCTGCTCGCCGGCCTGACGTGCGGCGCCGTCGGCTTCTGCGCCTATGGTCTCGCGCCGACGGGTGTGCTGTTCCTCGCGGCGGTGCCGGTGGTCGCGCTGTGGGGGCTCGCCTCGCCGACGGCGCAGGGGATCATGTCGCGGCAGGTCGACGCCTCGCAGTACGGCGAGCTGCAGGGCGCGGCGGGCGCCGTGATGGGGGTGGCGACGATGATCGGACCGGCGGTGTTCGCCACCACCTTCGCCTGGTTCATCAGCGGCGGTGCGCCCCTGCACCTGCCGGGTGCGGCGTACCTGCTGGCGGCCCTGCTGCTCGCGGCCGCAACGGTGCTCGCGGCGCGCGTCACCGCCGTGCAGGTGGCCGGATGACCCCGCCCATGGACCTCGACCTCTCCACCCTTCCCGTCCTGCTGCGTTCGGCGCTCGAACCGCGGCTCGCGCAGCTCGCCGAGCGCGGCGGCCTGCCGCCGGGCGAGGGCGCGGCCGAGGTTGCACGCAGCCTCGCCCGGGTGTGGGCATGCAGCGACTTCGTGGCCGACGCGTGCCTGCGGGATGCCGACGCTGCTGCCGTGGCTGTGCGAGGCGGGCCGGTTGCACGCGACCGCGACCGAGGAGGGTCTCGAGGGCGACCTGCACGGCGGGCTCGGGGGCCTCGGGCCAGCCGACGACGACGCTCGCTTCATGGACGTGCTGCGCCGCTTCCGCCGTCGGCAGCTGGTGCGCATCGCCTGGCGCGATCTCGCCGGCCTCGCGGACGTCGAGACGGTGCTGTGCGAGCTCTCGCGGCTGGCCGACGTGTGCATACGCGCCGCCTGCCGGCGCGCTGCCGCGGCGCTCGAGGCCCGGCACGGCATCCCGCGGGGCGAGGACGGCGCGCCGCTCGAGCTCATGGTGCTCGGCATGGGCAAGCTCGGCGGCGGCGAGCTCAACTTTTCCTCCGACATCGACCTCGTGTTCCTGTTTCCCTCGCACGGCGAGACCGTAGGTCCGCGCCCGATGGAGCACGAGGAGTACTTCGCACGGGTCGGTCGGCGCGTGGCGCAGCTGCTCGGCAGCGTGACCGCCGAGGGGTTCGTGTACCGCGTGGACCTGCGGCTGCGGCCCTTCGGCGAGTCCGGTCCGCAGGTGGTGAGCTTCGACGCCTTCGAGGACTACCTGCAGCACCAGGGCCGCGACTGGGAGCGCTACGCCTACGTCAAGGCGCGGCCGGTGCACGGCGCCGGTCCGTTCGGCGAGCTGTACCGCAACGTGCTGCGTCCGTTCGTGTTCCGCCGCTACCTCGATTTCAGCGTGTTCGAGTCGCTGCGCGGCATGAAGGAGCTGATCGCACGCGAGGTCGAGCGCCGCGAGCTGCGCGACAACGTCAAGCTCGGCCCGGGCGGCATCCGCGAGATCGAGTTCATCGTGCAGGCGTTCCAGCTGATCCGCGGCGGCGGCAAGCCCGCGCTGCAGACGCGCCGCCTGCTCGAGGCGCTGCCGCTGCTCGCGGGCCAGAAGCTGCTCACGCCGCGCGCGGTCGAGGAACTCGGCGACTCCTACCGCTTCCTGCGGCGGGTCGAGAACCGCCTGCAGGAGCGCAACGACGAGCAGACCCACGACCTGCCGCAGGACGAGACGGGCCGGGCACGCCTCGCACTTTCAATGGACTCGCCGGACTGGGCCACGCTGTCCGGGGAGATCGAGCGGCACCGGCGGCGCGTGAGCGCGCACTTCCAGTCGCTCATCTTCGGGCCCGCGGAGCCGGGTGCCGTCGCCGCCTCGGGCCGCGCGCTCGTGGCCCTGCTCGAGCCGGGGCTCGACGATGCGGCGCGCCGCGAACTGCTCGGCGCCGTCGGCATCGCGGAGGCCGAGGACGTGCTCGCGCGGCTCGAGGTGCTCAGGCAGAGCGCGTACTGGCAGCGGCTGGACGAGACCGGCCGGCGGCGACTGCAGACGCTGCTCCCCGAGCTGCTGCAGGAGATCGCCGGTGGCGCGGGCGAGGCGGTGGCGCTCGGCCGCGTGCTGCACGTCATCGAGCGGATCGGGGGGCGAACCGTGTACCTCGCGCTGCTCAACGAGAACCCGGTCGCGCGGCGCCGGCTGGTGGAGATCTGCGCGCAGTCGCAGTTCCTCACCGACCAGATCGCGGCCTTCCCGCTGCTGCTCGACGAGCTGCTCGACGAGCGGCTGTTCGACACCGTTCCGTCGCGGACGGAGTTCGAGCAGGACCTGCGCGCGCGCATGGCGGGGGCGGGCGCGGACGACCCGGAGCGGCAGGTGGACCTGCTGCGCGAGTTCCAGCGGGCCGCGGTGTTCCGCGTCGCCGTGCCGGACCTGACCGGTCGCCTGCCGCTCATGAAGGTGAGCGACCGGCTCACCGACATCGCGGAGCTGATCTGCGTCGAGGCGCTCGCGCTCGCCTGGGAGCAGATCGTTGCGCGTCACGGCGTGCCGCGCTGCGGGCCGGACGAATCGACGCTCGTCGAGGCCGGCCTCGTCGTCGTCGCCTACGGCAAGTTCGGCGGCATCGAGCTCGGCTACGGCTCGGACCTCGACCTCGTGTTCCTGCACGACTCGGCCGGCGAGGTGCAGCGCACGGCCGGGCCGAAGGCGGTCGACAACGGCGTGTTCTTCATGCGGCTGGTGCAGCGCCTCGTGCACCTGCTCACCGTGCACAGTGCCTCCGGGCGCCTCTACGAGGTGGACACGCGCCTGCGACCGAGCGGCAAGGGCGGGCTGCTGGTCCAGGGCCTCACGGGCTTCGGCGAGTACCAGCGCAGCGAGGCGTGGACCTGGGAGCACCAGGCGTTGCTGCGCGCCCGCGTCGTGGCCGGTAGCCCGGCGCTGCGCGAGCGCTTCGAGTCGCTGCGGCGCGACCTGCTGCGCTACGCGGTGCGCCGCGACACGCTGCGCGAGGACGTCCGCGCCATGCGCGAGCGCATGCGCGTCGAACTCGCCCACGCCGGCCCGGACCAGTTCGACCTGAAGCGCGACGCCGGCGGCATCACCGACATCGAGTTCCTGGCGCAGTACTGGACGCTGCTCTGGGCAGAGCGCTACCCGGACCTCGTCACTTACTCGGACAACATCCGCCAGCTCGAGAGCCTCGCCTCGGCGGACCTCGTGCCGCAGGCCACGGTGGACGTGCTCACGGGCGCCTACCGCAGCTACCGCCAGCGGCTGCACCACCTGTCGCTCGAGGCCGAGGCGAGCATCGTCCCCGCGACCGAGTTCACCGCGGAGCGCGCCGCGGTGACCGCGATCTGGGAAGCGGCCTTTGGAGAATAGGGCCGCTGCGCCGGTTTCCCTATAATCCGGGCACACTCCGCGAGCCGAGGCTCCCCATGGCCGAACTGATGGTGCCGATCTCCCCGGGCGAGCTGATCGACAAGATCACGATCCTCGAGATCAAGTCGCAGCGCATGACCGACGCGGCGAAGCTGCACAACGTGCGCACGGAGCTCGCGCTGCTCACCGACACCTGGCGCGCCTCGCCGTTCGCCGCCACGGACATCCGCGCCGAGTGGGATGCCCTGCGCGAGGTGAACGGCAAGCTCTGGGACATCGAGGACCGCATCCGCGACCAGGAGCGGGACGGCAACTTCGGCGAGGTGTTCATCGGGCTCGCCCGCGCGGTCTACGTGACCAACGACGAGCGCGCCGCCCTCAAGAAGAAGATCAACACGAAGCTCGGCTCGACGCTGGTCGAGGAGAAGAGCTACGCCGACTACAGCCGCAAGGCGTGAGCGTCAGCCCTTGAGCGTGAATTCCGCGGAACAGTAGGGGCACTTCGCCCAGCCGGTCTGCTCGATCGGCAGGTACACCCGCGGGTGGCTGTTCCACAGCTGCATGCCGGGCATCGGGCAGGACAGCGGCAGGTCGTCCGCCGTCACCTCGTAGTGGTGCTGGGCGTTCGGCTGGGTCGACGTCTCGCTGGCTCGGGCACCCACGTGTGTTGCTCCTGGCGCGTGTCTCGACGGCATTATCGCCCGCCGCCGGGCTCGCCGTCAGCCGACCGGCGTGCGCGGCGTACGTGGCGCGCCGGCGGCGAGCAGCGCGTCGAGTCGCTCGATCACGTTCGCGACGGTAATGAGCTCCATCACGCCCGGCTCCTCGATCTTGGTGGTCCACGGCAGCTCGGCGGCGGGCCGGCCGTGGAACCGCCGCGCCGCGGCGTCGTAGCGGTCCACGCACCACTCGCGGCTGAAGTACGGGCCGCTGCGCGCCGGGTTGGTGGCCGCGTAGAGGCCGATCACCGGCGTGCCGACCGCGGTCGCCATGTGCGCGGGCCCCGAGTCCGGTGTCAGGACCGCCGTGGCGCGGGCGAGGGTCGCGAGCAGCTGGGGCAGGGTGTCCTTGCCCACGAGATTCACGCAGGGACCGCGCATCAGCGCGGCGATGCGTGTCCCGTACTCGAGCTCGAGCGGGCTCGGGCCGCCGCAGATGAGTACCCGCAGGCCGTGACGCGCCGCCGCGTGGTCCGCCACCGCCGCGTAGCCCTCGGGCGTCCAGTTGCGCAGCGCGTGGCTCGAGCACGGGCTCAGCACCAGCGTGGGCTCGCCGTCGGCAATGACGCGGCGGGCATGGTCGAGCGCGGACTCGGACAGCGGGATGTCCCAGCGCATCGAGCGGCCCGGCACGCCCAGCGCCTCGGCGAAGCCGAACAGGCTGTCCAGCACGTGCTCGCGGCGGCGCGGGGCGATGCGCTCGTTCGTGAACAACCACTGCAGCTCGCGCGCACGCGCGCGGTCGAAGCCGATGCGCCGCCGTGCCGGCACCTGCGCCGCGGCGAGACTGGCGCGGATCGCGAGCTGCATGTGCAGCAGCGCGTCGTAGCGACGCCCGGCCAGGCGGCGGCGCAGCTCGCGGTAGGCCGCCACACCCGCCTTCTTGTCGAACACCACGAACTCGACGTCGGGCAGGTGGCCGAGCAGCTTGTGCTCGAGGCGGCCGATGATCCAGGTGATCCCGACGCCGGGCCACGCGTCCTGCAGCGTGCGCACCACCGGCAGCACGTGGCACACGTCGCCGAGCGCCGAGAGGCGCAGCACGCACAGGCGTCGGGGCGGATCGGTGGCGGTCGGAGGCATCGCGGTCGGGGCGGTAGGCAGCGGGTGTCCGATGGTGAACAATCCGACCTGAGGATCCAGCGAGGAAGGTCGAACGGCGTGAGCGCAGGCCCGGAAATCGTCGCGCCGACCGCGGGCGGCGCGATGCTATACGATGCCTCGCGCAGCAGCCAGCCGGACGAGCGGATCTTCGATCGCGGCCACTGGCGCACGCGAGGCGGCCTCGAGGAAACGGCCGGCGGCCGCGGCACCGTCGCCTTCCTGCACGACGCCGAGCGCCGCTGGGTGCTGCGTCACTACCGCCGTGGCGGCCTCGTGGCCCGCGTGGCCGACGACACCTACCTCTACACGGGCGCGGCGCGCACGCGCTCCTTCCGCGAGTTCCGCCTGCTGCGCCAGCTGCGCGAGTGGCACCTGCCCGTGCCGCACCCGGTGGCGGCGCGCTACGTGCGCCGCGGCCTGCTGTACCGGGCGGACCTGCTCACCGAGGAACTGCCCACGCGGCGCACGCTCGCCCAGGCGATCGCCGCCGCACCGCTCGCCGCGGCAACCTGGCGCGCCGTCGGTGCCTGCATCGCCCGGCTGCACGCGCGCGGCGTGCACCATGCCGACCTCAACGCCCACAACATCCTGATCGGCGAGGACGGCGCGGTGTACGTGCTCGACTTCGACCGCGGCCGCCTGCGGGCGCGCGGGGCCTGGGAGCAGGCCGTGCTCGAGCGCCTGCGTCGCTCGCTCGCGAAAGTGAGCGCGCCGCTGCCTGCGGATCGCTTCGATGCAGCCGCCTGGGGCCAACTGCGCGCCGGATGCGAGGCAGGCTGATGCGCGTCCTCTACGTCGTGCTCACCTACCTGCTCGCGCCGATCGTCATCGCCATGGAGGGCTGGAAGGCGCTGTGGAACCCCGACTACCGCGGGCGGCTCGGTCAGCGCCTCGGCTTCATCGCGCCGCCGCCGGACCCCGGCGGCCTGTGGGTGCACGCGGTGTCGGTGGGCGAGGTGCAGGCGGCGGTGGGACTCATCCGCACGCTGAACCAGCGCTTCCCGGGAATCCCGGTCGTGGTCACCACGGTCACGCCCACGGGGGCGCAACGCGCCCGTGCGCTGTTCGGCGAGTCGGTGCGCCACTGCTACCTGCCCTACGACCTGCCGGGCTCGGTGCGGCGCTTCCTCGACAGCGTGCAGCCGCGCGTCGCCATCATCCTCGAGACCGAGATCTGGCCGACGCTCTACAACGCCCTCGGCCGGCGCGGCATCCCGCTCGTGATCGCGAGCGCGCGCCTCTCGACCCGTTCGGTGGACCGCTACCGCCGCATGGCGTCGCTGTTCAAGGAAACGCTGTCCCACGGCATCGTGATCGGCGCGCAGACGGCCGCCGACGCCGAGCGCTTTCGTGCGATCGGGGCGGCCGCCGGCCGCGTCCAGGTCACCGGCAACGTGAAGTTCGACCTCGAGATCCCGGCCGCCACGGTGGCGGAGGGGCGGGCGTTCCGCGAGCGCTGGGTCGGGGCACGGCCCACCTGGATCGCGGGCAGCACGCACGAGGGCGAGGAAGAGGCGGCGCTCGCCGCGCACGTGCTCGTCCGCGAGCGCCACCCCGATGCGCTGCTGGTCCTGGTGCCGCGCCACCCGCAGCGCTTCGAGGCCGTCCGCGCGCTGCTGCGACGACGCGGCCTCGCGTTCGCGCAGCGCAGCTCAGGGGTGGGGCCCTCGGCCAGCGACGCCGTGTATCTCGTCGATACGCTCGGCGATCTGCAGCTCTTCTACGCCGCCGCGGACGTCGCCTTCGTGGGCGGCAGCCTCGTGCCGGTCGGCGGCCACAACCTGCTCGAGCCCGCGGTACTCGGCCTGCCGATGCTGTCCGGCCCGCACACGCAGAACGCGCAGGACGTCGCGGAACTCCTGCAGCGCTCGGGCGCGCTGCGCATCGTGAAGAGCCGGGAGGACCTCGCGCAGCGGGTCAACGACTGGTTCGACCACCTGGAGACCGCCCGGGCCGACGGTGCACGCGGCCTGCACGCGGTGGCGCAGAGCCGCGGCGCGGTGGAGCGACTCGTGGCGATGATCGTGCCGCTGCTCAGCTCGCCGGGCGAGTGATCTGCAGCGGTGTCGGCTGGGTCAGGAACTCGTTGATGTAGGCGAGGTCCTGCGGTGCCAGGATGCCGGCGGCGGATTTCAGGCGCACGAGGTTGATCAGGTAGTCGTAGCGGCTGCGGGCGTAGTCGCGCTGCGCCTCGAACAGGCGCCGGCGTGCCTCGAGCACGTCCACGGTCGTGCGGGTGCCCACCTCGAACCCCGCCTCGGTCGCCTCGAGCGCGGTCTCGTTCGAGGTCACCGACTGCTTGAGTGCGTTCACGCGCGCCCGCTCCGCGATCACGCCGAGGTAGGCGTCGCGCGTCTCGCGCTCGGCGCCCCGCAATGCACCGTCGAGCCTCTCGCGCGAGGCGCGATGGCGGTACACCTGCTGGCGCACGCGCGACTGGGTGGCGCCGCCGCTGAAGATCGGCACGTTGAGGCGCAGGCCGATCACGTCGTCGGTGCGGTTCGAGTCGGCGGTGCCGGCCACCGGGATGGGATCCGGCACGCCCGGAGTCGTCCGAACGCTGCAGGCGCGTGTTGACCTGGTCGGCCGAGCGGTCGTTCTCGAAGCGCTGCGCGTACAGGTCGACGGTCGGCAGGTGGCCCGACTGCGCGATCTTGACGTCGGCCTTGGCGGTCTCGACGCCGAGGCGAGCCGCGATCACGGTGAGGTTCTGCTCCAGCGACTGCGTAACCCAGGTCGTCCTCGTCGGCCGGTTGCGGCTGGTCGAGCGGCATGTCGTCCGCCGGCTTCGCGAGCGTGTCGTAGACCTCGCCGGTCAGCTCGCGCAGCAGTTCCTGGGTGCTCGCGAGCGCGCGCTTCGCTGCGATGACGCCGGCCGTCGCGCTGTCGAACGCGGCCTTCGATTCCTGCACGTCCGTGATCGCGATCAGGCCGACCTCGAAGCGCTTCTCGGACTGCTCGAGCTGGCGGCTGAAGGCCTGCAGGGTCGCCTCCGCCGCGGACAGCGTGTCCTCGGCCGCGAGCACGTCGAAATAGCGCCGCGAGACGCGCACCATCAGGTCCTGCTGGGCCGCGCGGTAGTTGGCCTCGGCGAGCGCGACCTCGGAGTCGGCGCGCTTCAGGGTCTGCCACTGGTCCCAGCGGAAGATCGTCTGGGTCAGCTGCGCGGTGTAGTCCCAGTACGAGCTGGTGTCGGTCTCGTTGCGGTTGCCGACCGAGATGACCTCCCCGGTCGTGGTGTCGACCTGCGGGAAGTAGGACTCACCCTCGGAATCGCTCGTGTACAGCTGCCCGCCGAGCGAGACCTGCGGCAGCAGCAGCGCGCGTGCCTGGGGCTTGGCCTCGAGGGCGGCGAGCCGGTTGGCCTCGGCCTCGCGCACGATGGGGTCGCTCTTGACCGACGCCTGGTACACCTCGAGCAGGTTCTCGCCCCGCGCGACGGACGTGCCGAGGGCGAGCGCGACGCAGCTGGCGAGCAGGAAGGACTTGTTACGCATGGATTCACCGTCTGGCGAGCAGCTCGCCGGTGGTTCAATTGGTGTTGTAGCACACTATATCACCCGCCGGGACAATGGAAACCCCGGGCCGGCGACTGGCGTGCCTCAGAAGACGAACCCGGGCGGCTCCGGGGCGTGGACCAGGGGATCCATGGCCGTCTCGAACAGGCTCTCGCCCCGCCACTGGCCGGGTCCGGTGCAGGTGATCCGCCGCGCGTCCATGGCGTGGCCCGTGCCCACCACGGCAAACAGCCGGCCACCCTCGGCCAGCAGCGACTCGAAGCGGGGGTCGTACACCGGCAGCGATCCGGTCAGCACGATCACGTCGTAGCGCGCGGCGTACTCGCGACCGAACGCGTCCACGTTCTCGACGGTCACGTTGATCGCGCCCGAGCGAGCGAGGCTCGTCCGGGCCGCGTCCGCAAGGTCCGCGACGATCTCGAGCGAGGTCACCGTGCGGGTGAGCGCGCCGAGGCAGGCGGCGAAGTAACCACTGCCGGTGCCCACCTCGAGCACCGCGTCGTCGGGCCGCAACTCGAGCGACTGCAGGATGCGGCCTTCCAGCGTCGGCGTGAGCATGTGCTGCCCGTGGCCGATCGGCACGGCCATGTCGGCGAAAGCGAGGTCACGGTAGGCGGGGGGCACGAACGCCTCGCGCGGGACGCGCCCCATGGTCTCGAGCACGGCGGCGTCGAGCACGGCCCAGGCGCGGACCTGCTGCTCGATCATCTGGCGTCGGGCGAAATCGGAATCAAGCATGGGCTCGCGTACCACGGTGCGTCGAGGGAACCCGGGCGACGGTCGGCGCGCGGGAGGCCCGAAAGGTTAAGCGCTCCGTCGCCGGGCGACAAGGCGTGAGGCGTGCGGCATTATGGTGAAAGCGCCGGGTGCTGGCGAGCCGTTCCGCTATGCTCCGGCGACGCAGGAAATAACGACAACACCGAGGAATTCCGGCGCGATCCGCGCCCTCGCAGGCCCACAAGGACGACCCTGGACCCACGCCATGCTGACCGTCGCGCTCATCGCCGTCGGACTGGTGGCAGCGCTGCTCGCAGTGCTGCTCGCCGTGCGCGTGCGCGAGATCGGCAAGGTACGTGAACTCGGCGAGCGTCTCGAGGCGGTTGCTGAGGCCGGTGAGTACTCCGAATCGCTCGTGCCCGACGCCGGCGGCGGACCCGCCGCCGAGGTGGCCCAGAGCGCCGAGCGGCTCGTCGCGCGCCTGCGCGGCGAGAAGGAGGCACAGGTCGAGCGGGGGGCGCTCTACCGCCGCCTCGCCGAGGCCATGCACGAGGGCATCGCCGTGGAGCGCGGCGGCATCCGGCTCGCCAATGCGCGCTTCGCAGAGCTGTGCGGCGCCGCCTCGCCCGCGGACCTCGTCGGACGGACACTGACGGACCTGGTGCACCCGGATTTCAGCGAGCTGCTGGCCGGCCACCTGCGCCGCCACCACGCCGGCGAGCCGGCTCCCGCGCGGCTCGAGGTCGAGCTGCCCGCAGCGGCCGGCCACGCGTCGCGGGTCGAGCTCGCGCTGTCGCCCACCACGTTCGAGGGCGAGCCCGCGCTGCTGGTGTCGGCCGTGGAGATGAGCCCGGCGCCGCGTGAGCCCGTCCACCGCGCGCACGCCAATGCCTGGGAGGCGCTCGACGCACTCGGCGAGGGCGTGATCACCACCGACCTGCAGGGGCACATCGCCTACGTGAACCGTGCGGCCGAGGGACTGATCGGCCGGCCGGCAGCGGACGCGCACGGTCTTGCGCTCCTCGAGGTCATCGATCTCGTCGAGGAGGGCGATCGCAAGGCGCTCGGCGATCCGGTGCGGCAGTGCCTCACCACCGGCGGCCGAGTGCACGTCGGCCGCCGCGGCATGGTCGTCTCGGGCAACGGCGAGGGCGAGCGCTCGATCGAGCTCAGCGTGTCGCCGCTGCGCGATGCGACCGGCGACCTCGCCGGCACCGTGATCGCGCTGCGCGACGTGACCGACCTGCGCGGCCTGACGCGCCAGATGTCCTACCAGGCGAGCCACGACGCGCTCACCGGCCTCGTCAACCGCCGCGAGTTCGAGCGCCGGCTGCAGGAATCGCTCGAGGAGGCGCATACCGGTGGGGCGCGCCACGTGCTGTGCTACCTCGACCTCGACCGCTTCAAGTCCGTCAACGACGAGTGCGGTCACAGCGCGGGCGACGGCCTGCTCCGCGAGGTGGCCGGGCTCATCAAGGACGCCGTGCGCGACTCCGACACCGTCGGGCGACTCGGCGGCGACGAGTTCGGCATCCTGCTGGCCGGCTGTCCGCTCGAGAAGGCGCGGCAGATCGCCGACGACGTGGTGCGCACGGTCGGCGAGTTCCGCTTCGTGTGGAAGGACAAGATCTTCAACGTCGGCGTGAGCGTCGGCCTCGTGGAGATCTCGCGCGAGAGCGGCTCGCTCGAGGACCTGCTCGGCGCGGCCGACTCGGCCTGCTACGTCGCGAAGAGGCAGGGCGGCCACGTGCACGTGTATTCGGCGCGCGACGAGGCGGCGGCCCGCGGCCGCGGCGAGATCCAGTGGCTGCAGCGTTTGCAGACGGCGCTGCGCGACGGTCGGTTCGAGTTGCATGCGCAGCCGATCGTCGCCGTGGACGAGACCGCCACGCGCGGGCCCGGCCTCGAGGTGCTGCTCAGGCTCCGCGACGACGATGGCACGTTCGTGACGCCGTCGGAGTTCATGGCGGCCGCCGAGCGCTACCGGCTGATGCCGCACGTGGACCGCTGGGTGGTGCAGACCGCGCTCGCGGCCTTCGCCCGCGGCGTTCTCAGGCTGCCGCCCGGCCGCAGCCTGTGCATCAACCTCTCGGGGCAGACGCTCGGCGACGGCTCGTTCCTCGAGTTCGTGGTCGAATGTCTCGACCGCACCGGCGTGTCGCCCGACTGCGTGTGCTTCGAGGTCACGGAGAACTCCGTGATCACCAACATCGAGCACGCGCGCCGCTTCATCGGCGTGCTGCACGGCATGGGCTGCCAGTTCGCGCTCGACGACTTCGGTCGCGGCCTGAGCTCGTTCGCCAACCTCAAGAACCTGCAGCTCGACTACCTGAAGATCGACGGCTACTTCATCCGCAACCTCGCCTCCGACAGCGTCAACCAGGCCATGGTCACGGCGATGATCAAGATGGCCCGCTCGCTCAACTTCCAGGTCGTTGCCGAGCACGTCGAGGACCTGGCCGCCGCGGATTCCGCGCGCCGCATGGGCGTGGACTTCCTGCAGGGCTACCAGACCGGCCGCCCGCAGCCGCTGCCGCTGGCGAGCTGAGGCGGGGCGCGTTCCGATCGGCTATGGTGGCCGCGTGATCACGCTCGCCGCGCTGCACGTGTATCCCGTCAAGTCCTGCCGCGGCGTCGCGGTGTCCGAGGCGCGGCTGACCGAGGCCGGCCTCGAGCACGACCGCGAGTGGATGATCGTCACCCCAGAGGGCCGCTTCGTCACGCAGCGCGAGCTGCCGCGACTCGCGCTCGTCGAGGCCCGGCTCACCGCGGACGCGCTGGTGCTCGCGGCCCCGGGCCTCGAGCCGCTGACCGTGCCGTTCGATCACGCCGGCGAGGCGGTCGAGGTCACGGTGTGGCGAGATCGCTGCCGCGCCTTCGACCAGGGCGAGGTGGCGGCCCAGTGGTTGAGCTCGTTCGCCGACCGCCCGCTCAAGCTGGTGCGCTTCGACCCGTCCCGTCCCCGCGCGAGCGATGCGGCCTGGACCGGCGGGCTCGCCGCGCTCAACCGCTTCTCCGACGGTTTCGCGCTGCTCGCGATCTCGCGCGCCTCACTTGCCGACCTGAACGCCCGGCTCGCCGTGCCGCTGCCCATGGACCGCTTCCGGCCCAACCTCGTGCTCGACGGCCTGCCTGCCTACGGCGAGGACGAGCTGCAGGATCTCGTGACCGGTGGGGTGCGCCTGCGTCGCGTGAAGCCCTGCACCCGCTGCCGCATCACCACCACCAACCAGGCGACGGGCGAGGTGGAGGGCGAGGAGCCGATGCGCACGCTCAAGACCTATCGCTGGGACGCGGCGCTCAAGGGCGTGGCGTTCGGGCAGAACCTGATCGTGGTGGCCGGCAGCGGCGAGCGGCTGAGAGTGGGGATGGAGCTGCACGAGTCGCGGGCTTCAGGCGCGGCTGATTCGAAATAGCATTTTGAAATAGCCTGGTCCGACTCACCCCGTCACGCCGACGGCGCCGCCTTCGGCTCCATCATCAGCTGCGTCTGCAGCACCAGCGCGCAGAGCCGGCCGTCCTCGCGGCGGATCGAGGTCTGCCACACCATCGTGGTGCGCCCCTTGTGCAGCGGCACCGACTCGCCGGTCAGCACCTGCCCCTCGGGCGCAGCCGCCATGAACTTCGTGCTCGACTCGATCGTCGTGGTCGTCGCACCCGGTGGCATGTTGAGGAAGGTGCCGACCGCGCCCAGGGTATCGGCGAAGCCCATCACGGCGCCGCCGTGCAGCATGCCGCCGACGGTGCAGATCTCCGTCCGCGCCCGCAGCCGGCCCACCACGCGCTCGGGCGTGGTCTCGACGAGCTCGATGCCGAGCAGGCCGGGGAACTGCTTCGCAATCACCTGCTGCACGAGCGAGGGAGACATCGGATTCGTCGTCATGGTGTGTCCTCCGGCGCCGGCCAGACTTCGGGCGAGCGATACGCGTAACGATACGCAGCGTAGAACGCAGGTGCGATGAGCGGCAGCAGGATCCCGGCCACGACGATCGCGGCGGGGCCGGCCATCAGCACGGGCCAGAGTGCAGCCAGCGTTGCAATCAACACGACCCAGAAGGCCGGGCCCCAGTAGCGATGGGCGCCGATCGGGCGGCGCAGCGCGTAGCCCCAGGTGGCGATGAGCAGCACGGCGCTCAGCACCCAGTTCGCCGGCGTGCGTATATCGACTGCGCCCTGGACGAGGTTCGCGGCTTCGCCCAGCACGATCAGTGCGGTGAGCGCTGCGGCGTAAGCGGTCCAGCCTTTCCGGATCACGATGCGGATCACGGTGCGGTCCGTCGCGGCGTTCAGTAGTGCGGCGGGATCTCGACAGGCGAGGCGTCGGACGCCTGGCCCTCGATCTCCTGCAGCTGTCGGTGCAGGCGCTGGTTCATCGCGAGCGCGGCGTCGAGTTGCTGCTGCTGGCGGTAGACGACGTCGCTCAGTTCCTGCACGGCGCGCTCGACATGTGCGAGTTTGAACTCCACCGTCTCGAGGCGGTCGCTGCCCACGGTCACCGAGTGCTCGACCCCGAGCGCGACCTCGAGGGCGCCGTCGTGGCACAGGCCCTGCGTGCGCGCGTCCACGTAGGCGCGCGCCGCCTCCACCGACAGGTGCGACGGCGCTTCCTCGATCTCGTCGGCGGGCTGCATTGCGGGCGGGCTCCTCGCGGTCGCGTGGCCGGGATAGTGCCGAGCCCGGCGGGACGACGCAAACCGCGGGTGCGGCGGCGGGCGGCGCACCGCGACGCCGGCGAGCTGGGTTCGCCGCATGCCGGCCATCGGGCGTTCTTTCCGATCGCGCCTGCAGCGGGCAGAATCCCGCGCAAGTGCGGGATGGAAGGCGCGACCATGGCAGAGGCAAAGACCAAACCGACCGGCGCGAGCGTTGCTGACTACATCGACTCGCGAGCCACCGACGAGCAACGGGCCGACTGCAAGTCCCTGATGGCCATGTTCAGGCGGGTGACGGGAGAGAAGCCGACGATGTGGGGGCCGAGCATCGTCGGCTACGGCTCCTATCGATACACCTACCCGAGCGGAACGACGGGAACGTCGAGCCTGACCGGCTTCGCCATACGTGGAAAGGACCTCGTGATCTACCTCGTGGCCGAGGCGGACGGGCAGGAATCGCTGCTGGCGAGGCTCGGCCGGCACAGGATGGGCAAGTCGTGCCTGTACTTCAGGCGCCTCGAGGAGCTCGACGTGGAGGTGCTGGAGCAGCTCGTCGCCGGGTCGGTCGCCGAGGTCAGGCGTCGCTACGGCGCATCGGGGCAGCGCCTGAGCAGTCGCGGGGCTCGCGCGCGTCACGCGCCCGAAGGCAACGCCGCCGCCGCTCCCGCCGCGCAGCAGGAACGCGCACACGGCGACCGCGACCGCGAGCGCCACGAGCTCGCCCGTGAGCCCGCCGAGCCGCGGGTCCATCACCTTGGGCGCGACGCCCGCCGCCACGAGCCCGGCCACCGCCACGCCGGCGAGTCCCTCGCCGGCCACGAGGCCCGAGGCCGCGAGGATGCCCGTATCGCTGTCGCCCTCGGCGCGCGGCGCGCGGTTGCGCTCGACGAGCGCGCGCACGCAGCCGCCCACGAACAGCGGCGCCATCGTCGCGAGCGGCAGGTACACGCCGATCGCGAAGGCGAGGCCCGACACGCCGCAGAGCATCGCGCCGATCGAGAGCCCCGCACCGGTGAGCACGAGGTCCCACGGCAGCGCGCCGGCGAGCACGCCCTCGATGATCGTCTTCATCAGCGTGGCCTGCGGCGCCGGGATCTCGCGCGAGCCGAACTCGTAGGCGTGGCCGAGCAGCATCACGGTGGCGGCCACCGCCCAGCAGGCGACGGCCGCGCCGATGAGCTGGCCGAACTGCTGCCGCGCGGGCGTCGCGCCCACCAGCCACCCGGTCTTGAGGTCCTGCGAGATGTCGCCGGCCTTGCTGGCCGCGACCGCGACGATGGTGCCGACCGTCAGCACGGCCGCCTGCGCGCCCGGGCCCTTCCAGCCCGGCGGCCGCGAACACCGACGCGGTGCCGAGCAGCGTGACGAGCGTGATGCCCGAGGTCGGCTGCGACGACACGCCCACGATGCCGACGATGCGCGACGCCACGGTCACGAACAGCACGCCGAACACGCCGACGCCGGCGGCGAGCACGGCGCGTGCACGCCGCCCATCTCGCCCGCGAACACGCCCGGCACGAGGCCCGCGACCAGCACGACGAAGGCGACGCCGCCGACGACGAAGCCGCCGGGCAGGTCGCGGTCGGTGCGCTCGACCGTGCCGCTGCCGCTGCCGCTGCCGCGCATGCCGCGTGCCACGGCGAGGAACGCGCCCACCATCGTCGGCAGTCCGCGCGCACGGTGACGATGCCGGCCGTGGCCACCGCGCCCGCGCCGATGTAGCGCACGTAGCTCGACCAGATGTCGCCGGCGGACATGTCGGAGACGAGTCGCGTCGTCTCGGGATAGAGCGGCGTCGTCATCGAGGCGCCCATCCACGCGATCAGCGGCGTGAGCACGACCGCCGAGATCAGCGCGCCCGCGACGCACACCGCCGACTGGCGGTACCCGACGATGAAGCCGACGCCGAGCAGCGCCGGCGCGACCTCGAGCGCGAGCTCGGCCTTCGGCAGGACCGGCAGCGCCGCGCTGCAGCTCATCGGGGATCAGGAGGCGAGCGCGATCGCGAGCTTGATCGCCGCGCCGACCGCCATGCCGCGGAAGATCCAGCGCTCGCCGGCGCCGGCCGTCCTCGGCACCGTGGCGCGCAGCACCTCGGCGCACGCCGTGCCCTCGGGGTAGGGCAGCTCGTCGTCCGCCTGGACGATCAGCAGGCGCCGCAGCGGCACCATCGCCGCGATGCCGAGCACGCCGCCGAGGAAGGCGAGCACGACGACCTGCAGGTAGGGCGGCACCACGCCCCACAGGAACAGCGCCGGGATCGTGAAGATCGTGCCGGAGGCGAGCGAGGTCGACGCGGAGCCGATCGTCTGCGACATGTTCGCCTCGAGGATCGTGCCGCGCGGCGCAGCAGGCGGAACATCGCCACCGTCATCACGGCCGCGGGGATCGACGTCGAGACCGTCAGGCCGACGCGCAGGCCGAGGTACGCGTTCGCCGCACCGAACACGATCCCGAGCACGACGCCGACGACGACCGCCTTGAGGGTGAATTCGGCGACCTCGCCGCTGGCGGTCTGCATGGCGTGAGTCATGACTCAGCGCCGGGCCCAATTGAAATCGGCGGCGCGCGTCCGGGATGGCATCATCGCGGCCCGGGTTTCCGCCAGTGGCAGTCATTCATGATCGAGAGAAGCATCCGCTCGTTTCGCCGTCCGCCTGGCACCCATCGTGATCTGCTCGAGCCTGCACTACGGCCCGCGGCACCGGCCGCAAGG